>NZ_JBIWAK010000001.1:0-485287 GCF_044759995.1 Streptomyces sp. NPDC098781
CCGGATCTGGAAGCACAGTAATGTGTGGAGGTGACCGGTACTAATAGGCCGAGGGCTTGTCCATAGAGGCTCGCGTCCACTGTGTTGGTTCTGAGACAACGACCGTGTTGTGTCCGGTCACAGTTTCATAGTGTTTCGGTGGTCATAGCGTGAGGGAAACGCCCGGTTACATTCCGAACCCGGAAGCTAAGCCTTACAGCGCCGATGGTACTGCAGGGGGGACCCTGTGGGAGAGTAGGACACCGCCGAACTCCTTTTAGAGCTCTGGCTCTTGGGCATTACAGCCCGAGGGCCAGAGCTTTTTTGCGTTGAGGTAGGGTCAGGGGGCATCGTAGGTACGTTTTCCACAGGAGGCCCTCGGGTGGAGGTCCAGGAGACTCGCGTCCAGACGGATCGAGTCCTCACCATCCCCAACATCCTCAGCATGGCGCGGCTCGTTGGCGTGCCGCTGTTCCTGTGGCTGATCCTCAGGCCCGAGTTCGGCGGGCCGAAGAGCGATGGCTGGGCTCTCCTGGTGCTGGCTCTGAGCGGCATCAGTGACTACCTGGACGGCAAGCTCGCGCGGCGGTGGAACCAGGTCAGCAGCCTCGGCCGGCTCCTCGACCCGGCAGCCGACCGGCTGTACATCCTCTCGACTCTGGTCGGGCTCACCTGGCGCGAGATTCTGCCGCTCTGGTTGACCGCTGCACTTTTGGCGCGAGAGCTGGTTCTGCTGGTGATGGTGGGCATCCTCAGACGCCACGGCTATCCGCCTCCGCAGGTGAACTTCCTCGGGAAGGCAGCCACGTTCAACCTGATGTACGCCTTCCCGTTGCTGCTGCTCAGTGATGGAAGCGGGTGGATCCCGTCACTCGCTGCTATTTTCGGATGGGCGTTCGCTGGATGGGGTACAACCCTGTACTGGTGGGCAGGAGTCCTCTACGTGGTACAAGTCCGCCGCCTGGTTCGTGCGGATGCCATGGCCGAATGATCTCGCCGATTGAATCGGGCGTAGCGGCTCGATGGCCCGCGGCGGAAAAGTGCGGGACAATCTGGACGGGTGAAGTCGGCTAGACCGTCGTCTCTGCGAGGAGGACGCTTCCGACATGAAGGCCGTTGTGATGGCCGGAGGCGAAGGCACGCGCCTTCGCCCCATGACCTCAAGCATGCCCAAGCCGCTCCTGCCGGTGGCCAACCGGCCGATCATGGAGCACGTACTTCGGCTGCTCAAAAGGCATGGGCTGAATGAGACCGTCGTGACCGTTCAGTTCCTGGCTTCGCTGGTCAAGAACTACTTCGGTGACGGTGAAGAGCTCGGAATGGAGCTCACCTATGCCAACGAGGAGAAGCCACTCGGTACCGCCGGAAGCGTCAAGAACGCCGAAGAGGCGTTGAAGGACGATGCTTTCCTCGTCATCTCCGGCGATGCCCTGACCGACTTCGACCTCACCGAGCTGATCAACTTCCACAAGGAAAAGGGTGCCCTCGTCACCGTCTGTCTGACGCGTGTGCCGAACCCTCTGGAATTCGGCATCACGATCGTCGACGAGGAGGGCAAGGTCGAGCGCTTCCTGGAGAAGCCGACCTGGGGGCAGGTCTTCTCGGACACCGTGAACACCGGCATCTACGTCATGGAGCCCGAGGTCTTCGACTATGTCGAGCCCGATGTTCCCGTGGACTGGTCCGGCGATGTCTTCCCGCAGCTGATGAAGGAAGGCAAGCCGATCTACGGCTACATCGCGGAAGGATATTGGGAGGACGTCGGCACGCACGAGAGCTACGTGAAGGCGCAGGCCGACGTGCTCGAGGGCAAGGTCGACGTCGAACTCGACGGCTTCGAGATCTCCCCGGGTGTGTGGGTGGCCGAAGGTGCCGAAGTGCATCCCGACGCCGTTCTCCGCGGACCCCTGTACATCGGGGACTACGCCAAGGTCGAAGCCGGCACGGAAATCCGGGAACACACCGTCGTCGGCTCGAACGTCGTCGTGAAGAGCGGGGCCTTTCTGCACAAGGCCGTCGTGCACGACAACGTGTACGTCGGCCAGCACAGCAATCTGCGTGGCTGCGTCGTCGGAAAGAACACCGACATCATGCGTGCCGCGCGGATCGAGGACGGCGCGGTCATCGGTGACGAGTGCCTGGTCGGTGAGGAATCGATCGTTCAGGGCAATGTGCGGGTCTACCCGTTCAAGACCATCGAGGCCGGCGCCTTCGTCAACACCTCGGTGATCTGGGAGTCCAGGGGACAGGCGCATCTCTTCGGTGCCCGTGGTGTCTCCGGAATCCTTAACGTGGAGATCACGCCGGAACTCGCCGTGCGGCTGGCCGGCGCGTATGCGACGACCCTGAAGAAGGGTTCCACCGTCACCACGGCCCGCGACCACTCCCGAGGTGCACGCGCGCTGAAGCGGGCGGTGATCTCCGCTCTCCAGGCCAGCGCCATCGACGTACGGGACCTGGAGAACGTACCGCTGCCCGTCGCCAGGCAGCAGACCGCGCGGGGCAGTGCCGGCGGGATCATGATCCGGACGACGCCGGGAGTGCCGGACTCTGTCGACATCATGTTCTTCGACGGGCAGGGAGCCGACCTGTCGCAGGCCAGCCAGCGGAAGCTGGACCGGGTCTTCGCCCGACAGGAGTACCGGCGTGCCTTCCCGGGCGAGATCGGGGACCTGCATTTCCCGTCCAGTGTCTTCGACTCGTACACCGGGTCTTTGCTGCGCAACGTCGACACGACCGGGATCTCGGAGTCCGGGCTGAAGGTCGTCGTGGACGCGTCGAACGGTAGTGCGGGGCTGGTGCTGCCCAGTCTGCTCGGCAAGCTCGGGGTGGACTCGCTGACGATCAACCCGGGTCTCGATGAGTCCAGGCCGACGGAGTCGGCGGATACCCGGCGGTCGGGGCTGGTGCGGCTGGGAGAGATCGTGGCGTCCGCGCGAGCCGCGTTCGGGGTGCGGTTCGACCCGGTCGGCGAGCGGCTGTCGCTGGTCGACGAGAAGGGGCGGATCGTCGAGGACGACCGAGCCCTGCTGGTGATGCTCGACCTGGTGGCCGCTGAGCGGCGCAGCGGGCGGGTGGCGCTGCCGGTGACCACCACGCGGATCGCCGAGCAGGTGGCGGCCTATCACGGGACGCAGGTGGAGTGGACGACGACCTCGCCGGATGACCTCACCCGGGTCGGTCGCGACGACACGACGATCTTCGGTGGTGACGGCAGGGGCGGGTTCATCATCCCGGAGTTCAGCAGCGTCTTCGACGGCACGGCGGCCTTCGTACGGCTGATCGGGCTGGTGGCGCGGACGCAGCTCACGCTCAGCCAGATCGACGCGCGGATTCCGCGGGCGCATGTCATCAAGCGGGATCTCGCGACGCCGTGGGCGGTCAAGGGGCTCGTCATGCGGCGGGTCGTCGAGGAGGCCGGAGATCGCTTTGTCGACACGACCGACGGAGTGCGGGTCGTGGAGACCGACGGGCGGTGGGTGATGGTGCTGCCGGACCCGGCCGAGGCGGTCACGCATCTGTGGGCCGAGGGGCCGGACGACGCGTCCGCGCAGGCCCTGCTCGACGAGTGGTCGGCGGTCGTGGACAGCGCCGGCCGCTGAGGCAAGCCAAACGCGCGCGTGTCGGACAGGTCTCCCCGAACGGGGCCTGTCCGGCACGCCGGTGGGGCCATTCGGAGGTAGTACGCGCGACGTGCGACGATGTCCTGCATGCCGCAGCCGCCCCCCGTTCGGAGCACATCCACGCCGCCTTCGCGCCCGGACGCGTCCATGTCGCTGCTCACCAACGTCATGGATCACAGCCTCGACGACGGGTACGCCGAGGCGGCCGCGCGTAAGAAGGCCGCCGGTGACGGGGGCATGCCCAAGACGCTCAGGGCGAAGTTGGGGCTGGCCGTCGGTCTGGTGCTCGCGGCGCTGGTGGTGACCGTAGGGGCGGCGCAGGCGCGTGTGGCGGCGCCTGTGGTGGCCAAGGAGCGCGAGGAGCTGATCGACCGCATCGACCGGGAGACGGCGGCCGCGGACAAGCTGGAGGACAGCGTCGACGACCTGCGCGCCGACGTGAGCGCACGGCAGCGTGAGGCGCTGAAATCGACCGGCGGCGACCAGGCGGAGCTCGTGGGGGTTCTGGCGGGCGCTGTCGAGGTGCACGGCCCTGGAGTGAAACTCGTCGTGGACGATGCCAAGGAAGCGGGCACGGAGAGCGGCAGTGACCCCCGAGGGGCGTCCGGATTCTCCGACACCGGGCGGGTGCGCGACCGTGACATGCAGCGCGTGGTCAACGGGCTGTGGCAGTCGGGTGCCGAGGCGATCTCGATCAACGGGCAGCGACTTACCGCCTTGTCGGCGATCAGGGCCGCGGGTGACGCGATACTGGTCGACAACAAGCCGCTGGTGCCGCCGTACACGGTGCTCGCGGTGGGGGACGGCGAGCGGCTGAGCACCAGGTTCCAGGACAGTGCCGACGGGTTGTACCTGCATGCCTTGCAGGAGAACTTCGGCATCCGGACCAGTATCTCCGCGCAGGACGACCTCCGGCTGCCCGCAGCACCGAGCGTGATCGTACGTACAGCACAGCCGAACACCGAGAAAACCGAGAAGGGCACATCGTGATCGCCGTACTGGGCCTCGTCGTGGGAGTCGTGGCCGGACTGTTGGTCCGGCCTGAGGTTCCGGCGGTCGTCGAGCCTTATCTGCCGATCGCCGTCGTGGCGGCGCTGGACGCCGTCTTCGGGGGTCTGCGGGCCATGCTCGACGGCATTTTCGACGACAAGGTCTTCGTCGTGTCGTTCCTGTCCAACGTGGTCGTGGCCGCGCTGATCGTGTTCCTGGGCGACAAGTTGGGTGTGGGCGCCCAGCTGTCCACGGGTGTCGTCGTGGTGCTCGGCATCCGGATCTTCTCCAACGCCGCGGCGATCCGCCGGCACGTGTTCCGGGCGTGAGGCCGATGAGCGATCACGACGAGACCACGGAGAACAGGCTGCGTAAGGAACTGCCCGACGAGGTTGCGCCGGGCGCGGCCGAGGCCGGGGACGCCTCCGAGGGCACGGGGACGCCCGATGAGCGCCCGGAGCCCGGGCTGACCGGTCGGCAGCGGCTGGCGCAGGGGCTGTGGCCGCCGCGCGTCACCCGGGCCCAACTCATCGTCGCCCTGCTGCTGTTCGGCCTCGGATTCGGCCTGGCCGTCCAGGTCGCGTCGAACAGCGACGGTGACGGTGCCCTGCGTGGCGCACGTCAGGAAGATCTCGTTCGCATCCTCGATGAACTGGACGACCGTACTCAGCGTCTAGAGGACGAGAAGCAGGGTCTCGAGAAGCAGCGCGACGAACTGGAGAACAGCTCGAACCAGGCCGAGGAGGCCCGCAAGCAGACGGTCGAGAAGGAGAGGCAACTCGGCATTCTGGCGGGCACCGTGGCCGCGCAGGGACCCGGCATCACGATGACCATCGACGACACGAAGGGAACGGTCGAGGCGGACATGCTGCTCGACGCGATCCAGGAGCTGCGCGCTGCCGGTGCCGAGGCGATCCAGGTGAACGACGTACGCGTTGTCGCCGGCACCTATCTGACGGATTCCGGCAACGGTGTGAGCGTCGACGGGAACAAGATCAACGCCCCCTATCGTTTCAAGGTCATCGGCAAACCGCAGGACCTCGAGCCGGCGCTCAACATTCCTGGAGGCGTGGTGCAGACCCTGGAGAAGGAGCAGGCCACCGTGACGATCGAGCAGTCGGACAAGATCGTCGTGGACGCCTTGCGAGCGGCGAAGCGGCCTGACTACGCTCGGTCGTCCTCCCAGTGAACCGACGGTGCATGGGGGACGTCCGAGGAGGGCATGAGGTTGCGGGGGGTCGGCGCACCGAATGGGTGGTGCGTGGTGGAAACTGTCAGGTGCAGACGGACGTTGTGAAGATGTCCGGGTCGGCCAGAGAGTGCAGTCAGGGTTCGTCCTGCCCCACGGGCGGGTCTGTTTCGGTCAAGGGGAATCGCCCGTGAAGTTGTTTGCGAAGTTGTTCGGCAAGAGCGCGCGAGAGGACAACGCCAACGCGACCGCTCGTCACCGCGCACAGGGGGACGAGGACGTCCAGCGCCCACTGTTCAGGGACCAGGTGCCTGGTCCGGGCGGTGACATTTCGGGAGGTCAGGGCGCGCCGTCGGTTGACCCTGGCCAGTCCGGCGGCATAGGTTTCGGGCAACCGTCAGCCTCAAGTACGGGTGGAGGGTTTTCCCCGATGTCGGCCCTGGTGTGTACGAGGTGCGGTAACCGCAACGCGGAGAACAGCCGCTTCTGCTCCAACTGCGGCGCCCCGCTGCGAGCCGGCGCGACGCCGGAGCGTCCGTCCGAGACGACCTCCACGATCTCCATCTCCGGTCTCGAGGCCTACGACGCCGAAGCCACCGGTCAGACGCAGATCCCGGCGCTCTCGCCCGAGGCCCAGGCGGCCGTCGACGCGCTGCCGCTGGGCTCCGCGCTCCTGGTGGTGCGCCGCGGCCCGAACTCGGGCAGCCGGTTCCTCCTGGACGGCGATCTGACCACGGCCGGACGCCACCCACAGAGCGACATCTTCCTGGACGACGTGACGGTCTCGCGCCGGCACGTGGAGTTCCGCCGCCTTCAGGACGGCTCGTTCACGGTGGCCGACGTCGGCAGCCTGAACGGCACGTACGTCAACCGCGAGCGGATCGACCAGGTCGCCCTGAACAACGGTGACGAGGTGCAGATCGGCAAGTACCGGCTGGTCTTCTACGCGAGCCAGCGGGGCTACTGACCCTCCCCCGGAGTCCGTCCGGGGAGACCCAGGGAAGGTCCATGCTGAAAACACCGAGCGGCGGTGCCAGGCACGGCACCGCCGCCACGGACGGTCGGCTGATGAGCATCGGCACGGTGCTGAACGTGCTGCGCGACGAGTTCCCTGACATCACCATCTCCAAGATCCGTTTCCTGGAGTCGGAAGGCCTGGTCGAGCCCCGGCGGACCCCCTCGGGGTATCGGAAGTTCAGCGCGCAGGACGTCGAGCGGCTCGGTCACGTCCTGCGGATGCAGCGTGACCACTATCTGCCGCTCAAGGTGATCCGGGAGCACCTTGACGCCATGGAGCGGGGCGAGGCGGCACCGCTGCCGGCCGTGTGCCGCCAGCGGGACGGAGAAACGGTCCTGGAGCCCGTGGAGGGGCCCGCCCCGGCCAGGATCGGTCGGGCCGAGCTGCTCGCGGCCGCCGAGATCGGTGAGCGGGAACTCGCGGAGTGGGAGTCGTACGGGCTGATCACTGCGTTGCCGGACGGGGCGTACGACGCGGAGGCAGTGAATGTGGCCTCGCTCGTGGCCGAGCTGGGGCGGTTCGGGATCGAGCCAAGGCATCTTCGGGTGATGAAGGCCGCCGCCGACCGTGAGGCCGGGCTCGTGGACCAGGTCGTGGCGCCGCTGCGCCGCCACCGCAACCCCCAGACCAGGGCACATGCCGAGGCGCGTGCCAAGGAGCTGGCCGGGCTCACCGTGAAGCTGCACGCCGCGCTGGTGCAGACCGCCCTCGGGGTGCGGCTGCCCTGAGCGGGACAAGCACAGGGAGGCCGGATCGGCCACCCGTTCCCGGCCCGACTACCCAAACGTCCCGAGCACGGCCTAGGGTTGCTGTGTGAACGAGCTCGATGTCGTAGGTGTCCGGGTCGAAATGCCCTCCAACCAACCGATCGTGCTCCTGCGCGAAGTGGGAGGCGACCGTTACCTCCCCATCTGGATCGGACCGGGGGAGGCGACGGCGATCGCCTTCGCCCAGCAGGGCATGGCCCCCGCGCGACCGCTGACCCACGACCTGTTCAAGGACGTGCTGGAGGCCGTCGGTCAGGAGCTCACCGAAGTACGCATCACGGACCTCCGTGAAGGCGTGTTCTACGCCGAGCTGGTCTTCGCCAGCGGCGTCGAGGTGAGTGCCCGCCCCTCCGATGCCATAGCGCTGGCCCTGCGCACCGGAACGCCGATCTACGGCAGCGACGGGGTGCTGGACGACGCCGGCATCGCGATCCCGGACGAGCAGGAGGACGAGGTGGAGAAGTTCCGCGAGTTCCTCGACCAGATCTCGCCGGAGGACTTCGGCACCAGCAGTCAGTGAGGTCGTGTGGGTGGTGCCGGGCGGACTCTCGGTCCGTGAGGGTACGGCCCACAGCCGGTCACGGCTCGAATGCCGGCAAATGCCAGCGGCGAGCGAGAGCGTCCTGAGCCCTGCCCCGAGCGCATTCGGCTAGCCTTTCCCCGCGGTGGGGTACGGGAAACCACTCTCAGGGTGATTATCACTCGGCGTGCCGAGTGTGGCGATCGTTGACGCACCCCGGGTGACTGCCTACCGTCGAGAAGGCAGGTCAAGGACGGAGGTCGGCGTGAGAAGCAGCGGCGACGGTACGGCTGGGGGAGTTCCCGAGCGCAGTCTCGGGGCGAGCGGACCGTACCCGCTTCACGGCATCGCGGATCACGCTTCGCAGCGACCGACGGCCGTGCCGAGCAGCGGCGGAGGGGCGGCGTCCATGGCGACCGAGGAGATCGGGTATCGCGGTCCGACGGCGTGTGCGGCCGCCGGCATCACATACCGGCAATTGGACTACTGGGCCCGCACCGGCCTGGTCGAGCCGAGCGTGCGGCCCGCTTACGGGTCGGGGACGCAGCGGCTGTACAGCTTCCGGGACGTCGTCGTCCTGAAGATCGTCAAGCGCTTCCTCGACACCGGTGTGTCGCTCCAGAACATCCGCACCGCCGTTCAGCATCTGCGGGAGCGGGGCTTTCGCGATCTCGAGCGCATGACGCTGATGAGCGACGGCGCGACGGTGTACGAGTGCACGTCGCCCGACGAGGTGCACGCGCTGCTCCAGGGCGGGCAGGGGATCTTCGGTATCGCGGTGGGCGTGGTGTGGCGGGACGTCGAGAGCGCGCTCTCGCAGCTGCACGGGGAGCGGATCGACACCGGCGAGACGCTCGTCGGGCACAACCCGGCGGACGAGCTGGCTCGGCGGCGCAACCGGGCGGTCTGACCCCCAGGTCATTGTCAGTGGCGTGAGGCAGCATCAGAGGTGTGAGAAACGCGCCCACGATCCTGCATCTCGACATGGATGCCTTCTACGCCTCGGTGGAGCAGGCATCCAAGCCGAGCCTGCGCGGGAAGGCCGTGATCGTGGGCGGGCTCGGGCCGCGGGGCGTCGTCGCCACCGCCTCCTACGAGGCCAGGGTCTTCGGGGTGCACTCGGCGATGCCCATGGGGCAGGCGCGTCGGCTGGCGCCGAATGCCGCGTATCTCGTGCCGCGCTTCGGGATCTACCGCGACATCAGCGAGCAGGTGATGGCGCTGCTGCGCGAGCTGTCGCCGCTGGTGGAGCCACTGAGCCTGGATGAGGCGTTCGTGGATCTGGAGGCCGGGGACGCGGCCTGGGATGAGGCGTCGGCGCGGCTGGTGGGAGCGAAGCTGCGGGCCGACATACGGGCCGGCACGGGGCTGGCGGGGTCGGTGGGGCTGGCCGCGTCCAAGATGCTCGCGAAGATCGCCTCAGAGGAGGCCAAGCCCGACGGGCTGGTGGTGATCGAGCCGGGCACCGAGCGGGCGATGCTCGGGCCGATGTCGGTGCGGACCCTGCCCGGGGTGGGCCCGGCGACCGGGGACCATCTGCGGCGGGCCGGCATCCACACAGTCGAGGAGATCGCCGAGGCGGGTGAGGACGAGCTCGTCCGGCTGCTGGGCAAGGCGCATGGGCACGCCCTGTACGCGATGGCCCTGGCGCACGACGAGCGGCCCGTGGTGGCCGAGCGGGAGGCCAAGTCGGTGTCGGTCGAGGACACCTATGACGTGGACATCCACGACCGGGTGCGGGTGGGGTTGGAGGTCCAGCGGCTGGCGGACCGCTGTGTGCGCAGGTTGCGGGGTGCCGGGTTGTCCGGGCGGACGATCGTGCTCAAGGTGCGGCGGTACGACTTCTCGACCTTGACCCGGTCCGAGACCTTGCGCGGCCCCACGGACGATCCGGGCGTGGTCCGGGAGGCGGCCGCCCGGCTGCTCGATTCCGTGGACACGACGGGTGGCGTACGGCTGCTCGGGGTCGGGGTCAGCGGGCTGGCCGACTACACGCAGGAGGATCTGTTCGCGCAGGCCGCGGGGGAGCGGGTGGAGGAGGCGGCGGAGCACGGTGAGGAAGAGGCGGCGGCCGCGGGGCACGCCGAGGACGTGACCGAGCGGCGGTGGCACGCGGGGCACGATGTGCGGCACGCCGAGTTCGGGCACGGGTGGGTGCAGGGGAGCGGGCTGGGACGGGTGACGGTGCGGTTCGAGACGCCCTGGTCGGAGCCGGGGCGGGTGCGGACGTTCCGGGTCGAGGACCCGGACCTGGAGGCCGCGGAGCCCCTGCCGTTGGTGGAGGGGCGGTCCGGACGAGATGAGGGCGGCGAGGGAGCCGCGACCGGTGCCGGCGGGGGACTGGGGGCGCAGGAGCCGCCTGTGGCGCATGGGTAGGGCGGGCGGGGGCGCTGGGGCGTACCGGAGCCGCCGTTGTGCGCCCTCAGGGGTGCGGGTGAGTGGTCTTCGGGCCGTTGTTGTCGGGATCCTCCGCGCCCGCCAGTTTGCCGAAGTCCCGGTCGGGCGGTGGGGGCGAGGCGGCGACGTCGAGGCCGTAGTGGTGGTAGAGCTGGAGTTCCTGTTCGGGGGAAAGGTGGCGGCCCACCCCGAAGTCGGGGGCGTCCTTGATCAGGGTGCGGTCGAAGGGGACGTGGAGGGTGCCCTCCACCAGTTCGCTGGGCTCCAGGGGTACGAAGGCGTCCCGGGAGAACAGGCCCGTGCGTATCGCCGCCCATTCCGGCACTCCCGTCGCGTCGTCGAGATAGACCTCGTCGATGGTGCCGATCTTGGTGCCGTTGCGGTCGAAGGCCTTGCGGCCGATCAGATTGCGCGGATCGATGTCGGTCTGCACGGGCCCTCCACTTGGTCGCAACTCATCCGTAAGCACTACGAAAAGGCAGATTGGTGAGAGCGGCCACTTGAAGGTCCGTGCGCCGACCTCGCTGGTAGGCTGACTAGCGGCTGCTGACCCCGTGCGGGAGAGTCCTCCGGAGAACACCGGAGGCGCCGAAGGAGCAAATCCTCCCCGGAATCTCTCAGGCTCACGTACCGCACGGACGAGGTCACTCTGGAAAGCAGGGCGGGTGTCGACGGCTTCCGCTCTCACCGACGGTGAAAGCCGACGGCCTTCGGGCTGTCCGGTGAAGCTCTCAGGTTGAGATGACAGAGGGGGAGGCCGTTCGGGTACCCGCGCCGTGGTGCCCCTCGAAGGTCGTCAGACCAGGAGGCCTCCGCAATGACCGCCCACCGCATTCCGCTCTCCGAGCTCGAGCAGGGTATCCCCTTCGAGCAGCGCCACATCGGCCCTGATCATGAGGCTCGGGCCAAGATGCTCGCCCAGGTCGGGTACGGCTCGCTGGACGAACTGACCGCCGCCGCGGTGCCGGACGTGATCAAGAACGCCGACTCCCTCGACCTGCCCGGGGCGCGTACCGAGCCCGAGGTGCTGGCCGAGCTGCGGTCGCTCGCCGACCGCAACCAGGTGCTGGACTCGATGATCGGGCTCGGGTACTACGGCACCTTCACGCCGCCGGTCATCCTGCGGAATGTCATGGAGAACCCGGCCTGGTACACCGCCTACACGCCGTACCAGCCGGAGATCTCGCAGGGACGGCTCGAAGCCCTGCTGAACTTCCAGACCATGGTCGCCGAGCTCACCGGACTGCCGACGTCCGGTGCCTCGCTGCTGGACGAGGGGACCGCGGCGGCCGAGGCCATGGCCCTGTCACGGCGCATGGGCCGGAACAAGAAGGGTCTCTTCCTGGTCGACGCGGATGTGCTTCCGCAGACGATCGCCGTGATCGAGACCCGCGCCGAGCCCACCGGGGTGGAGGTCGTGGTCGCCGACCTCAGCGACGGCATTCCGGCCGAGATCGCCTCGCGTGAGATCACCGGCGTGCTCCTTCAGTACCCGGGCGCCTCCGGTGTCGTACGGGACATCAAGCCCGTCATCGAGCAGGCCCACGAGCTGGGTGCGCTCGTCACCGTCGCCGCGGATCTGCTCGCGCTCACCCTGCTGCGGTCGCCCGGCGAGCTCGGGGCGGACATCGCGGTCGGCACGACGCAGCGGTTCGGTGTGCCGATGGGCTTCGGCGGTCCGCACGCCGGCTACATGGCCGTGCACGAGAAGTTCGCGCGCAGCCTGCCGGGGCGGCTCGTGGGCGTGTCCGTGGACGCCGACGGGAACAAGGCCTACCGGCTCGCTCTCCAGACGCGTGAGCAGCACATCCGGCGCGAGAAGGCGACCAGCAACATCTGTACCGCTCAGGTGCTGCTGGCCGTGATGGCCGGGATGTACGCCGTCTACCACGGGCCCGAGGGGCTCAAGGGCATCGCGCGGCGCACCCACCGTTACGCCTCGATCCTCGCCGCGGGGCTCACGGCCGGTGGCGTCGAGGTCGTGCACGGTTCCTACTTCGACACGCTGACCGCGCGGATGCCCGGAAAGGCCGCCCAGGTGGTCGCCGCCGCCCGCCAGAACGGCGTCAACCTGCGCCTCGTCGACGCCGACCACGTCTCCGTCGCCTGCGACGAGACCACCGCGCGGGCCCAGCTGGGCGCCGTATGGACGGCGTTCGGGGTCGAGGGGGACATCGAGGCACTGGACGCGGCGACCGAGGACACCCTTCCGGGCGACCTGCTGCGCGGCGACGACTACCTCACGCACCCCGTCTTCCACCAGCACCGCTCCGAGACCGCGATGCTGCGCTATCTGCGCCGGCTGGCGGACCGGGACTACGCGCTGGACCGCGGCATGATCCCGCTGGGCTCCTGCACGATGAAGCTCAACGCGACCACCGAGATGGAGCCGGTCACCTGGCCGGAGTTCGGGCAGCTGCACCCCTTCGCGCCCGCCGAGCAGGCGCAGGGCTATCTGACGCTCATCCGTGAGGTGGAGGAACGTCTCGCCGAGGTCACCGGCTACGACAAGGTCTCGCTCCAGCCGAACGCCGGGTCGCAGGGTGAGCTGGCCGGGCTGCTCGCGGTGCGCGGGTACCACCGGGCCAACGGCGACGAGCAGCGGACCGTCTGCCTCATCCCGTCCTCGGCGCACGGCACGAACGCCGCCAGCGCCGTCATGGCCGGCATGAAGGTCGTCGTCGTGAAGACCGCCGAGGACGGCGAGATCGACGTCGAGGACCTGCGGGCCAAGATCGAGAAGCACCGCGACGAGCTGTCCGTGCTGATGATCACGTACCCGTCGACGCACGGTGTGTTCGAGGAGCACGTCGCCGACATCTGCGCGCAGGTACACGAGGCCGGCGGGCAGGTGTACGTCGACGGCGCGAACCTCAACGCGCTGGTGGGGCTCGCCAAGCCCGGGCACTTCGGCGGTGACGTCTCGCACCTGAACCTGCACAAGACCTTCTGCATTCCGCACGGCGGCGGCGGTCCGGGTGTCGGCCCGGTCGGTGTGCGCGCGCACCTGGCGCCGTACCTGCCCAACCACCCGCTCCAGCCCGCCGCCGGTCCGGAGACGGGTGTCGGCCCGATCTCCGCCGCGCCGTGGGGCTCCGCGGGCATCCTGCCCATCTCCTGGGCGTACGTCCGTCTCATGGGCGGCGAGGGGCTGAAGCGCGCCACGCAGGTGGCCGTGCTGTCCGCCAACTACATCGCCAAGCGGCTGGAGCCGCACTACCCCGTGCTTTACACCGGCCCGGGCGGGCTGGTCGCGCACGAGTGCATCATCGACCTGCGGCCGCTGACCAAGGCGACCGGCGTGAGCGTCGACGACGTGGCCAAGCGGCTCATCGACTACGGCTTCCACGCGCCGACGATGTCGTTCCCGGTGGCCGGGACGCTGATGATCGAGCCGACCGAGTCCGAGGACCTGATCGAACTCGACCGGTTCTGCGATGCGATGATCGCCATCCGTGCGGAGATCGAGAAGGTCGGGTCGGGTCAGTGGCCCGCCGAGGACAACCCGCTGCACAACGCCCCGCACACCGCCGACGCGCTCGGCGGGGAGTGGGAGCACGCGTACACCCGTGCGGAGGCCGTGTTCCCGGCCGGGGTGTCGGCCGCCGAGAAGTACTGGCCGCCGGTGCGCCGCATCGACCAGGCCTTCGGCGACCGGAACCTGGTGTGCTCGTGCCCGCCGCTGGACGCGTACGAGGACTGAGCTCGAAGTAGGTGTGTGAAGAAGGGCTCCGCCCCGGCCGTAGGTGGCCGGGGCGGAGCCTTTTCCGCACCCGCCGCGACTGGTACCGCTGTCCGTAGCGGACCGGTCGTGCCTGGTCACCGGTCGTGCCTGGTCAGGGGGCGTTGTCAGTGCCGGATGCCACTATTCGTGGCATGAGTGACGAGCCGTTCAACTGGCATGGCTTCCTGGGGCGTTGGCAGGAGGAGTGGGTTCCGCGGGACGAGGGGGACGAGGACGATGACGGCACCGACGTGCCGCTGGGCCGACCCGGGGCGGACGAGGCGGCGATCGCCGCGGCCGAGGCCCGGCTGGGGCGGGGGCTGCCGCCGTCGTACCGGGAGTTCCTGGCCGTGAGCGAAGGGTGGCGCGTCGATCAGACGGCCGGGATCTATCAGCTCGGCGGTGCCGCGGACATCGACTGGTTCGGGGACCCGTACGACATGGCCCCCATGTACGAGGAGAACCTGGGCGACAACCCGCGCACGGAGGACGTCCTGCTGGCCGGGATGTGGCGACGGGCGCTCCGGCTGGAGACGGATTCGGACATGTCGCACGCCCTGCTCGACCCGGGCGACAGTGACCAGGACGGCGAGTGGGCGCTCTACGTGTACAAGGGCTGGAGCGGTGAACTGCCGGACCGTTACCCGTCGTTCCGTGCCTACATGGAGGCCATGTACCGCGGCTTCCACTCCCAACGGGCCGGGAGAGCCGACTTCGTGAACGCGACCACGCGTGCCCAGGACGCCCATGTGGAGGAGGCCCGCCTGCTGGCCCTGCGCGGGCGGTACGAGGAGGCTCAGCCGCTCCTGGAGGAGGCGCGGTCCTTCGGGCGGCCCCGCAGCGCCGTCCTGCTCGATCAGCTCCTGCACCTGCGGGCTCCGCGCAGTTCCCGGGGGTACGGCCATCTGGTGGCCGACCCGCGCTACCTGCCCGAGCTTCTGCCCGTGGAGGCCATGACGGCGTCGGACGGCGGCCGGCGGCTGGGCGGGGACGACCACTGGCTCGGGATGATGCACGCCCGTGGGGCGGACCGTAAGACCGCCGAGGCCGTGCTGAGCGCGATGCGGGACGGCAGCCATCGCTACGCGCCGCCGGGAGTGTGGGGCCGGGCCGTCGCCGAGGCCCGGGAGGCGGCTCGCTGGGGGGCCGGCGACGCCGCGTGGCGGGTGCTGCGGGAGGCGCTCCCGCGGTGGGAGGCACCCGGGCCGTCCCTGATCGCCCCGATCGGCCTGCTCGCGGATCCGGTGCTGGGTCCGCTGATCACCCCCGAGCGTGGACGGGAGCTCCTCGCGACACCGAGGGCCGGGGAGACGGGACCCGCCCCCGAGCCGGTGCCCGATCTCGACCCGCCCGGCCTCGCCTGGCTGACGGAAACCGCCGGGCACCAGCGGCCGTTCGACGGGTACCGCTGTGTCTGGGTCGAGGGGGTCGATCCCGCCCGCCTGCCCGCCCTGATCGGCGAGGAAGGCGCCGAACTGAGCGCGCCCGCGGATCCGCTCAGGGTGTCCTGGCGGGCACCCGCGCCGCACGAGCGGGAGGGCGTGGAACTCTGGGAGGACCGGGCCGTGGTCGCCGTCGGCCGTACCGCCGGGGGGTGGGCCTTCGCCTTCGACGGCCACTCGCACCACCACCTGAACCATCTGTTCCTGTCCCCGGCACCGGCCGCCTCCTCGGGGGTCGGTCGTGCGGTGGTGGTGTGGGTCGATCCAAGTCGATCGTCTCAGGGCGGCCACCCGGGAGCGTTCCACGTGTCGGTGGCCGAACAGGGTGTGGAGCTCTACGCGTTCACCGTGCGGGGCACGGAGATCCAGCGTTCCGGAGCGATACCCGAGGCCCTGGACCCCGCACGGCTGTTCCGCCAGGAGGACGGCGAACCCGAGTGCGAACGGCGTGCGTTGGAAGCCCTGCACCGCGAACTCGGGCTCTCCCTTCCCCGCTTCGCGCTGACCAAGGGCAAGCTCCACACCTTCACCACGCGGTCATGGACCCGGGCGCCCCGCGAGGGCGAGGGATTTGCCTACCTCAGCTTCGCGCGGCTCCGGTCGTGACGCCGGCCGTCGGTTCGGGGAGAGAGCGTCAGACGATCCCCGATGCCTTGAGCACCGCCCGCGCCTCGGCTTCGTCGATCTGGAGCCGCAGCCGTTCCAGTACCTCGAGGCCCTCCAGCAGCGTCCCGCCGGCCCGGGAGCGGCGTACACCGGTGTCCAGTTCGTGCCACAGCAGCGGGTTGGCGAGGAGGACCCGGGGGTCCAGTTCCAGGCGGCGGCCGTCCGTGTCGCGCAGGGTCAGGTGCGCGGAGACATCGCCGTACTGCCGAACGGTCACCAGGGCGTCCGTGCGCACCGCCTGACGCCGGACCAGGCCGCGCACCGCGAGCCAGCCGGGGCCGGCCGTCACGCGCTGCGGGAGCAGGATCGTGAAGAGCAGGGAGGTCATGACGAGCCACAGCATGGCGCGGGGTGGTGTGAGGGTGTGCGCGTCCCAGTCGACCGCCAGGGTCATGCCGAGGAAGGTCAGGGCACAGCCGGTGGCGAACCGTGCGCTGTCGTGCCATTGGCGGTCACCGGTCGGGGCCGGGCGTGCGCTGCTTCCGTCCACAATGCCGACGGTAGGGGGAATCGGCGTTCGAGCGAACGCCGCTGACGGTGCTCTGACGCCTAACGGTTCATCGTTGACGCGATCCTGATGTGCGAGGCCGGGCGGGCCGCTGGGCACGTGTCAGCCGGTGTGCACGCGGGGCCTGCGATCCCGGTCCGGTTCGGCCTCGCGCAGCACTTCGCGGGTGACCGGGGCGACCTCGCCCTGGCCGAAGAGGAAGAAGCGGAGGAAGTTGGCGAAGGGGCTGCCCTCGGTCCACTCGAAGTAGATGTGCGGGATGCGGCCGGTCGTGTCGCGGACGTGCAGCAGCAGTGCGGCCAGGGCGTTGGGGATGGAGGAGGACTCCAGGGTCAGGACGCGGTAGCGGTTGTGCATGACCTGGCCGCGCACGATCAGGCCCGCCTCGAACTCGGACGGGTCGGTGACCGTGACCTCGACGAAGACGAAGTCCTCCTGCTCGGAGAGGTCGTTGTCGACGCGGATCTGCTCGACCTTTTCGCGGTACTCCGCCTTGTCCCGGTTGTCGGGCTCATTGGCGATGAAACGGATCTTGCGGCTGGCGATGTCGCGGATGAATCGTTCCGCCATGTCGTCGAGGTTCACGCTGGTGACGCGCAGCTCGAAGGCGCGCAGAAGCCGCGAGAGCAGGGAGATCAGGATGATGCCGGCGATGAAGCAGGCGCCGATCTTCACACCGTCGGGGCGCTCGATGACGTTCACGACGGTCGTGTACAGGAACACGACCGAGATGACCGCGAAGCCGATGAACCAGTTGCGCTGACCGGCCTTGCGGGCCGCGATGGTCACGGCGATGGCGGCGGAGCTGATGAGCACCAGCACGCCGGTGGCGTACGCGCCGCCCTGGGCGTCGACGTCCGCGTCGAAGATCCAGGTGACCAGGAAGGCGACCAGGGTGAAGACGATGACCATCGGGCGCACCGCGCGCGCCCAGTGCGGTGCCATGCCGTAGCGCGGCAGATAGCGGGGCATCAGATTGAGCAGTCCGGCCATCGCGGAGGCGCCGGCGAACCACAGGATGGCGATGGTCGAGACGTCGTACACCGTGCCGAAGGCGTTGCCGAGGTACTCGTGCGCGAGATAGGCGAGGGCACGGCCGTTGGCCTCTCCGCCCGGCTCGAACTCCTTCTCCGGGATCAGCAGGGTGGTGATGAAGCTCGTCGTGATCAGGAAGCAGCTCATGATCACGGCGGCGGTGGTGAGCAGCTTCTTGGTGTCCCGGATCCGCCCCTTGGGGCTTTCTTCGGTCTCGCCCGGGTCGCCCTTGACGTGCGGCATCACGGCGACGCCCGTCTCGAAGCCGGACAGGCCCAGCGCGAGCTTGGGGAAGACGATCAGGGCCACGCCGATCATGACGAAGACGTTGCCGTGCTCGGCGGTGAGGGCGTTCGTCCAGTCGGTGACGACATGTCCCTCGGTGACGACGTGATACAGCCCGGCGACCACGACGACGGCGTTGAGCGCGAGATAGCCGGCGACCAGGGCGACCGCGACTCCGATCGCCTCCAGGAAGCCCTTGAGGAAGACCGCGCCCAGGAGGGCCACGAGGACCAGCGTGATCAGCATCTGCTTGTCGTGCAGGGCGCTTTCCAGGTGCGGGTTCTCGATCAGGTGGGTCGAGGCGTCGGCCGCCGACAGGGTGATGGTGATCAGGAAGTCGGTGGCCGCGAAACCCAGCAGGGTCAGGACGAACAGCTTGCCCTTCCAGAAGGTCAGCAGCCGTTCCAGCATCGCGATCGAGCCCTGGCCGTGCGGGCTCTCCTCGGCCACCCGTCGGTAGACGGGCAGAGCGCCGGCCAGGGTGACGATCACCAGCACGATGGTCGCCACGGGGGAGAGCAGACCGGCCGCGAGGGCGGCGATGCCCGGCTGGTAGCCGAGGGTCGAGAAGTAGTCGACGCCGGTCAGACACATGACCCGGTACCAGGGCTGACCCTCGTCCGCGGGCTGCTCCTCGGGGTGCGCGGCCTTGGCCCCGTGACCCTTGCCCATGTCGGACAGCCCCTCCAGCATCCAGGCGCGCAAGCGACTGGGCGGAGGGTGTTCGGTCGTGGCCATCGGCGTGCTCCTGTGTGCGGGCGGCAGGCGATTCCGGCCATCACGCGGACGGCGGCACCAGCGTAAGCAGAGAGTTACGTCCGGGCCCACGGATCACAGGGGTGGAGGCGTCAAGCTTCCGTTAAGACTGGCCGGGTCGGCGTTGGCCGCGCATCAACAATCGAGTTCGGGGGCTGCGCGGGCGGCCTTTGGGCTGTATGGGTGGCGCCTGGGGTTCCTTCCGGGGTGGATACACAGCGTCATCGTGCGTGTGCTCGTCTCCAGGGCCGATTCGGCCACGGCCACCGCTCAGGTGCCTTCCTCCGTCAAGTCCCTGGCGTCCAGCCGCCGCCAGGCGTTGCGGCGACGTACGGCCGCCAGTTCCGACTCCAGCGGGGACGGCGGCACCGCCAGGACCGGGCAGGCGGCATGGGCGAGGCAGTATCGGGTCACCGAACGGTGGCTCACGCGGTGCCAGGGGTCGCGGCGGCCGGTGCCGACGACCAGGATGTCCTCCTCCCGGTCGGCGACCTCCACCAGCGCCGCCCCCGGCGTGCCGTGGGCGACCACCGCGTACATCCACACGCCCGGGCCGGTGTCGCCGAACACATCGTCCAGGATCCCCAGCAGCCGTTCCCGTGCCAGTCGCCGCCACTCTTCGGCGGGCAGGCTCGTGGCCGGACCCCGCCGGGAGGCGAGGTCCCCGCCCGGTGGCTGCCACGCGAGCACCGGCCACAACTCGGCGCCGCGCCGCCTCGCCTCGTCGGCGGCCCGGGACAGAGCGGTGACACTGCCCAGGGAGCCGCTCACGCCCACCACCACGCGGGGGCTCGCGGGGCGGTCGTCGTCACCAGACATGACTTCACCGTTCTATGCGTTTCGGCACTGTGCGTTTGGTTCGGTCGTACGTGATGCGCGCGTCGCACGGACGCTCCGTTCCCGGACGCATCGCGCACGGATGCTTCGCGCCCGCTCCTCGCGCACGCCCGTCGGTGCATCACGCGCCATCAGACGCCCGCCGCGGCCCCGCGGCCAGCCCCGGCCGCCGTTCATGACGCACCTCTGACGGCGCTTCCGCAGGGGCCGCCGGCCGGGGCGTCAGCATCCCGTCAATGTCCGGCCGGTCTTCGTCAGCATCGTGTTACGAGCGGTCCGGAACCCGGGGGCACCGGGCATAGCGTCACTGCCACGCCCCGGTCCGCCTCCCCGCGGCCGGGGCATCGAGCAACCCACCCGATCCCCGCGGATCGCCCTGATTCCGCCTCGGATCAAACCCGGGCCCGACTCGGACCCACCCGGAGGAACCCATGGCAGACATCCAGTACGACGAAGACCCGGAGCCCTCTGAACGGTTCCCGGCCGGCCTCCTGTACGTTCCGGTCCGGCCGGGACAGGCCGCGTGCGCGGCCCGCCTCTTCCGTACGCCCCTCGGCGACCGTACGGCCGTGGGGTTCACCTCGCGGCCGAGACTGACCGCGACCCTCGGCGCCGACCAGCGCTGGATCCGGCTCGCCGAGCCCGCCCTGCGGTCCCTGATCGCCCCGCTCGGCGTCACCACCGTGACGGTGGACCCTCAGTTCTGCGCCCCGGCGCCGACCCCGACCTCGGGCCCCGCACCTGCCCCCATGCCGTCGAACTCCGCGCCGCACCGAGCGCCCGGGGAGCCGCACCAGGGCCCCCGATTCCGTGACGGAGCCTGGGATCCCCAGGCCGTCGGAGCGCTGCGCGTGACCGGCGCCGCGGCGCTCGTCTCCGCGCTTGCCCTGTGGATCGGCTGAGGGGGAGCACAGGATGACCACCGTTCACGAACCCGCGGTGACCACCGTGGCCGACGCCCTCTCCGTGTGGCCGGCCTCGACCGTCGAGTCCCGCGAGGGCGACATCACCGTCGGCGGAGTGCCGCTCGCCGAGGTCGCCGACCGTTTCGGCACGCCCGTGTACGTCATCGACGAGGGCGAGGTACGAGAGCGCTGCCGCACCTACAAGCACGCTTTTCCCGAGGCCGAAGTCCTGTACGCGGCCAAGGCGTTCCTGTGCCGGGCGATGGTCCACTGGATGGCCGAGGAGGACCTGGGACTGGACGTCTGCTCGGCCGGTGAGCTGGAGCTCGCGGTCACCACCGGCTTCCCGGCGGAGCGGATCGTGCTGCACGGCAACGCCAAGTCCCCGCGGGACCTGGAGCTGGCGCTGCGCCTGGGGGTCGGCCGGATCGTCATCGACAGCCCCTCCGAGATCGCCCGGCTGGCCGCGGCGGTCGGACCCGACGGTCACCAGAAGGTGATGGTCCGTGTCGTGCCCGGTATCAGCGCCGGCGGACACGACAAGATCCGTACCGGCACCGAGGACCAGAAGTTCGGACTGTCCATCCGGGACGGCTACGCCCAGCACGCCATCGCCCGGATACTCGACCAGCCGCAGCTCGAACTGACCGGGCTGCACTGCCACTTGGGCTCCCAGATCACCAGCGTCAAGCCCTATCTGGCCGCCGTACGCCGGATGGTCGGCCTGATGGCCCGGCTGTACGAGCAGCACGGCCTGGTCCTGCGCGAACTCGACCTGGGCGGCGGACACGGCATCGCCTACCGGCCGGGCGAACCCGCCCTGGACCTCACCACGCTGGCCCGCAGGGTACGCACCGAGCTCGCCGAGGCATGCACGGCGGCCGGGCTCACCGTGCCTCGCCTGCTCATCGAGCCGGGACGGGCCATCGCGGGCCCGGCGGGTGTCGCGCTCTACCACGTCCTCTCCGTGAAGCGGACCGGCGCGCACACCTACGTCGCCGTGGACGGCGGCATGAGCGACAACCCCCGGCCCGCGCTCTACGGGGTGCGCTACGCGCCCCGGCTGGTGGGCCGGCACAGCACCGCCACCCCGGCCCCGGTGACCGTGGTGGGCCGCCACTGCGAGGCCGGTGACATCCTCGCCGCCGACGTCGAACTCCCCGACGACATCCGTCCCGGAGACCTGCTCGCCGTCCCGGCGGCCGGCGCCTACCACCTGTCCATGGCGTCCGGCTACAACATGGTGGGCCGCCCGCCGGTCGTCGCGGTGCGCGACGGCCACGCCCGGCTCCTGATCCGCCGCGAGTCCCTGGAGGACTTCCGCAGTCGGGACGTGGGCCTGTAGCAGCAGCGTCACCCGATCAGCCTCCGGACGAGGGATGCCCGTCCGGAGGCTGATCGCGTACCGGCCCTTCACCGTGCGACTCGCCCTGGTCGCGCGCAGCACGCGCGGTCTTTGCAGGGTCTCGTAAAGTTCGTTGCTCATTACGAATGTTTCGTCGTGTCGGTGGCGAACAGACCCCCAACGCCCGTCCTCCCTTCAGGGCTTGCCAGTTGGCCGCAGATTGACCGCGCACAAGGGGTTGCCACCCTTCGGCGGCTGTCTCTAGGGTGCGGCAGCAACGCAGCTTTCTGGATCTACTTCGAAACTTTCGATCCAGGCGATCCGGAGGACGGCCACGGACGAGCCGTCCCGTACCCAAGGAGCGCAAGATGGGCGACCCGGGACTGTCCCGCCGCGGATTCCTGGCGGCCTCCGCCGCGGCCGGTGTGGGCGTGACGGCACTGAGCGGATGCGGCGGCGATTCGGACGGAGGGTCGTCGGACGGCACGACCACCATCGAGTGGTGGAACATCTCCACCACCGAGCCGACCAAGGGCGTCTGGGCCGCGCTGGCCAAGAAGTTCGAGGACCAGAACCCCAAGGTCAAGGTGAAGATCGTCCAGTTGGAGAACGACGCCTACAAATCGAAGATGACCGCGCTGACCGCCTCCGGGAAGCTGCCCGACATCTTCCACACCTGGGGCGGCGGCGTCCTGAGGCAGCAGGTGGACGCCGGGCTCGTCGAGGACCTGACGGACCGGACCAAGGACTTCGCCGACGGACTGCTGCCGGTCGCGAAGGAGCCGTATGTCCTCGACGAGAAGGTGTACGGCATCCCGTTCGACATAGGCATGATCGGCTTCTGGTACAACAAGGCGCGATTCAAGGACGCCGGTGTCACCGAGCCGCCGACCACCTGGAGCGGCTTCCTCGACGCCGTGCGGATGTTGAAGGCCAAGGGCACCACCCCGCTCGCCCTTGCGGGCAAGGAGAAGTGGCCCGGCATGTACTACTGGGCCTACCTCGCGATGCGCACCGCCGGTGCCGCCGCGCTCCAGAAGGCGTACGACGACAAGGACTTCACCGGCGACGCCTTCGTCCAGGCCGGTCAGCACCTCCAGGAGCTGGTCGACCTCCAGCCCTTCCAGAAGGGCTTCCTCGGCGCCGCCTACTCCAGCCCGACCGGCCAGGCCGCGACCGTCGGCAACGGCAAGGCGGCGATGGAACTGATGGGCCAGTGGGCCCCGGTCGTCCAGGCCGACGCCGGCAAGGGCCTCGGAGACGACCTCGGCTTCTTCCCGTTCCCGGCGGTCGACGGCGGCAAGGGCACGATCACCGAGGTGTTCGGCGGGGGCGGCGGACACGCGCTGCGCAGCGGGGCGCCGCAGGAGGCCGTCGACTTCCTGGAGTTCTTCGCCTCCGAGGCCACGGACGTGGAACTGGTCAAGAAGACCGGCGTCATCCCGGTGGTCCCGGCCGCCGAGAGCGCCCTCACCGACCCCAACATCAAGGCCGTACAGGAACAGTTGAAGGCCGCAACCGGCTTCCAGCTCTACCTGGACCAGGCCTACGCGCCCGCTGTCGGACAGGAGGTCAACGACAGCGTCGGCGCGCTGATCGCCGGCTCCAAGTCCCCGCAGCAGGTGGCCGAGTCGATCACGAAGACCGCGAAGGAAGAGCAGTAGCCGGCGATGACCTCCACCTTCCTGCCGGACGAGCGGACCGGCCCCGGCGTCGAACTCCCGCCCCCGTCCGCCGACTCGGCCCGGGGGCGGGCCCGGCGTCGGGCGCTGCACTGGCTCACCGCGGTCGGCTTCCAGGTGCCCGCGCTGGTGCTGTTCCTCCTCCTCGTGCTGCTGCCGATGCTGTTCGCCCTGTACGCGGCCTTCTTCCGCTGGGGCGGCTTCGGCATGCCGTCCGACTTCATCGGCGGTGACAACTTCACCCGGCTCTTCCAGGACCCCGTCTTCCTCGGCGACCTGTGGCGCTGTCTGCTCCTGGTCGTGCTGTCCCTGGCCGTCCAGCTGCCGTTCGCGCTCGCCATGGCCGTACTGCTCAACCAGCGGCTGCGCGGCCGGGCCTTCTATCGGATGCTGTTCTTCGGACCGTACGTCCTGTCCGAGGCGATCACCGGCGTGCTGTTCGCCATGATCTTCGCCCCCGACGACGGCCTCGCCGATCAGATCCTCGGCGGCATCGGCCTCGACGGGCTCGGCGGGGAGTGGTTCGCCGACCCGTCCACCGTGATGGCCACCCTGTTCCTGGTCATGACGTGGAAGTACTTCGGCTTCCACATGATGCTCTACCTGGCCGGACTCCAGTCCGTTCCACGGGAGTTGACCGAGGCCGCGCTGATCGACGGCGCGAACGCGTGGCAGCGCTTCCGCGGTGTGACCCTGCCGCTGCTCGCGCCCACCCTCCGGATCAGCGTGTTCCTGTCCGTGATCGGGTCGATCCAGCTCTTCGACCTGGTCTGGGTGACCACCGCGGGCGGCCCCGACCACCACTCCGAGACGATGGCCGTGACCATGTTCCAGTACGGCTTCAAGCGCTACCAGGTCGGCTACGCCGGCGCGATCAGCGTGGTCATGTTCGGCATCAGCCTCGTCTTCGCCCTCGCCTACCAGCGGTTCGTGCTCCGCCGCGACCTCGAAGGAGCCGCCACGACGATGCGGGGAGGCGCCAAGTGACGGCCAGGACCGGCAGGAAGAGCCTGCCGCTGCATGTGATTCTCGTGGTGGTCGGCGCGGTGATGGTCGCCCCGCTGCTCTACGCCGTGCTGTCCGGCTTCAAGTCCACCGACGAGCTCTCCCGCAACCCGGTCGGACTGCCGGAGTCCTGGGTGACGGGGAACTACACGAGCATCCTCGGCTCGGGGGACTTCTGGCGGCTGATGGGAAACAGCACGCTGATCGCGGTGGGTACGACCGTGCTCGTCGTCGCCGTGTCCGCGCTCTCCGCGTTCTCCTTTGCGCGCTTCGCCTTCCGGGGGCGGGAGACGCTGTTCACCCTGTTCACGATGGGCCTGATGTTCCCGTTCGCGGTGGCGGCGCTGCCCCTGTTCCTGCTGCTGCGCTCGATGGGCCTGCTGGACAACCCGCTCGGTGTGATCCTCCCGCAGGCCGCCTTCGGACTGCCGATGACCATCATCATCCTGCGGGGCTTCTTCCGGGAGATCCCGGGCGAGTTGGAGGAGGCCGCGACGCTCGACGGGTGCAGCTCCTTCGGGTTCTTCTGGCGGGTGCTGCTGCCGATGGCGCGGCCCGCGCTGGGCACCGTCTCGGTGCTCGCCGTCGTCACCAGCTGGAACAACTTCTTCCTGCCCCTGCTGGTGTTCACCGACTCCACCTGGTGGACCATCCCCATCGGTGTCCAGCAGTTCCAGGGCCAGTACTCCGCGGACTATGCCCGCGTCTTCGCCTACCTGGTCCTGGCCATGGTCCCCGCGCTCGCCTTCTACTCGGTCGCCGAGCGCCAGCTCGTCGGCGGCCTCACCGCCGGCGCCACCAAGGGATGACGCGCGCGGGCGGACGTACGACTGCCCACACATCCGCGACGTGAGGAGTCGCACCATGCGCAAGAACCGTCTCAGACTGGCCGGAGCGGTCGCCGCCGCCCTGGTCGCGTTCACCGTCCCGGCCGCCGAGGCCCACGACAGCCGGCCCACCCTCGCCGAGCTCGCCCAGCGCCACGGCCGCTACTTCGGCAGCGCGACCGACAACCCCGAACTGGTCGACGAGCCGTACAAGGCGCTCCTCGGCAGCGAGTTCGACCAGATCACTCCCGGCAACGGCATGAAGTGGTACGCCACCGAACCCCAGCAGGGCGTGTTCGACTTCTCCGCGGGCGACGAGATCGTCGACCTCGCCCGAGCCCACCACCAGAAGATCCGCGGCCACACGCTCGTCTGGCACAGTCAGTTGCCCGGCTGGCTCACCGGCCGCGAGTGGACCGCGGCCGAGCTGCGGGCCGTACTGAAGAAGCACATCCAGACCGAGGTGCGGCACTACCGGGGCCGGATCCACGCCTGGGACGTCGTCAACGAGGCGTTCAACGAGGACGGCACGTACCGCGAGACGATCTTCTACAAGACGCTCGGCCCCGGCTACATAGCCGACGCCCTGCGCTGGGCCCACCAGGCCGATCCGCGCGCCAAGCTCTACCTCAACGATTACAACGTCGAGGGGACCGGCCCGAAGAGCGACGCCTACTACGCGCTGGCCAAGGAGCTGAAGGCCGAGGGTGTCCCGCTGCACGGCTTCGGTCTCCAGACCCATCTCGCGCTCCAGTACGGCTATCCGACCTCGCTGGAGGACAACCTCCGCCGCTTCGCCCGCCTCGGCCTGGACACCGCGCTCACCGAGGTCGACGTACGGATGCAACTGCCCGCGACCGCCGAGAAGCTGGCGCGGCAGGCCGACTGGTACCGGGACATGACCGAGGCGTGTCTGGCGGTGCGCCGGTGTGTGGGGATCACGGTCTGGGACTACACGGACCGGTACAGCTGGATACCGGCGTTCTTCCCGGGGGAGGGCGCCGCGCTGCCCTGGGACGAGGAGCTGCGGCCCAAGCCGGCTTACTTCGCGCTGCGGGAGGCGCTCGGGTAGGCCACCGTCGGCCGCGTGTCCCGGGCGGCGGTACGAGGGTCGCCCGGGACACACGGCGCGCTACGGTGCGTGAGGGACCCCGGACACACGTCGGGGCCGGCTCGCAGTGAGAGTCTGCGACCGGCCCCTGGGAGTACTCCGGGCGTCCGTCGTGCCGCCCGGTGGTGCGGGGTCTCCGGCGTGGTCTGCCGGGAGGTGCTACGCGGCGGTCATCACCTTGCCGGCGCCCAGTGGACGGTGCGGGGCGATGATCTGGCCGTCGGGCAGGAGCTCACCGGTGTCCTCGAAGAGCAGAACGCCGTTGCACAGCAGGCTCCATCCCTGCTCCGGGTGGTGCGCCATGAGACGGGCGGATTCCCGGTCGGCGGATTCGGCTGTCGGGCACGGCGGCTGGTGCTGGCACATGGATGGGATCTTTCGCTCTGTCGTGATCTGTGAGATGGCTGTCTTGTCTGTCTCGCGGCGTGAAGCCTCGTTCATGGCCGCTCCCCCGTTGTGATAAGTCGGTCGGAACCCAGTGTTGCCCCACGAGCGTCGATCCGCAGGGATTTCGCAGCACCGCTTTCTCACAGGTTGATGACGCATCACCCACGCGGACGGTTCATCCCAACTCCACTGTCACTTCGGGTGGTTCGCAGTGGCCGGATGGGGCTAGTCCGTGTGGGCCAGGGGTTCCGCGGGGCTCGTTCGAGCGTATTGTCGCTCGCGCGAGCGAAACATTCCTCGCGGGCACGCCTTTTCGCGCTCAGGCGAGTACTTTCTCGCTCGTACGAGTGCATTGTTGCTCGCGCGAGGGATTCACGGCTCGTACGAGTGTTTTACGGCTCCTGTGAGTGGTTTACGGCTCGTACGTAAGTGTTTCCTGTTGTCCGGTACGAGCCTAATCCCCTTGCCGAACAGCGTCGTACCCCGCCACCCGGAAATGGGCGGCGGGGTACGAGGGCGCTCGCGCGGGCCGTGCTGTCAGGCGGGGGAGCCGAGCAGCGGGGGCAGCGGCGGAAGCGGGGCCGGGGTCGCCCGATGGGTGAGCACCGGGAGCAGCTCGGCGACGCGGTGCGGCACATGGGCCGCGATGCCGGGCGGGGCCGGGGCCAGCGGCACCAGGATGTCGGCCGGGTCGGGGTGCCCGGTGGCGCCGTCCGCGGTGCAGTCGCCGTGCAGCCAGAGGGCGAGCATGTAGAGGCCCGGGAAGGACAGCAGGCGGGGCTGGCAGGGCTGGGCGATCGTCTCGGCCTGGCGCAGCGCGCGCTCGGTCGAGGCGATGTAGGGACCCTCGAAGAAGTGCGAGAAGGTCCAGCCGTCCGGGGTCAGCCGGGTCTCGGCCGCGGCCACCGCGCGCTCGCCGCACCGGATCAGGAAACGCCACCCGGCCAGCCGCGTCGCGGACACGCCGGCGGGGGTGAACTCGTCCAGGACGTGGACGGGCAGCGGGAGTTCGGGGGTGGCGGGCCCCTGGGCGGCGCGCAGGGAGGGCGTTCGGGCCTCGGTCACCGCGGTCGGGGAGCCGAGCGCGGTGAGGACGGAGCGAAGTGCGGGCGCGGGAGCCGGGGGGACATGCAGGGGCATGGTGGGTCGCCTCTCATTGGACAGGCACAGTGGCGCGAGGGCGGGGCGGGGGCGGACGGCGCTGTCAGCTCACGGAGGTCAGAGAGGCGGGGGCCGGGTCTGGGTGCAAGGGGGATGAGTGAGGCCTGCCGCACGTCACCGGGACGGCAGGTCTGGGACCGCGGGTGCCAACCCTCTGCCTTGATTGTGAAGTTTATACGACGAGTGTTCAGACGATGTTTCGTCTAACCGCTTTCGGTGCACTCGGCAAGGAGTCAATCGGTCGCGGAAATGCGGGAATCATCCCGATTCCCGGCGGGTGCGGTGGCGATGACCTCGTAAAACGTGTCGGGCGCGGACGGCCAATTCTCGTCGGCGTTTTTCACGAGGCCGCTGAGCCGTCCGAAACTGCATACTGCATCATGCCCGCTGAATGTGCCACCGGTCACATCCGACAGAGTAGCGGCCGCCGGCTTCGCACGGGACGTTATCGATCGCTTCGGCTGGGCATCATCCAACCTGACCCGGGAGACCGGGGGGCCGGATCCTCGGCCCGCCCATCCGAGGAGGGAAGCATCGATGGGGGAGAAGGTCGTGGCAGGTCGCTTCGATCTGTCCGATCGGCAGCGCTACCGCGAGAAGCTGCGGCAGTGCCTGACGGGCCTGGAGCGACTGCTGGCGGAGAAGCGGTTCGATCGCCCCAAGAACCTCATGGGGCTGGAGATCGAATTGAATCTCGCCGGCGCCGACGGTATGCCGAAAATGTTGAACGGACAGGTACTGGAGCGGATCGCGAGCCGTGATTTCCAAACAGAACTCGCCATGTTCAATCTGGAAGTCAACATCGCCCCACATCGATTGCAGGGGCGGGTATTCGATCGGCTGGACGAGGAACTCCGGACGTCGTTGGCATATGCCGACCGAAAGGCCGGTGAGGTCGACGCGGGAATCGTGATGATCGGCATTCTGCCGACGCTCGACCGCGACGACCTGGTCTCCTCCAACCTCTCCGACGTGGATCGCTACGTCCTCCTCAACGATCAGATCGTGGCCGCCCGCGGTGAGGAGTTCACGCTGGACATCGACGGCGTGGAGCGCCTGACCTGCACCTCGAAGTCCATCGCCCCCGAGGCCGCCTGCACCTCCGTGCAACTGCACCTCCAGGTCACCCCGGGCCGCTTCGCCGACGTGTGGAACGCGGCCCAGGCGGTCGCCGCGGTGCAGGTCGCCATCGGCGCCAACTCGCCCTTCCTCTTCGGGCGTGAGCTGTGGCGCGAGTCCCGGCCGCCGCTGTTCCAGCAGTCCACCGACACCCGCCCGCCCGAGCTCCAGGCCCAAGGCGTGCGACCGCGCACCTGGTTCGGGGAGCGGTGGGTGACCTCGGCCTACGACCTCTTCGAGGAGAACCTGCGCTACTTCCCGGCCCTGTTGCCGATCTGCGACGACGAGAACCCGCTCGACGTCCTCGACGCCGGTGGCGTACCGAGCCTCGCCGAACTCGTCCTGCACAACGGCACCGTGTACCGCTGGAACCGTCCGGTCTACGGCATCGCCGACGGCGTCCCCCACCTGCGGGTGGAGAACCGCGTGCTGCCCGCCGGGCCCACCATCACGGACGTCATCGCCAACGCGGCCTTCTACTACGGCGTCGTCCGCGCCCTCGCCGAGGAGTCGCGGCCGGTGTGGACCCGGATGCCCTTCGAGGCGGCGGCCGCCAACTTCGACGCGGCGTGCAAGCACGGCATCGACGCCCGGCTGACCTGGCCCCGCCGCGGACGCTACGGCGGCACCACCGAGGTCGACGCGGTGAGCCTCGTACGCGACGAACTGCTGCCGCTGGCCGAGGCCGGACTGGACGCGTGGGGGGTGGAGCCGGCCGACCGGGACCGCTATCTCGGCGTCATCGAGGAGCGCTGCCGCCGGCGTATGAACGGCGCGTCCTGGCAGGCGGCGACCTTCCACCGGGCCCTGGAGTCGGGGCTGTCGCGGGACGCGGCGCTCGCGGCGACGACGCGGCGGTACCGCGAGCTGATGCATCGCGGCGATCCGGTGCACATGTGGCCGGTGGGGTTGCTGGAGCCGGTGCCACTGGGGTGACGCCGGGACGCGGACACCTCGCGTCAGCCCGGCTCGCCCGGTGACGCCGCCCCCACGATCGCCTTCAGGATCACCGACTGGATCTGCGCCGGGTCCGTCACCTCGTGGCCGGAGCCGCCCGTGGCCTCGGCTATCCGGTTCGCCTCTTCGCGGTCGGCGTCGGGGCCGACGGCGATCATGATGAGGGGGACCGGGCGTTCGGGGTCGGTGAGGCGCTGCAAGCGCGCGATGAGGTCGGCGCGGGAGGCGCTGCCGGGGTCCTCGTTCACGCCGTCGGTGAGGACGACCAGCGCGTTGAACCTGCCCTCGGCGTAGGAGCCGGTCGCCGCCCGGTACGCGGCGAGCGTGGTGTCGTACAGGCCGGTGGCGCCGTCCGGGACCGGCGCCAGGTCGTCGAAGGCCGCCGACAGCCGGTCGCGCTGGGTGCCGGTGCCCTTCCGGTCGTCGAGCCGCTCGGTCGGCACCAGGACGCGGTAGTCCTTGTCGCCGTCCAGCTCGGTGGCGAAGTCCCACAGGCCGACCTCGTCCTCGGCCGTGAACGTCTCCAGGGCCCGCGACAGCGACGCCTTCGTCACGTCCATCCGTGACCGCCCGCTGCCCGGTACCGGCTCGGCCATGGAGGCGGAGGCGTCCACGACCGTCGTGATCCGCGCGCTCTGCACGGTGATCGTCCACACGCCGAGCGTCTCCTGGACCGCGACCGCTGAATCCGGGCGCCCGGCGGGCTCCGCGTACGGCTGCGGGGTGCTGCCGCCGGCCCGGGTCACCAGCGTGTCCGGCACCTCGTCGTCCGAGGTGCGAAATCCGTGCCGCTCCAGCAGCCTCAGCTGCCGGGGATCGCGCAGATAGCTCATGAACCGGATCGCCGCCCGGCTCTCGTCGGTGGTCAGCCCGGTCTGGTCGAGCAGGGCGTACGGGTAGTCGAGCCGGGGCGAACCGTCCTTCGGGTAGAAGAAGTCCAGGCTGTCGGCGCCGCCGGCGGCCGAGTTGTACATGTACGCCGTTCGCTCGCTGACCATCAGCGCCTGGTTGCGCCTCGGATTGCCCTGCTCGGTGCCCGAGGAGTCGCGCGGCAGCGTCTCCAGGACCTGGCCGTCACTGTCCGAGACCCGCCGCGACAGCGCCTTCATCATCCCCGCGGCCCGCGTCTTCCCGTCCTCGGTCCGGCCGGCGGCCGTGCTCAGCCGGGAGAGGGCCAGCAGCCCGGTCGCGCTGCGCGCGGGGTCGGCCGCGCCGAGCCGGAGCGAGTCGCCGCGCAGGGCGGCGCCGGCCAGCCCCAGCCAGTCGTACGTCCGCTGTGGCCACCCCAGCGACTTCGCGGCCGTCGGCACCATGGCCACCCCGACCGGCGAGGAGGCGACATGGCCCACCGTGGAGACGTCGGCCGTGCCGCCGTCCACGGTGAGCCGCTGGAGCCACAGTTCCGAGTCGGGCACCCACACCTCGGCACCGGGGTCCTTGTCCGCCAGGAGCGTCTCGGCGACCTCGTACGACTCGCGCGCGGTCACGGTCACGGCGACGCATCGCCCGTCGGAGGTGAGGTCCGCCTCCCGCGCCCGCTGTGCCGCCGTTTCGAGGGCCGGGGCCAGGTCGGGCGAGGCGGCCACGGTCAGCCGTACCGCGTCGTCCTGGCAGGAAGAGCCGAAGGAGAGCAGCCCGCCGCGGATCGCGGCGGCCGTGCCACCGGCCACGGTCAGGACGAGAGCCGTCGCGACGGCCAGCGTGCGGCGGCGCCCACGGCTACGGGGATCGTGGCGACGGGGGCCGCTGCCGCCCGCCCCATACTGATCGGGCAAGCTGTGACGTCCCATGACGGTCGTGCCCCTCCCTGCTGCCTGTTGAACCACGTGCCGGAGTCCGGCCGTATGGCAGGCAGAGGGGCGGCACGCCCCGTACGGCGCCGACCCCCCAACGGCCTGTCGCGCACGGTCTTCGTAACTGCTTTCGAGACCCTAGCGGGGCGACGATGAGGATGAGGCGGGATTACCCAACTGGAGGCTGGAGTGCAGGGCGAGGCAGGGCCCGTGGCCGAATCTTTTCCGCATGAGCGGCCCTCGCGACGGATTCTCCGGGACGAGACGCTGCTCGTTCTGGGGCTTTCGCTCGGTGCGAGCGGTGTGTCCGCCCTGATCAGTTTTGTCGGCTCCGTCACCAAACCGGGTGGCCTGAAGGACCAGGCCGCCACCCTCAACGCCTCGGCCGCGCCGGGGCGTCCATGGCTGGATCTCGCCTGGCAGCTGTTCGGGATCACCACCGCGCTGGTGCCGGTCGCGCTGGTCGCGCACTTCCTCATGCGGGAGGGCGCGAGCCTGCGCACGCTCGGCTTCGACCGGACCCGGCCCTGGCCGGACCTCGGCCGGGGCGCGGCGATCGCGGCGGTGATCGGCAGCACCGGAATCGCCTTCTATCTGGCCGCCCGTGGGCTCGGCTTCAACCTCACGGTGGTGCCCGAGGCGCTGCCCGACGTGTGGTGGAAGTACCCGGTGTTGATCCTCTCGGCGATCCAGAACGCGGTCCTCGAAGAGGTCATCGTCGTCGGCTATCTGCTGCGCCGGCTGGGCCAGTTGGGCTGGACGCCCGGCACCGCGCTGGTGGCCAGTTCCGTACTGCGCGGCTCGTACCACCTCTATCAGGGCATCGGCGGCTTCCTCGGCAACATGGCGATGGGTGTGGTCTTCGTCTACCTGTACCGGCGGTGGGGCCGGGTGGGCCCGCTGGTCGTGGCGCATTCCCTGCTCGACATAGGGGCGTTCGTCGGCTATGCGCTGCTGGCGGGGAAGGTGGACTGGCTGCCAACGGCCTGACGCGGATCTGAGGGGGCGAAGGGGGCGTACGAGACCGTCGTACGCCCCCTTCGGCGTGCTCGGGTGGGAGGCGGGTCAGGCGTTCAACTCGCCCTCGATGACGGTCACGGCGCGGCCGCTCAGCAGGGTGCGGTCGCCGCGCAGCTCGGTGTGGACGCGGCCGGAGCGGCGGGAGGCCTGGAGGCCGGTGAGCTCCGGCCGGCCGAGGCGCTCGGACCAGAAGGGCGCGAGAGCCGTGTGGGCGCTGCCGGTGACCGGGTCCTCGTCGATGCCGACGTTCGGGAAGAAGCAGCGGGAGACGAAGTCGTAGCCGCGGGTGGGGTCCTCGGCGCGGGCGGTGGCGATGATGCCGCGCCGGGAGTAGGCGCCGAGAGCTCTGAGGTCCGGGGTCAGCGCGTGGACCGTCTTCTCGTCGGCGAGTTCGAGGAGCAGGTCGCCGACGTCCGGGCCGGTGTCGAGGGCGACGCGCGGCTCGGCACCCAGTGCCTGCGCGACTCCCTCCGGGACTTCGACGGGCGTGAGCGGGGCCGTCGGGAAGTCGAGTGTGATCGACCCGTCCTCGCGGGGCGCGGCGACGAGCACGCCACTGCGGGTGGCGAACCGCACGGGCCCCTCGTGGGCGCCGGTGCTGTGCAGCACATGGGCCGTGGCGAGCGTGGCGTGCCCGCACAGCGCCACCTCCGTGACCGGCGTGAACCACCGCAGCGCCCAGTCGGCTTCGCCGCCCGGGGGCAGCGGGTGCGCGAACGCCGTCTCGGCGTGATTGACCTCCATGGCCACGTTCCGCAGCCAGTCGTCCTCGGGGAAGCCGTCGAGCAGCAGCACCCCGGCCGGGTTGCCGCCGAAGGGACGGTCGGAGAAGGCATCGACGATTCGAATCCGCATGGCGCCGACGGTAGGGGGTGGGGAGAGGGGGTGGCCAAGGCCAATCCGGGGGTGCTGGACCGAATTCGGAGGGAGAGGGGAGGCGGGGCTTTGGGTGGGTTGCGAGGTGGCCATGGGGAGGGTGGTGCTGGGCCTGCGCTGACTTCGCCTGCAACCGCGCGGGGCGTGTCGCCCGCAGTCGGCGGACCCTTGCCACGTGAACAGTTCCGATATATCGTTGACGCATCGCGACAGATCAACGATGGAATGGAGTGATTGCGATGCGTTCCCATGGATACGAGCGTGGACACGGTGGGCACGGTCACCACGGCCGAGGTGGTTTCGAGGGGCTTCGTGGCGCCTTCGGACCCTTCGGGCCCGGTGGTGGTCCCGGTTTCGGTGGGCCTGGATTCGGCCCCGGCCCTTGGGGGCCAAGGGGTCGAGGCGGGCCCCGAGGGAGGGCGCGGCGCGGAGACGTGCGGGCGTCGATCCTCGCCCTGCTGAAGGACCGCCCCATGCACGGCTACGAGATGATCCAGGAGATCGCCGAGCGCAGCGGCGGGGCGTGGAAGCCCAGCCCCGGCTCGGTGTACCCCACCCTCCAGCTGCTGGAGGACGAGGGCCTGATCGCCAGCGAGACCGAGGGCGGCAAGAAGCTGTTCTCGCTCACCGACTCGGGCCGCGAGGCCGCCGAGGCCGGTCCCGAGGCGCCCTGGGAGGAAGCCTCCCGTGGCGTCGACTGGGAGGCCCTCGGTGAGATCCGGCAGGCCGGCTTCGGTCTGATGGAGGCCTTCGGCCAGGTCTGGAAGACGGGCAGCAAGGACCAGCGCGACAAGGCGCTGGCTGTCATCAACGACGCCCGCAAGAAGCTGTACCTGATCCTCGCCGACGAGGACTGAACGGCACCGGCGGCCTCCCCGCCGTAAGTGAAGGCGCCCCGCGGAGCATTGCGCGGGGCGCCTTCGTGCGTACCGCGTGGCGGATCAGGTGACCAGACCCGCCAGCTTGCGCAGCGACTCGTTCAGCGCCGCCGTCGCCGAATCCTTGAGCTTGCCCGCCATCAGCGACACCGCCGCGCCCGTGAACTCCCCGTCGATGCGTACGACCGTGCCGGCGCCGTCGGCGTCCGGGGTGAGGGTGTAACGCGTGGCCACGGTCACGGCCATCGGGCCCTTGCCGCGGATCGCGAGCACCCGCGCGGGCTCCAGTTCCTCGATGGTCCACTCGACCTCGGCCGGGAACCCCATCAGCTTCATGTTCTCCTGGAAGGTCCCGCCCACTTCGAGAGTGGTGGGGCCGCCGCTCGGGAAGCTGGTGTGGGTGGCGTTCCACTGCCCGTACGCCGACCAGTCCGTCAGCTGTGCCCAGATCTTCTCGGCCGGCGCCTCGATACGTGCCTCCGTGCTGACTTCGGCCATGCGACCACCCCTTCGACTCGGGCTACGGTGTCGCGGAACGTAGCCGTGGGGCCCGGAACATTCAATACTGATGAACCGTCAGAATTTGTGGAGGCGTCGGACACGCAGGCCCATGCGGGAGGCGGACGCCAGGGGTGCCGCAAGGGGCGCGCATCGCAAGGCGACGCGCGCCCCTCGGTTCGTTCGGCCTGATCTCATCCGTAGGGAGGAGATTTCGGCCGCCGGACTCCACTCAGTGTGGGACCCGAAAATGCTTCCCCTCGGCGATGACTCGGCTCGGTGAGGCTGATGGGGTAAGGGATGTGCAACCCCGAATCCCCCGGCAGTCCGACCAGGAACAGGACTGCCGACGCCCGGACGCCCCGGCGGACGATGCCAGGCTCAGTGATGAGCTGGCAGCGGTGGTGACCGGTGCCCGGCGCCGGGCGGTCAGGGACGGGGACCGGCAGATCGACACGGCTCACCTGCTGCACTCGCTGCTGGAGCACGACCCCGATGTCTATGCCGTCTTCGGTGAAGGGCCCCAGATCGCCCGCCTGCTCGGCTACCTCGTGCAGCGCAGCATCGGCTACGGCCTGCGCTGGCAGGGCGCGGTCGAGGACTCCGGCGCGGTGCCCGTGGTGATGCACGGCGAGGGCTTCTCCCCGCTGGCCGCGAGCGCGATGCGGGACGCCTGCCGCCGCGCCGCCCACCGCGGCGACGCCCAGGCCCGCGGCATCGATCTGCTCGCGGCGATCGTGGCGGACCCCCAGGCGCGCGCCGTCGAGGTGCTCGGCCGGGCGGGCGTGGACGCGAACGCTCTGCGCGCGCGTATCGACGGGCGTCGGGACGAGTATGTCGGCGGTGGTGAGACCGGCCGATAGCTACGGCGGCGGGCGAGGACCGGCCGACAGCGACCGCGGCGGGGGGAAGTCGCCCGACAGCAACGGCGGCGAGGAAGAGTCGCCCGACAGCCACGCCCGATAGCCCGGCCTCGCTTTCCACAGCCCCGTCCGGCTGCCTCAGCTCCTCTCCCTCCTCTCCCTCCTCTCCCTCCCTCCCCCGGCGACCTCGCCCGCCCGTCCAAGGATCGAGACAGGTGTCAATGGGGGTGACGCTCCTGTCAACGCCTGTCATCATGTGCCGGTGCGCAAGTCTGAGAGCGGTCAGGTCGGCCGCGGCAAGGGTGTGGGGCTCGGTCTGGCGATCGGGTCCGCGGTCGCCTTCGGGGGTTCCGGTGTGGCGGCCAAGCCGCTGATCGAGGCGGGCCTCGACCCGCTCCACGTGGTGTGGCTGCGCGTGGCCGGCGCCGCGCTAGTGATGCTGCCGCTCGCCGTGCGCCACCGTTCGCTGGTGCGCAGCCGCCCCGCGCTGCTCGCCGGGTTCGGTCTGCTCGGCGTGGCCGGTGTGCAGGCGTTCTACTTCGCCTCGATCTCCCGGATACCGGTCGGGGTGGCGCTGCTCGTCGAGTATCTCGCGCCCGCCCTGGTCCTCGGCTGGGTGCGGTTCGTGCAACGCCGGCCGGTGACCCGCGCCGCCGCCGTCGGCGTGATCCTCGCGGTCGGCGGTCTCGCCTGTGTCGTCGAGGTCTGGTCGGGCCTGAGCTTCGACGCCCTCGGCCTGCTCCTCGCGCTCGGCGCCGCCTGCTGCCAGGTCGGCTACTTCGTCCTGTCCGACCAGGGCAGCGACTCCGGCGACCGGGCTCCGGACCCGCTCGGCGTCATCGCCTACGGCCTGCTGGTCGGCGCCGCCGTCCTGACCGTCGTGGCCCGCCCCTGGCGCATGGACTGGTCGGTCCTCGCGGGCACCGCCCACATGGACGGCACCCCGGTCTCGGCCGCCCTGCTGCTGGCCTGGATCGTGCTGGTCGCCACGGTGATCGCCTACGTCACCGGCGTGGTCTCCGTGCGACGGCTCTCCCCGCAGGTCGCTGGGGTCGTGGCCTGCCTGGAGGCGGTCATCGCGACCGTCCTCGCGTGGTTCCTGCTCGGCGAGCATCTCTCCGCGCCGCAGATCGTGGGCGGTGCGGTCGTGCTGGCAGGGGCGTTCATCGCCCAGTCGTCGGCGCCGGCCAAGACCTCCGTCGAGCCGGTGGCGAGCGGTGGCCCGGAACGCGAGTTGTCCGCCCGCGGGAACGTCGCCTAGGCTGCCGATCATGCCTTCGACGCTCGTTCTTCCGCCTCCGGCCGCCTGAGGCGGGCCCTCCGGTACACCGCCCGGCGTCACGCCGGGCCGAACGGTGCTGCCCGCAGACGAAGTCCATGGACCCGCTCAGCCGGGCTCCTCCCAGAACTTCTGCACGTCTGCGGAGAACGAACTCGTGTCGAACACCTCATCAACCCCTCTCTCCGGCCTGCCCATCGGGCGCGGCCTCGTCTACCTGGTCGTCGCCGGTGCCGCCTGGGGCACCGCGGGCGCGGCCGCCTCACTGGTCTACCGGGCCAGTGACATGGGGCCGATCGCCCTGTCCTTCTGGCGCTGCGCGGTCGGCTTCGTGCTGCTGGTCGCCGTCCGGCTGCTGCGCCCGCGCCCCCGGCGCACCACCTCCGAGCCCCTCGCCCGCAAGGCACTGCGGGCCGGGGCCACGGGGGCCGGTCTCGCCGTGTTCCAGACGGCCTACTTCGCCGCGGTGCAGGCCACCGGACTGGCCGTGGGCACCGTGGTCACCCTCGGCGCCGGTCCCGTGTTCATCGCGCTCGGCGCCCGGCTGACGCTGGGGGAGCGGCTCGGCCGTGGGGGCGCCGTCGCCGCGGCCGGCGCGCTCACCGGTCTCGCGGTGCTCACGCTGGGCGGCGAGGGGGCGACCGTACGGCCCTGGGGTGTGCTGCTCGCGCTGGTCTCGGCGGCCGCGTACTCGGTGATGACCCTGCTGACCCGCAGGTGGGGCCGCGACGGCGGGGCGGACGCCGGCGACACCTCGGTGTGGGCCTTCGCGGTCACCAGCCTGTGCCTGCTGCCGTTCGCCCTGGTCGAGGGGCTCGTCCCGCACACGGTCGATCCGGTCCGGCTCGGCTGGCTGCTGGCGTACATCGCGGCGATCCCCACGGCCCTCGCCTACGCGCTCTACTTCGCGGGCGCGGCCGCCGTACGGTCGGCCACCGTGTCCGTGATCATGCTGCTGGAACCGGTGAGCGCGGCGGTGCTCGCGGTCGTCCTGCTCGGTGAGCACCTGACGGCGCCGACCCTGGCCGGCACTCTGCTCATGCTCGGCTCGGTCGCCGGCCTGGCGGTGGCGGAGACGCGCGGGGTGCGACGGGAGCGGGAACCGGTTCCGGCGTGACGTCCCGGGGGTCCCGCGCCGCACGGCGCGGGACCCGCCGGTCCGAGCGGCGCCTGCTCAGGCCGGGCGGCGGCGCAGCATGTGCCCGCGGGCCGCTTCGTCCCGCGGTCCCGACCGCCCCGCCAGGTTCCCCGCGATCCGGTCCTGGACCTCCTCGGACCGCCTGCCGCCGAACTTGAACTTCGCCCGCACACCGGTGACTTCGAGCCGCAGTCCGCGGATGCCGGGCAGCAGCCTGCCGTACGGCGCATCCCCGACCGCCACCTTCGCCGAGCCGCCCTCCGGCTGGAAGTGGCCGACCTGTCGGTTGAGCAGCTCGGCCTTCTCGGCGAGGTCGTCCACGACATGGGCCCGGCACCGGAGTTGGACCGCCGCGTAGAAACTGGTCGGTACGCCGTGCTCGGTCGGCTGTTCCGGTCCCGCCTGCCAGGGACCGGGCACGTAGACGTAGTCGTCGACCACGCTCAGCACGACCTCGGGGTTCGCCAGCAGGGCGGGCCATATCGGGTTGGGGCGGGCCAGATGCGTCACGGCCTCGCCGCGGCCTGCGTCGTAGGTGAAGTGCAGCGGCTGGACGTGCGGTGGCTCGCCGTCCAGCCCGTTGACCACGAGTTGGCCGAAGTCGTGGACGCTGAGCCATTGTTGCCACTCGGCGTCGTCGCGGGGCGCGTCCCAGGGGTGGATCAGCATTACAGGGCCTTGAGATAGTCGGGGAGTTCGGTGTCGGGCGCCAGGTCGGGGTCCCCGACCGGGGTCGCGTAGCCCTTGCGCAGCGGGACGACGCCGGCCCAGTGGGGGAGGGCGAGGTCCTCGGGCTCGTCGTTCACGCCGCCGGTGCGCAGCTTGGCGGAGACCTCGTTCAGGTCGAGGCGGATCACCGCGGTCGCGGCCAGTTCCTTCTTGTTGGCCGGACGGGAGTCACGGGCGCGGCCGGGCACCACATGGTCGACGAGCGCGTCGAGCGCGACGCGCTTCTCCTCCGGGTCCGTCACGTCGTACGCCGTGCCGTGCACGACCACCGACCGGTAGTTGATCGAGTGGTGGAAGGCCGAGCGGGCCAGGATCAGGGCGTCGACGTGCGTGACGGTCAGGCACACGGGCAGTCCCGGGTCGGCCTGACCGGTCATCCGCAGCGGGCGCGAGCCCGTGGACCCGTGCACGTAGAGCGTCTCGCCGACCCGGCCGAACAGCGTCGGCAGCACCACGGGCGCACCGTCGCGGACAAAGCCGAGGTGGCAGACGTAGGCCTCGTCGAGGATCGCGTGGACCAGTTCCTTGTCGTACACCGCGCGCTCGGCGGAGCGGGTGGGGACGGTGCGGTCGGTCTTCCGGTAGGCGGCGGGCTGCGACGTCGGCTGCGGGAGCCCCTGCATTGCGTTCTCCATTGCACTAGTACATAATGTTGTTTGTGCTAGGAGAATATAGGATCGAAGGGCGGCGCGCAGCCGAGATCGCGGCGAGCGTGGAGCGCGCGGTCGGCGCGGGCGAGCTGGATCCGGGGCAACTGCTGCCTCCCATGCGGGAGTTGGCCACCGAGCTGGGTGTGAACCCCAATACGGTCGCCGCCGCCTATCGCGTTCTGCGGGAGCGGGGTGTGATCGAGACCGCGGGCCGCCGCGGGAGCCGGGTGCGGCCCAGGCCCGCCACGACCGGGCGTGAGTCGCTCCGGGTCCATGTGCCGGAGGGGGTCCGGGACGTGGCGAGCGGCAACCCCGACCCGGCCCTGCTGCCGTCGCTGGCCAAGGCCTTCGCGGCCGCGGCGGAGCACGCCGACCGGCAGCCCGTGCTGTACGGGGACGACGCCGTGGAGCCGGAGCTGGCGCGGATGGCGCGGGCCCGGCTGGACGCCGACGGCGTGCCGGACGGCCCCCTCGCCGTCGCCTCGGGGTCGCTGGACGCCATCGAGCGCGTCCTCGTGTCCCACCTCAAGCCCGGCGACACCATCGCCGTCGAGGACCCCGGCTGGGGCGGCCTGCTGGACCTGATCCCGGCGCTGGGACTGCGTACCGTCTCCGTCCGGGTCGACGACGAGGGACCGGTGCCCGACGACGTCCGGCGCGCCCTCGACTCCGGTGCCCGCGCCCTGATCGTGACCGACCGGGTGCAGAACCCCACCGGCGCGGTGGTGAGCGCCACGCGCGCGCGTGCCCTGCGCGCCGAAGTGCGGCGGCACCCGGAGATCCTGCTGATCGAGGACGACCACGGGCACGGCATCGTCGACCTGCCCGTCCACCCCCTGGCCGGCATCACCCACCACTGGGCCTTCGTCCGCTCGGTCGCCAAGGCCTACGGCCCCGACCTGCGCCTCGCCGTCCTCACCGGGGACCGGGTCACCATGGACCGGGTGCGCGGACGGCAGCGGCTCGGCGCCGGCTGGGTGAGCCGCCTGGTGCAGCGGGCCGTGGTGCGGCTCTGGGCGGAGGGAGCCGTGGACCCGGTGGCGGTGGCGCGGACGTACGGCCGGCGCCGTACCCGGCTCATGGAGGCCCTGGCCGAGCGCGGAATCGAGGCGCACGGGCGCAGCGGCCTCAACGTCTGGGTCCCGGTCCCTGACGAGACCGGCGCGGTGGCGAGCCTGCTGCACGCGGGCTGGGCGGTCTCACCCGGCGCCCGCTTCCGCAGCAGCGCGCCGCCCGGGATCAGGATCACCACCTCCACACTCGGCGCGGATGAGGCCGCTTCGCTGGCGGACGCGGTGGCGAGGGCGGTGGGGCCTGGGCCGGCGAGGAGTTATGCCTGACCGGTGTTGGAGAGACGCGGGGCAGGGTCTGGCGTGGGGGCCGGCCGTGGGGTGCGACCCGCTGGGCCGGGGGCCGCGGTGGCCAACGGTCCGCACCCTTCATGCGCCCCGGCCGCCCTGCCGCGGGCTACCGCGTCACCGCCTTCACCCGGCCGTGGGGTGCGACTCACTGGGCCGGGCCGGCGGTTGCCCGTGATCCTGCACCGTCAGGCGCCTCGCTTCACCTCGGGCCGGCGAGGAGTTACGCCTGACCGACTCCGAAGGGTCGGCGTAGGCCGCGCCCCAGTGGCGGGCGCCAGCAGTCCCGCCCCCCTCAACGGCCCCGCTTCACCTGCGTGAGCGCCGCCCCCACCAGCACGATCACCGCTCCGACCGGCGTGGTCCAGCGAAGGGACTCGCCGAGGACGGCGACCCCCGCGGCCGTCGCGATCACCGGGATGAAATACGTGACCATCTGAGCCGTGGTGGGCCCGACCTCGGCGACCAGCCCGTACTGGATCAACACGGCGAGCCCGGTCCCCAGCGCACCCAGCGCCACGATCGCCAGCACCGGCACCAGGGAGAACTTCGTCGGCAGTGACGTGAACAGGGGTGTGACGACCGCGAGTTGTACGGTCGCCAGCAGCAACTGCGCGCCCGTCAGTGCCAGATGCGACTCCCCGGAGCCGGCCAGCGTCCGGCGGACGTATATCCACCCGATCGGGTAGCTCAAGGAGGCCAGCAGCGCCATCGCCGTACCGGTGGCGTCCAGCCCGTGAAAGCCCTGCCATGCCCCGAGCACCGTCAGGACGCCCAGGAAGCCGATTCCGAGCCCGGCCACCCGGACCCGCGTCGGACGGTCCTCCGACAGCGCGACCAGCGACAGGGCCATGCCCCACAGCGGAGAGGTCGCGTTGCAGATGCCCGCCAGCGTCGACGGGATCGTCAACTCGGAGTACGCGAACAGGGAGAACGGCAGCGCGTTCAGCAAGAACGCGGCCACGGCCAGATGCCCCCACGTCCGCGCCCCGCGCGGCAGTCGCTCCCGCTTCACCGCCATCGCGGCCGCCAGCACCGCCGTACCGAACACCAGCCGCCCCAGGGTGACCTGGAAGGGGGCGTAGCCGTTCGTGCCCACCTTGATGAGCAGGAAACTGAAGCCCCAGATCAGGGAGAGGACGGCGAAGCGCAGCCGCCAGTCGAGGCGCGGGCGGGGGCGCGAGGCGCCGGAGGCGGTTGCGGCCGCGGGCGTGCCGCGCGAGACGGTGGCGGTGGTCATGGCAGCAACGATGGGGCACGGAATCTCGTAGCACAATCGAGTTTTCGAGCCCGGTATCTCGTAGAATTGCTTACATGTTGAACCTGGAGCGCCTGCGCACCCTCGACGCCCTCGCCCGGCACGGCTCGGTCAGCGGTGCCGCCGAGGGGCTGCACATCACGACCTCGGCCGTCTCGCAGCAGATGTCCAAGCTGGAGCGGGAGATCGGCCAGCAGCTGCTCGCCAAGAACGGCCGGGGGGTCCGGCTGACGGACGCCGGCCGGCTGCTCGCCGAGCATGCCGCCCGCATCCTGTCGCAGGTCGAACTCGCCCAGTCCGACCTGGAGGCGCAGCGCGGGCAGGTGGTCGGTGAGCTGCGGCTGGTCGCCTTCCCCACGGCTCTGCGCGGGCTGTTCCCGGCCGCGCTCACCACTCTGCGCGCCGAACATCCGGCGTTGCGCCTGCGTTCGCACGAGCTGGAGCCCGAGGACGGGGTCGCCGCGGTGATCCGCGGTGACGCCGACCTGGCCGTCGTCCTCGACTGGTACAACAAGCCCTTGCCCATGCCGGAGGGACTCGCCAAGGCCCCGATCCTCGACGACCGGGTGGAGATCGCCATGCCCGAGGGGCACCCGCTCGCCGACCGGCGCGAGGTCGACCTGGAGGACTTCGCGGGTGACGAATGGGTCGCCTGGCCCGAAGGCGAGTTCTGCCACGAGTGGCTGCTCTACACGCTGCGCACCAAGGGCATCGAGCCCCTGATCGCCCACCGCGCCGAGGAGCACCACACCCAACTGGCCCTGGTCGCCGCCGGACTGGGCGTCTGTGTCGCACCCCGCCTGGGCCGAGACCCGATGCCGCCCGGGGTGCGGGCCGTGCCGGTGCGGAACCGGGTCCACCGGTACATCTACGCGGTGTGGCGCGCCGACGCGGACCGCCGCCCGTCGATCCGGGCGGCGGTGCGGGCCCTCCAGGCGGCGGCGGAGGAGATCGGCTGAAGTGCCCCTGTGATCGGGCGGGTTACCGCGCACCCAGCTTCCGGAAGTCCCAGGACACGACCTTCTCGGGGGTCAGCCGGACCCACGCGTGCCGGCCGTCGTGCGGCATCTCGTCGAGGCCGAAGTTCTTGCGCGCGAACAGCGTCTCGGGGACGTCGAGTTCGGCACGCAGTTCGCCCACGCGCGGGGCCTCGCCCACGAACTCGACGGTGCCGGACAGCTCGACACCGCGCAGCTGCTCGTACTCCTCACCCGTGTCGATCACGATCGCGACCCGCGGGTCCCGCAGCAGATCGGTCCACCGCTTGCTGCGGACCACCGAGTACAGCCACAGCGAGGTGCCGTCCCAGGCGAACCACAGGGCGCTGACATGCGGAAACCCATCGGTCGACACCGTGGCGACCCGGCAGGTGCGCTGCGTGGTGAGGAACTCGTCCAGCTCACCGGGCGTCATCATGATCTTCCGGCCCCGGCGCTGAGTGACTGTCATACGGCCCCCTCTTCTCTCACGTCGTGCCAGAGGAGAGATCCTCTGACATCACGTCAGAAAAGGATGAGTCGTCTTCCGTCCGCACGCAATGGTGGCTACGCTCGCCGCCCCACGCCGCCGTCGGGCAAAGGGGGGACCCATGCCGTCGTACGACCGACTCCGCGCACTGATCGACCCCGCCACCACCGTCCTGCTCACCGTCGAATGCCAGCAGGGCGTCGTCGGCGCGGACAGCGCGCTGCCCGAACTCGCCCAGGAGGCACGCGATTCGGGAGCCCTCGCCAATGTCGCCCGGCTGGTGGACGCGGCCCACGAGAGCGGTACCCAGGTGATCCACGCCATCGCCGAACGCCGCCCCGACGGCCGCGGTGCCAACCACAACGCCCGCCTCTTCCGCGCCGCCGCACGGCTCCCCGTCCAGCAACTGTCCGGCACCGAGGCGGTGAGCGTGGCCGCGCCGATCGAGGTGGCCGAGGAGGACCTCGTCGTACGGCGACTGCACGGCCTGTCCCCGATCCAGGGCACCGACGTCGACGCCCTGCTGCGCAACCTCGGCTGCCGCACACTGATCGTCAGCGGCGTCTCGGCCAACGTGGCGATCCCCAACGCCGTGTTCGACGCGGTGAACCGGGGTTACGTCGTCGTCGTGCCCCGGGACGCCATCGCCGGGGTGCCCTCCGACTACACCCCGGCGATGATCAGCCACACCCTCGCGTTGGTCGCCACGGTCGCGACCACGGACGAGGTGCTGGACTGCTTCGGGCGTCCGCGCGCGGTCAGGCCAGCGTGATCGAGTCGCCCGACACGCTGATCTGCTGGGCGGCCAGCGGCTGGGTCGCCGGCCCCTTCTTGACGCTGCCGTCCAGGACGGAGAACTGGCTGCCGTGACAGGCGCAGGAGATCGTGTCCTCCTTGAGGTCCGTCATCGGGCAGTTCTGGTGGGTGCAGATCGTCGAGAAGGCCTTGAAGTCGCCCGCCGCGGGCTGCGAGACGACCACCTTCTCGTCGCCGAAGACCTTGCCGCCGCCCTCGGGGATGTCGGCGGTCTTCGCCAGTGCCGCACCGCCCGCGCCGGCCTCGGCGGACGAGCCGCCGCCGGTCTCGGTGGTCGCGCCGCCGTCGGCGGCACCCTGCTCGGTGGACGGGCCCGAGGCCTCGTCGTCCGATCCGCACGCGGTCAGCGCGACGGCGAGCCCCGCCGCGCCGACCGCCGCCACGACGGCACGGCGGCTGGGTTTCGACACCGGCTGAACTGATTCGCTGGTCATGCTGACGTTCCTTCCGGTAATTCGTGATCTGCCGAGAGGTACGGTCCCTCCGGACCGGCTGTTCAGACGATGTCGAAATCCTGACCCGGTCCGGCCAGGAGGTGGGTAAAGCGGAGCTGTCGGTTCCCTGTCCGGTGCTGTCGATTCGCTGTCGGCGCCGACGCACCGCCTCCCGTCCGGCCCGCGCCCGGCCCCCGCGCCCCGCCAGTAACCTGGGGCGATGCTCAAGGAAGTCATCGCGACCCGTTACATCACGCCGCTGCGCGAGGGCGGCTCGCTGCCGGGGCTCGTCGAGGCCGACGACTTCGGGACGTACGTCATGAAGTTCACCGGCGCCGGACAGGGCCGCAAGACGCTGGTCGCCGAGGTCGTCTGCGGTGAACTCGCCCGCAGGCTGGGCTTTCGGGTGCCCGGCCTGGTGACGGTCGACCTCGACCCGGTGCTGGGGCTCGGCGAACCCGACCAGCAGGTGCAGGAGTTGCTCCGGTCCAGCGGCGGCACCAACCTCGGCATGGACTTCCTGTCCGGGGCGCTCGGCTTCGACCCGCTGGCCTTCGAGGTGAGCCCCGAGGAGGCCGGCCGGGTCCTCTGGTTCGACGCGCTGGTCAACAACGTCGACCGGTCCTGGCGCAACCCCAATCTGCTCAGGTGGCGGGGCGAGCTGTGGCTGATCGACCACGGCGCGACCATGATCTGGCACCACAACTGGCCCGGCGCCGAGGCCTCCGCCGCCCGCCCCTACGACGCCTCCGACCACGCCCTCGCCCGCTTCGCCCCCGACCTCGCGGGCGCCGCCGCCGACCTCGCGCCGCGCGTCACCGAGGACCTGCTGGCCGAGGTCACCGCGGAGATCCCGGACGCCTGGCTGACCGGTGAACCCGGCTTCGACACACCCGACGACCTCCGGCGGGCCTATGCGCGGCCCCTGCTCGCCCGCGCCGCCTCCGTCCACGAGCGCGTCACCGGAATCGAGGAGGGCAAGTGAGCGAGCGCCACATCCACATGGCCGGCAGCGTCGTCGAACGGCACATCATCCGGGGCGGCGAGTCGAACGAACGAGACGTCTTCGAGTACGCCCTCCTGCGCGTCGTCCCCCGCGTCGAGCGCGGCGAGTGCATCAACGCCGGCGTGCTGGTGTACTGCCGGGCCCAGGGCTACGTCGGTGCCCGCACCCACCTCGACGAGGCACGGCTGCTCGCCCTCGACCCGGACGCGGACGTGACCGGCGTCCGGGCCGCCCTCGGGGCCGTCGAGCGCGTCTGCGGCGGCGACGTGGGGGCGGGGCAGGCCGCGGGCGACGACGCCGGGCGGCGCTTCCGCTGGCTGATCGCGCCCCGCTCGACCGTCGTCCAGCCGGGTCCCGTGCACACCGGGCTCACCGTCGATCCGGCGGCCGAGACGGAACGGCTGCTCGACCTGTTGGTGAGGTGACGGATCAGGTAATGGATCACATGCACGTGGTGACCGTTGACACCGCGTGCCAGGACTTCTAGCGTCACGTCCATCGAAGGTACTAAGCGGTCGCTCACCGAGGAGAGTCACTGATGTCCACCACTGAGCAGCGGGTCGCCGTAGTCACCGGCGGAGCGCGCGGGATCGGCGCCGCCACCGCCGTACGACTGGCCGCGGAGGGCCGCGCGGTCGCCGTGATCGACCTCGACGAGGCCGCCTGCAAGGACACCGTGGAGAAGATCACCGCGGCCGGCGGCAAGGCCCTCGCGGTCGGCTGCGACGTCTCCGACGAGGCGCAGGTCGAGGCGGCGGTCGCGCGGATCGCCGAGGAGCTCGGCGCCCCGACGATCCTGGTGAACAACGCGGGCGTGCTGCGGGACAACCTGCTGTTCAAGATGAGCGTCGCCGACTGGGACACCGTCATGAACGTCCACCTGCGCGGCGCCTTCCTGATGTCCAAGGCCTGCCAGAAGCACATGGTGGACGCGGGCTTCGGCCGGATCGTCAACCTCTCCTCGTCCTCCGCGCTCGGCAACCGCGGGCAGGTCAACTACTCCGCCGCCAAGGCGGGGCTCCAGGGCTTCACCAAGACCCTGGCCAAGGAGCTCGGCAAGTTCGGCGTCACCGCCAACGCCGTCGCCCCCGGCTTCATCGCCACCGAGATGACCAAGGCCACCGCCGACCGCGTCGGCATGGGCTTCGAGGACTTCAAGGCGGCGGCCGCCACCCAGATCCCGGTGGCCCGGGTGGGTGAGCCGGAGGACATCGCCAACGCCATCGCCTTCTTCACGGGCGAGGCGGCCGGCTTCGTCTCCGGCCAGGTGCTGTACGTCGCCGGCGGACCGCTCGACTAGGGGCAAGGGAACATGACTTCGGTAGAACTCTCCGGCAAGGTCGCGCTCATCACGGGCGCCAGCCGCGGCATCGGCTACGGCGTCGCCGAGGCGCTCGTCGCCCGGGGCGACCGTGTGTGCATCACCGGCCGCAACGAGGACGCCCTCAAGGAGGCCGTCGAGCAGCTCGGCGCCGACCGCGCCATCTACGTGGCGGGCAAGGCGCACGACGAGGCCCACCAGGCCGTCGCCGTCGAGCGCACCATGGAGGCCTTCGGCCGGGTGGACCACCTGGTCAACAACGCCGGCACCAACCCGGTGTTCGGGCCGATCGCCGACCTCGACCTCGGTGTCGCGCGCAAGGTCTTCGAGACCAACGTGATCTCGGCGCTGGGCTTCGCGCAGAAGACCTGGCACGCCTGGCAGAAGGACAACGGCGGCGCGATCGTCAACATCGCCTCCGTCGCCGGCATCGCGCCCTCGCCCTTCATCGCCGCCTACGGCGTCAGCAAGGCCGCGCTGATCAACCTCACCCAGCAGCTCGCCCACGAGTTCGCGCCCAAGGTGCGGGTCAACGCGATCGCCCCCGCCGTGGTGAAGACCAAGTTCGCGCAGGCCCTGTACGAGGGCCGGGAGGCGGAGGCCGCCGCGGCCTACCCGCTGGGCCGGCTGGGCGTGCCGTCCGACATCGGCGGCGCCGCCGCCTTCCTCACCTCGGACCAGTCCGACTGGGTCACCGGTCAGACCCTCGTGGTCGACGGCGGCATCTTCCTCAACGCCGGCGTCAGCTGACGCACGGGACATCCCCCGGCCCACATCGACACGGGCGCCGCTGGACATCAGCGGCGCCCGTGTCGACGTATCGGAAGATCATCGAACGTTGACAACGTAGTCACCCGAAGAGCGAACAAGTGCACTATGAGACAGGAGGTTCAACGGCCGGAACACTGCGGTATGGTCTGCCGACCCTTGGTATGGCAGATCGAGGAGCGTGCGCGTGTTCAACCGGATCCGACGCCTGCGGCAGGTGGCGGCCATCGCGTCCATATCGTCCCTGGTGGCAGGGTGCGGTGTCCTCTCGTCCGATTCGACGGAGGAGCAAGACCCGATCGTCGTGGGGACGACCGCTGCCCCCAGCACCCTCGATCCCGCCGCGTCCTGGGACAGCTCCTGGGAATTGTTCCGCAACATTTACCAGACCCTGCTCAGCTACCCCTCGGGCGCGACCGCCCCCGAGCCGGACGCCGCAGACAACTGCCGGTTCACGGACACGTCGAACCTGAAGTACGAGTGCGAGCTGCGTGAGGGCCTCACCTTCTCCGACGGCCACGCGCTCGACGCCAAGGCGGTCAAGTACTCGATCGACCGGATCCGGAAGATCAACGTCAACGGCGGCCCCGCCGGTCTGCTCGGCAGCCTCGACCGCGTCCAGGTGCTGAGTGACCGCGAGGTCGTCTTCCACCTCAACAAGGCCGACGCGACCTTCCCGTTCGTGCTCGCGACGCCGGCGATGTCCATCGTCGACCCCGAGGACTACCCGGAGGACAAGCTCCGCGAGGGCGAGACGATCGTCGGTTCCGGGCCGTACACGCTGTCGTCCTACGACGACGGCAACCAGGCCGAACTCGTCAAGAACGACAGCTACAAGGGCATCGCGGAGCGCAAGAACAGCGCCGTGACCATCCGGTACTTCCAGGACTCGCCCACCATGGTCGCCGGGCTGCGCGACAAGAAGCTCGACGTCGCCTTCCGCGGCCTCGCCGCCGACGACATCGTCGACATCCAGGCCGACGACGAGGACGAGCTCCAGCTGATCGAGGGCTCCGGCACCGAGATCAACTACCTGGTCTTCAACCCCAAGGACTCGATGGCGGGCAAGTCCGCCGTCCGCAAGGCCATCGCCCAGGTCGTCGACCGCCCGGCCATCGCGCACAAGGTCTACAAGGACACCGTCGAGCCGCTGTACTCCATGGTCCCCAAGGGCCTGACCGGACACACCACGGGCTTCTTCGACGACTACGGCGAGCCCGACACCGCCAAGGCGCGCGAGATCCTCGGCGACGCGGGCATCACCACCCCCGTCCCGCTCACTCTCTGGTACACCAGCGACCGCTACGGCTCCGCCACCAAGGCCGAGTTCGAGGAGCTGAAGAGCCAGCTCGACGGGTCCGGGCTGTTCAAGATCACCCTCAAGAGCCGCCCCTGGAAGACGTACGTCGGCGGCTACCAGAAGGGCGAGTACCCGGTGTTCGGGCGTGGCTGGTTCCCCGACTTCCCGGACGCGGACAACTTCATCGCGCCGTTCGTCGGCGAGCAGAACGCGCTCGGTACGCCGTACCTGGTGCCGAAGATCACCGAGACGCTGCTGCCCAACTCCCGCGCCCAGAGCGACCGGGCCAACGTGGTCAAGGACTTCGAGGACGCCCAGCGGATCCTCGTCGACGACGTCCGGCTGCTGCCGCTGTGGCAGGGCCGGCAGTACGTGGCCGCCAGTGAGGAGATCTCGGGCGCGGAGCGGGCGCTGGACCCGTCGACGATCATGATGGTGGGCGAGCTGTCCAGGAAGACCAGCTGGTAGGGGAGACCCTCCGGCGGGTCGGCTGTCGGGATGTGCGGTCCGCGGGCGATTGTCAGTGGTCGCCTGTAGGTTCTGAGAACCGGAAGCGACCGCTGGTCGTGGACCGCACATCGTGTGCCGTACAGCGTAAGGAAGTTGACGTGACCGACATCGCCATGCTGCCCGAGTCCTGGCGCGGGGTTCTGGGTGACGAGCTTCAGCAGCCCTATTTCAAGGAGCTGACGGAGTTCGTCGAGGAGGAGCGGGCGAAGGGTCCCGTCTATCCGCCGCGCGAGGAGGTCTTCGCCGCGCTGGACGCCACGCCGTACGAGAAGGTGAAGGTCCTGATCCTCGGCCAGGACCCGTATCACGGCGAGGGGCAGGGCCACGGCCTGTGCTTCTCGGTCCGTCCCGGAGTGAAGACGCCGCCCTCGCTGCGCAACATCTACAAGGAGATGAAGGAGGAGCTCGGCCACCCCGTCCCCGACAACGGCTATCTGATGCCGTGGGCCGAGCAGGGCGTCCTGCTGCTCAACGCGGTGCTGACGGTGCGCGCCGGTGAGGCGAACTCGCACAAGGGCAAGGGCTGGGAGAAGTTCACCGACGCCGTGATCCGGGCGGTGGCCGGCCGCACCGACCCCGCGGTGTTCGTGCTGTGGGGCAACTACGCGCAGAAGAAGCTCCCGCTCATCGACGAGACGCGGCACGTGGTGGTGAAGGGCGCGCATCCGTCGCCGCTCTCGGCGAAGAAGTTCTTCGGGTCGCGTCCGTTCACGCAGATCGACGAGGCGGTCGCCCAGCAGGGGCACGAGCCGATCGACTGGCGGATTCCGGATCTGGGCTGAGCCGTCGCCGGGTGGGGGATGTCCGGGCCAGGTCCTCGGGTCGGACGGCCTCGTTCTGAGCCGTCCTTCGCCGGACCGGCCCGGTGGCCGTACGGAGCCGCCTGACCGGTAATGCCGGTGGGGCCGGTTAGCGTCGGGACGGACCAGCCGACGAGGGCCCGGAGGACGCGGTGGCGGAGCGACAGGAGCGGACGGCGCCGGACGCCGTGCTGACGCGGATCGGGCAGGTCGTGATGCTCCATCACGCCGGGGACCGCGAGGAGGCCCGGCGCCGGCTGCTGGACCTGTGGACGGAGCTCGGGGAGGACGCCGACCCCCTGCACCGATGCACACTGGCGCACTACCTGGCCGATACGCAGGACGACCCCTCGGACGAACTGGCCTGGGATCTACGGGCGTTGACGGAGGCGGAGGGAGCGAGCGGCGCGGTCGGCCTGCGCGCTCTGTATCCCTCGCTGCATCTGAACCTGGCCGCCGACTACGTCAAGCTCGACCGCGCGGAGGCGGCCCGCGCGCATCTGCGGCGGGCTCGGGGAGCGGCGGGGGTGCTGCGGGACGACAGCTACGGGGACGGGGTCCGGGCCGAGATCCTGCGGCTGGAGGGTCGGTTGGGGGAGGGGGCGTAAGGGCGGCCCTCTCGGCGCCGGTCTGCTGCGTTCCTGCCGTGCCCCGTCACTGTCCGTACGTCTGGTCGCAGATCCTCGACTCCGGGCTGTCCGGCCGCCAGCCGCCGTACTTCCTGCCCAGTGCGCAGACGTCCGGGTTCCCCTGGACCTCCTTGGGGAGCGACTTCGACACCTCGGGGATCGCGGCGCTCGGCGCCTCCGGCACGGCCGGGGCGGGGTCGGATTGCGGGCGGCGGTGGGGTTCTTGGTGCCCGGGGCGCTCGTGCGGACGGGGTGCCCGGGGCGTGGGCTGCACCAGGGGCGGCGTGGTCGGTGGCGCGGAGTGTGCGGCGGACGACGTGGGGTCCGGGCTCCGGGGCGGGCCGATGAGGGCAAGCGCCTCACGGGCCGGCGCCTGTACGGCCTCGGGAGCCGTGTGCCCGCTGGGCCGGGGAAGCTCCGGCCGGGACGGCGCCGTCGGCGCGCCGGGGACCGGCGGGCGCTGGACCGTCGTACAGCCGGACAGGGCCGATACGGCCACGGTGACCAGAAGCGTTGCGGTGGTCGTCGTTCGATGCACCCGCGCAACTCTGCTGCGTCGCGGGGTCGTTGGGACAGCGGACGAGCAGAGGTTGATCCACACGGGTGATCTCCGTCCCCGTACGGGTCGCGCCGGCCCGCCCCCGCTGACGTCAGTCGCCCGTGGCGCCGTCGACGCGCTCGCGGATCAGGTCGGCGTGGCCGTTGTGACGGGCGTACTCCTCGATCATGTGCGTGATGATCCAGCGCAGATTGAACGGTTCGCCGGAGCGGCTCGTGCCCTTGGAGAGATCGTCCAGACCGACCCCGGCCGCATGGCGACGGGCGTTGGCGATCTCGCGCTGCCAGGTGGTGTGCGCCTCGTCCCAGGTGTCCGCGTCGGTGAAGTGGAACTCGCCGTCCGGGTCCTCCTCGTTGGCGTAGAGGACGCCGAGGTCCTCGCCCAGAAGGATCTCGTGGAACCAGAAGCGCTCCACCTCGGCCATGTGCCGGACCAGGCCCATCAGGGTCAGCTCGGACGGCTCCACCGAGGCGGTCCTGAGCTGGGCGTCCGTGAGGCCCTCGCACTTCCACGCGAGTGTCTGCCGGTGGTAGTCCAGCCAGCCTTCCAGCATGGTGCGTTCGTCGGCGGTGGTCGCGGGCTCGTGGCGTTCGGTCGTCATGCCCGCATCGTCGCTCAACTCACCCTGATTCACCAGGGATTTTTGCCGGGGCGGAGGCGTCGGCGAACATCCCCGCGAGCAGTTCGCGCAGCCCCGCCCGCACCTCGTCCGGGCTCGGCACCTCCGCGTTGAAGGAACCGGCCACGCAGCTGAACATCAGCCCGTCCGCCCATGCCACCAGCGACAGCACGTGCCGGGCCGGGGCCGTCGAGCCCATCGCGGTCACCAGGACGGTGAGCTGGTCGCGGAAGCGGGCGCCCGTCGCGTCGAAGTAGGCGCGCAGTTCGGGGCGGCGGGTGGCCTCCAGCGCCAGTTCGTAGCGGGCGAGGGTGAGTTCGCGGTGGTGGGTCAGGGCTCGGTGCGTCGCCAGCGCCAAGCCGTCGACCAGCGCGTCGAGGCCGCCTCGCGGGTCCGGCATCTCCTCCAGCGCCAGGACCCGCGCCTCACGCTCGGCGAGCCGCCGTACCGCGAGCTCCAGCAGTGCCTGCCGGGTGCGCGCCAGATTCGACGTGGAGCCCTGCGGCAGCCCCGCCACCTCGTCGACCGCCCGGTGCGTGAGCCCCCGCATGCCGCGCTCCGCGAGCAGGGCGAGGGCGGAGTCGGCGACGAGATCGGCGCGTGCGGCACCGGCGGAGCGTACGGACATGGAGATCAACCTACCTCTCGTAATACATGGCGCACTACGTCTGTAGTACAGTCGAGGCGGAGCGCTACTACACCTGTAGTCAACCTGGGAGGAAGCCATGGCACAGTCGAGGCGGGCCGTCGTCATCGGCGGCGGCATCGGAGGCCTGACCGCGGCGGTCGCGCTGAGCCAGGGCGGCTGGGACGTCACCGTGCTGGAGCGCGCCCCGTCCCTGGACCCGGTCGGCGCGGGCATCTCCCTCGCGCCCAACTCCCTGCGCGCGCTGGACGTCATCGGGCTCGGCGACGAGATCCGCGACCTGGCGGCCTGGCAGGGCGACGGCGGGCTGCGCACCCCGTCCGGACGCTGGCTCTCTCGCACGGACGCGGCCGCCGTGGCGGAACGCTTCGGCGGCCCCCTCGTCCTCCTGCACCGGGCCACCCTCGTCAACAGCCTCGCCGCCCGGCTCCCCAGCGACGCCGTCCGCACCGGATCCGCCGCGACGGTGGCCGACCCGGGGGACGCCGGCCGACCGGCGCGCGTGCACACCCCGGACGGCGAACGGGAGGCCGACCTGGTGGTGGCCGCCGACGGCATCCGGTCCGCCGTACGCCGGGCGCTGTTCCCGGAGCATCCCGGGACCGTGTACTCCGGGTTCACCACATGGCGGGTCGTCATCCCGGTGCCCGGCGTGGAGTTCGCCTCGCACGAGACCTGGGGCCGGGGCCGCATCTGGGGCTCGCACCCGCTCAAGGACGGCCGCGTCTACGCGTATGCCGCGGCGATCACGCCCGCCGGGGAGTGCGCCCCCGACGACGAGAAGGCCGAACTGCTGCGCCGGTACGGCGACTGGCACCACCCGATCCCCGCGATCCTCGCCGCCGCCCGGCCCGAGGACGTCCTGCGCCACGACGTCCACCACATCGCCGAGCCGTTGCCCGCCTACCACCGCGGCCGGGTCGCCCTGGTCGGTGACGCCGCGCACGCCATGCAGCCGACCCTGGGACAGGGCGGCAACCAGGCCATCGAGGACGCCGTCGTCCTCGCCGCCCACTGCGACGACCTCGCCGCGTACACGGCGGCCCGTCTCCCGCGGACGACCGCCATCGCCCGCCGGGCGGCCAAGGCCGGCCGCCTCAACATGATGACCGGCCGAGCCGGGATCGCCGTACGGAACACCGCACTGGCCGCGCTGTCCAAGGCGGCCCCGCTGCTGTTCCTGCGGAGCTACGAGGACATCGCCGGCTGGCGGCCCCCGCAGGCGCCGTATGCTGCCGGAAAGGCCCCGGCGGACAACCACCAGAGGAGACAACCCCGTGAAGGTCGGCTGTATCGGACTCGGTGACATCGCGCAGAAGGCATACCTGCCGGTGCTCGGCGTACAGCCCGGGGTCGAACTGCACCTCCAGACGCGTACGCCCGCGACGCTCGACCGGGTCGCCGACGGTCTCCGCATCCCGGCCGGGCAGCGGCACACGGACCTCGACTCACTCCTCGCCCAGGACCTCGACGCCGCCTTCGTGCACGCGCCCACCGTCGCGCACCCGGAGATCGTGACCGCGCTGTTGGAGGCGGGCGTGCCGACGTATGTCGACAAGCCGCTCGCCTACCGACTCGCCGACTCCGAGCGGCTGGTGGCACTCGCCGAGCAGCGCGAGGTGAGCCTCGCCGTCGGCTTCAACCGGCGCTACGCCCCCGGCTACGCGCAGTGCGCCGACCACCCGCGCGAGCTGATCCTGATGCAGAAGAACCGGATCGGGCTGCCGGAGGAGCCGCGCGCGATGATCCTCGACGACTTCATCCACGTCGTGGACACCCTGCGCTTCCTCGTGCCCGGCCCGATCGACGACGTCACCGTGCGCGCCCGCGTGGAGGGCGGGCTGCTGCACCATGTCGTGCTCCAGCTCGCCGGCGACGGCTTCACCGCGCTGGGCGTGATGAACCGGCTCAGCGGCTCCGCCGAGGAGATCCTGGAGGTGTCCGGGCAGGACACCAAGCGCCAGGTCCTCAACCTCGCCGAGGTCGTCGACCACAAGGGTCAGCCGACCGTGCGCCGGCGCGGTGACTGGGTGCCGGTGGCCCGGCAGCGCGGCATCGAGCAGGTGGTGCTCGCCTTCCTCGACGCGGTGCGCGCGGGCAAGGTGCTCAGCGCCCGGGACGCGCTGGCGACCCATGAGCTGTGCGAGCGGGTCGTACGTGCGGTTCAGGAGCGGACCGCCTGAACCGGGGCCGTACGGTCCGTACGCCCTCGCCGACACACCAGGCGGCGACGATCAGCAGCGCCGCCTGCGCCACCCAGTCGCCGAAGCGGACGTACGGTGTGACGCCGCCGGCCAGCGGTATCTCGTAGACCGCGCTCGCGCTCTGGCTCGTACCCAGCCAGGAGCCCACGCGCTGCCCGCTCGGGCCGTACACGGCGGAGACACCGGTCAGCGTCGCGTGCACCATCGGGCGGCCGGTCTCGGCGGCACGCAGCGCGGCGAGCGAGGCGTGCTGCTCGGGGGCCCAGCTCTGCTGGAAGGTGGACGTCGCGGACTGGGCGATCAGCACCTGGGCGTCGTGGTCCGCGAGGCTGCGGCTCATGTCCGGGAACGCGGACTCGAAGCAGACCATGGGGCCGATCCGCAGCCCGTGCCCCGCGTCCATCACCACCTGCTCGGTGCCGCGCCTGCGGTCCTCGGCGGCGGCCTTGCCCACGGAGGTCGCCCAGCCCAGCATCGAGCGCAGCGGTATGTACTCCCCGAACGGGACGAGCCGCATCTTGTCGTAGCGGGCGCCGGTCGGGCCGTCCGGGCCGATCAGGATCGAGCTCTTGTAGATGCCGGGCTTGTCGGAGCGCCGCGCGTCCACGTTCACCAGGATGTCCGCCCCCGTCTCGCGGGACAGGGCGGCGAGCCGGCGCGCGAAGTCGGGCCGGTCGTCGAGGTCGTAGCCGACGCTGCTCTCGCCCCAGACGATCAGCCCGACGCCCTGGCCCGCCAGCTCCCGGGTGAGCCGCACCTCGCGGTCGAAGCGCCGGTCGGCCGCGCCGCCACCCTCGATGACGCCGGGCTGCACGACGGCGATCTTCACGCGGTCCTGGACGTCGGGCCGCGGGGACCACACCCAGGCCGCCGAGGTCGCCACGGCCGTCGCGGCGAGACCGGCCACGGCCGGGACCCGGGACGCGCGGATCGTCACCAGCACGGCGACCGCGACATTGACGACCAGGACGAGGAAGCTGATCAGCCACACACCGCCCACCGAGGCGAGCCGCAGCGCGGGCTCCACCTGCCACTGACTGGAGCCCAGGACGCCCCAGGGGCCGCCGAGCTGCTGCCAGGAACGGACGAGCTCGACCAGCAGCCAGCCGGACGGCAGGACGAGGAGCGCCGCCGCCACCCGGCCCGCGGACGGGACCGGGGCGCCCAGGAAGCGCCGCACCAGCCAGCCCCAGGGAGCCCACAGGGCACCGAGCAGGGCGGCGATGACGAAGGTGAAGACATGCAGGTTCGGCAGCAGCCAGTGGTGCATCGCCAGCATGAAGCCGAAACCGCCCCACCAGCCCTCGCGCAGGGCCCGTCGACCGGTCGGCGCGGTGCGCAGCAGCGCCATCCACGGGACCAGGGCGACGTACGCGAACCACCACAGCGCCGGTTGGGGAAAGGCGAGCACCGGAAGCGCACCGGCCGCGGTGGCGGCGATCGAGCGCCGCCACGGCGAGGTGAGCCAGCGGCTGATCGTCTGCATGCGGCGCCTCCCTACCCCGTGGTCCTTCCAGTGTGCTCACAGGCACTGACACTGGGACAGTGGGCGTCCGCTCAGTCGATCACCGCGGGCGCGGTCCGCTCGGGCAGGCGGCGCCATTTCTCCTGCACGATCACCTCGCGCAGCCGCCAGCCGTCGTCGGTGCGCAGCAGTGCGAACGCGTACCTTCCGCCGCACACGAAATCGGGCGCCGAGGCGCCCTCGCCGTTCCCCGCGAGCCGCATCGGATTGACATAGTCCGCCTGCACCCTGGCGGTGTCCCCGGTGTCCTGCTCCAGGATCCCGAACCGCACCCGTCGGTTGACGATGAGGTGCTGGCGCATCGAGAACACATGGAGACTCTCCGCGAGCCATGTGGCGACGCTGCCGGCGTCCCCCTCGATACCGCCGGCCGAACGGTAGTCCGCACGCCCGTCCGACGTGAACAGGCTCCGGTACGCCGCCCAGTCGCCGTCGTCCACGGCGACCGCATAGTCGGTGATCATCCCGTCGACCGCCAGCCGATCCCTCAGGGTGGCGAGTTCCGCACGCTGCGTCATCGGCTCAGTGTTGGGCATGTGAGGGGCGGAGCCAAGGGGGCGTACGGCGGCATTCCGGGGATGTGGGTGGGGCGCGTGAGTTTTGCCGGCGGCGGGCGGGGTCCTGCTGGGGTGCGCGTGCCCCTGCCCGAACTGGACGTGCCGTTCAGGAAGATGACCAGGCCGCGGCGTGATGTGCGGGCCGGCGGGTGGGTGCGGGCTCAGGCCGCCTCGATGACCTCACCGCGGATGGCGGCCGCCCACTCGACCACCAATAGCTCGTATTCCGCGCGCTCCTGAGCCGACAGGGAACCTCCCGCGCGCAGCCACAGGGCGCGGATCTCCTCGTTCACCTCGGCAGCAGACCGCACGGAACCAGGGCCTAAGGAATGGGGGGACATGCGGACAAGCCTAGGGGCAAGGACTGACAGCGCGCTACCGGATGGCTACGCACAACGTATGTGATTGGTCACGGATTTCGGGCGCGGGGGCGGTGGAGGCTCTTTACTGACTCGCCGGTCAGGGAGTGGGGTGCTCAGTCGGTCCAGACCACTACGCACTGGCCTCGCCGCGCCGCCCCGCCGTAGAACTCCCGCATCGCCTCGAAGTGCCGGACGAGATAGTCCCGTACGTCACCGTTGAATCCTCGGCCGAAACCGCACGCCTCCGCCGCGTCGTCGTCGACCGTCGGCAGCTCCGCCAGGACCTCGTCGAGGGCGATCGCGTCCAGGGCTCGGGCGATGGCCGTGACCGCGGCGGCGTCGAGGAGCTGGGGCGGGTCCGTGAAGCCGTCGTACACCTCGGGGTGGTCGAGGAAGCCGATGTCCTCGCCCTGGTCCCCGGAGATCGCTCGGTCGAGCAGCGCGACCAGGTCGGGCTGGTCTGTTCGCGCCGTGCGGCAGTACCGGATGAGGCCCCATGTCGCCCAGTCCGTGTCGAGGAGATCCTCGGTCGGCGGGTCCCAACCGGGTGCCGCCCCGGGTGAGTCGAGTGCGTTGGCGCGGCACTGGTCCAGGTGGTCCCGCGTGACCCGGGCGAACTGCTGGGTGAGGGCCATGACCGGCTCGGTGGCGTCAGCCCGCGGACTCCGCCGCGTGCGGGCTCAGGACGCCCGCCGTGACCAGGACGAGGATGAGGATGCCGAGGGCGATGCGGTACCAGACGAACGGCATGAAGCTCTTCGTCGAGATGAACTTCATGAACCAGGCGATGACGGCGTAGCCGGACGCGAAGGCGATCACCGTGGCGAAGATCGTCGGGCCCCAGGAGACATGGTCGTTCTCCATCGCGTCCTTGAGCTCGAAGAGGCCTGAGGCGAGGACGGCCGGGATCGCGAGAAGGAAGGAGTAACGGGCCGCGGACTCACGGTTGTAGCCCATGAAGAGGCCGCCGCTGATGGTCGCGCCGGAGCGGGAGACGCCCGGGATGAGCGCCGCGGACTGGCACAGGCCGAAGATCAGGCCGTCCTTCACGTTCAGGTCCTCGAGCGACTTGCGCTGCTTGGCCACGCGGTGCCGGCCGCCCGTCTCGTCGCGGGCCGCCAGGCGGTCGGCGATGCCGATGATGACGCCCACGACGATCAGCATCGTCGCCGTGATGCGCAGATCGCGGAAGGGGCCCTCGATCTGGTCCTTGAGCGTGAGGCCGAGCACACCGATCGGGATCGAGCCGACGATCACCAGCCAGCCCATCTGGGCGTCGTGGTCGCCTCGCATCTCCTTGTTCGTCAGCGAACGCAGCCACGCCGAGATGATCCGCCCGATGTCCTTGCGGAAGTAGATCAGCACCGCGGCCTCCGTGCCGATCTGGGTGATCGCGGTGAAGGCCGCACCTGGGTCCTCCCAGCCCGAGAACGCCGCGGTCAGTCGCAGATGCGCGCTGGAGGAGACGGGGAGGAACTCAGTCAGCCCCTGGACGAGTCCGAGGATGAGCGATTCAAACCAAGACATGAAGTTACGGAGTCCAAGTGCTGATCGTGGCAAGGGATGACGGGGGGACACCGCGTCGGCGGCGCAGTGATCGCGAGTGTCGAGGGGCAGCGTAGCGTCCCGCGATTACGGCTCCGGCACAGGGGGTTCGGCCGGTGCTCGGCCGCCTCACGGAACGTGGCGCCCCGACCTGGGGCCGCGCGGCCGCCGTCGGTGTGGGCCGTGACCCTGGCCGGAGTCGTCGCCCCTGATCACGCTGCCGTGGGGCCCGACAGCGACCACCCGGGGGCCTGCGGATGGGCTCTGAGGTCCTCGTGGCGGACGGGGTCGCCGCAGGCACGGCAGGTGACCTCCGCGAGCAGTTCGTTGCCGCAGCTGTGCTCGATCACCATGGGGCGGTCGTCCTCCTGGCGCAGGTGACGGTCGCCCCAGGCCATGAGGGCCATCAGGACGGGCTCCAGCTCCAGGCCGGCCCGCGTGGGCCGGTACTCGAATCGCTGAGGGCGCTCGCTGTAGACGCGCTTGGTGAGGATGCCGGCGTCGACGAGGCGGCGCAGCCGGGTGGCGAGGATGTCGCGCGGTGCGCCGATGTTGCGTACGAGCTGGTCGAAGCGGCCGTTGCCGAGGCACACCTCGCGCAGGACGAGCAGGGAGTACTTCTCGCCGACCACCGCCAGGGCGTCGGCGATGGAGCAGGGGCGCGGGTCCTTGGGGGCGGCCATGGCGCTCAGTCTAAGGCGGGTTCGACTTGCCGACCTGGTGGGTTTGATTTTCCAACCCACCGGATTACAGTGGGTCCAGATTTCCTACTCATCGGTAATCAAGGCCGGTCCCGGCACCCGCCCCGTGTGCCGGTCATCGCCCGGCGGCCAAGGAGGCCCGCACCATGCGTGACGCAGTGATCGTCGAAGCCGTACGCACCCCGATAGGCAAGGGCAAGCCGAACGGCTCCCTGGCGCACGTCCACCCCGTCCAGCTCCTCGCCCACACCCTGCGCACCCTCGTCGAACGCTCCGGCGTGGACCCGGCACTGATCGACGACGTCATCGGCGGCACCGTCGACCAGGTCGGCGAGCAGGCCATGAACACCACCCGCTACGCCGCCCTGTCGGCCGGCTTCCCGGAGTCCGTCCCGGCGACCACGGTGGACCGCCAGTGCGGCTCGTCCCAGCAGGCCGTGCACTTCGCGGCCCAGGGCGTGATCTCGGGCGCGTACGACCTGGTCGTCGCCTGTGGCGTCGAGTCGATGAGCCGGGTGCCGATGTGGTCGAACGTGCCGGCCGGCAAGGACCCCTTCGGCCCCGGTATCGCCGAGCGCTACCCGGAGGGCCTCATCCCGCAGGGCGTCAGCGCCGAGCTGATCGCCGCCAAGTGGTCCATCACCCGTGAGCAGATGGACGCGTTCGCCGTCGCCTCCCACCGGAAGGCGGCAGCCGCCTGGGACCAGGGCCTGTTCGACGCCGAGGTCGCTCCCCTGGACGGCGTCACGCGCGACGAGTGCGTCCGGCCGGGCAGCACCCCCGAGATCCTCGCCGGCCTCAAGCCCGCGTACCACGACCCGGCCTTCGCCGAGCGCTTCCCGCAGATCGAGTGGAACGTCACCGCGGGCAACGCCAGCCCCATCAACGACGGTGCCTCCGCCGTGCTCATCACCTCCAGCGAGACCGCGGCCCGTCTCGGCCTGCGCCCCCTGGCCCGGCTGCACAGCTTCGCGGTCACCGGCTCCGACCCGATCCTGATGCTCACCGGTGTGATCCCGGCGACCGAGAAGGTGCTGCGCCGGGCCGGCCTGGCCCTGGGCGACATCGACCTGTTCGAGGTCAACGAGGCGTTCTCCAGCGTCGTCCTGGCCTGGCAGCAGGAGACGGGCGCCGACCTCGACAAGGTCAACGTGCACGGCGGCGCCATCGCGCTCGGGCATCCGCTGGGCGCGAGCGGCACTCGACTGACGACGACGCTGGTGCACGCCATGCGCGAGCGTGGCGCCCGCTACGCCTTGCAGACGATGTGTGAGGCAGGCGGACTCGCCAACGCGATGATCATCGAGTCCGTCGCCGAATCCGGCTGAGCGAACGGTTCAGCGGCGTCGTAGGTGGTGGCGCTTGCGCCAGGCCACCACCGCGCCGGCGAGTCCGGGCAGTGCGATGGCGGCCACGGCGATCAGGAAGACCGGTGAGGTCGGCTGTGAGGCCCGGGCGCCGGCGACGACGTAGGCCGCGATGTTCGGGATCGAGCCGAGTGCCGTGGCGAGCAGGAAGGGGAAATAGCCCATGCGGGAGACGGCGGCGGCGTAGTTCGCGGCCCAGAACGGCACACCGGGGAACAGCCGGACCGCCAGCATCGACCGGAAGCCGTGCTTGCTGAACTGCCTGTCCGCCGCCGTGAGCAGCCGGCCGCGGAGCAGCGGACGAAGCGCGTCCTGGCCGAGCATCCGGCCGAGCGCGAACGAGATCGCGGCCCCGATCACGGTGCCGGCCATGGCGGCGCCCATGCCCAGCGCCGAGCCGAAGAGCGCGCCCGCCGCGAGGTTCAGCAGCGGCCGCGGCACGAAGGCCACCGTGACCAGTCCGTACGCCACGGCGAACAGCACCAGCGCGAGGGGGCCGTGGACCTGGGGCGGCCAGCCGTTCGCCATGAGCTTCTGCGGCTCGAAGAGCAGCACGGACGTCGCGGCCGCCGCGAGGAGGACCAGGAGCAGGGACAGGCGGGACCACGGCGAGAGCAGCGCTCTTGAGCAACGTGTGGCGAAGCCCGCGCGGGCGGGTATGGGTGCGGGGACGGCGAGTTCCGAGGCGGCGGCCTGCTGAGCGGCCGTGGCGGTGCCCCCAGAGCGGGTGGTGGCATCGTCGAGCATCTGGCGACAGTAACCGACGAAGATGTGTGATCGCCGTATGGTTCGTCTCATGGGCGTCACAGGAACGGGAACACTGGAAGTTCCGCGCAGTGTCCTCGCCGACACCGTGCTGGAGCGGCTCGTCGCCGCGTACGGAGCGGCGGCCGACGCCGAACGCGCCGTGTCCATGCGGGCGTACATGAAGGACGTGGCCCCCTTCCTCGGCCTCACCACGCCCACGCGCCGCGCCCTGTCCCGCACCGTCCTCCAGGACACACCGCGCCCCGACGAGACCGACTGCACGGCCGTCGCCCTGCGCTGCTGGGAGCTGCCGGAGCGCGAGTACCACTACTTCGCCGTCGACTACCTCCGCCGCCACGTGAAGCGCTGCTCCTCCGGCTTCCTGCCGGTGGCCCGGCACCTGATCACGACGGTCCCCTGGTGGGACACCGTCGACCTGCTCGCCGCACACGTCGTGGGCGGGCTCGTCGCGGCCGACCCGAAGCTCAAGGCGGACATGGACGCCTGGATCGAGGACCCCGACCTCTGGATCGCCCGCACGGCCCTCCTCCACCAACTGCGCTACAAGGAACGCACCGACACCGAGCGCCTCTTCGCCTACTGCCTGCGCCAGTCCGCGCACCCCGACTTCTTCATCCGCAAGGCCATCGGCTGGTGCCTGCGCGAGTACGCCAAGACCGATCCGGACGCCGTACGGGACTTCCTGGCGCGCGAGCGGGGACGGTTCGCACCGCTGTCGGTGCGGGAGGCGCTGAAGAACATCGGCGCCTGAGGTCCTGAACCGCGCGCGCCGGGGGCCGTGGGCCCCAAGTCCCGTACCGCGAAAAACCATTCGACGTCGGACAAAGCGTCGGCAATGATCGACGTCATGTTCCGGTACGCCTTCGTCGTCACAGCATCCGCGGTCGCGGATGCTCCGAAGGCTGCCGTTCCGGTCCTCCTGGCCGCAGTCGACGGCGCCCGAAGCTGACCCTCTCCGGACATTCCGGCGGACCCCGCAGGGGGAGGGTCGGCGAGTCCTCGGGGTCCCCACCTCCTGCACGGAGACTTCTGCCAAGACTTCGAGGTACAGCCATGTCCAAGACGGCATACGTGCGCACCAAACCGCATCTGAACATCGGAACCATGGGCCATGTCGACCACGGCAAGACCACATTGACGGCCGCCATCACCAAGGTCCTCGCCGAGCGCGGATCCTCCACCTTCGTCCCCTTCGACCGCATCGACCGGGCGCCGGAGGAGGCCGCGCGCGGCATCACCATCAACATCGCGCACGTCGAGTACGAGACCGACACCCGCCACTACGCGCACGTCGACATGCCGGGTCACGCCGACTACGTCAAGAACATGGTCACCGGCGCGGCCCAGCTGGACGGGGCGATCCTCGTCGTCTCCGCGCTCGACGGGATCATGCCGCAGACCGCCGAGCACGTGCTGCTGGCCCGGCAGGTGGGTGTCGACCACATCGTCGTCGCCCTCAACAAGGCCGACGCGGGCGACGAGGAGCTCATCGACCTCGTCGAGCTGGAGGTCCGCGACCTGCTCACCGAGCACGGCTACGGGGGCGACGCGGCGCCGGTCGTACGGGTGTCGGGGCTGAAGGCGCTGGAGGGCGACCCGAAGTGGACGGCGTCCGTCGAGGCGCTGCTCGACGCGGTGGACACCTACGTTCCGATGCCGGAGCGGTATGTGGACGCGCCGTTCCTGCTGCCGGTGGAGAACGTGCTCACGATCACCGGTCGCGGAACCGTCGTCACCGGGGCCGTCGAGCGCGGGACGGTGCGCGTCGGGGACCGGGTCGAAGTGCTCGGTGCCGGGCTGGAGACCGTGGTCACCGGCCTGGAGACCTTCGGCAAGCCGATGGACGAGGCGCAGGCCGGGGACAACGTCGCGCTCCTGCTGCGCGGGGTGCCGCGGGACGCCGTGCGGCGGGGGCATGTGGTCGCCGCGCCGGGGAGCGTGGTGCCGCGGCGGCGGTTCTCGGCGCGGGTCTATGTGCTGTCGGCACGTGAAGGCGGTCGTACGACGGCGGTCGCCAGCGGGTACCGGCCGCAGTTCTACATCCGTACGGCGGATGTGGTCGGGGACATCGACCTCGGTGAGGCGGGCGTCGCGCGGCCCGGGGAGACGGTCACGATGACCGTCGAGCTGGGGCGTGCGGTGCCGTTGGAGCCCGGCCTCGGGTTCGCCATCCGTGAGGGCGGGCGGACCGTCGGGGCGGGGACCGTCACGGCCGTCGAGTGAGGGTGTTCGGTTCGTGGGGGACCGTGGGGCCGGTGGTGGCCGGTCGCGCGGTCTCCCGCGCCCCTCAAGGGACGCTCCCTTTCCGCCCGTAGCGGGTTCCCCGGCACAATGAGGAGGTGAGCGAGCCCATACCCGTCACCCGGACCGTCGACCACGGCGTCGCCAAACTGATGCCCGACGTCGACCGGAAGCGAGCCTGGCTGCTGACCGTCGACGGGGCACCGCAGTCCTACGTCGATCTCGACGAGCCGACCCATCTGGAGTTCGAGTACGCGCGTCGCCTCGGCCATGTGCTGGACACCGTCGCCGAGGCGGGGCGCGCGCTGGACGTGCTGCACCTCGGGGGCGGCGCGCTCACGTTGCCCCGGTATGTGGCCGCGACCAGGCCCGGCTCGCGACAGGACGTCGTCGAGGCCGACCGCGGGCTGATGGCGCTGGTGGCCGAGCATCTGCCGGTTCCGGACGGGACCGGCGTCCGGCTGCACGCCGGGGACGCCCGCGCCTGGCTGGAGGAAGCCCCGGACGACTCCGCCGACGTGCTCGTCGCCGATGTCTTCGGCGGCTCACGGGTGCCGGCGCATCTGACGTCGGTCGCGTACGCGCGTCATGCGGAGCGCGTGCTGCGGGAGAGCGGCGTCTACCTGGCCAACCTCGCCGACGCCGCGCCCTTCGCCTTCCTGCGCTCCCAACTCGCCACCTGCGCCACGGTGTTCGAGGAACTGGCGCTGATCGCGGAGCCGGCCGTGCTGCGTGGCCGACGGTTCGGCAACGCGGTACTGATCGCCGCGCACCGGCCCCTCGACACAGCCGCCCTGGCCCGACGCACGGCCTCCGACGCCTTCCCCGCCCGGGTCGAACACGGCCCCGCCCTACGGGAGTTCATCGGCGGGGCACGTCCGGTGCGGGACGAGGACGCGGTGCCGTCACCCGAGCCTCCGGACGGGGCTTTCGGCATCGGCTGAGGCGGGGTTGGCTGACGGGGGTCACCTGTTCAGACGGCGTCACCTGTTCAGTACGGCTTCGTGGGTTCGCAGGTGTCGGCGGGGCCGGCCGGTGCGACGCGAGGACGCGGTGGACGCGGTGCCGTCACCCGAGCCCCCCGGCGGGGCTCTCGGTGTCGGCTGAGGCGGGTCGGCTGCCGGCGGTCACGTGTTTCGTACGGCGTCGTAGATTCCGTACGTCCGGTACGCACAGGACCGCCGCCGTGACGACGACCACCAGCGCGGCGCACCCCCACAGCGCCCCGGTGCGTCCGAACGCCGTCTCCGCCGGGCCGGCCAGCGCCATCGCCAGGGGGACCAGGGCGACCGAACCGAACCAGTCGTACGCGGCGATCCTGGACAGTTTCTCCTCCGGGATCTCCTGATGGAGCGCGGTCATCCACGAGACCCCGAACACCTCCACCGTCGCGCCGGTCAGGAACATCACCGCGCACAGCACGGCGATCGGCACCGGCACGGCGAGCGCGGCCGCGGGGAGGGCGAGCGGGAAGACGCCCAGGGTGCCGGCGAGGAGGAGGCGGCGTGGCTTCCAGCGGGTCATGAGGAGGGCGCCGGCGACCGTGCCCGCCCCGAAGAAGCCCAGGGCGAGGCCCCAGGGACCGGCGCCGCCCAGATGGTCCCGGGCGACCAGCGGGCCGTACACCGCGTCCGCCGCGCCGACGACCGCGTTCGCGATGGAGAACTGGACGACGACGCCCCACAGCCACGGCCGCCCGGCGAACTCCCGCCACCCCTCTCGCAGATCGGCGAGCATGCCACCGCCCGGCGCGCGTCGCGGGATGTGACTCACGTCGAGGAACGCCCGCATGGACCCGGCGACCGCGAAGGCCGCCGCGTCCGCGGCCAGCACCCAGCCGGGCCCGATCACCGCCACCATGGCACCGCCGAGCGCCGCGCCGCCCACCGACGCACCCTGCATCGCCATCCGGAACACGGCGAACGCCCGGCTCGCCTGCTCCCCGCGCACCGACGACAGCAGCATGCCCTCGGCCGCCGGGCTGAAGAACGCCTGGCCGGTGCCGCCGAGCGCGGTGAGCAGCATCATCTGCCACAGCCGCGCCTCCCCGGAGAGCACCAGTACGGCGAAGGCGGCCTGTGACACGCAGTTCAGGGCGTTGGCCGCGACCATCACCCGGTGCCGCGGGAGGCGGTCCGCCACCGCGCCGCCGATCAGCAGGAAGAGCACCAGGGGCAGGGTGCGGGAGGCCGCCACGAGGCCCACGTCCCCGCCGTCGCCGCCCGCCTCCAGCACCGCGAAGGCCGCCGCGATCAGGGCCCCGTTGCTGCCGAGGTTGGTGACGAAGGCGGAGGCGGTCAGAAGGCTGTAGTTGCGGCCCGCCCAGGCGGGGCGGCGCGGACGGCGGGGGAGAACGGCGGCGGGGCTCACCGGCCGACTATCGCCGCTGGGCCGCCGATCTGCCAAGCCGATTGCAGGTCACGTGCCGAATGGCCCGTCCAGCGCGTGGCTACGGCGGAGGCGGACGGGGCAGGTCCGCGCGCTGCCCGATACGACTCTCGTCACATCTGTCCCGGCCTCTTCCCAGCAGCCTACTCATGGGTAACATGACCGTCATGAGCGCAGACCAGAAGTCCATCGGCGAGATGCTCGCCGCCACCGTGCCCATGGCCCGGACCCTGAACCTCCAGTTCCTGGAGACCACCCCGGACAAGGCCGTGGTGGCTCTGCCGGACCAGAGCGAGTACCACAACCACGTGGGCGGCCCGCACGCCGGCGCGATGTTCACGCTCGGCGAGTCCGCCAGCGGAGCGATCGTGCTGGCCGCGTTCGGCGACCAGCTCTCGCGTGCCGTGCCGCTCGCCGTCAGCGCCGAGATCGCCTACAAGAAGCTCGCGATGGGCGCCGTCACCGCCACCGCGACCCTGGGGCGCCCGGCCGCCGACGTGGTCGCGGAGCTGGACGCGGGGGAGCGTCCCGAGTTCCCCGTGACGATCGCGATCCAGCGTGGGGACGGGGCCGTGACCGGTGAGATGACGGTCGTGTGGACTCTGCGGCCGAACAGCTGACCCCGGTCGTGCGAGGTGTACAGGGGCCTCGCCCGGGACCCCTGCACACCCACCCCCCCCGTGCACCCTCGGGTGGCCTCTCAGGCGGCGAACCGCCGCCGCGGCGCCGGGCCGTCCTCCAGCCCGGCCACGAACTCCCTGAGCCACGACACGAACTCCGGCCCCAGGTCCGGCCGGTCGCACGCCAGCCGCACCACCGTGCGCAGATAGTCGGCCTTGTCGCCGGTGTCGTACCGCAGGCCGTCGAAGACGACACCGTGGACCGTGCCGCCCGCCGCCAGTTCCTCCAGCGCGTCGGTGAGCTGGATCTCGCCGCCCCGGCCGGGCGGGGTGCGCTCCAGGACGCCGAAGACGCCCGGGTCGAGGACGTAGCGGCCGATGACCGCGTAACGGCTCGGCGCCTGCTCGGGCGACGGCTTCTCCACCAGGCCCGTGACGCGGAGCACGCCGTCCACGCCCGACTCCTCCACGGCCGCGCAGCCGTAGAGGTGGATCTGCTCCGGCGGCACCTCCATGAGGGCGATCACGCTTCCCTGGTAGCGGTCGCGGACTTCCAGCATCCTGCTCAGCAGGGTCTCGCGCGGGTCGATGAGATCGTCGCCCAGCAGGACCGCGAACGGCTGGTCGCCGACGTGATGGCGGGCGCACAGCACCGCGTGACCGAGGCCGAGGGGGTCGCCCTGGCGGATGTGGTGGATGTCGGCGAGCCGGGCCGGATCGCGTACCGCGTCCAGCCGTACGGTGTCGCCCTTGGCCGCGAGGGCCTGTTCCAGTTCGAAGGCGTTGTCGAAGTGGTCCTCGATGGCCCGCTTGTGCCGGCCGGTGATCATCAGAATGTCGTCGAGACCGGCCGCCGCGGCCTCCTCCACCACGTACTGGATGGCCGGCTTGTCGACGACCGGGAGCATCTCCTTGGGTGTCGCCTTCGTCGCGGGCAGAAAGCGGGTGCCCAGGCCCGCGGCCGGGACGACCGCCTTGCGGACGGTACGGGCCGGGGTGGGGGTGGGTGTCGTGTGGGGGACGATCATGCGGCCCATGCTGGGGTACTTCGATGAGAGCACGCCGAGAGAAACCTCGGAGCGAGCTGTGCGGCAGGCGGAGTTGAAGATTCTGTGGACCGATGTGCTTTGGCCGCACACAAGTTGACGCTCCGCTCGGTGTCGGTTTCGAATGCGGGTGCGGATACCGTCGGTAACTTTGCTGAATTCCCCGCCCTTTGACCGTCGGTCACTCGAACTTCTTGTTTCCTGTGCGCCCCTTGTGCGAAAGTGAGCGGCCCTGATAGCCGGTCCACAGCTGTTCCGGACCAGGTATGCACCAATCAGGCACCTGCTTTTCCGACGGACGCGCATTCCCCGTGCCGTCCTGCGGCCGGAAAGGAAATGGTTCAGTGCAATCCCCTTACCCCCCACGACCGCCGTACCCGCCTCGGCCCGGAGTGAGCCCCGGAGAGTCCGACCGCGATCTCGTCGCGAGCCTCGCCAAGGACGCCTCGGCCCCCCATGCCCTCGCCCTGTTGATGGCGCGGCACTGGCGTCCCACCCATGACTACGCGGCCATCTGCCTTGTCTCCACGGAAAGTTCGGCCGCCATGGTGGCCGCTGCGGCGTTCCATCGTGTGCTCCGGCGACCGGCCGGCGGCGCGCTGCGTCCCCAACTCCTCGTCGCCGTGCGAGACCTGGTGAAGGAGTGGGCGTCCGACGGCAACATTTCCGCTCTGCTGCCGGAACTCGGCAAACCGACCGGCGGACGCGGACTGCGCGCCGCGCGATCCGTGACGCCCGAAAGGCGGCAAATCGCCGAGCGCGCATTCCAGGCCCTTTCGGGCGCCTCGCAATGCCTCCTGTGGCACACGGAGGTCGAGGCGGAACCGATAACCATACCCGCTGGTCTGCTGGGGGTGGACGCGGCCACCGCAGCGGCGGCGTTGGAGGGAGTACGCGAGCAATTCCGCCGGGGTTGTGTCCGCGCCCACGGCGAACTCGCGCCCACCCGGGAATGCCGCTACTACAACCGTCTCCTCGACGTCCCCATTCGCCGGGGCGGAGCTCTGCTGCCGGATGTCCAGCAGCATCTGATGGAGTGCCGCTACTGTCGGCACGCCGCCGAACAGCTCAGCCATTTCGAGGGCGGTCTGGAGGTGCTGCTGGCCGAGACCGTGCTCGGCTGGGGTGCCCGCCGCTACCTCGACTCCCGTCCCGGGCGGGGCGGCTCGTCGCCGACGTCCTGTGACCGCCCCCGACGGGCCGGTCGGCACCGCCCGGAGCGGATCGCCCCGCCGCGCCCTCGCGCCAAGGCCATGGTCGTGGGAGTCGGGCTGACCTCCCTCGTCCTGCTCGTGTCCGTGCTGGCCGCGAAGGGCTGGTCCGACGAGAACGGCGTCCCCGACGCCCACGCCACCTGGGGTGTGCCCAGCGGCAGTTCCGTCGCCCCGAGCGCCGTCGCCGAACCCTCGTCCGGCGGCTCGCCGTCGGCCGCCTCGGCCGAGAGTCCCGTCGAGATCGCCCAGGGCCGGCTCCGCAACGTCGACGACGGCCGCTGTCTGGATCTGCGCGACGGTGTGGTCCGCACCGGTGTCAGAGCCGAGCTCGCGCAGTGCTCGGACGCCGCGTCCCAGCAGTGGTCGTACCGGGACGACGGCGCGTTGCGCAACGCCGCCGACCCCACCCTGTGCCTCGACGCCGACCCCGACGCGGGCACGGTCGTCCTGGCGAACTGCCTCGCCCCGGCCGGAGAGGTGCGCTACGACCTCACCGTCCATGGCGAACTGCTGCTGCGCCGGGCCGGGCGGGTGGCGGTCGCGCGCGGTGAGGACGGAAGTGTCGTCGCCGCCGAACGCGACGGCTCCCAGGCACAGCGCTGGGTGCTCCACGGCGGGCCGGCGCGGACGGACGGGCCGCGCAAGAAGGAGAAGGAGCGGCGGGGCGACGGTGATCCGGGGCGTGGGAAGGGGATGGGTAAGGGGATGGGCAAGGGCGGCGTGGCCGTCGAGCCCGACCGCGGCTCCCCGCACGATCCCGTCCCCGAGCCGCAGGACGGCCCGGACCAGCCCGCGGAGCCCCCGCCGTCGCGGTACGAGACGCGGTACGTCCAGGCCGGCCACGGCGACGAAGTCGCTCCCGACGCACCCGTCGACACCCTCACGGCCCTTCCGGGCGAAGCGACGGCCGAGGTGAAGGGCGGGGTGACGACCGCCGTGTCCACGGCCGTCGGCGCCGCCACCTCGACACTCGACTCCACTCTCCGCTGACCAGGGGCCACTCCACCGGGGCCACCCCACCGGGGCCACCCCACCGGGGCCACCCCACCGGGGCCACCCCACCGGGGTCACCCCACCGGGGTGGCCCCTTCCCAACCTCGGGCCCGCCTGTACTTCTTGATGCCATTCAGCCGTTTCTCGTTCACGTCATTGACACGAGTCACCAGAGTTCATAGCTTTCCCGCCGCACCGTGTTGTCCAATGTTCATCAAGCGGAGGTGGACCGGTGATACGTCGTATGTCCGTCGCACTGATGGCCCTCGCGGCCGCCCTCGTCACCCCGGTGCCGGCGCAGGCGGCCGACCCTCCCGTCGTGCGTACCGACGCCGGCTGGGTACGGGGCGAAACCACCGCCGAGGGACGGCAGTTCCTCGGCATCCCCTACGCACAGCCGCCGGTCGGGGAGCTCCGCTGGCGGGAGCCACGTCCGGTGCGGCCCTGGCAAGGCGCGCGTATGGCACGGGACTTCGGCAACAAGTGTGTGCAGAGCGCGAGTTGGGACCCCGGCTACGAGCAGCCGAGCCACACCGAGAACTGCCTCGACCTCAATGTGTACGTCCCCGAAGGCGCCGCCCGCCGGGCGGTCCTGGTGTGGTTCCACGGGGGAGGACTCACCGCCGGGGCCGGTCAGGACATCGTCCCGGACGGCTTCGCCCGGCAGACCGGCACGGTCGTCGTGACCGTCAACTACCGTCTCGGGGCCATGGGCTTCCTCGCCACCGCCGGACTCGACGGCGAGACCCGCGACGGCGTGTCCGGCAACTCCGGCATGCTCGACCAGCAGGCGGCGCTGCGCTGGGTCCGGGCCAACATCGGCCGCTTCGGCGGCGACCCGGGGCGCGTGACCATCGCGGGTGAGTCGGCCGGCGGCCGCTCGGTCTGCACCCAGCTGGCCTCGCCCACGGCGAAGGGCCTGTTCCGGGCCGGGATCATCCAGAGCGGGGCGTACGGCGACTGCGCCGCCCGCACCCACGAGACAGCCCTGGAACAGGGGGCCGCCTTCGCGCGCAAGCTCGGCTGCGCGGACCTCGCGTGTCTGCGGGCCGAGTCGGCCGCCGAGATCCTGGCCGCGCAGGGCGGTTTTGACTGGGCGCCCGTGGCCGGTGGCGCCTTCCTGCCGAGGCAGCCGAGGGAGGCGTTCGTGCGGGGAGCCGCGGCCGGCGTACCGGTCATGAACGGGGCAAACCAGGACGAGGGACGCCTCTTCGCCTTCGGTCGCTTCGACGCGAACGGCACCCCGCTCACCGCCGAGCAGTACCCGACCGTGATGCGGACCGACTACGGCGAGGAGGCGCTCACGCGCTACCCCCTGTCCTCGTACCCCTCGCCGACCATCGCCTACGGCACCGCGCAGGGCGACCAGCTCTTCGCCTGCCCGGCGCTCCGCCTCGACGGCACGCTCGCCGGACGCGGCAAGGTCTACGCCTACGAGTTCGCCGACCGCACCTCCCCGCCCTTCGCCTCCCTGCGCAACCTCGACACGGACTTCGACTTCGGCGCGACCCATGTCAACGAAGTGCAGTACCTCTTCAAGCACTTCGGCCTGAAGACCCCGCTCGACGCCGAGCAGCGGCAACTGGCGCGGCAGATGGTGCGGTACTGGGGGTCCTTCGTCCGCGACGGGGTGCCGCGGGCGGCGGGACAGCCCGCGATGCCGTCCCGGCCCGGCAGCGTCCTGGCCCTGCGGACCGCGTCCGCCGGCGGGAACGTGCCGAGCACCACCGTGCATCTTGAGCACCGGTGCAACCTCTGGGACACCGAGCGCGTCACTCAGAGCGGGTAGGCTGCCCCGGCGCACGCTCAAACGGCCGAGCGTGCGCCGGGAAACACAGGGTCCAGGACACGAGGAGAAGCGGCGTTGCACGTCCAGGAATGGCTCGAAACGGTGCCCCCGCTCGCCATCTATCTGCTGGTCGGCGTGGTCATCGGCCTGGAGAGCCTGGGCATCCCGCTGCCCGGCGAGATCATCCTGGTCTCCTCGGCGCTGCTCGCCTCGCAGCACGGTGAGATCGACCCCGTCATTCTCGGCGCCTGCGCCACCGCCGGCGCGATCATCGGTGACTCCATCGGCTACGCCATCGGCCGCAAGGGCGGACGGCCACTGCTGGCCTGGCTGGGCGCGAAGTTCCCCAGGCACTTCAGCGAGGGGCACATCGCGACCGCCGAGCGTTCCTTCCAGAAGTGGGGCATGTGGGCCGTCTTCTTCGGCCGCTTCGTCGCCCTCCTGCGTATCTTCGCCGGCCCGCTCGCGGGTGTGCTGCGGATGCCGTACTGGAAGTTCCTCACCGCCAACGTCCTCGGCGGCATCGTCTGGGCGGGCGGCACCACGGCGGTCATCTACTACGTCGGTGTCGTCGCCGAGGAGTGGCTCAAGCGCTTCTCGTGGCTGGGCCTGGTGGCGGCGGTGCTGGTGGGTGCCACGTCGATGCTGATCATCAAGCGCAAGGCGAAGAAGGCGCAGCTCGCGCACCAGGAGCCGGAACCGGTTCCCGCCGGGGACTGAGACTCCGCCGGGGGCGCGCGGACGTGCGCGCCCCCCGCCGCGCAGGGTCGGCGGACCGCCGACCGGCTCCACTCGCCGTCTCTACTCCCCGTGCTCTTCCCGGTGTGCCTGAGCCAGCGCGGCGTACATCGTCCCGTTGAGCGTCACGCCCTGACGCTCCTCCTCGGTCAACTGCCGCTTCACCTTCGCCGGCACCCCCGCGACCAGTGATCCGGGCGGCACCTCCATCCCCTGCGGCACCAACGCCTGAGCGGCGACCAGGGACCCCGCCCCGATCACGGCACCGTTCAGCACGGTCGCGCCCATCCCGACCAGACAGTCGTCCTCCACGGTCGCCCCGTGCACGACGGCGTTGTGCCCGACGGACACCCTCTCCCCGATGCTCACGGGGAACCCGGGGTCGGCGTGCAGCGTGCAGTTGTCCTGGATGTTGGACTGGGCGCCGACCGAGATCCGTTCCACATCGCCGCGCAGCACGGCCCCGTACCAAACGCTCGCGCCCGCACCCAGTGTCACCTCCCCGATCACCGACGACGTGGGCGCCACGAACACGTCCTCGTCGATCTTCGGCTCTCTGCCTGCGATGCCCATGACCAGTGCCTTGCGCGTCATAGCCCTCTCCTCGCCCGAAACGTCGTAGACGCACGCTACGCCACCCGGTAGGGCGAAGATCACAGGCCCCGCACCTCATAAGGGGGCCGTGCGGTAAGTACGGTGAGCGCGTGCCGAAGCGCAAGAACACGTTCTCATCCTGGCGACGCCGACTGGCGCAGCGCGCCGTCCACGCCGGCTGGGCGTGGGTGCAGCGCACGGGTTCGGTGACGGCGGACCGTCCGGGCCGCTTCCGCTTCGGCTCCATCGGTGACGCCACCCGCCTGGCCTTCCCGCTCGGCACGGTCTTCGGCGAACCCTGGATCCACCTCGGCTCGCACTGCATCGTCGGCGAGCAGGTGACCCTGACGGCCGGTCTGATGCCCGACCTCGACCTGGGCCCCGAGCCGATCCTGCGCATCGGCGACGGCGTCGTCCTCGGCCGCGGCAGCCATGTCATCGCCGACACGACGGTCACCATCGGCAGCGACTGCTACTTCGGGCCGTACGTCTACGTCACCTCCACCAACCACTCCTACGACGATCCCCACGAGCCCATCGGCAAGCAGTGGCCGCGTATGGAGCCGGTCGAGATCGGCCCGGGGTGCTGGATCGGCACCGGGGCGGTGATCCTGCCCGGCGCGCGCATCGGGCGGAACGTCGTGGTGGCCGCCGGCGCGGTGGTCCGGGGCACGGTGCCCGACCATGCCGTGGTGGCGGGGGCACCCGCCCGGGTCGTACGGCGCTGGACCGCCGACGAGGGTTGGCAGCCGCCGCTCCGCACGCCGGCGCCCGTGCCGATACCCGACGGGGTCACCCCCGAGCAACTCCAGGCGCTGGCCGACCTGGACGAGGAGACGGTGGCCAAGCTGGCCGAGCTGGACGAGCGGTCGGCGGCTGGGCTGGCCGAGGTGGACGTGGAGTCCTGAGCCAGTCGGCCGAACCGTGCCGATGAGCGCGAGCCGCCTGGTCAGCCGGCCGTGGGCAGCGCCGTGCCGATGAGCGCGAGCCCCTGGCCCACCGCCGTGTCAGCCGGCCGCGAGCAGTACCGTCCCCACCAGTGCCAGCCCCGCGCCCGCCGCCTGGATCGCTCGGAGCCGTTCCCTGAGGAAGCCGCGCGCGGCCAGGGCGGTGACCACCGGGTAGAGCGAGGCCAGTACGGCGGCCACGGTGACCGGGCCGTGGTGTGCGGCGACCACATAGGTGCCGTTCGCCGCGACATCGGCGAGGCCGACGAAGGCGAAGGCGGGAAGCGAGCGCCGGGTCAGCGTGCCGTCCGGGAGGGCGGTCCCGCCCCGTCGCACGGAGGCGTACAGCGCGAGGCCGCCCCCGGCCACATTGACCAGGCGCTGCACGAAGAGCGCCAGGAACAGGCCGGTGACGGTCGTCGACGCCTCCGCGATCAGCGCGAACACCGTGCCGAAGCCGAAGGCCGCGACCAGCGTGAGCAGGATGGCCTGCCGCTGCACGGGTGCGCCGCGCAGTTGCGGTCCGCCCGCGAGCACGACGCCGAAGACGGCGACCGCGATGCCGGCGACCTGCACCACCCCCGGCCGCTCGCCGAGGAAGAGGCCCACCCCGACGGGCACGGCCACACCCACCGTGCCGAGCGGGGAGACCACGCCCATCGGGCCGAGCGCGAGTGCCTTGTAGAAGCAGAGCAGGGCGACCGGGCCCACCACACCGGCGGCGACCGCGAACCACAGCTGTGCTCCGGCCTCGCTCCAGGCGCCGGTGGCCACCACGATCACGCCGAGCACGGCGGCGGCCATCGCCTGGGAGACGACGACCACCGTGAGTGCCGGGGTGCGCCGGGTCAGCAGTCCGCCGCCGAAGTCGGCCAGCCCCCACAGCAGGCTGGTGGCCAGGGCGAAGAGTGCTGTCACGGGGGCCTCGCAGTACAGTTCGGTGCACGATCGGGTGCAGCCCACCGTAGTGCAGTCGGGTAAACTCTGTCATCCAGAATATTGAACTCCGCAACCCTGGACGGAATGTGTCGGACCTCGAACTGCTGACCCAGTCCCTGGCGCGCAACGTCAAGCACTGGCGCGCGGTGCGCGGCTTCACGCTGGACGTGCTCGCCGCCCGGGCGGGCGTCAGCCGCGGCATGCTCATCCAGATCGAGCAGGCACGCACCAACCCCAGCCTCGGCACGGTGATCAAGATCGGTGATGCGCTCGGGATCAGCATCACCACGCTGCTCGACTACGAGCAGGGGCCGAAGGTCCGCATCGTCCCGGCCGATCAGGTCGTGCGGCTGTGGCACACCGACGCGGGCAGCCACAGCCGGCTTCTCGCCGGGACCGAGGCCCCCGGACCGCTGGAGATGTGGCACTGGCGGGTGATGCCGGGCGAGAGCAGCACCTCCGACCCGCACCCCGTCGGCACCGTCGAGATCGTCCACGTCACGGCGGGCGAACTCACCCTCACCGTCGACGGCACGGACTATCTCGTCCCGGCCGGAGCGAGCGCCACCTTCGAGGCCGACGCCCCGCACACCTACGGCAACCAGGGCGACGTCCCCACGGAGTGGATGCTGGCCGTCTCGGTCCCGCCCGCCCGCTGAGACACGTCCCGGCCGCCTCGGCGGTCCTGTTAGCGTGCGCTCATGGACGCACCCATCGGACACTTCGACAGCGCCACCCGCGCCCCGGACTGCCTCGACGAACTGACCCACCCGGTCGCCGAGGCCGTGCGCGACTGGCAAGGCAGCGTCCCCGCCGATCAGATCGTCTACGTCGACACCGACCCGCAGTGGGCCGACACCGCCGTCTTCGTGGAGCACTACGGACACGAACTGCTGGAGCGGTCCGCGAACTGCGTGGTCGTCGCCGGCAAGCGCGGCGGCGAGACCACCCTGGCCGCGTGCGTCGTGCTCTCCACCACGCGGGTCGACGTGAACGGCGTCGTGCGTCGCCAACTCGGCGCCCGCAAGGCGTCCTTCGCCTCCATGGACACGGCGACCGGCGAGACCGGCATGGAGTACGGCGGCATCACCCCGCTCGGACTCCCCGGCGACTGGCCGGTGCTGGTGGACTCGGCCGTCGTCGACCTGCCGTACGTCCTGGTCGGCAGCGGGCGCCGGCGCGGCAAACTGCTGGTGCCGGGCAAGGCGTTCGCCGAGCTGCCGGGAGCGGTCGTACTGGAGGGGCTCGGCGTCGCGATCTGACCCGTCGGGCCGCCATCGGTGACCCGAGGGTCGCCGTCCGACCCCTCAGGCCGCCATCGGTGACCCGAGGGCCGCCGTCCGACCCCTCAGACCGCCATCCGTGACTCGCGGGTCCCCGTCCGACCCTTCAGACCGCCGTGTGGTGCGCGAGGGCCAGATGTGGGTCCGCCTCACCCAGCACCGGCGCCGGATCCGCGTGGACCAGGGCCGCGGTGAGCCTGGGAACGGCGTGGAGGAGGGCGTGTTCGGCCTCCACGGCGACCGCGTGCGCCTGCCGTACCGTCGTCTCGCTGTCCACGACGACCGCCACCTCGGCCCGCAGCCGGTGCCCGATCCAGCGCATCCGCAGCTCGCCCACCTCGCGCACGCCCGCGACCTCGCGGAGCGCCTCCTCGGCCCGGTCCACCAGGGCCGGGTCCACCGCGTCCATCACCCGCCGGAACACCTCGCGCGCCGCGTCCCGCAGCACCAGCGCGATGGCCGCCGTGATCGCCAACCCCACGATCGGGTCTGCGAGTTGCCACCCCAGCGCCGCGCCCCCGGCGCTCAACAGGACGGCCAGTGAGGTGAATCCGTCGGTGCGGGCGTGCAGTCCGTCCGCGATCAGCGCGGCCGAACCGATCTCCCGCCCGACCCGGATCCGATACCGGGCCACCCACTCGTTCCCCGCGAACCCGACGAGCGCCGCCAACGCGACGGCCGGGATGTGCTGAATGGATCGCGGGTCGAGGAGGCGGTCGACGGCCGTCCAGCCCGCGAAGGCCGCGGACGCGGCGATGGTCAGCACGATGACGATGCCCGCGAGGTCCTCGGCCCGTCCGTAGCCATAGGTGAAGCGGCGCGTCGCCGCGCGCCGGCCCAGGACGAAGGCGATGCCGAGCGGTACGGCGGTCAGCGCGTCCGCGGTGTTGTGCACCGTGTCGCCGAGCAGCGCCACCGACCCCGAGGCGACCACGACGACCGCCTGCACGAGCGCCGTCGCGCCTAGCACGGCCAGTGAGATCCACAGGGCGCGCATGCCGCGGGCCGACGACTCCAGGGCGGAGTCGAGCTTGTCGGCCGTCTCGTGGGAGTGGGGTGTGAGGAGGTGGGTGACGCGGTGGCGCAGTCCGGTGCGGTCGGGGGAGTGGGGGTGAGGGTGGAAGTGGGATTCGGGGTGGCCGTGTTGGTGATCATGCCCGTGGTCATGGTGGTGCTCGTGCCCATGGCCGTGCTCGTGCCGGTCGCTCACGGCGGTCCCCTTCCGGTGCGCGGTAGTGGACGCGGGCCGCCCACCCCGCCATTATGTGCGTATGAGCGCACGCATGCACCTGTCATCTGCACACGATGCGCATCCGCGCACCCCGGGCGAGGAACAGTTCGCGCTCGCCGCCGAGCTCCTCGCCCTGCTCGGCGACCGCACCCGCCTCACGTTGCTGCACGCCCTGACGGCCGGGGAGGCCGATGTCACGACGCTCACGGAGGCCTGCGGAGCGGCCCGCCCAGCCGTGAGCCAGCACCTGGCCCGGCTACGGCTCGCGGGCCTGGTGAACACGCGGAAGGAGGGCCGCAGGGTGATCTACTCCCTGCGCGACGGACATCTGCGCCGTCTCGTCGACGAGGCGCTGAACGTGGCGGACCACCGGCTCAGCGACCGTCCGCTGCACGACTGATCTCGCTGCACGTCCGATCCCGCACCGTGCGGGGGCGAGTCCCTCAGTCCGCGGTGCGCCTGCCCAGGTACTGCTCCGCGAACGCCCTGGCCGCCGTCTCGGAGTCGAAGATGCGGCGGAGACGGGCGAGGGTGGTGCCCGCCCGGTACGGGTCGCCGGACGATGCGCCGTGATAGACCTCGGACAACCAGTGGGAGAACTCCTGGTAGTCCCACACGCGGTTCAGACAGGTCGTCGAGTAGCCGTCCAGGCCGGTGCCGTCGCCCTTCGTCAGGTGGGCGACGAGCCCGTCGCCGAGGAGGAAGGCGTCGTGCAGGGCGAGGTTCATGCCCTTCGCCGCGATGGGGGCAGTCAGATGGGCGGCGTCACCGGCCAGGAAGAGACGGCCGAACACCATGGGCTCCACGACGTAGTTGTGCATGTCGAGGACGCGTTTCTCGATCAGCCGCCCCTCCGTCAGCGGCGGCGCGCCCGCCGCCCCCAACCGCTGCTGGAGCTCCGTCCAGACCCTGTCCTGCGACCAGTTCTCCGGGTCGTCGCCCGGCGGGCACTCCAGGTAGTAGCGGGTCACCTCGGCGCTGCGCGGCATGTGCCCGGCGAATCCGCGCGGATGCATGCCGAACAGCACGCAGTCGGCCGACGGCGGTGCCTCAGCGAGCAGCGCCAGCCAGCCGATGCCGTAGTCGCTGCGGGAGATGTGGGCGCGGCCCGCCGGCAGGGCGGTGCGGGTGACTCCGCGCGCGCCGTCGCAGCCGGCGACGAAGTCGCAGTGCACGACCTGCCGCAGGCCCGTGTCGGGGCAGGTGTACGACACCGAGGGGTGGTCGGTGTCGAGGTCGTGCAGGGCCACGTCCCGCACGCCGAAGCGTATGGCCCCGCCCCGCACGTCGGCGTACTCGCGCACCAGGTCCGTCACCAGGAACTGCTGCGGGTACACCCAGTGATGAGCGCCCGTCAGCTCGGCGTACTCGAAGCGGTAGCGCTCGCCCGCGAACCGGAACTCGCACTCGGTGTGCCGCTGGGCCCGTGCCAGCAGGTTGTCCGCGAGGCCCCGCCGCCGCAGCCCCTGTACGGCCCCCTCCTCCAGCACCCCGGCGCGCGGTCGCTGCTCGATGAACTCCCGCGTCTCGGTCTCCAGGACCAGACAGTCGACGGAAGCCGCCCGCAGGATGCTGCCGATGGTGAGCCCGGCGGGCCCGGCGCCCACGACGACGACCGGAAAGCGCTGCGTGGGGCGGGAGTTGGGGTGGGGGGAGTGGGAAGTCACCCGAGCATTATGCGGGCGGGCGACGCGGGGAGGGCAGGGTTCCGGCGCCGGGCCGGTGTGCCGCCATCAGCCGAGGCGGGGTATCTCGATCGCCGGGCACCGGTCCATCACCATCTCCAGGCCCGCCGCGCGCGTGCGGTCGTACGCCGCCTCGTCGATGACGCCGAGCTGGAACCAGACCGCCTTGGCGCCCTTGGCGGCCGCCTCGTCGGCGACGTCACCCGCGAGGTCGCTGTTCACGAAGACGTCGACCACGTCCACGTCGAAGGGGATGTCCGCCAGGGAGGCGTACCCCTGCTCGCCATGGACCGTCTCCGCCTTCGGGTGGACCGGCACGACGCGCTTGCCGAAACGCTGGAGCACCTCCGCCACCCCGTACGCCGCCCGCCGCTGGTTCGACGACAGGCCCACGATCGCCCATGTGTCGCCGAGTTCGGTGAGGATCCTGCGAACCGTCGCGTCGTCGCCGTACACCACTGGCCTCCTCTTGCTGCGGGGAACACCCGTCCCACCGTCGTCACCAGGCACAACGGACGACGGACCACGAGGATTCCCGACCCGGGGCCGCATTCCTTGCCGCGCCCGACGCCGGCCGGACTCCTGTCCGGGCGGGCCGGTGCGCAGTACCGTTCGGGCAGTCCGCACGGCAGGGGGTCGCGATGCCCGGTTACGACACCGACGACCAGCGCACTCCCGAGGGGCCCCACATCCGCCACGCCGCCACGGAAGCGGGCCGGATGGCTGCGGACGGGCGCGAGTGCACCTACGCTCGCTCCGTGTTGCGCATCATCGACGCCCGAACCGGCCAGCCCGTCGACGCCGCGCCCGCCCGGCGGGGCCTGACCCGCGTCGAGGCGCATACGGAGGGCTTCGACGTCACTGCCCTGCGCGTGCTGCTGGCCGCCGACCTCCTCGTCCGTGCCCTGGAACTGGGCGGTACGCCGGTCTGGGCCCTCCTCGACGAGAGCCGGCAGCCGGCCGAGCTCCGGGCCGGGGCCGCCGCGCTGGGCATCCGCCCCTTCGAGGACGGCGGCAACGCCACCGCGGGCCTGGGCGAGGCCCAGGTCATCCACGTCGTACGCGAGGGCGGTGGCGCGGAACCCGACGGCGTACGGCTCGCCGTCGCGCCCGTGCACTCGGAGGCGCCCCCCGAGGACGCCGACCCCACGGCGCTGCGCCTCGCCCTGCTCTCCCGGCGCAGAAGCGTGCCCGTGGGGCTGGACGCGGAGGCCGTCGCCGACGCCCAGGACACGCTCATGCGCTGGCGCCGTGCCGTCGCCGGCTGGGCGCGGCAGCCGTCGCGGCCCATCCCCGACGAGGTCCGGGCGGAGCTGCGCACCGCCTGGGAGGACGATCTCGACGTACCCGGCGTGCTCGGGGTCCTGCGCTGGGTGGAGACCGCCCCCGACCTGCCGGACGGCGCCCGCTTCGAGACCTACGCCTACGCCGACCGCCTCCTCGGCCTGGACCTCACCCACGACCTCGGAGGCCTGTCGTGACCGCGCCCTTCGGAGCGGGCCCGCTGCGCCGGCTCGTCGTCCTGCGGCACGCCAAGTCCGCCTGGCCCGACGGTGTCGCCGACCACGAACGCCCCCTCGCCCCGCGCGGCCGGCGGGACGCGCCCGTCGCGGGCCGGATGATCGCCGACGCCGACTGCCTGCCCAACCTCGCGGTGTGCTCCACCGCCGTACGCACCCGTCAGACCTGGGAGCTGGCCGCCGCCCAGTGGGGCACCCCGCCCCCGGTGCGCCACGATCCGCGGGTGTACGCGGCGGACGTGCCCGACCTGCTGGAGGTCGCGCGCGAGGCGTCCGACGAGGTCGGCACGCTGCTCCTGGTCGGGCACAACCCCGGCCTGGAGGAACTCGTCCTCGCACTCGCCGGGGACGGCCTCGACGACACCCTGGACGAGGTCCGCACGAAGTTCCCCACGTCCGCCGTCGCGGTCCTGGCCTGGCGCGGCCCCACCTGGCGGGACCTCGCGCCCGGCACGGCCTTGCTGACGGGCGTCATGGTGGCGCGCGGCAAGAAGGAGTGAGGTGGCCGCCCAGACGCGCGCGTGAGCGCTCCGCATAGGCTGGCCGGATGCAGGACGAGTACCGCACAGTCGCCCACGCGGGCGTGCACGAGACCGAGGTCAACCGCTCACGCTTCATCTGTGCGCTCGCCCCGGCGGCCACCGAGCAGGAGGCCCAGGCCTTCCTCGCCGCCGTCCGCAAGGAGCACGCGGACGCCACCCACAACTGCTGGGCCTACGTGATCGGCGCCGACGCGTCGGTCCAGAAGGCCAGCGACGACGGCGAACCGGGCGGTACGGCCGGCGTCCCCATGCTCCAGATGCTGCTGCGCCGCGACATGCGCTACGTCGTCGCCGTCGTCACCCGCTACTACGGCGGGGTCAAGCTCGGCGCGGGCGGCCTCATCCGGGCGTACGGCGGGGCGGTCGGCGAGGCGCTGGACACGCTCGGCACCCTCACCCGGCGCCGCTTCCGGCTGGCCACCGTGACCGTCGACCACCAGCGGGCGGGCAAGGTGCAGAACGATCTGCGGTCGACCGGGCGTGAAGTGCGTGACGTGCGGTACGGGGAAGCGGTCACCATCGAGATCGGCCTGCCGGACGCGGAGGTGGCGGCGTTCCGGTCGTGGCTCGCGGACGCGACGGCCGGGACGGCGGGGTTCGAGCTCGGGGGCGAGGCGTACGGGGACGCGTGATGCCCCGGCCCGCTTGATTCCCCGGCTCGCGTGAATTCATCCGCGCATTTGTGGCACCTGGCATGTGATGCGAGGAATGCGTGAATCGGCGCTGCGTGCCCGGCGCCGTCTCAGTACCTTGGGCGGGCCGGCCCGGCGGGCATGGACACAGCCGGGCCCGGAGCGGGATGTGGTGGTGCAGGCCGGCAAGGCGGCCCTGGCCGCGTGTGTGGCGTGGGCGGTCGCGGGCTGGTGGCTCAAGACCCCGACGGCGTTCGTCGCCCCTTGGGTGGCGGTCGTGCTCGTGGAGTCGACGGTGTACCGGTCGATCGCGCACGGGCTTCAGCAACTGGCGGCCATCGCCACGGGGACGGTGGTGGCCACCGTCGTCGCGTTGACGCTGAACTCCCCGATGGCGGCCATGGCCCTGGTCCTGCCGGTCGCGGTGCTGCTGGGAAACTGGCGGCGGCTGGGCAGCCAGGGCATCTACGCGGCGACGGGCGCCCTGTTCGTGCTGACCAGCACCCCGGTGACGATCACCGGATCGGCGACCCGGATCGCGGAGGCGGTCTTCGGCGCCCTGGTCGGCATCGCCGTCAACGCCCTGATCCGGCCTCCCGTCTATCTGCGCGGCACCCGCGTCGCCCTCGAGGAGGCGGCCCGCGAGGCGCAGGAGATCCTGGACGCGGTGGCCGACCGGCTGACCGCCCAGGAGTGGGACGCCGTCACCGCAGCGCAGCTGCATGAGCGGGCGCTGCGGCTGTTCCGTCTCGTCGAGCAGGCCCGCTCGGCGGTCGGCTGGGGCCGGGAGAGCCTGCGGGTCAACCCCAGGCGCCGCAACCGCGCCCTGGCGCCGCCCGGCCAGGACTACGACGACGCGATCACCGTGCTCGACTACGTCGCAGTCCACACCACGGGCGTCACACGGGCGGTACTGGAAGCGAGCGACGGCGATCGGCGGGAACCGCGACCGGGCCCGGCGGTCACCGAGTCGTACGCCGATTTCCTGCGCAACAGCGCCCGCGCGATCCGGCTCTACCCCCAGAGCCGGTTCGCCCCGGGCGGTCACGACCGCGACGCCGACCACGAGCTGCGCGAGGTCGTCGACGACATGGTTCACACGCTGGACGCGCTACGCCGGCGGCTGGCCGGCGGTGTGCTCGCCGACCCCGACGCCCTGGCCGCCCACGGCAACCTGCTCACCCAGGCCCGCCGCCTGGCCGACCAGCTCGTCACACGCTGACCGTCTGGAGTGCGTCGATGCAGGCGGCGACCCGGGGCGTGCTGAGGAAAGTGGCTGTGGTCAGTTCGCGGAGTGTGGTGCCCTCGGCGGTTCGTTGTGGAGCCGGGCGGTGATGTCCTGGGCGCCAACGCGGCGGTCGGCCGCGGCACGGTCGTCGGGTTGTACGCGTGCGCGTCGGCCGGCGGCGGCGTTCTGACCTGCCGGGCGGATCGCGATGCAGTGTTCGACCAGGAGTCGCCGCAGCCTGCCCTTGCCGACGGCGAGGAGGCGTGCCGTCTCCTCGATGCTGCTCCGCCGGTCGACGTACACGGTCCGAAGCGCCTGGCCGAGGTCGGTGAAACCCGTGGCGTGCAGCGCTGCTGCCGTACGGGCGTCGGCCGCGCGTCTGGGTACGGCGGCCCGAGTCCAGGCTCGTCCGGCGCACCCGGCGCGGCTCCTCGGAGTCCGCCCGCTCCCCAGGGAACTCCCAGCGGCTGAGGGTCAGTTCGCCCGAGCGGGCCGTCGCGCGGCCCACGGCGAAGTGGGCCTGCGTTCGCTCGGACGCCCGCGGGACACATGGCAGGCCCGGATCAGCCGCCCGAAGTCGGGGTGCCTGGGTCGTCGGCCGGTCGCCGTCCCGCGTACACCACCTCAGCCCTCGGTGAGCAGGGACGGCACGGACGCGAGTGCTGCCGCCAGCCCTCCGGCCGGCAGCCCGCCCTGGGCCAGTTCCGGTGAGCCGCCACGACGGCCCTGGTGGCGGGACTTCAACTCGCCCTAGGATGCGGGGGCTTCGGCGCGCATCGGGTCGTGGCCCGTACGACAACTCCATACGCGCGCCCAGGGGGGAAGCCGGTGGGAGTCCGGCGCTGACCTGCAACCGTGTGCGGCCCCGCGGGGACGCGAGTCGGGATGCCCTTGGTGCGTGCATGCACCGCTTCCCACTGTCATGGTCCGCAGCGCGAAGCCGAGAGCCCTGCCTGGGTCCACGATCCGGTGTGTGCGCCGCCTCGGTGACGGGCCGCGGGCCGTCACCGCCCGAAAGGGGCACTCTCTTGCACCGCACTCGCACACCCCGCACGCTGACCGCCTCCATCGCCCTCGGCCTGGCCCTCGCATCGGCGCCGGCCGTGGCCCACGCGCAGCCCGCCGCCCGTACGAACACGCCGGTCAAGGTGACCCTGACCGTCCAGGGCCCGGACGGGACCCTGTTCAAGGGGAAGATCCGGACCAAGGGGCATGAGGTGACCACGGCCACCGGTGGTACGCACAGATGCGACGGCACCAACGGCGGCGCGCACGCCAGTGCCGTGCCGACACCCACGGCCGCCCTCGACGACGCCGCCCGCAAGCGTGACTTCACCTGGGACGGCACCTGGTACGCGTCCTTCGACGACTACTCCGTCGAGACCATCAAGGACGTCAGCGGCGGCGGCGTCGCCTACTGGAACATATCCGTCAACGGCACGTCGATCCCGGTCGGCGGCTGCCAGTTCAAGCTGAGCGCCGGGGACCAAGTGGCCTTCACCTGGACGCAGTTCTAGCCGCTGTCAGCGGCCGGGGCCGTCCTCGAAGGGACGGGCCTCGGCCGCCGACACCGCCTTCCCGGCCGGCACCCCGTGCAGGACCTGGGCCAGCACCTCCGCGCCGCGCACGACACGTGGGCCGGGGCGGTTGAAGTACGCCGGTCCGTCGAGCACCCACACCCGGCCGGTACGGACGGCGGGCAGGTCCGCCCAGCCCGGCAGCTCGGTCAGCAACTCCCTTTCACGCAGGGTCCGTTCGGGAGCGAAGCCGCAGGGCAGTACCAGAACGACATCCGGCCGGGCCGAGCGAACGGCCTCCCAGGTCATCGGCTTGGTGTGCTCGCCCGGCGCGGCGAGCAGCGGCTCGCCCCCGGCGCACGTGATCTGCTCCGGGACCCAGTGCCCCGCGGGCCACAGCGGGTCCAGCCACTCGACGGCCACGACACGGGGCCTGGTCCGCCCCTCCACCGCGCCGCGCACCCGTTCGAGCCGGGCCCGCAGTTCCGCCCGCCGTTGCTCGGCCCGCTCCCGCACACCGAGCAGCTCGCCGACCGTGACCAGACAGTCCAGGACGTCGTCGAGGGTGCGCGGCTCCAGGCTGAGCACACGCGTGTCGGCGTCGAGCACGCGTACGGCGCGGCTCACCTTCTCGTACGACACGGCACACACGTCGCACAGGTCCTGGGTGAGGACGACATCCGGCCGGAGCTCCGCCAGCGCCTGCGTGTCGAGGGTGTACAGGGACGACCCCGAGTGCGCCGAACCGCCCACCGCGTCGGAGATCTCCCGGCTGGTGAGGTCGTCCGCGGTGAACTCCGCCCCCGTGACGACGGGAACGCCGGTCACCGCGGCGGGCGGCCAGTCGCACTCGTGGGTCCGTCCGGCCAGCCTCTCCATGAGGCCGAGCTCGGCCACGATGTCGGTCGCGGCGGGCAGCAGAGAGACGATGCGCATACCTGTGACTCTAGGGCCTGTCGTTTGGATCAGGTCGGCTGAGAGGAACTGCGCCTGTCGGCATGATCCAAACGACAGGCCCTAGGCGCCCGCCTGCTGGATCAGGCTCCCCAGCGTAGCGCGATCGTGTCCCCGACGTTGATCACCTTGCCTCGCGTGGCGCCCGCGAAGGACGAGCCGTCCACGCTGACCTTCCAGGTGTTGGACCCGCTGTTCGCCTTGCCGTTGACCGCGGTGACGGTGCCCGTGCCGGACGAAGGGGTCACCCCGGTCACACAGCCCGACGGGGTGGCCGCGCCGAGGGCGGCGTCGAGGACAGCACCCAGTGTCGTCGTACCGCCGGTCGGGGTGAGGGACACCGAGCAGACCTTGAGCCCGCCGGCGCCGTCGTCCACGGTCAGCGCCAGCTTGGTCGCCGTACCGGAGGTGAAGGAGCCCTGGGCGACCCACTGCGGAGCGCCGGGGGTGACCGGTACGGGCGGGGCCGAGGTGAAACCGCCGCCCGCGAGGGCGCGCACCGCGTCGATGGAGGCGTACGCGGAGGGCTGGGTGTCGCTCGGCAGGTACTTGAAGCCTCCGCCGGGGTTGATCTGCTGTGCGATCAGGAAGTCCACGGGTGTCTTGCCCATAGAGGTGAGGAAGTCACCCGTCTGCGGGTTGATGCCGCAGGCGTTCAGGCCCGAGACCGCCCAGCCGTTGGAGTCGGTGTTGATGCCGAACATGGCGTTGAAGGCACCGCTGTTCGGCACCAGCTTGCTCTTCAGGAACGCCTTGGCCTGGACGATGTCGATGTCGGTGTTCGGCACCCCGGAGACGCACAGCGCCGCCATCGCCGCGCCGGTCATGTCCACATCGCTGGCGGCGGCCAGCTTGGCCGGGTCGCCCTCGGCCTTGGAGTAGTTCCAGCCGCCGTCGTCGTGCTGGTTGGCGCGGATGCGGGTGATCATCGCGTTCCGCAGCGTCTGGGGGATGCGGGTCTGGCCCGCCTGGGTCTTGGCGCCGTTCAACGCCAGAGCGGCGAACACCGTGCCGTTGAAGTTGGCGGAGGGGCCGAAGTAGCCGGGCTCGGCGGTCTGCCAGTAGCGGTAGACGTCGGCGACGAGATTGCGGGAGGCCGAGACCCGGGCCGGGTCGATACCGGTGGCGTAGGCGTTGAGGGTGGCCCGCTCGTAGTCGGTGACGACAGGCGAGGCCGACGGCCAGCTCGTGGTGGAGAGCAGGGTGCGGTAGACGGATCTCGCGTTCTTGCTGGTGTCGCCGCCCGGCGTGACGTCCACGGCGGCGGTCCCGGCCGCCGCGAAGGCGCTGAACGCCCATTCGTTGGACAGCCCCGCCCCCGCGTACGAACCGTCGGCGGCCTGGAGGGTCTTGAGGTAGGCGACGCCGTTGGTCTTCGCCGTGGCTATCTGTGCCGGGGTGGAGGTGGCCGATGCGGGCAGGGACGTCAGGACGAACGCGCTGAGCGCGGCGGACGCCACGAGTACGGGACGCCGAAGGGACGCGGGACGGGGCATGGACGGCTCCTGGGAATGAGGGACGTCGACCCCGAATCCCGTTGCCCGGACGGCGCGGCATCGGGAGCGGCCGCCGTCCGGGACGCGGGATGGCTTCCAAAGGTGCTTGCCGCCATGGGCATTCGGGCTCGGAACGGCCCCCGCCGTTCCACACCGTTGCGCGTCAGCCCCGGCCTCTCACCGGATTCCCCCATGTGGCAGCCCAGGACGCTACTCGACTCCCGCCACCGCCGCCAGAGTTGTCCCGGAAGCGCTCTTGCCACCCCTGTGCCTCTCCTTGACGCTGTCTGTGAACCATGTTCAAATCCGGCTGACATGCACGCGGTTCCAGGGGAAGCCGGTGAGATCCCGGCGCTGTCCCGCAACCGTGAGCCCGGCCTCGGCCGGGCGAGCCGGAACACCTGGCGCGTGCTCTCAGCAACGAACGCAAAGAACGCCGTCGCGGACTGCGGCGTGGTGCGACCAGCCGTCCCGGCGGGAGAACCCCCGCAGGTGACGGCCCTCACCCACGTCTCTTGCCGCGTCGGCCACACAGCGAGGGACCGGGGGCCGTAGTGGGGACGGACAGACACAGAACCGGACGTACGGGGACCAGACGCGGGCCGTTGACGGCGTTGCTGTCGGCACTGGCGCTGCTCGTGGGAACCGCGGTGACCTTCCTCACGGTCACCCCGGCCACGGCGGACCCGATCGGCGAGTGCACCGCCACCGAGGGCGCGATCGTCGCCGTCGACTTCGGACCGTTCGGCGGTGACGTGGTACGCGGCTGCGACACCACCCCGACCACCGGCTACGAGCTTCTCCACGAGGGCGGCTTCGGCACCACCGGCACCGAGCACGACGGCCCGGCCTTCATCTGCCGCATCGGCCACGGATCCTTCAACTCCGCTACGCAGTACCCGACTCCCGACCAGGAGTCCTGTGTCCTGACCCCGCCCGCCACGGCCTACTGGTCCTACTGGACCGCCGCTCCCGGCCAGGAGGAGTGGTCCTACAGCCAGTACGGCGCCATGGACCGCAAACTCCATGACGGCGACGTCGACGCCTGGGTGTTCGGCGGCACCGACGTGGGCGGCTCCACGGGCAAGCCGACCTTCAGCCCCGACGACGTCCGCGCGGACGGCGGCAGCGGCACCCCGGACCCCGGCACCCCCACCGGAGCACCCGGCGATGTGGACCTGGCCGGCGCGGCGACCTGGCTCAAGGGCCGTCTGACGGACGGGGAACGCGTCGTGGACGACGGCGCCGAGACCCCCAACTACCTGCTGACCACCGAGACCGCGTACGCCCTCGCCGCCGCCGAGGGCAAGGGCCCCGCCCTGGACAAGGTCACCGCCTTCCTCGCCGGCCACACCGGCTCCTACGCCTATCCGTCCGGCACCGACCAGGCCCCCGACGCCACCGCAGCGGCACGCCTGGCCCTGCTGGCGGAGATCACCGAGGGCGACCCGTCCGGCTTCGGCGGCCACGACCTCGTCGGCGATCTCGCGAAGAACGTCTGCGCGGCCGGCCCCGAATCCGGCTGTACCGCGAAGGGCGACTTCCGCAACGCCGCCTACACCGACGGCCAGGCGCTGTCCGTGCTGGCCCTACTGCGGGCCGGCAAGACGCCTCCGGCGGACGCCATAGACCGTCTGACCCAACTTCAGTGCACCGACGGCGGCGTCACCAGCGTCCTCATCCGCCCCGGCGAGAACTGCGACGGCGACCCGGCCACCACCGGCCTGGTCGCCCTGGTCCTGGGTGAGGCGGGCGGCCACGACGACGCCGTCGCGAAGGCACGCACCTATCTGACGAAGTCCCAGCGCGCGGACGGCGCCTTCACCGCCTACACGGGATCGACCGTGGGCAGCGTCGCCGCGACCGGCTACGCCGCCCAGGCCCTGCGCGCGCTCGGCGACAACGCCCGCGCCGACGCCGCGGTCGGCTGGCTGTCCCGGGAGCAACTCGACGACGGCGGCTTCGGATTCGAGGAAGGCGCCACGGATTCCTCTCTCTACCCGACGCCCCCCGCCGTCCTGGCCGGCGCCGGCACCGATCTGACCGCGCTGACCACCGAGGACCCCGAGCCGACCGACCCGCCGACGACCCACGACCCGAGCACACCGCCGGCCGACGGCGAGGGACCCGACCTCGAGAAGGGCGTCGCCTACCTCACCAGCGCCGCCAACCTCGAGCAGGGGCAGTACTACACCGCCGGGCCCGCCACCGGCCGAGCCGACTTCGGTCTGACCATCGACGGCGCCTACGCCCTCGCCGCGACCGGCCTGAACAACGCCAAGCTGCGCGGCATCGTCGACTTCCTCGACCGGGGCGGCAAGGACGGCGAGGGCCGCACCGTGCACGACTGGACCGGCGTCGGCACGCCCTACGCGGTCGGCGGGGCGGTCGGCAAGACCGCGCTGCTCGCCGAGGCCGTCGGCCGCGACCCGCGCGACTTCGGCGGCGAGGACGTGATCGCCGCCCTCGACAAGGCCGTATGCGCAGCTCCGAGTACCGCACCCGACCGCTCCTGCGCCGCGAAGGGCGCCTACACCTACGCGCCGTCCGTGTTCGCCCAGTCCCTGGCGATCATGGCGCAACTGCGCGCCGGTGAGGCGGCGGCGGCCAAGGAACCGATCGCCTACCTGCTGAGCCTCCAGCACGACAACGGCGCCTGGCCGAGCCTGATCCCGGCCACCGGCGACTCCGACGTGGACTCCACGGCGATCGCCGCGATGGCCGTCGACCTGGCCGGCGGTCACGAACAGGCCGTCGACAAGGCGCTCGACTGGATCGCCTCCAAGCAGCTGTCCGACGGTGGATTCCCGGGCGCCGCCGGCAACTCGACCAACTCGGCCGCCCTGGCCGTACAGGGCCTGTCACTGGACGCCACCGCCCACGCCGACGAGATCGCCGACGCACGCAAGTTCCTCGCCGCCCGGCAGAACCCCGACGGCGGCTTCGACGTGGCCGAGGAAGGCCAGCAGGGTTCCGACCTGCGGGCCTCCACCCAGGCGGTGGGCGGTGCCACCGGCATCTCCTTCGGTGAGCTGGAGCGCAGCCTGGACGGCACGTCGCCGCAGCCCACGCCGAGCCCGAGCGGAACCGTTCCGGACATCGTCACGCCCGGCGACACGGGAGGCACCGGCGGGAGCGCCGGCGGCACCGGCGCCCAGGGTTCGTCCGGCGGCCTGGCGTCCACCGGCGTCCAGGTCGCCGCCCTCGGGGCCGTCGCGGCGCTGCTGGTGGGCGCCGGCTGGCGGACGGTCGTCGTGGCCCGACGCCGGGCCGTGGCGGAGGAGCGGTCATGACGACCCGCTTCCGAACCGCCGTCCGGCTCGTCGCGGCCCTCTCCCTGACGGCCGCCGCCCTCGGCGCGACCGCCGACCCGGCCGCCGCCGACCCGCAGCCGATGGGCCGCTGCACCACCACCTCCGGCGCCGTCCTCGCCGTCGACCTCAGCCACTGGGGAGGGCCGATCCTGCGCTCCTGCGGTACGACGCCCACCACCGGATACGAGCTCCTCAATCAGGGCGGCTGGCGTACCACCGGGACCGGGCACGACGGCCCGGCGTTCATCTGCCGGATCGGCTACAGCGGTTACCGCGACGGCAAGCAGTTCCCCACCCCGGCCGAGGACGACTGTGTCCTCACGCCGCCGGCGTCCGCCTACTGGTCGTACTGGCACGCCGATCCCGGCGACAACGACTGGGAGTACAGCCAGCTCGGCGCCATGCTCTACAAGCCCAAGCCGGGCAGCGTCGACCTGTGGCAGTTCGGGGGCACCAACGTCGAGGGCACGGAAGGACGGCCCACCGTCTCCCCGGATCAGCTCCGCGCCCACAACACGCGCCCGCAAGGCGACGGGGGCAAGCCGCCTTCCGACGACCAGGCCCCTGAGCTCACACCGGACGTGGACACCGGTCCGGCACCCGAGCAGCCGGCGCCTCCGTCGGCCAGGTCCTCGTCGGCGAAGCCGAAGAAGCCCAAGGCCCCCAAGGACCGGAAGCCGACGAAGAGCGCCTCGCCCTCGCCCACCCCCTCGGCAAGCACCTCGGCGCCCGCGGACGCGGCCGCCGCGCCCAGTCCCGGCACCAAGGTGGTCGATGCCGCACCGGCCGCCGACGCCGAGCACGACGCCGGCTCGATCCTGCCCGTCGTCACCGGCGCCTCGCTCGTCGTGCTCATCGGAGGGGCCGCCGTCTACGCGGCCCGCCGACGCCGCCGTACCGAGTGACCGGCGTGGCCCGCACGACTGCCGACGCCGCGCCGCCCCTTTCCGTGTCCGAACCGGACCGGGGCGGCCGGCGCCTGCCGCGCATGCTGCATCCGATGGCCTGGTGGATCTGGGCGCTCGCGCTGGCCACCGCCGTCAGCCGGACCAACAACCCGCTGCTGCTGTTCCTGGTGCTGGCCGTCCTCGGCTACGTCGTATCCGCCCGTCGCACCGAGGCGCCCTGGGCGCGCGGCTTCAAGTACTACCTGTACCTGGCTCTGACGGTCGTGGCGATCCGCGTGGTCTTCCGCGCCGTCTTCGCCACCGGCATCACGCCCCACGACCACTTCCTGTTCTCCCTGCCGCACCTTCCCACCCCCGACTGGTACGCGGGCATCCAGATCGGCGGGCCGGTCTCCCTGGAGGCCCTGCTGTCCGCCGCGACCGACGGGCTGCGGCTGGCGTGCATGCTGTGCTGCATCGGTGCCGCCAACACCCTCGCCAACCCCAAGCGTGCGCTGCGCGTCCTGCCCGGTGCGCTGTACGAACTCGGGGTGGCCGTCACGGTCGCGCTGAGCGTCGCCCCGCAGCTGGTGCACAGTGTCCAGCGGGTCGCTCGGGCTCGGAAGCTGCGAGCCGGGCGCACCAAGGGCCGCCGGGCCCTGCGCGGCATCGTCGTCCCCGTGCTGGAGGACGCTCTGGAACGCTCCCTGCGGCTGGCCGCAGCCATGGACTCGCGCGGCTACGGCCGGGCCGGCACCGCCACCCGCCGCTCCCGCCGGGCGACCGGGGCGCTGATGCTGCTCGGCATGTGCGGGCTGTGTGCCGGCGCGTACGGCCTGCTGGACGCGACGGCGCCCGCCTTCCTGGGCCTGCCCGCCATGGGCTGCGGGGCGCTGCTGTGCGTGGCCGGTCTACGGCTCGGCGGCCGTCGGGTCACCCGCACCAGCTACCGGCCCGACCCCTGGCGCCTGCCGGAGTGGGCGGTCGCCGGCAGCGGTCTGCTCGCGGCGGTCCTGCTGCTCGCCAACCTCGGCTACGACCCGGCCGCACTCAACCCCTCCTTCTATCCGCTGACCTGGCCCACCCTGCCCCTGGTGCCGACCGCCGCCATCCTGCTCGCCGGGACCGCCGGCCTGCTGTCCCCGCCGCCCGGCCCGCACCGGCCCGCCACGAAAGCCGAACCCGAGTGATCACCTTCGACCAGGTCACCATCCAGTACGACGACACGTACGGGCCCGCCCTGCGCGACGTGAACCTCACGGTCGAGGAGGGCGAGCTGTGCCTGGTCGTCGGTCACACCGGTGTCGGCAAGTCCACCCTGCTCGGCGCCGTGAACGGCCTCGTCCCGCACTTCACCGGCGGCACCCTGTACGGCAGGGTCACCGTCGACGGCCGTGACACCGCCCACCACCCGCCCCGCGAACTGGCCGACGTGGTCGGCGTGGTCGGCCAGGACCCGATCGACGGGTTCGTCACCGACACCGTCGAGGAGGAACTCGCGTACGCGATGGAGCAGTTGGCGATTCCTCCGGCGACCATGCGCAAGCGTGTCGAGGAGACGCTCGACCTGCTCGGCCTCGCCGATCTGCGCCACCGCGCCCTGTACGAACTCTCCGGCGGCCAGCAGCAGCGCGTCGCCATCGGCTCGGTCCTCACCGCGCATCCGCGGGTCCTGGTGCTGGACGAGCCGACGTCGGCGCTGGACCCGACGGCCGCCGAGGAGGTCCTGGCGGCCGTCACCCGGCTCGTCCACGACCTGGGCGTCACCGTCCTGATGGCCGAGCACCGCCTGGAACGGGTCGTCCAGTACGCCGACCGGATCGTCCATCTGCCGGGCGGCGGCCGGGTCGTGAGCGGACCGCCGGCCGACATCCTGCGTACGTCGGACATCGCGCCCCCGATCGTCGAGCTGGGCCGAGCCGCGGGCTGGTCCCCGCTGCCGCTGTCCATCCGCGACGCCCGCCGTGCCGCGGCACCTCTGCGGGCGCGGCTGGCCGGGCACGAGCCGGCACCGGTCCGCCCGCAGCCGGCCGGGGATCGCACCCGGCTGCTGACCGCGCGCGGCGTCACGGTCGCGTACAAGGGCGTGGCCGCCGTGCGCGAGGTCGATCTCGATCTGCACACGGGCGAGGTGACGGCGTTGATGGGCCGCAACGGCTCGGGGAAGTCGTCCCTGCTGTGGGCTCTCCAGGGGGCGGGGCGGCGCAGCGCCGGGAAGGTCGGGGTGAGCGCGGGGAGTGCCGGGGCGGGCGGCGGGACCGATCCGCACACGGTGCCCGCGGCGCAGGCGCGCACGCTCGTCGGACTGGTCCCGCAGACCCCGGCCGATCTGCTCTATCTGGAGAGTGTCAAGGCCGAACTCGACCAGGCGGACGCCGAGTCCGGCACCGAGTCGCCGGTGCGTGGCCTGCTGGACCGGCTCGCGCCCGGCATCGACGACGCCACGCACCCCCGCGACCTGTCGGAGGGGCAGAAGCTGGCACTGGTCCTCGCCATCCAGCTCTCCGCCGCGCCCAGGGTCGTGCTGCTGGACGAGCCCACCCGCGGTCTGGACTACCGCGCGAAGACGGAACTGATCGCCATCGTCGACGCCCTGGCGGCGGAAGGCCGGGCGGTCGTCATCTCCACCCACGACGTCGAGTTCGCCGCCCGCGCGGCCGGCCGGGTCGTCGTCATGGCCGAGGGAGACGTCGTCGCCGACGGTCCGACCACCGAAGTCATCGTCGCCTCGCCGGTGTTCGCCCCGCAGACCACCAAGATCCTCGCGCCACTGCCGTATCTGACCGTCGACCAGGTCCGCGGGGAGCTGCCATGACGCACGCCGCCGCCATCCGGCTGACTGCCCGCGCCGGCGTCGTCATGACGCTCGCCGCGTTCCTCGGACTGGTCGCGTTCTTCTGGCCGTTCGTCGTCGCGCCGGGCAAGTTCGGCTCGAACTACGCCCCGCCGCTGATCTTCGGCGTGCTGCTGGTGCTCGTCCTGTGCGTCATCCTCTCCGAGATCGCCGAGGGAGGCATCGACTCCAAGGCGCTGGCCATGCTCGGGGTGCTGTCCGCCGTCAACGCCGCCCTGCGCCCGCTCGGCGCCGGAACCGCCGGCATCGAGACCGTCTTCTTCGTCCTTGTCCTCGCCGGCCGCGTCTACGGTCCCGGCTTCGGCTTCACCCTGGGCTGCACCTCGCTGTTCACCTCCGCGCTCATCACCGGCGGAGTCGGGCCCTGGATGCCGTACCAGATGTTCGGCTGCGCGTTCGTCGGGATGCTCGCCGGATTCCTGCCCCGTGCGACGGGCCGTCGTGAGGTGTTGCTGCTCGCCTTGTACGGCTCGCTGTCGGGCTATCTCTTCGGCTTTCTGCTGAATCTGTCCTTCTGGCCGTTCTCGCTCGACCCGAACAGCTCCATCGCCTACCTGCCGGGTCTGCCGTTCACCGAGCAGTGGCAGCGCTACGTCGCCTTCGACATCGCCACCTCGCTGGGCTGGGACACCGGCCGGGCGGTCACCAACTTCGTGTGCGTCATGCTCGCCGGTCCGGCGGTGCTCACCACCTTCCGAAGGGCCGCGCGCAAGGCGCGATTCCGCGCGCCCGTACGTTTCGCGGACCCCCGAACGGCTCCCTCCGACCGACGCTGACCTGCGATGACGTCATCGCATACCTGCGAGGGCTGGATTTACTAGGACGTCCAACTATATATTCGTGGGAGAAGGCCCGCGGTGCAGGGAAGCCGGTGTGAGTCCGGCGCGGTCCCGCCACTGTGACCGGGGAGTACGCCGTCGAGCGTTACGCCACTGACGAGCTGGATGTCGGGAAGGCGGACGGCGCGCGCCGATCCGGGAGTCAGGATACCGGCCGTGGGATTTGTTCCGTGTTGTCCACGAGGATGGAGCAGACACGCATGGCACCGGTGCGCACCCACGACCCTGGCGAACCCCTCGCTCCCTGACGGGCTTCGAGCCATACGCGATCTCACGCCGCCCCGCACCCCGACGCCACGAGCGTCCTGAGGGTGCCGGCCAGGCGTGCCGTCCCCGGATCCCACCTGACGAGAGCAGGCATCGATGGTCCGCGAACAAGACCGCGCCGACGTGCGCGAGTTGACCCACTTCATCGGCGGCAAGCACACCCCGGGAACGTCGGGGAACCACGGCGACGTGTACGACCCCAACACCGGCCGCGTCCAGGCCCGCGTACCGCTGGCGAGCCGCGCCGAGACCGAGGCGGCCATCGCCGACGCGGCCGAGGCACAGCACGCGTGGGCCGCCTGGAACCCGCAGCGCCGCGCCCGCGTGCTGATGCGTTTCCTCCAACTCGTCGAGCAGGAGAAGGACGCGCTGGCCCGGCTGCTGTCCGCCGAGCACGGCAAGACCGTGGCCGACGCGCATGGTGACCTCCAACGCGGCCTGGAAGTCGTCGAGTTCGCCGCCGGCATCCCGCACCTGCTCAAGGGCGAGTTCACCGACAACGCGGGCACGGGCATCGACGTGCACTCGCTGCGCTCGCCGCTCGGCGTGGTCGCCGGGATCACCCCCTTCAACTTCCCGGCGATGATCCCCCTGTGGAAGGCCGCCCCGGCGCTGGCCTGCGGCAACGCCTTCATCCTCAAGCCCTCCGAACGCGACCCGTCCGTGCCGCTCCGCCTCGCGGAACTCTTCCTGGAGGCCGGGCTGCCGCCCGGCGTGCTCAACGTCGTCAACGGCGACCGGGAAGCCGTCGACACCCTCCTCGAGGACCCGCGCGTCGCCGCCCTCGGCTTCGTCGGCTCCACGCCGATCGCCGCGCACGTCTACGCGACCGCGGCCGCCCACGGCAAGCGCGCCCAGTGCTTCGGCGGCGCCAAGAACCACATGATCGTGATGCCGGACGCCGATCTGGACCAGGCCGTGGACGCGCTGATCGGCGCCGGATACGGCTCGGCGGGCGAACGCTGCATGGCGATCTCGGTGGCCGTACCGGTCGGGGAGGCCACCGCCGATGCCCTGGTCGCCCGGCTCAAGGAGCGCATCGCCGCACTGCGCATCGGCCGCAGCGACGACCCGGACGCCGACTTCGGCCCGCTGGTCGGCCGGGACGCCGTCGACCGGGTCCGCTCCTACGTCGACCTCGGAGTCGAGGAGGGCGCCGAACTCGTCGTCGACGGACGGGACTTCACCCTCCCCGGGCACGAGGGCGGCTTCTTCGCCGGCGCGTCCCTGTTCGACCGGGTCACCCCGGCCATGCGCATCTACCGGGAGGAGATCTTCGGCCCGGTCCTGTCCGTCGTCCGCGCCGCCGACTACGAGGAGGCCCTGCGCCTGCCCAGCGAGCACACCTACGGCAACGGCGTGGCGATCTTCACCCGGGACGGGGACACCGCCCGCGACTTCACCCGCCGTGTCGACACCGGCATGGTCGGCGTCAACGTACCCATCCCGGTACCAGTCGCCTACCACACCTTCGGCGGCTGGAAGCGCTCCGGCTTCGGCGACCTCAACCAGCACGGGCCGGACGCCATCCGCTTCTACACCCGTACGAAGACGGTCACCTCGCGCTGGCCCGAGGGTCTGCGCGAGGGCGCCAGTTTCACGATCCCGACCATGGGGTGATCGCGTCATGACCACCGCTTCGCTCACCGAGGACCAGCAGGCCCTCGTCGAGACCACCCTGGACTTCGCCCAGGACCATCTCGCCCCGCACGCCCTCGACTGGGACCGGGACAAGCACTTCCCGGTCGACGTGCTGCGCAAGGCCGCCGGGCTCGGCCTCGGTGGGGTGTACGTCCGCGAGGAGTCGGGCGGCTCCGGGCTCTCCCGTGCCGACGGCGTCCTCGTCTTCGAGACGCTCGCCTCCGGCTGTCCGTCCATCGCCGGCTATCTCTCCATCCACAACATGGTCGCCTGGATGGTCGACCACTACGGCGACACCGCCCAGCGTGACCGCTGGCTGCCCCGCCTGTGCGCCATGGAGGACCTGGGGAGCTACTGCCTCACCGAACCCGGCGCCGGTTCCGACGCCGCGGCCCTGCGCACCCGCGCCGTACGCGACGGCGACCACTGGGTGCTGACCGGCGTGAAGCAGTTCATCTCCGGTGCCGGCGCCGCCCAGCTGTATGTCGTGATGGCCCGCACCGGCCTCGACGGGCCGAACGGCATCAGCGCGTTCCTCGTCGACAAGGACGACCCGGGAATCGGCTTCGGCCCCAACGAACGCAAGATGGGCTGGAACGCCCAGCCCACCCGCCAGGTCGTCCTGGACGGTGTCCGCGTCCCCGCGGACCGGCTGCTCGGCGCCGAGGGCGACGGCTTCCGCATCGCCATGAGCGGCCTGAACGGCGGCCGGCTCGGCATCGCCGCCTGCTCCCTCGGCGGCGCCCGCAGCGCCCTCGACCGCAGCCTCGCCCACCTCGCCGACCGGGAGGCGTTCGGCGCCCGGCTGCTGGACTCCGAGGCGCTGCGCTTCCGGCTCGCCGACATGGCGACCGAGCTGACGGCCGCCCGCGCCCTGGTCCACCAGGCCGCCCAGGCCCTCGACCGAGGCGACCCGCAGGCGCCGTACCTGTGCGCGATGGCCAAGCGCTTCGCCACCGACACCGGCTACTCCGTCGCCGACCGCGCGCTCCAACTGCACGGCGGCTACGGGTACCTGAGCGACTACGGCATCGAGAAGATCGTCCGTGACCTGCGCGTCCACCAGATCCTGGAAGGAACCAACGAGATCATGCGCGTCATCGTGGCCCGCGGCCTGACGGAGGCATTCGGATGACCGACACCGAGGACCACGTCCTGACGCGCACCGAGGGGCGCGCCGGGTACGTCACCCTCAACCGGCCCAAAGCCCTCAACGCCCTGACCCACGCCATGGTGCGGCGCATCGACGCGGCGCTGGCCGCGTGGGAACACGACCCGGCGGTCGAGACCGTCGTCATCACCGGCGCGGGCGAGCGCGCCCTGTGCGCGGGCGGTGACATCCGTGCCATCCACGACGACGCCCGGGACGGGGACGGCTCGGCGTCGGCGGCGTTCTGGCGCGACGAGTACCACCTCAACGCCCGGATCGCGCGCTGTCCGAAGCCGTACGTCGCCGTCATGGACGGCATCGTGATGGGCGGCGGCGTCGGGGTCTCCGCCCACGGCAGCGTCCGCCTGGTCACCGAACGGTCCCGGATCGCCATGCCGGAGACCGGCATCGGATTCGTGCCGGACGTCGGCGGCACCTACCTCCTCGCCCTCGCGCCCGGCGAACTCGGCACCCACCTCGCCCTGACCGGCACCCAGGTCCGGGCGGCGGACGCCCTGCTGTGCGGGCTCGCCGACCACCACGTGCCGTCCGGGAGCCTCCCGGATCTCCTGCGGGACCTGGCCCGGGAACCCGTGCACGACGTTCTCGCCCGGTATGTGAGTCAGGCTCCACCGGGTGAACTCGCCGCCCAGCGGCCCTGGATCGACGCCTGCTACGCCGCGGACAGCGTCGAGGAGATCGTCGACCGCCTGCTCGGGCACGGCGACCCGGCGGCCAAGCAGGCCGCCGAGTCCCTGCTCGCCAAGTCGCCGACCGCCCTCAAGGTCACCCTGGCCGCCCTCCGACGCGCCCGCCGGCTGGGCCCCCTGGAGCGGGTCCTGGAGCAGGAGTACCGCGTCTCCGTCGCCTGCCTCACCGCCCCCGACCTGGTGGAGGGCATCCGCGCGCAGGTCATCGACAAGGACCGTGACCCGCACTGGACCCCGGCCACCTTCACCGAGGTCACCGAGGCGGACGTGGAGCGCTTCTTCACCCCGCTCGGCGAGCGTGAGCTCTCACTCGCCGACCGCCGGCCCGAGAGCACTCAGGAGGTGCCGTGGTGAGCAGGACCGTAGCCTTCATCGGACTGGGGCACATGGGCGGCCCGATGGCCGCCAACCTCGCGAAGGCCGGGCACCGGATCCTCGGCCACGACCTGGTTCCGGCCCTCGTGGAAGCCGCCGCCGGGCAGGGCGTCGAGCCCGCCGGCTCGGCCGCCGAGGCCGTGGCCGGCGCGGACCTCGTGATCAGCATGCTGCCCGCCGGGCGCCATGTGCTCGGCCTCTACGACGACATCCTCGGCGCGGCCCGCCCCGGCACCCTCTTCGTCGACTGCTCGACCATCGATGTCGCCGACGCCCGCACCGCCCACGAACAGGCCGTCGCCGCCGGCATGCGAGCCCTGGACGCCCCGGTGTCCGGCGGGGTCGTCGGCGCCGAGGCGGCCACGCTCACCTTCATGGCGGGCGGCGGGGAGGCCGAGTTCGCGGAGGCCGAGCCGCTGCTCGCCGCCATGGGCAAGCGGGCCGTGCACTGCGGCGGCGCGGGCGCCGGGCAGGCGGCCAAGATCTGCAACAACATGATCCTCGGTGTGTCGATGATCGCCGTCAGCGAGGCTTTCGTACTCGCCGAGAGCCTCGGACTGTCCCATCAGGCCCTGTACGACGTGGCGTCCACCGCGTCCGGGCAGTGCTGGGCGCTGACCGTCAACTGCCCGGTGCCGGGCCCGGTGCCGGGCAGCCCCGCCAACCGCGACTACCGCCCCGGCTTCGCCGCCCCGCTGATGGCCAAGGACCTGGGACTGGCGGCCAACGCCCTGCGGGAAGGCGGGGTGCGGGCGGAACTCGGGTTGCGCGCGGCCGAGTTGTACGCCGCGTACGCCGAAGGGGACGGAGCGGACGAGGACTTCTCCGGGATCGTGCGGACCATCAGGAAGCAGAGTGGGGAGAAGCCATGAGCACGGACAGCACGGACAGCACGGACAGCACGGACGAGGCGTACGAGACGATCCTCGTCGAGCGCAAGGGCCGTACCGCCCTGCTCACCCTCAACCGCCCCAAGGCACTCAACGCCCTCAACCTCAAGGTGATGGAGGAGGTCGTCGCCGCCACCGAGGCCCTGGACCGGGACCCCGACTGCGGCTGCATCGTGATCACCGGTTCGGCGAAGGCGTTCGCGGCCGGGGCCGACATCAAGGAGATGCGGCCGCAGGGGTACATGGACATGTACCTGAGCGACTGGTTCACGGCCTGGGACCGGCTGGGGCAGCTGCGCACACCGACCGTCGCCGCGGTCTCCGGGTACGCGCTGGGCGGCGGCTGCGAACTGGCGATGCTCTGCGACATCCTGCTCGCCGCCGACACCGCCGTGTTCGGGCAGCCCGAGATCAAGCTCGGCGTCATCCCCGGCATCGGCGGCTCGCAGCGGCTCACGCGGGCGGTCGGCAAGGCCAAGGCCATGGAACTGTGCCTGACCGGGCGCACCATGGACGCCGCCGAGGCCGAGCGTGCGGGACTGGTCTCGCGGATCGTGCCCGCCGACGAATTGATCGGGGAGGCCCTGAACGTCGCCGAGACCGTGGCGGGCATGTCGCTGCCGGTCGCGATGATGGCCAAGGAGGCGGTGGCACGGTCCTTCGAGACGACGCTCGCGGAGGGAGTCCGCTTCGAACGGCGGCTCTTCCACGCGGTGTTCGCGACGGCGGACCAGAAGGAGGGCATGGACGCCTTCGTCGACAAACGACCGCCCTCCTTCGGCCACAGGTAAGCGCGCGGTGAGAGCAGGGTGAGAGCCGGTTCCCACCGGTCGACTCGGTATAGGTCTCACACCGGCCGAGGGGTAGCGTCGTCTCGATATCGACGACGGCGCCACGGAAGCCGGTGGGAATCCGGCACGGTCGCGCCACTGTGAACGGTGTGCCCCATCCCGGGGCACACCGTGAGTCAGACCCGGGCCCGTCGTCCTGTGCTTCACCCAGATGGGACGCGAACTCCCTTAAGGAGGCCCTGCCATGGCGCAGCATGTCGCCCCGCCGACAGCCACCACCGCCGCTCTCCCCGCCAAGCTGCCGATCGGCGCGATCGTCCCGTGGGCGGTCTTCTTCGGCATCCTGATGCTGGTCCTGCTGTACTTCGTCGGCGCCGAGCAGGGCGCCACCTCCGTCGTCTCCGGCGAGGACGTCCACGAGTGGGTGCACGACGCCCGCCACCTGCTCGGCTTCCCCTGCCACTGACACCGGGGAGCCGACACCCTCATGAACTCCGCAACCGTCAGAAACCTGCTCGTGCGCGGCATGCTCGCCGGCCTCGCCGCCGGCGTGCTCGCCCTCGTCGTCGCGTACTTCCTCGGTGAACCGAACGTGGACAGGGCGATCGGCTTCGAGGAGGCCCACTCCCACGAGCACGAGATGGAGATCGTCTCCCGCTCCGTTCAGTCCACCGCGGGACTGGCCACCGGCGTCCTGATCTACGGGGTCGCCTTCGGCGGTATCGCCGCCCTGGCGTACTGCTTCGCCCTCGGACGGGTGGGCCGCTTCGGTCCGCGGGCCACCGCACTGCTGCTGTCCGGCTGTGCGCTGCTCGCCGTCTACGTGGTGCCGTTCCTGAAGTACCCGGCCAACCCGCCGGCCGTCGGCGACCCCGACACCATCGGCAAGCGGACCACCCTGTACTTCCTGATGATGCTGCTCAGTGTGCTGCTGGCGATCGCCGCCACCCTCCTGGGCAGGCGACTGGCGCCCGCGACGGGGGCGTGGTGGGCGACGGTCTCGGCGGTGGCCGCCTTCGCCCTGGTCATCGGGATCGCGTACGCGGTCCTTCCGGTCATCGACGAGGTGCCGGCCGGTTTCCCGGCCTCCGTGCTGTGGCGGTTCCGGCTGTCCGCGCTGGCCATCCAGGTCACGCTGTGGACCGGATTCGGCTTGCTGTTCGGCGAGCTGGCCGAGCGTCTGCTCGATCCCAAGCCCGCGACAGCGGCCGTGAGCGGGCCCGTCACCGCTCCCAACTGACCTGATCCGCCGGACGTTCGAGGGCCCGTGGAACCATCCAGGGGCCCTTTCGCGTTGTGAGTGAACCAACCCCTTCGCATCACGGTCATCCTCCATGGATGGGAAGGGACCGTCGGACGGGACGACGAGTCGGGCGAGGAGCGGAGGAACCGAGTGGCCAAACGACCCCAGCCACGGCACATCACTCTCGGCGGGCGCGAGGCGGTTGCGCTCACGGTCGAGGAGTACGAGCAACTGATCGCCAGTCGCCGGCAGATCGGCGGCCAGAGCGCCCGGGTGCGCGTGCTCGCTCAACGGGCCAGGCGCACTGAGCAGTTGCTCGAAGAGCTGGAGCTTCTGGTCGGTTCACCGGCGGGCTGCGGCGAACAGCCCGGGTCCGGCCCGGAGGAAGCGCCGGCACCGTGTCCGGCCGATGGGTCCAGGACGTCGGACGCGCCCGTCGGCTGTCTGCGCTGCGCGATCGCGAACCTGCTCCGGCGCCACCGCGACCTGGCCTCCTGAACCGGTTCGGCTACGCAGCGCCGTCGGTCTCCGGCACGTCCAGCGGGCGCCCCAGCCGCAGATTCCAGCGCCCGGACCGGCCACTGAGTTCCGTCGCCGTCAGCGGGGGGACGTCCAGCCGCCAGAAGGCCGCGGACGGCAGGCGCAGTGCGTGGACGACGGCGGCTCGCACGACCTCCGGCTCCACCACGGCGAGCACCCGCCCGTCCGTCTCCCGGCCGGCGTCCAGCCAGCGCCCGACCCGAGCGCAGACATCCTCGACCGACTCCCCGCCGTGCGGAGCGCAGGCCGGATCGCTCAGCCACCGCGCCATCGACTCCGGCTCGGCGGCGGCGACCTCGTCCAGCACCAGGCCTCGCCACCGGCCCACGTCCAGGGGTGCCAGATCCGCCACCTCCTCGCCATGGAGCCCCAGGGCCACGGCCGTCTCCCCGCACCGCACACTCCCGGACGCCACGACACGCCCACCCGAGGGCAGCGCCCCGGCCGCCGCACGGGCCCGAGCCGTCCCCGCGTCGTCGATCCCCACGCCGTCGTCGAAACGGGCCTGCCGCAGCGACCGGCTCGTGGCGGGAGAGATGAGCATGATTCGGCTGGCCACGGGTGACGCCTCCTGGTGCCGTCGCGGATTCGGGTCTCCGTCCGAGAGGGAGCGTACGGTGAGCTGATCCGGCGCTGAGGACAGGCGTACGAGACTTGATGAGGGAGCCGACGGCATGCCCGGTGCGGACGCGCGACCGTCGTTGATCGTGGTCGCGGCGGTCATCGTCGAGGCCGAGCGGCTTCTGGTCGTCGGCAAGCAGGCCGCTCCGGCGACTTTCTGACTCCCGGGTGGCTAGCCCGACGGGGACGAGGAGCCGCTGGAGACGCCGGCCCGGGAGCTGGACGAGGAGTTGGGGGTTCTGCCCGTGCGGCACCGTCTGCTCGCCGTTGTCGAAGCCACCGCGGCACTGGAGGGCGTGCCGATGAGGCTGACGGTGTTCGAGACCGCTGTCGACCGGGCCCCGCGGATCGGCGCCGAACTCGCGCGCCTGCGGTGGATCACCGGGGACGAGGATGATGTCCGGCTGTCTCCCGCGCTCATGGACCATGCGCTGCCGATGCTCAGACAGCGGGGCGCCCTTCGCCTCGTGAGGGAAGCCGGCGCCCGTCCAGCCGGTCACGGCCGGCGCGGCGGTGGGCCGTGGGTCTCTACCGGGTAGGGCACGTACGTGCGCCGGTCGGGGTCGATGGCGAGCCGGCCGCCGGCCGGGGGACGGGCCCGCTGTGCGCAGTCCCGGCGCTCGCAGATCCGGCAGCCGAGCCCGATCGGGGTGGCGGCCCGCGGATCGTCCAGGGCGACGCCCTCGGCGTACACGAGCCGCGCAGCGTGCCGCAGTTCGCAGCCGAGCGCGACCGCGAACTCCGCGCGCGGGGCGTGATGGCCGAAGCCGCCGCGGGTGATGGTCCGGGCGATCCAGAAGTACCGCTTCCCGTCCGGCATCTCGGCGACCTGGGTCAGGATCCGCCCGGGTGCGGAGAACGCCTCGTACACCGTCCACAGCGGGCAGGTGCCGCCGAGCCGGGAGAAGTGGAAGTCGGTCGCGGACTGCCGTTTGGAGATGTTCCCGGCCCGGTCGACCCGCAGGAAGGAGAAGGGGACGCCCCGGCGTCCGGTGCGTTGCAAGGTGCTCAGGCGGTGGCAGACGGTCTCGAAGCCGACGCCGAAGCGGGCCGACAGCAACTCGATGTCGTAGCGCACCTCTTCGGCCATGGCATGGAAGGCCGTGTACGGCATGAGCAGGGCGCCGGCGAAATAGTTCGCCAGGCCGATACGGGCCAGCGGCAAAGACTCCGGCGAGGTCAGTTCCGGGGCGCTGTCGGCGAGTTGACCGAGCAGCGGGGCGTGTTCCAGCAGGGCCAGCTGGGTGGCGAGCTGGAAGGCACGCTGGCCGTCGCTGAGCCACGGGGACAGGAACAGCAGTCCGGTGGCCGGGTCGAAGCGCCGGGCGTCACCGGAGCGGCCGGAGGCGGCCTGGACCACCCTGACGCCGTGCCGCTCGGCCAGCCGTGCGGCGAGTGGATCGGCGGTGCGGCCCGGCCGCAGTTGCAGCGCCTGCGCGGTGTGTTCGGCCTCGGTGTCCAGTGGCTCGAAGTGGTTGTGATGGGCGTAGAAGAAGTCCCGTACCTCGTCATGCGGTTCGCCCGCGGGGAGCGGCGAGCCCGGTGAGCCGAGGGCGGCGGCCTGCTCGGCGGTGTCCCGGTAGCGGCGGTGCAGGGCGACCAGGGCGCGGGCCACCTCGGGGTGGTCGCGCGCGGCCTCGGTGATCTCCTCTGCGGCGGGCAGCTCCACCCCGCACGCTTCGTCGGCGAGCGCGGTGCGCAGATCGGCGGCGAGCCGGTCCTCCTCCGCCTCGGAGAAGAACTCCGCGTCGACCCCGAAGACCTCCGCGATCCGCAGCAGCACGGGTGCCGTCAGCGGACGCTGGCTCTGTTCGATCTGGTTGGCGTAACTGGTGGAGATGCCGAGCGCGCGGGCCATGTCGACCTGGTTCATGCCCCGCTCGCGTCGCAGCCGGCGCAGCTTGGCGTGGGCGTAGACCTTGCGTTCGGCCGGTCGCCGGGACATGGCCCACCTCCTGGTCGGGATCCCGCCGAACTAGGGCGGTGTACTGGGCGGCGTAGTTGCGAACCTATCATCCGCAGAATTCGCAACTTTCGCAGATTCGCAGCTCCGCGCTGTACGGATTCCGCACATTGGACCGGTGGCCCGGCGCCCGGCCGCGGGGCAGGCTCGATCACATCAGCCAGACCGCCCGGCATCCGCGAGGAGTCCCGTGATCGAGCACCACGTCCGAGTCCACCCCAGCGCCGACCGCCTGCCGCGCGAGGAGCAGCTCGCCTGGAAGCTCGCGTCCGTCGCCACCGGCACCGAGGAGCCGGGCGCCGACAGCAGCGCGATGGCCGTCAACCGGGTGATCGACAACGCCTCGGTCGCCGTCGCCTCCCTGCTGCGCCGCCCGGTCGCGGTCGCCCGCGCTCAGGCCACCGCCCACCGCGCAGGCACCCCCGGCGCGTCCGTCTTCGGCACGGCCGCCCGCGTCTCACCGGAGTGGGCCGCCTGGGCCAACGGCACCGCCGTACGTGAGCTGGACTTCCACGACACCTACCTCGCCGCCGACTACTCCCACCCCGGCGACAACATCCCGCCCCTGCTCGCCGTCGCCCAGCACACCGGCCGCACCGGCGCCGATCTGCTGCGAGGCGTCGTGGCGGCGTACGAGATCCATGTCGCCCTGGTCAAGGGCATCTGTCTGCACGAGCACCGCATCGACCACGTGGCCCACCTCAGCGCGGCCACCGCCTGCGGCCTGGGCGCGCTGCTGCGGCTGCCGACCGAGACGGTGTACCAGGCGGTGCAGCAGGCCGTGCACACCACGACCGCGACCCGGCAGTCCCGCAAGGGCGAGATCTCCAGCTGGAAGGCCTACGCGCCGGCCTTCGCCGGCAAGACGGCGATCGAGGCGGTGGACCGGGCGTTGCGCGGCGAGACCTCCCCGTCCCCGGTCTACGAGGGCGAGGACGGGTTCCTGGCCTGGATGCTGGACGGCCCGGAGGCCGACTACACCGTCCTGCTCCCCGAGCCCGATGAGCCGCGGCGCGCGATCCTCGACACCTACACCAAGGAGCACTCGGCCGAGTACCAGGCCCAGGCGATCATCGACCTGGCCCGGCGGATGCGCGAGAAGACCGGCCCGCTGGCGAAGGTGCGCTCGGTGGTGCTGCACACCAGCCACCACACCCACCACGTCATCGGCTCCGGTGCGAACGATCCGCAGAAGTACGACCCCGAGGCCAGCCGCGAGACCCTCGACCACTCGGTCCCGTACATCCTCGCCGTCGCCCTCGAGGACGGCACCTGGCATCACGAGCGCTCCTACGCCCCCGAGCGTGCCCGCCGCCCGGAGACCGTCGAGCTCTGGCGGAAGATCACGACGGTCGAGGACCCGGTGTGGACCCGCCGCTACCACGACCCCGACCCGGACCGCCGCGCCTTCGGCGGACGGGCGGTCGTCACCCTGGACGACGGCACGGTGATCGAGGACGAGCTGGCCGTCGCCGACGCCCACCCGGCCGGCGCGCGTCCCTTCGACCGCCCCGCCTACACGGCGAAGTTCCGCACCCTCGTCGAGGGCATCGTGACACCGGGCGGCCAGGACCGGTTCCTCGCCGCCGCCGAGCACCTCGCCGAGCTGGGCGCCGCCGACCTGGGCGGACTGTTCCCTGCCGTCGACACCGAGGCCGTCGCGGCGTACGACGCCCGGCTCCCGAAGGGCCTGTTCTGATGCTGCTCCACACCCGCACCACCCCCGCCGAACGCCGCCGTACGTTCCGCGAACAGCTCGCCTCCGGCCGGCTGCTGCGCATGCCCGGCGCCATCAACCCGCTGTCCGCCCGCCTCATCCAGGACACCGGCTTCGACGCCGTCTACCTCTCCGGCGCCGTCCTCGCCGCGGACCTGGGGCTGCCCGACATCGGCCTGACCACCGCCACCGAGATCGCCGCCCGCGCGCAGCAGACGACCCGGGTCACCGACCTTCCGGTCCTCATCGACGCGGACACCGGGTTCGGGGAGCCGATGAACGCCGCCCGCACCGTCCAGGTGCTGGAGGACGCGGGGCTCGCCGGACTCCACCTGGAGGACCAGGTCAACCCCAAGCGCTGCGGCCACCTCGACGGCAAGACCGTCACGCCCCGCGAGGAGATGGTCCGGCGGATCAGGGGCGCCGTCGACGCCCGCCGCGACCCGGACTTCGTGCTGATGGCCCGCACCGACGCCCGGTCGGTGGAGGGGCTTCAGGCGGCGATCAAGCGTGCGAAGGCCTACGTCGACGCCGGCGCCGACGCCGTCTTCCCCGAAGCCCTCGCCGACGAGGCCGAGTACGAGGCGTTCCGCAAGGCGGTCGACGTCCCGCTGCTCGCCAACATGACCGAGTTCGGCAAGACCCCGCTGCTGGACGCCCGCACGCTGGAGAACCTCGGCTACAACATCGCGCTCTACCCGGTCACGCTGCTGCGGATCGCCATGGGCGCCGTGGAGGACGGGCTGCGCACGATCGCGGCCGAAGGCAGCCAGGAATCCCTGCTGCCGCGCATGCAGACCCGCTCCCGCCTGTACGAACTCCTCGGCTACGAGGAGTACTCGGCCTTCGACTCGGCCGTCTTCGACTTCACCCTCCCGCCCGGCACCTGACGCCACCCGGCACCTGACGCCGGCACCTGACCCACGAAGGCAGGCTCCCCATGACCATCACCGCGTCCGAGATCCACCGCGGCCTCGCCGGTGTCGTCGTCGACACCACCGAGATCTCCACCGTCATCCAGGAGACCAACTCCCTCACCTACCGCGGCTATCCGGTCCAGGACCTCGCAGCCCGTCGCTCCTTCGAGGAGGTCGCGTACCTGCTCTGGTACGGCGAACTCCCCGACGCACGCCAACTCGCGGACTTCCAGGCCCGCGAACGCGCCCTGCGCCCGCTGGACCGCACCACCGGGGAGCTGCTGGCGAAGCTCCCCGAGACCTGCCACCCGATGGACGTCCTGCGCACCGCGGTCAGCTTCTTCGGCGCCGAGGACCCCACCGAGGACGACGGCTCTCTCGCCGCGAACCGCGCCAAGTCCCTGACCCTGCTGGCGAAACTGCCCACCGTGGTCGCCGCCGACCAGCGCCGCCGCCGGGGACAGGACCCGATCGCGCCCGACCCCGACCTCGGGTACGCCGAGAACTTCTTCCACATGTGCTTCGGCAGCGTGCCCGACCCGGACGTGGTCCGCTGCTTCGAGATCTCCCTGGTGCTGTACGCCGAACACAGCTTCAACGCGTCGACGTTCACCGCGCGGGTCGTCACCTCCACCCTCTCCGACCTCTACAGCGCGGTCACCGCCGCGATCGGCGCCCTCAAGGGACCCTTGCACGGCGGCGCCAACGAAGCCGTGATGCACATGCTGAACGAGATCGGCGACCCGCGGCGGGTCGAGGAGTGGCTCGACGGCGCGCTCGCCACCAAGCGGAAGATCATGGGCTTCGGGCACCGCGTCTACAAGCACGGCGACTCACGGGTGCCGATCATGCAGGACGCCCTGGACCGCCTGGTCGCCCGCGCCGCCGACCCCGAGGTCACCCGGCTGGCCACCCTGCACGCGGCGCTGCGACACGCGATGATCACCCGCAAGGGCATCCACCCGAACCTGGACTACCCGGCCGGGCTCGCCTACCACCTGATGGGCTTCGACATCCCGGCGTTCACGCCCATCTTCGTGATGAGCCGTATCACCGGCTGGACCGCCCACATCACCGAACAACTCGCCCACAACGCACTGATCCGGCCCCTCGCCTCCTACGCGGGACCGGACCAGCGGGCGGTGCCGGGCACCGCCGAATAGTGCTCAGACGGGAGCCGGACAACTCGGGGCGGCGGGCACCGCGTCCTCGCCGGGCCGCATCACCTGCACACCCGCCAGCAGCTCCTGCGTCACCTCGTCCAGGTCGAGCCGCCTCTCCACGGCACGCAACTGGGGCAGCCCGGCCCGGGTGGTGGCCCGGGGCGGGGCGAGGAGCTGACAGCAGTCCTCGTCGGGCAGGACGGAGATGTCGGCCGTGCCGATCGCGCGGGCCGCGTCGATGATCTCCTGCTTCTCCCAGCCGATCAGCGGGCGCAGGACCAGCCGGCCGGCCGCCTCGTCCACCGCGGCCAGGTTGGCCAGCGTCTGGCTCGCCACCTGGCCGAGGCTGTCGCCCGTGACCAGGGCCTCGGCGCCGATGCGGCCGGCCAGCTCCGAGGCGGTACGCACCATCAGCCGCCGCTGGGCGACGACTTGCAGCCGGCCCGCACCGGCCACCGCCAGCTGCTTCTGGGCCTTGCCCAGGGCGATGACGTGCAGTCGGCCGGGCGGCTGGTACCGGTTCAGCTCGCGGGCGAGGGCGTACGCCTTGTACACGGACGACGGGTTCGTGTACGGCGCCCCGCTGAAGTGCACGAAGTCACAGGCCAGGCCCCGGCGCATGGCCCGGTGGGCGGCCACGGGGGAGTCGTATCCGCCCGAGAGCAGCACCAGGGCGCGCCCGCTGGAGCCGACGGGCAGACCGGTGAGGCCGGGGTGCCGGGTCCAGGAGAGGTAGGTCTCCTTGCGGTCGACCTCGACGGCAAGGACCGTGTCGGGCCGGGTGAGGTCCACGCGCAGCGCGGGGACCTCCTCCAGGATCCGGGCCCCCAGATGCCCCGCCAACTGGGACGATTTCAGTGGGAACTGCTTGTCCCGCCGTTTTGCCCGCACGGCGAAGCCACTGCCCGCCGGCCGGGCGGCCATCGCCTCGACGGCCGCCCGGGTGATCACCTCCAGAGTGCTGGGCACCCGCACGGCCGGCTCCACGGAGTTGAAGCCGATCACCCGTCGGGCCCGCTCCACCAGGGCCTCCTGCGGGACCTGGCCGCCCAGCACGGTGACGTTCTGGGCGGTCTTGATCCACGTCGAGCCGCCGATGCCGCGCAGCGCGAGGCGCAGGTTGTCGTGCAGCCGCTCGGTGAAGCGATGGCGGTTGTGTCCCTTGAGGAAGATCTCGCCGTGCTTGAGCAGCACACAGGGGCCGTAGGCGGGAGTCGTGCCCCGTGCGGCGGGCACTCTGGGTTCGCCGGACATGTCAGCCTCTCAGAAGTCCCAGTCGTCGTCGGCGGTGTCCTCCGCCTTGCCCATGACGTAGGAGGAGCCGGAGCCGGAGAAGAAGTCGTGGTTCTCGTCCGCGCCGGGCGACAGCGCCGCCAGGATCTCCGGGTTGACCTCGGTCTCGTCCGCACCGAACCGGGCCGGGTAACCCAGGTTCATCAGCGCCTTGTCGGCGTTGTAACGGACGAAGACCGCCACGTCGTCCATCAGGCCGAGCGGCTCGTACAGCTCGCCCGAGTACCGCAGTTCCAGCTCGTACAGCTCCTCCAGCAGGCTGTGCGTGAACTCGCGCATCTGCTCCTGCCCGGCGGGCGTCAGCTTCTCCAGGCCGCGCTGGTACTTGTAGCCCGAGTAGTAGCCGTGCACCGCCTTGTCCCGCAGGATCAGCCGGATCATGTCGGCCGTGTTGGTGAGCAGGGCGTGCGTGGAGAAGTGCAGCGGCAGGTAGAAGCCCGCGTACAGCAGGAGGGACGACAGCAGCGTGGAGGCGACCTTCCGCTTGAGCGGGTCGTCGCCGTAGTAGTGGTTCAGGACCGTTTTGCAGCGCTGCTGGAGGACGTCGTTGCCGACGGCCCAGGCGTACGCGTCGTCGATCTCCCGGGTGGTGGAGAGCGTGGAGAACACGGACGAATAGCTGCGGGCGTGCACGGCCTGCATGAAGGCGATGTTGGTGTACACGGCCTCCTCGTGCTCGGTGCGCGCGTCCTGGATCTGGACGATCTCGCCGACCGTCGCCTGCACGGTGTCGAGCATGGTCAGGCCGGTGAACACCCGCATGGTCAGCGTGCGTTCCTCAGCGCTGAGCCGCTGCTGCCAGGCGTTCAGATCGTTGGAGAGCGGGACCTTCTCGGGCAGCCAGAAGTTGGCGGTGAGCCGGTTCCACACCTCCAGGTCCTTCTCGTCGGTGACGCGGTTCCAGTTGACGGGGCGGAGCCGGGCGGCCGGGTCGTGGCGGTACGCCGGGGGCGTCACCGACAGCTCGGTCAGCGCGGTGGTGGCGGGGGCGGTGGTCATGGTCGGTGCGTTCCTCACAGCGTGCAGGACAGGCAGTTCTCGATCTCGGTGCCCGGCATGGCCTCCTGGCGCAGCCGGATGTAGTAGAGGGTCTTGATGCCCTTGCGCCAGGCCTGGATCTGCGCCTTGTTCAGGTCGCGGGTGGTGGCCGTGTCGCGGAAGAAGAGGGTGCAGCTCAGGCCCTGGTCGACGTGCTGGGTGGCCGCCGCGTACGTGTCGATGATCTTCTCGTAGCCGATCTCGTACGCGTCCTGGAAGTACTCCAGGTTGTCGTTGTCCATGTGCGGAGCCGGGTAGTAGACGCGGCCGAGCTTGCCCTCCTTGCGGATCTCCACCTTGGCGGCGATCGGGTGGATGGAGGCGGTGGCGTCGTTGATGTAGCTGATGGAACCGGTGGGCGGGACAGCCTGGAGGTACTGGTTGTAGAGGCCGTGCTCCATGACGGAACGCCTCAGCTCGCGCCAGTCGTCCTGGTCCGGGATCCGCACCCCGGCCTCGGCGAACAGGGTGCGCACCCGCTCGGTGGCCGGCTCCCACGCCCGCTCGGTGTACTTGTCGAAGAACGAGCCGTCCGCGTACGCCGACTGCCCGAAGCCGTCGAAGGTCGTGCCGCGCTCGATCGCGATCCGGTTCGAGGCACGCAGCGCGTGGAAGGCGACCGCGTAGAAGTACATGTTGGTGAAGTCCACGCCCTCCTCGCTGCCGTAGTGGATGCGCTGCGAGGCCAGGTAGCCGTGCAGGTTCATCTGGCCCAGGCCGATGGCGTGCGAGAGGTCGTTGCCGTGCGCCACGGAGGGCACCGCGTCGATGTTCGACTGGTCGGAGACGGACGTCAGTCCGCGCACCGCGGTCTCGACGGTCGCGCCCAGGTCCGGGGAGGCCATGGCGGCGGCGATGTTCAGCGAGCCGAGGTTGCAGGAGATGTCCTTGCCGACGGTCTCGTACCCGAGCGAGGTGTCGTACGTGCTCGGCGAGTTGACCTGGAGGATCTCCGAGCACAGGTTGGACATGTTGATCCAGCCGGGGATCGGGTTGGCCCGGTTCACCGTGTCCTCGAACAGCAGGTACGGGTAGCCGGACTCGAACTGAAGCTCCGCGATCGTCTTGAAGAACTCGCGAGCGCTGAGCGTGGTCTTGCGGATCCGCGGGTTGGCGACCAGGTCGTCGTAGTGCTCGCTCACGGACAGGTCCGACAGCGGCTTGCCGTACTCGCGCTCGACGTCGTACGGCGAGAACAGGTGCATGTTCTCGTTGCGCTTGGCCAGTTCGAAAGTGATGTCCGGCACGACCACACCCAGCGAGAGGGTCTTGATGCGGATCTTCTCGTCCGCGTTCTCCCGCTTGGTGTCCAGGAACCGCATGATGTCGGGGTGGTGCGCATGCAGGTACACCGCGCCCGCGCCCTGCCTCGCGCCCAGCTGGTTGGCGTAGGAGAAGGAGTCCTCCAGGAGCTTCATCACCGGGACGACACCGGAGGACTGGTTCTCGATCTTCTTGATCGGGGCGCCCTGCTCGCGCAGGTTCGTCAGCAGCAGGGCCACGCCGCCGCCCCGCTTGCTGAGCTGGAGCGCGGAGTTGATGCCGCGTCCGATGGACTCCAGGTTGTCCTCGACGCGCAGCAGGAAGCAGGAGACCAGCTCGCCGCGCTGCGCCTTGCCGGCGTTGAGGAAGGTCGGGGTGGCGGGCTGGAAGCGGCCGGTCATCATCTCGTCGACCAGGCGGGCGGCCAACTCCGGGTCACCGCCGCCGAGATACAGCGCGGTGGCGACGACCCGGTCCTCGTAGCGCTCCAGGTAGCGGGAGCCGTCGAAGGTCTTCAGGGTGTACGACGTGTAGTACTTGAAGGCGCCGAGGAAGGTGCGGAAGCGGTGCTCGTGGGCGTACGCCTGCCGGTACAGCTCCTCGATGAAGTCCCAGTCGTAGCGCCGGATCGGGGCTTCCTCGTAGTAGTCGTTCCCGACCAGGTAGTCGATCTTCTCCTTCAGCGTCGGGAAGACCACCGTGTTCGGGTTCACGTGCTGGAGGAAGTACTGGCGGACGGCCTCGCGGTCCTTGTCGAACTGGATGCGGCCGTCGCAGTCGTACATGTTCAGCAGGGCGTTCAGCGCGTGGTAGTCCTTGCGCGTGCCGATCGACTCGCGCTGGGCCGCTGGGATGGTGACCGCCGTGGTGAGGGTGTTCATGCCGCCGGCCGTCCCGCCGTCGATGAGTGTCGTGTCCAAAACCTCTGTAGTCCTTCCCGCACGGCACGGACGTCGCGGTCCGTGCCCAGCAGCTCGAATCGATACAGCTCCGGGACCCGGCACTTCGCCGAGATCACTCGGCCGGCCAGGCAGTAGTCGGCGCCGAAGTTGGTGTTGCCGGAGGCGATGACCCCGCGCAGCAGTGCGCGGTTGGCCTCGACGTTCAAGAAGCGCACCACCTGTTTGGGCACCGCGCCCGCGCGCTCGCCGCCGCCGTAGGTCGGCACGATCAGCACATACGGTTCGATGACCCGCGGCATACCCTCGCGATGGGGGTGCAGGGGAATACGCGTGGCCGGCAGGTCCAGCTTCTCCACGAAGCGCTTGGTGTTCTCCGAGACACTGGAGAAATACACGAGACCGCTCATCGGTCCGCCGCCTCCTCTCGCTCGTTCCCGTCCTCGTCCGAGGACCGGGAGGGGAGGAGCGTCGCGGCGCGAACGGGGGAGCATCGGGGCGGCGGGGAGAAACGGTACGCCCGACCCGGATCCGTGCGGCTGCCACGTGGCCCTCCCTCGGGGCCTCGGAGCGCGCACACCGCTGTCCGGCGTGCGCGCCGGTGGCAGGTCTTCGGACTCGCGGGCACGTCCTCCCGATCGGAGGACATCTACTGGCCGTCGCTTCCCGGGCCCGGTACGTCGGACCCAGTGCGTATGACGGCGGTCGTTCCCGCTCACCGCTGCGGGGCAGTCCCGGACTTCCACCGGGTTCCCTCTTGCGACGCCGGACACAGGTATGTCCGGCGAACCACCAGCACCGCCAACACTACATCTAGAACGCGTCGAGCATGCGCATCCCAGATGTTGTGTTGTGGGAAAAACTTAGGTATACCTAAGTCCGGCTCGGCGGGGCCGGGACGCGCGTGGCGTCCCGGCCCACTGGGAGCCGCGGTCAGGAGGCGGGCAGTTCGCCCCGGACCGTGCGGGCGGCGGCGACCAGGTTCTCCAGGGAGGCCCGGGTCTCGGGCCAGCCGCGGGTCTTCAGGCCGCAGTCGGGGTTGACCCACAGCCGCTCGGCGGGGATGGCCTTCAGGCCCGTGCGCAGCAGGGTGGCCGCTTCCTCCGTGCTGGGGACGCGCGGGGAGTGGATGTCGTACACCCCGGGACCGGCCTCACGCGGGTAGCCGTGGGCGGCGAGTTCCCGGGCCACCTGCATGTGGGACCGGGCGGCCTCCAGGCTGATGACGTCGGCGTCGAGATCGTCGATGGCCTGGACGATGTCGCCGAACTCGGCGTAGCACATGTGCGTGTGGATCTGGGTGTCCGGCCGCACTCCGGCGGTGGTGAGACGGAAGGCCTCCGTCGCCCAGGCGAGGTACCCGGCGTGGTCCGCGGCGCGCAGCGGCAGCGTCTCGCGCAGGGCCGGCTCGTCGACCTGGATGACGGAGGTACCGGCCGTCTCCAGGTCGTTCACCTCGTCGCGCAGGGCGAGGGCGACCTGGCGGGCCGTCTCGCCGAGCGGCTGGTCGTCGCGGACGAAGGACCAGGCGAGCATCGTCACCGGGCCGGTGAGCATGCCCTTGACCGGACGGTCCGTGAGGGACTGGGCGTACGTCGTCCAGCGCACGGTCATCGGCTCGGGGCGGGAGATGTCGCCGGCCAGGATCGGCGGCCGGACGTACCGGGTGCCGTAGGACTGCACCCAGCCGTGCTGGGTGGCGAGGTAGCCGGTGAGCTGCTCGGCGAAGTACTGGACCATGTCGTTGCGTTCGGGCTCGCCATGGACCAGGACGTCGATGCCGGTCTTCTCCTGGAAGGAGATGACGTCCTGGATCTCCGCCTTGATGCGCTCCTCGTAGCCGGCGGTTTCGATGCGGCCGGCGCGCAGATCGGCGCGGGCGGCGCGCAGTTCGCCGGTCTGCGGGAAGGAACCGATGGTCGTGGTCGGCAGCAGGGGCAGGCCGAGGTGGGCGCGCTGGGCGGCGGCCCGTTCGGCGTACGGCTGCGACCGGCGGGCGTCCGCGTCGGTCACGGCCGCCGCACGGGCCCGGACCGCCGGGTCGTGGGTGATCGGGGAACCCGCGCGGGAGGCCAGGTCGGCCCGGTTGGCGGCGAGTTCGGCCGTGATCGCGTCGGTGCCCTGGGACAGGCCCTTGGCGAGCGTGACGATCTCGGCCGTCTTCTGCTCGGCGAACGCGAGCCAGCGCAGGATCTGTGGCTCGATGTCCCGCTCCAGGCCCGTGTCGAGCGGGACATGGAGGAGGGAGCAGGAGGCCGCGACATCGATCTGGTCGGCCAGACCCAGCAGGGTGCCGAGGGTGCTCAGGGACTTCGACAGGTCGTTGATCCAGATGTTGCGGCCGTTGACGACTCCGGCGACGAGCCGCTTGCCTGGCAGCCCGCCGACGGCGGCGAGCGCGTCGAGGTTGGCCGCGGCGGCCTCGGTGAAGTCCAGGGCGAGCCCGTCGACAGGGGCCTTCGCCAGAACGGGCAGGGCGTTGCCGAGCCGGTCGAAGTAGGAGGCGACCAGCAGCTTGGGCCGGTCGGCGAGGGCCCCGAGGTCACGGTAGGCGCGCTCGGCGGCGTTCAGTTCGGCCGGAGTGCGGTCCTGGACCAGGGCAGGCTCGTCCAGTTGCACCCACTCGGCGCCGGCCGCGCGCAGGTCGGCCAGGATCTCCGCGTACACCGGCAGCAGTCGGTCGAGCAGGGTGAGCGGCTCGAAGTCGGCCGCCACGCCGGGAGCGGGCTTGGCCAGCAGGAGGTAGGTGACCGGGCCGACCAGGACCGGGCGGGCGGCGAGGCCGAGTGCCACGGCCTCCTTGAGTTCCGCGACCTGCTTGGCGGAGTTCGCCGTGAACACCGTGTCCGGGCCCAACTCGGGGACCAGATAGTGGTAGTTGGTGTCGAACCACTTGGTCATTTCCAGCGGCGCGATGTCCTGGGTGCCGCGGGCCATGGCGAAGTAGCCGTCCAGGGCGTCGGCCTCGACGGCGGCGCGGTGGCGGTCGGGGATCGCGCCGAGCGCGACGCTGGTGTCCAGCACGTGGTCGTAGTAGGAGAAGTCGCCGGTCGGCACCTCGTGGATACCGGCGTCGGCGAGCTGCCGCCAGTTGGCGGAACGCAGGTCGGCGGCGGTGGAGTGGAGGGCGTCGGCGGTGACGCGCCCCTTCCAGTAGCCCTCGATGGCCTTCTTCAGTTCCCGGTTCGGGCCCTGGCGGGGGTAGCCGTACACGGTGGCCCGTGTTGCCGCGGCTGCGGACTTGCTGGTCACGGAGATCTCCTTCGCGAGATGAATCCCTGAGATCCCGGAGACGGGACGAGAACGCGAAGGGTGACGAACCGGACGGAACCGACCTCGCGCGGCACAGCGCGGTCGTTCGCCTGGTATGTACGCCGACCCGCCCTCGAGGTCACCGGATTGTCCGCGCGCGGAATGGTCCGCACACGGGCAGATGGCAGGTCTTCGGACTCGCGGGCACGCCCTCCTGACCGGAGGACACCTACTGGCCGTCGCTTCCCGGGCCCGTACGTCGGACCCAGTGCGTATGACGGCGGTCGTTCCCGCTCACCGCTGCGGGGCAGTCCCGGATTCCCACCGGGTTCCCTCTTACGACACCCCGTCTGGCGGACGGGGCGAACCAGCTGCACACATCAGCCTACGTGGTGTCGCCCCGCGAGGGAGAGGCGTCCAGGATCTGGAAGGCGATTCCGGAGGACTTCCGGGGCGAACGCAGAGGGCGGGAAGCGCCGCACTCGCGCTTCCCGCCCTTCCCCTGTGACACTGCCGGGACCCTCATCCCGGCGGCGGCGCGGGCCCCTCAGCCCGCGTCGTACCAGGCCCTCAGCCCTGGTCGTAGGTGTGGAACCCCCTGCCGGTCTTGCGGCCCAGCAGCCCCGCCTCGACCATCCGCTGGAGCAGCGGGGGAGCGGCGTAGAGAGGTTCCTTGAACTCGTCGTACAGCGACTCGGCGATGGACGCGACGGTGTCCAGCCCGATCAGGTCCGCGAGCTTCAGCGGGCCCATGGGGTGGGCGCAGCCCAGTTCCATGCCGGCGTCGATGTCGGCGGCGGTGGCGAAGCCGGACTCCGCCATCCGAATCGCGGACAGCAGGTACGGGACGAGCAGCGCGTTGACGACGAAGCCCGCCCGGTCCTGGGAACGGATCACGGTCTTGCCGAGGGTGCGGGTCGCGAAGTCCTCGACCGTGGCGGTGGTCGCGGCCGAGGTGTGCAGGGAGGTCACCACCTCCACGAGCGGCAGCACCGGGACGGGGTTGAAGAAGTGCAGGCCCACCACCCGGTCCGCGTGGCCCGTCGCCATGCCGAGGCGCATGATCGGCAGCGAGGAGGTGTTGGTGGCCAGCACGGCCGCCGGGTCCTCGACGATCTTGTCGAGGGCGGCGAAGACCTCTGTCTTGGCGTCCGGGTTCTCCACCACGGCCTCGACCACGAGCTGCCGGTCGGCCAGGTCGTCCAGGCTGCTGGTGAAGACGAGTCGGGCGAGGGCGTCGCCGGCGGCGTCCTGGGTCAGCTTGCCCCGTCGCACGGCACGGTCCAGGGAACCGGCGACCCGGTCCCGCGCGGCCCGGGCGGCGAACGCGTCGGCCTCGCACACCACGGTGTCGACCCCCGCCCGCGCGCACACCTCGGCGATCCCGGCCCCCATCTGTCCGCCGCCGACCACGCCGACGCGTCCGATGACCGTGCTCATGCCAGTGTCTCCGTCCGTCGCACGAGGTGCCGGGTGTAGGCGTCCGGTGTGAAGAAGAGCGGCAACTCGCCCGCGAGGGTGGTTCGTTCGAAGAGGGCGCGGATGTCGTCGAGTGGTGCCCACGGGTATTCGGCGCCCAGCGCGACGAGTTCGTCGTCCAGCAGGCGCAGCACCGTCTCCCGGTCGATCACGCGGTGCCGCAGCCACTGCCAGATCTGCACGCGGGCGATCTCGGCGGTGGCGGCGTCCTCCATCAGCCCGTTGATGGCGACGGCGCCCTGTCCGCGCAGCCAGGCGGCGAAGTAGCGCAGCGCCACGGAGATGTTGGTGCGGACTCCCTCCGGGGTGGGCGGGCCGCTGATCCGGCGCACCGACAGCAGGTCGGAGGCCGACACCTCCACGTCGTCCCGGGTGCGGTCGAGCTGATGCGGCCGCTCGCCGAGGACGCCGTCGAAGACCTCGCGGCAGACGGGCACCAGCCCCGGATGGGCCACCCAGGACCCGTCGAACCCGTCCTCCGCCTCCCGCTCCTTGTCGAGCCGGACCTTGGCGAGCGCCGCCTCGTTCGCGGCGGGGTCCTTGCCGGGGACCTGGGCCGCCATGCCGCCGATGGCATGGGCGCCGCGACGGTGGCAGGTGCGCACGAGCAGCTCGGTGTACGCCCGCATGAAGGGGGCGGTCATGGTCACCTGCGCCCGGTCGGGCAGGAGGAAGTCGGTGCGGTGGCCGAACGTCTTGATCAGGCTGAACAGGTAGTCCCAGCGACCTGCGTTGAGCCCGGAGCTGTGCTCCCGCAGCTCGTAGAGGATCTCCTCCATCTCGAACGCGGCCGTGATCGTCTCGATGAGGACGGTGGCGCGGACCGTGCCCCGCGGGATGCCGAGCAGCTCCTGGGCGAGGACGAAGATGTCGTTCCACAGCCGGGCCTCGTACCGGTTCTCCAGCTTCGGCAGGTAGAAGTACGGGCCGTGACCGGCGTCGATCTGACGCCGGGCGCAGTGGAAGAAGTACAGGCCGAAGTCGACGAGGGCGGCGGGCACGGGCCGGCCGTCGTACTCCAGGTGCTCCTCCTCCAGGTGCCAGCCACGGGGGCGGACCACGATGCTGGCGGGCCGCTCGCCGAGCCGGTACTCCTTGCCCTCCGGCGAGGTGAAGTCGATACGGCGCTCGATGGCGTCGAGCAGGTTGAGCTGCCCGCCGACGACGTTGTCCCACAGGGGAGCGGTGGCGTCCTCGAAGTCCGCCATCCAGACGTCGGCACCGGAGTTGAGTCCGTTGACCGCCATCCGGCGTTCGGGTGGCCCGGTGATCTCCACGCGCCGGTCGGTCAGCCCGGGGGCGGGCGGTGCCACCCGCCAGGTCGGGTCGGCGCGGACGGCCGAGGTGACCATGGGGAAGTCGAGGGGCGAGCCCGAGGCCAGCCGCAGCGCCAGCCTGCGCCGCTCCTTGAGGATCTCCTGGCGCCGCCCGCCGAAGGCGGCGGCCAGCCGGCCGACGAAGTCCAGGGCGGCGGGGGTGAGGATCTCGTCGTGCCGGTGTCCCGGAGCGGCGAGGACGCGGACGTCGTGGGTGAGTGCGGTGGTGGACATCGGGCTCTCCTGAGGGATGGGAGCGGAGGGGGACGGAGACGGTCGTCCCCCTCCGCTCGGCCGAGGGCCGGCCGGACGGCGAGGCGTCCGGCCCGGCGGCCTAGTGGAACTGCTCTTCCTCCGTGGACCCCGCGAGCGCGGTGGTGGAAGAGGCCGGGTTGACGGCGGTGGAGACCAGGTCGAAGTAGCCGGTGCCGACTTCACGCTGGTGCTTGACGGCGGTGAAGCCGTGGGCCTGCGCGGCGAACTCCCGCTCCTGGAGGTCGACGTAGGCGGTCATGCCGTGATCGGCGTAGCCGCGGGCGAGGTCGAACATGCCGTGGTTGAGGGAGTGGAAGCCGGCCAGCGTGATGAACTGGAACTTGTAGCCCATCGCCCCCAGTTCGCGCTGGAACTTGGCGATCTGGTCGTCGTCCAGCGCGGCCTTCCAGTTGAAGGACGGCGAGCAGTTGTACGCCAGCATCTGGTCCGGGTACTGGGCGTGGATCGCCTCGGCGAACTCGCGGGCCTGGGCGAGGTCGGGGGTGCCGGTCTCCACCCAGATGAGGTCGGCGTACGGGGCGTAGGCCAGACCGCGGGCGATGACCGGCGCCATGCCGCCCCGCACCCGGTAGAAGCCCTCCGCCGTGCGCTCGCCGGTGACGAACTCGGCGTCGCGCTCGTCGACGTCGCTGGTCAGCAGGTTGGCGGCGAGCGCGTCCGTGCGGGCGATGATCACCGTCGGCGTGTCGGCGATGTCGGCGGCGAGCCGGGCCGCGTTCAGCGTGCGGATGTGCTGCGAGGTCGGGACGAGGACCTTGCCGCCGAGGTGGCCGCACTTCTTCTCGGAGGCGAGCTGGTCCTCGTAGTGGATGCCCGCCGCGCCCGCCGCGATCATGCCCTTGGTCAGCTCGAAGGCGTTCAGCGAGCCGCCGAAGCCGGCCTCGGCGTCGGCGACGATCGGCGCGAGCCAGTCGGTGGTGTCGCCGGCGTTCTCGGCGGTGGCGATCTGGTCGGCGCGCAGCAGCGCGTTGTTGATCCGGCGGACCACCTGCGGAACGGAGTTGGCCGGGTACAGGCTCTGGTCCGGGTAGGTGTGACCGGCCTGGTTGGCGTCGGCGGCGACCTGCCAGCCCGACAGGTAGATCGCCTGGAGGCCCGCCTTGACCTGCTGCACCGCCTGGCCGCCGGTCAGCGCGCCCAGCGCGTGGACGTAGTCCAGCTCGTGCAGCTGGCGCCACAGCCGCTCTGCGCCGCGCCGGGCCAGGGTGTGCTCCTCACGGACGCTGCCGGAGAGCCGTACGACGTCCTCGGCGCTGTAGGTGCGCTCGATGCCCTGCCACCTCGCGTCGGTGGCCCAGCGCCGGGCCAGTTCCTCGGCCGCCTGCGTCCTCGCTTCTGCCATGACTGTCACCGTCTCCTCGGTTTGTACTGGCTGCCAATCCCACCGTCCGGATGAACAGAGGTGGCACTGCGTGTCGTCTTACTGTGGTGCGGCCCGCCGTCACCCTGGAGGGTGAAGCTGAGCAATGCTGCCTGCGCGGGCCCTTGTGGATGCCGGGGTCACCGACGTCAGGGCAATGAAATCGAGCCCCGGTTCCCTTTGGTGCCTGCCGGGTCCGGCGGGCCGCACTGAAACTCTGGCACTGGCACTGAGTGCCATCAAGCTTGGATCAATGCCAACTTCTGCGAATCTTCTCGCCGCGGATTGCCAACTTTGCGAAGGTCTGGGTGGCGGCTTCTTCCCGTACGCTGACCGCATCGGGACGCCGGGTGTGGAGGAGCGCGGGTGAGCAAGACGTACGCGGGTGCGCGGCTGCGGCGGCTACGTGAGGAGCGCCGGATGAGCCAGGCGGAACTCGCCCGCGTCCTCGGTATCTCGCCGAGCTATCTGAACCAGATGGAGCACGACTCCCGCCCGCTCACGGTTCCCGTCCTGCTCCGGCTCACGGAGACCTTCGGCGTCGACGCCGCCTTCTTCTCCGAGCGGGACACCGCCCGCCTCGTGGCCGACCTGCGCGAGGCGCTGACGGGTGAGATCGCCGCCGCCCGGGTCGCCCCGTCCGATCTCGCCGAACTGGCCTCACGGATGCCCCAGGTCGCCCAGGTCCTGCTGGATCTGGGCCGCCGCAACCAGCAGTTGTCCGAGCGGCTGGCGGGGGCGGCGGACGGCCGAGGCGGAGAGCGGGAACCCTCGCCCTCACCGCACGAGGAGATCCGGGACTTCTTCTACCGCCGGCAGAACTATCTCCACGACACGGACCTCGCCGCCGAGCAACTGGCCGAGAAGATCGGCATCCGGCCCGGCGAGGTGATCGGGGCACTCACCAGGAGGCTGGCCGAGAGCCACGGCATCCATCTCGCCGCGGAGACCGGCGAACGGCTGCACCGCTACGACCAGCGCAGCCGCACCCTCCATCTGTCCTCGCGACTGCGGCCCGGCCAGCGCGCCTTCCGCATGGCGACCCAGCTGGCCCTGCTGGAACACGGCGAGGACCTGGACCGGCTGGCCGCGGAGGACTTCGAACCCGGTTCGTCCGCACATGCGCTGGCCCGGATCGGGATCGCCAACTACTTCGCAGCCGCGCTGGTGCTGCCGTACACCGCCTTCCACACGGCGGCCGAGGAGGTCCGCTACGACATCGAGCGCCTCACCGACCGCTACGGCCTCGGCTACGAGACCGTCTGCCACCGCCTCAGCACTCTCCAGCGCCCTCGACTGCGCGGCGTCCCCTTCTCCTTCGTCCGGGTCGACCGGGCCGGCAACATGTCCAAGCGGCAGTCCGCGACCGGGTTCCACTTCTCCCGGGCCGGCGGCACCTGCCCCCTGTGGAACGTCTACGAGGCGTTCGCCTCGCCCGGCCGCATCCATGTGCAGATCGCGGAAATGCCGGACGGGCAGCGGTACTTGTGGACCGCGCGCGCGGTCACCCGGCACCGTGGCGGCTGGGGCGAGCCCGGAAAGACGTACGCCATCGGGCTGGGCTGCGAGATCCGCCACGCACACCGCCTCGTCTACTCCGACGGACTGGACCTCGCCAACGCGTCCGCCGCCACCCCGATCGGGATGGGCTGCCGAGTCTGTGAACGCCTCGGCTGTTCCCAGCGGGCCGCGCCGCCGCTGGGACGTCCACTGCTCATCGACCAGAACAGCAGCACCTTCGTGCCCTATCCGGTCGGCGGCGACGGGTCCGGGGAGTAGGCCGAGCTCTCGGCCCACCCCCTGCGGACGCACGGACCCGACGGAGCGTCAGGCCCCCTCGGCCGAAGGCGTGGCCCGCCGTCGCTGGATCAGCCCGAGCACGCCGTCCAGGACCAGGAAGGCCAGCAGGGACCAGCCCAGCAGCGGGACCGCCCAGCCGACGGCGACGGTCAGCGGCACGGCCACGGCCAGCGCGGGCCAGGGCAGGTTCCGCCACGTACCGCGCGCGGGCGGGCGGCCCACCCGGGCGCGGCGGTCGGCCCGGGTGGGCCTGCGCTGCCACCACATGCGGTAGCCGAGCACGATTCCCACGGCCAGACCGAGGGCGATGACCGCGAGCACGAGCTGGTTGGCCAGACCGAAGAGGGTGCCCATGTGCGCGGCCACACCGAGGGTGCTGAGCTTGGCGAGCACGGGATGATCCGCCCAGTCGACCCGCGAGGTGACCTCACCGCTGTGCGGGTCGATGGCCGCCTGGTCCTTACGGACCGGCCACAGGCCGTCGGTCTGGGCCACGGTCCAAGTGCTCTTGTCGTCGGCGGGAGTGCTGATCTCCACCGGCCCGTCCAGGCCCGCGGCGCGCGCCTTGTCGAGGATCTGGTCGACGGTGAGTCCCTCCGGCAGGCCGCCGTCCGTGGCGCCCTCGCCGCCCGAGTGGTGGTGACCCGAGGATCCGGTTCCGGCGGAGGCGGTGGTGTCCAGCTCGGGCGGGTACGCGCTCAGCGAGGTGCGCAGGTCGGTGATGCGCTCTCCCGCGTGCGTCGACCAGGTCAGACCGGTGACGCTGAGGGCGAGCAGGCCGAGGGAGATCCACACTCCGGTGACCGCGTGGAAACTACGGCTGCGGCGCACCCCTCGTGCCCCGCGCTCCGGCAGCACGGTGTTCCGCTTCGAGCCGCCGGCGTAGGTACGGCGGCGTCCGAACCACAGCAGCAGACCGCCCAGGACGAGCACCCACAGCCAGCTCGCGGCGAGTTCGGAGTAGAGCCGGCCCGTCTCACCGAGGTGCAGGTGGCGGTGCAGGTCGTCCAGCCAGGTGGCCAGCGGTGTCGAACCGAACCAGGTGGTGAGGGCGCCGCGTACCTCGGCGGTGTAGGGGTCGACGTAGACCGTGCGCTGCTTGTCCTGCTCGGCGAGTTCGGGGACGGAGAGGACGACCTTGGTGGTGTGGTCCGGCGCGTCGGCCGGGGCGACCGAGACGACGCTGCCCTCGGGATGGGCCTTGCGGACGGCGGCTATCTGCTCGGTCAGCGGTCTGGGCTCGTCACCGACCCGCTCCACCCGCAACTGGTCGCCGTAGACCAGCTGGTCGAGCTGCGGCACGGCGGTGTACGCCAGCCCGGTCAGTGCCGCGACCAGCAGGAACGGGGCGACCAGGATGCCCGCGTAGAAGTGCAGCCGAGTCAGCAGCGGCCACCAGCCGGAACGCGAACGACCGCCGGCGCCACCGTTCCTCGCCGGCGCGGCCGAACCCGGCAGAACATCGGTGGCGGTCTGTGCGGCCGGTGGGCCGGGGTCGGGCGAGTCGGCGGGTTGGTTTTCCTCGGGGGAGGCTTCGGACGTGGTGCTCATGAAAGGGCTCAGCTCCTGGAGTCGGCCCGGCCCACTGCGGGGAACCCGGGCGCTGTCACTGCTGGACGGGCGCGTGCCACCGCCGGTCCCGTCGCGAGGAGCGGGCCGCGATCGCACGGCATGCCCGTGAGAGCCGGCGCGTGCGGCCGGGTGAGTCCGGGGCGCGCGCGGCTAGGGCTCCGGCCGGGTGAGTGGTGCGCGGGCACCCTCGGTTCGGCCGGGTCAGCGGGTGAACAGCAGGGGCGGCCCGCGTCGGGCGACGGTGTGGTCCAGTACCCGGGTGCCGAGGGGCACGTCGTGGTCCGCCGCGCGGGACCGGGGCGGGACACGGTGCCGGGACAGCGCCGCCCGGTGCCGGGCCCACCGCCGCAACAGGTCCAGGGCACGGAGCGTGGCCGAAACGGGCGCGCCGAGCAGACGGCACAGCCGCCACACCACGGCCTCGCCCTGGCGCAGCCACCAGGCGGCACCGAGTCCGGCGAGCAGGTGCGCGAGCAGCATGAGCGGGCTCGGGTGAGCGGCGTCCATGGCCATGCCGACCGATTCCGCACCTGTCCCGGTGGCTTCGGTGGCGGCCACCGGGGCGTGGTGCCCGGCGTGCGCCATGTGGCCTGCGTGCCCGCCCTGGTGTGCGGAGGGCGTCGGGCCGGTGCGGGCGGGTCCGGACAGGGCGAACAGCAGGTGCAGCGCGGCCTGGACGACCGTGACCGCGCACGCGATCTGGGCGAGGGAGCGTTCGCGACCGGCCAGGCGTCCCGCCGTGACCGCGACAGCCAGGCCGCCGACCGCCAGCGGCGTGAGCGGCGGATGATGTCCGGCGGCCACGCCGTGCCCGGTGGCGGCCAGCAGCACGCACACCAGACTGAACACCGCCACCCGCGAGGCACGGAGCAGGCCGCGGTCAGCCATCGCTCCTCCTCGTGTTCGTCGGTCTGCCCCCGCTCCTTGCCGCACTCATACGTGTGCGACGCCGTGACCGTTCATTTCCGGCCACGCGTGATCGTCGGCAGTGCCGGGGCGGACGCGCGTGTCCGTGTCCGTGCACCCACCCGCCCACTGGTGTGGAAGCGGCGCGCGGGGCAAGAGCCGGCAGAGCGTACCGTGACCGAAATCCACCTCACCAGTCCGGCGGCCGCGCTTTCGGTGCGCGGGGACGGTGAACGGGGCGGTCCCCTACCGCGTACTCGACGGCACGCGGTTCCCGCGGCCATCGAGAAACGGCGAGGACAGGAGCGTCCGCCATGGCTGAGCAGACCTACACCGTGTCCGGCATGAGCTGCCGCCACTGCGCGGCGAGCATCACCGAGGAGGTCGTCGAGGTCTCCGGAGTCATCGAGGTCGATGTCGACGTCCCGGCGGGGCGGGTGACCGTGCGGGGCGAGTCGGTGGACGACGCCGCCGTGCGCGCCGCGATCGTGGAGGCGGGCTTCGAGGTGACGGGAGCGACGTCGGCACTCGCCGTCTGACCCGGCTGAGTGTGAGCCACATCACTTGTGAGTGGGGGAACTTGACCGCCGACCCACCCGACTCCTGAACCGTAACGGCCGCTCCGGGCCTTGAGCGCACCGCTCGTCCCGGCGTCGGACAGGCATCAGGAGGCCCGGTGATCGAAGAACCCGCGCAGACAACGTCCCCGAGGGCGGGCGCGGCCCGGCGCCGACCGGTGCCGCCGCCCGCCCTCTGCGGTTTCCTGCTGCTGCTCGCGCTGGTCTTCACGGTGTCCTACGCCGTCGGTTCCGCCGCGGGTCCGGTCGCGCCCGGCATGCACCGCTCCGGAACGAGCGGCCAGGACGGGGGCGGCGGCACGGACATGGAACACGGGGGCACGGGCGGCATGGACATGAACCACGGAAGCGGCAACTGATGGCCACCGAACCGGCACCCCCGATGACGATCACCGACCTGACCGTGGGCGGGATGACCTGCGCTGCCTGCGTACGGCGGGTGGAGAAGAAGCTGGCCAAGCTGGACGGGGTGTCGGCGACGGTCAACCTGGCCACCGGGCGCGCCCGCGTCAGCCACCCGGCGGACGTCCGCCCCGCGCAACTGGTCACGGCCGTCGAGCAGGCCGGCTACACGGCCGCGCTGCCTGAGCCGCCCGCGAAACAGCCGGCCCGCCAGGACCGCGAGGACGAGCCGGACGACACCCGACAGGACCGCGAACGCCTGCTGATCACCGCGCTGCTCGCGGTCCCGGTGCTCGTGCTGTCGATGGTGCCCGGCTGGCAGTTCCGCAACTGGCAGTGGCTGTGCTTCGTGCTGGCCGCGCCGGTCGCCGTATGGAGCGCGTGGCCCTTCCACATCCGGGCGGCCCGAGGACTGCGGCACTCCACGGCCACCATGGACACGCTCGTCTCGCTGGGCGTGATCGCCTCCTTCGGCTGGTCGGCGTACGCGCTGTTCGTGGGCGGCGCGGGCGAGCCGGGCATGACGATGCCCTTCAGTCTGCTCCCCGACGCCTCGGACGGCATGGCGCACGTCTACCTCGAAGCGGCCGTCGGCGTCCCGCTGTTCGTGCTGGCGGGCCGGTATCTGGAGGCACGGGCCCGGCACGGCACCGGGAACGCCCTGCGCTCGCTCGCCGGGCTCGCCGCCAAGGAAGTGGCCCTCCGCGAAGGCGAAACGGAACGGCTCGTCGCCATCGAGGAGTTGACGGTCGGCCAGGTCTTCGTCGTACGGCCCGGGGAACGGGTCGCCACCGACGGCGAGGTGGTGGAGGGCAACTCCGCCGTCGACCTGTCCCTGGTCACCGGGGAGAGCGATCCGATCGAGGTCGGCCCCGGCTCGGCCGTGGTGGGCGGCGCCGTCAACGCGGGTGGGCTGCTGCTGGTGCGGGCCACGGCCGTCGGCGCCGACACCCAACTGGCCCGGATCACCCGGCTGGTGACGGAGGCACAGGCCGGCAAGGCGAAGGCACAGCGGCTGGCGGACGCGGTCGCGGGTGTCTTCGTACCGGTGGTGCTGGCGCTCGCCGTGACCGTGCTCGGGTTCTGGCTCGGCGCCGGGGCCGATCCGCAGGCCGCCGTCACCGCGTGCGTGGCCGTGCTGGTCGTGGCCTGTCCGTGCGCCCTGGGCCTGGCGACGCCGACCGCGCTGATGGCCGCCACCGGACGCGGCGCCCAGCTCGGCGTCCTGGTCAAGGGCCCGCAGGCGCTGGAGGGGCTCCAGCACCTGGACGCCGTCGTGCTGGACAAGACCGGCACGCTCACCTCCGGCCACATGACCGTCGCCCGGGTCACCGCGGTGCCCGGCGGGCTGGGCCGGGACGAGGTGCTGCGGCTGGCCGGGGCGGTCGAGCAGGGCTCCGAGCATCCAGTGGGCCGGGCGATCGTCTCGTACGCGAACCGGGCCCTGAACGGGACGCGGCTGCCCGATGTGAGCGACTTCGCGGCGACCGTCGGCAAGGGAGTGCGGGGCCGCGTCAAGGGGCGGCTGGTGGAAGTCGTGGCACCGGACCGCGAGTTGCCCGACGGTCTGGCCGACGCGCTTTTGCTGGCGGAGGCCGCCGCGCACACGCCCGTGCTGGTCCGCGTCGACGGCGTGGCCGAGGCCCTGATCGAGGTCGGGGACACCGTACGGCCCGGCAGCTACCGGGCGGTGGACCGGCTGCGGCGGCTCGGCGTACGCCCCGTGCTGGCCACCGGCGACCGAGAGGCGTCCGCGCGGGCCGTCGCGTCCGCACTCGGCATCGACGACGTGCACGCGCACTGCACACCCGAGGACAAGGCCGACCTCGTCCGCGAGTTGCGGCAGCAAGGCCACCGGGTCGCGGTCGTCGGGGACGGTGTCAACGACGCCGCCGCGCTGGCCGGAGCGGACCTCGGCATCGCCATGGGCGGCGGCACGGACGCGGCGATCGGCGCCGCCGACGTGACCCTCGTACGCGGGGACATCGAGACGCTGGCGGACGCCGTACGGCTCGCCCGCCGCACCCTCGGCACCATCCGCGTCAACCTCCTGTGGGCCTTCGGCTACAACGTGGTGACCGTGCCGCTCGCCATGGTCGGCCTGCTCAACCCGATGGTCGCCGCCGCGGCGATGTCGCTCAGCTCGGTGCTCGTGGTCGGCAACAGCCTGCGCCTGCGTGCCTGGCAGCCGGTACCCGGCCGCAAGCCGGCCCTCACGACGAACGGGAGCGACGCCCGATGACCACCTCCTTCCGGCGGCCCACCCGCAGCCGCCTGACCGACACCCTCACCGCCGCGCTCGCGCCCGTCGCCGCGTGCGGCGTCGCCCTCGGCGCCCTGACCACCTGGGTGAACACCGGCAACGCGGGCAGCCCGCCACGCATCGAGGTCGCCGACGGCCGCGTCTGGCTGCCCTACGGCGACACCCGCGCCACCTCGGCGTACTTCCGCGTCATCAACTCCGGGGGCGCGGACGACCGGTTGCTCGGGGTGACGTCCACCGCGGTCGCCGGCACCCCCGCCCTCAGCCGTCACCGCATGCTCGACGGCAACGCCGCGACCGGGCAGGAGGTCTCCTCGATCCCGGCCCCGGCCGGGGACACCCTGTCCATGTCCCCCGACGGCTTCAACGTCACAGTGCTCGCGAAACCGGGCTGGGAGATCGGCGACGAGGTGCCGTTCACGCTGCACTTCGAGCACCAGGGGCGGATCACCGTCTCGGCGGTGGTGCTGCGGCCGGGCACGGACGACCCGTCCTGACCGCCGGGGAAGTGCGAGCGGCGGGAACTCAGACCCTGTCCGCCCCGACTACTGCATCGGGGGTGGCGTCGGTCCGCCTTCTCACCGAGTGGATCCGGGAGTTGTTCGATGCGTTCTGGTAGGTGGGCCGGTACCGCGGCCGTCGTGGTGGGCGGTCTTCTCATGGCGGGCTGCGGAAACGGCGGCGGGGACGGCGACAAGGCGAGCCGCGGTGCCGGGGACCCGTCGGTGACCGTGACCGACTGCATGGGCGCCGAGACCACCTTCGACTCGGCCCCGGAGAAGATCGTCACCAGCAACGCCTCCAGCCTGGAACTGCTGCTCCGGCTCGGCGCGGGCGACAAGGTGATCGGCACCGGCTTCCCGCCCGGCAAGGGCACCCTGCCCGGCGGGCTCGACGCGCAGGCACAGCAGGTGAAGGTGCTCAGCGACACCGTGATCCCGAAGGAGAAGCTGCTCGGCTCCGGCGCCGATCTCTACATCGACACCTTCGCCTCGATGAACATGGGCGGCGGAATGGGCGACGCGCCCACGGAGCAGGAGTTCGAGGCCGCCGGGATCAAGCACATCTTCCTCAAGTCCACGGCCTGCGCCGCGCAGAGCAGGAGCGCGGTGACCGACCTGTCGGCGGTCGAGGCGGACATCACCGCCCTCGGCGAGGTCACCGGCACGAGCGCGAAGGCGAGGGAACTCGTCGACGGGATGAAGAAGAAGGTGGACGCCGTCCAGAAGGCGGTCGGCCGGACCGCGGAGAGCGAACGGCCGACTTACTTCTTCTTCGACTACGACGCCGGCACCAAGCAGCCCATGGCCGTGTGCAACCGCCAGGTCGCCAACGCCGTGATCACCCTGGCCGGCGCCCGCAACGTCTTCGCCGACTGCGACGGCGACTACAAGCAGGTCGGCTGGGAGGACGTGATCGCCGAGAACCCGGACTGGATCCAGCTCGGCGTGCGCGACCGGGGCAGCGAGGCGGCGAACGAGAAGGCCTTCGACGAGGCCGAGAAGTGGCTGAAGTCCAACTCGGCCACCAAGGGCCTGAAAGCGGTGAAGGACGGACACTTCCTTCGCATCGGCTCCGAGCGGACCACCATCGCGGGTGTGCGGAACGCCGACACCGTTGAGGAGATCGCGAAGACCGTCCACCCGGGTAAGGTCGGCTGACCGTGCTCGACGTTCCGGTGCGCAGGAAGGGCACGGACACGCCGCACGCGCAGATCCGGCGATCCGTGCCCGCCGGGCCGCTGGCGCTGCTCCTCGGGGTGGCGCTGCTGGCGGCCCTGACGGCGGCGGTCGCCTGGGGCTCCACATCGATCCCGCCCGGCGAGGTGTGGAGCGTGGTCTGGCGCAGGGTGACCGGCGAGGCCCCGAGACCCGGCACCGACGACCTGATCGTCTGGCAACTCCGGCTGCCCCGCGCCCTGTTGGCGGCCCTGGTGGGTGCCGGGCTCGGTCTCGTCGGTACGGCGATGCAGGCCCTGGTGCGCAACCCGCTGGCCGACCCGTACTTCCTCGGCGTCTCCAACGGCGCCTCGCTCGGCGCGGTCGCCGCCATCGTGCTCGGCCTCGGCACCGGCGGGGTCCTCGGCCTCGGTCTGTCCGGCGCCGCCTTCGCCGGAGCTCTGGCCACCTTCGCCCTCGTCTGGGCGGTGGCGCGGCGCGGCGGGGGATTCGCGCCGCTGCGGCTGGTGCTGGCCGGAGTGGCGATCGGCCAGTTCCTGTCGGGCTTCACCAGCTACCTCGTCCTCCAGGCCGGGGACGAGCAGCAGACCCACAGCGTGCTGTTCTGGCTCATGGGCAGCCTGAGCGGCGCCGACTGGGAACTGCTGGCCGCCCCGGCGGTGGCCGTCCCGGCGGTCCTGCTGCTGCTCCAGGCCCGCGCCCGGGGCCTCAACGCACTGCTGATGGGCGACGAGACGGCGGCCGGCCTCGGCATCGACGTCGTACGGCTACGGAGGGAACTGTTCGCGGTGACCAGCCTGCTCACCGGCGTGCTCGTCGCCGTGTCCGGAGCCATCGCCTTCGTCGCGCTCATGGTCCCGCACGCCTGCCGCCTGGTCGTCGGCGGCGACCACCGCCGGCTGCTGCCGGTGTCGGCGCTCTTCGGCGCGCTGCTGCTGGTCGTGGTCGACATCGTGTGCCGTACGGCCATGGACACCCAGGAACTGCCGGTCGGGGTCGTCACCTCGCTGATCGGCGCTCCGGCCCTGCTGTATCTGCTGGACCGCCGCCTGGGGAGCGGAAGTTGAGCGCGCGGAAGACGCGGGTGAGCGGACGTTGAGCGAGCGGACAAGGCGGGGGAGCGGACGTTGAGAATCGACATCGAGGACCTGAAGGTCGCCTACGCCGGCCGTACGGTCGTCGCCGGCGCCCGACTGATCGCGGCCGAGGGCGAGATCACCGGCCTGGTCGGGCCGAACGGCAGCGGCAAGTCGACCCTGCTGCGCACGGTGTACCGGCATCTGAAGCCCGCCGCGGGGCGCGTCCTGCTCGACGGCACCGACGTCCGCGAGCTGACCCCCGCCCGCTCGGCCCGGCACGTCGCCGCGCTGCCGCAGGAACGCGGCGGCGACTTCGAGCTGACCGTCCGCGAGGTCGTCGCCATGGGCCGTACCCCCTACAAGCGGGCCTTCGCCGGGGAGGACGCCACCGACCGGGATGTCGTCGCCACCGCCCTGGCCGACGTCGGCATGGCCGAGCACCCCGAGCGCCGCTTCACGGAGCTGTCCGGTGGCGAGCGTCAACGCGTGCTGCTGGCCCGCGCGTTCGCCCAGCAGCCGGACGTCCTGGTCCTGGACGAGCCGACGAACCACCTCGACATCCGCCACCAGGTGGAACTGCTCGCCCTGCTGCGTGGACGGCGTCGGACGACTCTGGTGTCGCTGCACGACCTGAACGCCGCCGCCTCCGTGTGCGACCGGCTGCATGTCCTGCACGAAGGCCGGGTGGTCGCCTCCGGACGGCCGCGCGAGGTGCTGCGGCCGGCCCTGCTGGCCGAGGTGTTCGGCGTGCGCGCGGCCGTCGTCGAGCACCCGCTGACCGGTGATCCGCTGATCGCCTTCGACCACCGGGAATCGGCGGACGCGGCGCCCCCGTCGGGGAGCCGCACCGAATTGTCGTCGAGTTCCCGGGAAATGTAGGGATGAGGAAAGGGTGGAACCATGAGTGACATCGACGCGCCGACCGGCCTCGAACCGGTGGCGACCTTCTGCGGCAACTGCAACTGCGGATGCCCCCAACTGTTCGTCGACCCCGCCGCCCCCGCCGAACGCCGAGTCGTCCTCACCGACGACTTCGGGCAGCGGGTCCAGATGAGCGCCGACCAGTTCGCGAACCTCGTCGAGGACGCCAAGTCCGGCAGGCTCGACGGTGTGACGACGGCCTGACCCGCCCCCGACCGAGCACGAATTCCCATATTTCCGGCCAAGTCCGGGAACTCATGACCTGACTCCCCCGACTTCTGGGATGAGGCTGCCGCTCGGCAGCCCACCCGAGTGGGGGGAGCGCAGGTGTCCGACCAGGGTTCCGGTGCGGAGCGGCCCGGGGACATACCGGCGGCCGGCGACCGCTGGCTGATGGTGGCGGTGGCGGGCGCGCTGTCGTTCGTGGCGATGCTCGACATGAACATCGTGAACGTGGCCCTCGCCGACATCTCCGAGGGCCTGCGGGTGCCCGCGGCGACGGCCCAATGGGCCGTGCTGGGCTATCAACTGCCCGTGGTCGCCCTGCTGTTGCCCGTCGGCCGGTGGCTCGACACCGTCGGCGCCCGCCCCGCGCTGCTCACCGCGACCGCGGGCTTCGCGCTGTGCGGCGCACTGGCTGCCGTGTCCCCCTGGGTGGCGTGGCTGATCGCCGCCCGTGTCGGGCAGGGCACGTGCGGCGCCGTGCTGTTCGTCCTGATGCCGGTGCTGGCGCTGCGTTCCGTACGGCCGGAGCTGCGTGGCCGCGCGATGAGTGTGCCCGCGACACTCGGGCCGCTGGGCGCGGTGACCGGGCCGGCGGCCGGCGGGCTGATCCTCGACCAGCTGGGCTGGCGGTGGATCTTCCTCGTCAAGATCCCGTTCTGTCTCGTGGCACTCGTCGTCGCCCGGCGTGCGATGCCCCGGGACGGCCGGCTGCGCGCGCCCGACCGGCCGCAACTGGCCGACGCGCTGCTGGTGGCGACCGGCGTCACCGCCCTGCTGCTGACCCTGACCCTGGCGTCCGGCACCTCCGCCTGGCTGCCGCTCGCCCTCGTCGCCGTACCGCCGCTGTGGTGGTGGCTGCGCGGGCCCGGCGGCCGTCCGGTGGCCGGTGTGCTGCGGGCGGCCGGGCTGCTGCGGGCGCACGGCGCGGTGCTCGCGCTGGCCCTGGGCTTCGCCGCCATGCACTACGTGGTCGCCCTGCACCTCCAGCGCGACGAGGGAGTCAGCGCGACCACCACCGGCCTGACAGTGCTCGCCTTCCCGCTCGGGATGGCGCTGGCCGGCCCGCTCGGCGGACGCCTCGCCGACCGGTTCGGCGCCCGTCCCGTCGCGGTCACCGGCGCCGCGCTCACCGCCGCCGGCCTGCTGCTGCTCCTCCCGCTGGGCGACGGCTGGTCCCCGCCCGACCTCGCCTGGCGCCTCGCCCTGGCGGGCATCGGAATGGGGGTGAACGGCGGCCCCGCGCAGGCCCTGGTGATGGGCGCGGCCCCGCCGGACCGCGCCGCCACCGTCGGCTCCACCGTCCAGCTGGCCCGCAGCCTCGGCTTCACGCTCGGCCCGGCCCTGGCCACGGCGGTCTGGGGCCTCGCCGGCCCGGACGCCGGCGCGCGGTCCGGCCTGGTGCCGGCCGCCATCGCCGCCTGTCTCGCCGTACCCCTGCTCGCGCTACCCGCGCGCCCGTCGGCGCCGCGGCCCGAGAAGTCCACCGACGCGGCGTCCGCCGCCCACCGCTGACCGAGGAGTCGTACCCCATGTGCGGAATCACCGGTTGGGTGTCCTTCCACCAGGACGCCCGCACCCAGGCCCCGGTCATCGAGGCCATGACCGCCACCCTCGCCCCGCGCGGCCCCGACGCGGGCGGTGTCTGGCTCGGTGAACGGGCCGCGATCGGGCATCGCAGGCTGGCCGTCATCGACCTCGCGGGCGGCGCGCAGCCCATGACCGATCCGCTCGGTCAGCTGGTCCTCAGCTACAGCGGCGAGATCTACAACCATCACGAACTCCGTGCGCGACTGCGGCGGTCGGGGCACGAGTTCCGCACCCGCAGCGACACCGAGGTGGTCCTGCGCGCCTACGCCGAGTGGGGCGAGGCGGTGGCCGAGCACCTGGACGGCATGTTCGCCTTCGCCGTCTGGGACGAGCGCGCCCAGCGGCTGCTCCTCGTCCGTGACCGGCTCGGCGTGAAACCGCTGTACTGGGCGGCCGTCGACGGCGGACTCGCCTTCGCCTCCGAGCCGAAGGCGCTCTTCGCGCACCCGGAGATACGGCCCCGGGTGGACGCGGACGGGCTGCGGGAGGCGTACAGCCTGCTGTTCAACACCGGGCCTACGGTGTGGTCCGGTGTACGGGAGGTCGAGCCGGGCGGCGTCCTCGCCCTGGACCGGGACGGCGTCCGCGAGCGCCGCTACTGGCGACTGGAGCCCGGCGCACACCCGGACGACCGGGACGCGACCGTCGCCCACGTCCACGACCTGGTCAGCACGGCAGCGCGCGGCCAGCTGGAAGCCGACGTCCCGCTGTGCAGCCTGCTGTCCGGCGGCATCGACTCCACCGTCCTGACCGCGCTGCTCGCCGACGAACTCCGGCTGCGCGAGGGCCCGCACGCCCGCATCCGCTCCTACGCCGTCGACTACAGCGACCAGGCCGAGCGCTTCACCGGCGACGTGCTGCGCACCGGCCACGACACCCCGTACGCCACCGAGGCCGGCGCGTTCATCGGCACCGACCACAGCACCGTCGTACTCGATCCGCTCGCCCTGCTCGATCCCGAGCACCGCAGGGCCGTCGTCGCGGCCCGCGACTCACCGATCGGCGTCGGCGACATGGACACCTCGCTGTATCTGCTGTTCGGGGAGATACGGCGGCACTCCACCGTCGCCCTGTCCGGCGAGGCCGCCGACGAGGTCTTCGGCGGCTACCCGTGGTTCCACGACCCCGAGGCCCTCGCCGCCGACACCTTCCCGTGGCTGCTGGTGACCGGCGACGAGGCCGCGATGCCGCTGAATCCGGAACTGGACCTGCGGATCGGCGAGTTCCGCGACGACACCTATCGAAGCGCCCTGGCCGCCGTGCCCCACCTCGACGGCGAAACCCCCGCCGAGCACCGGCAGCGCGAGATGCAGCACCTGTCCCTGACCCGCTGGCTGCGCCAACTCCTGCACCGCAAGGACCGGTTGAGCATGGCGCAGGGCCTGGAGGTACGCGTCCCGTACTGCGACCACCGGCTCGTCGAGTACGCCTTCGCCGTGCCGTGGTCGCTGAAGAACTTCGACGGCCGCGAGAAGAGCCTGCTGCGCGCGGCGAGCACGGGCCTGGCGCCGGACTCGGTGCTGCGTCGCCCCAAGAACCACTACCCGGCCACCCACCACCCCGACTACAACCGCGGCCTCCAGAACCTGGCCCGCGAAGCCCTCACCGACGACACCGTCCGCTCCCTCGCCGACGAGACCCGCATCAAACCCTGCCTCGACACGGCACCCGACCGACTCCGATGGGGTCACCGGCTCCGCCTCGAACGTGTCGTCGACCTCGCCCTGTGGCTGGACCACCACCAGCCCGAACTCGCTCTCTGAGGAGTCCCGTTCCATGACCATCCAGGAACCCGAGACGGCCCCGGACCCCGTCCCCCTCATGGGCTGCCCCTACAAGGCGGACCCCTATCCGCTGTACGAGCGGATGCGCGAGGCCGGTCCCGTCCACCGGGTCCTCTTCCCCAGCGGGGTCCAGGCGTGGCTCGTCACCGGCTACGACGCCGCCCACGCCGCTCTGAACGACGACCGCCTGGGCAAGAACCACGACCGGGGCAACGACCGCTGGCGCGCCCGCGCCTCGATCATGCCCGAGCCGCAGCACTCCCAGCTCCAGGTCCACCTGCTCCACCAGGACCCGCCCCAGCACACCCGCATGCGGCGCCTGGTCACCGACGCCTTCACCCCGCGCCGCGTCGAGAGCCTGCGCCCGCGCCTGAAGGAACTCGCCGACGCGCTGGTGGACGCCCTGCCCGAGACCGGCCCCGCCGACCTGGTCGCCGGCTTCGCCGCCCACTTCCCCTTCCAGGTCCTCGCCGAAGTCATCGGCCTCCCGCCCGAGTTGGCGGCACGCTTCGACCGGGACTGGGGCAAGGTCGTCCAGCCGGTCGGGCCGACGGACCCGGGGCGCCCGCGGTACGAGGCACGGCTGCACGGCTTGCAGAGCTACATCGCCGAGGTCGTCTCGCACAAGCGTGACCACGGGGACGACGACCTGCTCAGCCGCCTGGTCGTGGCCCGCGACGGTCGCGAACTCTCCCAGGAGGAGCTGGACTCCATGATCTTCCAGCTCCTGGTCGCGGGCCAGGAGCCGGTGACCAACCAGATCACCACCGCCCTGATCGCCCTCCTGCGCCACCCGGCAGAACTCGCCCGCCTGCGCGACACCCCGGAGCTGATGCCCCGCGCGGTCGACGAACTCCTGCGCTACGACAGCGCCTTCGAGCTGACCACCTGGCGGTTCCTCGCCGAGGACGGCGACCTGCACGGCACACGGGTCCCGGCCGGCGACTCGGTGATCGTGTCCCTGTGCGCCGCCAACCGCGACCCGCGCCGCTTCCCCGACCCCGACACCCTCGACCTGGACCGCACCCCCAACCCCCACCTCGCCTTCGGCCACGGCATCCACTTCTGCCCCGGCGCCGCCCTCGCCCGCGCCGAACTCCAGATCGCCCTCGGCACCCTGCTCACCAGGCTGCCCGGCCTGCGCCTGACGATCAGGGACGAGGGGATCGAGTGGATCCCGGCGGTCCTGGGCCGCGGCACCAACCGGCTGCCCGTGGGCTACGACCGCCGTATCTGACCGCCCCCGTGACACACCCCGGCTGACCGACGGCGGCTGCCCGCCCACACCGAGCCCCGCCTCCACGCCCCGTCGGCGTCCGGCCCACCCCGCCGAGGCGCCGCACGGCCATGCCCGCACGCCTACACACCGTCCAGGAGGACCCCACCTCATGCCGCTGACGACCGCACCGGACACCCGCTCCACGAGCAGCATCAGTGCCGCCGTCCTCGACCTGCTCCTGCCCCACCACCGCACGACCGACCCGGCGCCCGCCCCCGCGGAGTCCTTCCCGCACCAGCTACGCCGGATCGACCACTTCGTACGAGCCGACGAGCCCGTCGTCCTCACCCTGCCCGGCTTCCCCTGCAAGTCCCCCAACCCCGCCAAGGTCCTCGGCCACCTCCCCGACCAGGGCGAACGCCTGTCCCTCACCTTCCTGCACCGGCTCTGCGGAGAGATCGAACGGATCCACGCCCCCGGCGCCCGCGTGATCATCTGCTCCGACGGCCATGTCTTCGGCGATCTGATCCACGTCCCGGACGACCGCGTGGACGCCTACTCGGACGCCCTCAGAGCCCTCATCCGGGACGCGGACCTGCACCGGCTCACCGTCTTCGACCTGCGCGACGTCCTCGGCGACCGCTCGCACGACGCCAAACGCGCCCATGTGCACGAGCAGTACGCCCCCACCCCGGAGGCGCTGCGCGCGGAGGTCCGCTCCGAGAACCACACCCTCGCCCTGTACCGGGGCATCACCCGTTTCCTGGTCGACGACACCGCCGACTTCACCGGCACCCGCTCCGCCCTCCAACGCGAGTGCCGCAGACGCGCGTACGGCGTGATCCAGCGCAGCCGGGCCTGGGGCGCCCTGATCGCCGAGCACCACCCGCGCGCCGTACGGCTGTCCATCCACCCGCAGCCTGTCGGCGACCCCAAGTTCGGCATCCGCCTCCTCGACGCCCCGGACGCCTGGACCACCCCCTGGCACTCCGCCGCCCTGCGCCGCACCGACGGAACCTGGACCCTCATGCCCCGCGCCCGCGCCGAACGACTGGGCCGCCTGGTCCACCGCGACGGCCGACCGAGCCACTTCGAGCAGGGCTGAGCGGCCGGGGGAGACGGGCCCGGGCCAGGTCAGTGGTGGATGAGGAGGCGACAGGCGTTAGCGTGGTGGGCGTTGACGGCGAGCCCCATGCTGGTTCGTGCTGGTTCCAGAGGCGCAGTAGGGGTAAACGTGCGGGGCAGAGCGATTTCATGAAAATTCTGCACACATTTTCGGGGCGCCGCTTAGCGTGACCCTGCCGATTTCGGCAAATGCGCAGGTCAGGGCGTTGCCGGTTCGCTCCGGATGAGCTCGCTGCTGATCCCGGTGCTGGTTTGGTGCTGACCTGCGGGCACCCCTCGTCATCCCTGGCCAACTGTCCCGTGCTGATTCCGTGCTGGGTCCTGAGAGGTGCGCTTCGATGGTGGCGGAGCCCCCTCTGGCAGGCGGACCGCTCGCTCTGGCGCACCCGAAGCGGTGAGTGCAGACGGGCCAAGATCCCGTGAGCCGCTGTTCAGAGGAGGCGCCGTCGGCGGATGGGGAGGACGCTGAGGGCCATGACGGTGCCGTCGCCCTGGAATGAGATCGGGGCTTTCCATTTCCCGTTCTCATGGTTTTTCTGACGTTTGGAGCGGAGATCGTAGACTGCCCGCCGGTACTCTTCGATGCGGCCGTCTTTGATCAGTTCGTACAGTCCTGACTCCACTCCGGAGAATGCCTCGATGCGTGCGGCCCCCATGCGGAAGACGTGGTCCGTGCCGACGAATTTTGTGTCACCGACTTCGATGTCCGCGTCGTCGATGCTTGATGTCGCGGCGAAGGCAGGCACGGCGTAGTGCTCGCGTCCTTGGCGGGCGGTGAGGTATCGGGCAGCATATTTCCCTCCGCCCGAGAAGGCGGTCAGGCCGGCGGCTGCAGTACGGGCTAGGAGTTGGCCGAACCAGGCGAGGTCGTCCTCTCCCACCTGGAAGCCGTCGACCGTCCTTGCCCGTCTGCCGTCGCGGGCCGGTATGCGAATGGCGTTGGGGTAGGGGATTCCGGACCTGTCTCTGATTTCCTCGTCGGCGTTTCCCGGAGCGCCGGGTGTACGGAGGGGGAGCAGCGCTTCGCCGGGGGATTGCAGCACATTGACCACGACCCCACCCTGGCCCATGAGCTCGGTGGACAGCATCAGGCACGGGGTGGTGTTCCATGGACCGATCTGCATGCCCTCGGTCAGTTCGGCTCCCTTGACCAGCTGCCGGATCGTGGTGCTGCGAGTTCGGCCGGTTCGCTTGCTCGGTTTCTGGTGGTTTCCCCGGCAGGCCACGAATATGACCTTCGATGGCTCGCCGGGCTTCCATGCCTCGATGAGGTAGTCGGGCCGGGGCCGTGAGACCTTGTTCCGTTGGGAGACGCTCAGCGGCCAGCCGGCTCGCAGCACGGTGTTCGTGTCCACGACCGAGACGATGTGGTCGGGGTAGCGCTGCTGCACGACGTGCTCCGCCACGGCGAGTCCGAAGCCGACTGCCAGCTCTCGGGCCTGCATGCCCTTGTACCAGCTCTCGGAAGAGCGGCCCTTGGCGGTGAGGTCCATGGCGCCCGCGCGGTTGCTGTCCAGCGCCTCGCAGAATTTCAGGCTCAGCCAGTGCTCTGCCAGCCCGCGCCCCATTCCCTGGCCGGCCAGCACGTAGCCGCGCGCTACGGCGTGCAGGACCTGCCACGGCGTCAGGTTGATGGCCCGGCCGTGCTCGGCCAGCGCTACCGGCCGTAGGTCGGTCTTCCTGCGGACTGCTTCCTGGCCGTTCTCTTGGCGCTTCTTGTCGATGGCCGCAGCCGCGGAGTCCACGTGCGCGGCCAGTTCGGCCGTCGACCTGACGTGAACGTTCGTAGAGCGGCTGAGTGCGGCCAGGATCTGTCGCGCAGTTCTCGCCATGTGTCCCCCATCGTCTCCGCGTGCTCTGGCCGGCGGGACGGTAGTTCGGAACATCGGGGCGCATACAAGTGCGCAGGGGCGGCCATGACGCGAAACCGGACATGTCATTCAGGGGGATGTCAACTTGCGTAAAGGGTGTAGCTGGCGCCGCCGCGAACGGCCGCAAAATCCACCTGCTCGCCGCACTGGAGCTCGCCACCGGCCTGGTCCTGGGCCAGCTGGACGTCGGTGAGAAGACGAACGGGATCACCTGCTTTCAACCGCTGCTGGACACCATCGCCGACCTGCCAGGAGTCGTCGTCACCAGCGACGCCATGCAACGTCCACGTACCCGTGCTCGGCCGCGACCGCCTCCGCCCACCTCGCAACGTCCGGGCCCTCGACCTCGACGGCCTTGCCGCAAACGCGGCAGACGAGGTGGTGGTCGTGTTCGCAGGTGGAACGACGGTAGACGGACTCGCCGTCGGGGGTACGCAGAACGTCGACCTCGCCAGCGTCCGCGAGGGACTGGAGGGTGCGGTACACCGTCGTCAACTCGATGGAGTCACCCTTGTGCTTGAGCAAGTCGTGGAGGTCCTGGGCGCTGCGGAACTCGTTCAGCTCGTCCAGGGCCGCTGCCACGACGGCCCGCTGGCGGGCGGCTCGGCCGCGAGCGGGGACGACGCCGGAGGAAGCTGGGTCGTTCGCGATATGCCCGTCGAGACGCAGTTGCTCCAGAGCACGGCGCACGGTGCTCCGGGAGACGGAATAGCGGTCGGCGAGGGCCTGCTGCGTGGGCAGCCGGTCCTCCTGGGGGAATGTGCCGTTCAGGATGTCCGTGCGGATTGCCTCTGCCACGCGTTCGTAATTGGTCGGTTCAGACGCCTCGTCTGGAGCAAGCCCGCGACTTTCGACCAAGCCAAGCACGAGGCCCCGTAATGCATTCACGCCTCCGACTGTTCGACTCGGTCGCTGCGGTCGGCTGAGGTGCCGCCGCGCCGCGCCTTGGGGCCCCTCCATCGCCATCAAGTCGCCTTCCTGGTAGACCCAGCACACACCCAGCACGGGAGAGATCACCACGGATGACAAGCGGTGCCCACAGGTCACTGTCCTCTCTGTACGCGAGGCGTACCGCGACGAGCGACTCGGCGCTGCCCTTCTGGTCGGCGTGGCAGTCGCCACCCTGCTGTTGTCGCTCGCCACCGCCAGTGGCTCGTTGGTCCAGGGCGCCGTGGCGGATCGTGCCATGGCTGTAGACTTTGCGACCCGCGATCTGTGATTCACGATCCCGTCCGCGCCCGCCGCCACGATGTACCGCTCTCCCGACGAAGTGGTGTAGCCGGCTACACCATCGGCACAATGGGAGGCATGGACGAAGGGCCCGGCGGGGAGAGGCCCGCAGGTCGCGAGGTCGCGCGTCTCGTGACCTCGTTGCTGCACCTGATAGACACAGGTGCCTACCCACCCGGCTCTGTGCTTCCGCCACAACGGCGACTGGCTGAGGAATACGGCGTGTCACGCGACACTGTGCAGCGCGCACTGCACACGCTGACCGCGGAGGGATACGTCGAGTCACGACAGGGCGGCGGAACCCGCGTGCTCAGGACACCCAGGACCTCGACCCCGGCCCCAGCAGGCCGTACCGCCGAGCAGGTCGTGACTGCGTTGCTCAGCCGGATCGTCGACGGTACCTACCCTCCCGGTGCGATGTTGCCGACCCAACGCGAGTTGGCCGGCGAATTCGGCATTTCACGCGACACCATCCAACGCGCACTGCGAGAGCTGAACTCGCAGGGATACGTCGAATCACGACAGGGCAGCGGAACCCGCGTGCTCGCAACACCTGCCACGCGGCGAGCACCATCGGGCGGACGCTTCGCACAGTTGGGTACGCACATCTCCGCCGCCTTCACATCCCCGACTGTCACCCTCGACGTCTTCACCCTGACAAGTGAGTCACTCGACACGCATATACGGCTGCAGATGGAGAGGACACGGCTCGGGGAGATCCGGCCCGAATCGATCAGCGTGCGCCTGTTGCTGCCACGCACGGACGGCGACTTCAAACTGGCCAGGGCCGTGCATGACCCCGAGGACCGCCGGATGCTGGACCGACTCCGGCAGATAGCGATCCGCCACACGGAGTCGATCCGGCATGCGCTGCGGAGACTCGAGGTGGAGAGGCTGGTCTCAGAGCTCCGGTTTGAATGTCGAGAGAGCCCGGTGGTGCCCATGCAGAAGCTGTATCTGCTCAACAGCACCGAACTCATCACCGGTTACTACCGCGTCGTACGCCGCCCTGTGTTGCTGGACGACTACGAGGAGATCGAGGTCTACGACGCCCTCGGCTTCGAGGCGGCGCTCCACCACCACTCCACGGCCGACCCCCAGCAACTCACCATCGTGAACAAGGCAAAGCAGTGGTTCGATCACACCTGGGCAAACGCGGCGCCCCCGAGGGTATCGTCGTAGCGGGAACAGGAAGGGCCAAGGGGGCGAGCGGGTTTGCGGGTCCTTTTCGTGCACGGCACGGGTGTCAGACAGGCGAGTTTCGAGAAGTCGTTCACGCTCGTCGCCGACGGACTGCGCCGCCATCTGCCCGACGCCGATCCGGTCCCCTGCTATTGGGGAGACGACTACGGCGTGACGGTGGCGGACGGGCTGCGGTCGCTCCCCTCCGCCCAGGTGACGCGTGGGGTGCCGGCAGCCGGGCCCGGAGAGCAGGAAGTCGCCCTGTGGTCGCTCCTGTTGGCGGACCCGCTGTGCGAACTGCGGGTGCTGGCGGTGCCGTCGGGCGACGGGCGCTTCGGCATGCCCGGGGTTCGGTCCGCGGGTGACACGGTCGCTCAGCGACTCACCGACCTCGCGGCGCGGCGCACCGGCCAGGCGGAGAGCGGCGATCCGGACGAACTTCCGACGCTGCTCGACACCTTGGGAGTCGTCGACCACTACCACCCCGCCCTGCGCCATGTCGCGGACGCGCCGGAGTTCAACGGAGCCTGCGCACAGGCCCGCCAGGTCGTAGACGCCCGCGAAGTGGCCACGGCCACCGCCCGTGCAGTGACGGCCGTACTCCTCGCCACGGCGGGCCAGGACACGGTGTGCACCGGTGCCGAGCGGGACCGGTTGGTGGATCTGCTCAGCGGTCTGCTGGGCGGAACCGCACGGGTGCCCGGCGGCCGGGCCGTGGCCGCGCTCGGCACCCTGGCCCTGCGGATGCTGGCGCAGCCGGCGTTGAACCACTGGCGGGGGCCACTCACCGACGGTTCGGCGCCCGCGCTGGGAGACATCCTGCGCTATCAGGCGCGGGGCGGCCCACTGCGCGCGCATCTGGAGAAACTGCTGGCCGGTGCCGCCGGGCCGACGGTGGTGATCGGCCACAGTCTGGGCGGGATCGCGCTGGTCGACGTACTGGCGATGGCCGCCGCACGGAAGGAACCGTTGTCGCGGGTACGGCTGCTCGTCACGGTCGGATCGCAGGCCCCCTACCTGCACGAATGCGGGGCCCTGACCGGGCTGCCGCCGGGCGCCCACCTCCCGCCGCGTTTCCCGGACTGGCTGAACGTCTACGACCGTCAGGACCTGCTCGCGTTCCGGGCCGAACCGGTGTTCCCGGGCGACACCCGGGTGACGGACCGGGAAGTGACCAGCCGTCAGCCCTTTCCGCTCTCCCACGGCGCCTACTGGAAACTCGACTCCCTGTACGAGCACGTATACGAGCGCATAGCCGCAGGGACGGCCGGGTGAGTCGAACGGCCGACGACCTGCCCGACATCGTCGCGGAGCGAACGTACGCGCTGGTGGTCGGAGTGGAGTCCTACGACGAGGTCAGCAGTGACTGGAAGCTGCCCGGCGCGGCTCAGGACGCCCTGAACTTCACCCGGTGGATCACCGGCCCCGGCGGGGTGCCGTCGTGCAACGTACGGCTGTTCCTCTCCCCGTTGCCCGAAACCCGCCTCGCCGACCAGGACGGACTGCCGGAGCACCGGCCCGCCACCGAGGCGGGGATCAGGCAGGCCCTGTTCCGTGAACTCCCGGCGTGCGACGGCGATCTGCTGTGGATCTACTGGGCCGGACACGGCTTCGTGGACCACCGCGGGGGCCTGCTGCTGCCCTGCGCCGACGCCACCACCGAGAACACCAGCCATCTCAACCTGGAGTCGACGCTGCGCTGGTGGCGCTCCACCTCCGTGAATCCCAGCCTCTTCCGGCACCAGGTCGCTCTCGTCGACGCCTGCCGTGTGGACCACCGGCTCATCCCGCAGCTGACCTTCGGGAACTTCGACTACGGCAGGGGTGACCTGACTGGCGAGCGGCGCCAGTTCGTCCTCTACGCCGCGCGGCCGGGCGAGGCGGCCAAGAACGAGGCGGACCGGCAGTCCGGGCTCTTCACCAGGAAACTCGTGCACACGCTGAGGGACATGAGCGTGGGGCAGAGCATCCGCCACCTGCCGGACGCGGCCCGTCGGCTCCAGGCCGAGTTCGACAGACTGCGCGAGACAGGGGAGACCTGGCAGACGCCGACGTTCGAGATTCATCGTGGATGGAACGATTCGGCGCTCTTCGACGACCCCTGGCCCGCGTTCGCCGCGGAGCCTCCGGCGCCGATCCTGGACCAGGCGGCCTGGGACGACCTCGAAGTCCTGGCACAGCGCCGCGGTCTGCCGCCCCACGTCCACGACGCCTACCGATGGGCCTTCCGGGTCTGCGGCTGTGCCGCTCCCGCCGACAGCCTGCCCTCGGGCGGCCTGACCGAGATCGTCCACGATCTCGACGAGCGACAGGGTCGGCCCGGCAGAGCGCTCACCCTGGCCTTCGTCCGCTATCTGGCCGCGCACTCCCCGGACCGGGACTGGGGCGCGCGGCTGGCCTCCTGGGTCGATGCCACCCGCGAGCGGATCGGCGCCGAGCCGGTACCGGCCCCGCCGCAGCCCCCGACGGAGCCTGCCGCCCTGCATGTGCAACTCACCAGAGCGGTCAAGGAGGACACCTATCTAGTGCGCATCTGGCACTACCGGGACGGGTTCACATCGGCGTGGGACTCCGGGACCGCCCTGGTGCTGGCGGCCGCCCGCGACGAGATCGGCGAGCAGGTGGCCAAGCTGGTCGAAGCGGACGCCGAACGGGACCCGCTGGGAGACGACCCGGACATCGCACGCGTCGAGTTCCATGTCCCCCTCCCGCTGGTCGAGGAGGAGTTCGAGAGCTGGGCTGTGCCGACCGGGCCCGAAGACGGCTCCGAGCCCATGGGCTTCCTGTTCGAGGTCGTGGTGCGCTGTCCCGACGAGCGCAAGAGAGTCGGGCTCAGGACTTGGATGCGGAAATGGCAGGCGTACGAACGTCATGGCGGGGGCCTCTGGGAGGCACCGACACCCGACGCCCGGCACCCGGTCTGGCTCCTCGCCGATGACCGGATTCCGGACAATCTCTCCGGACTCCTGCAGCTCAACGGTCTCCCGGTATGTGTCTTGGCCCCCCTCGCTCCCGCCCTGTTGGGGGACGCGCTGACGGCCGTCCACAAGGCCGGGATACCCATCGTGCTGTGGCGCAGGGGCGGAGCACCGAGCGGCTCCGCGGGCGATCTGGCCACCACCCTGGCATCCTCCGAATCCGGGGTCGACCTGCGGAACCTGCCGAGCGCGCTGCGCAGACTGCGGGTCGTGGCCGGTGGCGTGGACCCGTCCGACCAGGACTGGAGCCACCCGCTCGTGCTCCTGTGGGACGATCCCAACCGAAGACTCCCGCCTCGGCCACTGAAGTGAACACGCCCCCGCAGGACAGCACTCAGGACGGGAACACAGTGAAGGACTGGTGGATCTACCAAGGCTCGGGAACCCCCGCTCAACGGCTTGAGCGGCTCGGCGCCGGCCTGCCGCCCTGGCGCCGCTTCACCGGCACCCCGGACCCCGACTACCGGCCGCCCCGCAGCGGTACGGCCTGGGAGGAGACCAGGCAGCGTGGTCTCGGCTACGTTCCGGACGACGCCGAGACCGACGCCGTCAACACCGCCCTGTACCTTCGCCGTCCGCTGCTCGTCACCGGAAAGCCCGGGGTGGGCAAGTCCACGCTGGCGTACAGCATCGCCACCGACCTCGGGCTCGGACCGGTGCTGCGCTGGCCGATCACCAGCCGCAGCACCGTACGGGACGGCCTCTACCGATACGACGCGATCGGGCGGCTGCACGACGCCAACCTCAGGCATCTGGCGGCGGAGCCGCGCAACCGGTCGGTGCGGCGGGCGGCCCGGTCCCGTAAGACCGGTCCGGCCTCTTCGCGTACGGCGTCGATCGCCTCCTATCTGCGGCTGGGCCCGCTGGGCACCGCGCTCCTGCCGCAGGAACAGCCGCGCGTGCTACTCGTCGACGAACTCGACAAGGGCGATGTGGACCTCCCCGGCGACCTGTTGACCATCTTCGAGGAGGGGGCCTTCGAGATCCCCGAACTGGCCCGTGCCGCCGCACACCATCCCCAGGTACGCATCGGCACCCAGGACAGCCCGGTCCCCCATGTGCGGGTGGAGCGCGGCGAAGTGCAGTGCAGCGTTTTCCCGGTCATCGTCCTGACCAGCAACGGCGAACGCGACTTCCCGCCGCCCTTCCTGCGCCGATGCATCCAGTTGCGCATCGAGCCGCCCGCCAGGGGGAAGCTGGAACAGATCGTGCGCCAACGGCTCGGGGTGTCGCCGACCGAGGAGCCCTGCCGCGACCTCATCCAGGAGTTCCTCGACCGGCGCGCGGACGGTGACCTCGCGACCGACCAGTTGCTCAACGCCATCCAACTGCGCCTGAGCGGCGCTTGGTCCGATCCCGCCGACCGTGCGGGACTTCTGGCCACCGCCCTGCAGCAGCTGACCGGCGACTACCGCCGGTGACGCCGCCGTGATCGACAGGTTGCGGCAGATCATCGCGGACACGGGCGTGGAGGCGGGCCCGGAGGAACTCGCCGACGTCCTGTGGCTGGCCCGCTGTCTGCAAGGCACCCGCCCGGATCCGGCGGACGGCCACACCTTAGCTACCGGGGGCGGGCAGCCCGACGACGTCCGCAGTCCCGGATCCACCGGACCCGTCGTGCGACGGCCCCCCGATCCCGGACCGGTCCCGCCCACTCCGGCTCCGGTCCCGCCGCCAAAGCCCCGTACGGGCCGCCCGGAGACCGGCGACCTGCTGTTCACCTCCACCGAGACACCCAAGCCGCCCCAGAAACCCTCCGACCACCCAAGACCTCCCGAATCTCCCCCGAGTTCTCCTGAAGCCGAGGCACCACCACAACGGAAACGGCAGCACGGTACGCCGGTGCGCGTCGGCAGGGCCGCGTACCTGGACGACCCGCTCGACGTCATGCGTGCCCTACGGCCCCTGCGGCGCCGCCGCATCGTCGGCAACCGCATGGAGCTGGACGAGGAACTGACCGTCGTGGCCAGCGTCGACCATCACACGCTGGTGCCGGTGCTGCGTCCGGCCCGGGACCGCTGGCTCGACCTGACCCTGGTGGTGGACACCCACCGCTCGATGCTGCTGTGGCACGAACTGGTCGCGGAACTGCGGACGCTCCTTCTCCAGACCGGTCTCTTCCGGGCGCTGCGGATGTGGTTCCTGCGCGCTGCCGACGACGCGCGCCCGGGCACCCGCATCAGCTTGTCCGCCACACCGGGCGGCGTGCCGCGCAGCCCCCGGGAGATCGCCACCGGCCGACGGCACAGCCTGATCCTGATCCTCAGCGACACGGTGTCCGACATGTGGCACTGGCCCGAACTGCGCGAAGCGGTCGGCCAGTGGTGCTCGCACAGCTCGGTGGCCCTGCTGAACGTCCTGCCCGAGCGGCTGTGGTGGCGCACCGCCGTCCAGCCGGCCCACTGTCTGCTGCGCACCGTCGGGCCCGCAACCCCGAACGTCTCCTGGGGCCTGGCCGCACCGCCCCCTGCCCGTCCGCATCTGGGCACGGGCTTCTCGACAGTCCCGAAGGCCGCCCTGCCGGTGGTCGACGCGTCACCGCACGCGCTGTCCGTGCTCGCCTCTCTCGTCTCGGGCAGTGGCCGCTGGCACCACCTGCCCTGCCTCCCTCTCGACGCCGACTGGTTCACGGGCGCGTACCCCGACGATTCGTCGCTCCGGCCAGGGGGTTCGGAGCCGTACGGCGACGAGGTGAACGAGGCGGACCAGGCCGCGCTGAAGGCGGTGCGCTGGTTCGAGGAGAGCGCCACGCCCACGGCCAGAGAACTCGCGGGCTTCCTCGCCGCCGTACCGCTCACGCTCCCCGTGATGAACATCGTGCGCCGCGCCATGCTCCCCGCATCGGACCACGGGCATCTCGCAGAAGTGGCATTGGGCGGACTGCTGACCCCCTGGTCCGCCGACCACCGGACCGACCCGACGTACACGGAGTTCCGTTTCCACCCGGGTGTCCGCGACGCGCTCCTGGGCGGTCGGCGCCGCGAGGAGATCTCCGACGTCCGAGCGCTGGAACTCGTCCGTGCGGAGGTCTCCGCCTACCTGAACCGCCGTCGCGGCACCGGCGACTTCCTCGCGCTCCAGGGCACCATCGCCACGGCCGGCACCCGTGTCATCGCCTCCGACGCCCTGCCTTTCGCCCGGACGACGGCTCCCGGGCCGGACGACCGACCCGCGTACCAGGTCGTCGCCGACGCGTTGCGGCAGGAGATCGCCTACGGCGTCCACCCGGTGGGAGGTGCGTTGCCTCCGCAGCAGCAGCTGGCCGACCGATTCGATGTCTCCCGCGGAACCGTGCAGCGTGCCCTGAGGGATTTGGTCACCCTCGGTCTGGTCCGATCCCGCGGGAACAAGCCGATGATCGTCATCGCCCAGGTATCGCGCCCGCCTGTCCCTGTCCTGGAGGCGTCGCCCCGGGCAGTGGACCGGCTCACCGAGCTGAACCGTGCCATCGGCGACGCGTTCCGCTTCCCCCAGGTGACCGTCGACGCGATCGTCAGCAGTGTCACTGCCCTGCTCGCGGCATTCATGTTCGTGGACCAGACCACCCCAGCACCGCGCCAGACGCCGATCCGCATACGGGTCCTGGTCATGGGTGACAACACCGACGACAGCGATATGTCGCAGCTGCAGCGCATGTTTGAGGCGTGGGCGGAGCGAGGCTCCGCCGAAGTGTCGTTCCAGGTGCGGAGATCCGCGACCGAGCCCCCCACCGAGCTGTATCTGATCAATGACCGGACCGTGCTCACATCGCACGTCCACCTGCCCGGCGCCGGTCCGGACAGGCTGCATCTGCTTCCCGAGGAGCGGACGGAGGAGACACGGGAGTGGTTCGCTTCCTGGTGGGAGCTGTTCGAGGAGCTGTAGGTTTCACCCCAGACACTCGCACCACATGGTCTGCCCCCGGACCACACCCTCATACCCCCTTGTCCACCACCCGCGTCCAGTAATATCCGCCCCCGCCCGCTCTCCGCCTAAACACAAACTCCAGTGGCCTGCAGGGAAGTTGACGAGAGTCTCCGCAGACCTCGACCCGTACTCCTTCGGGCACTCGCAGCACCAGTACCGCACATTGCCGATACGGGACACGACGCACGACATTGGCGACCAGCTCCGTCACTCAGAGTTCCCCGGCGTCGGACAGCTTCGCTGGCTCCCATTCGCGCAGCAACGAGCGGGCGATACGGCGGATATGACGGGGATCGTGCCCCTTGTAGTGGTGTAGCCGATCAAGGTGTGGGAGTGCGCGGGCGTCTGCCCGGGGCGCACACCTGATGCGGGTGGCCGCTCCCTGACCAAAGGCGAGCCATCGTGCAACTCTCCCTGCTAAAACGCCAGTTCAAGCGGTAGGAGTGCACGATGGCCCTGTCTCAGTCCCGTCCACCAACCCGCTGGAACGGATCAACCGCGAGATCAAGCGTCGCACCGACGTCGTCCAGGTCTTTCCCAACCCGCCCGCCCTGGAACGGCTAACGACCGCAGCGCTCTGCGAGATGCACGACGAATGGATCGCCTTCCCCGCCGCTATCTCCCCGAAGGCAGCATGGACAAGCTCTACCCCGAGCTCCCCGAAAGCGCCCCCGCACTTCCCAACATCACGAACAAGCCGACCCGTTGATCGGCTACACCACGACAAGGGGCACGATCATGACGGGCCAAATGGGCGCCACTGGGGAATGTATGCGTTCGCAGTACGAGGTGACATCGCGTGACTATGTCGGGCGGCTCTGTCCACGAGAACTGGTTCTGGTCCACTTCTTGGGCCGCGTACGCAGCCTGATTGCCGATCTTCGCCTGACGGCCACGTCTGCTCTGAATGCGACACGACCGCTGTTTTCGTCACTCCACCCGCGAGCTCGGACGGGGTGGGGGTGCTGATTTGCTTCGCCGACGGCAACACGTTCGAGGGCACTGCCAGTACTGCGACCGAGCAGCTGACTTCGCTTTGGAAGAAGCGGAGATGTGTCAGGACTACCTCGATACACGATTCGCCAAGTTCTGAGAGCGCACACGAGCACGACGTGTTGCTGCGGCTGGCGACTTTCAGCGAGGCAAGACGGATCCGCGGCATCGGGAAAGGACTTTCAAATTACCAGGGTGATCTGAGGTGAGTGGTGGATCAGGGGGTGACATGCGTTAGCGTGGCAAGCGTTGACGGCGAGCCCCGTGCTGGTTCGTGCTGGTTTTTGAGGTGCAGTGGGGGTAAACGTGCAGGTCAGAGCGATTTCATGAAATTGCTGCACACTTCCGACTGGCACCTCGGTCGGGCCTTCCACCGGGTCGGCATGCTCGGCGCCCAGGCCGAGTTCATCGGCCACCTCGTCACGACCGTGCGGGAGCGGGGCGTCGACGCGGTCGTCGTGTCGGGAGACGTGTACGACCGGGCGGTGCCTCCGCTCGCCGCGGTCGAGCTGTTCGACGACGCCCTGCACCGGCTCGCCGACCTCGGTGTGCCGACGGTGATGATCTCCGGCAACCACGACTCGGCGCGCCGGCTCGGCGTGGGCGCGGGTCTGATCGGCCGGGCGGGCATCCATCTGCGGACCGAGCCGGCGGCGTGCGGCACGCCCGTCGTGCTCCCCGACGACTTCGGTGACGTCGCCTTCTACGGCCTGCCCTATCTCGAACCCGCCCTGGTGAAGGACGAGTTCGGTGTCGAGAAGGCCGGACACGAGGCCGTGCTCGCCGCCGCCATGGACCGCGTGCGCGCGGACCTCGCCACACGACCGAGCGGCACCCGGTCGGTGGTGCTCGCCCACGCCTTCGTCACCGGGGGCGAGGCCAGCGACAGCGAACGCGACATCACCGTCGGCGGCGTGGCCGCGGTGCCCGCCGGGGTCTTCGAGGGCGTCGACTACGCGGCGCTGGGGCATCTGCACGGCTGCCAGACGATCACCGAGCGGGTCCGTTATTCGGGCTCGCCGCTGCCGTACTCCTTCTCGGAGGCCGACCACCGCAAGACCATGTGGCTCGTCGACCTCGACGCCGGCGGAGCGGTCACGGCCGAGCGGGTCGACTGCCCGGTGCCGCGCGCGCTGGCCCGGATCCGCGGGACGCTGGAGGACCTGCTCGCCGATCCGGCGCTCGACCGGCACCAGGAGGCCTGGGTCGAGGCGACGCTGACCGACGCCGTGCGCCCGGCCGACCCCATGGTCCGGCTCACCGAACGCTTCCCGCACACCCTCAGCCTCGTCTTCGACCCCGAGCGGGCCCCCGACGACCCCGAGGTGTCCTACGCCCGGCGGCTCGCGGACCGCAGCGATCAGGAGATCGCCGAGGACTTCGTGGCGCATGTCCGCGGGGCCGGACCTGACGCGCACGAACAGACCGTGCTGCGGGACGCCTTCGACGCGGTGCGGGCGGACGACGCCGTGCGGGAGGTGGCGCGGTGAGGCTGCATCGCCTCGACATGACGGCGTTCGGGCCGTTCGGCGGCGCCCAGAGCGTCGACTTCGACACGCTGTCGTCGGCCGGCCTGTTCCTGCTGCACGGACCCACCGGCGCCGGCAAGACCTCCGTCCTGGACGCCGTCTGCTACGCGCTCTACGGCTCCGTCCCGGGCGCCCGGCAGAGCGGTCAGGGCACGACCCTGCGCAGCGACCACGCCGCGGCCGGCACCCGCACCGAGGTCCGCCTCGAACTGAGCGTCGCCGGACGCCGGTTGGAGATCACCCGGCAGCCGCCCTGGGAGCGTCCGAAGAAGCGCGGCTCGGGCACCACGCTCGACAAGGCACAGACCTGGCTGCGCGAGTACGACGCACAGGGCCGGGGCTGGAAGGACCTCAGCCGCTCGCACCAGGAGATCGGCGAGGAGATCACACAGCTGCTCGGCATGAGCCGTGAGCAGTTCTGCCAGGTCGTGCTGTTGCCCCAGGGCGACTTCGCCCGCTTCCTGCGCGCCGACGCGGAGGCGCGCGGCAGGCTGCTGGGCCGTCTCTTCGACACCCACCGCTTCGCCGAGGTCGAGAAGCGCCTCGCCGAGCGCCGCCGGGCCACCGAGGCCCAGGTGCGCGACGGCGACACGGCACTGCTGGCCGACGCCCACCGTATGCAGCAGGCGGCGGGCGACGCCATGGCGCTGCCCGACCTCGCGCCGGGCGAGCCCGGGCTGGCCGACGCCATCCTCGCCGCCGCCGCCGTCGCCCGCAGCACCGCCCGTGAGCAGCTCACCGTCGCCCACTGCGGCCTGCTGGCCGCCGAGTCCGCCCAGGCCGCAGCGGACCGCGCCCTGGGTGACGTACGCGAAGTGGCCCGGTTGCAGCGGCGGTTCGCCGAGGCGAGGGGGCGGGCCGAGCTGCTGGAGGAGCGGGCCGACGCGTATCGCGCGGCGCAGGCGCGCATGGAGCGGTCCCGCAAGGCCGAGGCGGTGGCACCCGCGCTGGAACTGCGGGACACCGCCGACGCCGAACACCGGCAGGCGGCCACGGCACAGGCACGCGCGCGTGCGCTGCTGCGGGACGCGTTCGGTGAAGCGGACGGCGCCGACTCCCCGGCGCCGGGCGCGCTCGCGGAGGCCGGTGCCGCGGGGCTCGCCACCGCCGCGCGCCGGGTCGCCGAGGAACTCGGCGGGCTGGAGTCGGCCCGTCGCGGCGAACGTCGGCTGGCCGAACTCGTCGCGGAGCGCACGGACCTGGACCGTCAGGAGCGGGCGGACGACGACGTCCGGCTGGACGCGGAGGCCTGGCTCGCCGCCTGGGAGGAGACCCGGGCCGCGCTCCAGGCGCGTATCGAGTCCGCGCAGGACGCCGCCAACCGCGCCGACCAGCTGGCCGTACAGCGAGAGCCCGCGCGCCGGCGGCTCACCGCCGCGCGGATGCGCGACCAGCTGGCCGGTGACACGGACGCGGCCGCACGTGAGGCGACCGAGGCGAAGGAACGGGCGCTGAAGGCCAAGGCGCACTGGCTGGACGTCAAAGAACAGCGCCTGAACGGCATCGCCGCCGAACTCGCCGCACAGCTGGCGGACGGCGAGCCCTGTGCCGTGTGCGGTGCCGTCGACCACCCCGCCCCCGCCCGCAAGGACGCCGGGCACGTCGGCCGGGAAGCCGAGGAGCGGGCGCAGTCCGCCTACCAGCGGGCGGAGGAACGGCACACCGAGGCCGAAGGGCGCCTGGGCGTCGTACGGGAAGCTCTCGCCGCGGCCACCGCGGAGGCCGACGACTTGCCGACAAGTCGACTCGCGCAGGCCGCCGACGAGTTGGAGCAGCAGTACGCGCGGGCCCGCAGGGACGCCTCGGCGCTGCACGCCGCCCACGAGGAACTGCGGCGGGCCGAGGCGGAACAAGTGCGGCGCGTGGCCGCCCGGCAGCAGGCGGAGGTGCGGGCCGCCGCCCGCGTCGGCCACCGCGAGCGGCTGGACCGCGAAAGGGTCGCTCTGGAGGCCGAGTTGACCCAGGCCCGCGGCACCGCCGACAGTGTCGCCGCGCGCGCCGCGCAACTGGAGCGGCAGGTCGCCCTGCTCACCGAGGCCGCCGACACCGCCCGCGCCGCCGAGGACGCCGCCCAGCGGCTCAAGACCGCCGACGCGCGCCTCGCCGACGCCGCCTTCCGCGCGGGCTTCGACACCCCGCAGGCCGCGGCCGCCGCGCTGCTCGACGACGCCGCGCACCGCGATCTGCAACGACGGCTGGACACCTGGCAGTCCGAGGAGGCCGCCGTACGCGCCGTCCTCGCCGAGGCCGACACGGCGGCCGCCGCCCAGCAGCCGCCCGCGGACGTCATGACAGCGGAGCGAACCGCCTCCCACGCCGCGGGGCGGGCCCGCGAGGCCGCCTCCGCGCGCGACGCCGCCGCCCGTCGCTGCACCGAACTCGACCGCCTGTCCACGCGGGTGGCGGCGGCCGTGCGTCAACTGGCCCCGCTGCGCACGGAGTACGACCGGGTGGCCCGCCTCGCCACGCTCACCGCCGGCACCTCGGCGGACAACGAACGCAAGATGCGCCTGGAGTCGTACGTGCTGGCGGCCCGCCTGGAACAGGTCGCCGCCGCCGCGACCGTACGACTGCGTCGCATGTCCTCCGGCCGCTACACCCTCGTCCACTCCGACGACCGCACCGGCCGCGGCCGCAGCGGCCTCGGACTGCATGTCGTCGACGCCTGGACCGGCCGCGAACGGGACACGGCGACCCTCTCGGGCGGCGAGACCTTCTTCGCCTCCCTCGCCCTCGCCCTCGGCCTCGCGGACGTCGTCACCGACGAGGCCGGCGGCGTCCGCCTCGACACCCTCTTCATCGACGAGGGCTTCGGCAGCCTCGACGACCAGACCCTCGACGAGGTCCTCGACGTCCTCGACTCCCTGCGCGAACGCGACCGCAGCGTCGGGATCGTCAGCCACGTCGCCGATCTGCGGCGACGGATCCACGCGCAATTGGAGGTCGTGAAGGGACGATCGGGATCGGCGCTGCGCCAGCGCGGCGCATGAGCCCGCTGATCACCGGCCCGCCGTCCGGCCTATCGGACGGCCGTCGACTTGTGCCGCCAGACGGCGTGCTCAAACCCACCCGGTTCGTGACCGAGCAGCACGGCGGCCTCCTCGTACGCCGCCTTCAACTGCGCGTACGACAGCCCGGACGCACCGGCTTCCGCGGCAAACGCGCGCAGATGCACATCGACGGCGACCTGCGACCGGCCGACGAGGATCCCGATGTAGTCCACGGTCTTCGGCCCGACGCCCTTCACCGTACGCAGGGCGGTACGGCCGGCCTGGTGGTCGAGCCACGCGTGGAGTTGGGCACGGGTGTCGATGCTGTTCGCGGCCAGCACGTCGGTGATGCCGTGGGCCGTCGCGACCCTTCGAGGGGCGTTGAAGTCCATGGCCACGGCGAGGTCTTCCCCGACGATGCGCGCCCGGAAGCCGCGGACCGTCGCCGCGTCGGGCCATGCCTCCTGGAGGCGTTCAAGTCTCGGCAGCAGCGTGGACCTGTACTTCCGACGCGCGTGAAAACTGGCGTCGCAGATCACGGCGCCCATGTGGGTCCAGCCGCGGGGCGGCGGGAAGGGGCCGTCGCCGAGGGCGGTTCTTGCATGGGCCGCCAGTTGCTGGGCGGCGTGGCGTGTGGTCATGGTCACAGGGCCATGATGGTGAAGCGGTGAGGCTCGGGAGGCCGGATCGGGTCGATCGGCCACGATCGTCTCGGCCTCACTGCCCCAACGGCCGTCGCGGCAGCGGTGACGAGTAGACCACGCTCGTCGTCACCGAGCCCAGGGTGCCGATCTTTCCGGAGATCTCCTCCAGGTGGCGCATCGAGCGGGCCGTGACCTTGATGACGAAACAGTCGTCGCCGGTGACGTGGTGGGCCTCAAGGATCTCGGGGGTGACGGCGACCAGGTCGTGGAAGGGCTTGTAGTTGCCGTTGGGGTAGCGCAGGCGTACGAAGGCCAGGATCGGCAGGCCGAGTCGGTCCGGGTCCACCACCGCGGCGTAGCCCTGGATGACGCCCGCCTCCTCCAGCCGCCGCACCCGTTCCGTCACCGCGCTCGGGGACATCGACACGGCACGGGCCAGTTCGGCGAAGCTGGCGCGGCCGTCGCGCTGGAGGACGTCGAGGATGCGCCAGTCGGTGGCGTCCGGGGAAAACGCGGTCATGGGGGAGAAGTAGCAAGGGAATCGGCGGCGGTGCAAGGAGAGCGCCGGGGATTGTCCGTTCAGGGAGTGGATCAGCGTACGTAGCTTTGTGGGCATGACGAACGCCACCACCGCCCACCCCGTCCTGCGCATCGCGCCCGCCACGCCCGCCGAGGCCGCCGCCCACTTCCGCGCGAGCCTCGCCTTCCACGCCGACGTGTCCGACGTCGCCGCCGCGCTCGCGGCCGGCGGTGACCCCGGGTTCGTCGTCGTGGACTCCCGGTCCACCGCGTCCTGGGACCAGGGCCACATCCCCGGCGCGATCCACCTGCCCACCGCCCTCGTCCCCGAACAGGCCGAGCGGCTCCTCGACAAGTCCGTCCCCGTGGTGACGTACTGCTGGGGCCCCGGCTGCAACGGCGCGACCCGCGCCGCCCTCGCCCTCGCCGAACTCGGCTACCGGGTCAAGGAGATGCTCGGCGGCTTCGAGTACTGGGCGCGGGAAGGCTTCGAGTTCGAGACCTGGCAGGGGCGTGAGCGCCGTGCCCCCGACCCGCTGACGGCACCGGGCGACGCCGACGACTGCGGCTGCTGAGGCGCCGGTCGGACGCGGTGGGCCTGTGGGTTCGCGGTGCGTGTAGGTTCTGCTGCCATGGTGAGATACGCGGATCCGGGCGCCGTGGAGTGGATCGAGTCGGGCGGCGGCCCCCTGATAGCCGTACCGGAGCAGGTGCTCCCGTTCTGGGCGGGCGCCGACGGCGACGAGACCGCGTCGGACTACGACCGGGCCTGCGAGGTCGACGGCTCCGTGGGACTGCTGCCCGTGGGGGACAGCGCGGCGCTGGTGTTCGGTGACGAGCCCGCCTCGACCTCCTATCTCCCCGACCACGGCATCTTCGTACGGTGGTGCGCCGCCGACTCCGAGGAGGAACTGCTCGCCACCGTCCCGGCCGCGCTCACCACCGCGGACTGGGGGCACGAGGTGCGCTGGAAGGTGCCGGGGACGGTGGTGCTGTTCGACTCCGCCTGGCCCGGACCGGCGACGGAGCGGACCGAGCATCTGCGGGTGGCTCTGGAGCCGGGTGCCTACGCCGTGCGCGCCGCCCAGGCGCAGCCCGGCCCGGAGACCTGGCTCGGGCTCGTCCAGCTGCGGCGACTGCCGCACTGATCCCGCGGGGCGCGCGAGAAACGCGGATGCGCCGCACCCGTCCGTTGTCCACCATGGTCTGCCATGCCCCGACTCCCGCACCCCATCCCCGAAGACCTCCGCCGCGACCCGCTGCCCCTGCGCGGCCGTACCGCCCTGGTGACGGGCGCCAGTAGACGCGCCGGCATCGGGCACGCCGTGGCCCGGCGGCTCGCCGCGTACGGGGCGAGTGTCTATCTGCACCACCATGTGCCGCACGACGCCGCCATGCCCTGGGGAGCCGACCGGCCCGAGGACGTCGTCGCCTCCGTCCGGGAGGCGCTCGGCGATCCGGATGCGCGGGTGCTCGCGGGCCCTGGTGACCTGTCCGACCCGGCCGCGCCCGCCGAACTGGTCGCCACGGCCGCCTCGGCGCTCGGCGGCCGGCTCGACATCCTGGTCGCCAACCACGCGGTCAGCGGCTCCGACGGCACCCTCGACGAGATCGACGCCGCGATGCTCGACACGCACTGGGCGGTGGACACCCGTTCGGTGCTGCTGCTCGTGCAGGCCTACGCCCGGCTCCGGCCCGTCCGTCCCGGCGGCCGTGTGGTGATGATGACCTCCGGCCAGGACATCGCCGGCGGTATGCCCGGCGAGATCGCCTACGCCTTGCAGAAGGGTGCCCTGGCCTCCGTCACCCGCTCCCTGTCGACCACGCTCGCCGAGCACGGGATCACGGTGAACACCGTCAACCCCGGCCCGGTGGACACGGACTACCTGACCGGCGAGGCGTACCGGGCCGTCGCGGACCGCTTCCCGGCGGGGCGCTGGGGGATGCCGGACGACCCGGCCCGCCTCATCGCCTGGCTGGCCACGGACGAGGCGGGCTGGATCACCGGACAGGTCATCGACTCCGAGGGCGGGTTCCGGCGCTGAGCACCGGACGGGCCGTCAGAGCGCGGACAACTCGTCCACCAGGTCGTCCAGTCCCAGGGAGCCCTGGGACAGGGCCGCCATGTGCCACGCCTTGAGGTCGAAGGCGTCGCCGTGCCGTGCGCGCGCATTCTCCCGGCCGAGCAGCCAGGCTCGCTCGCCCAGCTTGTAGCCGATGGCCTGGCCCGGGATCGTCAGATAACGGGTCAGCTCGCTCTCCACGAAGTCCGCCGGACGGCTGCTGTGCGACCCGAAGAACTCCTGCGCCAGCTCCGGAGTCCAGCGCTCGCCCGGGTGGAACGGCGAGTCGGCGGGGATCTCCAGCTCCAGGTGCATGCCGATGTCGACGATGACCCGGGCGGCCCGCATCATCTGCGCGTCCAGGTAACCGAGCCGGTGCTCCGGGTCGGTCAGGAAGCCCAGCTCGTCCATGAGCCGTTCCGCGTACAGCGCCCAGCCCTCGGCGTTGGCGCTGACCAAGCCGATGGTGGCCTGGTAGCGGGAGAGGTTCCCGGCGACGTACGTCCACTGCGCGAGCTGGAGGTGATGGCCGGGCACGCCCTCGTGGTACCAGGTCGAGACGAGGTCGTAGACCGGGAAACGGGTCTGGCCCATCGTCGGCAGCCAGGTGCGGCCCGGCCGCGAGAAGTCCTCCGAGGGGGAGGTGTAGTACGGGGCTGCCGCACCGCCGGGCGGGGCGATGCGGGACTCCACCTTCCGTACCGGCTCGGCGAGTTCGAAGTGGGTGCCGTCCAGCTTCTCGATCGCCTCGTCCATCAGGCCCTGGAGCCACTCGCGGACCTCGTCGACGCCCTCGATGTGATGGCCGTGCTCATCGAGGTGCGCCAGCGCCACCCAAGGGGTAGCGGCGCCCGGGAGGATCTTCTCGGCCTCCTTCTTCATCTCCCCGAGGAGACGGTGGTACTCGGACCAGCCGTAGGCGTACGCCTCGTCGAGGTCGAGGTCGATGCCGTTGAAGTAGCGGGCCCAGCGGGCGTAGCGCTCGCGGCCCACCGTGTTCGGCGCCCCCTCGACCGCCGGCGCGTACACGTCCCGCATCCAGTCCCGCAGCTCCACCACGGCGGCCGTCGCCGCGCGCGCGGCCTCGTCCAGCTCCGCGCGCAGCGAGTCCGGTCCGGCCGAGGCGAAGTCCTCGAACCAGCCACGCCCCTCACCGGTGTCCGCCCACTCGGTGAGCTGCTCGACGAAGGTGGCCGTCGGGCGCGGCGCCGCGTACAGCTTGCGTTCCAGGCCCAGCGCGAGAGCCTCGCGGTAGCCCGCGTACGCCGCCGGCACCGCGCGCAGCCGCTCGGCGATCGCCGCCCACTCCTCGTCGGTCTGGTTCGGCGTGACCGTGAAGATCTCGCGCACCGAGTGCGCGGGCGTGGCCATGTTGCCGACCGCGCGCAGACCCTCGTCGGCGTCGTGCACGGCCAGCTCCGCGCTCAGCCGCTCGCGCAGCAGGCGTGCGCACCGGCGCTCGATGTCACTGTCCGCGCCGGGCCGGCGCTCGGCCTCGTCGAGCCGGGCGAGCGTGGCCCGTTGGAGCCGCGCGAGCGCCTCCTGGCCCGCGGGCGAGAGGTCGGGAAGCTTGCCCGAACTCTCCTTCACGCCGAGATACGTACCGGTGACCGGGTCGAGGGCGATGAGTTCGTCGACGTACGCGTCGGCGACCTCACGGGGAAGCGGGCTGTTGGTCTCAGACATGCGGTCCATCCTCATACGACGGGCCGCCGGACGTCACCCGGATTGAGCTGTGGGCGAAGGCGGAAGCAGCGGCCCGCAGTCCCACTGCTGGAAGATCAAACGGGTCTCCACACGGGCCACCTCCCGCCGGGATGTGAACTCGTCCAGCACGAGCCGTTGCAGGTCGGTCATGTCCGCGACCGCGACATGGACCAGGTAGTCGTCCGGGCCCGTGAGATGGAAGACGGTCAGGGACTCCGGCAACGCCCGGATCCGCTCCACGAACGGCCCCACCAGCTCCCGCCGATGCGGCCTGACCTGCACGGAGAGCAGGGCCTGGAGACCACGTCCCAGCTTGGCGGGATCCAGTCGCAGCTGATGTCCGAGGATCACGCCCGCGCGCCGGAGCCGGGTCACCCGGTCCAGGCACGTCGACGGTGCGACCCCCACCTCGGCCGCGAGATCCCGGTAGGTCGCCCGGGCGTCGTTCTGCAACAGCCGCAACAGATGGAGATCCACCGGATCCAGTACGACAGATTCGGCCATTGGCCGAACGTAGCACGGCATTCGATCCCTGGGACCCGGCCGGTGTTCAGTCTTCGCCCATGGACGCATTGAGCAGGGATGCCTACGACGACACGCGCACCATGTCCCGAGCACTCGCCACCGAGGCCGTGCACGCCGGCCGTGACGACCTCGCCCGGCAGGGCCTGCACGCCCCGCCGATCGACCTGTCCACCACCTACCCCTCCTACGACAGCCGCGGCGAGGCCGCCCGCATCGACGCCTTCGCGACGACCGGCGCCGAGCCCGACGGCCCGCCCGTATACGGCCGCCTCGGAAACCCGACCGTCGCCCGCTTCGAGACGGCCCTGGCCCGCCTGGAGGGCACCGAGGCCGCGGTCGCCTTCGCCAGCGGGATGGCGGCGCTGAGCGCGGTCCTTCTCGTACGGGGCTCGATGGGCCTGCGCCACGTCGTCGCCGTACGCCCGCTGTACGGATGCAGCGACCATCTGCTCACCGCCGGACTGCTGGGCTCCGAGGTGACCTGGACCGACCCGGCCGGCATAGCGGAGGCGCTGCGCCCGGACACCGGCCTGGTCATGGTGGAGTCCCCGGCCAACCCGACCCTCGCCGAACTCGATCTGCGGGCCTTGGCCCACGCCTGCGGCTCCGTCCCGCTGCTCGCGGACAACACCTTCGCCACTCCCGTGCTCCAGCGCCCCGCCGAGCAGGGCGCGCGGCTGGTGCTGCACAGCGCCACCAAGTACCTCGGCGGACACGGGGACGTGATGGCGGGCGTGGTGGCCTGCGACGAGGAGTTCGCCGGACGGCTGCGGCAGGTGCGGTTCGCCACGGGCGGCGTCCTGCACCCGCTGGCCGGCTACCTGCTGCTACGGGGCCTGTCGACCCTCCCCGTCCGGGTCCGGGCCGCTTCGGCGAACGCCGCCGAACTCGCCGGCCGCCTCGCCGCCGACCCGCGTGTGGCCCGCGTCCACTATCCGCGCATCGGCGGCGCCATGATCGCCTTCGAGGTGCACGGCGACCCGCACGAGGTGATCGCCGGCGTCCGCCTGATCACCCCCGCCGTGAGCCTCGGCAGCGTCGACACCCTCATCCAGCACCCGGCGTCCATCAGTCACCGGATCGTGGACGCCGATGACCGCCGGGGTGCGGGGGTGAGCGACCGACTGCTGCGGATGTCGGTGGGGTTGGAGGACGTGGAGGACCTGTGGGCGGATCTGGACGCCGCGCTGGAGCGCGCCCACACGGGCGCGGGGAACAGCGCGACCGGCTACCAACAACCCGCGGCCGCCCTCAGGCCCTGACCCCTACGACGCTCAGGCCGTCCCCAACTCACCGGCACCCGACAGCCGCTTCCCGACCGGCTCCTCCAGCGACGCACCCACACGAGCCGTGATGACCAGGGTCCCCTCCTCGATCTGATAGTCGAGGGGGAGCCCCAACCCACGCATCGCCGCGACCATCCCGGTGTTGGAGGACTGCGTCACGGCGTACACGCTCTCGCAGCCGGCCGCCGCGGCCATCGCCACCAACCTGCGGAGCAACTCCGCGCCGATGCCACGCCGCTGCCACGTGTCCTCGACGAGCAGCGCGACCTCCGTCTCGTCACCGTCCCACAGCAGATGACCGAGACCGACGATCCGCCCCGAAGCCGACTGCACGGCCAGCGTCCGCCCGAAACGGGGGCTCAGCAGGTGCCGCAGATAGCGGTCGGCGTCGCCGACCGGCCCGTGATACCGCATCCCGAGCGTCCGCGTCGAGCACCGCTCGTGCATCTCCTTCGCGGCCTGGAGATCACCGGCGTCGGCCCGGCGCACGGTGATGTCGTTGCCCCTGGGCAGCGTCAGCACATCCTCACTCCGCGGGACGCGCGGGCCGAGCCGGGCGTCCAGTTCCACGAGCGCCCGCGCCCGCGCGAACTCGGTCGGCGTGAACGGCAGATACGGCCGCTCCACGGTGATCACTCCGCCTTCCGGTGCCCGCAGCCGCATCACGGTGTCCTCCAGCGCCCCCTCCACCGGCAACGGCTCGGCACCCCGGCCGCCCACGGCAGGCGTCGCGGGCAGTGACCGGATGGTGCAGCGGCCCAGCAACTGCCGTAGTGCCAGCGGAAGTTCCGCCGCGTCCAGGGCGGTACGGGTGGCGAGGCTCAGCACCCGGGTCGGCGCGTCCACCAGATCATGCGCGTCGGCCCGCTCGATCCAGGTGCCGTCACCGCCGGCCGCCGCGATCGCACGGGTGAGTTCGTCCGCCGCCAGCTCCGCGGGCGTCCGCAGCAGGAACTCGTCCACCGTGCCCTCGGCCAGCGGATGCGTCTGAAGGCTCAGTATGTCGACCCGCAACTCCGCGAGGGCCAGGCACAGCGCGGCCAGCGACCCGGGTTCGTCGCGCACCGTCGTCCGCATCCGCCACAGCGCACCCCCCTCGGACACCGTCGCGGCCGTCTCCCGCGGCTGGTCCGACGGCCCGGCCGGCTCCTCGGAGCGCGGCCGGGCACCGGTATCGCTCGTCGGGGGTTCGTGACCGTGGCGACGTGTCCGCCATACGTGGAACCCCGCGCCGGCGACCAGCAGGGCCGCCGAGGTGAGCAGCAGCGCCGATACACGGGGCCCGTGTCCGTTCAGAGTTGCCACGGCCTCGGCCACCGCCACCGCCGAAAGGACCGCGGCGAGTTCGACGACGTTGCGCCGCCGGTGGTGGACGGGACGGCCATGCCTCGCACGCGTCACATCAGATATGTCTCGACTCATGCACCCACTGTGAAGGAACGGTGTTGCGTGATCACGAACGCTTTGTGACCGGGCGGTAAAGACCGCCTATGTCTTTTTTGTGGCTTATTCAACTGTGTGGGATGAAACGGCCGGGACGGATGCGCGCCCCTCAGGCGGCCAATCCCTCCGCCAGCGCGCTCTGAAGCCGCCGGGCCTGCGTCACGATCCGGGACGAACCCCGGCGTTCCGCCGTTCCCGCCAGGTGTGGCAGCTCCTCGCGTGCCCCTGTTCGCTCGGCGCATTCCGCCGCGACGGCAAGAAGGTCGGCCAGTCCCCGCGCCGGGGCGGCTGCCGCGCCGGTCACGAGGTCACCGAGCGGGGCGGGAAGGGTGTGCCGCAGCACGGCCCAGACGGTGGCGTGCGCGCCCGTGGCCACCGCCGTCCGCACCGAGTCGACCAGCCGCGACGGTTTCACCGCACCGCTGCGTATCAACTGCCCCAGATCCGAACCCAGCCGGTCCCTGTCGAGCTGCCCCCGCGCCGCGAGCACCAGCAGGGCGTCCACGGCGGCGAGCCGGTCCTCCGGGTGCCGCGCGCCGAGCCCGTATGCCAGGCACAGGTGCGTCGCCTCACCGGCCGCGCCGCCCGACTCGGCCAGCCGGGGCAGGAACGCCGCCGCGCCCCGGGTGTCGTCGACCGCGGCCGCCGAGAGCTCGCGCAGCATCCTGACCGCCACCAGTTCGCGCTGTTCGGGCAGCAGGGCGAGCCAGTGCGGCCGCATGTCGTCGTTCCAGTGGTAGCAGTGCCACCGGTCCCGGAAGACGGTCACGGGCCGGCCCAACGGGCTGAAATCGGCCGGGAAGTCGTCTTGCAGCTCGGTGATCTCTCCGCATTCGACGAGTACGCGGTCGCCCGAGGTCCGCCGCCGGTACGTGGGCTCGGCGGGACCGCCGAAGGTCAGCCACCGGGCGAGACGCGTGCCCTCCGCCGTGCCGAGTGCCGCCGCCCGTTCCGCGGCGACCCCGGCCGCCGCGCGGTCGCCGCGCCGGACCCGCAGCAGGGCCTGAGCGAAGTCCGCCGCCGACACCCGCGCGCCCAGGCGGCGGTACTCGTCGAGGCGTGCCACCAACTCATCCTGCTCCAGCAGCCCGGTGCCCCAGGTGGGCGTCGACAGCAGCAGCGGCAGCGGCTCGGTGGCGATCCGGTGCGCCACCTCCCAGACGCGGGCCTCGAAGGCTCGGGCGAGCGGAGAGTGGCCGCAGTCGCCGGCGACGGTCGTGCCGCGCCGGAGAACGTCGTGGAGCGTCGAGACGGGCACCTTCTCACGCAGAGTCGCCAGGAGGAGTTCGAGGCCGTGCGCCGCGTTGAAGAGGCCGTTGCGCCTGGTGAAGTAGTCCCCCGCGTGGTACGCGTACTGCGGATTCGGCTCGGCCCACCAGCGCTGTGCGACGACCGGCTCCAGCGCCTTGAGGAGCGCTTCACGATCGCGGTACGCGTGCCGCACGAGTCCGTCCAGGGTCCGCTCGAACTCCGCCACGTCACCGCCGGAGGCGAGCAACGCCCCGACCTCCTCGGCGAGTTCCGTCACCGACTCAGGTGCGGGCGCGAGACGCACCGGCGCCGGTGCGGGCGGCAGGACCTCCTCGTACGTCACCGGCGTCGAGGGCACGGGGGACGCACCCAGACTCCGCGTCGCCCGCGTGCGAAGCGTCGGGATCAACTGGTCGGCCGCCGCCGCGAGTTCCTCCCGGACCTCGGCCGTGCCGACCTTGCGGACATGGCGCTCCACCAGCTTGAGCGCACGCTCCTGGACGTCCGAGTCCTCGTGTCCGAACGCCTGGGCGGCGGCGGGCAGCAGCTCTTCGGCGGTGGACGGGTCACGGGCGATCACCTTGCCGAGCAGGACGAGCTGGGCGCGTACGAGCTTCTTCTCGGTGCGGAACAGGACCGCGCCCGACATCTCGACCAGCCGACGCGCGGGCAGTTCACCGTCCAGGGCGAGCGACGCCAGCACGGACTGCGCGTGCGCGGCCACGACGGGCGCGGCATCGGCGGCCAGCGCAAGCCAGTCGGCCGTGCGCTCCCGCTCCTCGTCCCGGGTGAGTGCGAGGGCCTGGAGCATGCGCAGGAACACCCGGTGATCGGCGACCGGGCCGCCGCGCAGCAGCCGGGCCACACAAGCGTCGACCGTCGCCCCGCGGTCCAGCACCCCGTCCACGGTGAGCCGTGCGATCGCCCCGGTCCAGCTGTTCGGGCCCTCGCCGGCCGCCCACGCGAGCCGGCCGCCGATGTCGTCGGTCTCGAAGAGCGCGGCCGTGAGCTGTGCGAGGTGCGGGTCCTGGCGCAGCCGGGCCAGGACCGTGTCGCCGCGCTGCCAGGTGTGGCCGATGTGGTCCACCCAGCCGTGGACGTACGCCTCCGTCGCCGGTACCGGACAGCCCGAGAGCCGGACCAGGCCCGCCATCAGCTCGTACGGCACTCTCGCCGTCGGCGGCCGCTCGGCGATGCGGTGCGCGACATCGCCCAGCCACGCCGGGGCACGGTCGCCCAGGACGTCGATCAGCACGCCGGGAGACGCCGGCCACCAGCGCATGTCGGCGGCGGCCAGCCAGCTCGCCACACCGGCCGCGCCGGTCTGGCACGCGGCTCCGGCCGCATGCAGGGCGGGATAGGCGCGGCGGGCCTGCGCGGTCCACTGGTCCGCCCGCAGCTCCTTGCGCAGCGCTTTCAACTGCGGGAAGACCGCCCGCCGTTCGGGGTCCGTCATCCCGTCCAGGAGGCTCACCACCTCGGCCGTCCGCCCCGCCCTTACCGCATCCATCAGTGAAGTCATCGCGCGTCCCCCTCGACCCGTGCCATGTCCCGCTCCGTCGCGGCGACACCGCGCCGCACCATCCGCACCGCCAGCGCGTGCTTGCACGGCCCGCGCCCGCCCCGGTACTTCGCCCACCACAGACAGCTACAGCTGAGCACTCCCGACTCGTCCCGCACCCGGTGCAGATGCCCGTCCTCGGCCGTCACCGTGCCTATGACGCCGTCCAGCGCGACCGCGCCCGCCGCCACCAGTGCCCGCGCCGAGCGCAGCCGGGGATTGTGACGCTCCACGCGCTCGGCGTCGTAGGGCAGTTCGCGGTGGAAGTAGGCCGCCTCCGCCGTGTCGTACCCGACCCGCCCCGAAGTGCCCAGGCGGATCAGGGCCGCCCTGACGCGCTCCGGTGTGAGACCCGAGGACGCGGCCAGGTCGGCGACATCGACCCGGGGCTCCCACGCGAGGAGCACCGCGATCAGCTCCGCGTCCTCGGCGGCCTCGTCCGTGGCGAGCGCGTCCAGAACGCCGCCCTCGCCGGAGAAGCCGCGCGAGGCGTCGGGCGACAGCGTCAGCGTCAGCCGCATGCCGGGCAGCACCGCCTCCCAGGCACTGGCCGTGGCAGCCGTACCTCCGGCGACCGAGGGGCCGTACACACGCAGGGCCGTGGCGTGGCGCAGCACCCGCTGGAGCGCCACCAGCCGCTCCGGACCCGGCAGGCACACCGCACCGGGCACCGCGCGTGTGGTCGGCCGCAGTCCGCCGCCCGAGGGCACCACCCACCGCGGTCCGGCCGAGGCACCCCGCGCCCCACCGCGCGGCAGCGCCCTCAGGAACCGCACCGCCTCGGCGGCCGGCAGCTCCGCCCGCAGGTCGAAGCCGGCCGCGATCACCTGCGCCTCGGCGAAGCCGCGCAGCCAGCGGTCGGGCAGTGGCACCTTCTTCTCCACGACCGGCCCGTCCAGCGTGGTCACCGCCAACTCCTCGGGACCGACCCGCAGATGGAGCGGATCGTCCGAGCCGATCCTGGACAGGGCCTCACGCAGCGGGTTGTTGACGTCCACGTTCGTCGTGCCGTGCCCCACCTCGCCGCCGTCCAGGCCCGGCTCCAGCACGTCCAGGCGGGCGTACACCCCGCAGCAGCCGGAGAAGGACTCGAAGCGCAGCCGGTCGCCGTTGCCCGTCACCACCGGGTCCAGCGAGGCGGGCAGCCGGCGCTGGTAGTACCGCGCCGACGCCACGTCGGCCACCGCGAGCAGCGCCGCCGACGCCACCTGAGGAGACGTCAGGAACCCCGCGAAGAACTGCGGATGGTCCTGGACTCCGGAGGGCGTCGCACCCCGCGAGGTCTCAAGGCCCAGCCGCTGTCCGGTCGTCGCGGACTCCAGCACGGAGGGTCGTCGGTAGGCCACGGCCTGCAAAGATCGCGTCATGGGAAAACCGTAGAGGCGACCACTGACAATCGGCTCCGACCTGCGAAAAGGCCTGCGAAAACGCTTTGATGTCAGGGAGTTCACATCACATACGTTCGGCGCCGGATACGCGAGTGCCGCGCACCAGGGGATGACTCAGATGCGCGGCACTGTCACGAGCGTTCGGGACCGGGGTGTACGGACCGGGGCGTACCGGACCGGGCTGTACGGGACCGGGCTGTCGGGCCCGGCGACCTACTGGCCGACGCGTCCCGGCTGGAGCACCTTGGTGAACAGCACCGTGCCGTCCTGCTCCCGCAGCCGCACCGTCAGCTCACCGCTGTGGCCGTCGATCTCGACGTCGCCGAAGAACTGGTAGCCGCCGGCGGGGGAGACGTTCGCGGCGGTCGGCGCCTTCACGAACACCCGCTCCGGACCGAAGGTGTCGTCCAGCGCGCTGGCCGGGAAGGCGCCCGCGTTGAGCGGGCCGGTGACGAACTCCCAGAACGGCTCGAAGTCGGCGAACGCCGCCCGCGACGGCTGGTAGTGCTGGGCGGAGGTGTGGTGGACGTCCGCGGTCAGCCACACCGTGCCGGTGATCCTGCGGTGCTTGATGAACCTCAGCAGCTCGGCGATCTGGAGCTCACGGCCGAGCGGGTTGCCCGGGTCGCCCTGGGCGACGGCCTCGATGTTCGGCATGCCGTCGCCGGTGTCCGGTACGACCAGGCCCAGCGGCATGTCCGAGGCGATCACCTTCCACACCGCCCGGGAGCGGGCCAGCTCGCCCTTGAGCCACCTCAGCTGCTCGGCGCCGAGGATGCCCTGCGCGTCGGTGGTCTGGTTGTCCGGCGAGTTGGCGTTGCGGTAGGTGCGCATGTCCAGCACGAACACGTCGAGCAGCGGGCCGTGGTGGACGGTGCGGTACACCCGGCCGTCGGGGCGGCGCAGCGTCGAGATGGGGAAGTACTCCGAGAACGCCTGCCGGGCACGGGCGGCCAGGACGTCCACGTTCTTCTCCGTGTAGCGGGTGTCGCCGAGGATCTCCCCGGGGTACCAGTTGTTGGTCACCTCGTGGTCGTCCCACTGGATGATCGACGGGACCTGCGCGTTGAACCGCTTGAGGTTGTCGTCGAGCAGGTTGTAGCGGAAGTTGCCGCGGAACTCGGCGAGGGTCTCGGCGACCTTCGACTTCTCCTCGGTGGTGATGTTCCGCCAGGTGCTGCCGTCGGGCAGGACCACGGACGACGTGATCGGGCCGTCGGCGTAGATGTTGTCGCCGCTGCACAGGAAGAAGTCCGGGTCCAGCTTGCCCATCGCGTTGTAGATGGTGTAGCCGCCGAAGTCGGGGTTGATGCCCCAGCCCTGTCCCGCCAGGTCGCCGGACCAGACGAAGCGGATGCCGTCACGGCGCCGCGCGGAGGCGGTCCGGAAGGTGCCGGTGACCGGTTCGCCGGTGCGGCGCGGGTCGTCCGGGTCGGCGAGCAGCACGCGGTAGTGGATCTGCTCACCGGACGGCAGGCCGCGCAGCCGGGTCGTGCCGGTGAAGTCCGTGCCGGCGCCCAGCAACGGGCCGCGCCATCTGCGTGAGTTGCGGAACGACGCGGTCGCGGACGTCTCGACGATCATCCGGGCCGGACGGTCCGAGCGCACCCACACCAGCCCCGAGTCGCAGGTCACGTCACCCGCCTGCACACCCCAGCCGGCCTTGGGGCGCCCCGACAGGGCGAACGCCGGTGCCGAGCCGAGTGCCGTGGGCAGGGTGAGCGCCGCCGACGCGGCGAGGGAGCCGCGCAGAACGCTGCGGCGACCCGGGAACGGACGGTGGGACATGGAGGCCTCCAGAGGCGGGATCCGGCCAGTGGGCAGTGCCACAACTACTGGTACGCCGCAGCGCACACGCAAACCACGAGTGAACAACTGACCGCATCCGCAAGGGAACCGGCCCGACCGGCCCGCCATACGAGGGACACGCCTACGCGCCTCCCGGATCACCCGGCCGTTGGCCCCGCGGCCGTCCCGGCGGTCCGGTGAGTGCCGTGCGGTCGTCCCGGCGGTCCGGTATCAGCGCGGTGCGGTCGTCCCGGTGGTCCGGTCAGTGCCGTGCCGCCGTCCCGGTGGTCCGGTCAGTGCCGTGCCGCCGTCCCGCCGGTCCGGTCAGCCCCCGACGCCCGTCCCGGCGATCCCGGTCACCTCCGAGCCGTCACCACCGCACCGGCCATCAGCCGTACGCCGTCCCGGATCCGCGCGGGGGACAGATGGGCGTACCCCATCACCAGCCGCACACCCGCCTGCCCGGCACGCCCGGCATCTCCGGCGTCCCCGGCGCGCGCGTGTACGTAGTCCGACAGCGGGCGCACCGCCACACCGGCCTCGCGTACGCGCGCGAGGAACCGCTCCTGCGGGCCGTACCGTTCCGGCAGTGCGGCGATGACATGCAGCCCCGCCGCGATCCCGGTCACCTCCGAGCCCGGAAAGTGCTCTTCCAGCGCCGCGACGAGGGCGTCACGCCGCTCCCGGTACGCGCGCTGGCAGCGGCGCAGCTGGCGGTCGTAGTCGCCGCGTTCCACGAACCGGGCGAACAGCGCCTGGTCCAGGGTGGGATGGCCGAGGTCCATGGTCCGCTTGCGTTCCACGACCTCCTCGGCCAGCGCCTCGGGCACGAGCAGCCAGCCGAGCCGCAGCCCCGGTGCGAGGGACTTGCTGACCGACCCCGCGTACGCGACCCGCTCCGGATCGAGGCCCTGGAGCGCGCCCACGGGAGCCCGGTCGTAGCGGAAGTCGCCGTCGTAGTCGTCCTCCAGTACGTAGCCGTCGACGGACCGCGCCCAGTCGAGCAGTTCGGCACGGCGCGGGGCGGAGTAGGCGATGCCGGTCGGGAACTGATGGGCCGGCGTGGTGACCACGGACCGTACTCCCGACTCCCGCAGCGGGCCGACGGTGAGCCCCTCCTCGTCCGTGGGCACCGGCACGGTGGTCACGCCCGCGGCCGCGTACAGGGCGTCGTGCTGCGGGCTTCCGGGGTTCTCGACCCCGACTTCGCGCATCCCGCGCGCGTGCAGCACGAAGCCCAGCACCGCCGTGGCCTGCGACACCCCGGAGACGACCAGGAGGCGCTCGGGGTCCGCGACCACGCCTCGGCGGCGCGCGAGCAGTTCCGCGAGGGCGGTGCGCAGCCGGGGCAGCCCGCGTGGATCGGGATAGCCGAGTTCGTGGTGCGGCAGCCCGGCCAGTACGGCGCGCTGTGCGGCGGCCCAAGCGGCGCGCGGGAACAGCGACACATCCGGCGTCCCGGCCACGAAGTCGGCCCCCGTGCCGGCGGAGCGCGGAGCGAGGTCACGCGCGCGGGGCCGGGCGGCCCGGACCGCGTCGCCTACCCAGGTCCCGGCACCGCGCCCGCTGCGCAGATACCCCTCCGCCGTCAACTGCTCGTAGGCCTCGGTGATCAGCCCGCGTGACACCCCTAGGTCGGCCGCCAGGTCCCGGCTCGACGGCAGCCGCGTCCCCGGCAGCAGCCGCCCCGAACGCACCGCCTCGCGCAGCGCGGCCTGAAGCGAACGCCCACGCGCGCGTGCCGGCGCCGACGCGGCGGGGAGCAGCAACTCCCAGGCCGGGGAGCCGGCCGGCAGGTCCGGATTGGTCCGCGATGACGTCATGAGAGTGGACCTTAATGCGGACCGCCGCCGTTCCTAACGTCGTGCCATGAACGCCACCACCACACGCGGCGCCCTCCTCGCAGCGCTCGCCTGCGTCCTCGTCGGAGGTTCCTTCACCGCCAACAGCCTGCTCGGCGAGTACCCGTACGCGGGCGGCCAGTTCCTCCGCTACGGACTGGCGTGTCTGCTGCTTCTGCCGAGCCTCGGAGCGGGCGCCCGGGCCCGGCTGCGGGCTCTCACGCGCCGCCAGTGGGCCCGCCTCGCGCTGCTCGCCGCGATCGGCATGGTCGGCTTCAACCTCGCGGTGATCGCCGCCGAACGCACTGCCGAACCGGCCGTCCCGGGCGTCTTCGTCGGCTGTGCGCCGGTGGTCGTGGTCGTCCTGGTCCCCCTGCTGGAGCGGCGCCGGCCGAGCCGCGGGGTGCTGGGCGGCGCGTCGCTCGTGGTTGCCGGTGCCTGCGCGGTCCAGGGGTGGGGCCGCACGGACGGCACCGGCATCGCCTTCTCGGCGTGCGCGCTGGCCGGCGAGGTCGGGTTCGCGGTGCTGGCCGTGCCCGTGCTGCGGCCGCTCGGCCCGCGTCCGCTGTCGGCCGTCGTGTGCGGTGTCGCGGCCGTCGAGTCAGCCGTGGCGGGGGCGATCCTCGACGGCGGCGCCTGGCTGCGCCGCCCGGACACCACCGAGACCGCGGCCCTGCTGTGGCAGTCGGTGATCGTGACGGTCGTGGGGTTCGTGTGCTGGTACATGGGCATGCAGCGGCTCGGTGCAGAACGCGCCACCTTGTTCTCCGGGCTCATCCCCGTCGCGGCCGCCTGCACCGCACCGCTCGTCGGAACCGGCTCCTACGGCGTCCCGCAGGCCCTCGGCAGTGCGCTGGTCGGCGCGGGCGTCGTCCTGGGCTGCCGTGCCCGCCCACCGGCCCCGGAGCAGCCACCGACGCACCGGCCGCCGAACCACGCGCCGCTCACGCGTCAACAGGATTGAACGCCCGCAGGGAAGCGGCCCGCCCGAGCCCGCCGCCCGGAACGCGGCCACCCGCAGGGAAGCGGCCGGCCCAAGCCCGCCCCCCCCGCAACGCGGCCCCCCGCAGGGAAGCAGCCCGCCGACCCACGCGCCCTCCCCGCAACGCGGCCACGCAAAGGGAAGCGGCCGGCCCAAGCCCCCCCGCAACGCGGCCACCCGCAGGGAAGCAGCCCGCCGCCCAAGCCCGCCGCCCGCAACGCGGCCAACCCCGATCCACCGGCACCGCGTTCCAGGGCCGCGACCCGGCCGCCGCCCGTCCCACCCCGCTCAGCGGCTGCCGTCGAGCAGCACCCGCGCGACCAGCGCCGGATCGTCGCTCATCGGCACATGGCCGCATCCGGGCAGCCGCACGAGCCGCGCCCGGGGGATGATCCGCTTCGCCCGGACCCCCTGCCGGGGCACGAGCAGCCGGTCCTTGCTGCCCCACGCCACCGTGACCGGAATCTCCGAGACATCGTCGGTGAACCGCACCTCCCGGCCCGACCGGAGCGTCTCGAAGAAACCTTCCGCGCGGGCCAGTCCGACCGTCTCGGCGACCACGGACTCGGGCGAACGGCGGCCCGGACGGGCGTAGATGGTGCTGGTCAGGGCGGCGCGGCCGGCCGCCGAGCGGGACAGCCACTCGACGAGGGGCAGCGGCATGCGCTCGGCGGTCCGCCGCATCCCGGTCAGGACGGTGAAGGCGTACTGCCGCTCCAGCTGCGACCAGAAACCCGCCGGGGACAGGGCGGTGACGGACCGCGCGAGCTTCGCCCGGCCGAGATCGAGGGCCAGGAGTCCGCCGAGCGAATTGCCCGCGACGTGCGGCCGTTCCAGTTCCAGGGCCTCGCACATCGCGGCGAGCGCGAGGCTCATCGTCGGCAGGTCGTGCGTCATCCCCTTCGGCATCGACGGCGACTGTCCGCACCCCGGCAGGTCGACGGCGATCACCTCGCGCTCGTGCGCCAGCACGGGAATGACCGGGTCCCACACCTGGCGGTGGTGGCCGATGCCGTGCAGCAGGAGAAGGGGTTCGCCGGTGCCCTCGCGCGCGTAGGAGAGGTTCATGCTCTGCGGACCGTACGGGGTGGGGACTTCGAAGGAGACGGTGGCGGACATGCTGCTCCTCGTCGGGCTCATGGGCCGGGCATGGGGTAGACAGCCTGTCAGCAATTGCTACCGGCGGGTAGACCCCCGGGGCGAGTCCCGTCCGTCCCGCCGGTTGTCGCCTGGACAGGGCGGCACGGGTGGGCTGGGATGGTGCGGTGGCCACCGACATCGAGACCGACGTGTTCGAAGAGCATCGCCCCGTCCTGCTCGGGGTCGCCTACCGCATGCTCGGGCGGGTGGCTGACGCGGAGGACGTGGTGCAGGAGGCGTGGCTGCGCTGGTCCGGCGCCGACCGCTCCGAGGTGCGCGAGCCGCGCGCCTACCTGGTGCGCATCACCACACGCCTCGCCATCGACCGGCTGCGCCAGGTCAAGGCACGCGGTGAGACCTATGTCGGCCCCTGGCTGCCGGAGCCGTACGTCACCGACTTCGGCGACACCGTCCAGGACACCGCCGAGCGCGCGGTCCTCGCCGACTCCGTCTCGTTCGCCGTCCTCGTCGTCCTGGAGGCGCTGTCGCCGCTGGAGCGGGCCGTGTTCGTCCTGAGGGAGGCCTTCGGCTACCCGTACGGAGAGATCGCCGTCATGCTCGACCGCTCGGAGACGGCCGTACGGCAACTGTCCGGGCGGGCCCGCAGACACGTCGACGAGCGACGACCGCGCTACGAGGTCGACCCCGCCCTGCGACGCGACCTCACCGAGCGGTTCCTGGCCGCCGCCGCGGAGGGCGATCTGGAAGGGCTGATGTCACTACTGGCCCCGGACGTCCGGCTGGTCGGCGACAGCGGCGGCAAGGCGAAGGCGCCGCTGCGGGTCCTGGAGACGGCCGACCACGTGGGCCGCTTCCTCGTCGGCGCCGCACGCAAGGGCGACGTCCCCGACGCGTCCTTCCACTTCGTGGAGGTCAACGGCGGCCCCGCGCTGCTGATCCGGTCCGGCGACAAGCCCGACAGCATCTTCCAACTCGAGGTGCTGGACGGGCGGATCCAGTCCGTCTACATCATCCGCAACCCCGACAAGCTGACGTCGCTGGCCACCGCGTAGCGCCGGCCGGCGCTCGTGCGGCCAGAACCGCGCGAGCCGTTCCGTGAACGTTCCCGGCGATTGGTATTGACCAAGGGTGAGCGCCGCCCTATCGTCGCTGATAAGTGCAACAACCTTTAATAAACAAGGGCGCTAAAACGCCGCCGGGCCACGGCGATTGCGGAGGACAGGGTGGGGACCACGCAACTGGAATCGGTGCCGGAACCGAAGTACTGGCATCTGAGGACCGTGCTCACTGAGGCACTGGACTCGGAGTTCTCGGTGGGCGAGATCCTGCCCAACGAGCGTGATCTGGCGGCCCGCTTCGGCGTCGCCCGAGCCACTCTCCGCCAGGCCCTCGAACAGCTGGAGCTGGAAGGTAGGCTCCAGCGCCGCCGCGGCGTCGGTACGACCGTCGCGCCGCCGCGCGTCGGTGTGGCCGTCGGCAGCGAGCAGCACGCCTGGCCGGGTGCGGCCGACGACGTCTGGCAGGCCGCGGACTGCGCGCTCGCGGTCGCGCCCGCCTCCGTCGCCGACGCCCTCGAATGCGGCCAGGACGAGCCCGTGCACATCGTGCGCCGCTCGCGCGTGACGCACGGCCAGCCCGTCGCCGCCGAGCTGCTCTACATCCCGCAGTCGTCGGTGCCCGACCTCTCCGGCATCGACGCCCCGTCCGGGACGGCACGCGCGCGTGCCGTGCTGCGCGAGCTGCACCGCATGGGTCTTGAGGGCCGGGAGAGCGCCGTCGAGCTGGGCTCGGCCCGCGCGGACGACGCCAAGGAACTGGACCGCCTGCCGGGGGCCCCGGTCCTCGTGGTGACCACCCGCTACCTCGCCGAGGGCCGCACCGTCGCTCTCTCCGTCGCCACCTACCGCGCGGACACCTGCCGGCTCACTTTCGGCGACTCCGGTGGCGTGGAGATACACGAGGACGCGCAGCGCCGGGCGTCCTGACCGACCGCTCTTTCGGCCGACATACGCCTGCGCCCCGGATCCCGTCCGGGGCGCACGGCGTTCAAGGGCAGGCGGCCATCCACGCGGAAGGCCGTCAACGTCGGCCGGTGACCGTCCCCTCCACCGCGAACAGCTGCTCCTCCACATGGTCGAGGGCGAGCCGCAATGCGCCGGTGGCCACCGCCGCCTCGCCGAGGAGCGACAGGGCGACATTGGGCGGGCGCAGGCAGTAGCGGGCCAGTTCGCGGCGCAGCGGCTCCAGCACACCGTCCAGGCCGGCCGCCCAGCCGCCGACCACGACGAGTTCGGGGTCGAGGGCGAGGACGAGCGCGGCCACGTCGTGGACGAGACGCTGGATGAAGCGGTCGACGGCCGCGCGGGCCCGCTGGTCGCCCTCGCGGGCCTGCGCGAACACCGCGGCGACGGCGTGCTCGTCCAGCGGACGCAGCGGCTCGTCCGTGGTGGACAGCAGCGTCTCCGGTGTCGCCTCGCGGCCCAGCAGATGCAGCGCGCCGATCTCACCGGCCGCCCCGCCGAACCCCCGGTGCAACTTCCCGCCGATCAGCGAACCCGCGCCCGGACTCAGCCCGGCCAGCACGAACACCACATCGTCGGACTCCGTCGCGGAACCCTTCCAGTGCTCGGCGACTGCCGCCGCGTTCGCGTCGTTCTCCACCAGCACCGGGCACTTGAAGGACCGGCTCAGCCGCTCGCCCAGCCGCAGCCCCGTCCACTCCGGCAACGCGGCGCCCAGCCGCACCGTGCCGTCCGCCTCCACGATGCCCGGCGTGGCCACCCCCACGGCCCGCAGCGAGCCGCGCGCGACCCCCGCCCGGCGCAACAGCTCCGCGACCGCCGTACGCACCCGCTCCAGCCGCTCGTCCGCCGGAGCCGCCTCGTCCACGTCCTTGGCGATGGCGCCGAGCACCCGGCCGTCCAGGTCGGCCAGGAGCGCGGCGATCCGATGCGCGCCGATCTCCACGCCCAGCAGATGGCCCGCCTCGGCCCGGAACCGGAACCGCCGCGCGGGCCGCCCCTGACGCCGCGCGACACTCTCGTCCGCCGCCTTCTCGACGACGTACCCCGCGTCGATGAGCCCCTCGACGACGCCCTCGACGGTCGGCCGGGACAGTCCGGTCACCCGCGTGATCTCCGTCAGCGTGGCGGCGTCCGTGGCACGCAGCGCGTGCAGCACCACCGCGGAGTTGATCCTTCGCAGCAGCGAGGGATCCCCGCCGGTCAGCTGCCCCAACGTCCGTCCTTCCAGCTCGTGGCCATGTTGGGCGGATGGTACTCGCCGGGACGGACCCCGGCGAGTCGCTCCGCCGGAATGCCCGACGGGGCCGTGCTCGGCCCGCGCCACCTTCGTAGCCGATCACGCTCACCCAGGGGCCACGAACCCCGACTCGTACGCCGTGATCACCGCCTGCGTGCGATCCCGCGCCCCCAACTTCGCGAGGACGGCGCTCACATGGGACTTCACCGTCTCCGTGCCGACCACCAGCCGGGCGGCGATCTCCGCGTTCGACAGCCCGCGCGCCATCAGCCTCAGCACCTCGGCCTCCCGCTCGGTCAGCCGGGCCCGCTCCAGGACCGCACGCGCCGCCCGGTTCCCGCCGTCGTCGCCGTACTGCGCGGCCAGCTGCCGCACCGACGCCGGGAACAACAGCGACTCGCCCTCGGCGACCAGCCGCACCGCGTTAACGATCTCGACCGGCCGTGCCCGCTTCAGCAGGAACCCGTCGGCGCCGGCGCGCAGCGCCTCGTACACGTACTCGTCGTTCTCGAAGGTGGTGACGACGAGGATCTTCGGCGGCTCGTCGACCGTGCGCAGCACCGCGCGCGTGGCCTCGATCCCGTCCAGCAGCGGCATCCGTACGTCCATGGCGACCACGTCCGGCCGCAACTGCCGCACCAGCGGAATCACCGCCGCCCCGTCGGCCGCCTCCCCGACGACCTCGATGTCCGGCTGGGCCTCCAACACGGCCCGCAGACCCGCGCGGACGAGAGGTTCGTCGTCGACGAGGAGAACGGTCACCGGCATCCGGCCAGCCTAGATCAACTCACCGGCAGCTCCACATGCACCTGCCAGTCACCTTCGTGGGGACCGGTCCGCGCGTGTCCGCCCAGCAGGGCGGCGCGCTCGCGGATGCCGCGCAGCCCGCTGCCGCTACCGGGCCCGGGTATCTCCGCGGTGAGCGGATTGCGGATCTCCAGGGTGAGCGTGCCGTCCGTGACGGCGATGCGGACGGCGGCCGGGACCGGGCCCGCGTGCCGCAGCACATTGGTCAGCGACTCCTGGAGGATGCGATAGCCCTCCCGGGACACGGGACCGGGCACCGAGTCCAACGGGCCCGTCGTCTCGATGTCGACCTTCGCGCCCGACGCCCGCGCGGACTCCAGCAGCCGGTCCGCGTCCGTGAGCGTCGGCCGGCCGCCGACCGGCCGCGGTGACTCGCGCAGGACGCCGAGGACCCGCTCCAGGTCCTCCAGGGCGGCCCGGCCGGTCTCCTCGATGGCGGCCAGGGCCCGGTCGGTGAAGGCGGGATCACCGGCCGCTCGGGCGGCGCCCGCCTGGACGACGGCCACGGTCAGGGCGTGGCCGATGGAGTCGTGGAGCTCGCGGGCGATGCGGTTGCGCTCCAGGAGTTGCTCGGTGCGCTCCTCCAGCGCGGCCAGGCGCTCCGCGGGGGAGGGGCCGAGGAGACGGACCGCGAGTGCCGTGATGAGCCGGCCCGAGGCGACCACGGTCACCGCGAGCGCGACCAGGGGGACAGGCGCGAACAGGAACTGCCACCAGGGGCCGGCGTCGCGGAGCCACAGCCCGCCCTCGGTGAAGTCACCGGTGAACGGCGCCGACAGCAGGTTCACCGTGGCGAAGACCAGTCGGGCGCTGACGACCGCGGTCGCGCAGCCGAGCAGCAACCGCGCCTCCAGCCATACGACCAGCCGCCCCCTCTCGCCCCAGGAAGCGGACGGCGCGACGACGATGTCGGTGTTCTCCACGTCCTCCCGATGAGCGGTCAGCAGCAGTCTCGCCTGGAGCCCCTCCACGGTCCGCATCGCGGGCACCAGCCCGGCGGGGGCGAGCACCGCGCCGGCCACCACCCACGTCCACCAGGCTTCCTCGACGAACAGCCACATGCTCGGCCACACAACGGCGATGCACAGATGCAGCCATCGTGTGTACGTCACCGCCCGACCGAACGGGCGCAGCAAGCGGACCATTTCGTCATCGTGCCAGCCGCCACTGACAACGGACCTCCCCCGCTCGGGGGAGACGATCTCCACCGGCGGGGGAGGAGCCGACCCGCCCCACCGGGCCAGGCTGCTGCCATGACCAGCATCGAATTCCGGGCCCTCACCAAGGAGTACGGCACCCGAAGAGCCGTCGACGACCTCACCTGTACCGTCCTCCCCGGCCGTGTCACCGGCTTCCTCGGGCCCAACGGCGCCGGAAAGTCCACCACCATGCGGCTCGTCCTCGGCCTCGACCGGCCGACCTCCGGAACCGCCACGATCGGCGGCCGCGCCTACCCGAGCCTGCGCGAACCCCTGCGCCACGTGGGCGCGTTGCTCGACGCCCAGGCCGCGCACGGCTCCCGCACCGGCCGCGACCACCTGCGCGTCCTCGCCGCGAGCAACCGCATCGCCGATCGCCGGGTGGACGAGGTGCTGGAGGAGACCGGGCTCGCCTCGGTCGCGCGGCGCAGGGTGCGGACGTACTCGCTCGGCATGCGTCAGCGGCTCGGTATCGCGGCGGCCCTGCTGGGCGACCCCGAGGTCGTCCTGCTCGACGAGCCGTCCAACGGACTCGACCCCGAAGGCATCATCTGGATCCGCCAGTTGCTGCGCCGGCTCGCCGGGCAGGGGCGCACGGTCCTGGTCTCCAGCCACCTGATGACCGAGACCGCGGCCTTCGCCGACCATCTCGTCGTGCTCGGCCGGGGCCGTCTGCTCGCCGACACCCCGATGCGGGAGTTCATCCACGCGCGCGTGGAACCCCGGGTCCGTGTGCGCACCACGGACGCCCGGGCACTGGAGTCAGCGCTCGCCCGGCACGGGCACGACGCCGTCCGGCACGAGGACGGGCACTGGACGGTGCGCCACGCGCGCGTGGACGACATCGGCCGGCTCGCCTCCGAGGCGGGCGTCTCGCTCCTCGAACTCGCTGCCGAGGAGGGCACATTGGAGCAGGCGTATCTGGACCTGACCGCGACCGAGGCCGAGTTCACCGCACAGCCCCAGGAGGCCTGATCATGACATTCGCGCCGGTACTCCGTTCGGAATGGCTCAAGATCCGTACGCTGCGCTCGATGCCGGGAGCGCTGCTCGCGCTGTGGGCCGTGACCACGGCGTTCTCCGCCCTGGCAGGCGCCGAGGGGAGTTCCGACCCGGACTTCGACCCGCTCTTCAGCGCCCTGTCCGGTGTCCTGCCCGGTCAGATCGCCGCCATCTCGTTCGGCGCGTCGGCCGTCTCGTCGGAGTACCACGGGGGTGCGCTCCGACTGTCGCTCGCCTCGGTGCCGCGCCGCGGGCTGTGGTTCGCCGCCAAGACGACGGCCATCGCCGCGGCCGCACTGCTCGCCGGACTGGTCACCGCGGGCACGGCGTTCGCCGTCGGACGCGCGGGACTCGGTTCGGCGGCGAGCGGCCTCACGACGGCCGAGCAGGTGCGCGGGGTCCTGGGCTGCGGGGTCTACCTCATGCTCATCGCCCTGTTCGCGGCGGGCCTCACCGCACTGCTGCGCAGCGGAGTCGCCACGCTCTCCCTGCTCATCCCGTTCATCCTCGTGGTGTCCTTCGTCATCGGCGACGCCGCCGGAACCCTGGCGGACCTCATGCCCGACAAGGCCGGCCAGATCGCCCTCCACCAGACGTACGACGGCACACTCGGGCCGTGGTCGGGGCTGGCGGTGACCGCGCTGTGGACGACGGCCGCGCTGCTCGCGGGGGCGTGGAGCGTGCGACGCCGGGACGCCTGACGGCGGCAGGCGACTGACGCCCCGCCAATTGTCAGTGGCGGCGGCAATACTGGATCACATGGACGTCGCGAAGGATCTCGCCCTGACCGACCTGCTGTGCACCCGGGACTTTCCCGCGGAGCACGGCAGGACGGAGTTCGCCCTGGGCGGACCGGGCTACTACATGACCGAGTTAGGGCCCGGCTCGTGGCCGAGCAGGGACGACCTCTACGCCCATGAGGCCGCCCTGGTCCTGCGGTTCGACGAGCGATGGGGAAAGGCGGAGCGCTGGGGCAGCGTGACCCTTCAGGAGCGCGGTCTGCGCGGAGAGGACATACCCGAGCCCTGGGCCGAGTTCGGCACCAGGGCCGACGACCTGCGCACCTGGAGCGCGACCGGCACGGGCCGCTGGGTCAATCTGGCCGTCTCCGACCGTGACCCCGAGGCCGAGCCCGCACTCCTTCTGATGGTCACCGAGATAGACCCGCCCTGAGGGGCACCGAGACGGCCCCCCCATGACCCGTCAGGTGCCGGCGCCGGCCGCCACCCGCAACCGTCCGAACTCCTCCGCCATCGTCGCGGCCGTCCAATGCGCGTTCAGCCCACTCGGGTTCGGCAGCACCCACAACCGGGTGTCCCCGATGATCCGCTCCTGCGGACCCACCCGCGCCCCACGGTCGTCGAACGCCGCTCGATAGGCGGTGACCCCGACGACGGCCAGCCAACGCGGCCGCAGCCGTGCCACCTTCGCCGTCAGCAGCCGCCCGCCCTCCTGGTACTCCCGCGCGCTCAGCTCGTCGGCCCGCGCGGTCGCCCGCGCGACGACGTTCGTGATACCCAGTCCGTAGGACGGCAGTTCGCCCTGCTCCGACGGTTTCAGCAGCCTCGGCGTGAAGCCGGACAGGTGCACAGTTATCTGCACCATCTCTTCTCGTTGGTCTCGGTGATGGTCCCCGAGGTCAACGAGGAGAGTGAAAATGGATCTTCGACACGAACTCACGGAGGGGCGGGCGGATATCCCCCGCGTCGGGGCGGTGTTCCCTGCGCGGGGCGCTCATCCGCCGTACATCGTCGTCAACGGGTATGACGACGAGATCGAACCGGTCACTGCGTATCTGCGTGACCTGGCTCTGAACGACAGCAGTCCGCTGACGGTCCGCAGCTACGGGTACGGGCTGCTGCGCTGGTTTAGGGTGCTGTGGCTGCTCGGGGTGGCCTGGGAGAAAGCGACCGAGGCCGAGACGGCGGTGTTGGCCGGGTGGCTCCGGACGGCTGCCCCGTACTGCACATCAACCCGAAGATGCTCGACCGACTCGAAGAACTCGAATTCGACCTTGTGGACCGACTGAGGAGGGCTGAAGAGGAGAACTGGCTCGGCGAAGTCGAAGGAATCAAGTTGACCCTTACCTTCCTCCGTACCAAGCGCGATGAGACGCGAAAGCGAACGAGGCGCCAAGCCGTTGACCTGGGCATCCCAATGTCACGCAAAGAAAAGAAGGACGAGTGAGGGATTCGAGCTAACTCCCGAAGTTCCCCAAGGTATTCTGCGGGTTCTCTGAGGTCCAGAAGCATAGATGAATGCTGGACCTAAGAAAGGTTCGGACCTCCAGGTGAAAGCTCACGAGCATTCAACTTATGCCGGTTACATTGAGGTCACTTGGAGGCAGTAAAGAGGAGTAAGTCAGCAAGTCGAGAAGCTGCGTGAAGGCCATGCTGATCTGCCAGGATGTGATCTCCTGGTCGTTAATGACGTTGATACACGCCTCGATCGATATCTGGTGGCCAATGGCAGCGAGTGCTCCCTCACTGTCCAGGGGAACCGAAGCTTCAACGACAGGCACAGTAATGCCTTCGACTTGTATCTGCTGGACAGGGTGGCGTTCAAGTGCATTGAGGAAGTTTGGGAGGGGCTGAAACCCTGAGAGATCCCCTGTCGGTAGCTGATCCCGCAGATATTGGGCGAGATTGGATTTTCCGAGTACTTTGAAATTAACTGAAGGGAGATCGGGAATTTTTCCCGAAAGATATTGACTGGACAGGACTGCGGCTGCTGCACGTTCCTTGGCTCCCAAACTGCGGGTGGTCGTGCCGAGTAGACGGCGCGCTGATGAGCTTCCTGGCCCTTTGACTTGGGCCAGGAAGCTGAGGACTCCGAGACCTGTCAAGAGCCGAGCATCGCGGGCGCTCAGTGCGTCCCTGATTGCGTGTTCGATCCGGATGCGAGCTTGCTCATGGCGTTGCGCTGCCGTGGCCAAACTATGTGCGGCGCGCTGGAGAACATCGACCCGCGGCGGGCGACCGATGAGCGTGGTTGCATATTCGACCAGCAGATTGTGAAAGCGAGGGTGATGGCGGGTGAAGTCGTCATCCAGGAGGTCGAGCGCCAGTTGCGCACCGGGGACTAGAATCATCGTGACGGCATCCCTGGAGTCATGCGCACGTAGTGCGTTGATCAGGTCGCTGCGCAGGTGCGGACGGTGGGTGAAGATTCCTGCGGCGGCCAGCATCCAGGTGTTACGCCATGAGTAGCTGGCAGCGAGAGATTCGAGTCGGGGAACAATTTCAGCCTCAGGGCCGGAGATCAACGCTCGGGCAGCCATGTATTCCTGAAGGCTTCGTACTTCGAAGCCGATGTAACCGGCATTCGGGGCAACGAGCAGGACAAGTCGGTCGGTTGCCGCTTCCAGCAGACGGCTGGCCAGGACTTCGGCCTCGTTCTGGTCCTCGGTTTCCTCGTGTAGCCGTTGCCGGATGTGCTCGCGAAGCTCATCATCCTCGATCACCGCATCCAGTTCCCTTGACTGGGCTGCGCGAGTCTGGAGGAGTATCCCTACGTGTTGGTGAAGCCAGTCGATGTGGAGCCGATGGTCGGCGAGGAGCTGTCCGGTTATTCCAGGCTTATCTACCTCGCGGGCGTATATGGTGTCGTAGTAGGCATCGAAGAGTTCGTAGCGGTTTTGGGGCAGCCGGGCGCGTCGCTCGACGAGCAAAGACATGATGGTCACTTGTAGCGGCGAGCGCAGGAGGCGGGTAGTGCCCTCCTCGGAGATGGCTGTTCTGATTCGTTCTAAGACGGTGTCACGCATGTCGGGGTCATCGCGATGGCGCGCGGCGGCGAGTCGCTCAGCGTAGTGCAATGCGTCACTGTCCGGCATGGGGACCAAAGTGAGGGTCTCGTAGTCGCCGGAGTGGAATTCGCCTTTGTAGCCCTGCGGGCGCGTCGTTGCGATAACAAGGAGATCTGCGTCGATCTGCCGGGCCTCAAGAAGGAAATCAGATATGCGGGACATCACCTCTTCCCGTGTTTCACGTGAGACCACCTCATCGAGCCCATCCAAGACAAGCAGGCACGGCCATGTCCGCAACCAGCGCTTGATGTGGATGCTGGTGACCGGTACGGAACTGCGGTGGCCAACCCTGTCGGCTAGAAAGCGCAGGAGACTGACGTCCTCGCCGCCAAGGATGGCATTGGCGTATTGGTTGAGCGCGATACGAATAGGCCACCGGCGGCCTTGCGGTGGTTGCAGGCCGATCTCTGCGAAATTGCGACGAAGGGCATGCAGGACCGTGCGCGCCTCGGTGGTGAGCAAGTGCTCACCTTCTTCGTCAAGGAGAGCGACGCGATAGGCCTGACATATCAGCTGTCCTAGGGTGCTCTTTCCTTGCCCAGGGCCACCGATCAACACAACGTTCCGGGCTTCCGCTGAGGCGTATCGCGACGGACGTAGAACCGTGTCACCGCGTTCGAGGACGTACGAGGCGACACGCGTGGAGTACGAGTTTGGTCCGTCCTGGTAGATGGGTGCTTGTTCGGCCTGTGGACGCGTGTCACGCTCTCCGAAGGTGGCGCGCAGGTCGACCGCTACGGGCCCGAGTCGCGTCTTTTGATCGTCTGTCTGAGCTCCAGCCTGACCGAGGCGCACCCATTGATCGGACAGGAGTTCCCTGCCGGCGTGCGCGCGGATCAATTCTGCGGTCTCGGCGTCCGCATCGCTGACCGTGGTGAGAAGACGCGAGAGTACATCTCCAGGGGTGATGAAGTGAGCAAATGCCCGGCGGACCCCTTCATGAATGTCGAGGAAGCGGCAAATCTCGTCGCCGTGCCATACAGTCCAGCCCTTTAGAGCAACTTTCGGGTTCTCGGAGTAGGAAGTTATAAGGCGGTCCACGCGAGCGATCCCACCGGTTTCAGGCACGGGCGAGAGGGGCACATTGGTCGTGAAAACTAAGTACTCCGGCATCCGCCCGCGCTTGGAATCAGGGTGCAGCCACGCTTTGAACTCCGCCTCAATCTGACGCTCAAGCCATTCGGTGCCAGAACTAACGCCTTGAGAACGTTGCCTGAACTTGGCCTGTATTACCCCGTAGCCATCCCAAGCTTGCTGTCCATTGGGGTACGGAACCTGGCCGGTAAATGTCGCCTCCCGACCGCCGTCCTTACCGTCGCCGAAGACTGAAACACCGGGGCCAAGCACGCACTTGGCGAGCGCTTGAGACAAATGCTCGAACTCCCGCCACCCCAAACGCGTCAGGTCGTAGTCCATCGGGCAATCCTGGCACAGCGCTCCAGCCCTAACCTACTGATGCGATAACTTCTCCACGAGCTCGCTCGCACCTCGTGGGCCCCTGCGGTGGCACACGATGGGCCGATTGAGGTTAGTGCTGCCCAGCGAACCGTCTCGTCAGTCTTTCGAGTGAAGTGCAGAGAAGCAGCACCGGCCAGAAGCGGTTGCCGGGGCGGGCGAAGTGATGGCCGGTCGCCGCTGTCATCAGACCGGGGTTGATGCCGCAGAACAGCACGTCGAGGCCGTCCGCGACGACGTCCGGCACCAGACGGTCGCGGGCGGCCTCCAACTGCTCGGCGGTGAAGCGCGTCATGCCGGCCGCGACGTCAGAGGATCGCCCCGGGCGTGTAACCGGCGGCCTCCGGGCGCTGCTTGACGATCTCCTCGATCCGGCCGACGACGACGCCGACCTGGTCGGCCGCCGCACCCGTGAAGGACAGCTTGTCGGCCATCAGGGCGTCCAGCGCGGCGCGGTCCAGCGGGATGCGCTCGTCGGCGGCCAGCTTGTCGAGCAGCTCGTTGCGCTCGGCGCCCTGCTCACGCATCGCCAGCGCGGAGGCCACGGCGTTCTCCTTGATCGCCTCGTGCGCGACCTCACGGCCGACGCCCGCGCGCACCGCGCCCATCAGCACCTTGGTGGTGGCGAGGAAGGGCAGGTAGCGGTCCAGCTCACGGGCCACGACCGCCGGGAAGGCGCCGAACTCGTCGAGCACCGTCAGGAACGTCTCCAGCAGGCCGTCCAGCGCGAAGAACGCGTCCGGCAGCGCGACCCGGCGCACCACCGAGCAGGACACGTCGCCCTCGTTCCACTGGTCGCCCGCCAGCTCACCGGTCATCGAGGCGTAGCCGCGCAGGATGACCATCAGGCCGTTGACGCGCTCGCAGGACCGCGTGTTCATCTTGTGCGGCATCGCGGAGGAGCCGACCTGGCCCGGCTTGAAGCCCTCGGTGACCAGCTCGTGCCCGGCCATCAGCCGGATCGTCTTCGCCAGCGAGGACGGCGCCGCCGCCAGCTGCACCAGCGCGGTGACCACCTCGTAGTCCAGCGAGCGCGGGTAGACCTGGCCGACCGAGGTGAACGCCTGCGAGAAGCCCAGGTGCTGAGCGATCCGGTGCTCCAGCTCGGCCAGCTTCGTGGCGTCACCGCCCAGCAGGTCCAGCATGTCCTGCGCCGTGCCGACCGGGCCCTTGATGCCGCGTAGCGGGTAGCGGCCCAGCAGCTCCTCGACGCGCCCGTACGCGACGAGCAGCTCGTCGGCGGCGGTGGCGAAACGCTTGCCCAGGGTGGTGGCCTGCGCGGCGACGTTGTGCGAACGGCCGGCCATGACCAGCTCGCCGTACTCGCCGGCCAGCTTGCCGAGGCGCGCCAGCACGGCGACCGTACGGTCGCGCATCAGCTCCAGCGAGAGGCGGACCTGGAGCTGCTCGACGTTCTCGGTGAGGTCTCGGGACGTCATGCCCTTGTGCACGTGCTCGTGCCCGGCGAGGTCGTTGAACTCCTCGATCCGCGCCTTCACGTCGTGCCGCGTGACCTTCTCGCGCTCGGCGATCGAGGCCAGGTCGACGGTGTCGAGGACGCGCTCGTAGTCGGCGAGCGCCGCGTCCGGCACCTCGATGCCGAGGTCCTTCTGGGCCCGCAGCACGGCGAGCCAGAGCTGCCGCTCCAGCTTCACCTTCTGCTCGGGGGACCAGAGCGTGGCGAGCTCGGTGGAGGCATAACGTCCGGCGAGGACGTTCGGGATGCGGGGCTTGGCGGGCGCAGAAGTCACGTGTACGGAGTTTACCCGGCGCCTCGCGGCCCCCTCGGCCACGCCCACCGAGTGCCCCAGGTCAGAGGTGCCGGTCGGCGCCGGCTGGCGATCGGGTGAATTCCCAGACTGTCGACGCGTCCTGGTTTCCGGGGGCCTCCACATCTCGTTCATAGTCTGCAAGTCGTGGCGAGTTCGAGCGCGCGGCATCACGGCGCCTGCGACGACCTGACGAATTCCGGCAATCGACGAGATCGCGTCAATGACCGACGTCGGCTTCCCCATTCCGATAAGAGAAAGACAACGAGAATGCGACAGGCTTTGACCAGGGGATTGATCGTGGCGGCCGCCGCGACGAGCGCCCTGTCCCTGTACGGCACATGCGCGTCCGCGACCCCAGGAACCCACGGGACCGTGGTGAACTCCGCCGCCGCGCTGTCGGGTCGCACGGACGGCTCGGACGGGCTGGACCAGCTGGACGAGAAACTCGGCAACGTGCACGAGAAAGTCGGCGAGGTGCAGGAGCGGGTCCAGGAGGTGAATGACAGGCTCGACAGACTGGATCTGCCGAGGACCGCCTCCGAGGACACCGTTTCGGAATCCGGGAACTCCGGCTACGGCACCGAGTCACCGAGCTCCGAGGGTTACGGCTACGAGAAGCCGGCCGAGGACGGCTACGGAACCGAGAAGCCGAGCGACCACGGGTACGGATACGGCTCCGAGGAGCCGAGCGACGCCGGCTACGGGTACGGCAGCGAGGAGCCCAGCGGCGACGGCTACGGCTACGGCTCGGACGAACCGAGCGACGCCGGCTACGGCTCCGACGAGCCCAACGACGACGGCTGTGGCTACGGGTACGGCTACGGCTGCGACACGCCCACGCCCACGCCGACCCCGACACCCACCAGGACCGTCACACCGCCGCCCTCCCACGAGCCGACGCCGAGTGCGTCCACGACGCCTCCCGGGAAGCCGACCCACCCCCACCTGCCCGAGACCGGCGCCGAGAGCGTCGTCGGAGGCATCGCCGCCAGTGGCGCGCTGCTGATCGCCGGAACCGTGCTGTACCGGCGGAGCCGGGCCGCCGCACGCCGGTAGGGCGCCGAAAGCCGGGGGACGGCCCGGCTCAGGGCGTAGGACACCGCTCCTGTCGCGGACCGGCGGCAGGAGCGCCTCGCCCCTCCGGCCCGTGCCTTCGGGCCGACCGGGCCTAGGCCATCGGCCCTTCGTAGGGCAGCAGCTCCGGCCGCTTGGCCGGCAGCCCGTCCCCGGACGACCGCCCCGTCAGGCGCCGCCCTATCCACGGCAGCAGATGCTGCCGCGCGAACCGCACGTCAGCGGACCGCCGTGCGACCCACCCCGGCGGCAGGGTGGCCGGGATCGGCGTGCGCCACTCGGTGTCCTCGGGGTCGTAGCCGAGCGCCTGCCACACCGCTTCCGCGACCCGGCGATGCCCGTCGGCCGTCAGATGCAGCCGGTCCACGTCCCACATGCGCGGGTCGGCCAGCGAGGGAGCCCCGTACAGGTCCACGACCATCGCCCCGTGCCGCTCGGCCAGCTCGTCCACGCAGGCGAACAGCTCCTCCATGCGCGGCCGGAACCGCTCCAGGACCGGCCCCTGCCGCCCCGGGCTGCGCATCAGCACCAGCCGGCCGCAGGACGGGGCGAGCTTCTCCACCGCCTCCTCCAGCAGACCGCGCACCCGCCCCATGTCGCACTTGGGGCGCAGCGTGTCGTTGAGCCCGCCGACGAGCGTGATCACATCGGCGTTCATCGCGGCGGCCACGTCGACCTGCTCGGCGACGATCTGCCCGATCAGCTTCCCGCGCACCGCGAGGTTGGCGTACCGGAAGCCGGGTGTGCGGGCGGCCATCCGCCCGGCGAGGAGGTCGGCCCAGCCCCGGTAGGAACCGTCCGGGAGGAGGTCCGACATGCCCTCGGTGAAGGAGTCGCCGACCGCGACCAGGCTGCTGTGTGTGGGGTTCGTGTGCATGGCGACAGAGATGGTATCCCGGGCGCCATACCCGTCGGTCGGTCGCCCCGGGGTACCACCTCGGCAGGGCCGTCAGGCGCGCTGCCCGAACAGCTCCCGCAGCACGTCCTCCATGGTCACCAGCCCGGCCAGCCGTCCGTCGCTGCCGAGCGCGGCGGCCAGGTGCGTACGGCTGCCCCGCATCGCGGTGAGCACGTCGTCCAGCGGCGTGCCCTCCCGGACCCTTGCGATGGGCCGCATGTCCTCCACCTCGAACGGCACGTCCCGCGGGGAGGCGTCCAGCGCGTCCTTCACATGCAGGTAGCCGACGATGTGCCGGCCCTCGTCGACGACCGGGAAACGGGAGAAGCCCGACTCGGCCGACAGCCCCTCCAGCTCCTCCGGAGTGACGCCCACGCGCGCGTAGACGACGCGTTCCAGCGGGAGCACCACGTCGCGCACGGGCCGCCGGCCCAGTTCCAGGGCGTCGTTCAGCCGCTCCCGCGCACGTTCGTCGATCAGGCCGGCCTCGCCGGAGTCCCGCACCAGCCGTGCCAGTTCGGCGTCCGAGAAGGTTGCCGTGACCTCGTCCTTGGTCTCGACGCGCAGCAGCTTCAGCAGCGTGTTGGCGAACGCGTTGACCGTGAAGATCACCGGCCGCAGCGCGCGGGACAGCGTGACCAGCGGCGGACCGAGCAGCAGGGCGCTGCGCACCGGCTCGGCCAGCGCGATGTTCTTCGGCACCATCTCGCCGAGCAGCATGTGCAGATAGGTCGCCACCGCCAGCGCGATCACGAAGGAGACCACGTGCCCGGCGCCCTCCGGCACGCCCACCGCGTGGAAGAGCGGCTCCAGCAGATGCTCGATGGCCGGCTCGGCGACCACACCGAGCACCAGCGTGCACAGCGTGATGCCGAGCTGAGCGGCCGCCATCAGCGCGGACACATGCTGCAAGCCCCACAGCACGCTCTTGGCGCGCCGGTCGCCCTCGTCGGCGTACGGCTCGATCTGGGAGCGGCGTACGGAGATCAGCGCGAACTCGGCGCCCACGAAGAAGGCGTTCACGACCAGGGTCAGAAAACCGATGAACAGCTGTACGGCGGTCATCGCCCGTCCTCCTTCTCGGTCTCCGGAGCGTCGTCGAGCGGCGAGTGCAGCAGCACCCGCGCGGCTCTGCGCCCGGAGGCGTCCACCACGTCGAGCCGCCAGCCGGCGACGTCGACGCGGTCACCGACGGAGGGGATGCGGCCGAGCTCGGCGGCGACGAGCCCGGCCAGAGTCTCGTACGGCCCCTCCGGCACCCGCAGGCCGACGCGCGCGAGGTGGTCGACCCGGGCCGAACCGTCGGCCGAGTACAGCGCCCGGCCCTCGTCGTCACTGCCGGCGGCGGCGATGTCGGGCGTCTCGTGCGGGTCGTGCTCGTCGCGTACCTCGCCGACGACCTCCTCCACGATGTCCTCCAGCGTGGCCACGCCGGCCGTACCGCCGTACTCGTCTATCACCACGGCCATGGTGCGCTTGCCGGACAGCCGGTCGAGGAGCCGGTCGACGGTGAGCGTCTCGGGGACCAGCAGCGGCTCGCGCATCAGCTCGGAGACGGAGACGCGCGGCCGGAGCTCTGCGGGCACCGCCAGGATGTCCTTGATGTGCGCGGTGCCCACGACCGCGTCGAGGCTGTCGCGGTAGACGGGGAACCGGGACAGGCCGGTCGCCCGGGTCGCGTTCGCCACGTCCGCGCAGGTCGCCAGGGCGTCCAGGGCGACGACCTGGACCCGCGGGGTCATGACGTTCTCGGCGGTGAGGTCCGCCAGGTTCAGGGTCCGTACGAACAGCTCGGCGGTGTCCGCCTCCAGGGCGCCCTCCCGCGCGGAGTGCCGGGCCAGGGCGGCCAGCTCCTGGGGTCCGCGCGCGGCGGCGAGCTCCTCGGTCGGCTCGACTCCGAAGCGGCGCACCACGCGGTTCGCCGTGTTGTTCAGATGGCTGATGAACGGGCGGAAGATCGCACTGAACCAGCGTTGCGCGTTGCCGACCCGCTTGGCCACGGCCAGGGGCGAGGAGATCGCCCAGTTCTTGGGCACCAGCTCGCCCACGACCATCAGCACGATGGTCGACAGCGCGGTGCCGATCACCAGCGCGATCGAGCTCGCGGTTGAGCGGGAGACGCCGAGCGACTCCAGCGGGCCGGCGAGGAGCTTGGCGATGGAGGGCTCGGCGAGCATGCCGACGACCAGGTTGGTGACCGTGATGCCGAGCTGAGCGCCGGAGAGCTGGAAGGTCAGGCTCTTCACGGCCTTGAGGGCGCCGGAAGCGCCCCGCTCGCCGCGCTCGGCCGCCCGCTCCAGCTCGCTGCGCTCGACCGTGGTCAGCGAGAACTCGGCCGCGACGAAGGCACCGCAGGCGAGCGACAGCAGGATCGCCACCAGCAGGAGGATCACTTCGGTCATCGGGTCACCTCCGTCCCATGGTCGGACAGGGTGGGGAGGATCGCGCGATGTCTGGGACTGGGAGGCTCGCCCATGGGCGGACGCTCACACCTTTCATTGGAGGACCGAAGCAGTCCCGGCAATAGTAAAGGATCGGCAAAGCTGGTCGATGCCGGGTCGGACGGTGATCGGTTCAGCCGGCGAAGGTTCAGCCGGTCAGAGGCTTCACCCAGCGCCGCCAGTGTTCCTCAGGCGTGTACCCGGCAGCGCGCCAGGCATGATGCGCGGTCTCGTTGCGCTGGAGCACCATCGCGTCGCCCCGGCGCCCGCCGAGCCGTGCGAACCTCTCCTCGGCGGCGCCCAGCAGCGCCGAGCCGATGCCCAGGCGCCGGCGCTCCGGGTGCACCGCCAGCCGGTACAGATGGCAGCGCCAGCCGTCGAAGCCCGCGATCACCGTGCCGACCAGGTCACCCTCCAGCTCCGCCAGGATCAGTGCCTCGGGGTCGCGGGCGACCAGCCGCTCCACGCCCTCCCGGTCGTCGCTGATGCTCGTGCCCTCGGCGGCCGTCTTCCAGAAGGCCAGCACGGAGTCGAGGTCCTCGGCCGTCGCCGGCCGTATCCGCAGATCAGTCATGCCGTGATCCCATCATGGGCGGCGGAGCCGGAAGCGGAATTCCAGTATCCGGACAGCTACTTGCCGCGCAGCCGCGCCATCACCGGGGCGAACGCCTCCATGTACGGCTCCAGGACCGTCAGATACGAGAACCCGTACCGCTCGCGCTGGGCCAGCACCTGCGCGGTGATCTGTTCCAGGGTGCCGGTCATGACGACGGGCAGTGCCAGGGCCTGCTCCAGGGTCAGCTCCGGCACCCGGTCGAGGAGCGGCTGGATCACGGCCTCGCGGTCCTCGGTGACGGTCACGATCTGTAGGAGCAGGTTCAGCTCGGCGGCTCCCGGCCGGTCCGCCGCGAACCGCCGGTAGCGAGCCACCCGTTCGTCGAGCTGCTCGGCCGTGACGGGGAGCAGCCGCCCGGTCGAGCTCTTCGGGTCCGGGTACGCGCCCCCGAATGCCGCGATGTCGGCGTGTTCGGCGGTCAGCCGCAGCACGCGGTCTCCATTGCCGCCGACCAGCAGCGGCACTCGGGGCCGCTGCGTCGGCTGCGGCTGGTACGACGCGTCCCCGAGCAACCGCCCCAGTTCCTCGACCGTGCGCCGCAGATGGTCCACGCGCTCGCGAGGAGTGCCGAACGGCAGACCCGCCGTGTCGTGCTCCGCCCGCACGTAACCCGCGCCCAGCCCCAGTTCCAGCCGGCCGCCGGTCAGCGCGTCGGCCGTCGCCACCTCCCGGGCCAGCAGGGCCGGGTTCCACAGCCCCGCGTTGAGCACGAAAGTGCCCACTCGCGGCCGCTCGGTCGCCTCGGCCGCCGCGACCAGGGCCGGGAACGGCGCGGGCATCCCCAGGTGGTCGGGGACCAGGAGGACGTCGTAGCCGAGCTCCTCGGCCCGACGGCACTTGGCCCGCCACTCGCCGGCCGGGGCGGCGGTCATCAGATTGACGCCGAAGCGGAACGGACGCGGACGGCCTGCGGACTGCGACATGAACTCTCCTCACCCTCAAGGGACTTGAGCGCTCGCCGCGACTCCCTCACTCGTGCGCGATGGCCGCCAGCACATTCATGCGCGAGGCACGCAACGCCGGCAGCAGCGCCGCCACGACACCCACGACCGCCGAGCCGATCACCACGGCGACGATCGTCCCCCAGGGGATGGCGAGGGCGGTCATGCCCTGAAGGGCCAGCACCTGCTGGGTGCACACGCCCCACACCAGCCCCAGCGCGAGGCCCAGGACCGCCCCGAACACGGCGATCACCACCGACTCCAGCCGGATCATCCGACGCAGCTGCCGCCGGGCCAGCCCGATGGCCCGCAGCAGTCCGATCTCCCGGGTGCGCTCGACGACCGACAGCGCGAGGGTGTTGACCACACCGAGCACGGCGATGATGATCGCGAGCCCGAGCAGCGCGTACACGAGATAGAGCAGTACGGCGATCTGGTCGTGCACCAGGTCCTTGTAGTCGGCGATGTCCCGCACCTGCACCTGCGGATACGGGTCGAGTGTCTTCTCCAGGCCGGCCCGCAGATCGGCCGTGCTCGTGCCGGAGGCGGCGTTGACGTACACGGCCGCGTCCTGTCCCCCTGGCGCGTACTTCTCCAGCGTGGCCAGGCCGAAGTAGATGCCGCCCTGGGCACCGAAGCCGTCGGCGGACTCCTGGTCGGTGAGGGCGCCCACGGTCAGCTCGGCCCGCTTGCCGCCCTGGAACTCGACCGGGACGGCACTGCCGACCCGTACGCCGTGGTCCTCGGCGAAGTCCTTGTCCATGGCGAGCCGGCCGGACGCGAGCGCGGCCGCGCTGTCGCCGCGGGCGTAGGTGATGTTGGCGACCTGGTCGAGCTCGGGTTCGTATCCCGCCGCGGTCGTCTTCACACGGTCGCCGTCCGGCAGCCCCACCGCGACCGTCGTGAACTGCGAGCGTACGACGAGCCCCACGCCCTCGGTGTCACGGATCCGCTCGGTGACCTCCCGTGGGAAGGGCACGAAGTTGCCGTTCTGCACCACGAAGTCGGCGCCCAGGGTCTTGTCGATCTGCTGGTCGAACGACGTGGTCATCGAGGCGCTGGCCACGGACATCCCACCGACCAGCGCGAGGCCCACCATCAGGGCGGCGGCGGTGGCGCCGGTACGGCGGGGGTTGCGCAGGGCGTTGCGCTGGCTCATCCGGCCGATCGAACCGAACACCGCCGGGAAGGCCCCGCCGAGCACCCGGATCACGGGACGGACGAGCAGCGGTCCGGCGATCACGGTCGCGATGAGCGTCAGCAGCACGCCGAGACCCAGCAGGGAAGCCGACGACGACGTCTTCGACGCCACGACACAGCCCACCAGCGCCGCCGCACCCGCCGCCCCGACCACCGAGCCCACCACCGCGCGCAGCCGCAGCGGTCGTCCGATCTCGGCGATCTCGGCGTCCGCGAGAGCCGCCATGGGTGAGACGCCCGCCGCCCGCCGGGCCGGGAGGTACGCCGCGACGAAGGTGACGCCCAGGCCGACGACGTACGCCACCACCGGCGTACCCCAGCCGACCACCATCTCGGACGTCCTGATCTTCATGCCCAGCAGACCCATCAGCTCGATGAGTCCGACGGCCAGCCCGATCCCGGCCACGAGGCCCGCCGTCGAGCCGACCAGGCCCAGCAGCAGCGCCTCGGTGAGTACCGAGCGCCGCACCTGACGCCGGTCCGCGCCGAGCGCCCGCAGCAGGCCCAGTTCCCGGGTGCGCTGGGCGATCAGCATCGAGAAGGTGTTGACGATCAGGAATATGCCGACGAGGACCGCGACCCCGGCGAAGCCGAGCATCACGTACTTGATGATGTCGAGGAACCCGCCCAGCTGTTCGACGTCCGACTCGGCCTGTTCGTCGGCGGTGCGCAGCTCGTAGGCGCCGCTGTCGCCGCCGAGCGCCTCGGCCACGCGCTGCTTGAGCACCGGGTCGCTGACGCCCTCGGCCGCGTCCAGGGAGATGCTGGTGGCGCCCTCCGGGTCGCCCAGCAGCCTCGTCCGCGCGGTCGAGGGGTCGAAGTAGACCAGCGCGGCTCCGGGGTTGGTGGTGGTGAAGGTGACGATGCCGACGACCTCCACCGGGAAGGAACCCTGCTGCCCGATCACGGTGAGGCGGTCGCCGATGTGGACGTCCTTGTCGTCGGCGGTGTCCGCGTCGATCATGACCTGGCCGTGGCCCTCGGGGGCGTGGCCGGAGCTGAGTTCCACGGGGCTGCGCTCGGTCGGGTTCCAGGCGGTGGCCAGCGTCGGGGCGCCGGTGGTCGGGCCCACCGACTCCCGGTCCTTGTCGACGACGGTGATGCCGTCCACATCCACGTCCGGGCGGGCCGACGCGACGCCGTCGACCCGGGCCAGGCGGTCGGCCAGCGAGGCCGGCAGAGTCAGCGTCTGTCCCGACGGGATCGTCTCGTCGAGGGTCTCCTTGGGGGTGACGGTGACGTCGGCGGCCGTCGACGCGAAGAGCCGGTCGAAGGTGCGGCCGACGGTGTCGGAGAAGATCAGGCTGCCGGCGACGAACGCCACCGAGAGGATCACCGCCAGGGCGGACAGCAGCAGCCGGCCCTTGTGGGCGAGAAAGCTCCTGAGGGTCGCCTTCAGCACGGGGTCAGTTCTCCTCGGGGGCTCTGGTCACGTCGCCGTCGGACCGGGCGCCGATCTCGTCGAGGCCGGGGGTTTGGGGGTTGCCCCCGGCGAAGTGGCGCATCCGTTCCAGGACGGCTTCGGCGGTCGGCCGTTCCATCTCGTCCACGATCCGCCCGTCGCCCAGGAACACCACCAGGTCGGAGTGGGCGGCGGCACCCGGGTCGTGGGTGACCATGACGACGGTCTGCCCGAGCTGGTCGACCGCCTCGCGCAGGAAGCCGAGCACCTCAAGGCCCGATCGTGAGTCGAGGTTGCCGGTCGGTTCGTCCGCGAAGATCAGCTCCGGCCGGGAGGCGAGGGCGCGGGCACAGGCGACCCGCTGCTGCTGGCCGCCGGACAGCTGGGAGGGCCGGTGCCGAAGGCGGTCCCGCAGCCCGAGCGTGTCGATGACCTGGTCCAGCCACTTCTCGTCCGGCTTCTTGCCCGCGATGTCCATGGGCAGGGTGATGTTCTCGACCGCGTTCAGGGTCGGGATGAGGTTGAACGACTGGAACATGAAGCCGATCCGGTCCCGCCGCAGCCGGGTCAGCTCACGGTCCTTCAGCCCGGTGATCTCGGTGTCGCCCAGCCACACCTGGCCCGCCGAGACGTTGTCCAGGCCCGCCAGGCAGTGCATCAGCGTGGACTTGCCCGAGCCCGAAGGACCCATGACCGCCGTGAAACGGCCGCGCGCGATGTCCACGTCCACCGAGTCGAGGGCCAGCACCGCGGTCTCGCCCGAGCCGTATGCCTTGGTCAGCCCTCGGGCGCGGGCCGCGATGCCGTCCGCCGAGGCCGGGCCCGGCACGTGCCGGGCAGCTGCTGTGGACAAGACCGCCTCCTGAAGGGATGGGACGACTCCCGTACGACGACTGCGACGACTGCGACGCTTCCCGGACGGACGGCGCTCGTACGACGACTCCCGTACCCGCCGAGGGTAATGTGATCCATCCCACAGCTCTATCCCCCCGAGGTCCCGGTCGGTCTCCACCCCAGGTCGGGCCCCCGATATCGGTGTAAGGGGCACCCTGACTCCTCGGCACTTCTCGACCGGACCCACTTGCCGGTGCTAGCACTCCCGCGCTAGCTTCGAGGTATGGCGAAGACCCAGCTGAACGTGAGAGTGGACGAGGGCACCGCCCGCGCCGCCCGCGAGCGCGCCCTGGCCCGAGGGATGAGCGTCAACCGCTACATCGAGGAACTGGTCAGACAGGACACCGGGGAGGTCGGCCACACCTTCGTGGAGGCCGCCGCCGATTTCATGAAGCAGTACGAGTCGGTGTTCGTCGAGGAGTTCGGCGCCGACCGTGAGGGCACGCGCGAAGGTCGCCACTGATCCGTTGAGCTATCTGAACATCGACCTCGCATGGCTGCTGATGCTCGCCGAGAAGAGGACGCCGGGGGACCCCCAGGTCACCGACTGGGGAGCCCTCGTCGCCGCCGTGGCACGCCATGAAGCCGAGATCTTCGACGTCCCCGTCTACGACAGTCCGCAGGCCCGAGCCGCCGCCCTGCTCCAACTGCTCGTCCACGTCCCCGCGCTGGAGCGCTCCAACGCCCTGTTCGCCTCCGCCGTCGCCTACGCCTACCTCGTCGCCAGCGGCCTGAAGGTCGCCACCTCGCCCGAGCAGGTGCGCGACCTGGCCCGGCTGGTGAAGAGCGGGGAGGCCACCGTGGGCGACATCGCGGCGGAACTGCGGCAGTGGAGCATGTGAGCGCGCTGCGGCGCCGGTGACCGCCGGCGCCCGGATCGCGCCGCGGGAAAAGCCGCCCGTCGCCCAGGCCATGGCAGCGGGCAAGGGAGAGGGAGCAGGCGACGGTGCACATTTCGGTGGCCCCGCGTGCGGTGGCCGCGGCCAGGTCGATCGCCTCATCGCTCGGCCTGACAGCCGACGACGCGATCGTCCTTCACGACTCGAACAAGCTCACGCTGCGTCTGCTGCCGTGTGACGTCCTGGCCCGGGTGGCACCGGTCGAGGACCAGATCGCGCGGTTCGAAGTGGAGCTCGCCCAGCGGCTCGCCGAATCCGCGTGCCCTGTGGCCGCGCTCGAACCACGCGTGGAACCACGCGTCCATGAGCGGGACGGCTTCGTGGTCACGCTGTGGACCTACTACGCACCGGTGGCACCCGGAGAGCTCTCGCCGGCCGCCTACGCCCACGCGCTCGGGCGGCTGCATGCCGGCATGCGCGAGCTCGATCTCCCGACGCCGCGGTTCACGGACCGGGTCCGGCAGGCGCGGCGACTCGTGGCCGACCGCGAGCGCACTCCGGCGCTCGCCGAGGCGGACCGGGAGCTGCTCGGCGACACGCTGCGAAGCCTGAGCCGAGCGATCGGCGAGCGCGGCGGCGCCGAACAGCTGCTGCACGGTGAGCCGCACCCGGGCAACCTGCTCACCACGAGGCACGGCCCGCTGTTCATCGACCTTGAGACGTGCTGCCGTGGGCCCGTCGAATTCGACCTCGCCCACGCGCCCGAAGAAGTCGGCGAGCACTACCCGGGTGCCGATCAGGACTTGCTGCGCCAGTGCCGGATCCTCGTGCTGGCGATGATCACCACCTGGCGCTGGGATCGAGGCGACCAACTGCCCGACGGGCGCCGGCTGGGCACGGAGTGGCTCGCCCGGATCCGTTCGGCAGTCGACCGGCACGGCCTGCCCCAGGGCTGATCGCGCGCCTTCGAGGCCGTGGTCGACCTACGCCGGTGGCTGCTCGCCGACCGGCGGTCGCCACGCCGTACCCAGCACGCAGTACGACGAGGGGAGCGCGGGCCCGTTCTCCGGCATCATCACCCGCCGGACGGGGCCGAGTTCGAAGCCGGCCGCGCGCAGCGACGCGAGCGGGTCGCGGGAGACATGGCAGCCACCGCTCACCAGCGGCCACACCGTCCGGTCCAGCGCCCGCTGTGTGAGGAGCATCGCGCGCCCGCCGCCCCGGCCGTGCTCGAAGAACCGCACGACCCCGCCGGGCCGCAGCACCCGCCGTACCTCGCTGAGCGCCCGCGGCACGTCCCGCACACTGCACATCACCAGCGACAGCACCACCGCGTCGAAGGCCTCGCTCTTGACCGGCAGCGCCTCCGCCGCGCCCGGCACCACGTCCACCGGCACCTCGGCGCGCCGCGCTGACTCCACCGCAAGCCGGCGCAGCAGACGCTCCGGTTCGATCGCGACGACCTCCGAGACCGCGCTCGGGTAGTGGGCGAAGTTCAGGCCGTTCCCGGCGCCGACCTCGAGCACCCGGCCGGACAGCCCGGCCAGCAGCCGGTCGCGGACGTCGGCCATGCCCATCTTGGTCTCGGCGTTGACGCTGATCCGTGCGTAGAAGCGGGCGAACAGCGGGTGGTGCACGGCATCCCGTGTCACCTTGCCGGAGTCGGCGGACCGCAGGGCCATGGGGACCTCCCGGGCAGGACAGGGCTCACCCTGATTGTCCCCCTCAGGGCGCCCGCGCACCCCCGCTGTCGCCGTGTGTGTCGTCGTTTCCGCCAGGCTCAGCCGATGAAGTCCCGGACCTGCTCGTAGACACCGTGGTCGTTGTTCATGTCGGTGTGCGAGACACAGCCGACCTCGACGTTGGTCGCTCCGCTCAGGATCGCGGTGGTGTCGGGCGTGAGCGCCTCGTCGCAGTTCGACCAGTAGCTGGCGTACGACACGCCGCCCGGGGTCTCGTCGCCCGAGTTCAGGGCGGTCAGGAACGAGCTGCCGGTGTTCATCTCCGCGCACGAGGTGTACAGCCATGCGCACCACGAGGCGGTGGAGGTGCCGTGGTTCGTGCCGGCCGTCGAGACGAAGTCGTCGACGTACGACGTCCCGCCGAGGTTCTTGAGGTAGTAGCGGGAGCTGAGCGCGCCCATGGAGTGCACGACGACGTCGACCTTCGACGCGCCGGTCCGGGCGAGCACGTTTCTGATCTCGGTGGAGAGCTGCTGAGCGGTGGTGGCGTTCGGCTGGGCCCAGTCGTACGACCAGGCGTCCAGCTCGGCCGCGCTGTAGCCGTCGGCCTGGAAGTAGCCCTTCCAGTCGTCCCAGCTGCTCGCCGAGCTGCTGAGGCCGTGCACGAAGACGACGGGGTCGTGGGTCGCGGCGTGCGCGGGGGTGGGGGAGAGGGACAGTGACAGAAGGAGCGAGGTGGCCACCGCCGAGACGGCCGTGGCGATGCGACGCGTGGGGCGCTGCATGATGCCTCCTGAAACGTGTGGGGTTGTCAGGAGTGTCGAGGCGGGTCTACGCGCGCCGCATCGGTGAAGTCGCCGGTCTTTACGATTCAAGTAACCCGCCAGTAACGTCATTTGCGTGGTGACTCCGGTGAACCCCCCACCTCTTGACCGCACTTCGCCACCGCCGCCCCAGGACGCCTGGCCACCGCCCGCCTCCTCGCTTCCCGAAGGCGTCCGCGTCCGCGTGCTGCGTGCCGTGGACGGCGATCCGCGCGCCGCCGCCGAACTGGTCCCGCGCCTCACCGACCGCCAGGCGTCGGGCGCCGACCCGCTGCCCGTGCGGCCGGCCGAGCTGGCCCCGGCCCTGCTGGGCGAACTCAGGGCGCGGATCAGGGCGTTGCCGGACGACACCCGCCTGCTCCTGCTGCTGGCGGCGGCCGACCAGTACCCGGTACCGACCGACGCCTTCCCGCGTGCCGTCATGGCCGCCCGACTCGACACCCGGTCCCTGGACGCCGCCGAGGCGGCCGGGCTCGCGCACGCCGGAGCGGGCGGGGTCGTGTTCCGCGACGCATGGACGCGGATCGCGGCCTACGAGACGGGCTCACCTTCCGACCGTCGCGACGTCCACCGTCTGCTGGCCTGCGTGCTGAACGGTGAGGGCGAGGGGCCGTGGCGCTCCTGGCACCGGGGCGCGGGGGCGCCCGGCCCCAGCGGGCGGCTGGCCGTGGAACTCGGTGCCGCCGCGCGGACGGCGGCCGGCGCGGGACGGCTCCGCGCGGCGCGGGTTCTGGCGGAACAGGCCGCCGCACTGTGTCCCGACCCGTCCGGGCGGGCCCGTCTGGCGGCGGGGGCCGCTGGATACGCCTGGCGTTCGGGCGACGGGGACCGGGCCAGGAGACTGGCCGACATGGTGGCCGACGAGGCGTTGAGCGGGGTGCTGGCCCTGCGGGCGGGGAACGCGACGGAGGCGTTCGACGCGCTGGTGACGGCGGTCGGGCGGGCGGTGGGGGCCGGAGCGGACGGCAGGGCCCCGGCTCCTTCCGGCGGCGCGGCGCCGGCCCGCCCCGCCGCCACCGCGGACACCGCGACCCATCTCCTCGCCCGAGCCACCGAGGCCGCCCTCTACACGGGAGACGTACGCCGCCTCCGCGAGGCGGCCCGGGTCGCCGAGCGGCTCGGTGTCGACCAGCCCGGCACGTTGAGCGGGCTCGTCGCCGCCTTCGACGGACGGTACGAGGACGCGCGCGAGCTGCTGAAGGCGGCTGCCGGGCGGTGTGGACCGGGTGGCGATCCCACCGTTCTGATCCACGCCGCCATCGCCGCGCTGCTCCTCGGCGACCACTCCCGCGCGGCCACCGCGACCGTCCGCGCGGCGGCCTCCGCCCGGGCGCGGGGCACACCGGTGACCGTGCCGCAGGCGCTGGAGTTCCAGGCGTACGCCGACTTCTGGACGGGACGCCCCCGGGCCGGCGAGGCCGCCGCCACCGACGCCCTGTGGCAGGCCCACGCCACCGGGCAGGACAACGGCGCCTGTCATCTGCAAGCGGCCCTCGCCATGTTCGCGGCGCTCACCGCGGACGCCGCCGTCTGCCGCGAACGTGCCGCCACGGCACGGTCGTACGCGCTGGCCCGCGGCCTGGGCCTGCCGGCGGCCCTCGCCCAGTGGGCGCTCGCCTTCCTCGACCTGAGCACCGGCCGTTTCGCCGACGCGGCCGCCCGGCTGCGCGCCCTCGCCGGATTCGGTCCCGGCCACGGCCACCGGGCCATCCGGCACCTGGCCACCCCGCACTACGTCGAGGCCGCCGTCCGCACCGGCGACACCAGGGTCGCCCGGGTGGCACACGCCGACTACGACCGCTGGGCCGACGCCGTGCGCAGCCCCGACGACCTCGCCCTCAGCGCCCGCTGCCGCGCCCTGCTCGCCCCCGGCTCGGAAGCGGTGGACCACTACCGCACCGCGCTGGACCTGCACGCCCACGGCACCCGCGACTTCGAACGCGCCCGCACGGAACTGCTGTTCGGCAGCGCCCTGCGCCGACTGCGCCGCCGTACGGAGGCCCGCGACCGCCTGCACAGCGCCCTGGAGGCGTTCGACTCATTCGGCGCCCCGCACTGCGCGGCCCAGGCCCGCACCGAACTCCGCGCCCTGGGCACCCCGGCAGCCCGAGCACCGGCCGGCTCCGACACCCCCACCACCCGCCTCACGGCCCAGCAACTCCTGGTCGCCCGTATGGCCGCCGAAGGCGCCACCAACCGTGAGATCGCCGCCCGCCTGGCCCTCAGCCCGCGCACCATCGACCATCACCTACGAGGCGTGTTCACCCGCCTGGGGATCCGGTCCCGCATCGAATTGGTGCGGCTCATCGCGGAGGGCGACGAGAGCGGGGGCGGATGAACGGGACCGGATGAGCGCGTCCGCATCGGCCATGATCAGAGGATGGCCCGCGGGTCCGACACCCCCTCAGGGCGCCTCCTGCCCCCGAAACGCCTCCGCGTCCCACGTCCCCGACAACCTCCGCGCCAGCCAACCCGGCGCCCCCGCACGGAAGTCGGCCGGCGCCAGCGACCCGGCCCCCGCCGGCACCGCCCCCAGCAGCGGCGCCCCCGACACCTCCGGCAGGTCCGCGACATTGCATCGTGACGCCAGGTCGGGTGCCTCGGGCCAGCTGCCGATCACCACGCCCAGCAGGTCCAGCCCGCGGCCGCGCAGCTCACGTGCCGTCAGCTCCGTGGTGTTGAGGGTGCCCAGGCCCGCCGACGCGACCACCAGCACCGGCGCCGCCATCAGCGCGGCGGCGTCCGCCAGGGTGCCGCCCGCCTCGTCGAAGCGGACGAGCAGCCCGCCGGCCCCCTCCACGAGCACCAGGTCGTGCTCGGTGGCCAGCTTGGCGGCGGCTTCGGCGATCTCTTGCGGACGGACCGGCGCGCGACCGGCCCGCCGCGCCGCGGTCGCGGGCGCCAACGGCTCGGGATAGCGGGCGAGTTCGGCCGTCGTCACCGCGCCCGCGAGGCGCGCGACCTCTTGCGCGTCCCCGCTCTCGTCGGGGCGTACGCCCGTCTGCGCGGCCTTCAGCACGGCCACCGACCGGCCCGCGGCCACCGCCGTCGCGGCGACCGCGGCGGTCGTGACCGTCTTGCCGACCTCCGTGCCCGTGCCCGTGATCACCAGTACCGGCATGTCAGCCCTCCCGTGCGGCCGCGCACACCGCGCGGGCGATCCGTGCCACGTCCGCGTCACCCGTGACGTACGGCGGCATCGTGTAGAGGAGGTCGCGGAACGGCCGCAGCCACACGCCCTCGCGTACGGCGGCCTCGGTCGCCGCCCGCATGTCCACGGCGTGGTCCAGCTGGACCACGCCGATCGCGCCCAGGACCCGTACGTCCCGCACGCCTGGAAGGTCCGAAGCGGGGGCCAGTCCGTCCCGCAGTCCCGTCTCGATCCGCTTGACCTCGGTGAGCCAGTCCTGACCCAGCAGCAGCTCGATCGAGGCACAGGCGACGGCCGCCGCCAGCGGGTTGCCCATGAAGGTCGGGCCGTGGGCGAGCACCGGCACCTCGCCCCGCGAGATCCCGTCGGCCACGCGGGCCGTGCACAAACTGGCAGCCATCGTCATGTAGCCGCCGGTCAGCGCCTTGCCCACACACATCACATCCGGCGTCACCGCCGCGTGCTCCGCCGCGAACAGGGCGCCCGTGCGGCCGAACCCGGTCGCGATCTCGTCGAACACCAGCAGCACGTCGTGCGCGTCGCACGCCTCGCGCAGCACCCGCAGATACGCGGGGGAGTGGAACCGCATCCCGCCCGCGCCCTGCACGACCGGCTCGACGATCACCGCCGCCAGCTCGTGCGCGTGCCGCTCGATCAGCGACCGCAGGTGCTCCGCGTACGACTCCTCGTACCCGGCCGGCGGCGGGTCCGCGAACACCTGGCGCTGGAGCACCCCGGACCACAGCTCGTGCATGCCGCCGTCGGGGTCGCACACCGACATCGGCTGCCAGGTGTCGCCGTGGTAGCCGCCCCGCCAGGTCATCAGCCGCTGCTTGTCGGGACGGCCCAGCGAACGCCAGTACTGCAAGCACATCTTGACCGCGACCTCGACCGACACCGACCCGGAGTCGGCGAGGAACACATGCTCCAGGCCCTCGGGCGACATATCGACAAGGAGCTTCGCCAGCCGTACGGCGGGCTCGTGCGTGAGCCCGCCGAACATCACATGGCTCATCCGGGACAGCTGCTCGCGCGCGGCCTCGTTGAGCACCGGGTGGTTGTAGCCGTGGACGGCCGACCACCAGGACGACATGCCGTCGACCAACTCGCCCGAACCGTCCGCGAGCTTCAGGCGTACCCCGCTCGCCGACTCCACCACGAGCGGCTCCGCCAGGCCCGGCATGGGCCCGTACGGATGCCACACATGCCGCCGGTCGAGCTCCAGCAGCTCGGGCACGCTCAGGTCAGGCATTGGGTGCGAGGTCCGTTCCCGCGCCCCGCCGGCGTACGGCGACCAGGTCGGTGCGCGGCTCGCCCACCGGCGCGGCGGGAGCGGCCGTACCGCACACCCCGCCTCCCTCGTGCGACCGGCAGCCGGCACTCCCGTGCGAGCCGCATCCCGCGCTCTCGTGCGACCCGCATCCGCCGCCGGCCGTCGCCGCCCGGTGCTCGGGCAGCGTCACCTGGTCGGTGCCCTCCACCTCGAAGCCGGCGTCGGCGATCATCTCCAGGTCGGCCTTGCCCGCCTGGCCCTCGGTGGTCAGGTAGTCGCCGAGGAAGATCGAGTTGGCCAGGTTCAGGGCGAGCGGCTGCATGGTGCGCAGATGGACCTCGCGGCCGCCCGCGATGCGGACCTCCACGTCCGGGCACACGAACCGGACCATCGCCAGGATCCGCAGGCACCGCTGCGGGGTGAGGTTCCACTCCTTGGCCAGCGGGGTGCCCTCGACCGGGATCAGGAAGTTGACCGGTACCGAGTCCGGGTCCAGCTCACGCAGCGAGTAGACGACGTCGACGAGGTCCTCGTCGCTCTCGCCCATGCCCGCGATCAGGCCGGAGCAGGCGGACAGACCCGCGGCGTGCGCCTTGCTCACGGTGTCCACCCGGTCGGCGTACGTGTGCGTGGTCGTGATGTCCGCGTAGGTGCTCTCGGAGGTGTTGAGGTTGTGGTTGTACGCGTCGGCGCCCGCCTCGCGCAGCCGCTCGGCCTGGCCGTCGGACAGCAGACCGAGGCAGGCGCACACCTCGACGCCCTCGTTCTGGTCCTTGATCGTCCTGATGGTCTCGGAGACCCGGTCCACGTCCCGGTCCGTCGGGCCGCGCCCGGACGCCACCAGACACACCCGCTTGGCGCCACCCGCCAATCCGGCGGCCGCGGCGTGGGAGGCCTCGTCCGGCTTGAGCCAGGTGTACTTCAGGATGCCGGCGGTGGAGCCGAGCCGCTGGGAACAGTACGAACAGTCCTCCGGGCACAGGCCCGACTTGAGGTTGACGAGGTAGTTGAGTTTCACCCGTCGGCCGAACCAGTGACGGCGTACCTTTCCGGCCGCGGCCACCACATCGAGCAGGTCGTCGTCGGAAGTGGCGAGGACGGCCAGTGCTTCCTCGCGGGTCGGCAGCTCGCGCCGAAGCCCCTTGTCCACCAGCGTGTTCAGCAGGTCCATGGAAGCCGATCCTGTCCTATGGACCGGCTCCGGGCCAAGGTAGGGATCACACAACACACCCCCTTCAAGGTGTGGGTATTGCCACACCATGGGTCATGGGTCGTGCCGCTAGTGTCTGTTCGCTACCTACAAAACCCCCCGGAGGACCCATGGCGTTCGGCTGGATCGACGAGCAGGCGGAGCTGCGCCGCCGCGCCGGACTCGTGCGGACCCTGCGCCCTCGCCCCGCCGACTCGCCGCTGCTGGACCTCGCGAGCAACGACTACCTGGGCCTGACCCGTCATCCGGAGGTCACCGAGGGCGCGGCGCGGGCCGCGCGCCTGTGGGGCGGCGGCGCGACCGGTTCGAGGCTCGTCACGGGCACCACGGAGCTGCACACCGAGCTGGAGCGCGAGCTGGCCGACTTCTGCGGCTTCGAGGCGGCGCTCGTCCTCTCGTCCGGCTACGCGGCCAACCTCGCCGCGGTCACCGCGCTGGCGCCGCACGGCTCGCTGATCGTCTCGGACGCGGGCAACCACGCCTCGCTGATCGACGGCTGCCGGCTGGCGCGCGGCGCGACACAGGTCGTGGCGCACTCCGACCCGGACGCCGTGCGTAAGGCCCTGCGGACGCACGAGGGACCCGCCGTCGTCGTGTCCGACACCGTCTTCTCGGTCGACGGCGACGCCGCCCCGCTCGGCGGGCTCGCCGCGGCGTGCCGGGACCACGGCGCCGGGCTGGTGGTCGACGACGCGCACGGCCTCGGCGTGCTGGGCGACGGCGGCCGCGGCGCCCCGCAGGCGGCGGGGCTCGCGGGCGCCGACGACGTCGTCGTGACGGTCACGCTGTCCAAGTCGCTCGGCAGCCAGGGCGGCGCCGTCCTCGGCCCCGCCCGGGTGATCGAGCATCTGGTCAACGCGGCCCGGACGTTCATCTTCGACACGGGCCTCGCCCCGGCGTCGGCGGGCGCGGCCCTCGCGGCACTGCGGTTGCTGCGCCGCGAGCCGCAGCGGGCGGCGCGGGCGCGCGCGGTGGCACGCGAACTGCACGCCCGGCTGACCGCCGCGGGACTGGAAGCGGTACGGCCGGACGCCGCGGTCGTCTCGGTGCGCGCGCCGTCCCCGGAGGGGGCCGTCGGCTGGGCGGCCGAGTGCCGGGCGGCCGGTCTCGCCGTGGGCTGTTTCCGTCCTCCCTCCGTTCCCGACGGCATCTCACGGCTGAGGCTGACCGCCCGCGCGGACCTCTCCGAGGGGCAGATCGAACGCGCTGTACGGGTGATCGGCGAGACACGACCATGAGTCGGCGTGACACGGCCCTGCTCTCGCCCCTGACGGAACTGACCGGAATCGATCAGATCTGATCGGAACGATCAGGAGTGGAACGCGGTCGTGAAGCCCGCCCAGCTCTCGGGGGAGAAGAGCAGCGCGGGTCCGGCCGGGTCCTTGGAGTCACGTACGGCGAGCAGTCCGGCCTGTGGACCGGAGTGCGGCCGTGCCGTCTCGACACAGTTGTTCGCGCCCGTGCTGTAGCTGCTGCGCAGCCATCGCACCCCGGGCAGTTCTGCACTTGAGGGCAGGTTCCGAGGCAGTGCGGTCATGGTGCCTCCTTACGCGCCGCCACCTAGCGCGGCGATGTAATCCAGCGATTCCTCGGGCGAAAGGGCATGGATCCGAAGGGCGTTGAAGGCCTCCGTGTAGGCCTGGAGGTCTTCTTTCCGTTCGAGGTAGAGGCTACTCGTCAAGTGGTCGAGAACAACCACATCCAGATCAGAAGTGCTCGAAAAAGAGAAGATAACGAAAGGCCCGGTGATGCCGATATGCTCACCGGCCCTGAACGGCAGCACCTGGAGGCTGACTTGGGGCAGCCGCGCCGCCTCCGTCAGCCGGCGCAACTGCCGCGCCATCACCTCGGGCCCGCCGATCTCGCGGCGCAGCACCGCCTCGTCCAGCACCGCGCTCAGCTTCAGCGGCGGATCGGCCCGCAGCACGTCCTGCCTGGCCAGCCGCACCGCGACCAGCGCGTCGAGGCGGTCGTCGGCCTCCGGGTCGAGCCCGCCCACCGCGGCCCGGGTCACCGCGCGGGCGTACTCCGGCGTCTGAAGCAGCCCCGGTACCACGGACGTCTCCAGCGTGCGCATCGCCCTCGCCTGGGACTCCAGGCTGATGAAATCCCGGTACGTCGGCGGCAGAACGCCGCGGTACGCGTGCCACCAGTTGTGCCGGCCACCACCGTCGTCGGACCCCGCCAACACCAGGAGCAACTCGCGCAGTTGCGCGTCCTGTACGCCGTAGACGTCGAGCAGTAACCGCACATCGGCCGGTTTCACCCCGCTGGCGCCGGTCTCGATCCGGCTCACCTTGGACTGGTGCCAGCCTGCCAACCGGGCCGCCTCACCACTGGTGAGCCCCGCCCCGGTGCGCAACGTGCGCAGTTCCGCGCCCAGTTTTCGGCGGCGCACCGCGGGACCGTGCTGCATGGGCAACTCCTTACTCCAATCGAGCCGCCCAAATACGGTCTGCCGTCGCAGAGTTCACCGCTTCGAGCGACAGATATATGCATATCTTGGTGGATCGCCACCCGTGACGGGCGCGGTAATGGCAGTCTGGCGACGAAGCACCAGTCCGGGACCGTACTCGAACCATCCGCTCCGTGTCGGACTGCGGTCCCGTGGGAAAGGGACGACGTCGCCATGGCAGATCATCTGGAAGCATCCGTCACTCTGCCGAGCGATCCCGCCTCGGTCTCCGCGGCCCGGGCCTATGTGCTCACCACCCTCGCGGAGTGGGGACTGCCACCCGATACGGAAGTGGCCGACACCATCCGCCTGATCGTCTCCGAACTCACCACCAACGCCGTACAACACACCCTCGGCCAGTCACCCACCTTCACGGTGGACCTCGCCCTCGACCGTGACGAACACCTGCGCATCGGGGTCACCGACAGCCATCCGCGTTTCCCCAAGCGACTACCGGCCGCCGTGCAGCAGGACAACGGACGCGGCATGGTGATCATCCGCTGGCTGACCGCGGAGTGCGGCGGCAAACTGAGAGTGCGCCCGACCCGCGAGGGCGGCAAGACCGTCTCCATCGAACTGCCCTGGACCGTGCCCGCCGCGCCGGTCGGCGCCGTCGCACCACAGGACTCATAGCCCCCTCAGACCTGCTGCGGCGGCCCCGAGGACCGGCCGAACGCACCGCGCAGCAGGGCCCGGAAGGCATCCGCCGCGGGCGCCGCCTCCTCGCTCCGGAAGGCGACCGAGACCGTACGGCGCAACCGCCCGCCTTCCAGCGCGCGCACCCCGACCGGAGTGACCGACGTGCGCGCCACCATCTCCGGCACCACCGCCACCCCGAGCCCGGCGCTCGCCAGCGCGCACACCAGCAGATATCCGGGCGTCGGCACCAGCACCGAGGGAGTGGCACCGGCACCGGCCAGCGCCTCCTCCACGCCCCGCCGCGCCGGAGCGTCCGGCGCCATGCTGATCAGGGGCTGTCCGGCGAGCTCGGCCAGCGCAAGCCGCGCGGTGCCGCTGGTGAGGACGTGGCCCGGAGCGGACACCAGGACCAGCTCCTCGACCAGGATCGGCTCGACGCCGACAGCCGCGGGCAGCGGCATCGGATCTCCCGGCTCGTAGGCGTGGCTCAGCGCCAGGTCGATCTCGCCCGCCGCCACCGCGGCGACACCGGCCGAGGGCTCGTAGTCGGCGACCGTCAGCTCCACGTCCGGGTGCGCCCGGCGGAAGGCGCTGAGCACCGGGGGCAGCAGATGGATGCCCGCGGTCTGGAAGGTGCCGAGCCGCAGCGTGCCGCCCGTCAGCCCGGTCAGCCGTGCCAGCTCGTGCCGGGCCCGCTCCAGCTCGTCCAGCACGCGCCGGGCCCGGGCCACCAGCAGCTCGCCCGCCCCCGTCAGCCGAGCCCCTCGGTGGTGCCGTACCAGCAGGGCGGTGCCCGCCTCGCGCTCCAGCTTGGCCAACTGCTGCGACAGCGCGGGCGTGGTGTAGCCGAGCCGCTCCGCCGCCCGAGTGATCGAACCCGCCTCCGCGACCGCCACGAGGGCGGCGAGCCGGGTCGGGTCGTACATACGGGCCGCCGATCTGACTCAGGTCAACGCTTCAAGGGCCGTGGGCTCAGCAATGGACTTCAGGCTTAAGCAGTGCTTTAGGTAAACCCAGAATATCCGAAATACCTACTGAAGGCCTCCGCGCGGCAGTCTGGACCGCATGGACGCTCAGCTCATCGCCTTCACCGGAGTCTCGGCCGGCCTGGTCGCCATGCCCGGGGCCGACTTCACCGTGGTCGTACGCAACGCCCTCGTCTCCCGCCGGGCGGGCATCGCCTGCGCGCTCGGGATCGGGGCCGGGCTGCTGGTCCATGTGACGCTGGCCGTGGTGGGGGTCGCCGCGGTCCTGGCCGCCGTACCGGCGCTGTTCCGCGCCCTCCAGGTGGTCGGCGGCGTCTACGTGCTCTACCTGGGCGTCCAGACACTGCGGCACCGGCACACCGACGTGCTGGACGAGCGCGAGGACTCCACCGCACGGCCCCTGCGGCAGGGCTTCGTCACCAACGCCCTCAACCCGAAGGCGTCGCTGACCTTCCTCAGCGTGCTGCCGCAGTTCGTGCCCGCGGGCGCTCCCGCGCTGCCCAGGACCCTGTTGCTGGCCCTGATCGTGCTGGCGATCGCGCTGGTGTGGTTCCAGGTCGTCGCCCTGCTGGTGGACCGGCTCGGCAGGTGGCTGCGCCGCCCGCGCGCCGCGCGGGCCGTCACGCTCGTCACCGGCGTCGCGCTGACGGCCTTCGGCGTGGCGCTGCTCGCCGGGCCGCTGGCGGCTCTCTGAGGCCCCAGGAGCGGTGACGGCAGGTCAGGTCGCCGTCACCGCCCCCGGGAGGGTCACTTGACCCGGCCGTACCAGACGCTCCTGGTCCAGATCCGCTGAAGTTTCACGACGTCCCCGGACTTCGGGGAGTGCCAGATCCTGCCCTTCCCGGCGTAGATGCCGACGTGGTAGACGTACGACCCCGAGTGGAAGAACACCAGGTCCCCGGCCTTGCGGTTCTTGGCGGAGATGTGGCGCGTCTTGTTGTACTGCTGGGCCGCCGTACGAGGCAGCTTCTTGCCGGCCTTCTTGTACGAGTACAGCGTGAGCCCGGAGCAGTCGAACCGGTTCGGCCCGGTGGCGCCCCACCTGTAGGGGGCGCCCTTCTTCGAGGCCGCGACCTTGAGTGCCTTCGACGCCGGCGTGGCGGCCTCGGCCTCGGAGGTGAAGCCGGGTGCCACTATCGAGCCGCCCACTGCGGCGATGGTGAGAGCCGAAGCCGTTCCGGCCCGGACCATGAGCGACGGGACACGATTGAGCGCAGTCATGCGCAACCCTTCGTCAGCCGCCTGAGAAGGATGACCTGTCGGATTCGGGCTGGCGAAGTTGCCCGGCCGCGAGGTCGCGGCTTCACCCCAAGGGCTGCTCGGTTCGAACGAACGTCCGCTCCGGCGACCCGTCTTGCTCGGGTCCTCCACTCCTGCCGATCCACTCCTGTCGACCGGGCATCCGGGCGGCGGCAGGACTCGGCGTCCGCCCGGACCGCCCCGCCGCTGTGGCGGGGGCTTGTCGTCAGTCAGGGATCTTGACGCACGGATGAGCGAAATACCCAACGGAATCGGGGATTTGTGGGGTTACTCACCACTCACCCGTTCGGGTGGGTGCCCCCCGGCGTGCGCGGGTGTCCAGGGGGCCGAGGAGTCCCGGACCAGCGGCGGAACACCCAAATCCGCCTGGCGGTACTACCTGTTGCGCAACCTTGACGGGCGCGAAAAAGGGCGGGCGACTACGCCGAAAGGGGGTACCCCGTTCGGTCCGTTTCGGCTCGCATCCGGACGCCTCGTCAGTGGGTCGAAGCGTCCGGAATCGCCTGTGTGCGTCGTCAACTGTCGGAGCGCGGCGGCACCGTGACACGAGCCGTCCGGCGCTCTCCGTCCAGCACGCGCAACGCACGCGCCAGCGTGGGGGCGTGCAGCTCCGTCTCGCCACGCCGGTGCATCAGCGCCAGCGCGTCCCGCAGCTCGGCCGCCTTGCTCACGAGCGCCTGGGCCGCACGCAGTCCGCGATAGGTGTCGCCGTGCTGGGCCGGGTTGATCCGGCCGAGCAGGTCCACCACGTCGAGGTAACGGTCGATCAGCTCGCCTCCGCGCGGGTCAGCGCGGGCAGCGGCGGCAACTCGGGTGGCAGCACCGGCCGATCACCGCCCCGTGGGCGACGCGAGCGTGGCTTTGCGGTGGGGGATGATGCGGTCCACCAGCCCGTACTCCAGGGCCTCTTCGGCGGTGAGGATCTTGTCCCGCTCGATGTCCTCGGCCACCTGCGTGCGGCTGCGGCCGGTGTGTTCGGCGAGCATCTCCTCCAGGCGGGCACGGACGCGCGTCAGTTCCTCGGCCTGGATCGCCAGATCGCTTGCCTGCCCCTGGACCGGTTCGGGCAGGCCCGGCTGATGGATCACCACCCGGGCCCCGGGCAGTGCGAACCGCTTGCCGGGCGTGCCCGCGGCCAGCAGTACGGCGGCGGAGGAGCCGGCCTGGCCCAGGCAGACCGTCTCCACGTCGCAGGCGACGAACCGCATCGTGTCGTAGATCGCCGACATCGCGCTGAACGAGCCGCCGGGTGAATTGACGTACAGCGAGATGTCCTGGTCCGGGTCCTTGTGCTCCAGGTACATGAACTGCGCCATCACGTCGTTCGCCGAGGTGTCGTCGACCGGTGTGCCGAGGAAGACGATCCGTTCCTCCAGCAGCTTGGAATACGGATCCTGCGTCCTGAGGCCTGAGCTCGTGCGTTCGGTGAACTCGGGCAGTACGTAGCGGGCGGACGGTCGGGTCATGACTCACGCTCCCTTGCCGGGGTGCCTGTAAAAAATGTACAGGACGTACATGACGTAATGTGGGGAGCATGGCCTACGAGATTCCGGTGACGCAAGCCCGGGCTGAACTCGCCGACCTCATCAACCGAGTGGTGTACGGCGGCGAGCGCGTCGTCGTGACGCGGCACGGCAAGCCCCTGATCGCCCTTGTCTCCGCCGCTGACCTGGAGCGACTCGACGCCCTCGACGCCCCCGCCGACGACCAGGTGATCGGCGCGGTCTCCCGCGTCCACGAGGTCGCGTCCGCTCCCCGTGAACACCGGCGCTTCGGCATCGCCGCGGAGCACCGGGGGCCGAACCCCTCCTAGCGCGGGCCGGCCCCTCCCCAGCGCGCACAACGAGACCGTGCACCCCCGTCCGCTACAGCGGGGGCGCACGGTCGGTTCGGTGTGGTCGGGGGTCAGCCGACGGGCGCCAGTTCGCGGTCGGTGGCGGGCTCGGTGGTGGTCCTGCGGGCCTTGAGCGCGGCGCCGAGCAGTACCGCACTGAGTCCCAGTGCGGCCCACCAGGCCAGCGTCAGGGCCGGGCCGGTCGCCGCGGCGCCGTCGAAGAAGGACACCGAGCGCAGCAGGGTCGTGCCCGCGCCCGGCGGCAGCCACTGGCCGATCGCGCCGGCCGGCTCGGGCAGCATCTGCGGGGCCGAGGCGGCGCCGGAGAAGGGGTTGCCGAACAGCATCACCGTGCCGGCCACGATCCCGATGCCGGCGGTGCCGACGAGCGCGGCCAGTCCCGCCACGCCGGCGCTCACGGCCAGCGTCGCCAGCGCCAGGACCCCGGCCTCCGCCCACCAGTCGCCGGTGAGCACGCCCAGCCAGCTGTGCGCGATCGCCGCCGCGACCACGCCGATCAGCGCGGCGGCCACGACCAGCGCGCTCGCGGCGCGGATGCCCCGCAGCCCGAGCAGGGTCACCGCGGCGCCGGCCGCCATGCCGGCCAGGGCGAGCGGCAGGACGCTCGCGTTCAGGGCCGCGCCGCGCGGGTCGTTCTCGGGGGCGGGCACGACGTCGACGGTCTTGACCTGGGTGCCCTCGGCGGCGGCCTGCTGGGTCACCGCCTGCTGTAGGAGCTGGGCGACGACGGGGCTCGCGGCCGACGCGGTCAGCAGCTTCGGGCCCTCCGGAGTCACGACGACGGCGCCGTACACGGTCCGGTCCTCGACAGCCTCACGGGCGGCGGTCTCGTCGGCGTAGCGGTGGAGGTCGAACGCGCCCTCGTTCCGCTCGAGTCGCTGCTCGACCTGGGCCGTGGCGGCGGCCGGTCCCGCCACGCCGAGCGGCAGGTCGCGCGGGGCCGTGCGGGCGGCCGGCCAGGCGAACGCCCACAAAGCGAGCGCGGCGAGGACGGGGACGAGCACGACGATCGCGATCAGGCGTCGGGGGGCCGCCGTGTGCCTGGGGCGCGGTGTAGCGGAGGGCGTGGACATGGAGGCTCCCTGGACGTCTGAGGGTGGTGGCTGGAGGTCGCTTCTGCGACGGCTAAAAAGAAGGATCGTTCGTTTTGCTGACGCCACCACCGTCCTCCCGACCTCGCTCCCTTGTCAAGAAGGAATGTTCGTTTTAGTTTTGGACCATGGCCCGCGTATCCCAGGAACACCTCGACGCCCGCCGCCGGCAGATCCTCGACGGCGCCTCGATCTGCTTCGCCCGCAACGGCTTCCACGCCACGTCCATGCAGGACGTGCTGAAGGAGGTCGACCTGTCGGCAGGCGCGGTGTACCGCTACTTCAGCGGCAAGGAGGAGCTGATCGGCGCGATCGTCTCCGAGGTGCTCGGCTCGGTCCGCGCGGCCTTCGAGGAGGCGGCGCGCCAGACCCCGCCCCCGCCGCCGGACGAACTCGTCACCTCCGTGCTCGGCCGGACACTCGCCGCCCGCGAGTCCCTGGTCGTCGACGGCCGGCCCGCGTTTCCGCGGCTCGTCGTCCAGGTGTGGACGGAGACCCTGCGCAACGAGGAGCTGGCGGCGATCCTCAGGGAGGGCTATCTGTCGGTGCGCGCGGCCTGGGGGCAGATCGTCGAGGGCTACCAGAAGGCCGGGATGATGCGGGCCGACGTGGCGCCCGACGATGTGGCGCGCACGATGATCGCGTCCGTGCTGGGCTTCATCGCCCAGCAGTCCCTCTTCGGGCCCGCCCCGGTCGAGGTGCTCCGGGACGGTCTGCGCGCGCTGATGAGCATGCGGGACGACGGCTCCGTAACCGGCTGATCACAGCTTGGTTAACTTGCCCGAAACGCGGTCCAACTAGCCTGCGGATCCACGCCACCAGGGACTTCGGCCCGGTGGCCGCGGAAACCGGACCCCGCACGGTCCGGAGCGAGGACTGTGAGGTGGGACGTGCAACTGACCCCGCACGAGCAAGAGCGACTGCTCATCCACGTGGCGGCCGACGTCGCCGAGAAGCGCCGGGCCCGCGGGCTCAAGCTCAACCACCCCGAGGCGGTCGCCCTCATCACCTCGCACATCCTGGAGGGCGCGCGCGACGGCCGCACCGTCGCCGAGCTGATGTCCTCCGGCCGCAAGCTGCTCACCCGCGACGACGTCATGGCGGGCATCCCCGAGATGATCCACGACGTCCAGGTCGAGGCGACCTTCCCGGACGGCACCAAACTCGTCACCGTCCACGACCCGATCGTGTGAAGGGGGCCTCGATGATTCCCGGAGAGATCCTCTTCGCCGACGGCCCGATCGCATACAACGAGGGCCGGGAGGTCACCCGTCTCACCGTCCTCAACACCGCCGACCGGCCCGTCCAGGTCGGCTCCCACTACCACTTCGCGGAGGCCAACCCGGGCCTGGAGCTCGACCGTGCCGCCGCCCGCGGCAAGCGGCTGAACATCGCCGCCGGCACCGCCGTACGCTTCGAGCCCGGCATCCCCGTCGAGGTCGAGCTCGTCCCGCTCACCGGCGCCCGGGTCGTGCCCGGTCTGCGCGCCGAGACCGGAGGTGCCCTCGATGCCTGAGATCTCCCGCGCCGCGTACGCCGACCTGTTCGGCCCGACGACCGGTGACCGCATCCGGCTCGCCGACACCGATCTGCTGGTCGAGATCGAGGAGGACCGCTCCGGCGGTCCCGGACTCGCCGGGGACGAGGCCGTGTTCGGCGGTGGCAAGGTGATCCGCGAGTCCATGGGCCAGTCCCGGGCCACGCGCGCCGAGGGCACCCCGGACACCGTGATCACCGGCGTCGTGATCGTCGACCACTGGGGCATCGTCAAGGCCGACGTCGGCATCCGCGACGGCCGGATCACCGGCATCGGCAAGGCGGGCAACCCCGACACCATGGACGGGGTGCACCCGGACCTGGTCATCGGCCCCGAGACCGAGATCATCGCGGGCAACGGACGGATCCTCACCGCCGGTGCCATCGACGCGCACGTCCACTTCATCTGCCCCCAGATCGCCGACGAGGCCCTCGCCTCCGGCATCACCACGCTCGTCGGCGGCGGCACCGGACCCGCCGAGGGCTCCAAGGCGACCACCGTCACCCCCGGCCCCTGGCATCTGGCCCGGATGCTGGAGGCGATGGAGGAACACCCCGTCAACGTCGGCCTGTTGGGCAAGGGCAACACCGTCTCCCACGAGGCGATGCTGTCCCAGATCCGCGGCGGCGCGCTCGGCCTCAAGCTGCACGAGGACTGGGGCTCCACGCCGGCCGTCATCGACGCCTCGCTGACCGTCGCCGACCGGACCGGCATCCAGGTCGCCATCCACACCGACACACTGAACGAGGCCGGCTTCGTCGGCGACACGCTCGCCGCCATCGGCGGCCGGGGCATCCACGCGTACCACACCGAGGGTGCGGGCGGCGGGCACGCGCCGGACATCATGACCGTAGTCTCCGAGCCGCACGTGCTGCCCAGCTCGACCAACCCGACGCGGCCGTTCACCGTCAACACCGCCGAGGAACACCTCGACATGCTGATGGTGTGCCACCACCTCAACGCGGCCGTCCCCGAGGACCTCGCCTTCGCCGAGTCCCGGATCCGGCCGTCGACCATCGGGGCGGAGGACATACTGCACGACCTCGGCGCGATCTCGATCATCTCCTCCGACTCGCAGGCCATGGGGCGGGTGGGCGAGGTCGTCATGCGGACCTGGCAGAGCGCGCATGTGATGAAGCGGCGGCGCGGCGCGCTGCCGGGGGACGGACGGGCCGACAACCTCCGGGTGCGGCGGTACGTGGCCAAGTACACGATCAACCCCGCGCTCGCGCAGGGCCTCGGCCGCGAGATCGGCTCCGTGGAGAGCGGCAAGCTCGCCGACCTGGTGCTGTGGGAGCCGGCGTTCTTCGGGGTCAAGCCGCAGCTCGTCATCAAGGGCGGGCAGATCGCGTACGCGCAGATGGGCGACGCCAACGCCTCGATCCCCACCCCGCAGCCGATCCTGCCCCGACCGATGTTCGGCGCGATCGGGCGGGCCCCGGCGTCCAACTCGGTCAACTTCGTGGCGCCGCTCGCCGTCGAGGACGGGCTCCCGGAGCGGCTCCAGCTCGGGAAGCGGTTCGTGGCCATCGAGTCGACGCGCGGTGTCACCAAGGCCGACATGCGGGAGAACGACGCGCGCCCGGATGTGCGGATCGACCCCGACAGCTTCGCCGTGCACATCGACGGGGAGCTGGTCGAGGCCGCTCCGGCCGCCGAACTGCCCATGGCCCAGCGCTACTTCCTCTTCTGATGTCGCGCGCGGCACTGCTCGTCCTGGCCGACGGGCGTTTCCCCGCCGGAGGGCACGCGCACTCCGGCGGGGCGGAGGCGGCGGTCAAGGCGGGGCGGATCACCGACGCCGCCGGCCTGGAGGACTTCTGCCGGGGGCGGTTGCACACCGCCGGGCTGGTCGCGGCCTCGCTCGCCGCGGCCGCCGCGCTCGGCGTCGACGCGGTCGCTCTGGACGAGGCGGCCGACGCGCGCACACCGTCGCCCGCCCTGCGGCTGGCCGCGCGCAAGCTCGGCCGGCAGCTGACCCGGGCGGCTCGGGCGACCTGGCCGTCGGCCGAACTCGACGCCCTGGCAAGTCGGTTCCCCAAGGGCGCCCATCAGCCGGTCGTGCTGGGGACCGTGGCCCGCGCGGCGGGGCTGGGGGCGGTCGAGGCGGCGTACTGCGCGGCGTACGAGAGCGTGAGCGGGCCGGCGAGTGCGACGGTGCGGCTGCTGAGCCTCGACCCCTTCGACGCCACGGCTGTGCTGGCCCGGTTGGCGCCCGAGGTGGACCGGGTCGTGGACCGGGGGGTGGAGGCCGGGCGCCGGGTGACCGAGGGCGGGGTCGATGAACTACCGGCGGTGTCGGGGGCGTTGCTGGAGATCGGGGCGGAGGTGCACGCCGCTTGGCCGGTGCGGCTCTTCGCGTCGTAGCGAGCACCCCCCCGGCCATCCCGCCGGGTCAGTCCCCTCTAGATCCGTAGATCTCATAGCGAAGGAGCGCCATGCACCTCGACCACTCCCACCAGGGCCCCGCTGCCGTCAGCGCCGACGCCCGCCGTCCCGACGGATCGCGCCGGGCCCTGCGGATCGGGCTCGGTGGACCCGTCGGGTCAGGGAAGACGGCGACCGTCGCGGCGCTGTGCCGGGTCCTGCGGGACGAACTGTCCCTGGCCGTCGTCACGAACGACATCTACACGCGGGAGGACGCCGAGTTCCTGTTGCGGGAGGCCGTGCTGCCGCCCGAGCGGATCACGGCGGTGGAGACGGGGGCCTGTCCGCACACCGCGATCCGGGACGACATCTCCGCGAACCTCGAAGCCGTCGAGGATCTGGAGGACGAGGTCGGGCCGCTCGATCTCATCCTCGTCGAGTCCGGCGGTGACAATCTGACCGCCACCTTCTCCAAGGGGCTCGTCGACGCCCAGATCTTCGTGATCGACGTGGCCGGAGGCGACGACATCCCCCGCAAGGGCGGTCCCGGGGTCACCACCGCCGACCTGCTCGTCGTCAACAAGACGGACCTCGCGCCGTACGTCGGCTCCGACCTGGCCCGGATGGCCGCGGACGCCAAGGCGCAGCGCGCCGAACTGCCGGTCGTCTTCCAGTCGTTGCGCAGCGAACCGGGTGTGACGGACGTCGCCGGCTGGGTGCGGGCACAACTCGCGGCGTGGACCAGGTGAGGGTACGGGCGCTCGCGCGGATCGTCGCCCGGGACGACGGGCGGGGCGGCACGGCGCTGCCCGTCCTCGACGGCGGCGGACCCCTGGCGCTCCGGCGGACCCGGGGGAGCGGCGCCGAGGCGCGGGTCGTGCTCGTCGGCGCGATGAGCGGGCCGCTGGGCGGGGATCACTTCACCGTCGAGGCCGATGTGGAACAGGGCGCCCGGCTGCGCGTCGGATCGGCGGCGGCCACCATCGCGCTGCCGGGGCAGGGCAAGGACGAGGCCCGCTACGACGTACGGCTGTCCGTGGCCGACGGCGGTGAACTGCACTGGCTGCCCGAGCAGTTGATCGCCGCCCGGGGCAGCGATCTGACCGTGATGACCCGCGTCGACGTCGGTGCGGCCGGGCGGCTGGTGCTGCGTGAGGAGCAGGTGCTCGGGCGCGCGGGGGAGGAGCCCGGCCGACTCAACAGCCGGATCCGGGTGCGGGTCGCGGGGCGGATGGTGCTCGACCAGGAGTTGGCCTGTGGGCCCGGTGCGCCGGGTGGCTGGGACGGTCCCGCGGGGCTGGGTGGGTGTCGTGCCGTGGGGCAGTTGGTCGTCGTGCGGCCGGAGTTCGCGCGGGCCCCGGTGGCGGCCGGGGTGCTGGGGGGCGGTGCCGCGGTGATGCCGCTTGCCGGGCCGGCCGTTCTGGTCAGCGCGGTGGCGGATGATGCGTTGCGGTTGCGTGGGTTGCTCGACGAGGCCTTGGCGTCACTGGGGTGAGGGCCGCCGGCCCACGCGGTCGGCGGCGTCGGGTCAGCGGCTGGGCAGCCGGAGGAACCTGCGCTCCTTGTCCGCCTTGGCGGCGGTCTCCTCGGCCTTGACGACCGCCGCGTACTGGTCGACGTACTCCTGCTCGGACAGCGACAGGATCGCGTACATGATCTCGTCGGTGATGGCGCGCAGGATGGCCTTCTCGTTCTCCATGCCGTCGTAGCGGGAGAAGTCCAGGGGCTCGCCGAAGCGGATCTTCACGGGGTGGATGTTCGGGATGACCTTGCCCGGAGGCTGCGCCTCGAAGGTGCCGATCATCGCGCAGGGGATGACGGGGACCTTTGCCTTCAGGGCCATCACGGCGACGCCGACCTTGCCCTTGTAGAGGCGGCCGTCGTGCGAGCGGGTGCCCTCGGGGTAGATGCCGAGCAGTTCGTCCTTGCTCAGGACGCCGAGGCCCTCGCGGATCGCGGCCTGGCCCGCCTCCTTGCCGGTGCGGTCGACCGGGATCTGTCCGGCGCTGCGGAAGAAGGCGGCGGTCAGCCGGCCCTTGATGCCGGGGCCGGTGAAGTACTCCTTCTTCGCGAGGAAGGTGATGCGCCGCTTGAGTATCGCCGGCATCAGGAAGTGGTCCGAGAAGGACAGGTGGTTGCCCGCGATGATGGCCGCGCCCGTGGCCGGCACGTGCTCCAGGCCCTCTATTCGAGGCCGGAAGACCAGTCTCAGCAGCGGTCCCAACAGCACGTATTTCAGTACGTAGTAGAACAAGGGGGGCGCTCCTCACTCGGGGGGATCAGCTCGGGCCGCCGTGTTCTGGCAGGTCAACCAGCGTGCCGTGGGGGTGCCAGTGTAGGCGCAGGGGTGGGCCGCCGGAACCGGGCCGGGACGGACGGATACCGACCCATACCGATGTTCCTGACTGGATGTCAGGTGGACGTCGGACCGGTGTCGTTCGCGGATGGGGAGGGCCGCCGGACCAGCCTGGTGTTCCGGGTCGGGCCGCGGCAACCCGCCTGCGGCGATTGGCGTGATCGTGATCCACGGCTGGCAGGTGCCCGGCCCTTGCGAGGCACGGGTGCGTCTGCTCGTCCATCACAGCCGCACGATGATCAGCGCCGTGTCGTCCGTCGCGCCGCCCGGCGGCAACAGCTCCAGCAGAACGGCGTCGGCGAGGGACTCCGGGTCGGCCGTGCGATGGCGGACGAGGGAGTCGGCGAGACGAGACAGTCCCGTGTCGATGTCCTCGCGGCGGCGTTCGACCAGGCCGTCGGTGTACAGCGCGAGTGTGGCGCCGCTGGTGTAGGAGACCAGCGCCTCGGGTCTCGGCCTCGGGTCGGGACGGGCGTCCAGCGGAGGATCGGTGGCCAGGTCCAGGAACTCCACCCGGCCGTCGGCGTGCACCAGGCAGGGCGGCGGATGTCCGGCGCTGCTGTAGGTGATGGTGTGGGCGTCGAAGTCGATGAACGTCGTGACCGCGGTGGCCGACTCGGCGCCGTCGACGACATGCGCGTACCGCCCCAGCACGTCCAGCGCCTGGGCCGGTCCGTCGGCGACGCGTGACGCGGCGCTGAGCGCGCTGCGCAGCTGCCCCATCACGCCGGCCGCCTCCAGACCGTGCCCGACCACGTCGCCCACCGCGACCCCGATCCGGTTGCCGCCGACCAGATCGACCAGGTCGTACCAGTCCCCGCACACGTTCAGTGCGCCGACCGCGGGCCGGTAGCGCACCGCGGCCCGGTGGTTGCCGACCTGCCGGCGGGCGGGCAGCATCGCCTCCTGCAACGCCAGGGCCACCTCGCGCTCGCGGGCGTGGGACTGCCGCAGCCGTTCGTTGAGGTCCTGGAGCTCACGCGCCCGGGTGTACAGCTCGGCCTCCAGCACGCGGGCCCGGCTGTCGCCGCCGGTGCCGCCGCGCAGCCGGATGAGCTCGGTGACCTCCTCCACCCGGTGCACGAGGAGCGCCACGTTGCCGTCGGGACCGAAGACGGGCGCGTTGACCGGGCTCCAGTACCGCTCCTCCCACTCGCCGGGGTGCAGCGGGTCCTCCACGTCGTAGCGCTGCAACGCCATGGCGTCGCGCTCGCCGCCGGCCAGCACGCGCAGCAACGACTTGTGGAGGTTGCGCATGCCGGTGGCGGTGGTGTCGTTGGGGTTGTCGGGGAAGACGTCGAAGAGATACCGGCCGATCAGCTCTTCGCGCATACGTCCGGACAGGCGCTGGAAGTCCTTGTTGGCGTCGGCGTAGACCAGCTCCGGGGTCAGTAGCGCCACCATCCCCGGCAGTCCCTGGAACACCGCCTCGTAGTCGATCGCCGTCTCGTTCATGGCTCCCGCCTCACCACCGGGATCTGACCAGTTTCCCACGCCATGCGGCGTATGTATGGATGTACTACATCTGCACGGATTCGTCAGGTCAGGCCAAGGGGTCGGTCAGGGGCTGCTCCGCCCAGATGATCTTCCCCTCGGGCACGAACCGTGTGCCCCACTGCTGTGTGAACTGGGAGACCAGCAGCAACCCGCGCCCGCCCTCGTCCGTGGTGCGGGGATGGCGCAGATGGGGGGCCGTGGCACCGCCGTCGTAGACCTCGCAGAACAGGGCGCGCTCCCTGATCAGGCGCAGCCGGATGGGGCCGGTGGCGTACCGGATGGCGTTGGTGACCAGCTCGCTGACCACCAGTTCCGTCGTGAACGCCAGCTCTTCGAGCCCCCAGTCGGCCAGCTGCCGGGTCACGGTCTTACGGGCGTCGGCGACGGCTGCCGGGTCGGCGGCCAGGTCCCAGTCGGCGACCTGTTCGGCGCCCAGGAGCCGGGTGCGGGCCATGAGCAGGGCCACGTCGTCGTACGGGCGGGACGGGACGAGGGCCTCGACCACGGACCGGCAGCGCAGTTCGAGCGAGGCGGCGGGCCGCTCCAGGGCCTGCCGCAGCCGCTCCCGGTCGCTGTTCACGGCCCCCTCGTCCCCGCCGGCCAGCAGCCCGTCGGTGTGCAGGGCGAGCGTGCTGCCCTCCGCCAGCGCCAGCTCCACCGACTCGAAGGGCGGGCCGCCCACGCCGAGCGGCGGCCCCTGCGGCAGGTCCACGAAGGTGACGGTGCCGTCGGGCATGACGACGGCGGGCGCCGGATGGCCCGCGGCCGCCATCGTGCACGTCCCGTCGACCGGGTCGTAGACGATGTACACGCACCCGGAGCCCACCGACTGGGCGACGGCGGCCGCCTCCCCGCCCGCCTCGACGCTGTCCTCACGAGCCGAGCGCGCGACCACGTCGTCGAGGTGGGCCAGCACCTCCTCGGGCGGCAGATCCAGCGCGGCCAGCGTCCGTACGGCGGTCCGCAGTCCTCCCATGGCCGCGGCGGCGTCGATGCCGTGCCCGGGCACCTCGCCCACCACCAGGGCGACACGGGCGCCCGACAGCGGGATGACGTCGTACCAGTCGCCGCCCAGGCCGGTCAGTTCGTCGGCCGGCCGGTAGCAGGCGGACACCTCCACCGCCTCCTGTTCGGGCAGCCGGTGCGGCAGCAGGCTGCGTTGCAGGACGAGCGCCGCGTCGCGCTCGCGGGTGTAGCGCCGGGCGTTGTCGACGCAGACGGCGGCGCGGGAGACCAGGTCTTCCGCCAGGTGCAGGTCGTCCTCCTCGAAGGGCTCCTGACGATGGCGCCGGAAGAACGTGGTCAGGCCCAGGGTGATGCCCCGCGAGCGGATCGGCACGATCATCACGCTGTGCAGGCCCAGCTCCAGGAAGATGGCCGGCTGCCCGCCGTGCGCGTGCTCGGCCCATGCCTCGGCGAGCGGGTCCAGCTTCTCCTTGCGCCAGGACGTGGCGGTCCGCAGGGCACGGGTCGGAGGCGATTCGGCCGGATACGTGACCGGATCGCCGACGGCCACTACGGCCTGCGGCACGCCCTCGGCAACCGAACGCTGCCCGGCCCGCCGCAGCGGCATCGGATCGCTGTCGCCCGGCGGTCCGGGCTCGGGCTCCCCGCCCCGCAGCACCGACTCCAGCAGGTCCACGGTGACCAGGTCGGCGAGTCCGGGTACGGCCACCTCCGCCAGCTCCTGGGCGGTGCGCGTGATGTCGAGGGTGCGGCCGATGTGCTCGCCGGCCCGGTCGAGCAGGGCGAGGCGCTGTCGGGCGCGGTGCCGCTCGGTGATGTCCTCCACCGTGTAGTACACGCCGGTGGGGTGGCCGTGGCCGTCGTCGAGCCGGGTGAACGACATCATGTGGGCGGTCTCGCGCAGCGGGGCGGAGCGGGCGTGTCCGACGTGCTCGTAGCCGACGATCGCCACGCCGGTCTCCAGGACCTGGCGCATCTGTGTCTCGATGGACTCGGAGTCCAGGCCGGGCTGGATGTCGGCGAGCCGCAGACCGAGCCGGTGGGGTGGCGGGCCGCCGCCGTAGCGGGCGAGGGCGGCGTTCGACCAGACGTAGCGCAGCTCCGTGTCGACGATCGCTATGCCGACGGGGGAGCGGGCGACCATCTGCTCCAGGGTGTCGCGGCTCATGTCCCAGCCGGGGGCGTCCGCGAGCTCCGACAGCAGCACCAGCCAGCGGGAGGGGCCCTGGGCATCCTGGGCCGATGTGATCCGCACGTTCAGTCCGACCGGGGTACCGTCCGCGCGCAGGGCGGTGAGCAGCCCCACCCAGCCGCCCTCCGTGCGGCACCGCTCGATCAACTCCGGCACGCGCACCGCGTCCTCGGAGCTCAGCAGCTCGGCGACGCTCCTGCCCACCGCCTCGGAGGCGGTGTACGCCAGCAGCCGCTGCGCACTCCTGGTCCAACCCGTCACCAGGCCCCGCGCATCGACCAGCACGGGCGCGGCGTCCGCCACGTCGAACCCGTGCCGGGCAACGCCCTGCTCCTGCTCCTCGAATGTGCCCACGGCCGACCTCTCTGTCGCTGAGAGCGGTCTACCACCACTTGTCCCCATCTTCACCCTTCCGGCCGCCACTGCCTCTTTGTGGGGGCCGGGCGTGTGCGGGGTGTGAGGACGGGAGCGGTTTAAGGGCGCATTGCCTCCGGAGGGGAGCATCGGCGTGATCCGGGCACGTCCAGCGGCCCTGGCCGGGCAGGCGACTCGGACGCGCAGGTCGGGGTGGCCCGGTCGGCCGCACCTGCGGACGCCGAACCGGTACGGTCACCGCGTCCTGGCCCGGCGGCCGGGTACAGCCGGGTGCGGCCCGGTGTCGCGCCCGTCCGGATCAGCTGCCTGTCTTCCTCCGACAGCTCACCCACCGGGCGAGCCGACGACAGGCCCACGCAACTCCGCACGCCGGGTGCACGATCCACAGCGCGGACGCCAGCCCCGGGCAGCCCAACACGCCGGGCGCAGCACCCACGGAGCCGACGGCAGCCCCGCGCAGCCCAACACGCCGGGCGCAGCACCCACGGAGCCGACGGCAGCCCCGCGCAGCCCAACACGCCGGGCGACAATCCACGCGCCGAGACCCGGCAGCCCGACCCAGACGCACACAGCCGGGCCGCCGAGTCGCGTCGTCTACGCCAGCACCTTCTCCAGCGTCTCCAACGCCCCGGTCAGCTCCTCCGCGGTGATCGTCAGCGGCGGGGCCAGGCGGATCGTGGAGCCGTGGGTGTCCTTGACCAGGACGCCCTCGCGCATCAGGCGTTCGCCGATCTCGCGTCCGGTGCCGAACGCCGGGTCGATGTCGACGCCCGCCCACAGGCCCCGGGAGCGGAAGCCGACGACGCCCTTGCCGAGCAGGGCCGACAGGCCGTCCCGCAGGACCACGCCCAGTTCGGTCGCCCGGCGCTGGAACTCGCCCGTCTCCAGCAGCTCGACCACCGCCGTACCGACCGCGGCGGCCAGCGGGTTGCCGCCGAACGTGGAGCCGTGCTCGCCCGGCCGCAGGACGCCGAGGACGTCACGGCGGGCCACGACCGCCGACACCGGCACGATGCCGCCGCCCAGCGCCTTGCCGAGGAGCAGGACGTCGGGGACGACGCCCTCGTGCTCGACGGCCAGCGTGCGGCCCGTACGGCCGAGGCCCGACTGGATCTCGTCCGCGATGAACAGGCAGCCCTTGCGGCTGGTCAGCTCGCGCACCCCGGCGAGATAGCCCTGGTCGGGGATCAGGACACCCGCCTCGCCCTGGATCGGCTCCAGCAGCACCGCGGCCGTCGTCTCGTCGACCGCCGCCTCCAGCGCCGCGAGGTCGTTGTACGGCACGACCCGGAAGCCCGGCGTGAAGGGGCCGAAGCCCTGCCGCGCGGTCTCGTCCGTGGAGAACGACACGATCGTCGTCGTACGCCCGTGGAAGTTGTCCGCCGCGACCACGATCGTCGCCTGGTCGGCCGGGACGCCCTTCACGTCGTACGCCCACTTGCGGGCCACCTTGATGCCGCTCTCCACGGCCTCGGCGCCGGTGTTCATCGGGAGCACCATGTCCATGCCGGTCAGTGCCGAGAGGCGCTCGGCGAACTCGGCCAGCCGGTCGTTGTGGAAGGCGCGGGACGTCAGCGTCAGCCGGTCCAGCTGGGCGTGTGCCGCCTCGATCAGTGCCGGATGGCGGTGGCCGAAGTTCAGCGCCGAGTAGCCCGCGAGCATGTCCAGGTAGCGGCGGCCCTCCACGTCCTCGACCCAGGTGCCCTCGGCACGCGCGACGACCACCGGCAGCGGGTGGTAGTTGTGCGCCAGGACGGGCTCCTCGGCGCGGATCAGATCGGCGGAGGAACGGGTCTGCGCGGGCGCGGTCATGAGCGGATCTCCTGGGTGCAGCACTTGATGCCACCGCCGGCCTTGCGGAACTCCGAAAGGTCGACGGGGACGGGGACATAGCCGCGCTCGTCCAGCTGGGCGGCGAGCGCCTCGGCCTGCGGCGCGATGAAGACGTGATGACCGTCGGACACGGAGTTCAGGCCGAAGGCCGTCGCGTCGTCACGGGTGGCGAGCACCGCGTTCGGGTACAGCCGCGCGAGCACCTCACGGCTGCCCGCCGAGAACGCCTCCGGGTAGTAGGCGATGTTGTCGTCGTCGAGCACGAACAGCGCCGTGTCCAGGTGGTAGAAGAACGGATCCACCAGCGTCAGGCTGATCACCGGGTGGCCGAAGAACTCCTGCACCTCGCGGTGCGCCTCCCGGGTGGTGCGGAACCCGGTGCCGGCGAGCACATAGCGGCCCGTCCACACCAGGTCGCCCTCGCCCTCGCACACGGCCTCGGGCCGGTACACGTCGAAGCCCGCCGACTTGAACCACGTCTCGTAGTGCGTGGACTCGGGGCGGCGCTCGGGCGCGTGGAAGAGGGAACCGAAGACGCGGCCGCCGACGACGACCGCCGAGTTCGCGGCGAAGACCATGTCGGGGAGACCGGCGACCGGCTCCACGACGTCGACCGCGTGGCCATGGGAACGGTAGGCGCTGATCAGTGACCGCCACTGCTCATGGGCCAGATCGACGTCCACCCGGATGTCGGGCTGCATCCAAGGGTTGATCGCGTACTGCACGGCGAAATGTCTGGGTTCGCAGACCAGGAAGCGCCGCCGGCGCGGCACACGGGTTTCGGGCACAGAGGGGTTCCTCCGCTTCCTACGGTGTAGATGAGGATTGACTCCAAGGTAGGAAGGGACGCCGACGAGCGACAAGAAACAAGAAGTGCGTGTTCGCGCAGGAATGCTGCGTCTTCGACTCGCTCAGCGCACGACCGCTGCGTCACCCCACGACCCGGTGTCCTCCTCCTGAATGGCTTGGGTGGCCCCCGCTTCCGGACTCTCGGGGATGAGATGGGACAGCACCATGACGCTGATCGTCTTCCTGATGAACGGCTCGACGCGGATCCGCTCCAGCACCTCCTCGAAGTGCTCCACGTCCCGCGCCCGCACATGCAGCAACGCGTCCGCGCCCCCGGTCACCGTCATCGCCGCGGTGATCTCCGGATGGTTGCGCACCACCTCCGCCAGCCGCCGTGGCGGAGCCGCGCCCTCGCAGTACACCTCCACGTACGCCTCGGTACGCCAGCCCAGCGCCGACGGCTTCACCGTGGCCGTGAACCCGGTGATCACACCCGTGTCGCGCAGCCGGTCCACCCGCCGCTTCACCGCCGTCGCCGAGAGCCCGACACTCGTGCCGATCTCGGCGAAACTGGTCCGCGCGTTCGCCATCAGAGCCGTGATGATCTTCCGGTCGAGTTCGTCGAAGGAGGCAGCGCCGCTGTTCATGAGGGCACTGTAAGCGGCACGTCACCCGACGCAGACGTGCACGCGGACCACATGTCCAGGCGCGCTCATTGCTCTTACACTCCCGTTCATGCTGCGCGCCCTGGCTGTCGACGACGAACGCCCCTCGCTGGAGGAACTGCTCTACCTCCTGAACGCGGACCCGCGCATCGGCAGCGCGGAGGGCGCCGGCGACGCGACCGAGGCGCTGCGCCGGATCAACCGCGCGCTGGAGTCCGGTCCGCACGGCCCGGAGGCGATCGACGTCGTCTTCCTCGACATCAACATGCCCGGCCTGGACGGACTCGACCTCGCCCGGCTGCTCACCGGCCTCGCCAAGCCGCCGCTGGTCGTCTTCGTCACCGCCCACGAGGACTTCGCCGTCCAGGCCTTCGACCTCAAGGCCGTCGACTACGTCCTGAAACCGGTACGCAAGGAGCGGCTGGCCGAGGCGGTCCGTCGCGTCGGCGAACTGCGCGCCACCGAGCTGCGCGACACCGCGCCCCGAATACCCGTGAGCGAACCCGACCCCGACCTGATCCCGGTCGAGCTGGGTGGCGTGACCCGATTCGTCGCCGTCGAGGACATCACCCACGTCGAGGCCCAGGGCGACTACGCCCGTCTGCACACCGACCGGGGAAGCCACCTCGTCCGCATCCCGCTGTCCACCCTGGAGGAGCGCTGGCGCTCCCGCGGCTTCGTCCGCATCCACCGCCGCCACCTCGTCGCCCTGCGCCACATCGGCGAACTCCGCCTGGACGCGGGCACCGTCAGCGTCATGGTCGGCGCCGAGGAACTCCAGGTCAGCCGACGCCACGCGCGCGAGCTGCGCGATCTGCTCATGAGGAGGCCATGACGATGCCGCAGAGCCCCGCCGAACGCCGCGTGGTCGTCACCGGCCCGCCCCGGCGCCGCCGCCGGGTCTCCGGCTACTACCGGCCCCGCACCGAGATCGACGAGCAGACCACCCTCGGCCACACCTACGTCCGCTCCCTGATGCGCTCCCAACTCCGTGCCGGCCTCGCCGTGTTCGCGGTCCTCGGCCTGCTCATCGGCCCCCTGCCGCTGCTGTTCGCGGCCATGCCGGATGCCCGCGGCATGGAGTGGCTGGTGCTCGGATTCTGCCTCTACGCCCCGATGGTCCTCCTCGCCCGCTGGTACGTGCGGCGGGCCGAACGCAACGAGCGGGACTTCGTGCGTCTCGTCGAAGACCGCTGAGCCCGGGGAACCGACGCGGCCGTGAACTCCAGCTACGCCGTCCCCGCCGTCGCCCTCGTCGTCCTCGCGACGATCCTCGTCGGCGCCTTCGGCCTGCGCATATCCCGCACCACCTCGGACTTCTACGTCGCCTCCCGCACCGTCGGACCCCGCCTCAACGCGGCCGCCATCAGCGGCGAGTACCTCTCCGCCGCCTCCTTCCTCGGCATCGCCGGCCTCCTCCTCGTCCAGGGCCCCGACATGCTCTGGTACCCGGTCGGCTACACCGCCGGATACCTGGTCCTGCTGCTGTTCGTCGCCGCCCCGCTGCGCCGCTCGGGCGCCTACACCCTGCCGGACTTCGCCGAGGCCCGGCTGTCCTCGCAGGCCGTACGCCGGCTCGCGGGCGCCTTCGTCGTCGGTACCGGCTGGCTGTATCTCCTGCCCCAACTCCAGGGCGCCGGACTGACGTTGACCGTACTGACCGGCGCCCCCGACTCGCTCGGCGGACTGATCGTCGCCGTCGTCGTGGTCGCCATCGTCGCCGCGGGCGGCATGCGCAGCATCACCTTCGTGCAGGCCTTCCAGTACTGGCTCAAACTCACCGCGCTGCTGGTCCCCGCCCTCTTCCTGATCCTCGCCTGGCAGGGTGACGGCGCCCCCCGGCACGCCTTCGACGAACCGGCGACCTTCCGGGAACAGAGCGTCGTCCGCGTCGACGACAGCATCGGACTCAAGCTCGACCGGCCGCTCTCGGTCACCGTGAACGGCACCGTCGACGGCCGCGCCCACGACGACGACAAGCTGCGACTCCCCGCCGGCACCCACCACATCGAGGCCGGCACCCGCCTCACCTTCGCCAAGGGCGCCGAGGTCCCCGAACGCCACCGCGGCGCGGGCGGCGGCCTGTCCCCCTCACAGGCCGAGAGCCGCGGCGAACGCCCGCTGTACGCCACGTACGGACTGATCCTCGCCACCTTCCTCGGCACCATGGGCCTGCCGCACGTCGTCGTGCGCTTCTACACCAGCCCGCACGGCGTCGCCGCCCGCCGCACCACCGTCGCCGTGCTCGGCCTGATCGGCGCCTTCTATCTGCTGCCCCCGGTCTACGGGGCCCTCGGCCGTATCTACGCCCCCGAACTCACCCTCACCGGCGACGCGGACGCCGCCGCGCTCCTCCTGCCCGACCGCATGATCGGCGGCCTCGGCGGCGACCTGCTCGGCGCGCTCGTCGCGGGCGGTGCCTTCGCCGCGTTCCTGTCCACGGCGTCCGGACTGACCATGGCCGTCGCCGGCGTGCTCACCCAGGACGTGCTCCCGACGCGCGGCGTACGGCACTTCCGGCTCGGCACCGTGCTCGCCATGGCCGTACCGCTCGCCGCGAGCGCCCTGGTCGGCGGGCTTCCGGTGGCCGACGCGGTGGGCCTCGCCTTCGCGGTGTCGGCGTCCTCGTTCTGCCCGCTGCTCGTGCTCGGGATCTGGTGGCGCCGGCTCACCGCGCCCGGCGCAGCCGCCGGGATGCTGGTGGGCGGCGGCTCCGCGCTGCTCGCCGTCGCCGCGACCATGGCGGGCTTCCCCGGCTCCGGAGCGCTGCACGCGCTGCTCGCCTGGCCCGCGCTCTGGTCGGTGCCGCTGGGCTTCCTCACCATGGTGCTGGTGTCCCTGGCCACCCCGGGCCGGGTGCCGCCCGGGACGGCGGCGATCCTGGCGCGGTTCCATCTGCCGGAGGAACTGCGGGCGGAGGCGAAGGCATGAGCGGATTCATCGCGGGCCTGTGCGTGGCGATCCTCCCGCTGCTCGCCGCGGGCTTCTGGCTGGGCCGGCGCACCGCCCGCCCCGAGAACCTCGGCGGCCTCGGCACCCCCGTCGAGCACGCCACCTTCGAGACCCTGCACACCGCCTCCCTCGCCGCGCCCCCGCTGCGCGCCGGACTCACCGAGGAGACCGCCCGCAAGTCGGCCCGCAGACTCCGCTCACTGCTCGGCACCGACGCGCTGTGCCTCACGGACCAGAAGGACGTCCTGGTCTGGGACGGGGTCGGCGGTCATCACCGTACGGAGATCATGGAACTCCTCGCCGGCCCGCTGGAATCCGGCCGCGGCGAGGCGTTCCCGCTCAGCTGCGACACCCCCGACTGCCCGGTGCGCTGGGCGATGGTCGCCCCGCTCACCGTCGACGACCGGGTGCACGGCGCCCTCGTCGCCTGCGCGCCCCGCGAGTCGGCGGTGCTCGTGCGCGCGGCGGGCGAAGTCGCACGCTGGGTCTCCGTCCAGCTGGAGCTGGCCGACCTCGACCAGTCCCGCACCCGCCTGATCGAGGCCGAGATCAAGGCACTGCGGGCGCAGATCTCCCCGCACTTCATCTTCAACTCGCTCGCCGTCATCGCCAGCTTCGTGCGCACCGACCCCGAGCGCGCCCGCGAACTGCTCCTGGAGTTCGCCGACTTCACCCGCTACTCGTTCCGCAGGCACGGCGACTTCACCACCCTCGCCGACGAACTCCACGCCATTGACCACTACTTGGCACTGGTGCGGGCACGCTTCGGCGACCGCCTGTCCGTCACCCTCCAGATCGCCCCGGAGGTACTGCCGGTCGCCCTGCCCTTCCTCTGCCTCCAGCCGCTCGTGGAGAACGCCGTCAAGCACGGCCTGGAGGGCGCGGCCGACAAGTGCCGCATCCAGATCACCGCACAGGACGCCGGCGCCGAGGCCCTCGTGGTGATCGAGGACGACGGCGCCGGAATGGACCCCGTCCTGCTGCGCCGCATCCTCGCGGGCGAGGTCAGCCCGTCGGGCGGCATCGGGCTGTCGAACGTCGACGACCGGCTGCGGCAGGTGTACGGCGACGACTACGGCCTCGTCATCGAGACCGCCCTGGGCGCGGGCATGAAAGTGACCGCCCGGCTGCCGAAGTACCAGCCGGGCGTGCACTCGGCCGGGCGACTCACCCGGGAGTGAGACTCACGTGGGCCGGCTGACCACCATCCCCAGCGTGATCAGACCCAGCACCACCCACCCGAACCACAGCCAGCCATTGCTCCCGAGCGCCACCGTGTAGGCGGTCACCACGACGAGTCCGCCGACGGTGAGCACCCCCATCGCCTTCGTAGAACCATCCGTAGAACCGGGCATCGCAACACCCTCCTAGGGTTCGTCCCCCTCCATGGTGCCCCCGTTCTGCCTCCGGACGGTGCAGACGACGAAATGAGTGCCCGTCTTCCAGGACCCCTCACTGGTCCAGGAGCCCGCCGTGTACACGGAAGGATCGAATCCGTAGTCGCGTGGCGGCACCGCCCGGGCGCACGCCGTGTCCGACTCCGTGCGCGCCTCGCTCAACGTGATGTCGGCGCCCATCCGGGTGAACCCGAGCACCTGCTCGTCGTGCGGCCCCGCGCAGGACACCAGCCGGGCGTCCCGGTGCGAGCGCACGTCCAGACAGTCCCGGCGCTGCATGGTCGCCGTGTCCGCGAAGGCCGCTCCCGGCTCGCGGTGCTCGCCCAGCGGCCCGTACACCGGCCCGTGCGCGCCCAGCACCAGACACGCGGTACGCCGCCCCGCCGCCTCGAACCCCGCCTCGCTCGGCACCACGGCGAGGCTGCGGACGTCCGCCAGCCCCTCCCGGAGCGCTTCCGTCCGCTCCTCGCACGCCGTCGGCCCCTCCCGGCGGGCCTCGGCGGCGGACTCGGCCGGCGCGAACGCCATCACCTGACCGTCGGGCGCGTTCTCCCCGCACCCGCGATCCAGGCTCAGCCGGGGCGTGCCCTGGAAGGCGGCCCCGCCGGGCCAGTCGGCGAGCACACAGTCACCGCTCCTCAGCGGTGCGCCGAGTCCGACGGCGTCACCGTACGGCCGCTGCGTCCCGCCGGTCTCGGACTGCCGGGACGTGGCGTACCAGACGCCGGTCCCGGCGACCGCCAGCCCGAGCAGACCGGCGAGGACCGCGTGCGCTATGCGGGGACGGGTCCGGCGTGGCTCACCGGGTCCGAAGGCCTGAAAGCCACCGGGCGGGTCCGGCGGCCGAGCGCCGGGCTGTCCGAGCACGGGGTCCCGGCCCAGCGCCCCGGCCGGATGTCCGGAGGGGGGCCTGAAGCCCCGTGCGCCGCCCGGCCGCTCGGACACGGGCAGGGATCCGAACCCGCTCGCGTCGGGCCGGGGCGCCGGCGGCGGCGATCCACCCCAGTGCGGCTGTGACCCGAGGTCGGTCTGCGTCCGCGCGTAGGAGCCGGCCTCCGGAACGACGATCCGCGACAGCGCGGCCTCCGCCTGCGCGGCCGGCATCCGGTGCGCCGGATCCTTCTCCAGCAGCGCCCTCAGCACGGGCTCCAGTGCCCCGGCCCGCTCGGCCGTCCGGGGCTCCTCCATGACCACCGCGGTGAGTTCCGCCAGCTGCGACTCGCGGTCGAAGGGACCCCGGCCCTCGACGGCGTAGTACAGCGTGCAGCCCAGCGAGAAGAGATCGGTGGCCGGCGTGGGGGCCCCGCCCGTGACCCGCTCCGGTGCCAGATAGCCCGCCGTGCCCACCAGCACCGACGCCAGCGTGTACCGCGTCTCCCCGGCGTCCGGCTGTACCGAGATGCCGTAGTCGGTGAGCAGCACCCGCCCGTACGGCGCCCCGCTGCGGTCCGGTGCCAGCAGGATGTTCGCGGGCTTCACGTCCCGGTGCAGGACGCCCCGCCGGTGCCCGGCGGTGAGCGCGTCGAGCACGGCGAGCCCGATCCGGGCGCACTCGGCGGGTGCCGGCGGCCCCTGGTGGTCGACCAGGTCGCGCAGGTTCACGGCGCCTGCCACGTACTCCATGACGATCCACGGCAGCCCGTCGTGCTCCAGCACGTCGTGCACGGTCACCACATGCGGATGCCCCCGCAGGCCCGCCGCGTGCCGGGCCTCCGCACGGGCTCGGGCCACCCGCGCCTCGCGCTCCTTGGCCTCGGCCGCCGGGTCCCGGAACGCGATCTCCTTCAGCGCGACCTCGCAGGCGAGTCTGCGGTCGTGGGCGAGCCAGACATGGCCCATACCGCCGCTGCCGAGCCGGTTCAGCAGCTGATAGCGGCCGGCGATGACCCGGCCGACTCCCGACGTCGGTGATTCTGAGTGCATCCGGTGACTCCCGGGTTCGACGGGTGCGCTGGGTGCGTGGTCGTCAGGCCGAGGTGCTCGCGGTGGGTCCGTCGGTGAACGGTCCGCCGGTGGCCGGTTCGGTCGTGGCGGGGGCGGTGGTCACGGGCGGCGGCGCGCTGCTGGTGACCGGGGGGCTGGACGGGGGCGAGCCGGTGGTCCTCGGCGGGGCGCCGGTCACGGTCGGGGGTGGTGCGCCGGAGGTCGCGGGGTCCTTGGTCGACGGGGGCGGGGCCGAGGACGGCGGGGCCGAGGAGGGCGGCGCGGAGGACGGTGGGGCCGAGGACGCGGGCGCGCTGGTGGGGCCGGGGCTGCCGGGAGCCGAGCTGCCCGGAGCCGAGCTGCCGGGCCCGGACGACGCCGTCGACGGTGGCGAGGCGGACGGGTCCCGAGGCGGCCGGGAGCTCTCCGAGGCCGGGGGAGTGGACGTCGTACCGTCGGACGACCCGCTGGAGCCCGAGCTCCCCCCGGCCACGCTCAACGTCACGTACGCGCCGAACCGCAACTCGGTCCCGGCCGGCGGATCCGACGCCGTCACCCGGGCGTCGTCGGGCGGCAGCCCACCACCGGCGAAGCCGACCGCGAGCCCCTGGCCGGCCAGCCGCCGGCTCGCCTGCCCGAACGTCGTCCCGGCGACCTCGGGCACCGCCCGCCGCTCTCGGGTGTCGAACGCGGTGTCGTCCTCGCCCGTGGTCCCGACGGGCCGGTCGATGCCCCGCTGGGGTTCGTCGACATCGACCAGCGCCAGCCGCTCCACTTTCCGCGTCGCGGGCCGCACGGCCACCACGGACGACTTCTCGTATCCCTTCCATTCCTCGTTGCGGTCGTCGAACTCGACCTTTATCCGAGTCGTGTCACCCTCGAACGGCCGCAGCGGATTTCCGCACGAGCACTTCACGGCGGGAAGGCCCTCCGTATCGACGAGAATCGCGATTCCCGCCTGAAGCAACGCGTTGAAGGGGACGGCCTCTCCCTTTTTGTAGTCGTGATTGCGCACGAGAGTGTCGTGGCGCAGGAGAACAGGGGTGAGGCGGTCGACGTACCCCGGAATCCGATCCGTGGTGAGGGAGAGCGCGGCTGCCCACGCCTGTGCCTTGCGGTCATTGGCGGGGTCGGTGAGAAATTCCTTCAGCCGATCGACATCGCAGATCGTCGGCTCCTTGGAACCCCCGTACAGCCCCGGGGTGTCGCCCTGCTGGAGACCACCGTGCGCCGTCCGTGCCCTGACCCGCGCGTCCCGCCCGAGCCCCTGGTTCTCGTCGAAGAAGGGCGCCAGGGACGGGACTCCCGCGGCCACGGCCTTCACCACGAACAAGGGTGCGTCCCGGTCGCACGCACCGAGCGCCAGAACGAGGACCAACAGGACGGCGATCCTCCGAATCACCGCTTTTTTGGACCTGCGTATGAATCCGGACCTGTGTACGAAAACATGAAGCGTCATTACCGCTCCCCCCGGCGGTTCCCCCGACGCGCTTCATGCTACTGAAAGGCGAAGCCTTTCGGTTTCCTCAGTTTCCGCGTGCGTTCAATGAGGCCAAATAGGCGTTGTACGCCTCGAGTTCCTTGTCGCCGTCGCGGTCGGCGGCCCGGTCCTTGCGCTTGGCCTGCCGCTGCTCCGAGCCGTACCACTGGAACAGCAGCGCGATCAGCACGAGTACGGACGGGACCTCGCTGAACGCCCAGGCGATACCGCCGGCCGCGTTCTGGTCGGAGAGCGCGTCGATACCGAGCGAGGCGGGCGGGTTCTTGAACGTCTCGACCATCGGCGACGACGCCATCATCAACGCGATACCGAAGAACGCGTGGAACGGCATACCGGCGAACAGCTCCAGCATCCGCATCAGATACCCCGGCCGGTGCGGACCGGGATCCATGCCGATGATGGGCCAGAAGAACACCACGCCCACGGCGAGGAAGTGCACCATCATCGCGATGTGCCCCGTCTTGGAGCCCATCAGGAAGTCGAAGAGCGGTGTGAAGTACAGCGCGTAGAGGCTGGCGATGAACAGCGGGATCGTGAACGCGGGATGCGTGATGAACCGCATGTACCAGCTGTGCAGCAGGGCCAGCAGCAGCTCCCGCGGCCCCTTCCGCCCCCGCGCCGCGGGCGGCAGCGCTCGCAGCGCCAGCGTGACGGGCGCGCCGAGCAGGATGAGGATCGGTGTCAGCATGCTGATCACCATGTGCTGCACCATGTGCACGCTGAACATGACCATTCCGTAGTCGTTCAGGCCGGTGCACATGACGAGCATCACGGACAGCACACCGAAGACGTACGAGACGGTCCGCCCCACCGGCCACTTGTCCCCACGCCGCTGAAGGCGCACGACGCCCCACGCGTAGAGCGCGAGCCCGACGAGACAGGCCACGAGGAAGAACGGGTCCGCGGACCACACGAGCCCCCGCCCCAGCGTGAACGGCGGCAGATCCATCATCATGCCGTGCCCGCTGTGATCCATCCGGCGGCTCCTGTTTCGTGGGGGTTGTGCGCTGTCTGTCCCCCACAGACTAGAACCGCCCCCGGCCGAGTCATCGACCGGGGGCGGCTACGTACAGGCGCCTACAGCACGCACTCGGCCTCTGCGTAACGGTCCTCGGGAACCGTCTTCAGCGTCTCCACGGCCTCGGCCAACGGCACCATCACGATGTCCGTCCCCCGGAGCGCGGTCATCTGCCCGAACTCCCCGCGGTGCACGGCCTCCACCGCGTGCCACCCGAACCGCGTCGCCAGCACCCGGTCGTACGCCGTGGGCGTCCCGCCCCGCTGCACATGTCCGAGGATCACCGGCCGCGCTTCCTTGCCGAGCCGCTCCTCCAGCTCGATCGACAGCTGACGGGCGATCCCGGCGAACCGCTCGTGCCCGTAGATGTCCTTGCCGCCCTCGTCGAAGGCCATGGTCCCGGGCCGCGGCTTGGCACCCTCCGCCGCGACGACGATCGCGAAGCGCTTCCCCGCCTCGAACCGCTCACCGACGACCCGGGTCAACTCCTCGATGTCGAAGGGCCGTTCCGGTACGACGACGGCGTGTGCGCCGGCCGCCATGCCGGAGTGCAGCGCGATCCAGCCGGTGTGCCGGCCCATGACCTCGACGACCAGGACCCGCTGGTGCGACTCGGCGGTGGTCTTGAGACGGTCCAGCGCCTCCGTCGCCACGGTCACCGCCGTGTCGAAGCCGAAGGTGACGTCGGTGACCGCGATGTCGTTGTCGATGGTCTTCGGCACACCCACCACGGGCAGACCGCTGTCCGACATCAGCCGGGCCGCCTTGAGCGTGCCCTCGCCGCCGATCGGGATGATCGCGTCGAGGCCGAGCTCCTCGACATGGCCCTTGGCCCGCTCCACCCCGTCCCGCAGATGCGAGGGCTGGACCCGGGAGGAACCGAGGATCGTGCCGCCGCGGGCGAGGATGCCGCCCACCGCGTCGAGGTCGAGCTTGAGGTAGTCGCACTCCAGGAGGCCCTTCCAGCCGTCCCGGAAGCCGATGACCTCGTCGCCGTGGTCGACGACGGCGCGGTGCACGACGGACCGGATGACGGCGTTCAGGCCGGGGCAGTCGCCGCCGGACGTGAGGACACCAATGCGCATAGCCCGAAAAACCTTCGCAACGTGGGCCGGGACCGGACCACGCTGTCCGGCGGGAATCCCCGCCACCCTAGCGGCATCGGGCAGCGGGGCCGAACCATGCGTCCGCCTGCTGGACGAGCCCGCTCACCTGTGCGGACGTACCGTCAGACGGGCTGTCGAGCGACCGTTCTCAGGCGGGCTGCTGGGCGGCCGCGATGCGCTCGCCCCGCAGCGCGTCGTACCAGCGGTCGTCGGTCGGTGGCAGCGCGTTGACGTCGAGCGCCAGCTTCAGCAGCAGATCGGCGATCAGCGGGTTGCGGGCCAGCACCGGGCCGTGCATGTACGTACCGAACACGGTGTCGTTGTACGCGCCCTCCGTACCGTCCCCCGTGCCGTTGCCGTTGCCGAGGCGGACCTGGGCGAAGGGGCGGGCGGTCGGGCCGAGGTGGGTGACGCCCTGGTGGTTCTCGAAGCCGGTCAGCGGGGGCAGGCCCAGGCGGGCGTCGATGTCGCCGAGCACGTCACCGACGCACCGCTCGCCCTCGCCGCGCACGGACACCACGTCGATCAGCCCGAGGCCGGGCTCGCGCTGCCCGAGGTCGTTGATGAACTCGTGGCCGAGGATCTGGTAGCCGGCGCAGACGGAGAAGACGATGGCGCCGTTCTCGACGGCCCGGGTCAGACCGCCGTCCCGGCGCAGCCGCTCGGCCGCCAGCCGCTGCGGCCGGTCCTCGCCGCCGCCGATGAGGTAGATGTCGCCGGAGGTCGGGATCGGCTGGTCGCTGCGCACGTCCAGGCGGGCCACGTCGAGTCCGCGCTGGCGGGCCCGGCGCTCCACGACGAGCACGTTGCCCTGGTCGCCGTAGGTGCTGAGCAGGTCCGGGTAGATCCAGACGACCCGCAGTTGGTTGTCGCTCACTTAAGTCCCCTGAAGTCTCGTGCTCAGTTGCCGACCCGGCGGCGCAGGTCCTGGAACGCGGTGTAGTTGGCGATGACCTCGATCCGGCCCGGCGGGCACAGCTGCACGGCCTGGTCGAGGTTCTCGCAGACCTGGAACTGCTGGTTCGCGACCTCCAGCCGCACCGCGAGGTCGAGCTTGCGGTCACCGATGACACAGATCGGGTGCCCGGACAGCCGCGTGTAGTCGACGTCCCACAGCCAGGAGGTGTCGGTGCCGTCGGCGCCGCGCGCGTTCACCGAGAGGATCACCGGGGTCGGCGGCGGGTCGATGAGGGAGAACGTCTCCAGCCAGCCGGCCGGGTTCTTGGCCAGCAGCAGCCGCAGGTCCCGCCCCTCGAACTGGACGACGTCATAGCGCCCGGCGACGGCCTGCACCTGGTACATGCGCTCCAGGGCGACCTGCGGCGGCACCCCGAACACGGCGGCGACGGCGGCCGAGGAGGTGGCGTTGGCCTTGTTGGCGCGCCCCGGGAGCTGGAGGTGGATCGGCCAGGCCGAGCCGTGCGGGTCCAGGACGTGGTCGCCGGACAGCGCCCAGCTCGGCGTCGGACGGCGGAAGCCGCACTCACCGCAGAACCAGTCGTCGCCCGGACGCTGCATCACACCGCCGCAGGACGGGCAGGACCAGGCGTCGTCCTTCCACATCTGCCCGGCGGCGACCCAGATCACGTTGGGGGAGGAGGACGCGGCCCACACGACCAGCGGGTCGTCGGCGTTGGCGACGACCACGGCCTTCGAACCGGTGAGCCCCTCGCGCCAGTTCTCGGCGAGCATCCGGGTCTCGGCGGCCCGGTCCAGCTGGTCACGGGAGAGGTTGAGCAGCGCGATGCACTTCGGGTCCGTGTCCCGGGCGACCCCGGCGAGGTACTTCTCGTCGACCTCGATGACGGCGTACCGCGCCTCCGAGCCGCCGGCCAGCGCCGAGGTGATGCCCGCGGGCATGTTGGCGCCCAGGGCGTTGGAGACGACCGGTCCGGCGGCCCGCAGGGCCTCCGCGATGAGCCGGGTCGTGGTGGTCTTGCCGTTGGTCGCCGAGACGAGGACCACGTCCAGGTTCTGCGCCAGCCGGGCCAGGAGGTCGGGGTCGAGTTTGAGCGCCACCCGGCCGCCGATCACCGAACCGCTGCCGCGCCCCGCGGCGCGCGATGCCGCCGCGACCGCCTTGCCCGCGGTCACGGCGATCTTGGCCCGCGGCGAGAGCGGGTCCGAGTTGCCTGCCATCAGTCCTCGATCCTCCTTGCGTACGCGCCGCGCCTGAAGCCCTACGGCAACGTGGTGGTGGTCAGCCTATCGAGATCCATTCGCACTCCCGAATCGCCGTACCCTTGCCGCCATGCGCAACGGCTCCATTCCGGGCACGCACGGACGTGTTCGGCCACTCACCCTGCACGGCGACCCCGTGCTGCACGCGCCGTGCAAGGAGGTCACCGACTTCGGCCCGGAACTGGCGACGCTCGTGGACGACTTGTTCGCGACGATGTACGCCGCGCAGGGCGTGGGCCTCGCCGCCAACCAGGTGGGGGAGTCGCTCCGGGTGTTCGTGTACGACTGCCCCGACGACGAGGACGTACGACACGTCGGCCATGTGGTGAACCCCCGGCTGGTGGAGGCCGACGGTGTGGTGATCCGGGGGCCGGAGGGGTGTCTGTCGCTGCCGGGTCTGGAGGCGGGGACGGAGCGGTACGACCACACGGTGGTCGAGGGGTTCACGGTGACCGGGGAGCCGGTGACGATCCATGGCACGGGGTTCTTCGCGCGCTGCCTTCAGCATGAGTGCGACCACTTGGCGGGCCGGGTGTACGCGGACCGGGTGACCGGCTGGCGCCACCGCCGCCTCATGCGCCAGGTGGCCCGCGCCTCCTGGCACCGCTGACCGCACACGACGGTCAGAAGCCCGGACTGCCCACCTTGTCCCCGGCGGCGGCCAACCGCCCCCACAGCAGGTCGGCCAGACTCCGCACCAACTCCGCCCGCGAACACGGCCGTTCCCCCAGCCACCAGTCCCCGGCCGCGTGCATCATGCCGACTATCCCGTGCCCCCACACCCGGGCCAGCTGCTGACTTCCCGGCCCGAGATCCAACCGCTCCTCGATGACGGTCGCCAGCTCCTCGCCCATCGTGCGGAGCAGCGGCATCGAGTGCTTGCCGACGTCGAACCCCTGATCCGCCGTCTGGCCCCCCTCGGTGGGATGCATCAGAAACCGATACACCTGGGGCCGGGCCTCGATCGCCGCGAGGTAGGTGTCCAGCGTGGACTCGACCCGCTCACGCCGGTCCGCGGGAGCGTCCAGCGCGGCCCGCAACGAGTCCAGCAGCGCATCCGTGTGCCGCTTGGCCAACGCCGCGTAAAGTCCGCCCTTGTCGCCGAAGTGCCGGTACAGAATCGGCTTGGTGATACCCGCCTCCGCGGCGATGGCGTTCATCGAGGCCTGCGGGCCGTCGCGCAGCACCACCCGGTCGGCGGCCTCCAGCAGCTCGCGCCGACGGCGGTCGGCGGATCGTTGCTGATCGGTCCGCTGCGTGGTGTCCATTCTTTCTCCCCACCCGTGCTCGATCGATGACGCCTGCGCAAAGTAACACTCAACATGCTCCCTCCATCGAATGGGCTGTCGATGGGTCATCGGGAGTTGACTTTACCTACCGACCGGTAACAAACTAAGGTTACCGCTAGTAACACGCACGTACGCCGCTGGAGGGGACATGGCCGAGTTCACCATGGAGCTCAACGACGAACAGAAGGAGGTCCGCGACTGGCTCCACGGTTTCGCCGCCGATGTGATCCGGCCCGCGGCCGCTGAATGGGACGAGCGTGAGGAGACTCCCTGGCCGGTCATCCAGGAGGCCGCGAAGGTCGGCATCTACTCACTCGACTTCTACGCCCAGCAGTACTTCGACCAGACCGGCCTCGGCATCCCGATGGCGATGGAGGAGCTGTTCTGGGGTGACGCCGGTATCGCCCTGTCGATCGTCGGCACCGGCCTCGCCGCCGTCGGCGTCCTGGCCAACGGTACCGAGGAGCAGATCGGCACCTGGGTGCCCCAGATGTACGGCGACGCCAACGACGTCAAGCTCGCCGCGTTCTGCTCCTCCGAGCCGGACGCCGGGTCCGACGTGGCCTCGATGCGTACGCGTGCCGTGTACGACGAGGCCAAGGACGAGTGGGTGATCAACGGCACGAAGACCTGGGCGACCAACGGCGGCATCGCCAACGTCCACGTGGTCGTCGCCGTCGTGGACGCGGACCTCGGCTCCAAGGGCCACGCGTCCTTCATCATCCCGCCGAACACGCCGGGCCTGTCCCAGGGCCAGAAGTTCAAGAAGCACGGCATCCGCGCCTCGCACACCGCCGAGGTCATCCTGGACAACGTGCGCGTCCCGGGCTCCTGTCTGCTGGGCGGCAAGGAGAAGCTGGACCAGCGGCTGGCGCGGGCCCGTGAGCGGGCCAAGGCGGGTGGCGAGCGGGTGAAGAACGCGGCGATGGCCACGTTCGAGGCCTCGCGGCCGGCCGTCGGTGCGATGGCCGTCGGCACCGCCCGTGCCGCGTACGAGGTCGCCCTCGACTACGCCATGACGCGTGAGCAGTTCGGACGCCCGATCATCGACAACCAGGGCGTGGCCTTCCAGCTGGCCGAGATGCGCACGCAGATCGACGCGGCGCGGCTGTTGGTGTGGCGTGCCTCCTGGATGGCGGTGAACGGCAAGCCGTTCACGGCGGCCGAGGGGTCGATGTCGAAGCTGTTCGCCAGCGAGACGGCGAAGAAGGTCACCGCTCAGGCCATACAGATCCTCGGCGGCAACGGCTACACGCGGGAGTACCCCGTGGAGCGCATGCACCGGGACAGCGCGATCTACACGATCTTCGAGGGGACGAGCGAGATCCAGCGCCTGGTGATCGCCCGGACGCTGTCGGGGATGTCGATCCGGTAGGCGCGGCGACCGCTCGGGGTGCGGGGAGCTGTGCGACCCGCACCCGCTACGGCGTGGTCCCGCTGCTGTGCGCGATGCACGCCACGTCGATGCGATCCGCGAGCTTCGCCAGCTCGATGGTCAACGCGGCCACCGTGTCCTCGTCGAGCCCGTCCTCCCCGGCCTCGACCAGGTGCAGCCACCGACCGCCCACCGTACGCAGCAGCTTGCTCACGTCGGAGGCGGCCACCTGGAGGGTCCCGCGGTCGTCGACGATCAGCGGCAGAGTAACTTCGCGGTTCACACTCGGGATCGTAACCGCGGAGCGCTCACGCGCCCTGCCAAACCGTAGTGATGTTGCAGAACTCGCGGATTCCGTGCCCCGACAGCTCACGGCCGAATCCGGAACGCTTCACTCCGCCGAACGGGAACGCCGGATGCGACGCGGTCATCCCGTTGACGTACACACTCCCGGCCTCCAGATCCCGTACGAAGCGGTCGACCTCGGCCTCGTCCCGCGTCCACACATTCGAACTCAGTCCGAACGGTGAGTCGTTGGCGATCAGCACCGCCTCGTCCAGGTCGTCCGCCCGGTACAGCGTGGCGACCGGGCCGAACGCCTCCTCCCGGTGGATCCGCATCTCACGGGTGATGCCGGCCAGCACGGTGGGCGGGTAGTACCAGCCGGGCAGTTCGGGCCGGCGCAGCTCATGGCCGCCGCACAGCACCGTCGCCCCGCTGCGCTCGGCGTCCTCGACCAGCTCCTCCAGGTCTGCCCGGCCCTGCTCGCTCGACAGCGGGCCGACCTCCGTCTCGTCCCGCATCGGGTCGCCCACGACCAGCGCCTTCATGCCCTCGACGAACCGTTCGGCGAAGGCGTCGTAGACGTCGGTGTGCACGATGAACCGCTTCGCGGCGATACAGGACTGCCCGTTGTTCTGCACCCGCGCGGTCACCGCGATCTTCGCCGCCCGGTCGATGTCGGCCGACGGCATGACGACATACGGGTCGCTGCCGCCCAGCTCCAGCACCGTCTTCTTGATCATCTCTCCGGCGGTGGAGGCGACCGCCCGGCCCGCGGGCTCGCTGCCGGTCAGCGTCGCCGCCTTGACCCGGTCGTCGCGCAGGATCTCGTCGACCTGGCCGGAGCCGATCAGCAGGGTCTGGAAGCAGCCCTCGGTGTAGCCCGCCCGGTGGAACAGGTCTTCCAGGTACAGGGCGGTCTGGGGGACGTTCGACGCGTGCTTGAGGAGACCGACGTTGCCCGCCATCAGCGCCGGGGCCGCGAAACGGATCACCTGCCAGAGCGGGAAATTCCACGGCATCACCGCGAGGACCGGTCCGAGGGGGCGATAGCGCACCCGCACCCGCGAGGCGCCCGAGTCCTTCACATCGGAGTCGGCCGGCTCCTCGTCGGCGAGCAGTTCCTCGGCGCGCTCGGCGTACCAGCGCATCGCCTTGGCGCACTTGGCGGCCTCGGCGCGGGCCTGCTTGATCGGCTTGCCCATCTCGGTGGTCATCACCCGGGCGATGTCCTCGGTGTCCGCGTCCAGGAGATCCGCGGCCCGGAGCATCAGGCGTGAGCGGTCGGCGAAACTCGTCGTCCGGTACGTGCGGAACGTGGCCTCGGCGAGCTGGAGCCTGCGCTCGATCTCCTCGGCGCCCATGGCCTCGTACGTCTTGAGCGTCTCGCCGTTCGCCGGGTTCACCGTCGCGATGGGCATGACCGACCTCCTGGGAGCGGACTGTTGTTTCGACCTTCCCGCGCGGCGGTGGCGACCGCAACGCGGATACGGCCTCTCAGGCCGAGTGCTCCGCCAGCCGGTCGAGAAACGCCGCCTGGGCCTCGACGACGAGCTCTCGCGCCCGGTCGACGCCGAGCCACTCGACCCGGTCCAGTTCCGGGAACTCCTGGGTCCGGCCGGAGCGCGGCGGCCACTCCATCACGAACGTGCCGGGGACGACCGTCCCCGGGTCGAGGTCCGCCTCGATCGCCCACGCCGTGACGATCTTGCCGTTCTTCTGCCTCACCTCGCCGAGCGCCAGCGCCTCCCCGTCGGGCGGTCGCACTCCCAGCTCCTCCTGGAACTCGCGGCGGGCCGCGTCCCAGGCCGGTTCGTCGGGTTCGTACTCGCCCTTGGGGACCGTCCACGCCCCGGCGTCGCGCTTGGCGAAGAACGGGCCGCCCATATGGCCGAGCAGCACTTCCAGGCCGTCGTCGGTGCGGCGGAACAGCAGCAGGCCCGCGCTGCGCTTCTCACGGGACGCGGTCACGACCTCACCTCCGGGCTCACGGCTTCACCTCGGGATGGGCGGCGAGCAGCGTCTCCACCGTGTCGGCCTCCTCCGGCCGCTTGTCCTCGCGGTAGCGGACCACGCGGGCGAAGCGCAGGGTGACGCCGGCCGGGTAGCGGGTGGACCGCTGAAGGCCGTCGTAGGCGATCTCGACGACCAGTTCGGGGCGTACGGTCACCACCCAGTCGTCGCTCTGGACGGCGAGCTGCTGGAGCCGCTCCGTCTGCCACGTCAGCATCGCGTCGGTCATGCCCTTGAACGTCTTTCCGAGCATGGCGAAGCCGCCGTCCGCCGTACGCGCACCGAGGTGCAGGTTGGACAGCTTCCCGGTCCTGCGGCCGTGGCCCCACTCGGCCGCCAGGACCACCAGGTCGAGGGTGTGGACGGGTTTGACCTTCAGCCAGGAGGCGCCGCGCCGGCCCGCGCTGTAGGGGGCGTCGAGGGCCTTGGCGACCACGCCCTCGTGGCCCCGCTTCAGCGTCTCGGCGAGGAAGTCCTCGGCCCGCGCGAGGTCCTCGGGGCCGGTGACCAGCGCGCGGCGCACCCGCATCGGCTCGGGTACCAGCCGGACCAGCTCCGCGTGCCGCTCGGCGAACGGCAGGTCGAGCAGGTCGTGCCCGTCGACGGACAGGGCGTCGAAGAAGACAGGGGAGACGGGGACCTCCCTGGCCGCCGTCGTCACGTCCGTGCGCGAGCCCACGCGGCCGGCGGTCTCCTGGAAGGAACGGGGGCGGCCCGCCTCGTCGAAGGCGATGACCTCGCCGTCCAGGATGAATTGGTCCCCGCGCAACTCCAGGGCGACGGTGGTCAGTTCGGGCAGCCGGTCGGTGATGTCGTCCAGGGTGCGGGTGTAGAGCCGTACCGTGTCGCCCTCGCGGTGCACCTGGACGCGGATGCCGTCCAGCTTCTCCTCGACCGCGCAGACGCCGAGCTTGTCGACCGCCTCGGCCACCGAGGAGGCGCTGTGCGCCAGCATCGGCAGGACCGGGCGGCCGACGGTGAGCCGGAAGCGGTCCAGGGCGGCGGGGCCGTCGGAGAGCAGGGCCTCGGCCACCGCCTGGAGCGAGCCTGCCAGCATCACCGCCCGGCGTACGTCCGCGGCCGGCGCCCCGGTCGCCTGGGCCAGCCCCTCCACCGCGACCGCGTCCAGCGCGCCCTGCCGGACCTCGCCGGTGATCAGCCCGAACAGGAACCGCTGCTCGTCCGCGGTGGCCGCGCCCATCAACGTGCCCACCAGCCGGGCCCGTTCGGCCTGCGATCCGGTGCCGGACACCTTGCCGAGCTCGCTGAGCCGGGCGTCCACCTCGCGCACGGTGAGGGTCGGCTCGGCGGCGGGCGGAACCTCGCGGCTCAGCACCTTCCAGCCGATGCCGAGCCGGCCCTGCGGCAGCCGGCCCGCCAGATACGGGATGACGATCGGCACGTCGTCCGCCTCGGCGTCCCGGAACAGCTCCGCCAGCAGAGCGATCTTCCGGGACCGCGCCGAGGTCGCGGCGACGTCCTGGGACACCTGGGCCAGCCGGGTCAGCAGCATGCAGCCATCCTGCGACGCGCTCCGCCGGTTTACACCCCGACAGACGGTCGTCGTTCGCCCGCGGGTACGTCGTGGCTGGTCGCGCGCACGCGGCGGAGCCGCATCCGGCTGCTCGGCCCCACGCCGCTAGAGCGTCGCGTCGAGGTCGGCGAAGAGGAGCTCTCCGTTGATGAAGGCGCCCGCCCGGTATCCGCCGGCCGCCGCGTTGATGACCTGCTCGGCGAAGCCCATCGCGTTGCCCACCGCCCAGACACCCGGCACGGAGGTCAGTCCTGTCGCGTCGACCACCGGGTACGAGCCGAAGGGGGTCTCCTGGAGTTCCGCGCCGAGCTTCTCCAGCAGCCCGGTCCGTGGCACCGCCCGGGGCGCGGTGAACACGACCTCGCGCGCGTGCACGGTCCCGTCCGCCATGCGCACCCCGGTCAGCCGGTCGTCCTCGAGCACCAGACCGGCCACCTCGCCCGGAACCACCTTCACCCCCGCCGCCGCCAGCCTGCGCAGGTCGTCGTCCGAGAGGTCCGACTCGGCGACCTCGTGCAGGAAGAAGGTCACGTCCTTCGACCACTGCGACACCATCAGCGCCTGGTGCACGCTCTGCGCGGTGGTCGCCAGCACGCCGAACGCCTGGTCACGGACCTCCCAGCCGTGGCAGTACGGGCAGTGCAGCACGTCCCTGCCGAAGCGCTCGGCGACGCCGGGGACCTCCGGCAGCTCGTCCCTGAGGCCGGTGGCGACGACGAGCCGGCGGGCCCGGACGCGGCGCCCGCCGGCGAGTACGACCGTGAAGTCCCCGTCGCGCGTGACGTCCACCGCCCGGTCCCGGACCAGTTCGACGCCGTACCGCGCGATCTCCTCCCGGCCGACGGCCAGGAACTCGGCCGGTGACATCCCGTCCCGGGACAGATAGCCCTGCATATGGGCCGCGGGCGCGTTGCGTGGTTCGCCGGCGTCGATCACCAGCGTGCGGCGGCGGGCGCGGCCCAGGACGAGGGCGGCGGACAGGCCTGCCGCGCCGCCGCCGATGACGATCACTTCGTAGGAGCCGGTGTTGTTCTCGGTCATGGTGACCACCTCCACCGAGACAGTCGCGCGTAGGACGTCGTATTGACAAATGTGTTTGCCGAAACTGCAATGGACTCCATGAGCGACGACGACATGGACGGGGTGCTCGCGGAGGTCGGTCCGCGGCTGCGACGGATCCGCAAGGAGCGGGGTGCGACGCTGGCCGGTCTGTCCGAGGCGACCGGCATCTCGGTGAGCACCCTCTCCAGGCTGGAGTCGGGGCTGCGCAAACCCAGTCTCGAACTGCTGCTGCCGATCGCGCGAGCGCACGAGGTGGCGCTGGACGAACTGGTGGCCGCGCCCGCCGTACGCGACCCCCGGGTGCGGGCGGAGCCGATCAGACGGCACGGGCGCACCTACTGGCCGCTGACCCGGCAGCCCGGTGGCCTCCAGGCGTACAAGGTCCTGGTGCCGCAGGAGCGCGTCGAGCCGGAGCCGCGGACCCATGAGGGCTACGAGTGGCTGTACGTGATGTCGGGGAGGCTGCGCATGGTCCTCGGCGATCACGACATCGTGCTGACCGCCGGGGAGGCCGCGGAGTTCGACACCCGGGTGCCGCACTGGTTCGGGTCGACGGGGGAGGGGCCGGTGGAGTTCCTCAGTCTGTTCGGGCCGCAGGGGGAGCGGATGCATGTGCGGGCGCGGCCGAAGCGACCTGCCGAAGTCGACTGACGTCACCTGTTCCCCTCACTACAAGCGACCGCTTAGTATGCGAAGCGACCCCGGTCAGACGAAGCAGTCCGTGGAGGCCCCGCATGCAGGCATGGCAAGTGCACGAGAACGGCGAGCCGAGCGAGGTGATGCGCCTCGACGACATCGAGACGCCCACGCCCGGTGACGGCCAGGTCCTGCTGAAGGTGCGCGCCGCGAACATCAACTTCCCGGACGCGCTGCTGTGCCGGGGTCACTACCAGGTCCGGCCGCCGCTGCCGTTCACGCCGGGCGTGGAGATCTGCGGCGAGACCGAGGACGGGCGCCGCGTCATCGCCAACCCCGCCTTGCCGTACGGCGGGTTCGCCGAGTACACGGTCGCGGACGCCGCCGCCGTCCTGCCCGCGCCCGAGGCGCTGGACGACGCCGAGGCCGCCGCGCTGCACATCGGCTACCAGACCGGCTGGTTCGGCCTGCACCGCCGGGCCGGCCTGGAAGCCGGCGAGACGCTGCTGGTCCACGCTGCCGCGGGAGGGGTCGGCAGCGCGGCCGTACAGCTCGGGAAGGCGGCCGGGGCGAGGGTCATCGGTGTCGTGGGCGGTGCCGACAAGGTCGCCGTCGCCCGCGAGCTGGGCTGCGACGTCGTCGTCGACCGACGTGCCGAGGACGTCATCGGCGCCGTGAAGGAAGCGACCGGCGGCCGGGGCGCCGACGTCGTCTACGACCCCGTCGGAGGCGAGGCCTACACCCAGTCCACCAAGGTCGTCGCCTTCGAGGGCCGGATCGTGGTCGTCGGCTTCGCGAGCGGCTCGATCCCCAGCCCGGCGCTCAACCACGCCCTGGTGAAGAACTACTCGATCCTCGGCCTGCACTGGGGCCTGTACAACACCAAGAACCCGAAGCTGATCCAGCACTGCAACGAGCAGCTGACCGAGCTGGCCGCCCGGGGCGCCATCAAGCCGCTGGTCAGCGAGCGGGTGCCGCTGACCGAGGCCGCGGCCGCCGTACAGCGGGTCGCCGACGGCGTCACCACGGGGCGCGTCACCGTGATCCCGGGGCTCACCGAAGGAGGAGCGGCATGATCGACGCCGCGGAACTGCACCGCCGTACCGGGGAGTTGCTGGCCGCCCATCCGCCGGCCACGACCGACCGGCTGGACTTCCTGCGCGCCCGCTTCGACGCGGGCCTGGCGTGGGTGCACTACCCCGAGGGCCTCGGCGGACTCGGCGCGCCCCGCTCCCTCCAGGCCGTCGTGGACGCCGAACTGGAGGCGGCGGGCGCCCCCGACAACGACCCCAGGCGTATCGGCATCGGCCTCGGCATGGCCGCGCCCACGATCCTCAAGTACGGCACCGAGGACCAGAAGCAGCGCTATCTGCGCCCCCTGTGGACCGGAGAGGAGGTCTGGTGCCAGCTCTTCAGCGAGCCCGGCGCCGGATCCGACCTCGCGGCCCTCGGCACACGGGCGGTCAGGGAGGGCGACGACTGGGTCGTCAACGGGCAGAAGGTGTGGACGTCCAGCGCCCATCTCGCCCGCTGGGCCATCCTCATCGCCCGCACCGACCCCGACGCGCCCAAGCACACGGGCATCACCTACTTCCTGTGCGACATGACCGACCCGGGCGTCGAGGTCCGGCCACTGCGCCAGATCACCGGCGAGGCCGAGTTCAACGAGGTGTTCCTGACCGACGTCCGGGTCCCGGACACGCGGCGCCTCGGTGAGATCGGCGACGGCTGGAGGGTCGCGCAGACCACGCTGAACAACGAGCGCGTCGCCATCGGCGGTATGCGGCTGCCCCGCGAGGGCGGCATGATCGGCCCCGTCGCGAAGACCTGGCGCGAGCGGCCCGAGCTGCGCACCCACGACCTGCACCAGCGGCTGCTGAAGCTGTGGGTCGAGTCCGAGGTCTCCCGCCTCACCGCCGAGCGGCTGCGTCAGCAGCTCGTCGCCGGCCAGCCCGGCCCCGAGGGCGCCGGCATGAAGCTCGCCTTCGCCCGCCTCAACCAGGAGATCAGCGGCCTGGAGGTGGAACTGCGCGGCGAGGAGGGCCTGTTGTACGACGACTGGACCATGCGCCGCCCGGAGCTCGTGGACTTCACCGGCCGCGACGCCGGCTACCGCTATCTGCGCTCCAAGGGCAACAGCATCGAGGGCGGGACCAGCGAGGTCCTGCTGAACATCGTCGCCGAGCGCGTTCTGGGCCTGCCGTCCGAGCCGCGCACCGACAAGGACGTCGCTTGGAAGGACCTGGCCCGATGACGAAGCAGCGTGACCTGTTGTACTCGGAGGAGGAAGAGGCGCTGCGGGCCGCCGTGCGGGACCTGCTCGCCGACCACTGCGACGCGCCCGGCGTCATCGCGCGCACCGAGTCGGACACCCCGCACGACCGCGCGGCCTGGAAGGCGCTGGCCGAGGGCATGGGCCTGGCTGGGCTCCTGGTGCCCGAGGACCAGGGCGGCCAGGGCGCCACCCACCGCGAAGTCGCCGTCGTACTGGAGGAGTTGGGGCGCGCGGTCGCTCCGTTGCCGTATCTGACGAGCGCTGTCGTGGCCACCGAGGCACTGCTCGGCTGCGAGAGGGACGAGGGCCTGCTCGCCGAGCTGGCGTCCGGGCGGCGCATCGGCGCCCTCGCCGTCGCGCTGCACGTCGTCCCCGGCGGTGCCTACAAGGTCGTACGCCATGAAGGCGGCACCCTGCACGGGGAGTTGACCGGCATCGCGGACGCGGTCACCGCCGATGTGCTGCTCGTGCCCGCGGACGACGGCGGCCTCTACGCCGTGGACGCGGACGCCGTGACCGTCACCCCCCAGGTGTCCCTGGACCTGACCCGGCCCCTCGCGACGGTCACCCTCGACGGGGCGCGAGGCAAGCTGCTCGGGGACGCCGAGCCCGCCGTACGACGTGCCCTGCGGGCCGGCGCCGGACAGCTGGCCTCCGAGCAACTGGGGCTCGCCGAATGGACGTTGACCGAGACGGTCCGCTATCTGAAGGACCGCAAGCAGTTCAACCGTCCCGTCGGCGGCTTCCAGGCACTCAAGCACCGGCTCGCCCAGCTGTGGCTGGAGGTCGTCAACCTGCGCGCCGCCGCCCGCAACGCCGCCGACGCGCTCGCGACGGGCGAGGACGCCGAGGTGGCGGTCGCCGTCGCCCAGGCCTACGCGGCGCCCGTCGCCGTGCACGCCGCCGAGGAGGCCCTCCAACTGCACGGCGGCCTCGGGATGACCTGGGAGCACCCGGTCCATCTGTATCTGAAGCGGGCCAAGGCCGACTCGATCGCCTACGGCACCGCGGGCGCCCACCGCGAGGCACTGGCCGAACTCGTCGACCTGCGGGCTCCCTGACGTACACCTGAGCGAACCGCACGAGAAGCCCGCCCCACCTGGGGCGGGCTTTTTCGTGTGCGCCGCACGGAGGAAGTGAACGAGGGACGGCGGTCCGGCCAACTCACTGCCCAGCCACTGCTGTTCGGGCCGTTCGGAATCGCATACTCACAGCGGTTCCATCCGGCCCTATCAGGGAGGCAGAGCATGGCCCTCACCACCCGTCGCAGAGCCCTCACCACCCTCGGCGCCGCCCTCGCGGGCACGGTCGCCCTGCCCGCCACCGGTGCGCTGGCCGGCGAACCGAAGCACCACCGGCCGCGTCCCCTGTGGCGGGCGCACGCCCACAACGACTACGAGCACCCGCGGCCCCTGCTCGACGCGCTCGACCACCGCTTCGGCAGCGTCGAGGCCGACATCTACCTGGTCGGCGACCAGCTCCTGGTCGCCCACGACCCCGAGGACCTGGACCCCGCCCGCACCCTGGAGTCCCTCTACCTCGACCCGCTGGCCGCGCGGGTGCGGGCCAACCACGGTTCCGTCTACCGGGGTCACCGCGGGTCGCTCCAGCTGCTCGTGGACATCAAGACCGAGGGCTCCTCGACCTACCTCGAACTCGACAAGCACCTGCGGCGCTACAAGCACCTGTTCACGACCTACGCCCACGGCCGGGTGCTCCCGGGCCCCGTCACCGCCGTGATCTCCGGTGACCGCGCCGCGCGTACGCCGATGGAGGCCCAGACCGTCCGCCGCGCCTTCTACGACGGCCGCCTCAGCGACCTCGGCAGCTCCGCGCCCGCCTCCTTCGTCCCGCTCATCAGCGACAACTGGACGCTGAACTTCACCTGGCTCGGCGAGGGCGCCTTCCCCGACGCCGAGCGGCAGAAGCTGCGCGGCATCGTCCGGGCGGCCCACTCCCGGGGGCAGAAACTGCGGTTCTGGGCCACCCCCGACGTCGCCGGTCCGGCCCGGGACGCCCTGTGGGGCGAACTGCTCGCCGCCGGCGTCGACCACCTCAACACCGATGACCTCGCCGGACTCGAGGCCTTCCTCGACGCGCACCGAACGGTCTAGCGAGAGCACGCGGGACACCACTCGTTCGGAGTACAGGTCAGCCGCCCGGACGAACCCTCCGCTACGCCACACTTGCGGCCGAACGCCGTGAACCGGGCAAGGCGGCGTGGCGGAGGAGGTTGACGATGGCCATTTCCATCTCTGTGGTGCTGCTGTTGTTCGTGCTGGCGGTGATCTTTGTGCGCAACGGCGGACTGAAGATCACCCACGCGCTGGTGTGTCTGCTGCTCGGCTTCTACCTGGCCAGCACGAGCATGGCGCCCACTATCAACAGCGGGCTGACGGCCACGGCGGACATCGTGAGCAGCCTCAGACCGTGACCGTCAGCCGGCGGTTCAGGGGGTCGGCCGGGGGACCGAGAAGACCCCGATGCCGTTCGGCACGGGGCGTTCCCGGCCGTCCGACGGGTGGTTCCGTACCGACACGGCCGTCGCGCCCGGCGCACGGGCGACCAGTGTCGTCGAGCCGCCGCCGTCCAGGCTGAACGCGTCGGCCGAGCCCAGCTCGCCCATGACCGAGGCCACTTCCGCGATGGTCAGACCGGTGCGGTACTCCGGGGCGCCGTCCAGCGCGAGCAGCACCAGGCGCCGCCCCCGGTCCGCGATGCCCACGGCGGTACGCACCGCAGAGGTCCGGTCGTCCAGGCCGGGCAGCGGCCGACCGTCGTCGAGCACCGGGTAGCCGCCGAGCGCGAAGCGGTACGGGATCCGCGACGCCGCCGCCACCAGCCGGTACCGCACCGAGACCCGCTCACCCGCGAAGAACTTCCGCAGCTGCTGCGCGCCGGCCTCGCGGCCCACGAGGACGGTCGTGCCCGGGGCGATCGGGCCGCTGCCCGGGGTGTCGGCGCTCGACACGACCTTGCCGTCCCGGATCGTCACCTCATGGGTGTCGGTGCTGCACGGAGCCGCCCGGTTCGTGTCCGTGCCGCAGGTCGCGCGCACCCGGGAGACGCTGCCCCACTTGGAGGTGAACGCCCCGACGGAGCCCACGGGCAGCGCGTACTGGTTGAGTCCGCCCAGCGGCAGCCGGCCCTCGGGTGTGCGGATCGAGCCGTCCAGGCTCAGGTCGTCCAGCCGGGCCCGGCGGTCGACGCCCACGCCGAACACGTCCTCGGTGCTCGTGCCCGGCGGCAGCGCGGGTCCGAAGCGCTGGCCGTTCGGCACCGCGGCCTTCAGCGCCGAGCCGCGCGCGATCACCGGTCCCACGCTCGCGCCGGTCGCCTCGACGCCCGGGTGCTGGGTCTCGCTGATGTTGAAGAAGTCGCCGTTCACGCCCGCCACCGCGCCCTGTGCGGTGGCCTGCTGGGAGACGGTGGCCCGCGCCGCCGCCGCTCCCGGGTACAGCAGATCGAGACGTACGCGCGGATTGCGCAGGTCGACGGTGAGGACATGGGCGTGTGCCGTGCCCTTGGCCGCCGGGATGTCGAACTCGTCGTAGGTGACACCCGGTGCGATCGAAGTGCCCGGCGCGGCGCCGGCCGGTGCCGCCCCCGCCAGGGCGGCGCCGGCCAGCGCGCCGAATGCCGTGAGCAGCGTGACCGCCGCTCTCGCCGTTGTCGCGTAGCGTTTCTGACGAATCGTCACAGATTCCCCCTGAGGTCTCGTCAAATGTCCCAGGACTCAGGGGAAGTGCACCAGACGGCGATGGCCGGCCGGGTTTCTAGGCGCCGACGACGCGCGAACGGATGAGGAAACGCACCCCCTCGGGTGCCTCCAGCGAGAATCCGCTGCCCCGCCCCTCGACCACGTCGACGATCAGCCGGGTGTGGCTCCACACCTCGTACTGGTTGCGCGACATCCAGAACGTGACCGGCTCCGCCACGCCCTCCACCTGGAGCTCCGCGAGCAGCACGTCCGAGCCACCGGTGCGGAACTCGCCCTCCGGGTAGCACATCGGCGCGCTGCCGTCGCAGCAGCCGCCGGACTGATGGAACATCAGCGGGCCGTGCGCCGCGTGCAGCCGGCGCAGCAGGTCGGCGGCCGCGGGGGTGAGCTCGACACGCGGGGTCTCCTCATACATGGCAGCAAGGGCAGCACAGCCGACGTTGCGAGAGGGTTGCACGACGACCTGCGGCCGCCATTAGCGCCGGCCGCCGCCGATGGTGACGAAGCCCGTGGTCCGGGCCCCGGTGACGTTGTCGTAGAGCACGTCACCGGTGGACTTCCTCCAGATCCTGATGCGGAAGGTGTCCGGGGCGTCGGTGGCGGTGATCCGGAAGCCGTAGCCGCCGCTGCCGTTGACCTTCCCGGAGCCCTGGTAGACGGCCCGGGACGCGGTGACCACCAGCCAGTCGGAACCGGTGGAGCGGAACCTCAGCCCGGCCCGCGAGAAGTCGAAGTCGGCCTTTCCGCTCGGGACGGTGGCTCCCTTCGGGTACGCGACGGCGAAGGAGAAGGCCGCCAGGCCGGTCAGGCCGGGACGGGCAAGGTGGGCGCCCGCCGGTGAGGTGATCACGCCCGTGCCCAGCGCGGGGCCGGCGGAGCGGTCGTAGACGATCAGCTCGGGGAGGGTCGTGCTGTGCGAGCCGCCGTCGTCGTCGGTGACGGTGACGACCGGGCGGTGGACACCGGCCCCGGCGTAGCGGTGCTCGGCCCGGCAGGTGGTGCCCTCGACCCTGCCCGCCGCCGGCTCGGTGCCGTCCTTCCAGTCGACCCGGCAGGCGTGGGTGTCGCCCACGTCGGCGTCGCGGAACCCGGCCGTCACGGTGACCCGGTGACCTGCCGGGACGGGGGACGTCGGACCGGCCGTGGAGACGATCTCCGGATCGCGGTTGACGACCGGGTCGATGCCCGTGAGCGTCGGCACGACCTTCTTGATCAGGCCGTCGGAGCCGAACTCCAGCTGGTCGAGGGTCGTCTCGCGGTGGGTGCCGTCGCCGCCGGGGACGGCGAACCGGTGGTAGGCGATGTACCACTCGTCGGTCTTCGGGACGTGGACCACCGAGTGGTGGCCGGGACCCTTGATGCCGAGCGAGAGGTCCTTCTCCAGGATCACTCCGTGCTTGGTCCACGGACCGGTGGGGGAGGGCCCGGTGGCGTACGCGACGCGGTAGTTCTCGTCGCGGGTGTCGTTCTCCGACCACATGAAGTAGTAGGTGCCCTCGCGCTTGATGACGAACGACCCCTCGTTGTAGCCGCTCGGGGTGATGTCCTCGACCTTCGAGGTGTCGATCGAGGTCATGTCGGCGTTCAGCGGGGCGACGTAGGCGTGGCCGTTGCCCCAGTAGAGATACGACTGTCCGTCGTCGTCCGTGAACACCGCCGGGTCGATCATCTGGCCGCTGAACTGGCCTGCCCTCAGCAGTGGTTGCCCGAGGGCGTCCTTGAACGGGCCGGTCGGCGAGTCGGACACCGCCACCCCGATGTTGGCGTCGGCACAGAAGTAGAAGTAGTACTTCCCGTCCCGCTCGGCGATCGTCGGCGCCCAGGCCCTGCTGTCCGCCCAGGAGACGTCCGGGCCGAGGTCGAGGATGACGCCGTGGTCGGTCCAGTGGACCAGGTCGGTGGAGGAGTACGCCGAGAACCGCGTGCCGCTCCACCCCTCGAAGCCGTCGGTCGTGGGGTAGAGGTAGTAGGTGTCGCCGAAACGGACGATGTTCGGGTCGGCGTTCAGGCCGGGCAGCACTGGGCTCCTCATCACGAGTGCCGAGGCGGTCCAGGTGCGCTTCCTGCCGTCGGATCCCGTCACCTCGTACGTCACCGGCTTGCTGAAGTCCCGCACGCTGCCGGAGGCCGGGCTGATGGCCGCGCCGTGCGCGAGGGTGAACTCCGGGGCGAGGGCGGTGAGATCGGTGCCCTCCTTCATCGGCAGGGTGATCCGGCTGTTCGTGTTGTCCACGAGCGCGTCGACCCTCAGCGCCGGGTGGGTCGCCTTGGCGATGCCCGCCGTGTTGCCGCTGAGCTCCATGACCTCGGCCGCGGTGAGGGCCCGGTCGTAGACGCGGAAGTCGTCGACCTCGCCGCCGAAGTAGGGGTCGGCCGCGTACAGGGATCTGCCGATGTAGCCGCTGTGGTCCTGGCCGGCGTCGTACAGCTCGGACGGCTTGACGGTGGTCGTCGTGCGGGCGGCCTCGACGCCGTCGACGTAGAGGACCATCGTGCCGGTCGAGCCGTCGAGGGTGACGGTGACGTGCCGCCACTCGCCGGGGGTGAGCGACGAGCCCGCCGTCAGCTTCGACTCGGCCGACCAACTGGCCTTCGTGATCGCCGAGTAGAGGCTGGAGCCGCCGTTGGAGGGGGTCGCAAAGAGGTACTTGTCGCTGTCGGGCCCGAGGCCGAACAGCCACTGGAAGTTGTCGCCGCCCTTCCACTTGGCGTACGTCGAGACGGTGACGCTGCCGGCGTTCCTCAGCACACCGTTCGGGATCTTCACATACGGCGAGTCCGAGTCGCCGGACATCCTGAACGAGCCGCCCTCGACGCCGGTGCCGAAAGCGGGCGTACGGACGTAGGTGCCGTGGAAACCGTGGCCGCTGGAGTCGCGGGCGATGGCGCTGGCGGTCTCGTCGAACTCGTACCGCAGAAGCAGGTCGGCGGGGGCGTCGGTGCCCTCCTCCGACACCGTGACCTCGGCCTGGACCGGTATCGCGGCTCCGTCGGGCAGGCGCCCGGTCACGGTGAAGGTGCCGGGCCGCGCGTACTGGGACTCCGGGACGTCTTCCCAGGTCACCGTGACAGGTCGCCGCACCGCGTCGGCGTACGTCGCGACGACGGTGGCCGGCAGGACGGGCGGCCGGCCGATGCCGGTCCTCACCCTCACGCCCTCGACGCTCTCCACCAGCTGGTCCGGCTGGTAGGCGCGCAGCAGACGGTCGTACTCGGCCTGGGTCACCGGGAGCACCGTGCCGTGGCGGGGTTCGGCCGGGAGGTCGTAGCCGGTGGACGGGGTCCAGGTGCCGGACGCGAGGTCGGTCGTCTCGAACGGGATGTAGCCGCGCCCGCCGAACTCGTCGAGGAACGCGTACCACTTGTCCTCGGTGTTCGACTTGAACACCAGCGGTCCCTCGGCGGCGCTCATCGCGCCCTTGCCGATGCCCTCGGCGACGGCGTCCCAGGACGGGTTCAGCAGGGAGTCGCTGCGCTCCTCGAAGATGAACTTGCTGTTGGGCGTCGAGGAGGAGTTGTTGCGCTCGTCCTTGGAGAGGCGGAAGTACGTCCCGTCGTGCTGGATCACCGTGGAGTCGATGACCGAATAGCCCCGGTCGATCCACACCTTGGGCTCGCTGAACGTGTAGAAGTCGCGGGTCGTCGCGTACATCATGCGGTTGTAGGTGTCGCCGGAGTGCGCCTCGTCGTCGTACAGCTTCGACGCCCAGAAGACGACGTACTCGCCGCGTCGCGCGTCGTAGAACGCCTCCGGCGCCCAGGTGTTGCCCGCGCTGTCCGGTGAGACCTTGACCAGGCGCTGGTCCGTCCAGTGGACGAGGTCGGTGGACTCCCACACCATGACGGACTTGCTGCCGGTGCGCTGGGCGGCGTCCCAGTCGCCGTTGCCGTAGATCCTCAGGTCGGTGGCGATCTGGTAGAACTTGTCGCCCTCGGGGGAGCGGATGATGAACGGGTCGCGCAGGCCCCGCTCGCCGAGGGTGGAGGTCAGGACGGGCTCGCCGTCGTTCAACTCCCGCCAGTGCAGCGGGTCGTCGCCCTTGCTGAGGGCGGCGTAGAGCTGTTCGCCGTCGGCGGTGCCCTCGCCGGTGAAGTAGCTGAACATGTAGCCCTTGAGGGGCTCCGGCTTCGGGAGTTCCGGCACCTTCGCCGTGAGGACGCGGGTCGTGCGTGCTTCGCCCTTGGTGACCGTGGCGGTCAGTTCGACGGTGGCGGGGCCCGAGCCGTGTGCGGGGCGGTGGACCAGTCCGTCGGAGCCGATGACGTCCGGTTTCGCGGAGGTCCAGGTGACGTCGGTGCCGTGGTCGCCCTCGGTGGGGAGCGTCAGATTGCCGCGTACGTCGTCGAGGTTGCGGACGGTGAGGGCCGCGGCGGCCCGTTCCGTGGACGTACGGTCGTCGAAGGCGGGAAGCACGGTGACCTCGAACGTCTTGGTGTCCGTCACGGCGCCCTTCCTCAGGGTCGCCGTGAGTGTGGCGTGGGCGGCGGGCCGGCCGGCGGCGGGGCGGGTCACCTCGCCGGAGTCGGACACCACCGCCGGGTCGTCGCTCGCCCAGCCGATCGCGGAGCCGCCGGCCGTGCCGGTCCTGGGAAGGTCGAGGTCGGCGACGACCGACGAGGTGTCGCCGAGGCCCAGCGCCGCCTTGTCGTCGGCGACGCCCTGGCTGGCCACGGGGAGGGCGAGCTGCTCCACCTCGCCGGCGTCGAGGGCGCGGTCGTAGACCCGGAAGTCGCGGACCCGGCCCTTGAAGAGCTTGTCGCCGGAGTAGACCGACCTGCCGATGTAGTTGGCGGTGGTGGTCCCGGAGCCGATCGCGCCCGGAGTGACACCGACCGACGTGTTGCGGCCGACCTCGACGCCGTCCTCGTACAGGACGCCGATGCCGCCGGTCTGGGTGTAGGTGAGGTGCTTCCACACCGCGCGGGTCAGGCTGTGGGAGTCGGCGGGCTTCGTGGTCTGCTCCGTCGACCAGTCGCCGGTCGCGATCGAGGTGCGCAGGGAGTTGCCGGTGGTGAAGAGATAGCCGTTGCCGTTGCCGCCGCTGGAGTTGCCGAAGCCGTAGACGAAGTACGGCGTGCTCTGGGCGGCGTCGACCATCACGTCCAGCGAGACGGAGATCGAGTCCATGCCCCTCATGACGTCGTTCGGCACCTTGAGGTAGGTGTCGGAGCCGTTGAAGGCCAGCCCCTGGCCGGTGCCCGACCAGTCGGCGGTGCCGTGCACCGTCGCGTCCCGGCCGTGGCCCGAGGCGTCGGGCACGGTGCTGCCGGAGGCGGCGTCGAGCTTGTACCAGAGGGCCAGACCGTCGGTGACCTCCGCCACCTCGGCCGTCTCGGCGGCCTGGGCGGGAAGAGCGGGGGCGGTGAGTCCCAGTACCAGCGAAGCGGCGGTGAGCCCGGCGAGTCGGCCCGCCAGGCGTCTCGCCCGGACACGGACGCGTGCGGTGTACGGCATGGCGAGTCCCCTGCTCAGGCATGGCGGGGCCGTGGCCTTGGGCACCCTGCCGTTTCGGCTGTGTGACGTCGTGTTGCGAGAGTGTCGATCGGGGCGTGGCGGACCGTCAAGGGTTTTCGAACGATGTCCGACTGGTCGAACGACGGGTTTGCGCTTCCCCAACTTCCCTGCTGCCAGGGGCTGACGGGGCGAGGACGGGCGTGATCAGCGGTCCCGCTTCGACCGGCGGGCCTCCGCCAGCAGCGGGAGCAGGGGCAGCAGGGAGATCACGACGACGAGCGCGACCAGCGGCAGCAGATAGTCGTCGATGTCGGGAACGGACTCCCCGAGGGCGTAACCGGCGAGGACGAGACTCTGCGACCAGAGCAGCCCGCCGACGATCTGCCAGACGGTGAAGGTCCGTACGGGCACGCCGAGCGCCCCGGCCGCCGGGTGCAGGACCGTCCGCACCATCGGGATGAACCGGCCGATCACCAGGGCCTTGCCGTAGCCGTACCGGGCCAGGAGCTTCTCCGCCCGCGCCGCCGTGTCGCGGACCCTCCGTCTGGAGGTGCGGGCGAGCAGGGCCCGGCCGCCGTGCCGGCCGATCAGGTAGCCGACCTGGGCACCCGCGACGGCGCCGACCGCCGCGCACAGCAGCACCTGCCACAGGACCAGCCGGGCCGCCTGGTCCGCGCTCGCGGCGCACAGCACGCCGGCCGGGAAGAGCAGGGTGTCGCCGGGGAGGAAGAAGCCGACGACGAGCAGACCGGACTCCGCGAAGATCACCACGAGCACCCCGATGGCCCCGAAGGTCGCCAGCACCGAGTCGCTGTCCATCGGGTTGACGGCGATCATCACCCTCACCTCCCGGCCGCCCTCGGCGCTCGTCTCCTTCCAGCATCTCCCGCCGCGGCCCCCGGAGCCGACGTCAGGCTCTCCCGTGCGCCTCCTGGGATCGCCGCGACAGGGCGTCGATGACCACGGCCGCGAACAGCACCCCGCCCGTGATCATGAACTGCACGGCGGCGGGCGTGTCGGTGATCGCCATGCCCGAGGCGATCGACTGGATGACGAGCATGCCGAGCACCGCGGTCCAGGTCGAACCACGGCCGCCGAACAGGCTGGTGCCGCCGATGACGGCCGCCGCGATGGCGTTGAGGAGCAGCACGCCCGAGCCGGAGGTCTGGCTCACCGACGTGATGCGCGAGGCCAGGAACAGCCCGCCGATCGCGGCCATGGTGCCCGAGACCGCGAGCACCGCCGTCTGTACCCCTGTCACCCGCAGGCTCGCCCGCCGTGACGCCTCGACTCCGCCGCCCAGGGCGTAGACCTGGCGCCCGTAGTGCGTGCGGCGCAGCACGATGTCCAGGCCGGCCACCACGACGAGGAAGATCAGGAGGGCGAGCGGCAGGCCCTGGAAGCGGTTGAGCAGATACGCCACGGTGAAGGCGACCACCGCGAGCGCGCCCGCGCGCAGCCCGATGACCTGGAGCGAGCGGTGCGGCATACCGGCGGCCGCACGGCGGCGCCGGTCCAGGTAGGAGATGAGGAAGACCAGGCCCGCGGCGAGCGCGGCCAGTCCGTAAGCGACGGCGTCGTTGGTGAAGTAGTAGCTGGTCAGCTTGGCGATGAGCCCGTTCTCGTCGAGGTTGATGGTGCCGCTGGTGCCCAGGATGTACAGCATCAGCCCGTTCCAGGTGAGCAGCCCCGCGAGCGTGACGACGAACGCCGGCACCCGCGTCCTGGCGAACGAATACCCCTGCACGGTTCCCGCCGCGGTGCCCGCGAGCACCGCGACGATCAGCGCCAGCCACTCGGGCACGCCGTTGTTGACGTTCAGCACCGCGAACATGGCCGCCGCGAGCCCGCTGATCGAACCGACCGACAGATCGAGCTCACCGAGCAGCAGCACGAAGACGATGCCGACCGCGATCAGCCCCGTGCCCACGATGTCCACGCTCAGGTTGGACAGGTTCCTGGGCGAGAGGAAGTTGTCGTTGAGGGACTGGAAGGTGATCCAGACGACGGCGAGGACGAGGATGACCGGGAGCGAACCCAGTTCACCGGCCCTGAGCCTGCGCCGCGAGAAGGCGAGCCAGCTCTCCAGGGTCCGGGCGACGGACGACCCGCGGTGGGTCCTGCGGGCCTCGTCGCGGGGTGCGGGGGGTTCCGTCCGCCGGTCGTCGGCCGGGTCGTGCGTACCCTTCACCGCGCCGCCTCCTGATGGGCTCACCACGCCGCCTCCTGATGTGCCGGCCGGCGGGGCGTGCTCTCCGTCGCCCCGGTGATGGAGGAGATGATCTGCTCCTGGGACACGGTGTTCACGTCGAAGAAGCCGTTGTTGCGGCCCAGTCGCAGCACCACGGCCCGGTCCGCGAGCGCCTTGACGTCGCCCATGCTGTGGCTGATCAGCAGGACACCGAGGCCGCGGTCACGCAGCTCGTCGACCAGGTCCAGTACCTCGTTGGTCTGCTGGAGGCCCAGCGCGGCGGTCGGCTCGTCCAGCAGCAGGAGCTTCGGCTCGCCGAGGAGCGAGCGGGCGATGGCGACCGTCTGCCGCTGACCGCTGGACAGCGACACCACGGGGGCGCGCAGTTCGGGGACGCCCCTGGTCAGGCGCTCCAGCAGGGCGAGGGTGCGGCGCTCCATCTCCATCTCGTCGAGGAAGCCGTAGCGGCGGATCTCCCGCCCGAGGAACAGGTTGCCGACGACGTCGAGGTTCCCGCACAGCGCGAGGTCCTGGTAGACGGTGGCGATGCCGAGGTCACGGGCGTCGTTGGGGCGCCGGATGTGAACGGGGCGGCCCTCCCACTCGATGCTGCCCCGGTCCGCGGGTGCGACGCCGGAGATCGCCTTGACCAGGGTCGACTTGCCGGCGCCGTTGTCGCCGAGCAGCGCGACGACCTGCCCGGCACGGATCTCCAGGTCGATGTCCACCAGGACCTCGACGGCGCCGTAGCGTTTGCACACGCCGCGCAACGCCAGCAGGGGGGCGGAAGGCACTCGGAACCATCTCCTTCCCGTGTCCCGGACGGTGCCGGGCCGGAGGTCAGGTCAGCCCGGCCTGGGCGCAGGCGGCGACGAGATCGGGGACGCAGATCTGCCGGACCGTGTACACGCCGTCCTTCACCAAGGTGTCCCGGATGTTGTCGGCGGTCACCGAGACCGGGGTGAGCATGACCGCCGGAACCGTCTTGCCGGTGCTCGTGCGCACGTCCTCCTTCGCCACCCGGCGGAGGTCCTCGCCCCGGGCGGCGGCCACGGCCATGGCGGCGCCGGCGTCGGCCTCCGGCCGGAACGGCTTGTAGACGGTCATGTACTGGTCGCCGGCGACGATGCGCCGCACGGCGCCGAGTTCGGCGTCCTGCCCGGTGACCGGGGGCAGCGGATCGACCTTGTTCGCCTTCAGCGCGGAGATGCTGCCGGCGGCGAGGCCGTCATTTGCGGCGTAGACCCCCTGGATGTCGCCGACGCCGAGCGCGGAGATGGCGCCCGACATGTTCATGTTGGCGCTCTCGGGCCGCCACTGAAGGGTGTCGTACTCCTTGCCGATCTTCACCTTGCCCGACAGCACGGACAGCGCGCCCTCCTTGAAGAGCACCGCGTTGGGATCGATGGGATCGCCGTTCATCATGACGATCTGGGCGCCCGGCACCTCGTCGCCCATGGCCTTCAGCAGTGCCTGGCCCTGAAGTCTGCCGACCTCCTCGCCGTCGAAGGAGACATGGCCCGCGATCGGGCCCTCGGCGAGGCGGTCGTAGGCGATGACGGGGATACCGGCCTCCTCCGCCTTGCGGACCGTGGTGGCGAGCGATCTGGCGTCCACCGCCACCAGCAGGATCGCGTCGACTCCCTGGGTGATCAGCGCGTTCATCTGCTGCTGTTGCGTCGCCACGTCGCCCTTGGCGTTTCCGTGCTCGACCGTGCAGGTCGGGCACAGCTCACGGATCTTCTTGTTCAGCAGCGGCCGGTCCTGGGTCTCCCAGCGGGCCGTGGTCGCGTCCGGCAGCAGCACACCGATCCGCGGCTCGCTCTCCGGGGTGGAGGCGCTCCCGCCGTCCGACCCGCAGGCCGCGAGGCCGAGGGCGGTCGAGAGCGCGATCATGGAGAGGGCCGCGTTCCGTATGGGGGTCTTCGCACGAGAGATGTCACTGGTCAGCATGGCGACACCTGGCCTTCTCACATGTCGACCACTTGGTCAGTCTGACACCGGGTGGGGTGATCTGCGAACGCAGCGAGGGCGCCTGGCGGGACGCCCCCACGAGCAGATATGTCCGTGTCATCCATATATGCGATTCTGGTGTTCGGGCGCCGCCTCGCCGCGCTCGAAGACGATGGGAGCAGGGCGAACGCGATGGCAGCGGGCGTCCCGGCAGCGGGGGCGTCCCGCTCCCCCTCGGCACCTCCGGCAGGGACGGGAGGAAGGTTGCGGACATGCCTCACGACGGCCGGGCCCGGACCGGAGTCTCGGCGCCCGGGGCCTCCGAGGCCGGCACCGCGGACACCGGTCCACCGCCCCCGGAGCCCGAGGCCGCCACGAACGACCGCGCCCTGGCCTTCGCGGGAGCGGCACTGACTGCGCTGTACACCCCCGTGGACGACGAGCTCGTCCTGCTGGAAACGGTGGGCGGCACCCCCGAGTACGGGCTGCCGAAGCGGCTGGCCCGGTCGGGGGGATCGGCCGCGGCCCAGGCCCACCGCACCAACCGGCCCCTCTGGCTGGACGCCGCCGCCCTCGCCTCCCACCCCGAGGGCGCCCCCACCCCGCCGCGGGCACGGACGGCGTCGCTCGGCGCGCTGCCGCTCGGGACGGAGGGCGAGCATCTGGGCTGCATGCTCGTCGTGGGGGCCACCGCCTACGGCTTCGACGCCGGACAGCAACGCTTCCTGGAGCGGTTCGCCCTCGCCGTCGCCTGGGTACTGCGCGCCGGGGCGGGCGGGTCCCCGGCGGCGTCCCCGCTGAGCCGGGCCCTGCGGGGGCTGCGCGTCGGCTCGTTCGTCCTGGTGCCCGACACCGGCCTGATCGAGGCCGACGAGGCGCTGCTGGAACTCGTCGGCATCACACCGGACGCCTTCGACGGCAAGGTGGACACCCTGCTCGCGCACGCCCTTCCGGAGGACCTGCCCGCGCTGATGTCGGTCACGGAACCGACCCTGCACGCGATCGGCCGGCGGGAGCTGGAGTTCCGCGTCCGCCGCGCCACCGGCGAGGTGCGCTGGCTGAGCCTGAGCTGCCGGGTCGTCCCCGCGAGCGGAGAAGAGCCGGAGCGGGTGCTCGGCGTGGTGACGGCCACTCAGGTCAGGAGCCGCGGCGTCGACGACGTGACCCGGATCCAGTGGCTGACCGCCGCACTCGACGAGGCGGCGAGCGTCGGTGACGTCGGACGGGTCGCGGTCACCGCCCTGCGCGAGCCGCTGGGCGCCGACCGGGTGGCGCTCGCCGATGTGCGCGACGAACGGCTCGTGGTCACCCTGCTCGACCCGCCGGACCAGGACTCCTGGCCGCAGCAGTGGCGCGCCCAGTGGCGTTCGGAGTGGCCCGACGCACCCGTCAGCGCCCTGCCCACCCTGCAACTGGCCCTGCGGGACGGACGAATGGACCTCTGGCCCGCCGGCACGGCCCTCGAACCGGGACTCGCGGACGTCGGCCCCGGCGGACTGGCCGTCCTGCCGCTCCCGGCCCAGGGCAGCGTCGCCGGAGTGTGCCTGGTCGGCTGGGACGAGCCGCACGAGTTCATCCCCGAGGAACGCTCCCTGCTCACGGCCACCGCCGCGCTCGTCGGACAGGCACTCAAACGGGCGCACGCCCATGACGCCGAGCAGGAACTCGCCACGCTGCTCCAGCGCAGCCTGCTGCCCCGGCGGCTGCCCGAACTGCCCGGCGGCACGGCCGTCGCCCGCTATCTGCCGGCCCGGCGGGGGCTCCAGGTGGGCGGCGACTGGTACGACGTCATCGCCCTGTCCGAGGACCGGGTCGCGCTGGTCATCGGCGATGTGCAGGGGCACAGCGCCGCCGCCGCGACGATCATGGGCCAGATGCGCACCGCGGTCCGGGCGTACGCGGTCGAGGGCCACCCGCCCGACGTGGTCGTGGCGCACGCCAACCGCCTCCTCGTCGGCATGGAGACCGACCTGTTCGCCACCTGCTGCTATGTCGAACTGGACCTGGAGCAGGGCACCACCCTGTTCGTCCGCGCGGGCCACCTCTCCCCGCTGCTGCGCCACCCCGACGGCTCCACCGAGGAGGTGCAAGTCGAGGGCGGACCCCCGCTGGGCATCCTCGCGGAGGCGGAGTTCCCCCTGACCGCGGTCGCGCTCACCCCCGGCACCGTGCTCGCCCTGATCACGGACGGCCTGGTCGAGGCGGCCGACCTGCCCCTGGACGTCGGCATGGAGCGCACGCGCACCGCGCTGGCCGGGGCCGATCCGGCGGATCCGGCGCGAATGGCCGACGCGCTGCTCGGCGACGGCGGTCGCCGCGAGGACGACGTGGCGTTGCTGCTGCTGCGCTACGACGGCATGACGACCCGGCCGATCCGGGCCGGCTGGGTGGTGTGGCGGCTGCCCGACGCCGTCATGCACGCCCGCCGCTTCACCGCGCGCACCCTGCGCCGCTGGCACGTCCAGGAAGCCGCCGACGCGGTACTGCTGGTCGTGTCCGAACTCGTCACCAACGCCCTGGTGCACACCCAGGGATCGGTCCGTCTCGACCTGGTGCTGCGCGGCGACCGGGTCCGGATCAGTGTGAGCGACTCCTCGCCGCGTGCTCCCGCCAAGCCGGTGATCGTGGACTGGGAGTCGACGGGAGGGCGCGGGCTGCTGCTGGTCGAGGCGGTGTCGGACGCGTACGGCACGGTGCCGGTGGCCGGCGGAAAGCAGGTGTGGAGCGAGGTCACGGTGCCGCGGGGCGAACCGGCCACCGCGGACGCGAAGGTCTGAAGGGAATCGAGGCGAGCTGCCATGCGGACCCGTACGCTGCACGTCGTCGCGGCGCTCGTCGCGGGACTCATGGCGGTGTCCCTGGCCGCCTGCGGTGAGGACGACCAGGCGGGCACCGAGAGTGTCACGGTCGGCCTGCTGCTCCCGAACCGGGTGACTCCCCGCTGGGAGCAGGCCGACAAGCCCCTGATCGAGGACCGGCTCAAGCAGCTGTGCGACGACTGCACCATGGTGTACGCCAACGCCGAGAACGACGCGGCCAGACAGCGCGAACAGGTGTCGTCCATGATCACCAAGGGGGCGGAGGTCCTGATCCTCGACCCCGCAGACAGCAAGGCGTTGCGTTCGTCGATCCAGGAGGCGCGCCGGGCGGGGGTCCCGGTGGTCGCGTACGACCGGCTCGCCGAGGGCCCGATCTCGGGCTTCGTCAGCTTCGACGGCGCGAAGGTCGGCCGGCTCCAGGGCGAGGCCCTGCTGAAGGCCATGGCGGACCGCGGGGAAGGCGACCGGGTCGTGATGATGAACGGCGATCCGAGCAGCGCCAACGCCGCCTGGTTCCGCAAGGGCCTGATGTCCGTTCTCACCGGCAGGGCGACGATCGCCAGGTCCTACGACACCGCGGGCTGGAGCCCGCAGGCCGCCCACGCCAACATGTCCGCAGCCATCGCCGCGCTGGGCGCGGACCGTATCAGCGGAGTGATGGCCGCCAACGACGCCATCGCCGCCGGCGTCGTCTCCGCCCTCAAGAAGGCCGGCGTCACGGACCTGCCCCCGATCACCGGCCAGGACGCCGACCTGGACGCCGTGCGGCGCATCGTCGGCGGCGAGCAGTACATGACGGTGTACAAACCGTTCGAGAAGGAGGCCGCCGCTGCCGCCGCCATGGCCGTCGCCCTCGGGCGCGGCGAGGACGCCGAAGACGTCGCGACGACGCAGGTCGACACCCCCACCGACAAGGACGTCCCCGCCATCCTGCTCAACCCGGTCGCGGTGACGGCGGCCGACATCCAGAAGACGGTCGTCCACGACGGTGTCTTCACCGTCCAGCAGATCTGCGTCCCCAGGCTCCGCGCAGCCTGCGCCGAGATCGGGCTCACCGGGTGAGCAGCGCTGGTCGGCGGGCCACGCCGGGCGCAGCATGGGAGGGGAACGACCAACGGAGGTCAGCCATGAAGACCGGAGCCTCGGACTACGACCGCTGGCTGTACTCTCACACCCCCTCCCAGGCCGAGGGCGAACGCGAGGAGACGCCCGGGCGGGCCGCCCCGACCCAGCACCCGGACGTCCCCAGGACCGAGCCCTCCCAGGCCGAGGGCGAGCGGATCGACGACAACCGGACCAGGTGACCGTCCGCGGGCCGGGTCGCCCGTCGCCGATCGGATTCGGGTCGTCGGGTCTCAGCGGGCCCCGCGGACGGCTCGACCGCTCGAAGAAGCGGCGGCCCGTCGGCGGGCCCAGGCAGGCGTCCAGATCTCGCCGTCCGGGCGGTCGTGGGGCACGGAGGCGAGGTGCGCGCGGAGGGCGGCAAGGGCCGGGTGCGGGTTGTCGGCGCGGTACAGGAGTGAGTGCGGGTAGACCGGGGTCGGGTCGCGCAGCGGGATGAGCCGCATGTCGTGGTGTCCGGCGGGCCGGACCACAGGCGTCCGCACGCCGAGGAACGTCGCCAGATCCGAGGAGGCCGCGACCGTGTCGATGAGCGCCTCGACGCCGAAGTTGGGGCCGGTCGCCTCGATGGTCAGCCCGAAGTCGGCGGCCAGCGCGTCGTAGTACGCGGTCCACTCGGTGCCGGGGACATTGCCCGGCATCCAGATCCGGTGCCCCGCCAACTGCGCGAGGCCGACCGCGTCGGCACCGGCGAGCGGGTGGGCCGGACCGGTGAACAGCAGGAGCGGTTCGTCGTGGACCGGGGTGACCTCGATGCCGTCCGGGATCAGCAGGCCGGGCATGGTCACGGCGCGGAACGTGGCGTCGATGCCGCCGTCCCGGACGGCGGCGACGGCCTCCCGCGCGTCGGCGAGGGTCACCACGTCGAGGTCGATCCCGGGATGGGTGCGGTGGAAGTCGCGCAGCAGACCGGCGAGCGAGACCCGGCGGCCGATCACGTCGACACGCAGGGCACGGCTCCCCGGACGCACCGAGGCCCACGCCCGCGCCTCCGCCTGGAGCAGGGCACGGGCGTGGGCCAGGAACGCCTGCCCGTCGACGGTCAGCTCCGCGCCGCGCGGCGTACGGGTCAGCAGCCGCACTCCCAGCTCCCGCTCCAGCGCCGCGACACGCTTGGACACGGCCTGCTGGGTGAGCCCCAGGTCGACGGCGGCCTCCTGGAACTGACCGGCGTCGGCGACGGCGACGAAGGTCCGGACGGCGTTGAGATCCACGCCCGGCACCCTATGCAAGAACGTCTCGCCGTGCCCGCGGCCCGGAGGGCCTAGAAGCCGTCCACCCCCAGCTCGGTCATGCCTGCGTAGAACCAGCTCCACACATGTCCGCTGGGCGTCTGGCGGTCGAGGAGGCCCGGGGCCAGCTCCTCCATCTCGTCCAGGAACACCGCCGCCACGGCGGCCTGGCTCCCCTCCACGGGATAGGGGTGCCAGCAGGCGTTGCTGTAGCGGTAGACCGCCTCCAGGACGCGGATGAAGACATCGAGATCCGGAGCGAGTTCCACGAGTCGCCCGCCTGCCTTGCGGTCCAGCAGGCTCCACATGTGGACGGACCCGTTGTGGCGGTGCAGGAACAGCTCGCCGTAGTCGACCTGGCCGAAGGCGATCAGGTCCGAGGCGGACACGCCCTCGGGCAGGCGGGCCTTCGTGAGGTCCCCGTCGGCCGGCGGGCGCATGGCGCCGGGCGGACGGGCCTCGTACTGGGCCCCATGGCACATCCACAGGGTGGGAAGGCCGATCTCGGTCAGGTGCCGCCTGCTTCCCGGGTGTTCGAGGCCGTCGGGAAGGTCGCTCTCCGGGATGCGCAGCACGTGCCGCTCCCCGAAGGCGTCGTCGACCCGGGCCGCGGTGAGCGGGCCGGACGGCCGCCGGAGCTCCGGTTCGGGATCGGGCAGCGCGTCCTCGGACGCGGAGCAGTCGATCCCCTCACCGCGCGGCCAGTCCAGCAGCACCTTCTCCTCGGCCTCCAGCACCGCCATGCCGTGGTTGCCCTCGACGAGATACCGGATCCTGCCGCCCTCGGCGGAGAACGCGGCCGCGCGCTCCCAGCTCTCCGGCGCGACCAGATCGAACTCGTACAGCTCGGGCGCGTCGAGGGCTTCCAAGGACAAAGGCGCCTCCGGGAGCGACTCCTGGGCCCGGACCCGCACCTTCTGACCGGTCTCCGCGTCGAACCGGATCGGGCCCCGCCGGCTGTCGGCGACCTCGATGAGTTCGCGCCCCTCGTGGAGACGGTGATGGACCCGGTAGTAGTCGCCGTTCAGACTCGGGTTGGCCACGAACCAGTTGGCCGGCCGCCACCACGCCCACACCGTCCGCCACGGCATCCCGGGCTCGGCCTTCGCGATCGCCTCGGCGTACTCCTCGTGGCCGGTCGCCTTGGCCGCGAAGTGCAGCCAGGACGCGAACTCGGCGGGCGTGACATCCGCGTCACCGAAGATCGCCTCGGCCTGAAGGAAGACCTCACGCCCCACGTCGTCCACGCCGTACGCAGCGGCGATGCGTTCGCGCACCACCGCGCGGTCGGTGATCAACAGCCGTGCGGGGTCGGCCAGTACGTCGTCGAACTCAGCACACATACGGCCATCCTGTCACCCTCCGCCGACACCCCGACCTGCGCACCTCCCCCTCTCGGGCCGCGGGCGGCCCACCCGTGGAAGGAGCGGCGCCGATCTCTCCAGGCGTGGTTCCCCAACCTCCCGGTGCTTCCGCGGAGTTGACGCGGGGGATGATGCCAAGGACCCAGGGTTCACGTGCATGAACATTGCTCACGTGGGTGTACAGCGTCGAGTCTCTCGTGCAAGGCTCGGTCAACTTCGTTCTCCCGTTGACCAGTTGGAGGGACCGGCATGAGTGTTTCCCGGCGAACTGTGCTGGCTACGGCGGCCGGCGCCGCGGCGCTAGGTGCTTCCGCGGCACCGGCCGTGGCAGCTGACGCGACGGCCGCCCGGACACCCGCACCGACCCTGCGGAAGTTCCGCGCGGCGGCCGACTACGCCGTCGACAAGCTGCACGCGGTCGCACCGACCGTGACCGCCTTCCCCGTCGGCACCAGGTTCGAGAAGTGGACCTACTCGCAGAACGGCGACTGGGTCGGCGGGTTCTGGCCCGGCACGCTGTGGATGGCCTGGCTCTACAGCAAGGACGACGCCTTCCGCGCCTGGGCGCTGGCGTCGGCGGAGAAGCTGGCCCCGCGCCAGTCCGACACCGGCACGCACGACCTCGGATTCCTCTTCTACCCGTCCTGGGTCACCGCCTGGCGGCTGACCGGCGACGACCGATGGCGCACGGGTGCCATCAGGGCCGCCGACTCCCTGATCCGGCGGTACAACCCGCGCGGCCGTTTCATCAGAGCGTGGGGGGCGCTCAACGACGGGAACAACGCCGGCCGGGTCATCATCGACACGATGATGAACCTCGACCTGCTGGCGTTCGCGAGCGCCGAGACCGGCGACCGGAAGTATCTGGACATCGCCGTGGAGCACGCGAAGACCGCCCAGCGCGTCTTCCCGCGCCCGGACGGGTCGACCCCGCACGTGTACGACTTCGACCCGGCGAGCGGTGCCGCGATCGGCCCGAACACCGTGCAGGGATACAGCCCCACGTCGTGCTGGTCACGCGGACAGGCGTGGGGGCTGTACGGATTCACCACGATGTACCGGCGCACCGGGAACCGCGACTTCCTGGCCACCGCCGGCAGACTCGCCGACTACGCGGTGGGGCAGCTGACCCCGGACCACGTCCCCGTGTGGGACTACCGCGCCCCGCAACAGGCGTACGACATCAAGGACGCGTCGGCCGGCGCGATCATGGCATGCGGGCTGCTCGACCTGGCCGCGGCCACCGGCAGGCAGACCTACCGTGACGTGGCACTGCGGCTGCTCACCGCGCTGGCGGAGACCTGCCTGACGCGGAACTCGGCCCGCGCGGACGCGGTCGTGGCGCGCTGCACACGCAACCGGCCGAGCGAGGACGGCGTCGAGATCTCGCTTCCGTACGCCGACTACTACCTGCTGGAGGGCATCCTGCGGGTGCTCCAGCCGCAGGACGTCGACCGGGCGATCGACCTGTCCACGGTCTGATCGCCCGGCCGGCGCCCACAGCGACGTCTCAGCCCGCGATCGAGTCCAGCTGTTCCGCCGCCGGGCGCAGCGCCCACAGGTCGCCGCCCGGCGGCTCCTCCAGCAGCGGTACGGCCCGTCGGGCCTCCCGGTCCCCGGCGTCGGCTGCGGCGTGGACGATGTCGGTGGCCGCGTACCGGTGGAATTCGAGCTCCGGATGCGGCCAGGCGGCGGTCCCCGTCGCGGCGGGCAGCAGATAGTCCACGGCCTTGAACAGGCTCTGCCCCTGCGGCCCTTGATAGGCCCACAGATTCACCCCGACATGGCGGCCGATGGCCGCCATCCGGGTGTAGGCGACCAGGTCGAACGTCGAGTAGTGCCAGCTCCTGGTCCTGGTCAGCTCCTGGGGCTGGCTGCCGTCGGACGCGATCTGCGGTGTGATGCGCTTGGCGCGGGCGTCCAGGACCGTGCGGCGGGCGAGGTCCCGGTCGCCGGTCGCGTACGCGAGGGCGGCGAGCTGCATGTCGTAGAAGGTGCCGTGGTTGTTGGTCGCTGCGGCTTCCTGCTTGCCGAAGTCGCTGTCGCGCAGCCAGTCACGGAAGTCGGTGTTCCACCGCGTCATGCCGTCGCGGTCCGCGGCCGTCCAGCCGGGCGCGCCGGTCGACAGGAGGGCGAGCGCGTCGAGGACGCTGGTGTAGGACTGGGAGAAGTCGATGATGCCGATGGCCCGGCCGTCGTACTTGCAGGGGATGAACTGCGCGTGGTTCAGGTTCGGGTTCATCCTCGTGGCCGGATCCAGGAACCAGGTGCGCAGTACCCGCCCCGCCTTCTCGGCGTAGCGCCGGTCGCCGGTGTAGTACCAGGCGAGGGAGAGGTCGTAGGCCGAGTCGAAGGTCTTCTCGACGTCCTGGCGGTCGGTGCCCGAGTCGACCTCGGGGTTGCGCTCGCCGTCGCGCTGGACGTACGGGCAGCCCCACGGGTTCTCCGGGGTCGGGGCCTTGGTGGGCCACCAGTAGGGAGCCTGACTGAGGTAGTCGTGGACGTCGCCGCCGGGAGCGGGCCGTGGCTTGTCCACGACCGTCCACGGGCCCTGGGTCAGCCATTTGTCGGCGCGGGCGGTCAACGCCTCGACGGCGCGCCGGAGTCCGGGATCGCCGCGGTCTAGGCGGACCTTCGTCTGCTGGAGACGTGCGCCGTCCAGGACGGCGGTGTGCGGGACGCGAGGTGCGTGTTGCGCCTCCGTCCGGGCCGAGGCGACGGGGGCGACCGCCGTGCCGAACGCGGCCAAGGCCACGAGTAGGACGGCCAGTCGGGGTCGTGCTGCCATGTCCGCTCTCCCATCCTGTCCGTTCATCAACGTGAACGCTGTTCATATGTGCGTGCGATGAGCGCGAGCATGACATGGAGACTCCGAGGGTGAAAGAGGTGTGCGCGACTTACTGGTTGACCGCCGCCCTGTGCTCCCTGATGCTGTGTTGCGGCAGATGAGATGCGTGCCGTAATGAGCAACATCGCATTCAAGTCTCTCGACCAGCCGAGGAGTGGCCATGACGCATCAGGTCCGTGCTGTCGTCGCGCGGGGCAAGGGCGCCCCCGTCAGCCTGGAGACGATCCTCGTGCCGGACCCGGGCCCGGGTGAGGCGCTGGTGAGGGTCCAGGCCTGCGGGGTCTGTCATACGGACCTGCATTACAAGCAGGGGGGTATCAATGACGAGTTCCCGTTCCTGCTCGGGCATGAGGCGGCGGGTGTGGTGGAGTCGGTGGGGGAGGGGGTCACCGAGGTGGCTCCGGGTGACTTCGTGATTTTGAACTGGCGTGCGGTGTGCGGGCAGTGCCGGGCGTGTGTGCGGGGGCGGCCGTGGTACTGCTTCGCGACGCACAATGCGCGGCAGAGGATGACGTTGGTGGACGGTACGGAGTTGTCGCCGGCGTTGGGTATCGGTGCGTTCGCGGAGAAGACGCTGGTGGCGGCGGGGCAGTGTACGAAGGTGGATGCGTCGGTGTCGGCGGCGGTGGCGGGGCTGCTGGGGTGTGGGGTGATGGCGGGGATCGGTGCGGCGATCAATACGGGGGAGGTGGGCCGGGGTGATTCGGTCGCGGTGATCGGTTGTGGCGGGGTGGGGGATGCGGCGATCGCGGGGTCGCGGCTGGCGGGGGCGGCGAGGATCATCGCGGTGGACATCGATGACCGGAAGCTGGACAAGGCGCGTGCGTTGGGGGCGACGGACACGGTGAACTCCCGGGTGTCGGATCCGGTGGAGGTGATCCGGGAGCTGACGGGGGGTTTCGGGGCGGATGTCGTGATCGAGGCGGTGGGGCGTCCGGAGACGTACGTACAGGCTTTTTATGCGCGTGATCTGGCGGGCACGGTGGTTCTGGTGGGAGTGCCGACGCCGGAGATGAAGCTGGAGTTGCCGTTGCTGGATGTGTTCGGTCGGGGTGGGGCGTTGAAGTCGTCCTGGTACGGGGACTGTCTGCCCTCGCGTGACTTCCCGATGCTGATCGATCTGCATCTTCAGGGGCGGCTGGATCTGGACGCGTTCGTCACGGAGACCATCGCGCTGGACGAGGTCGAGAAGGCCTTCGAGCAGATGCACCAGGGCGACGTCCTGCGCTCAGTGGTGGTGCTCTAAAGGGCGGGAGTGGCTCGGCCGAGGGTTCCGGCCGTCTCCGCGGTGGTCGTCGTGGGGCGCCCGTTCCGCCTGTTTCCGCAGGTGGGGCGGGCGTTTCGGGCTGCCCTGAGAACGCCCCGCGGGCCGGCCCGAAGCGGGCGTTTTGACGCCTTGACAACGCTTCGGAGCCGCCTCCAGACTGGCGTTGCGTCAATCGCAATCCGTTTCGCTATACGCACCGAGGTGTCATGATGATTCCCGCGTGCCGTCTCGCGGATCTCCCGCGAGGCGAGGCCCACCGGCTCGACATCGATCCGCCGGTCTCGGTGTTCCACACCGAGGATGGTGAGCTCTTCGCCATCGACGACACCTGCACCCACCAGGACGCCTCGCTCGCCGACGGCTGGCTGGAGGGCTGCGAGGTGGAATGCCCGCTGCATGCCTCGAAGTTCGACCTGCGGACCGGTGCGGTCGACGCACCCCCGGCCAAGCTCCCGGTGCGCACCCACGAGGTCTTCGTCGAGGAGGGCGTGGTCTACGTGCGGCTCTCCCTGGACGCCCCCAACCTGCCGCCCTGCGTCGCAGCCCGGCTCGCCGGAGGTCCCGCGTGAGGACCGTCGCCGTGGTCGGCGCCTCCCTGGCCGGCCTGTCGGCGGCCCGCTCGCTGCGCCATCAGGGCTACGACGGGCGGCTGGTCGTCATAGGTGACGAGCCCCACCGGCCGTACGACAGGCCCCCGTTGTCCAAGGAGTTCCTGGCCGGCACCCTCGGCGAGGCGGAACTGGCCCTGGAGGCGGACGACGAGGACCTGCGGGCCGAGTGGCTGCTCGGCACCCGTGCCGTCGGACTCGACCGCACCGACCGGGCCGTCCGGCTCGCCGACGGGCGTGAGGTGCGGGCCGACGGCGTGGTCATCGCGACCGGCGCCGCGGCCCGCACCCTCGCCGGTTCCGCAGGGCTGGCCGGGGTGCACACCCTGCGCACCCTGGACGACGCCCGCGCCCTGCGGGACGAACTGGCCGTCGGCGGACGGCTGGTGGTGATCGGCGGCGGCTTCATCGGCGCCGAGGTCGCCTCCACCGCACGCGCGCTCGGCCTGGACGTGACGGTCGTGGAGGCCGCCCCGACCCCGCTGGCCGGACCGCTCGGCGAGAGCATGGGCGCCCTGGTCTCGGCCCTCCATACGGACCACGGCGTAAGGCTGTTGTGCGGCGTCGGCGTCAAGGGGCTCAGCGGGCGGACCCGGGTCGACGCCGTCCTGCTGGAGGACGGGCGGACCGTCCCCGCCGACATCGTGGTCGTCGGTGTCGGCGCCCGCCCCAACGTCGACTGGCTGGCGGGTTCCGGCGTCGAACTCGACAACGGCGTGAAGTGCGGCGCCGACGGCCGCACCAACCTGGCCGGCGTGGTCGCGGTCGGCGACTGCGCCAACTGGTACGACCCGCGCACCGGTCTGCACCGGCGCGTCGAGCACTGGACCGGTGCGCTCGAACGCCCCGGCGCCGCGGTCGCCACGCTGCTGGCGGGCGGTGCGACGGCCCCTGGGGTGCCGCGACCGCCGTACTTCTGGTCCGACCAGTACGGCGTGCGGATCCAGTTCGCCGGCCACGCCGCCGGTGCCGACAGCGTGACCGTGGAGGCGGGCGCCGCGGCCGACCGCGACGTCCTGGCCGTCTACCGGCGGGGCGGGGACCCGGTCGCCGTGCTCGGGATGAACCAGCCGCGGCTGTTCACCCGACTCCGCAAGCAGCTCGCCGCCGCGACCTCTTGACCTCCACCACGTTCGACGAGGAGTGCACTGTGACCTCGACCAGCCTGCCGGACAGTCTGATCGCCACCCTCCCGGGCACCGCCTACACCGATCCGGAGGTCTTCGCCCAGGAGCAGGAACGCATCTTCGAGACCATGTGGTTCTGTGCCGCCCGTGCCGCCGACCTGGCCCGGCCCGGAGCCTTCCGCACGGTCGACGTGGGCCGCGAGAGCATCCTCGTCACCCGGGCGCGGGACAACGGCATCCGGGCCTACTTCAACGTGTGCCGGCACCGCGGCGCCAGACTCCGCACCGAGGAGACCGGCGAGGTCAAGCGGGCCTTCCAATGCCCGTATCACGCCTGGACGTACGACCTGAACGGCAAGCTCGTCGCGGCACCCAACCTCACCAAGATGCCCGACGTCGGCCGCGCCGAGTACGGCCTGGTGAGCGTGGCCGTTCGCGAATGGCTCGGCTATGTCTGGGTGTGCCTCGCGGAGAACCCGCCCTCCTTCGAGGAGGAGGTGATGGGCGAGGTCGTCGCCCGCCTCGGTGACGTCGAGTCGATCGAGCACTACGACATCGCCGGCCTCTCGCTCGGCCGGCGGATCGTCTACGACGTCAGGGCGAACTGGAAGCTGATCATCGAGAACTTCATGGAGTGCTACCACTGCGCCACCATCCACCCCGAACTCACCGAGGTGCTCCCCGAGTTCGCGGACGGATACGCCGCGCAGTACTACGTCGGCCACGGTGCCGAGTTCGGCGACGACGTCCAGGGGTTCACCGTCGACGGCTCCGAGGGGCTGGACCGCATTCCCGGGGTCGGCGAGGACCAGGACCGCCGCTACTACGCGATCACCGTCAGGCCCCAGGTGTTCATCAACCTCGTCCCGGACCATGTGATCTTCCACCGGATGTATCCGGCCTCCGTGGACCGCACGATCGTCGAGTGCGACTGGCTGTATCTCCCGCATGTCGTGGAGAGCGGCAAGGACGTGAGCCGGTCCGTGGAGCTCTTCGACCGGGTCAACCGGCAGGACTTCGAGGCGTGCGAACGTACTCAACCCGGCATGAGCTCCCGGATGTACGCCAAGGGAGGAGTACTGGTGCCCAGCGAGCACCACATCGGTGCCTTCCACGACTGGGTGAACGAGCGGCTCGCCGCACCCCGGCCGTAGCGGGGCGGTCAGCCCAGGTAGCCCATGCGGTGACTGATCTCAGTAGCGCCATTGAGCAGCATCGGGGAGAGCTCGTGCAGGCGCTCCTCGGTGAGCCGGTAGGCCGGACCGGAGGCGCTCAGAGCCGCGATGACCTCGCCTTCCCGGTCGCGGACCGGGGCCGCCATCGCGTGCAGACCGATCTCCAGCTCGTCGAGGGTGAAGGCGTACCCGCGCTCCCGTGCCTCGGCGAGGTTCTTCTCCAGCTTCGTCTTCGCGGTGATGGTGTGCGGGGTGACCTTCTTCATGCCGGCGGCGGACAGCACCGCGGCACGCTCCTTCGTGGGCAGATGCGCCAGCAGGATCTTGCCGCTCGACGTGGCGTGCAGCGGCGTCAGCTGGCCGACCCAGTTCTGCGCGGTGACCGCCCCGGGGCCGCGCACCTGGTACAGGTTGATCGCGTAGTGCTCCTGCATGACGGCGATGTTGACGGTCTCGCCGAGCTGCTCGGCGAGGCGCTCGCACACCGGGCGGCCCTGCTGCGTGATGTCGATCCGGCTGGTGACCGCGCCGGCCAGCCGCACGATGCCGAAGCCGAGCCGGTACTTGCCGCGCTCGCCCGCCTGCTCCACCAGACCGCGCGCCTCCAGGGCCCCGAGCAGGCGGAACGCGGTGGACTTGTGCACGTCGATCTCGCCGGCCACCTCGCTGACACCGGCCTCGCCACGCTGGGCGAGGATCTCCAGAACGCTGATGGCGCGGTCGACCGACTGCACTCCGCCGGCCTGTGTGCTGGGCGTTTCCGTGTCAAGGCTGTAGTTGCTCACAGTGCAACTATACGCGCAGTAAACAACATCACGGCAAGTGATCGTGCCCAGGTGGGGCCCTTGCGAAGTTGCGCGGTTCGCAACCTGGTGCGTATCGCGATACCACCGCTAGCATGCCTCGCGTATCTACGGCGCGAGCGAGACGAGGCACCATGGCTGATGTGCACTACGACTTCGTCATCGTCGGCGGCGGATCGGCCGGCAGCGCACTGGCGAACCGGCTCTCCGCGGACCCGGCCAACCGGGTGCTCGTTCTGGAGGCGGGCCGCTCCGACTACCCGTGGGACGTCTTCATCCACATGCCCGCGGCGCTGACCTACCCGATCGGCAGCCGGTTCTACGACTGGAAGTACGAGTCCGAGCCGGAGCCCCACATGGGCGGCCGCCGCGTCTACCACGCCCGCGGCAAGGTGCTGGGCGGCTCCAGCAGCATCAACGGCATGATCTTCCAGCGCGGCAACCCCATGGACTACGAACGCTGGGCGGCCGACCCGGGCATGGCGAGCTGGGACTACGCGCACTGCCTGCCGTACTTCCGGCGGATGGAGAACTGCCTCGCCGCCGACCCGGACGACGAGTTCCGCGGCCATGACGGCCCCCTCGTCCTGGAGCGCGGCCCCGCGACCAACCCGCTGTTCACCGCCTTCCAGCAGGCCACCGAGCAGGCGGGCTACGCCCCGACCGACGACGTCAACGGCTACCGGCAGGAAGGCTTCGCCAAGTTCGACCGCAACGTCCACCGCGGACGCCGGCTGTCGGCCGCGAAGGCGTACCTCAAGCCCGCCATGAAGCGGCCGAACCTCACCGTCCGGACCCGCTCCCTCGTCACCCGTGTGCTGTTCGAGGGCAAGCGCGCCGTCGGCGTCGAGTACCGCCGCGGCCGGGGCGCGCCCCAGCAGGTCCGGGCCCGTGAGGTGATCCTGTGCGGCGGCGCAATCAACTCCCCGCAACTGCTTCAGCTCTCCGGCGTCGGCAACGCCCGGGAGCTGCGCGAGCTCGGCGTCGACGTCGTGCACGACCTGCCGGGCGTCGGCGAGAACATGCAGGACCACCTGGAGGTCTACGTCCAGTACGCCTGTAAGCAACCGGTCTCCATGCAGCCGTACATGGCGAAATGGCGAGCCCCCTTCATCGGCCTTCAGTGGCTCTTCCGCACCGGCCCGGCCGCCACCAACCACTTCGAGGCGGGCGGCTTCGCCCGCAGCAACGACGACGTGGACTACCCCAACCTGATGTTCCACTTCCTGCCCGTCGCCGTCCGCTACGACGGCTCCTCGCCCGCCGGGGGCCACGGCTACCAGGTACACGTGGGGCCCATGTACTCCGACGCCATCGGGTCGGTGAAGATCAAGAGCACGGACCCGGCGGAGCACCCGGCCCTGCGCTTCAACTACCTGTCCACCGAGCAGGACCGCCGGGAGTGGGTCGAGGCGGTCCGGGTGGCCCGCCACATCCTCGGTCAGCCGGCGCTGGCCCCCTACAACGGCGGAGAGGTGTCGCCCGGTCCGCAGGTGGCGACCGACGAGGAGATCCTCGACTGGGTCGCGAAGGAGGGCGAGACGGCCCTGCACCCCTCCTGCACCTGCAAGATGGGCCACGACGAGATGGCCGTCGTCGACCCGGACAGCATGCGCGTGCACGGACTCGACGGCCTTCGCGTCGTCGACGCCTCCGTCATGCCCTACGTCACCAACGGCAACATCTATGCTCCGGTGATGATGATCGCTGAAAGGGCCGCCGACCTGATACTCGGCAAGGAGCCGCTCCCGCCGTCGAAGGCCGTGTACTACCGCCACCGCGACGCACAGCAGCGGGCGGAGTAGACGTTGGGCGCCGCAGGGCTGCGGACGCTGCTGGACAGTGTCCGCTACGAGGTACTGCCCGCCGGGCCGACCGAGGACAAGGTCCTCGCCCATGTGCCGCGCGACATCGTCGTCACCGTGACGGCGTCGCCGGTCAAGGGGCTGGAGCCGACCCTCGATCTCACCGCCCGGCTCGCGGCGCACGGCTACCGGGTCGTCCCTCATGTGCCGGCGCGGCTGCTGCGGGACGACGTCCATCTGAAGGAGGTCGTCGACCGGCTGCGCGAGTCGGGCGTCGACGACCTCTTCCTGCCGGCGGGTGACGCCGATCCGCCGGCCGGGGTGTACGACGGCGCCCTGCCCGCGCTGCGCAGGCTCGGCGAGCTCGGCAGCCCTTTCGCGCATGTCGGCGTCACCGGCTACCCCGAGGGCCATCCGCTCATCGACGACGACGTCATCGTCCAGTCCATGTGGGACAAGCGCGAGCACGCCACGTACCTGGTGAGCAACCTCTGCTTCGATCCGCGGGTGCTGGAGGACTGGATCGGGCGGGTACGGCGCCGGGGCATCACCCTGCCCCTGTACGTGGGCGTCGCCGGGCCGGTGCAGCGGGCCAAGCTGCTGGCGATGGCGACGAAGATCGGGGTGGGGGAGTCGACGCGCTTCCTGACCAGGCACCCCTCCTGGTTCCTGCGGTTCGCGGCGCCCGGCGGGTATTCGCCCGACCGGCTGCTCAAGCGCGCCGAGGGAGCCCTCACCGCCCCCTCGGCGGGGGTGGCGGGCCTGCACGTCTTCACCTTCAACCAGATAGCGGAGACCGAACGGTGGCGCCGCGCCCTGCTGGAAGGAATGAGTGACTGAAACCGGGTAGGGGGGTCACATGGCACGCGTCACCGACTGGCAACTGACCCGAACCTTCCCCAGCGCGTCCGGCGAAGTCCGCTGGGACCGCCTGGGCGACCCGGCCGGCCCGCCGGTCGTCCTGCTGCACGGCACGCCGTTCTCCTCGTACGTCTGGCGTGCCGTCGCCCGCTCGCTCGCCCGGCACCACCAGGTGTTCGTCTGGGACATGCCCGGCTACGGGGCCTCGGAGAAAGCGGCGGACCAGGATGTGTCCCTGGCCGCTCAGGGCCGGGTCCTCACCGAACTCCTCGACCACTGGGATCTCGCCGAACCGCTCGTGGTCGCCCATGACTTCGGCGGGGCCGTCGCGCTGCGCGCCCATCTGCTGCACGGTGCCCGCTACCGTGCCCTCGCGCTGGTGGATCCGGTCGCGCTGGCACCGTGGGGTTCCCCGTTCTTCCGGCTCGTCGGCGAGCACGCCGATGTCTTCGAACGCCTGCCGCCCGCTCTACACCGCGCCCTCGTCCGCGAGTACGTCGCCTCGGCGAGCAGCCCCGGTCTGCGCGTCGACGTCCTCGACCGACTCGTCGAGCCCTGGCTGGGCGAGGAAGGCCAGGCGGCCTTCTACCGGCAGATCGCCCAGGCCGATCAGCGCTACACCGACGAGATCCAGGGCCGTTACGCCGACATCACCATCCCCACGCTGGTCTGCTGGGGCGAGGGCGACACCTGGATCCCGGTGGCGAAGGGGCGCGAGCTGGCCGCCCTCGTCCCCGGCGCACAGTGGGAACCCCTCGCCGGCGCGGGACACCTCGTACAGGAGGACGCCCCCGCGGAACTCACCGCCGTACTCCTCGACTTCCTCCGGCGCCGGCTGTGAGCGAGGGAGTCGGGGTACGACGTCGACCGGGCCCGCGTATACGACTCAGCGGAAGACCACCGTGCGGTTGCCCTCCAGCATCACCCGGCTCTCGCAGTGCCACTTCACCGCGTGCGCGAGTACCTGCGCCTCCACGTCCCGGCCGACCGTGACCAGTTCGCCGGGGTCCAGTGAGTGGTCCACCCTGACCACGTCCTGTTCGATGATCTGCCCCTCGTCCAGGTCCGGCGTCACATAGTGGGCGGTCGCGCCGACCAGCTTCACCCCGCGCGTATGGGCCTGCTCGTAGGGGCGGGCGCCCTTGAAACTGGGCAGGAAGGAGTGGTGGATGTTGATGGCGCGGCCCTCCAACTGTTTGCACAGGTCGTCGGAGAGGACCTGCATGTAGCGGGCCAGCACCACCAGGCCGACGTCCAGCTCGTGCACCAGCTCCAACAGCCGTGCCTCGGCCTGCGGCTTGGTCTCCTTGGTGACCGGGATGTGGTGGAAGGGGACGCCGTAGGTCCGCGCGAGCCCCTCGAAGTCCCGGTGATTGGAGACGATCGCGGGGATCTCGATGTTGAGGGCGCCGGTGCTCCGGCGGAAGAGCAGGTCGTTGAGGCAGTGGCCGAACCGGGACACCATGATCAGCGTGCGGGTCGGTGTGGCCGCATCGGTCATGTCCCAGGAGATGCGGTAGGCCTGGGCGACCGGGCCGAACCGGTGACGCAGGCTCTCCAGATCGGCGTTCGGGTCGCGGACGTCGAAATGGACCCTCATGAAGAAGCGGTCCTGAAGTCGGTCGTCGAACTGCCGGCTTTCCAGAATGTTTCCGGAGTTCCTGACGAGAAAGCCGCTCACGGCGTGGACCAGCCCGGCGCTGTCGGGACAGGAAAGGGTGAGGACGTACTCACGGCCGGGTCGCGATCGGGGGGACTTGAGGGACACGTCGGCCTCCGTCGGTGCGCATTGCACAACATGGTGAGCGATACGCAACATGGTCGGCTCGGCGTGGCTCCCGGTCAAGGGTGGTCGGGTAGGTGGTGACGAGGTGAAATCGTCATCGGCCAACCCCTTGACGTCCGTCTGGACATTCGCCAGGGTGTTCCACCACAAGCAATCGGGTGCACGATGCGCAACGAATTTCTTTTGAAAGGCTCGGCGCGTGGCAGACCTGTACGTGGATGGGCAATGGCGGGATCCGGTGGCCGGCGGTCGCCGGGAGATCCGGTGTCCGGCCGACGGCACGCCCGTGGCGACCGTTTCCGAAGCGACCCGCGCCGACACCGAGGCGGCGATCGCCGCAGCCCGCCACGCCTTCGACTCCGGCCCCTGGCCGGGCACCCCCGAACGCGAGCGCGGCGCCCTGCTGCTGCGCACCGCCGACATCGTCGAGCGCGCCGCCAAGGAACTCGCCCGCGCCGAGTCCCTCGACACCGGCAAGCGGCTGGTGGAGAGCGAGTACGACATCGCCGACGTCGTCTCCTGCTTCCGCCACTACGGCGGCATCGCCGGCAGCGACGCCGGGCGGGTGGTCGACACCGGACGCGACGACGCGGTGAGTCGCGTGGTGTACGAGCCCGTCGGGGTGTGCGGCCTGATCACCCCGTGGAACTATCCACTGCTTCAGGCCAGTTGGAAGGTCGCCCCCGCTCTCCTGGCGGGCAACACGATCGTCCTCAAACCCAGCGAACTCACCCCCTCCACCTCGATCCTGCTGATGAGGGCGCTGGAGGAGGCCGGGCTCCCCGCCGGGGCCGCCAACCTCGTCCTGGGCGCCGGGCCCGAGGCGGGCGCGCCACTGGCCGAGGACCCCGCCGTCGACATGGTCTCCTTCACCGGAGGGCTGGAGACCGGCAGGCGCGTCATGGCCGGCGCCGCCGTGAGCGTGAAGAAGGTGGCGCTCGAACTCGGCGGCAAGAACCCCAACGTGGTCTTCGCCGACGCCGACTTCGACACCGCCGTCGACTTCGCCCTCACCGCCGTCTTCCTGCACTCGGGACAGGTCTGCTCGGCCGGCGCCCGGCTGATCGTCGAGGACCGCCTGCACGACCGCTTCGTCGACGAGGTCGTGCGCCGCGCCCGGCGGATCCGCCTCGGCGGCCCCTTCGACCCGGAGGCCGACACCGGGCCGCTGATCTCCGCACGGCACCGGGAGAAAGTGGAGGCGTACGTCGCCGCCGGCCTCGCCGAGGGAGCCGTACTGCGCTGCGGCGGCGCCCGGCCCGACGACCCCGCGCTGGGAGACGGCCACTACTACCCGCCCACCGTCCTCGACGAGTGCCGGCAGGACATGCGCGTGGTGCACGAGGAGTCCTTCGGGCCCGTCCTCACCGTGGAGCGCTTCACCGACGAGGACGACGCCGTACGCATCGCCAACGACACCGAGTACGGACTCGCCGGAGCCGTGTGGACGCAGGACGCCGGCCGCGCCCAGCGGGTCGCCCGGCGGCTGCGCCACGGCACGGTGTGGATCAACGACTACCACCCCTATGTGCCGCAGGCGGAATGGGGTGGCTTCGGGCACTCCGGCGTCGGCCGGGAGCTGGGACCGACCGGCCTGAACGAGTACCGAGAGCCCAAGCACATCTGGCAGAACATCCAACCCCGGCCGCAGCACTGGTTCCGCGGCTGAACGCCGAAATGAGGTCCGACGTGACCCCCACACAGACCGAGGTGCCGCAGCGGCGCGGCACGCCCCAGGACTCGGGCTCCACCCCGGTCATCTCCGTGCGCAGGCTGTGGAAGGTGTTCGGCCCGAAGGCCGGCCAGGTGCCGGAATCCGAGGAGTTGCGCGGGCTCGGCCGCCGCGAGCTGATGGACCGCACCGGGTGCACCGCCGCCGTACGCGACGTCGACTTCGACGTCTCGCCCGGCGAGGTCTTCGTCGTCATGGGTCTGTCCGGCTCCGGCAAGTCCACCTTGGTGCGCTGTCTGACCCGGCTGATCGAACCCACCGCCGGTGAGATCGTCTTCGAGGGCGAGGACATCCGCCGGGCCGACGCGGCGCGCCTGCGCGAGCTTCGGCGCCGCAAGTTCTCCATGGTGTTCCAGCACTTCGGTCTGCTGCCCCACCGCCGCGTCGTCGACAACGTGGCGTTCGGGCTGGAGATCCGGGGCCTGGGCAGGGCCGAGCGCGTCAAGCGGGCCCAGGAGGTCGTGGAGCTGGTCGGCCTCGCCGGCTACGAGAACTCCTATCCCGACCAGCTCTCCGGCGGCATGCAGCAACGCGTCGGCCTCGCACGGGCGTTGGCGGGCGATCCCGACGTGCTCTTCTTCGACGAACCCTTCTCGGCGCTCGACCCGTTGATCCGCCGCGACATGCAGAACGAGGTCATCCGCCTGCACCGCGAGGTCGGCAAGACGATGGTGTTCATCACCCACGACCTCTCCGAGGCCCTCAAACTGGGCGACCGCATCCTCATCATGCGCGACGGCAGGACGGTCCAGTGCGGCACCGGCGACGAACTCGTGGGCGCCCCCGAGGACGACTACGTCCGCGAGTTCGTCAAGGATGTGCCGCGCGGCGACGTACTGACCCTGCGCTGGATCATGCGCCCGGCGCAGCCCGAAGACGCCCTGGACGGACCGGAGTTGGGTCCGGACGTCGTCGTGCGCGAGGCCACCCGTGCGGTACTGGCCGCCGAGAAACCGGTCAAGGTCGTCGAGAACGGGAAGCTGCTCGGCATCGTCGGCGACGAGGAGATCCTCGCGGTGGTCGCCGGGCGGGAAGGCGACGCACGATGACCGTCGCCGTCGAGAAACCCGAGAGGACCGAGGGCACCGGGCCGCAACCCGCCCCCGCCAAGGGCGCGTTCAGGGTCTCCCGCGCCATGGTGGTCGCCGCGATCCTCGTCGTCTGGCTGGTGCTCTTCGCCGTACTGCGCGGCAGACAGACCCTGTCGCTCGCTGCGGCCGACCTGACCGATCTGCACCGCTGGTTCAACGACGTCAACGACTCGATCGGCGCGAACCGCAACTCCAACCCGCTCTTCCTCTACTTCTTCAACGAGATCCGGCTGGTCATCGACTCCCTGGTGACCTTTGTTCAGGAGCTGATCTCGCAGCCCTCCGCCGGCCGCCCGGTGCCGCGGATCGGGTGGCTCGGCGTGGTCGGCATCGCCGGCTTCGTCTCCTGGGCCGTGGGCAACTGGCGGGTCGCGCTGCTGGCCGTGGCCGGCTTCACCTTCCTGGGCCTTCAGGGCCTGTGGCAGGAGAGCATGGACACCCTCGCGCTCACCGTGTCCGCCGTCCTCGTGGCCCTGCTGTTCGCGATCCCGCTGGGCGTGTGGGCGGGGCTGTCCGACCGGTTCCACCGGATCGTGACGCCCTTCCTGGACTTCATGCAGACCATGCCGACGTTCGTCTACCTGGCGCCACTGACGCTGTTCTTCCTGATCGGTCCGGCCTCCGCCACCATCGCCACGCTGATCTACGCGGCACCGCCCGCGATCCGCATCACCGCCCACGCCATCCGTTCCGTGTCCAGGACCACGGTCGAGGCGGCCGACTCGCTCGGCGCCACCCGCCGGCAGTCCCTGACGAAGGTGCTGCTGCCGATGTCCAGGCGGACCGTGGTGATGGGCGTCAACCAGACCATCATGGCCGCCCTGGCCATGGTGACCATCGCCGCCCTGATCGACGCGCCCGGCCTGGGCAAGACCGTCGTCCAGGCGCTCCAGTCGCTCGACGTCGGCACGGCCTTCAACGCCGGTCTGGCCATCGTCGTCATGGCCATCGTGCTGGACCGGGTCACCACCGCGGCGAGCACACGCGAGGAGGCGGCCCGCGGTTCCCGGAGCCGTCTCCAGGCCTGGCGGCGCCCGCTGCTGGCCGCGGGCGCGGCGATCACGGCCGTCCTCGTGTACCTCTCGCACACCTACGTCTGGGCGGCGGAGTTCCCCGGCGAGGGCGGCGTCGGCAGTGCCGTCTCCAGCGGGGCGGACAGTGTGACCACCTGGGCGCAGGACAACCTGTCGGGGATCACCAACGCCTTGCGCGAAGCCCTCACCAACGGCCTGCTCAACCCGTTCCAGACCCTGCTGACCGACTCCCCGTGGTGGCTCGTGGGCGCCGCCCTGATCGCGCTCGGCACCGTCCTCGGCGGAAGGCGGGCCGGCCTCACCACGGCCGTCTGCGTGGGCCTGCTGGTGGGCACCGGAGTGTGGTCGGACAGCATGACCACGCTGGCGTCGACCGTCGTCGCCACGGTGCTGGTGATGCTGTTCGGCATCGGCTTCGGCGTGTGGATGGGACGCAACGCCCTGGTCGACCGGCTGCTGCGGCCCAGCCTGGACGCGGCCCAGGTCATGCCGCCGTTCGTCTATCTCGTGCCGTTCCTCGCGCTGTTCGGCGCGACCCGCTTCACAGCCATCGTCGCCGCCGTCGTCTACGCGGCACCCGTCGCCGTGAAGATCGTCGCGGACGGAGTGCGCAACGTGCCCGCCACCACCGTGGAGGCGGCCACCTCGGCCGGGTGCAGCACCTGGCAGATCATCACCAAGGTCCAGCTGCCGATGGCGCGCGGCGCCCTGACGCTCGCTACCAACCAGGGCCTGATCTACGTCCTTTCGATGGTCGTGGTCGGCGGCCTGGTGGGCGCGGGCGCCCTCGGCTACGACGTCGTGGCCGGCTTCTCGCAGGGCCAGCTGTACGGGAAGGGGCTGGCCGCGGGGCTCGCCATCGTCCTTCTCGGAGTCATGTTCGACCGGATCACTCAGGCAGCGGCTCGCCGCACCAGCGCATAAGGAGCACCACACGATGGCAAGACACTGGCGAGCGGGAGCGGCCGGCCTGGCGGTCCTCGGCCTGACCCTGACGGCCTGCGGCGGCGCGAAGGTCGGCGACGACTCCGCGGGATCCGGCTCGGGCGACTCCGGCAAGTGCGGCACCTTCAACCTGGCCGTCAACCCCTGGGTGGGGTACGAGGCCGACGCGGCGGTCGTCGCGTACGTCGCGGAGCACGATCTCGGCTGCGAGGTCAACCAGAAGGACCTCAAGGAGGAGATCGCCTGGCAGGGCTTCGGGACGGGCGAGGTGGACGCCGTCATCGAGAACTGGGGCCACGACGACCTGAAGAAGAAGTACATCACCGACCAGAAGACCGCCGTCGAGGCGGGCTCGACCGGCAACAAGGGTCTCATCGGCTGGTACGTGCCGCCGTGGCTGGCGAAGGCGCACCCGGACATCACCGACTGGAAGAACCTCAACAAGTACGCGGCCGAGTTCAAGACCTCCGAGTCGGGCGGGAAGGGCCAACTCCTCGACGGCGACCCGTCGTTCGTCACCAACGACGAGGCCCTGGTGAAGAACCTGAAGCTGGACTACAAGGTGGTGTACGCGGGCAGTGAGACCGCGCTCATCCAGGCCTTCCGCAAGGCGGAGAAGAACAAGGAATGGGTGATCGGCTACTTCTACGAGCCGCAGTGGTTCATGTCCGAGGTGCCGCTCGTCAAGGTCAAGCTGCCCGCGTACGAGGAGGGTTGCGACGCCGACGCGGAGAAGGTCGCCTGCGACTACCCCGTGTACGACCTGGACAAGATCGTCAGCGCGAAGTTCGCCAAGTCGGGCAGCCCCGCGTACGACCTGGTGAAGAACTTCAACTGGACCAATGACGACCAGAACACCGTGGCCAAGTACATCGCGGTGGACAAGATGGCCCCCGAGGCGGCGGCGAAGAAGTGGGTCGAGGCCAACCGCGACAAGGTGGACGCCTGGATCAAGTAGCCCTGCTGGACATGCCCGGTGGGCGGCGCACGGGGACGTGCGCCGCCCACCGGGCATTCCTGTTCTCCCGGGCCGTTCTCCGGCCGTTTCCCGACGTCACCGGGCCTCTTGACACCCCTCTGCACGGAAGGCACATTGAGTTGCGCAACCTGAATCACGTTGCGTAGAAAGCAACTGAACCGGAGGTGCGGCGATGGCGGGACCCCGAGTGGTCATCATCGGAGCGGGTGTCGTCGGAGCGGCGCTCGCGGACGAGATCTCCGCACGAGGCTGGACCGAAGTGACCGTGGTCGACCAGGGTCCGCTCCCCGCCACCGGCGGCTCCAGCTCGCACGCCCCGGGTCTGGTCTTCCAGACCAACTCCTCCAAGACCATGACCGAACTGGCCCGCTACACCGTGGAGAAGTTCTGCTCCCTCGACGTCGACGGAGAGCCCTGCTTCCTCCAGGTCGGCGGTCTGGAGGTGGCCACCACCCCCGAGCGCCTCACCGAACTACGGCGCCGCCACGGCTGGATCACCGCCTGGGGCATCGAGGCCCGGCTGCTGAACCCCGAGGAATGCGCCGAGCGGCACCCGTTGCTCGACCGCGACAGGGTCCTGGGCGGCCTCCTGGTCCCAACAGACGGGCTCGCCAAAGCCGTTCTGGCGGTCGAGGCGCAGATCCGCCGGGCCACCGAGCGCGGCGTGCGCTTCCTCGCCCGCCACGAGGTCCTGGACATCCTCCAGGCGGACGGCGAGGTCACCGGGGTCCGCACCGACCAGGGCGACCTGGACGCCGACATCGTCGTGTGCTGCGCCGGCATCTGGGGCCCCAGGATCGCCCGTATGGCCGGCATGAACCTCCCGCTCACCCCGCTCGCCCACCAACTCGCCTGGACCGGCCCGGTCCCCGCCCTCGCCGGCCAGACCCAGGAGGCGGTCCGCCCGATCCTGCGCCACCAGGACGCCGACCTGTACTACCGCGACCGCTTCGACGGCATCGGCATCGGCTACTACGGCCACCGCCCCATGCCGATCTCCGCCGACGACATCCTCTCCGTGGGCGAGGCCGACCAGATGCCGTCGGTGCTGAAGTTCACCGAGGAGGACTTCGAGCCGGCCTGGACCGAGACCCAGTCCCTCCTCCCCGCGACACGCGAGGCGAAGGTCGAGGAGGGCATCAACGGCCTGTTCTCCTTCACCACCGACAACTTCCCGCTCCTCGGCCAGTCCCCGGACGTCGCGGGCTTCTGGGTCGCCGAGGCCGTCTGGGTCACCCACTCCGCGGGCGTGGGCCGGGCGATGGCCGAGTGGCTGGTCGACGGGTACTGCTCGTCCTTCGACCTGCACGAGTGCGACGTCAACCGCTTCGAGCCGCACCAACTCGCCCCGGAGTACGTCCTGGCCCGCGACTGCCAGAACTTCGTCGAGGTCTACGACATCCTCCACCCCCTCCAGCCGTCCGGGCACCCGCGCCCGATCCGCACCAGCCCCTTCCACCCCCGCCAGCAGGAGCACGGCGCCTTCTTCCTGGAGGCGAACGGCTGGGAGCGCCCGCAGTGGTACGAGGCCAACGCGGCCCTGACCGAAGGGCGTTCGGTCCCCACACCGGGGGACTGGGCGGCGCGGTACTGGTCGCCGATCGTCGGCGCGGAAGCCCAGATCACCCGCGAGAGCGTCGCGATGTACGACATGACGGCCCTCAAGCGGCTGGAGGTGAGCGGGCCCGGTTCGGCCGCCTTCCTGGAGGGACTGTGCACGGGCAAGGTCGCGAAGTCGGTCGGCTCGGTGACGTACACCCTCCTCCTCGACCACGACGGCGGCATCCGCAGCGACATCACCGTCGCCCGCCTGGCCCGCGACCTCTTCCAGATCGGCGCCAACGGCAACCTCGACCTCGACTGGCTCACCCGCCACCTCCCCTCCGACGGCACGGTCCAGGTCCGCGACATCACCCCCGGCACCTGCTGCGTCGGCCTGTGGGGGCCGCTCGCCCGCAAGGTCCTCCAGCCCCTGACGGACGAGGACTTCTCCAGCGACGGCCTGAAGTACTTCCGCGCCAAACGCGCCTACGTCGGCAGCGTCCCGGTGACGGCGATGCGGCTGTCGTACGTCGGCGAGCTCGGCTGGGAGCTGTACACCACCGCCGACCAGGGCCTGAAACTGTGGGACACCCTGTGGCGGGCGGCCGAGCCGCTCGGCGGCGTCATCGCGGGCCGCGGCGCCTTCAACAGCCTCCGCCTGGAGAAGGGTTACCGCTCCTTCGGCACCGACATGACCTACGAGCACGACCCCTACGAGGCCGGCGTCGGCTTCGCCGTCAGGCTCGACAAGGCCGACTTCATCGGGAAGGCGGCCCTGGAACGCCGCAGGACCGACGTCCGCCGCAAACTGACCTGCCTGACCATCGACGACCCGCGCTCGGTCGTCATGGGCAAGGAGCCCGTGTACGACGCCGACCGCACCGTCGGCCACGTCACCAGCGCCGCCTATGGCTACACCATCGGCAAGGGCATCGCCTACGCGTGGCTGCCGACGCCGCTGACGCTTCCGGGGACCACCGTGCAGATCGGCTACTTCGACCGACGCATCGAGGCGACCGTAGCCGAGGAGCCGCTGTTCGACCCGGCCATGTCGCGGTTGCGGGGCTAGCCCTGCATACAGGCAGATCAGGCGGCGCTCTTCTTCCGGCGGCGCCGGCCGGTTCCCGTGAGGGCTCCCTTCTGAGCACGCCGGCACCGCGGCGCGCGCGTCGAGTGCCGGCGAGTGGCCGAGGGCGCCTGCTCAGCCCCACAGCCGGCGCTCGCTCTCCCGCGGGGCCCGTACGACCCGCGAACCCTCCGCACCGAAGGTCATCACCGGGCGCTCTTCGCTCCACTCGTCCCAGCCGGGGTCGCCCTTCGCGGCGAAATCGGTCCACGCCGTGTGCATGGCGGCCGCCAGGGCGCTCGGCGCCGCGTCGCCCGTGAGCGCGCGGGTGCCGGGCTCGTCGAGGGTGTCGAAGACGAACCCGAGTTCCAGGGCATGGCAGGCGCCGAGCGCTCGGACCGGCGAGGGCCAGGCGAACTCGTAAAGGAAGGTGCGGCCGGACCGGCCCACGCGCGCGTCGGCGAGGCGGTTGAGCGGGACGCGCAGCAGCTTGTCGGTGGCGATCGAGCCCAGGATCTCTCCCGGCGAGGCGCCGGGGCGTGCCGATCGGTACACCCGGGGGGAACGCCACGGCGCCCGGTGCTTGAGGACGGCCGCCCGCAGCGTCACCCGGCCGATCCGGTCCACGAGTCCGGAGGGGACGAACCACAGGCGGTATTCGTCGGTGTTCGTGCCCAGCAGCAGGTCGATCCCGTCTCCGCGGCCCCGTGCCAGGGCGGTGGCCGGATCCTCGGGCACCACGTCGCCGTCGACGACGATGTGGAAGGCCGCCCCGCCGGTGAGCGGGTTGCCGCCGCGGGTGACGGCGGCCTGCGCGGCCAGGAGTTCGGCCCGGCCCACCCGGGCGAAGGCCTCGGCCGTCGGGGCGACCCCGAGGTGGCGGCCCATCGCCTCGGTGGTGGCTCCCGCCACGGCCGGCGCGACGGCGGCCGGCGCACCGCTCTGGAGGACCGCCCGATGGAAGAGACCCTTGGAACGAGGGCTCGCCAGCAGCGCCGCGATACTGATGGCGCCCGCGGACTCGCCGAACACGGTGACGTTCGCCGGGTCGCCGCCGAAGGCGCCGATGTTCTCCCGCACCCAACGCAGCGCCGCCAACTGGTCGCGCAGACCGAGATTGGCCGGGGCGTCGGGAAAGACACCGAATCCTTCGACGCCGAGGCGGTAGTTGAGGGAGACGAGGACGACGCCGTCGCGGGCGAAGCCGCTCCCGTCGTAAGTGGGCACGGCGGAGGAGCCGTTGCGCAGGGAGCCGCCGTGGATCCACACCATGACCGGGAGCCGGGCGTCACCCGGCGAGGGCGTCCAGACGTTGAGGTTGAGACAGGCGTCGCCGGGGACATCGGGGTCGGGAAGCAGTTCGTCCAGGGGCGCGGGGTACGGGTTCTTGGGCGCCGTGGGCCCGAAGACGGTGGCGTCGCGGATGCCGTGCCAGGGCGTGACGGGTGCCGGCGGACGGAAGCGCAGCGCGCCGGTGGGGGAGGCGGCGTAGGGGATGCCGCGGAAGACGGTGATCCCGTTCTCGGTGGTGCCGCGCAGAGCACCCCGGGTGGTGGACACGACCGTCATGCGCAGACCTCCTGGAGCTCACGCTTGAGGACCTTGCCGCTGGGGCCGAGCGGCAGCTCGGTGAGCAGCCGGACGACGCGAGGGTACTTGTGCCTGCCGAGCCGCTCGCGCGACCAGGCGACGATCTCCTCGGGGGTTTCCGTGGCCCCCGGGCGCAGGACCACGGCCGCGCAGATCTCCTCACCCCGTTCCTCGTCGGGCAGGCCGAGCACACAGACCTGGTCGATCGCGGGGTGCCGGGCGAGGACCTCCTCGACCTCGCGCGGGTAGACGTTGAACCCGCCGCGGATGATGAGGTCCTTCTTGCGGTCGACGATGGTGAGAAAGCCGTCCGCGTCGCGCGTCCCGAGGTCCCCGGTGCGGAACCAGCCGTCGACCAGCGCCGCCGCCGTGGCCTCCGCGTCCTCCAGGTAGCCGGCGAAGACGTTGTGGCCGCGCAGCACCACTTCCCCCACCTCGCCGTCCTTCAGCAGCACGGTCCGCCGGTCGGTGCCGGCGTCGGCGACAGCGGCTTCCACACCCCAGACGGGCTGCCCGACCGTGCCGGGGCGACGGCGTTCGCGCCGGTTGAACGTCGCCACCGGGGAGGTCTCGGTGAGGCCGTACCCCTCCAGGATCTCCGTGCCGAAAGTGGACTCGAAGCGCTCCAGGAGCGCGCCCGGCAGCGCCGCACCACCGGAGATGCCCATCCGCAGCGCCGCCGGCCGACGCGGGTCATGGTCCGCCGCCTCGACGAGCGCGTGATACATGGTCGGCACTCCCATGAAGACCGTCACGCCCTCGGTGACCAGCAGGTCGAGCGCCCCCGGGCCGGAGAAGCGGGGAGTGAGGACGAGGGTGGCTCCGGCACGCAGGGCGGCGTTCATCGCGCAGGACTGTCCGAAGCTGTGGAAGAGCGGGAGGCAGCCCAGTACGACGTCGTCGGGGCCGAGTCCCATGAGGTCCTGGGCGCAGATGCCGGCGTTCATGACCAGGTTGACGTGGGTGAGCAGGGCACCCTTCGGGCGGCCCGTGGTGCCGCTGGTGTAGAGGATCACGGCGGTGTCGTCCGGCCCACGCGACACGGCCCGTTGAAGCGGCTCGGGCCCGGCGCCCACGCCGATCACCTCGATGCCGACCGCCGCCGCGGCGGCTTCGGCGACCGGGCGCAGCGGGCCGCCGCTCACCAGGGCGCGGCACTTGCTGTGCCGCAGCACATAGGCGATCTCGTCGGCGACCAGCAGGGCGTGCACCGGGACGACGGTGGCGCCGACCGCCAGCACGGCGTAGTACGCGCGCGGGAAGTCGGCCGTGTTGGGCAGCAGCACCGCGACCCGGTCACCGGGCCCGATCCCCCGGGCGCGCAGGGTGGCCGCGAAGCCGAGTGCCTCGTGCCAGAGCTGCCGATAGCTGATCCGGTCGCCGCCCTCGACGACCGCGATGCGGTCGGGATGGTGGGTGGCTGAATCCTGCAAGATCGTGGCGACGCTCAGCTGCATGGGCGGCTCTCCTGCGCGATGGACGGTGTGGGATGCGCGATGGACGGTGTGGGATGCACGGCGGGCGGTGTGGGGTGCACGACGGCGGTGCCGGAAGCGCACGACGAACGGGTGGGAAGACCGCCCCAGCATCCAGCACGCCGGTCCCCCCGGGCCATGTGCAGGTGCCCAGCGTCATCAGTCGCGACCTGGGCAGCAGCCTCCCGGAGGCTGGCCGTATCCAGTGCAGCCGCCTAGTCTGCGCGGCATGAACGAGGGCCAAGAGGAGCTGCACCGCCACCTGGCGCAGACCCTGCTGAGCGACATAGACGGGATAACGGGCCGGGTCGTGGCGGACATCTGCGCGCACAGCCCGACCTACGCCTCCGGGCGTCCCGTCGCGCTGTCCGACCTGCGCGGGATCTGCCGCAACAACCTGGTCCTCGCCCTGGAGGACTTCGGCGGACTCCCCGCGAGCGCCGGGGACTTCGCCGCCGCGGCCACCGAGACCGGACAGCGGCGGGCCAAGCAGGGGATGCCGCTGGACACCGTACTGATGGCATATCGCCGTGGCGGCCGGGTGCTGTGGCAGGCGATGACGACACCACTGCGCGGCCGGCGGGCAGTCGACCAGGACCTGGTCCTGGAGGTCGCCGGCGCGCTGTGGGAGACCATCGACCGCTTCTCGACCCTGATGGCGGACGCCTACCGCCTGACCCAGCTGGAGATGCACCACCGGCAGGGCTCCCGCCGCGGCGCGCTGTTCGAGGCCCTGCTGGACGGCCGGGGCAGTGATCCCACCGTGGCCGCGGCGGCGGCCGCCGCTCTCGGCATCCCCTTGCGGGACCGCTACGCGGTGGTCGCGGTCGACCAGGACCCCTTGGCGCCCACCGACCCCGAGCCCGCACTTCAGGCCGCGGGCATGTGGTCCTTCTGGCGTCCCCGGGGCGAGCGCAACGCCGGGGTCGTGCGCCTCGCGGCGGCCGAACCCGCGGAGCTGGTGGCGGTGTTGCGCGACGCGGGCGTCGGAACCGCCGGCATCTCGCCGCCGTTTCCCGAACTGGCCGCCGCGGACACCGCGTTGCGCCTGGCGGAGCGCTCGCTGCGCACCTTGCCGCCGGGCAGCAAAGAGGTGGCGGAACTGGACGACCGGCTGGTCGAAGCGGTGCTCACCAGCGACCCTGAGATCGCCGGCCGCCTGATCACCCGGTACCTGCACGGCATCGACGACTGCGGATCGGACGGCCCCGTGCTGCGGGAGACGCTGCGGGTCTGGCTGGACAACGGCTGCTCGGCGGCCCACACGGCCAAGCAGATGTACTGCCATCGCAACACGATCCTGAACCGCGTCGCGCGGATCGCCCAACTCACCGGCTGGCCACTGGAATCGGGCGAGGCACGGCTCGGCTGGGCGCTGGCCCTGCGCGCGGCCCAGGTGGCCGCCGGCTGAGCGGCCGTCCGGCGCGGGTCTCCCACCTGGTGCGGTGTGCGAGCGCCCAAGGGGGCGCGGTCAAGCCTGGGCATCTGCCAGCAGACAGCGCGCGCCCGGCATCTCACCATGGGCGCTCAGTCACGTTCAACGAGCCGCAACGTGCCTGACCCACAAGGAGATTCGATGCCCGGCAGTATCCGCCGCACGCTCCGGGGCCTCACGGTCGCCGGACTTCTCACCGGCCTGACGGCCCTCGCCGCCCCCACCGCTCCCGCGGTACCCACCACCGCGCTGCCGACGGCTTCCGTAGCCTCCGTCGGCACGGACTTCGGTAGCGCCGGCCCGTATGCGGTGACGGTCGACATAGATCTCGTGCACACCTTCTACTACCCCAGCGACATGGGCCGGTCGGGCGAACGGCACCCCGTGGTCATCTGGGGCAACGGCACGGGCGCCGTGCCCGGCGTCTACAGCGGCCTGCTGCGCCACCTCGCCAGTCACGGCTTCATCGTCGCCGCCGCCAACACCCCCACCTCCAACTTCGCGATCACCATGCGCGCGGGCATCGACGTCCTGGAGCGGCGCAACGCCGACAGCGGCAGCGTCTTCCACGGGAACGTCGACCTCGATCACATCGGCTCCGCCGGGCACTCCCAGGGCGGCGCCGCGGCTCTCAACGCCGCGATCGACCCGCGGGTGGACACCGCCGTCCCCATCCAGCCGGGACCGCTCGCCGACGCCGACAACATGGACGAACCCGTCTTCTACCTCGCCGGGGAGGACGACCTGATCGTCTGGCCCGTGCTGGTCAAGGCGTTCTACAACGACTCCGACCACGTACCCGCCGTCTACGGCGAGGTCCGCGGCGCCGGACACCTCAGCTCCATAGGCGACGGCGGCGCGTTCCGTGCTCCCGTCACCGCCTGGCTCCGCTACTGGCTGATGGGCGACGAGAACGCCCGCGGGATGTTCTTCGGCCCGGGCTGCGGCTACTGCGTCGACTCCGCCCTGTGGTCCGACTGGAGGCGCAACGCCAGAGCGGAGCAGATACCGGGGTCCGTCAACTGACCTGCGCCGGCGGCCCGCCACGCCCAGATGCTCCACCGCGCAAGGGCTTCTCCGGGGCGTCGGTCGAGGAGATCGCCGAGCGGTCGGGCCGTGTGACGGCGGGCGCCGAACCGGCGTGACCAAGGCGTCGGCTCCGGCGCCATTGTCAGTGGCCGCGCCTACGCTGCCACGCGATCACTGACGAGCGGCCGGGAGACTGTCATGAGCACCGACGACGAGACGATGAAGCGCATCGAGGAGGCCATGGCGCTGCAACACGCGGGCGACGCCGACGGTGCCCGGCGACGGTTCACGGAGATCTGGGCGGAGATCGCCCCGGACGGCGACCCCTTCCACCGGTGCGTCCTTGCCCACTACATGGCCGATCTCCAGCAGGACCCACAGGACGAACTGACCTGGGATCTGCGGGCCCTGGAAGCAGCGGGATCGGTGACCGACGACCGCGCCGGGCGGCACCACCCGTCACTGGCGATCCGCGGCTTCTACCCGTCCCTGCATCTCAACCTCGCCGCGGACTACCACAAGCTCGCAGACACCGAGCGGGCGCGCACCCACCTGACCCTGGCCCAGCAGTACTTGGACGGACTCAAGGACGACGACTACGGCCAGGGCGTCCGATCGGCGATACAGAGGCTCGCCGGCCGGCTCCCGTGAGGGGGAGGGGCATCGGGCGCCGAGCGCGGCCGGACGGCCGACACCCACGGCCCCACCCCGTCACGTGATCGCGTGCGTCCGCTCAGTCGAACGGCGTCATGAACTCCCTTGTGGACAGCGCCCGGTTCACGATGCGGGTGTCGCCGACCCACCCGTAGAAGCCCTGCCCGAACTTCTCGTCGAACTGGGTGGCACCGATGACGAAGGGCTTGCCCAGCGTGGTGATGCCGGTCGACGGCTGTGCCGGGTTGCGGGCGATCTTCGAGCCGTCGACGTACATCACCGTGCGTCGGCCGTCGTTGACGAGCGCGATGTGCATCCAGCGGCCGACCGGCACGGCATGGCTCCAGGACGTCGGGTCGGCGTCCTGGGCGTAGGGGTAGACGACGAACTGGAGGAAGCGCTCAGGGGACAGGTTGAGGCTGCACGTGGGTTCCAGCGGTGACCAGCCGGTGGTCTTGCCGGCGTCGCCGTTACGGCCCTCCCAGCTCAGGATGCCCATCCAGCTGTGGTCGCCCTCGAAGGGCTCGGGCAGCAGGATGTGCGTCTCGATGGTGTAACCCCGGGTGAACTTCGCGCTGTTGACGGGAGCGCCCGCGGCGGTCGTGAGGATGGCGCCGCGGTCCGGGCTCTTGCCGCCGTCGAAGCGGAGGCTGGCGTGTGCCGGCTGGCCCGGGTGGTGGTCGGCGGACCAGGTGAGGGCGTCGGGGCCGCTGGAATGCAGCCGGCTCACTGTCAGATCGTTGCCGTTGCCCGTGAGGTCGCGCACGACCGCCCCGTCGGCCACGGGCGCACCGGGGGTGCCGGCCGCGGTCGTACCGGAGGTGTCGAAGCGCCAGTAGGCGACCGTGCCGCGCGGCATGACCGCGGACGCCGGACGCGGCTTCGGGGCCGGGACCGGCGCGAAGCCCTTGAAGCGTTCGTCGAAGTCGATGTCCAGGCTGAACCGGTCCGTGGGGCCGGTCAGTTCGATGGTCTCCGCCTCCAGCGGTGAGCGCCGCTCGGGGTCACGGGTGAGGAACCACGGCGAGAACGTCTCGACGTCGATGACCTTGCGGACCAGGTCGAAGCCGTAGAGACGGATCATCCCGGCGCCGCCGTAGTAGCGGTCCTGGTAGTTGGTGATGTGGACGTGGACATCGTTGTCAGCGTCGTTGGTCAGAACCGTGCGCCCCGGCGGCCAGTAGTGGCCGCCCAGCGCGAGGAAGATCTGGTCGTTGCCACGAATGAGACCGTCCCACAGCCGCTTGCCGTTGTCCGAGAGCTGCGCCGCGCCCTCGTCGTCCGACCAGGCGATGTCGTGCGTGGTGAGCACGGCGGGCAGCGTGGGATGCGCGTCGAGCACGCCCTGCGCCCAGCGCAGCCCCTTGTCCGACACACGCCAGTCGAGGGCGAGGACCAGCCACTCGCGGTCGGCGGCGCGCAGCACGTGGTAGCTGTTGTAGCCGTCGGGCGAGGCACCGCCGAAGGTCGGCATCGACGCGTACCGCTCCGGGCCGAACGCCGCGAGATAGGCGGAGTCGCCGCGCTGGTCGTCCGTGGACGAGCGGATGTCGTGGTTCCCCGCCAGGACGCTGTACGGCACCTTGCCGTGGATGCCCCTGAAGGTGTCGGCGGCGAGGGCGATCTCCTCCTCGGTGCCGTGCTCCGTGACATCGCCGAGGTGCGTCATGAAGGCGATGTTCGCCTCCTCCCGCTCCGCCACGAGGTAGCGGAACGTGGCACGCAGCGGTGCCGGGTCGGCGCTGTCGGCATCGAAGAGGTACTGGGTGTCGGGCAGCACGGCCAGTGCGAACCGCGGACTCTCGACGTCGAACCGGGACCGACCGCTGCTCGCCGCCCTCGTATCGGCCTGCGCCTCACCGGCGCCGGCCGTCGTGACCACCGCGCCGGCCGCGGGTATCGCCACCGCGGCCTGCAACAGCGCGCGTCTGTCCAACCGGTGCCGGTGCTCTCCTGTGCTCATGTGCCCTCCAGATCACGGAACGGTGATGTGAAGGGCACAGTGCTGACCGGCCGTGGCCACGTGATGGCAGCAGCGCGAACGGCGGGCCCACAAACGACGAATGACCGCTCGGCCCCACTGGACGGCCCTCAGTAGACGGACAGGCCGTACGCGCTCAGCACCTCCTGGATCGGCTGGTAGTACGTCGTCCCTCCCGTGGCGCAGTTGCCGGAGCCGCCGGAGAGGACGCCGATGACCTTGTCGCCGGCGTAGAGCGGGCCTCCACTGTCCCCGGGCTCGGCGCAGATGTTGGTCTGGATCAGCCCTTGGACGATGTCGCCGCCGCCGTAGTTGACGGACGCGTTCAGGGCGGTGACCACGCCGCAGCGGACGCCGGTGGTCGCGCCCCGGGTGCAGACCCGTTGGCCGACGTAGGCGGTCGCGGTGCCGGTCACGTCGACCGTTCCGATGGTGCCGGGGTGCGGCACGGCCGGGTTGGAGTAGCGGACGACCCCGAAGTCGTTGCCGGGGAAACTGGTGCCGGTCGTCGGGCCGACGACCGTGTCCAGGGCGGGACCGGTGTACCAGGTGGACACGGCCGCCGTGCAGTGTCCGGCGGTGACGAAGTAGTACGTGGACCCGCCGCGCACATTGACGCCCGCGGTGCAGCGCCCTCCGCCGCCGTAGATGCCGTCGCCGCCGGACAGGAGCGTGCGCAGCCGACCGTCGAGCCGCTCGATGGTGACAGCTCCGGTGAACCGGCCGACGGTGTCGCGGAGTCGGGCGAGTTCGGTGTCCGAGACCGTCGAGTCGGCGAGCACCCGCAGCCTCCCGCCGCGCTCGTCCACGGCCCATGCCGTCCCGTCGATCCCCAGCGATGCGACGGCCGAGGCCAGGCCCGTCGCCGACGGCGTCGTCGGCCGGGCGGCGGGCGCAGCCGTGGCACTGGTGCCGGACACCGTGAGGGCGGCCGCTGCGAGCAGGCTCAGGGCGTAGGCGGTGAGCCGTTTCACCGGTGAGCGTCCATTGGTCGTACGGCGTGCTGTCATCCCGAATCTCCCCGAGGACGGTCGGTCGGCTTCGGGCACGCCCGACGGTCACCGGGCGTGCCGGGCTTGCATGCCGTGGTGCTGGTGTCGTGCGGGTTCGACGCTGGGCCCGGTCCCGTGGTGTCGCTGTGCGCCTCAGACGCGGGGCGGGGGGACGGGGCAGCGCTCATTGTGCCCGGATGCGTCTGGCGGGGGTAGGCCGCGTGCGGGCCCCGGGTCCGCTTGACTTGGTGGGGGCGGATCCGGTGCACCCTTGGCCTGGTCAAGGTGTGACGCGCATCACGGCAGCGCGGTCCGGGCTGAGGACAGACAGGAGTGTGGAGATTTCACTGCGCGCTCGCGTGCGCGCCGGGGATCCGGATGCGTTCAGGCAACTGTTCGACGAACACGCTCCGGTGGTCCATCGGCATGCCATACGGATGACCGGCGACTGGGTGCTGGCCGACGATCTCGTGTCGCTGACCTTCCTGGAGGCGTGGCGGCTCCGGGAACGCGTGCTTCCGGGGGAGGACAGCCTGCGCCCGTGGCTGCTGGGGATCGCGACGAACGTCGCACGCAACACGGCACGGGCGGCGCGAAGACATCAGGCCGCGCTCGCCAGGGTCCCACCCCCGGAACCGGTGCCCGACTTCGCCGACGAGGTGACACAGCGCCTGGCCGACAGCGCGGAACTGGCCGCCGCACAGAGGGCGTTGCGCAGGATGCGCCGTGGCGAACGTGAGGTGTTCGCCCTCTGCGTCTGGGAGGGCCTGGACGCCGCCACGGCCGCCGAGGCGCTGGGCGTGGCCGTCGGCACCGTACGGGCCCGGCTCTCGCGCGCCAGAAAACGCCTGCGCAAGCTCACCGAGGCGGAACTCGCGGGCGGCACCGAAGGCACGGACGGCGCGAGCGGCCGCCGCGGAACGGATGACGGCCTCGGGCGTACCGGAGTGCAACGCCCGGCCGCGGTCGGACAGGTACCAGGCAGCCGCCACTCGGCGGCACGGCCCACGCAGGAGAAGCGATGAACACCAACCCGCGTCGACGTGATCGGCAGGCCGAGTTCCAGGACCTGGCCGAGTTGCTGCCCGCGCCGGCACATCCGGTGCTCCCGCAGGGCCGTCACCACGTTCTGAGGGAACATCTGATGGAACAGATCACCGACGAGGCCTCACGTCAGCAGTCGGACGCGCCGCGCACCTCACCGAGCACTTCGCCGTCGGTCCCCGTACCCCGGCGTCCCGGGCGGCGTCTCGCCCTCGTCGCCGCGCCGCTGGCCCTCGTCGCCGTCGTGGGCCTGGGCGCTGTGGCGGTCGACCTGTCCCAGGACGACGGGGCCTCCACCGGAGTCACGGCGGTCCAACACCGGGAAGCGGTGCGGCTGTTGGACCGCATCGCCCTGGCGGCGGCCGACGGCCCGGAGGTCACGGTCCGCGACGGCCAGTACGTCTACTTCAAGTCCCAGGGAGACTCCAGCATTTGGGGCGGGCCCACCACGCCCGTGCGGAACTCCGACGGGGACGTCACGCGGATGGAGGTCTACAAGGGGAACGTGCAGAGCGAGGAGTGGCAGCCGGTCAACGGCAAGGGGGACGGTCTCCGGCGTCTCGTCGGGCTGACCCCTTCCGGCGAACCCGACCCGTCCCACAAGGACGACATCAGCATGAGCGGTGTTCCGTACCTGACCTTCCGGCAGCTCCAGGCTCTGCCCACCGACCCCGACGCGCTGCTGAAGAAGCTCAGGAGCGGCAGCGGGGTGAGCGAATCCCGTGTGACGGAGACGGTCTTCGAGAACGTGGGCGTCATCCTGGACCAGGCCACCCTGCTGCCCGATCTCAGTGCCGCGCTCTACCGAGCCGTGGCCGAGCTCCCCGACGTACACGTCGTGGAGAACGTCAAGGACGGGGCGGGGCGGACCGGCGTCGGCCTCACGTACACGTCCAAGGGCTCCTCGGGTGGAACGAACGCCACCTGGGTCTTCGACTCGAAGAGCCTGACCTATCTGGGCACGTCCAAGAGCGCGCTCCTGGACGTCGGTGTCGTGGACGGGAAGGGCGAGACGGACTCCCGCAGTTCCTGAGTCACCCTGTGCCCGCCGAGACCACGTTGGCCAGAGGCTCGCCTGCCGTGTACCGAGCCAGCTGGGCGCGGACGAGCGCCACGGCGCGGGGCCGGAAGGCCGACGTGGTCGCGGCGGCGTGCGGGGTGATCAGGGTGTTCGGAGCGGTCCAGAGGGGGTGCCCGGGCGGCAGTGGCTCCGGGTCGGTGACGTCGAGAGCCGCTTTGAGCCGCCCGGTCCGCAGCTCGTCGAGCAGTGCCGCGGTGTCGACCACCGGGCCGCGGGAGACGTTCACCAGCAGGGCGCCGTCCTTCAGACGTGCCAGGAAGTCCGCGTCGACCAGCCCGCGGGTGGCGTCGGTGAGGGGTACGGTCACCACCACCACGTCGGCCTCGGGCAGCAGGGCAGGCAGCTCCGTCATCGCGTGCACCGGCCCCTGCCGCGTCTCCCGCGCGGTGCGCGCCAGCCGTAGTACGCGGCACTCGAACGGCCTCAGCCGGGCCTCGACCGCACTGCCGATGGCACCATGACCGAGCAGCAGGACCGTGCGGTCGGCCAGCGCGGTCTGGAACCCCCGGGCCCACCGGTGCGCGTCCTGTGCGCGGACGAGGGCGGGGATGTCACGGAGCGCGGCGAGAACCAGGGTCACGGCGTGCTCGGCCGTGCTGGCGTCGTGCACCCCTTTGGCGTTACAGAGCGTGACCCCGGCGGGCAGATGGGGAAGCAGATCGTCCACCCCGGCGCTCAGCGACTGCACGACGCGGAGGCTGGGCAGCCTCGGCAGCACGGGAAGCGCCGCCGCGGTGAAGGTGTACGGGATGACGAAGAACTCGACGGCCTCCAGCCCCTGGCCGAGGGGTTCCTGATCCGTGCCGTCCCAGACGACCGTGTCCCAGCCGGCCGGAAGCCCCCCGATCTCGGACGGTGGGAAGGGCAGCAGAACCCGGGCACCGGAGGACGGCTGGACAGAACTCATGGGGTCGGACTCCTGCCTTCCTCTCGCCTTCCCACCGGTCGACCAGGTCGCGGAAGTCGCTCGAGAGCCTCGCAGCCGTTTCGCACCGCTGTCGCATTGCCTGAAAACAGGTGAAACTGGCTAACGAGCAAAAGTGTCCCACTGTCCCCGCTGGGAGGCGCGTTGGTCGGCAACGTGGGCGAAACGCGCGTGGTGATCGTGATCGGTGTCTCGGCGTCCGGTAAGTCCACCGTGGGAGGGAAGCTGGCGGCACGCCTCGACGTGCCGTTCCTCGAAGGCGATGATCTCCATCCGGACGCCAACCGGAAGAAGATGGCCGCCGGGGTACCGCTCGACGACGCCGATCGACGGCCCTGGCTGGCGGCTCTCACCGAGTGGATCGGGGCGGCCGCGACCAGTCACCGGGGCGGTGTCGTCGCCTGTTCGGCCCTGAAGCGCGCGTACCGGGACGAGTTCCGGCGTGCGGCCGATGTGTGGTTCGTCCACCTGGCCCTGGACCGTGAGGTGGCGCGGGCAAGGCTGGCCCACCGGAAGGGCCACTTCATGCCCGCGGCGCTGCTCGACTCCCAGTTCGAGGCCCTGGAGCCGCTGGGGGACGACGAACCCGGCGTGACCCTGGACGCGGCGGGCACACCGGAGGAGACCGTCGAGGCGGCACTGCGGGCATTCACCCGGTCGAACGACTGACGGGGCACTCGGACGGCCGGACGGCCCTTCGGCGTCGTACGGGACGAAGCCCGGGCGTACCGGGGCCGTGGTGCGCCGCCGCCGCTCACCTCGGCGGCCCATCATCTGTTGCGGCACCCCGGACCCGCCGGTGGGGTGGAGACATGCAGCCCGAGCACTCCGCCCCGGAAGACCGCGCCCAGTTCCTGGCGGGCGTCGGCGTGCTCGTGGGGTCGAGGGCGGCAAGGCTCACCGGGATCGCGCTCGCCTCCGCCTGTCCGGTGGGCCAACTGCTGTTCCTGTCCGCGTTCCCCTGGTGGTCGATCGCCACCATGGCCCTGTCCGTGCTCGTCGTCTTCGGGCTGGCCGCCGAACCTCGGCACCTCCCGGGCATGCGGGTCTGAGGCGGGCCGGGGCCGCCGCCGGCGCGAGCACCGGAGACCGGGATGGATCTGATCCACTTCAGGATGGTGGTGCCGCCCGCCCTGACCGAGCGGGCCATCGCCCTGCTCACGGCGGACGATCACGTCCTCAACCTCGTGGTCGTCCGGTCGGCGGCGCACGCCCCGGACGGCGACGCGCTGGAGTGCGATGTGATGAAGGGCGCCGCCAACGCGGTGCTGGGCGGCCTGCGCGAGCTCGGGGTCGACCGTATGGGGTCGATCGCCGTCGACGACGTCGAGATGATGTTCTCGCGGCGTGCGGCGCGGATCGAGGCGGACGAGCCCAGCGCGCTCGTGCACACCCCGCTGTGGGCCGCGGTCGAGGCGCACATCCGGGCGCAGGGGACCTATCTGCCCTCCTTCTATCTGTTCCTGGTCATCGCCGGGCTCATCGGTTCGGTCGGCATCATGTCGAACTCGCAGATCCTCATCGTGGCGGCCATGGTCGTGGGCCCCGAGTACAACGCGATCGCGGGCGTCGCGCTGGGCCTGGACCGCGGCAACCGGCGCCGGGTACGCGAGGGCGCACGCGCGCTGACGGTCGGATTCCTGCTGGCGATCCTTGTCACGTTCGGGTTCGCGGCGCTGTCGCGGGCCGCCGATTTCGAGTCCGAGGCGTACGCACGGGGTCTGCGGCCCGTCTCCCACCTCATCGACACACCCGACTTCTTCTCCCTGGCCGTGGCCTGTCTCGCCGGCGTCGTGGGCATCGTCTCGCTCACCGAGGCACGCGCGAGCGCCCTGCTCGGTGTGTTCATCTCCGTGACCACGATTCCCGCCGCCTCGGACATCGCCGTCTCGCTCGCCTTCGCCGACTGGTCCGAGGCGTGGGGCTCGCTGCTCCAGCTTTTGCTGAACGTGGTTGTCCTGGTGATCGTCGGCTTCCTCACCCTTCGCCTCCAGCGTCGGCTGTGGCGTCGCTGGAGGCGCCTGGCGGCCACCGAGGCAGAGGAGTAGCTGGGCGCGGCTACCGCCGGGACGGCCGACGACTTCCGGCTCGGCAGGCCGGTGCCCGGGCCCCGGCTTAGGCTGGTCGAGGGGGCGCCAGTGGAGTTACGACACGGGCCGGAAGGGGCGCCCCGATGGACAGCTATCCGCTGATCGAGAACCACGGTCTGATCGGCGATCTTCAGACCGCGGCGCTGGTGACCACCGACGGGACGGTCGACTGGTTCTGCTGCCCCCGCTTCGACTCACCCAGCGTGTTCGGAGCCCTGCTGGACAAGGACAAGGGCGGGCACTGCACGGTTCGGCCGGCTCAGGAGACGTACGCCACCAAGCAGTTGTACTTCCCGGACACGGCGATCCTGGTGACCCGGTTCATGACCGAGGCGGGCGCGGGCGAGGTGGTCGACTTCATGCCGGTGACCGGCGAGACGGCCACGAACCGGCACCGTCTGGTCCGCATGGTGCGCTGTGTGCGCGGCACCATGACCTTCGAGATCGACGTCGCGCCACGGTTCGACTACGGACGGGCCCGGCACGAGCTGCACATCACCGAACACGGGGCGGTGTTCACCTCGGACGGGATGAACCTGACCCTGCACTCGATCCGCGAACCGGACGACGAGCGCCTGCTGACGTCCCTCACAGGAGAGCACGACCTGCACCTCACGCTCAGTCTGCGAGCGGGCCAGCAGCGCGGGCTGCTCCTGGAGTCCGCCGCCGACGGGCCGCCCAGGGAGATCCGGGTCTCCGAGTACCAGCAGGTCTTTGACGACACCATCCAGTTCTGGCGTTCCTGGCTGGGCAGGTCGCGGTACTCGGGCCGCTGGCGCGAGGCGGTGGAACGCTCCGCCATCACGCTGAAACTCATGACCTACGCTCCCAGCGGCGCGGTCGTCGCCGCCCCCACGGCCGGCCTGCCCGAACAGCTCGGCGGCGAGCGCAACTGGGACTACCGGTTCACCTGGATCAGGGACGCCTCCTTCTCCGTGTACGCCCTGCTGGGCATGGGATTCACGGACGAGGCGACGGCGTTCATCACATGGCTCGGCGAACGGATCAAGGAACGGGCCGGCGAGGACAACGGCGGCACCGGGCCACTGAACATCATGTACACCGTCGACGGCTCCTCGGATCTGACGGAGGAGACCCTGGACCACTGGGAGGGCTACGAGCGGTCGTCCCCCGTGCGCATCGGGAACGGCGCGGCCTCACAGTTGCAGTTGGACATCTACGGCGAGGCGATGGACAGCATCTTCTTCGCGCAGGGGCACGGGATCCACCCCGGACACCGGGGATGGACCGGGCTGATCACCGTCCTCGACTGGCTGGCCGACCACTGGGACCAGGCCGACGAAGGCCTCTGGGAGACCCGAGGCGGCCCCGAGAACTTCACCTACGGCCGTGTGATGTCCTGGGTCGCCTTCGACCGCGCCCTGCGGCTCGCGGAACGCACCGGGCGCCCGGCACCCCTAGCCCGGTGGAGCAAGGTGCGCGACGCCCTGTACGAGCAGGTCATGGCCAAGGGGTGGAACGACTCCCGCGGGGCCTTCGTCCAGCACTACGGCAGTGAGGTCCTCGACTCCTCGCTGCTGCGCATGCCGACGGTCGGCTTCATCACCCCCGACGACCCGATGTGGACGTCGACGCTGGGCGCCATGGAGCAGGAGCTGGTCACCGACAGCCTGGTCTACCGGTACAACCCGGATGCGTCCCCCGACGGGCTGCGCGGCTCCGAGGGCACCTTCTCGCTGTGCACCTTCATGTACGTCGACGCACTGGCCCGCGCCGGACGAATCGACCAGGCCAGGCTCGTACTGGAGAAGATGCTCGGGTATGCCAACCACCTCGGCCTGTACTCCGAGGAGATCGCCCTGACGGGACGTCAACTCGGGAACTTCCCCCAGGCGTTCACACATCTGGCACTCATCGACGCGGCCATCACCCTGGACGCCGCACTGAACCGGCGAACCTAGTCAGTCCGGCGGCGCCCCCGCGGAGTGCTCGGCGGGACCGTGCGGTGCGGGTCCGAGCAGCACGAGCGTGTCCCCCACGGCCCGCTCGACCCCCTGCGCACCGGTGACCGGTTCGAGCCGGCCGTCGGCCCGCACCACGAAGAGCGTCTCGTGTCCCGGCGGTACCGGTTCGGCGGCCGGCCGTACGACAAAGCGGCCCCCGCGCTCGTGCCGGGCGGCCAGGCTGTCCCGGGCGAGGCCGGGGCCGAAGAGGACACCGCCCCCCGTGTACGGGGCGACGACGCCCCCGCCGCCGGGCGGCGGGCCGATGCGGTACACGGGCCCTTCGACCCTGTCCTGCACGATCACCGAGGCGAGCGCGTTGAAGTCGTCGTTCTCGGTGAGCAGGAGGACCGCCGTGACTCCCTCCAGACCTGCCCCGGGGTCGGTCGCCGTGGCAAGGAGTTCTCCCGTGGCCAGGTCGATCCCCGCCGCCGTGATCCGGTCCCGCTCCCGGGGGAGTCCGGCCCACATCAGCACATCCAGTCCGGCCGTGCGCAGCGACCGCGCGACGTCGATCGCCCAGGGGGCGCCGCCCACCAGCAGGGGCCGGGTCCGCGCCGACCGGACCACGCCGAGCCGGGCGGCCACCGGCCTTGCCGTCAGCGCGTACACCAGGACGGTTCCGACGATCACGAGGAAGGTGATCGGCAGGATCTTGTCGGCGCCGTGGAGTCCCTGGTCGACCAGGGTGGCGGCGAACGTCGAGGCGGTGGAGGCGGCGACGATGCCCCGCGGCGCCATCCAGCCGATGAAACGCCGTTCCCCGGAGCCGACGTCCGACCCTGCCGCCGCACAGACGGCGACCAGCGGCCGCACGACCAGGACGAGGGCGGCGACCAGTGCCAGCGAGGGAAGCAGCACCGGCGTCACGGCCTTGGGTGTGACCGTGGCCGAGATCGAGATGAACAGCAGGCCGATGACCAGTTCGACGACGGTTTCGAAGAACGGCCGACGGGCCGGCATGTCGAATCCGGGCAGGTTCGCCAACGCCATGCCGATGACGATCGCCGCGATGAGCCCGGTGTCGTCGAAGATCATGTCGCAGCCGGCCGACACCGCGACGACGGTCGCCAGTTGCGCGAGCGTGCCCAGCGTCTCGCCGAGCCGCAGCCGGCGCAGTGCCAGCCACAACAGCGCGACGCCGACCACGCCACCGGCCAGACCCACGGCCATGCTCCCGGTGAAGGTGCCGAACCGGAAACCCTGCTTCTCCTGTGACCGGACGATGATGTGGAAGACGACCGCGCCCAGGATGCCGCCGAGCGGGTCGATCAGGGACCCCTCCCAGATCAGGATCCTGCGCACCCGGTCGGTCGGTCCGACATGGTCGAGCAGGGGACCGACGACGGTCGGCCCGGACACCACGAGGATCACCCCGACCATCACCGCCACCGTGAGTGAGACGTCGAACAGCGCGGTGACCAGGCCCAGACAGGCACCCCATGTGATGAAGACCCCCAGCACGATCAGCCGCTCCACGACGCGCCGTGTCTCACCCCGCAGATGCCGCAGATCGAGGCCCAGTCCGGCGTCGTAGAGGATGACGGCCACCGCGAGCGAGACCAGCGGCCCGAAGTCGGGCACCAGTTGGTCTGGGTGGATGACGTCGGTGAGCGCTCCGGCGGTGAAGCCGACGGGCAGCAGCACGATCAGGGCGGGAACACGCAACCGGCTCGCCAGGATCTGGGAGCCCACCGCGAGCACCACGGTCAGGCCGATGCCCAGCAGGATCTGCTCTTCGCTCACGGCGGTCCCGTCCCTGTCGAACGCGGTGGTCAGGACCCCGGTTCAGCCCTCGTCCCCGGCACCGCTGCGCCGCAGGTCGGCGTCGGTGAGGGAGTCGAGTTCGCCATGGGTGTCCAGCCAGTACAGGAGGGCCACCGCCGGGAGGACCAGCAGCACCGCCACCAGCGTGACCACGCCCAGCCAGCGCAGGGTGGTGGAGGCGCCCGCCCCCTCGGCGATGGTCAGCGAGGTGGGAATGAGATACGGGCGCTGGGCCAGGCCCCACGCGATCACGGCCGAGGCGACGACGCCGACGGCCGCGACCCGCGACCAGGAGCCGGAGGCCCGCGACAGCAACCCGGCGGTGGCGAACGTGGCCACCGCCGCCAGGATCACGAAGACCAGGCCGGCGCCGTGCGTGAGACCGTGCCAGACGTGCGGCGCGTCGTCGTGGGTGACGAACAGGGTCACCACGGCGAGCACGGCCACGGCGGCGAGGGCGCCGAACGCGCGCCTGCGGAAGTAGCCGTCGAGGTCGGGAGCGTCGAAGCGCCTGGCGTCCGCCGCCAGGAAGACGGCCCCGAGGAGCGCCGTCGTGGCGATGGCGAGCAGACCGAACATGAGGGAGGTGGGGTTGGACCAGGCGTCGTCCGCCGCGGGTGTGCCCGGGGCCACCCGGCCGGAGGCGATGCCGCCGGCCGCCGCGCCGAGGAAGAACGGGGTCACCAAGGAGGAGACGGCGAACACCGCGCCGTACAGCCGTCGCCCGGCGAGCCGTCGGCTGGGCTTGCGCAGGGCGAAGCCGGCGCCCCGCAGGACCATGCCCACGGCGGCCAGCGCCAGCGGCAGCCACATGGCGGAGAAGACCGTCTGGAACATCACCGGGAAGCCGGTCCACATGATGACCAGGACGAAGACCAGCCAGACGTTGTTGACCTCCCAGACGGGGGCCATCGCATGGTCGATGAGCCATCTCGGCCGCTTGCCGCGCTCCGCTCCGCCGGCCGTCAGGTCCCAGAACCCGGCGCCGTAGTCGGTGCCGCCGCCGCAACTGTAGGCGGCGACCGCGAGCAGCAGCACGACGGCGATGACGTCGGCCATCATGAACCGGTGCCTTCGGTAGGGCCGGTGTCAGACGAGCGGGAGCCTCCGACCGGAACGGTCGCCCGGGGTCCGTACGGGGTGTCCGTCTCCGGGCTCTCCACCGGGCGCTCCGCCGCCTGCTGTTCGTCGGCGAGACGCCAGCGGGTCCGCATCTTCAGGAGCACGGCCAGGAACGAGCCGAAGACGAACACGTAGACGACGACCACGAGGCTGAACGTGATCCACAGTCCGGTGGAGTGGGTGGCCGTGACCGCTTCGGCGACCCGCATGTTCTCGTAGACGATCCACGGCTGGCGTCCCACCTCGGTGGTGATCCAGCCGCATTCGACGGCGACGACGGAGGCGACGCCCGCGCACGCGGCGGCGCGGTAGAACCACTTCGACTCCGGCAGCCGGCGCCGGCGCCACCAGACCAGGGCGTACCACAGGGCGAGCAGCACCAGCACGGAGCCGATGAGGACCATGGCGTCGAAGGCCCAGTGGGCGATGGTGGCCTGAGTGGCGTTGGGGCGGTCGGCGGCCGGTACCGAGGTCAGTCCGGTCACTTTGGTGTCGGTGCTGAACCCGGCCAGGATGGAGTCGAACTGCGGGATCTTGATCCCGCCGGAGATGCTTCCGTCCGGGTGGAGGCGGCCGAACAGATACTCCGGCACATGGGTGTCGGTCTTCCAGACGATCTCCATCGCGGCGAACTTGACCGGCTGCTTGTGGAACACCTGCCGGGCGATGGAGTCCCCCAGCATGAACTGGATGGGCGTGCACACGGCGGCGACGGTGAACGGGACGGTGAAGCCCAGGCGGTGGTAGCGGTCCCGGCGTCCGCGCAGCCACCCGGCGGCGTAGACACCGGCCACGACATAGCCGGCCGTCACCAGCATGGCCACGACGAAGTGCCAGTACTGCGGCCCGAACATCGGCGTGAAGATCGCCTTCCAGATGTTCACGTCGGTGGGGTTGCCCTCGGCGTCGAGGGTGAAGCCCCTGGGGGTGTTCATCCAGGAGTTGGCGGCCAGGATGCCGAAGGCGCCGAGCAGGGCCGCCGCGGGCAGCGGAAGCCCGAGCAGGAAATGGGTGCGGGGTTTGAGCCGCCGCCACCCGTACAGATAGATGGCGATGAGCACGGCCTCCAGGAAGAAGGCCCACGCCTCGACACCGAACCCGATGCCGAACACGTCGCCCCATCTGCCCATCAGGCCGGGCCACAACAGCCCGAACTCGAAGGACAGGACCGTGCCGGTGACGACGCCGATCGCGAACTGGACCGCCATCACTGCCGACCAGCGCCGGGCCAGGACCAGGGCGGTCGGATCACCCTTGCGCAGTCCGTACCCGTGCATGATGAGGGTGATCAGCGGCAGGGCCACGCCCAACGGCACCAGGATGATGTGCGAGGCCAGAGTGAAGGCCATGAGCGATCTGGCCGGCAACATCTGCGGCGGTGCGTCCGCGAGCAGGTGCGTCACGGTGTGCATACGTGTCTCCCCGGATACGGACGACGGCGGGTGAGCGGGGTCAGCCGCCGGTGGCGAATCCGGGGAAGAGGGTCATGCCCCCGTCGACGTACAGGGTGGTTCCCACGACGTAGTCCATGAGGTCGGAGGCGAGGGCGACCACCGCGTGGGCGATGTCCTGGGTGTCGCCGACCCGCCCGTAGGGGATCAGCTGGAGGAGCTCCTGCTCGGCCTCCGGCGTCGACCAGGCGTCGCGGTTGATGGGGGTCTTGATGGCCCCGGGAGCGACCGCGTTCACCCGGATCCGCTTGGGGGCGAGTTCCTGCGCGAGCGTCTGCATCATCATCGCCACGCCGCCCTTGGAGGACGCGTAGTTGACGTGACCCGCCCACGGGATGAGCTGGTGCACCGAGCTCATGCAGATGATCTTGCCCGCGGCGCTCGACACCTCTGGAACGACCCCGCGCCGCAGGAACTCCTTGGTCGCCTCCCGGGCGCAGAGGAACTGCCCGGTGAGGTTGACGTCCAGCACCTTCTGCCATTGCGCGAGGGTCATCTCGGTGAACTGGGCGTCCCGCTGGAGTCCGGCGTTGGCGACGAGGATGTCGATCGTCCCGAACTCCTCGACCATCCGCTGCGTCATGGCGACGACCTGGTCCTCGTCGGACACGTCCGCCTCGTACGCCGCCGCCCGCACCCCGAACGAGGTGATCTCCTCGACGACCTTCTCCGCCTCGTCCCGACCCGCCACGTAATTGACGACGACGTCGGCACCGGCCCTGCCCAGGCCGATGGCCGTGGCCATGCCGATTCCGGAGTTGGCCCCGGTCACCAGTGCCTTCTGGCCCCGGAGCAGATGGGCGGGGATCACATTCTGGGGCGCGCCCCCTGCGGAACTCACGATCGACTGCCTCCTCCAGCGCGCGACCCTGTCAGGTCAGGCCGCGTCCCGACGAACTCGCGCGCCACACAACCACCCTGGACACAGGGCAACGCTCACGGCGGGCGGTCGTTGCGCTGCCTGGCCGATGAGGTTCGCCCTGTCGGGGACGCGGCCTCGGGCGTCAGCCCAGCCGCTCCAGCAGGTGGTCGCCCACGCGCAGGGCGTTCGCGATGGCCGTGAGGGACGGATTGACCGCGCCGATGCTCGGGAAGAAGCTCGTGTCGACGACGTAGAGGTTGTCCACCTCGTGCGCCTTGCAGTTGACGTCCAGGGCGGAGGACGCCGGGTCGTCGCCGAACCGGACGGTGCCCGCCTGGTGGGCGGTGGCGCCGATCGGCATGCCCTTGTACAGGTAGATGCTGCGGGTCAGCAGATGATGCTCGTGCATGCCCAGGTGCCCGAGCATGTGCTGGAGTTTGTGCCGCAGCCGCTTGACGCCGGCGGTGTTGTTGTTCTCGTCGAGCGCGAGGTGGATGCGGCCGTCGCCGTCCAGGGTGACCCGGTTGTCGGGGAGCGGGAGGTCCTCTCCGCACAGCCAGAAGTCGACGGCGTGGTGAGCCAGCACGGCGAAGGGCATGTCCAGGGGGAGCGAGCCGGCCCAGCGGGGGGCCTCGCCATGGATCTGCTCGGCGTCCGACTTGCCGAGCATCTGGATGCCGCCGAGAGGGTAGTCCCAGTCGTCCGCGCCGAGATACCAGTCGTGCAGGGCGAGCGTCTTCTGGAACTTCGTGTCGTTGGGTTCCAACGACACAGCCACCAGCGCCAGATTGTTGTGCCGCATGTAGTGCCGTCCGACCACGTCGGAGCCGTTGGCCAGACCCCGGGGGTGTTGGTCGTTCGCCGAAGCGAGCAGCAGCGCGGCCGAGTTGACCGCCCCGCAGGAGACGACCACGATGTCCGCCGCGTACCGGGTCTCTTCGCCGTTCGCGAGCCGGGCGACGACCGAGTCGACGGTGCGCCCCGTCGGATCCGTCTCCAGCCGCACCACGTGCGCGTTGGTGACCATCTCGACGTTGGGGTGCCGCAGGGCGGGATCGACGCAGATCACCTGGGCGTCGGACTTGGCGCCGATGAGGCACGGAAACCCGTCGACCCGGTCACAGCGGATGCACGCGCTGGCGTGCGTCGCCCGGCCCGCCTCGTCCTGGGTCAGGTTGACACCGATGGGCAGATGGAAGGGGTGCAGGCCCTGCTTCTCCAGGTCGTCGCTGAGCCGCTGGATCCGGGGCTCGTGCTCGACCGGGGGATACGCGTACTGCGCGCTGACCTGCCCCTCCCAGGGGTCCTCGCCGTGCCGTCCGTGCACCAGGTAGAGGTGCTCGGCCTGCGTGTAGTACGGCTCCAGGTCGTCGTAGCGGATCGGCCACGCGGGCGACATCCCGTCGTGGTGCCGCAGTTCACCGAAGTCCTCGGGCCGCAGCCGGAACAGGGCCGCCCCGTAGAACTTGGTGTTGCCGCCGACGTAGTAGTTGACCTCGGGCGGGAACTCCTTGCCCCGGTCGTCGAACCAGAACTCCTGGGCCCGGTACTTGCTCTTGACGAACACCGAGGTGGAATCCCAGTTGTCCCGCTCCCGCGGGAGGTAGTCGCCCCGTTCGAGGACGAGTACCCGTTTGCCGGAGGGAGCCAGCCGGTGGGCGAGCGTGCCACCGCCGGCACCGGTTCCGATGATGATGACGTCGTAGTGGGGGGCGTCGCCCACAGCGACCACCGTCCTCAGGTTCGCGGTCCGGCGTCCTCCCCCCGGGGAGCAGTCACGCCTGCTTCCTCTTCGAACGTATACGCCCTACGACGGCTCGGCACCTGGAAGCCGGGCGCGCCAGGACAGCCCCGGTCAGAGCACGGCGATCGGATTCACCGGAGAGCCGGTGGCCGCGGGCAGCCGCAGCGGAGCGACCACGCACAGGAAGTGCCAGCGGCCCAGCTCCGCGCACGCCGATGCCACCTCCTCCAGGTCCAGGTAGTCCATCAAGGGCACCCCCATGGCCTGCACGGACAGCACATGCACGGGGAACCCGACTCCCGCCACCTCGCTCGGAGCGGTGTCGCTGTTGCCGTCCGACCCCAGGACGGAGACGCGCCGCTCGGCCACGAACTCCATCGCCGTCGGATGGAGACCCGTCCGCAGCCGTGCCGCGTCCCACGCGCCGACCTCGCGGCGCCGAAGCCGGTGGCCGACGCGCACGAAGAGCAGATCGCCCGGCCCGGTCCGGACCCCTTGGGCGGCCTCGGCCGCCGCGAGGTCGTCGGCCGTCACATGGCCGCCGGGCTCCAGCCAGGGCACATCGCGCAGCCGTGCGATGTCCAGGAGCACACCGCGACCGACGATTCCGTCGTGGAACAGGTCGACCGTGAGCGCCTGCGCGCCGTCCGGCGTCACGGTGTCCGCCGGCACGCCTCCGTAGATCTCGCCGTCGAAGATCACATGGCACAGCGCGTCGAGGTGGCTGTCCGCGTCGCCGTGCACGTTCATGCCGAAATGGTCGTGCGCGAAGTGCAGCCCGGCCGTTTCCGCCTCCCGCTGCGAGGGTCCCCCCATGCGGTGCGTGGCGGGCTCCGGGTTGTCCGGACCGACCCGCGTCCCGATGGGCCCGGCCAGGCCCACGGTGCGCCCGTACCGCACCTCGGCGGCCGCTGCCGCCACCCGCTCGGGGGTGAGATGGACCAGTGCGCCGCGGCTGCGCTCCACACCGGTCTGTGCCTGCTCACGCAGCTGCCGGTAGAGGGACCGGAACGCCTGTTCGGACATCGGATGCGTACGAGTCGTCACGCCGACCTCCTCCCGATCCGTCCGAGGTCGATACCTCCAATCTCCGCCGCCGTCGTTCCCCCCGCATCCCGGACGTGCGCCCGTCCTCTCCGACGAGGACGCCTGACGGGTGGCACGCCCGGTCAGACGCCCTTCGCCGGGCGCGGTGCCTGGAAGCGGTGCCTAGAAGAAGCCGAGCTTCTTCGGCGCGTAGGACACCAGCAGGTTCTTCGTCTGCTGATAGTGCTCCAGCATCATCTTGTGCGTCTCACGCCCGATGCCCGACCCCTTGTAGCCGCCGAACGCCGCGTGCGCCGGGTAGGCGTGGTAGCAGTTCGTCCAGACGCGGCCCGCCTGGATCGCCCGGCCCGCGCGGTACGCGGTGTTGATGTCCCGCGTCCACACGCCCGCGCCGAGCCCGTACAGGGTGTCGTTGGCGATCTTGATGGCGTCGTCGAAGTCGTCGAAGGACGTCACCGAGACGACCGGGCCGAAGATCTCCTCCTGGAAGATCCGCATGCGGTTGTCGCCCTCGAAGACGGTGGGCTGGACGTAGTAGCCGCCCTTCAACTCACCGTCGTGCTCGATACGTTCGCCGCCCGTGAGGACCCGGGCGCCTTCCTGCCGGCCGATGTCCAGGTAGGAAAGGATCTTCTCCAACTGGTCGTTGGAGGCCTGGGCGCCGATCATCGTGTCCGTGTCGAGCGGGTGACCGGTCTTGATCTGCTCGGTCCGCGCGATCGCCGCCTCCATGAACTCGGCGTACCGGCCCCGCTGCACCAGCGCCCGGGACGGACAGGTGCACACCTCGCCCTGGTTGAGCGCGAACATCGTGAAGCCTTCGAGCGCCTTGTCCCGGAAGTCGTCGTTCGCCGCCCAGACGTCGTCGAAGAAGATGTTCGGGGACTTGCCGCCGAGTTCGAGGGTGACCGGAGTGATGTTCTCCGAGGCGTACTGCATGATCAGCCGGCCGGTCGTGGTCTCCCCGGTGAACGCCACTTTGGCGACGCGCGGGCTGGACGCCAGTGGCTTGCCCGCCTCCACTCCGAAGCCGTTGACCACGTTGAGCACGCCGGGCGGGAGGAGGTCGGCGACCAGGCTCAGCCAGTAGTGGATGGACGCCGGCGTCTGCTCGGCCGGTTTCAGCACGACCGCGTTGCCCGCCGCCAGCGCCGGGGCGAGCTTCCAGGTCGCCATGAGGATCGGGAAGTTCCACGGGATGATCTGCGCGACCACACCCAACGGCTCGTGGAAGTGGTACGCCACCGTGTCGTCGTCGACCTCGCCGAGCGACCCCTCCTGGGCCCTGATCGCCCCCGCGAAGTAGCGGAAGTGGTCGATGGCCAGTGGAATGTCGGCCGCCAGGGTCTCCCGGACCGGCTTGCCGTTCTCCCAGCTCTCCGCGACGGCCAGCTTCTCCAGGTTCGCCTCCATACGGTCGGCGATCTTCAGCAGGATGTCGGCGCGCTCGGTCACCGACGTCCGGCCCCACGCCGGGGCCGCCGCGTGCGCCGCGTCCAGCGCCCGCTCCACGTCCTCCGCGGTGCCCCGCGCGATCTCGGTGAACGGCTGCCCGTTCACCGGCGTCGGGTTGTCGAAGTACTGCCCCCGGATCGGCGGCACGTACTCACCGCCGATGAAGTGGTCGTAGCGTGCCTGGTAGGAGACGATCGCACCCTCGGTGCCGGGCGCCGCGTAACGGGTCATACTGCTCTGCCTCCCGAAGAACCGCCGCCCGCCGTTGGGCGGCTCTGCGCGCGAGGCTAGGGACGGCGAGGTTGCAAGTACGTTGCGTGAGGCGGCGGTTCCGGGATGGTCGCCGGTCGCTCAGTGCGCCGGCCGGCGAGACCGGGCCGGCGGTGCCGAGAGCTCGGACTCCAGCGCCGCCAGCCGGGACCGCACCGCCGCCGTCGGGCGTACCGCGGCCAGTGCCCGCCATACATCGATGTCGTCCCCGCCCCAGGGCGCGTGCGCCCAGTCCGCCAGCAGATCGGGATCGTGGCCGGCGATCAGCGCGGTACGCAGTCCGTCGGCGAGGAGACGCCTGAGCCGCACCACCGCCGGCGCCTGGGAACCGGGCAGCAGCGGGCCCGTGTACGCCGTGGCCGCCGCGGTGACCGCGCCTGTCTCCAGGCGGCGTTCGACGACCGTGACGTCCGACTCCACCGGCACCGTCAGCCGGTAGGGCCGGGAACCGACCAGGGCGGGGCCGAGCAGACGACGCAGTCGGGCCAGTTCGGCGCGCAGGGTCACCGGCGTCACCGACTCGTCCTCGTACAGCGCGCACAGCAACTCGTCGCCGGTCAGCCCCTCCGGGTGGCGCGCCAGCAGCACCAGGATCTCGCTGTGCCGCCGACTGAGCCTGAGCCGGCGGCCGGCCACGAGCAACTGCGCCTCGTCGCGGCCCAACGCCGACAGTTCCACTGTGTCCGCCGCGGGCGTCTGCGGCGCCAGCAGCGCCAGATGCGACTCCGCGGCCCGCGCCACCGCCTGCACGAACCCCAGGCTGTGCGGATGCGCCAGCCCGTCACCGCCGGTGATGTCCACCGCCCCCAGCACCCGCCCCGTGCGCGGATCGTGCACCGGCGCCGCCGCACACGTCCAGGGCTGCACGCGGCGGATGAAGTGCTCGGCCGCGAACACCTGCACCGGCCGGTCCACGGCGACCGCCGTGCCCGGCGCGTTCGTCCCGACCGCGCTCTCCGCCCACCGCGCCCCCGGCACGAAGTTCATCCCTCCCGCCTTGCGCCTGGTCGTCGGATGTCCCTCGACCCACAGCAGCCTGCCGTGCGCGTCGCACACCGCCAGCAGATGCTCGCCGTCGGACGCGAAACCGCCCAGCAACTCGCGGAACAGTGGCATCACCCGCGCCAGCGGATGCTCCGCGCGGTAGCTGCCGAGGTCGCCGTCCACGAGTTCCACGGACGCGGTCCCGTCCGGACCGACACCGGCCCGCGCGGAGCGCCGCCATGAGTCGGCCACCACGCCCCGCACCGGCTTCGGCACGGTGCCCACCTCGGTGAACGTCTCATGCGCCCGACGCAACACCCGTACGCGCTCGGCGGGGTCGGCTCCCGGTTCCAGAGCCACCCACGGATCGGTCAACTCGGCCTCCCCGGAAGCGATGCGGCTGGGGACATCGTCACTCCGAGTACGCGCACGGACAACCTTTTCGACGAGGGGTACCCGAACGACTGGCGCACCGGCGCAGATGTGCGAGCCTCAGACCGCGTTGACGAGTCGTATGTACCGCGTCCAGTCCCAGTGCGGACCGGGATCGGTGTGATCGGTGCCCGGCACCTCGTAATGCCCGATGATGTGCGCCCGGTCCGTCGGTATGCCGTGTCTGGCGCAGATCGTCGCGGTGAGACGGGCCGACGTCTCGTACATGACGTCGGTGAACCAGGCGGGTTGGTCCACCCATCCCTCGTGCTCGACGCCGACGCTGCGCGTGTTGAGGTCCCAGTCCCCGGCGTGCCACGCGATGTCCGCCTCCCGAACACACTGGGAGGTGTGTCCGTCGGCCGAGCGGACGACGTAGTGGGCGGACACCTGGTGCTTCGGACGTTGAAAGACGGACAGGGAGTTGCGGTAGCGGGTCTGTGTCACGTGGATGATCACCCGGTCGACTGGATGGGACAAGGGGCGGTTGGCCACCGTGTAGTTGGCGGTGCTCGCCGGCCGCCACTCGGCGAGCGGGTAGTCCGGGCCGGGGACGTGGAGCCCGGCTCGCCATTCGGGCAGCAGGGCGTACGGGACGGCGGCGAGGGCGGTGCCCTGGAGGATCTTCCGTCGGCTGAGACGCGGTCTTCGCTGTTCGGGACGTGGTGTTGCGCGTTCCAAGAGGTGATTGCCTTTCGGTCGTCGAGTCGGGCCCGGGCCTGCTCAGCGCAGCGTCGCGGCGGTCTCCCGCAGCCGTGCGTGCACTCCGCGGTGCGTCTCGCGCGCGGGCAGCCACTGCTTGCGGATCTTGGCCACACAGGTGTAGTTGGTGTCGCACACGTTGGCCAGCGGCGACTCGACCGCCTGCGTGGCGAACTGGTAGGCGTCCAACTCGCTGAACCCGTAGTCCCGCGCCAGCCACTGCACCAGGTCGAGCTGGGATATCCGGAACGCGTCCTCCAACGGCCGTGCCGAGCCCGTCGAGATGATGTGCGTGTCCGACTCGATCCGGGGCCACGGGGTGGCGAGCCCCTTGAGCAACTCGACGATCACCACGGTGTTCATCGCGCACTCCACCGCGACCCCACAGGTCTCGCCCTCGCCCTGGCGGGCGTGCCCATCGCCGAGGCTGAGCAGCGCGCCCTCGACGTTCACCCCGAGATAGCAGGTGACGCCCGCCCGCATCTCCGGTGTGTCCATGTTCCCGCCGTGCGCGTCGGGCACCAGCGCCGAGCGCACCTCCAGGTTGGCGGGCGCCACCCCGACGGTGCCGTGCATCGGATCCATGGGCAGCTCGGCCTCGAAGTCACTGTCGTGCGCCCGGAACAGCGCCGTACGCCGGGCCCGGTCCAGTTGCCAGATCCAGACGGTCTCCGGCAGGGGTGGTTGCAGCGTGGCCGTGGTGTGCGTCGAGGTGAGCGCGCCGAAGAGCGGGACCGTGGTCGAGGCGGCCCAGTCCCGGGCCGGTTCGATCGACACGAAGTGCACCGCGATCGTGTCTCCCGGCTCGGCGCCCTCGATATGGAAGGGCCCTGTCTGGGGGTTGAGGTAAGGGAATTCGCACACTTCCGAGACCAGGTCCTTCTCCGACCGCACCCGTCCCGCGAAGCAGTCCTCCGTGTACAGATCGAGGACCGTGCCGGGGGCGATGCGTGCGACCGGCGGTGCGCCGCCGAAGGTCCAGGCGTATTCGCCCGGCTCGGGTCGCACGGTGAGGATCCGAGGGTCGCTCATGGCTGCACAGCTCCGTTCTGTTCTGCGGAAGGCGGGGGGAGGGGGCGTCCTCGTAAGGCGGGGAGGGTCGTCGAGAACTCCGGTGGGCGAGGATGGGGCGTCGATAAGGCCGGGGGAAGGCCGGTGGCTGAGGGACGTCGAGGACGGAGACGCGTGGTGTCGGCTGTCACCCCGGGATGACGCCGACACGACGGCTGCGCCTCACGTGAATCACGGTACGGCGCTGGTCGGTCGGGCAGAAGGGCCCGCTGGGTTTCCGTGGACGGCGGCCCGGTTGTGGACAACTCCGTCACTCACACGAGTGAACAGGCCCTGGAATCGACCCTGTTCTGACTTCAGTCGGGCCTTTCAGCCCTGGAATCAGGCCCGTTCCGCCACGGCGGCCGGATCGTCCAGCACCGCTCGCACCACGGAGTGCGCGGCCCCCAGCAACGGCCCCTCCGGACCCAGCCGAGACACGGACACCGGACAGGCCGGCCCCGCCGTGCGCCGGGCCAATTCGGCCTCCAGCGACGGCAGCAGCCAGGGCGCGAGCCCGGCCAGCGCACCGCCCAGCACCACGCTCTCCGGGTCCAGCAGATTGACCGCGCCGGTCAGCGCGACACCGAGCGCCGTTCCCGCGTCGCGCAGGGCACGCCGTACGTTTTCGTCCCCCTCGGCGGCCAGCCCGGCGAGCAGCCCCACCCGGTCGTCGCCGGGCTCCAGTCCGGCTGCGCGCAGCACCGCCTCCTCACCTGCGTACTGCTCCAGGCACCCGCGCCCCCCGCAGGGGCACTCGGGTCCGTCGGGCCGGACAGGCACGTGGCCCAACTCGCCCGCGAAGCCGCGCGTTCCACGCAGCAGCCCGCCGTCCACCACGATGCCCGCACCGATGCCGATCTCCGCCGACACATGCAGGAAGTCACGAGGGGTGCCTTCGCCGAGCCAGAGTTCGGCGAGTGCGCCGAAGTCGGCCTCGTTGCCCACGGTGAGGGGATGGTGCGCGGGGAGCAGGGCGGCCAGGTCGGTGTCGTGCCAGTCGAGGTTCGGGGCGCGTACGACCGTGCGGGCGTCGCGCGCCACCAGACCCGGAACGGCGACCGCCAGGCCGGTGGGCCACAGTCCCTCGCGTTCCGCCTCGGCGACGACCTGGCGTACCAATGCGTCGAGTTCCTCGATGACCGGTTCGGGCGCGCGTCCCCGGTTCGCGGCGTGCCGAACCGCCCTGGAACGCACCTCGCCGCGCAGATCGACGGCACAGACGGCGAGATGGTCGACGCCGATCTCCGCGCCTATCCCGGCCGGACCGTGCCCGCTGACGGCGAGCGCCGAGCCGGGCCGGCCCACCCGTCCGGGCCGCTCGGGACCGAGCTCGTCCAGCAGGCCGGAGCGGATCAGCTCGTCGACGAGGGTGGAGACCGCCGCACGCGTCAGCCCGATCCGGGAGGCGACGGCCGCACGGGAGAGCGGGCCCTCGGCGCTGACGGTGTGCATCACCCGGGCGAGGTTGCGGCGGCGCATGCCCTGCTGGGTGTCGGGCAGTGCGCGCCCGGCGCCGGTCGGGTGCGCCTCGTGCGGCGGTGCGGTCATTCCTCCGTCAGTCCTCAGTGCGTTTCGGGGGCTCGCTCCAGCAGCGGGGCCGCGTCGGAGAGTACCCCGCTGATCCTGGCCAGCGTCTCCTCGTCGCGCTCGACGGCGTCGAGCACCGGCCCCCGCTCGGTGTTCCAGCGCCGGGCGACCGCGGCCGGGTCCTCGCCGGTCAGCAGGCCTGCCGCCTGGGCGGCGGCGCCGAGCGCGACCAGTTCCCTCGCCTCGGGGATTTGCACCGGGCGCCCCGACAGCCGTCGTACGGTCTGCTGCCAGGCCGTGCCCCGGGCGCCGCCGCCGATCAGCAGCAGCGGGGCCGAGCGGTCCGCGTCGTCGTCGAGGACCAGGTCGAGGGCGCCGAGCAGGGCGTGCACGGCGCCGTCGTAGGCGGCCTGGAGGAGCTGGCCCGCGGTCGTGTCATGGCGCAGGCCGTGCAGGATGCCGGAGGCGTTCGGCAGGTTCGGTGTGCGCTCGCCGTCCAGGTACGGGAGAAGCGTGATGCCGGTGGTGGGCTCGACGGCCTCACGGTCGAGGCCCAGCAGGGCCGCCAGACGGTCGACGGCGAGCGTGCAGTTCAGGGTGCAGGCCAGCGGCAGCCAGTCGCCGTGCGCGTCCGCGAAGCCCGCCACCGTGCCGGTCGGGTCGGCGGGGCGCCGCTTCGAGACCGCGTACACCGTGCCGGAGGTGCCGAGGCTCAGTACGGGCATGCCGGGGCGCAGGCCGAGGCCCAGCGCGGCGGCGGCATTGTCGCCGGTACCCGGCGCGACCAGGGTGCCCTTGGAGAATGGCAGGTCGTGGCTGTCGCGGACGGTGCCGGCGATCTCGCCGGGCCGGACCACACGGGGCAGCAGCGCCGGGTCGAGCCCCACATGCGCGAGGATCTCGTCGTCGTACGACTCCGTCCCGGACGCCCACCAGCCCGTACCGGACGCGTCGCCCCGGTCGGTCGTGCCCAGCCCCGTCAGGCGTTCGGTGAGGTAGTCGTGGGGGAGGCGTACGGCCTTGGTGGCCCGGACGGACTCCGGTTCGTGCTCGGCCAGCCAGGCCCACTTCGTGACCGTGAAGGACGCGGCCGGGACGGAGCCGACGCGCTCGGCCCAGAACTTCGCGCCGCCGAGTTCCTCGGTCAGACGGCGGGCCTGGGGCGCCGAGCGCACGTCGTTCCACAGCAGCGCCGGGCGGACCGGCTCGCCCCGGTCGTCGAGGGTGACCAGGCCGTGCTGCTGCCCGCCGATGGACACCGCGGCCGCCTCGTGCGCGGCCTCGCCGCACTGACGCAGCGCCTTGCCGAGGGCGTCCCACCACTGGCGAGGGTCGCTCTCGCGGCCGGCGCCGGAGGACACCGTGTGGGCTGCCTGGCCGCTCGCGACGACCTGCCCGGTCGACGCGTCGACGACCAGGGCCTTCGTGGACTGGGTCGATGTGTCCACGCCGACGACGAGCGGACCCTCGGCTGCTGACATCGGGCTCTCCCTTTTCTGCGGTTCTGCGGCTCTGACCTGCTGTTTCGAGGGTGCGCCGGGAGTGGCGACCCGGACTTCACCCCTTCAGGGACATCTTGTCCCTTCCCAGGGACGTGTGGGCATACTAATTTGTAAAGTGCCATGACGAAATAGTCCTGGCAGGCAGTCGCAGCAAGCAGTCGTCAGTAAGCGAGGAGCCGTGGCATGAGCTACCAGCCCACCCCCGAGGACAGGTTCACCTTCGGTCTGTGGACCGTCGGCTGGCAGGGAAGGGACCCCTTCGGTGACGCCACTCGCCGAGCCCTCGACCCGGTCGAGACGGTGCGGCGCCTGGCCGATCTCGGCGCCCACGGCGTCACCTTCCACGACGACGACCTGATCCCGTTCGGGTCCTCCGACACCGAGCGCGAGGCGCACGTCAAGCGCTTCCGTGAGGCACTCGACGCCACCGGCATGACGGTGCCGATGGCCACCACCAACCTCTTCACGCACCCCGTCTTCAAGGACGGCGCGTTCACCGCCAACGACCGCGACGTGCGCCGCTACGCCCTGCGCAAGACGATCCGCAACATCGACCTCGCGGTCGAACTCGGTGCGAAGACGTATGTGGCCTGGGGCGGCCGCGAGGGCGCGGAGTCCGGTGGCGCCAAGGAGGTGCGCGTGGCCCTCGACCGTATGAAGGAGGCCTTCGACCTCCTCGGCGAGTACGTCACCTCCCAGGGCTACGACCTGAAGTTCGCGATCGAGCCCAAGCCGAACGAGCCGCGCGGCGACATCCTGCTGCCCACCGTCGGCCACGCGCTGGCGTTCATCGAGCGCCTGGAACGCCCCGAGCTGTACGGCGTGAACCCCGAGGTCGGTCACGAGCAGATGGCCGGGCTGAACTTCCCGCACGGCATCGCGCAGGCGCTGTGGGCGGGCAAGCTCTTCCACATCGACCTCAACGGCCAGTCCGGCATCAAGTACGACCAGGACCTGCGCTTCGGTGCCGGGGACCTGCGTGCCGCCTTCTGGCTGGTCGACCTCCTGGAGAGCGCCGGTTACGCCGGCCCGCGTCACTTCGACTTCAAGCCGCCGCGGACCGAGGACCTCGACGGTGTGTGGGCGTCGGCGGCGGGCTGCATGCGCAACTACCTCATCCTGAAGGAGCGTTCGGCGGCCTTCCGAGCCGACCCGGAGGTCCAGGCAGCCCTGCGTGCCTCGCGTCTCGACGAACTGGCCCAGCCGACTGCGGCGGACGGCCTGAAGGGGCTGCTCGCGGACCGCACGGCCTTCGAGGAGTTCGACGTCGACAAGGCCGCCGCGCGCGGGATGGCGTTCGAGCACCTCGACCAGCTGGCGATGGACCATCTGCTGGGCGTGCGCGGCTGAACCCACGCCTTCGCCGCCTGCCTGCGCCGCGCGGGGTACCGGCCCGGCTGGATCCGGGCCGCGCCCAAGTCCCGCGGAATGTTCCGGAATCGTGCGATCCGTGGAATGGGCGCGTATTAACCCCCATGTGGGGGTCGCGCCACGGCCCGCGCAACGGCGACTCTGGACGGTATGGCCATGCCGCCCGTACCGCCTCAGCCGCCAGGACCGCCGGGTGACACGCCGCCTCCGGGCGGCGGCTTCGGACCACCCACCACAGGGGGTTACGGGCCACCGGGAGGGTACGGGCCGCCTCCGGGGGACGGTGGCCCGCCCTCGTACGGTGCCTGGCCACCCCCGGAGCCGCCCGGGGGCGGAGGCGGACCGGGCCGGCGGCGCGGTCCGCTCGTCATCCTGCTCATCGCCATTGTGGCCGTAGGAGCCGTTGTGGCCGTGGTCCTGATGGCCTCGGGCAGCGACGACTCACCCGACGAGAAGACGCCAGCCGAGAGCAGCACGAGCGGCTCGCCCAGGCCGTCCTTCAGCATCCCGACCGAGCTCCCCAGCAGACTGCCGAGCGAGCTGCCCACGTCACTGCCGTCGGGATTCCCGACCGAGCTGCCCAGTGGCCTGCCCAGCGGCTTGGAGTCGTTGCTGCCGTCGCTGGCGGACGAGTTGCCGTAGACGCCGGAAGGAAGCGGCACGCGCGCGTACCGCTCCCCGAGGGGCACTCGCGCGTGTCCGCGTCTCGCGTCCGATCCGGCGTCAGATGCCGTGCGGGATGCGCACGTAGATCACGGACGTCTCGATGCCGCTGTCGACCAGCCGTCCGTCCTCGTCGAACGCCTCCGCGCCGTCCGTCATCCCGAAGTCGTTGTCGTTGATCAGCGCCAGGGTGTCGTGGTCGACACGCGCGACGCCCTCGATCTTCCCGGGCACACCGGCGACGGTGCCGAGGTCGACGACCAGACGCTTGCGCAGTACCGGAACGCCCGACGTCTTCGGGTCGTCGAGCTGCTCGAGCGACGGGGAGGTCGTGTCGTCGTCCCAGCGGCTGCCGAGGATGTTCGCCGCACGGTCCAGACGGACCAACTGGAGGCGCGCGGCCTTGTCGGTGCGCTCCTCGACCAGCAGCCGGTTTCCGCCCACGGCCACGACCGAGGAGATCTTCAGTTCGGAGGTGTCGTCCTCGCCGGGGTCCACGACGTTCACCGCGTCGAAGCGGTACGCGTACTCCGCGGTGATCGCCTTCTTCTTCGGCGAAAAGCGCAGCAGCCGCGTGGTGCGCGACGCCTCCCCGGCATCCGTGTCGGGCAGGGACAGCGGGCTCTGTACGGCCATCACCAGGTCGCCGCCCGGCAGTTGGGCGAGCCCTTCGAAACCGCGGTTGATCTTCCGGTGCAGCAGCACGGAGGGCAGCGCTTCCACCACCGGGTAGTCGGCGCCGGTGAGGCCGAGCCCCTTGGGCACATACCGCGTGAGGACCTTCCCGCGCGCGGAGACGTGGACCAGGGAGGGGCCGTACTCGTCGACGAGCCAGAAACTCCCGTCGGCGGCGCGGACGATGCCCTCGGTGTCGAGTCCGTTCGGGTTGTACGTGAGCGGAGTCCGCGCGTCATAGGTGTACGGCGCCTCGTCGCGCCCCTGCTGGTTCGACAGACCGGTGACGGCCTTGCCGGACGCGATGGTGATCGCCATCGCGTCCAGCACCTTCACGGTGCTGCCGGTCACCCGGATCTTCACGATCGCCGGGTCGAAGCCCGGCACCGGGAACGTACGGCGCTTCGAACCGTCCACCTTGATCTGGCCGTTGGGGCCGCGGTCGGTGACCGTCCAGAACTCGCCCTTGCGGCCCGCCGGGTAGATGTCGCTTCCGATGCCGCCGAGGTCCACGCCCCGGTCGTCGCCCACGGTGCCGGGCAGCAGCGCGTTGCTGAACGCGGCGAGCGGGACGTCGCCGAGGGTGGCGGTGCGCTCGACGTGCGCGGTGTGGTGTCCGTCCCCGGCGCCGGCGGGCCCGGCGGCCGCGAGCGCCGCGATCACGGCGAGGGGTACACCCCCGGCGACGAGACGGTGAGCACGGCGCCGGCCTGTGGCGTGCGGGGACATTCGGGCCTCCTGAGGACCAAGTTCTCTGACAGCGGCCAGATTTGGAGCCCGCGCGGAACGCCTGACGACCGGAGGGTGAACGCGGGGCGACGGGCGCTCGGCGGGCGGAAGTCGTCGACGGCAGCTCAACTGGCCTCGCTGTCAAGCCTGTTCGCCTGAGCACCGCCGACGATTCCGACTATGGCCCCACACCTCACCGAGTCAGCCGAGGCTGAGCTCTACGCTTGCTCGTGGTCCGTGTGCCGCACCGAGGCCAGCGCCGTCGCCGGATCCCGCGCCGGACCTCCCGCCGGCACCCAGCGGCCCCGTTCCTCGCGATACGGCCACCAGCGTCCGTCCCGTCCGAGGCGCAGTTGCCCCGGCTCGCCGACGATGGTCCAACGGTTGCCCTGCGCCCGCAGCGCAGGCCGCTCCTCCTCGTCCCAGGCCGAATCCAGGGCGGCACGCGCGCGTGCGAGCGTTTCGCCCTCGACGGACCACTCCTCGTCGAGCACCGAAAGCGCGGAGACCCCGCCCAGTCGCCAAGCGTGCACGGCGGCCTCCCATTCGTCGCGGCCGCGCCCCGATCCGGCGGCCAGCCGTTCGGCCACGTGCGCGGGCGGACCGCCGACGGCGAGGCGCACGGCATCCTGTTCGAGGCTCAACTCCGTTTCCACGATTTGCTGTTCCGGATCCGTCCGCAGCGCCTCCATGAGCATGCGGTGCGCTTCCGCGGCGGTCCGGGCAGCCAGGAACTCCAGCGCGGACGGATCGACACCGGGCCCTGGCAGCGTCTCGGTGTCCAGGGACGGCGGCACCCCAGGCCCGGCGGGCACCTCGGCCGGTGCGGGCAACGGCGGCAGGATGTCGCCCGTCGCATACGCCTCCGCGGCGTCCACGCCCTCGGGCTCGGACGGTTCGGACCGTTCGCGCCGGCTGTCGGCGGCTGCGGTGCTGCGGGCCTGGAGGTCGTTCAGGAGCTCGCGTTCGCCCCGTCCGCGCATCAGCAGCAGCACGAAGGGGTCCTGGTCCAGCAACCGTGCCACCTGGTAGCAGAGGGCCGCTGTGTGACCGCAGTGGTCCCAGGCCTCGCAGCCGCACCTCGGTTCGAGATCGCCCATGCCCGGGAGCAGTTCGATGCCCGTGGCCAAGGCGTCCTCCACCAGGTGCGGTGGCATCTCGCGGTCCAGTAGCGCGGCGACATGCCCGGCCCGCTCCACGGCCATGTCGAGGAAGCGGTCCCACTCCTCCGCGGTCAGCTCCTCCAGCAGTACGTCCGCCCGGTGTGCCGTGTGATCGCGGCCCTGCACCACCGCCGTGATGCGCCCCGGGCGCACCGAGACCGCGCCGACCGCGCCCGCTCGCGCCAGCCTGCGTCCGGCCTTGAGCTGTGACGAGTCCAGCGCCGTCTCCTCCAGTGCCTTCAGCCAGGTCTGGCCCCACCACGTCTGCGCGAAGCCTCGCCCGTGCGCGGGCGGCAGCGCCGCGAACGTGCGCTCCAGATCATCGTCGTGCCGAGTCATCTCGTGCCCCCTCGCAGTTCCACCAGATCGGCCAGCTCCGCGTCCGTCAGCTCCGTGAGCGCTGCCTCGCCCGCGCCGAGCACCGCGTCGGCGAGCTCACGCTTGCGGTTCAGCATGTCGGCGATGCGGTCCTCGATGGTTCCCTCGGCGATCAGCCGGTGCACCTGTACGGGCCGGGTCTGGCCGATGCGGTACGCGCGGTCGGTGGCCTGGGCCTCGACGGCGGGGTTCCACCAGCGGTCGTAGTGCACGACATGTTCGGCGCGGGTCAGGTTCAGACCGGTGCCCGCGGCCTTCAACGACAGCAGGAAGACGGGCACTTCACCGTCCTGGAAGCGCCCCACCAGAGCCTCGCGCTCCGCCACGGGTGTTCCGCCGTGCAGGAACTGTGTGTGCACTCCGCGGGCCGCCAGATGCTCTTCGATGAGACGTCCCATCCGTACGTACTGCGTGAAGACCAGGACGCTCGCACCCTCGGAGAGGATGGTGTCGAGCAGTTCGTCCAGCAGCTCCAGCTTCCCCGAGCGTCCGGCGATCGTCGGCCTCTCCTCCTTGAGGAACTGCGCCGGGTGGTTGCAGATCTGCTTCAGGCCCGTCAGGAGCTTCACGATCAGGCCCCGCCGCGCCATGCTGTCGGCTTCGGCGATCTCCGCCAGCGTCTCGCGGACCACCGCCTCGTACAGGCCCGCCTGTTCCGTGGTCAGGGACACCGCGCGATCCGTCTCGGTCTTCGGCGGGAGTTCCGGGGCGATCCCGGGATCGGACTTGCGTCGGCGCAGCAGGAACGGGCGCACGAGCCGGGCGAGCCGCTCCGCGGCGGCCGGGTCCTGGCCGCCCTCGACGGCCTGGGCGTAGCGCGCGCGGAAGGTGCCGAGGCGGCCCAGCAGACCCGGGGTCGTCCAGTCGAGGATCGCCCACAGCTCCGACAGGTTGTTCTCGACCGGCGTGCCGGTGAGCGCCACGCGCGCGCGTGCGCCGATGGAGCGCAACGCGCGCGCGGTCGCGGAGTACGGGTTCTTCACATGCTGGGCCTCGTCGGCCACGACCATGCCCCACGGCACCTCGGCCAGCCGCCGCGCGTCCAGGCGCATCGTGCCGTAGGTCGTGAGCACGAACTCTCCGTCCGCGAGCGCCTCCAGGTCGCGCCGGGAGCCGTGGAAGCGGCGTACGCGCGTGCCGGGTGCGAACTTCTCGATCTCGCGCTGCCAGTTGCCCATCAGGGACGTCGGACACACGACCAGCGTCGGACCGGCGGACGAAGTGTCGGACTGCCGGTGGAGGTGCAGTGCGATGAGTGTGATCGTCTTGCCCAAGCCCATGTCGTCGGCCAGGCAGCAGCCCAGGCCCAGCGATGTCATGCGGGCCAGCCAACTCAGGCCGCGGCGCTGGTAGTCCCGCAGCGTCGCCGCGAGCGCCGGCGGCTGGCCCACGGGCTCCTGTCCCTCGGGATCCGCGAGGCGCTCCCGCAGCGCCGCCAGCCAGCCCGTGGGCCGCACCTCGACCCGCCGGCCGTCCACCTCCGTGGAGCCCGTCAGCGCGGCGCCCAGCGCGTCGATGGGCGTGACCTTGTGGTCCTGTTGCGCACGGGTGCGGCGCACCTCATGTGGATCGACCAGGACCCACTGGTCGCGCAGCCGCACCACCGGGCGGTTCGCCTCCGCAAGACGGTCCAGCTCCTCGCGCGTTAGCCGCTGGCCGCCCAGCGCGAACCACCAGTTGAAGGCGAGCAGCGAGTCGGCGGACAGGAACGACGGCATGTCCGACGGGCTCCCGCCGGGCGCCGCCTCCTCGTCGGGCGGACCGATCACCGCTCGGGCCGTCAGCTCCCGCGCGAGGTGCTTGGGCCAGTGGACGTCCATTCCGGCCCCGGCGAGATGCCGCGCGCCCGCCCCAAGGAGGTCGGTCACCTCCTCGTCGGCGAGTTCCACCACGTCCGGTACGGCTGCCGAGAGCAGCGGCGTGAGCGGAGCCCAGGCGCGGGCCGCGCGGCGCAGTGCCAGCAGGGCTTCCATCCGGGCGTGCGGGCCGAAGCCCTCCGCTCCGGCCCACACGTCGGCGGCGTCCGCGACCAGCGTCGGGTCGCTCACGCTGTGCACCTGGAGCGCCGCCCGGAAGGACAGCGCCGCATCGTCGTCCGTCGCCTCGGCGAGGCCGGGGACCTCCAGCCGCAGGGAGAGCCGTACGCCCGCGTCGTGGCCCGCGGCGACATCGTCAGCCCACGCGCGCAGCGCGGGCACCCGCTGCGGCTCCCGTGCCGCGTAGGCGGGGCCGCCCGTCACGAGCGCCGCCGCGGGGGAGCGGGGAAGCACGTCGGCGACCGCGTCCAGGAAGGCCCGCAGCAGCCGCTCCGGATCCGGCAACCGCAGCGGCCCCGGGACGCTCAGTGGCACCGCGTGCGCTTCGGGCGGCATGGCGGCGGCGAGGGCACGGATGTGCTCGACGTCCTCTGGGCGCAGTGGACCGGCGCGCCAGGCGTCGTGATCGTCCGCGGAGAGGCCGGGCAGCATCAGTCCCCGTGCCACGAGTCGCAGGGCCAGCACGGCCGCCGTGCCCCAGAAGACGGCCGCGCGGGGCGCCTGCGTGGACGTACGCGCACGCGTGAGCGCGGGCAGGGCGGCTCGCACCGGGAGCAGCACGGCCGGCACGCGTACCAGCTCGACACCGCCGTCGCCGGGCAGGACGACTTCCAGATCCTCGACGGATCCGGACGCGACGGGCGGAACGGCGCCGCCGTCGGGGTGCCAGAAGGCGACCCGGCCGGTGCGCGCGGGATCGCCGGGCACGAAAACGGCATGGCAAGAGGCCAGTTCGGAGATCTCGGGCGGTGTTGCCTCGGGAAGCCTCGGCACAGCTATGCGACTCTCCTCAAACTTGACTACCCGGAGTGGGAGGGGTTGAGGGTACAGCACTCGGCAGCGATTCGGTCCGCCTGCTGAGTGACCTGGGTCACCCTTGGTTGGTATGGGTATCTCAGGTGTGCGGAGCCCGGGCTCGACCGATGTGGATCGGGCGTCGGTCGTCCCCGGACCTCCGCGACCCGTAGGGGCCGGACCTCAGGGTCGTCTCAGGGTCGCGGCTCGGAACCGCCGGCGGCGCGGACCCGTTTTCAGGTCAGAGAGCGGCAGTGGCCGCGAAGGAGGCGACGCACATGTCGAAGAACGCGAAGATCGCCGCGGGAGGTGTGGCGGCCGGCCTCATCCTGCTGATCTGGCTGCCGTGGTGGGCCGCGCTCCTGATAGTCCTGGGAGTCCCGGCCGCCGCGTACCTCACGCTCGACCCGTCACAGCGGCGCAGGCTGCGCCGGGCCACGCGCAAGGAGCTGGGTCGCTGATCCTCACCCGGCCGCCGGTGCGACAGGGGTGGACAGCGCGCAGGAGTTGAGCACGTCACCGCTCGCGGGCCTGGAGACCGTGTGGTCCGCGGGCGGTCGCGTGCCTCGCTCCACCCACGCGACCAGCGCGTCGAACGCCGACCGGTAGCAGGGCAGGATGGGTCGGAGCCGGTCCGGATAGGTGTCGTACAAGCCGTCGACATGCGTGCCGCCCGCGATCGTGAAGTAGCGGTGCAGTGAGCCCCGCCCGCTCGCGTCGATCATCCGCGCGTACACATCGGAGTCGGCCGCCTTGGGCAACAGCGCGTCCAGATCGCCGTGCAGTGTGATCAGCGGTCGGCCGATGCGCCCGGTCAGGGCGACGCGGTCCACGGCCCGGTGGACGGACGCGGGGCGCGACGCGTAGTCGTAGCGGGCGTCGGACGCGCACGGCGCAAGGATCTGCTCCGGCGTCGTCCCGGCGGACGGTCCGGGACAGCCAGGGTCGTACGACGGGTCGAACTCGGCGCGATAGATCTTCTGCGTGACTCCCCAGTAGGCCCGCTCGTGGTACGGCCACAGGAACTCGGAGCCGCGCGCGAAGCCGACGCGGTACAGGTCCTCGTCCCGCGCGGAGCCGAACATGCGGGACACGGCCGTGGGCAAGGAGGTGAGGAGGCTGGGGCCGTCGGCGGTCCACAGGGCGCCCTCCCAGTCGACGCCGCCGTCGTACAGCTCGGGGTGGTTCTCGAGCTGCCAGCGTGTCAGGTATCCGCCGTTGGAGATGCCGGTCATGTAGGTACGGCGGGGCCCATGGCCGTAGCGCTGGGTCACCGCCCTGCGCGCGGCCCGCGTCAACTGAGTGGTCCGCGTGTTCCACTCGGCGACCGCGTCACCCGGCCGCTTGCCGTCCCGGTAGAAGTCGGAGCCGCTGTTGCCCTTGTCGGTCGCCGCGTACGCATAGCCCAGCGCGAGCACCTGGTCGGATATCGCCTTGTCCGTCGCGTACTGCCTGCGGGTGCCCGGGGCTCCGGTGACGACCAGTCCGCCGTTCCAGCGGTCGGGCAGCCGGATCACGAACTGCGCGTCATGACCCCAACCGTGGGTGTTGTTGAACCGAGAGGAGTCGGGGAAGTAGCCGTCGACCTGAATCCCTGGCACACCGGACGGCGTCCGCGTGCCCTGTGCGGTCAGGCCGGCCTGGTCGGTGGTGTCGGTGTAGGGCGTGCCGGCCAGGCCCGTCGTGGTCAGGTCCGGCAGGCAGGCGGTCTGCTGGAAGGCTGCGCCCGGTATCCGTACACGCTCCTGACGCCCGCAGTGCGCCTCGCCGACCGCCGCGGCCGTCGTGGGAGTCGGCCCGCTCAGGGCGGTGGCCAGCAGCGTGGCGGCAACGATCGGGACAGCCCTGGACAGACGCATGGAGGCCTCCTGGCAGAGGGGAGACGGGGGAAACGGAAGTGAATCCGTGAAGGCTGCCTCATCGTGCGGGCTCGGGTCCGTGCCAGCCATGGGTTGGGGCCACATGGAAGGCCGCCGTCAGATGGGGCCTCGGGACAGGGTTGCCGTAGGCGAAAGCCCACGACGTCACCACGGAGAGGGAAGGTCTGCCATGCCTTCCCGTCCCAAGTCCGCCATCGCGCTCCAGGCGCAGCGGCCGTGTCACGAGCTCACTATGGGCGCGCGGTCGCACCGCCCGGATTCAGATCGGGCGGACGGCCATCTTGTCCAGTGCTTCCAGCAGCCCGGGCAGCTCCGGGCCACGGCCCACCGGCAGCACCTCGCCGGGCTCGTCGTCCAGGAGCACGAACGCGATGTCGTCGGTCCGGGCGACCAGCGACCAGCCGGGGCCGTCGGCGCGCAGGGTCCGTGCGTCGCCCGGCGCGAAGGAGGACCGGACGCGGCCGAGCGGAGGCGGGGCGTCCACGTAGGCGCGGGCCTCCGCGAGGACTCGCCGGACACCGCTGTGGCCGCCCTGCCCCTCGACCTGCTCGGCGCTCCCGGCCGGCTCGGTGTTTGCGACACTCCCGTCGTCGCCCTCGCCCTCGCTCGCGTCGGGAGTCCCGACGGCCTCCGGCGCGCCGTCCGGCGACGCGAACTGCGCGTCGTCGATCTGTTCCCGCCACATCGCCCACTGAAGGGCGATCTCGTCGGCACCGAGGCGCCGTTGAGCCGGGCCCCACACGCTCGTGTCCGGCGGCGCCAGCGGAGGACCGTCCGCGTCGTCGGGGGCGGGGTCGTGCGGTGCGGGCACGTTGGGGGCGGCGACGGCCACCGCCAGCGGCCAGCCGGGCAGCGCGGCGACGACCGTGCGTTCGTCGGGCGACAGGTCGTACTCCATGCCACAGTCCCAGGACGCGATGGCGACGGCCACCAGGGAGACGTCGTCGATGACGACCGTCCACCGGGCGCCGTCGCCGTCCTGGCCGAGCACCAGGCCGTAGCCGTCGGCGAGCGGCGCGAGGCCCAGCGCGGCGCAGGCCTCCGGATAGTCGTCGCCCAGCACGCTCGGGAACTTCGCCGGCGTCAGCAACACCGCCGTGAGCACATAGAGCGCATCGTCCGCGGCGGCGACGGCCTCCTCGTCCGTCCCGGCCATCCCAGCCTCCCCATCGGTTCGTCCATCGGCGCGCACCCTAGTGCGACCGGAAGCCGCTTGTCACGACTCCCAGGCGCACTCGAGCTGCTGTTTTCCGGCCGGACGGGGCGAATCGACCGCGATTTCGCCCACGCCGTCAGGCCGCCGGGAGCCCGAGGAGGGACCGGGCCACGGTCTGCGGCGACTCGTCGCGCTCCCGGGCGAGCGCGATGACGGCGCGGCACGCCAGCTCGCTCACGCCGAACGACAGCGCCTCCGGGGAAACCCAGCCCGTGGCCTCGTCGATCTGGTCCTGGTCGTCCTCCGCGCAAGCGGACACATACACGGCGGCCGCCTCGAACAAATTGTGTGTGCGCCGGTCGCCGCCGGTGTCCGGCTCCCCTCGAAAAGCCCGGAGGAACCTCGCGCACGACTTGCGCACCCTGCCCCACATGATGACCACCTGCCCCCTCTGTGGCTGTCCTGGCTGATCGTCCGTCTCCTGCCAATCAACGTAGAGTTGGAGTCCGGGCGGCAGAAGAGGGGCGACGCGGTGAAGGGCTCCCGGCGACTCGATGGCCGTGGCTCAGGCGTCGAGTGAGGCGATCGTTTCTCGCAGCCACCTGAGTTCGGCCCGGGACGTGGCCCGCGCGATGGTCAGGATGCCGCGTCGGAAGGGATCGTCCACCTCCTCCGCCGGCAGCGGGCGGTCGCCGTCGTAGAAGAAGCTCGCGGGCTCCTTCAGGAAGGCCAGCCGACGGCGCAGTACGGCGGACTGGGCGGCCGGGTCGTCCAGGTGGCGCAGGAAGGCGAGCACGGCGAACCACCGGTTCTCGTCGCTGATGTCCCGCGGGTCCGGCTCGGCGAGTCGGCGGCGCAGTTCCCGTCGTCCCTTCTCGGTCGGCGTCAGCACATGGCGTGGAGCGGCCACTGATCCGGGCTCGGTGGTCCGGGCGAGCAGGTCCGCCTTCTCCAGCCGTTTGATCGCCGGGTACAGCGTGCTCTCGGCGACCGGCTTCACGTGCCCTATGAGTGCGGCGATGCGTTTGCGCAGCTCATAGCCGTGGAGCGGGGCGTCGCAGAGGAATCCGAGGATGGCGAGCTCAAGCATGACCACATTCTCGCGCGGCTCCGGTGTACATCGGGAGTCCTGTACATCGGGAGGCATGTACTTCGGCGCGCGTGTACATCGGATGGCCTGCACATCGGATGGCATGTACATCGGTTCGTGCATGCATCGATCTCTCAATACCTCGTATCCGATGTATATAGTGCGAGTGCCAACAAGACTCTGGGGGGCGCGATGAAGCAGGCCGACTTCGACGGCAGGGGCAGTCGTATCCGATGGACGGAGGCGCCGGGGGAGGAGCCCGCGCGCGTGTACGTGCACGGACTGGGGTCGGTCTCCTCCGTGTACCACGCCCACATCGCGGCCCGGCCCGAACTCGCGGGGCGACGGAGCCTGTTCGTCGACCTTCCGGGGCACGGCATCAGCGACCGGCCCGCGGACTTCGGCTACACCCTGGAGGAGCACGCCGACGCCCTGGCGGCGGCCCTGGACGCGGCGGGAGTGAGCGGCGCCGAGCTGATCGCGCACAGCATGGGCGGTTCGGTCGCCATCGTGCTCGCGCACCGCCGGCCCGAGCTGGTCTCCCGGCTGGTCCTCACCGAGGCCAACCTCGACGCCTCACCCCCGCCCGCCGCGGGGAGCGCGTGGATCACCGCCCATGACGAGGAGACCTTCGTCGAAGAGGCCTACGCGCGCGTGCTGGACGCGGTCGGGCCGGTGTGGGCGGCGACCATGCGATTGGCGGACCCGCGCGCGCTGCACCGCAGTGCCGTGGGGCTGAGGCGGGGGTCCGTGCCGGTCATGCGCGACATCCTCGCGCGGCTGCCGATCGACCGGGTGTTCCTCCAGGGCGGGGCGAGCGGTGAACTCGCCGGAAGGCAGGCCCTGGAGGAGGCGGGCGTACGCGTGGTGACCGTGCCGGGCGCCGGTCACAACGTCATGCTCGACGCCCCCGACGCCTTCGCCGAGGTCGTCGCCGGACGAGGGTGAGCCGCCGGAGTCGTCAGGATTCGCGTACGGCCAGTGCGAGGAAGCGGTCGTCCTCGTCGACGTACGACGTCATGCGCCAGCCGGAACCGGCCAGCAGCGGCCGGAGATTGGGCTCGGCCCGCAGGTCGTCCGGTGTGATCTGCCGCCCCTGGCGCGCCGCGAGCGCCGCCCTGCCGATCGGGTGGAACAGCGCGAGCGTTCCGCCGGGGCGCACCACGCGGGCCAACTCCCGCAGATTCTCGCCGGGATGCGGCAGATGCGCGACGAGACCGGCCGCGAACACGGCGTCGAGCGACTCCGACCGCACCGGCAGTGCGGCCACGTCGGCGAGCAGCAACCGCCCGTCCGTGTGCCGTCCGGCCCGTACGGCGGCCTCCAGCATCGCCGGGGTCAGATCGGCCCCCAGGACCACTCCCGAGGGCCCCACGGCGGCACGCAGCGGCGGCAGAGCGCGCCCCGTGCCGCAACCCGCGTCCAGCACCCGAGCCCCTTCGCGCAGTCCGAGCTCGGCGACCGCGGCGGCGTAGGCGGGTCCGTCGTCGGGGAACCTGCTGTCCCAGTCGGCGGCACGGGCGGTGAAGAACTCCTGCACATGTGTGTGGTCGTCGCTCATGCTCCGCATGATCCCTCACCGGCACGGATGACGCCGCTGTGCACACGTTCGAGCGTGAGGCGGTCGTTCCGGGACATCTCCACGTCATATTCCAACAGCTTTCGAAATGCGCCCCCTTCGTGCGCCTCTGCCCCCCTAGCGTCCCGGGGCCATGGGACACCTGGACCACGCCGCCCTCGGCTGGCTGACCCCCGCGCTCTCGTACGTGATGGCCTGCACAGGCGCCGCGCTCGGCCTGCGCTGCACCGTCCGCGCGCTGGGCGCCACCGGCCGGTCGCGCCGCAACTGGCTCTTCACCGCCGCGTCCGCGATCGGCACCGGCATCTGGACCATGCACTTCGTGGCCATGCTGGGCTTCAGCGTCAGCGGCACCGACATCCGCTACGACGTACCGCTCACCATCCTGAGCCTCCTCGTCGCCATGATCGTCGTCTGTGCCGGCGTCTTCGCCGTCGGCTACAGCCGTGACCGGACCCGCGCGCTCTTCCTGGGCGGGCTCACCACCGGGCTCGGCGTCGCGAGCATGCACTACCTGGGCATGGCGGCGGTACGACTGCACGGCGACGTCACCTACGATCCGCTGCTCGTCGGAGTCTCCGTACTGATCGCCGTCGTCGCGGCGACGGCGGCCCTGTGGGCGGCGCTCAACATCAAGTCGCCCGTCGCCGTCACCATCGCCTCGCTCATCATGGGCGCGGCGGTCAGCAGCATGCACTACACCGGCATGTTCGCGGTCGGCGTCGATGTCACGCCCTCCGATGTGATCCTGCCCGGGGCCACGGCGATGCAGTTCATCTTCCCCCTCGCCGTCGGTCTCGGGTCCTACCTCTTCCTGACCTCAGCCTTCGTCGCACTGTCCCCCACCACGGGGGCGCGCGAGCCCTCCGTGTCGACCGAGCACTCGGCACAGAGCGTCCCCGGCTAGCCGCGTGGCCCGACCGGCGGCCCGTGAAGCACGCCCCGACCGACTTCCGAGCGAGGAGGCCATGCGCCCACCCCGTAGGACCACCGCAGCCGGCGCCGAAACGCCGTCCCCGCCCCCGTTGCGCGGCCGCCGCGCCCATGCCGGGCCTCCGGCCGACGAGGTGTCGGACCAGCCCGACGGGAGCAACCCCGACGACCCACCCGCGCGCGGGGTGCGTCGGCGCCTACGACCGCGCACCGTCCGCGCCAAGATCATCTGTCTGCTGATGGTGCCCGTCGTCTCGCTGCTCGCCCTGTGGGGCTACGCCACGGTCACCACCGCGCAGGACGTCTCCCGACTGCGCCAGTTGCAGCACGTGGACTCCGAGATCAGGACACCCGTCTCTGACGCCGTGGCCGCACTCCAGGCCGAACGCGCCGCCGCGGTGCGCTTCGCGACCGACCCGTCGGCCGGACGCGGCGACGACCTGCGCAAGCGCGCGGGGGACACGGACAGGATGGTGGCGCGGCTCCGGCTCGACGACCGCACAACGGTCGCCGACGGCGGGGAGTTCCCCGCTGGGGTGGCCGGCCGCCTGGAGGCGTTCGTCAGCGGCGCGGCGCGGCTGAGCACCGTTCGTAGTGACGTCCTCGACCGCCGCTCCGGCTGGGACGAGGCCTACGGGCGGTACACGCGAACCATCGCGACGGCGTTCTCGGTGGACGGCGCGCTCACCGGCATCCAGGACGCCGAGCTCGGATCCGACGCGCGCGTGCTGCTCGAATTCGCCCGCGCGGGAGAGGCGTTGGCCCAGGAGGACGCGGTGCTGGGCAGCGCTCGGCTCGCCGGGCGCCTGGACGGAGTGCGGCTGCGCCTGTTCACCGGCGCCGTCGACACCCGCCGTACCCTCACCGAGTCCGCCGTGACCGACCTGCGCGGCCCGGAAGGCGCGGCCTGGCAGCGGCTCGCGGACGGCGGCGACTACACGGCCGTGGTGGCCGCGGAGGACCGGGTTCTCGCCGCCGCACCGGGCGTACAGGCCGTCGACACGGCGACCGAGGGCACCTGGAGCAAGGCGCACGCGCGCGTGCAGAACGGCATGCGGGCGATCGAGCGGGATGCCGGGCGCGCTGTCGCCGATCGCGCCGACCCCTTCGCCCGCGGCCTGCTCACCCCGGCCGGTGCCGCGGTCCTCCTCGGCCTCGTCGCCGTCGCCGCCTCGCTCGTGATCTCCGTACGCATCGGCCGCGACCTCGTCGTCGAGCTGGTGAGCCTGCGCGACAGCGCCCTCGACATCGCCCGGCGCAAACTCCCCGAGGCCATGCGCAGGTTGCGGGCCGGCGAGGAGATCGACATCCGGGCCGAGGCGCCGCCCGGACCGCCCGCCGAGGACGAGACCGGTCAGGTCGGCGAGGCCCTCGGCACCGTCCACCGCGCCGCGCTCAGCGCCGCCGTGGAACGCGCCGAGCTCGCCAGCGGCATCTCCGGCGTCTTCGTCAACCTCGCCCGCCGCAGCCAAGTGCTGGTGCACCGCCAACTGAGCCTGCTGGACAGCATGGAGCGGCGTTCCGACGACCCGAACGAACTGAGCGACCTGTTCCGGCTCGACCACCTCACCACCCGTATGCGACGGCACGCCGAGAGCCTGATCATCCTGTCCGGAGCGGCTCCCGGACGGGCCTGGCGGATGCCGGTCTCCCTCACCGACGTGGTCCGCGCGGCCGTCTCCGAAGTGGAGGACTACGCGCGCGTGGAGGTACGCCGGCTCCCCGAGGCGTCCGTCATCGGGACGGCCGTCGCCGACCTCACGCACCTGCTGGCGGAACTCGTCGAGAACGCCGCCCAGTTCTCGCCTCCCCACACGCGCGTGCGCGTCACCGGCGAGCCGGTCGGCAACGGTTACGCCGTCGAGGTCGAGGACCGCGGGCTCGGCATGGGCAAGGAGACCCTCGTCGAGGCCAACCGGCGCATCGAACAGTCCGAGGCGCTCGACCTGTTCGACAGCGACCGCCTGGGCCTGTTCGTGGTCAGCAGGCTCGCCTCCCGGCACGGCATCAAAGTGCACCTGCGCACCTCGCCCTACGGCGGTACGACCGCGGTCGTGCTGCTGCCCACGGCCCTGCTGCACAGCGCTCAGGCGGAACGTTCCCCCAGCGCGGCGACGGACGCCCCGGTGCCCGCGGAACGCGAGCACGCGCGCGTGCCTGCCGCCGAGCGGCCGCAGGAGCCCGTCCATGCGGCCGCGGAGCGGCCCGCCCTGGTGGCTCCGGCACCGGCCGCGACGCAGCCCACGAACCACACCCCACCCCCCGGAGTCACCACCTTGAGACTGCACCGCCCACCGGAGGACTCCGAAGACCTGCCACGCCGAGTGCGACAGGCGTCCCTCGCCCCCCAACTGCGCGAGACACGCCGCGAGGAACCGGCGGGAACGACCCCCGCCCACGACGACGACCGGCGCACCCCCGAACTCGTCCGGGACCGCATGGCGGCCTACCGCGACGGCTGGACGCGCGGCGGCGGCAGGCAGCCCGGCCGCGCTGCCACTCCCGACATCCCACCGCGCGGCGACAGCAGCGAAGGAGACCCCGCATGATCCAGGATCCGAGTATGAGAGCCGCCGCGGGGGTCCCCCCGCTCGAGCCAGGCCGAGAGTGGGGGAGGTCCGGCGAACTCGACTGGCTGCTGGACGACCTGGTGGTGCGCGTGAGCGAGGTACGGCACGCCGTGGTGCTGTCCAACGACGGACTTGCCGTGGGCGCGTCCACGGACCTTCGCCGCGAGGACGCCGAGCACCTGGCCGCGGTCGCCTCCGGCTTCCACAGCCTGGCCAAGGGCGCGGGCCGGCACTTCGGGGCCGGCGGGGTGCGCCAGACCATGGTCGAGATGGACGACGCCTTCTTGTTCGTCGCGGCCGCGGGCGACGGCTCATGCCTCGCCGTGCTCACCGCCGTGACCGCCGACATCGGACTGGTGGCCTACGAGATGGCTCGGCTGGTCAAACGGGTCGGCGAGCATCTCTACACGCCCACGCGCGCAGGCGCGCGGCCGCCCGCCGCGGGATGAGCCGAAAGGGCGGCTCGCGCACATGACCGACGACACGACGGGCGCCCCGCGCGAGCAGGGCAGCCAGTGGTACGACAGCGAGGCCGGGCCCCTGGTCCGCCCGTACGCCATGACCGGCGGACGCACCAGACCCGGCCCCACCGGCACCCGCTTCGACCTGATCGCCCTGGTCACGCTCTCCGCCGCCGTGTCCGGAGCCGACGACGACCGCGCGCTCGGGCCGGAACACCGGGTCCTGATCGATCTGTGCCGGCCGGAGACGCAGTCGGTCGCCGAACTCGCCGCAGGCGCCGACCTGCCCGTGGGCGTGGTCCGGGTGCTGCTCGGCGACCTACTGGAACGGGGGCACGTCACCGTCAGCCGTCCGGTGCCGCCCGCACAGCTTCCCGACGAACGGATCCTGCGCGAGGTGATCGAAGGATTGCGAGCGCTGTAGATGAGATGTCAGAACCGGTACTCCCGAGAGAAGTGATCGATGGTCTCCGAGCACTCCGACGCCTCCGACGGCGATGCCGCCGCCCTGGCGCTGAAGATACTGGTCGCCGGCGGGTTCGGCGTGGGCAAGACCACCCTGGTGGGCGCGGTCAGCGAGATCAGGCCGTTGCGCACCGAGGAACTGCTCAGCCAGGCCGGTCGGTCGGTGGACGACACCGACGGTGTCGACCAGAAGGTCACCACGACCGTCGCCATGGACTTCGGACGGATCACCATCCGCTCCGGCCTGTCCCTGTACCTCTTCGGCACCCCGGGCCAGGACCGCTTCTGGTTCCTGTGGGACGAGTTGTCGCAGGGAGCCCTGGGCGCCGTGGTGCTCGCGGACACCCGGCGCCTGGAGGACTGCTTCCCCGCCGTGGACTACTTCGAGCACCGGCACATCCCGTTCGTCGTCGCCGTCAACTGCTTCACCGGCGCCCGGACGTACGGTGCCCAGGACGTCTCACGCGCCCTCGACCTGGACGGGGGAACCCCGGTGGTGCTCTGTGACGCCCGGGACCGCGACTCGGGAAAGGAAGTGCTGATCCGGCTCGTCGAGTACGCCGGGCGGGTGCACACCGCCCGGCTGCTCGACTCGGTCGGCTGACCGCGCCTGCCGGTCGGGTCTCGCGGCACCGACCGGCCCACAGCCACGCCTCAGTCCGCGACGTCCTGTTCCGCCAGCACCTTGTCGATCGTGACGCGGACGAGGAGTTCACCCGGAACGCCGTTGCGTTCCCCGAACTCCTTCGCACGCTCCTCGCCCATGTACCGCGCCCCGATCCGGCCGGCCCAGTGCCGCAGTTCGTCCAGATCCTCCGAGAGCCGGGCCCGGCCCTGGATCACTACGAAGGAGTACGGCGGCCGGTCGTCGTCCACGCACAGTGCGAGCCGGCCGTCGCGGGCCAGGTTGCGGCCCTTCACGCTCGACTTCCCGGTGTTGAACACCAAGTCGTCGCCGTCGAGCACGAACCAGATCGGCGTCACATGCGGACTGCCGTCGGCGCGCACGGTCGAGAGCTTTCCGGTCCGTGTGCCGTGCGAGACGAACGCCCGCCATTCCTCATCGGTCATCTTCTTCGCCATGCCCCCATCCTCCTTGCCCGAGGGCCGGATCGTCGGGAAGGCTGGCGAAGAGATCCTCCGGTGCAGGGGGAGACATCTACACGGGGAGACCGCATCATGGCGCAGAACCAGGGGCTCGACTGGCTGTTGGACGACCTGACCGAGCGCGTCGATCACGTGCGACACGCGCTGGTGCTGTCCAACGACGGTCTGGTGACCGGTGCGAGTACGGGACTGCGACGCGAGGACGCCGAGCATCTGGCCGCCGTCTCGTCCGGACTGCACAGCCTGGCCAAGGGCTCGGGGCGGCACTTCGGCGCGGGCCGAGTGCGTCAGACGATGGTCGAGTTCGACGACGCCGTGCTCTTCGTCACCGCGGCCGGCACCGGCAGCTGTCTGTGCGTCCTCAGCGGGGCGGAGGCCGACATCGGCCAGATCGGCTACGAGATGACCCTGCTCGTGAACCGGGTCGGCGAGCACCTCGACGTGGACGCCCGACAGCCCGAACGGGCACCGCTCACAGACCTCTGACCTGCTGATTCACCCCCGCCCGCGAAGTTATCCACAGCCCCGCACGAAGATCGGGCGGCCCGGCTACGGTTCTGTCACGGCGAACGCACAGAGCGTGAGCCACGGACCGTACGGGGGAGTTCCACCATGTCGGCTGACACGATCACGAAATCGCACCACCCTGTCTGCACGCCGAGTCGCGCGGCACGCGAACTGGGGCTGAAGCGGGGGGAACTGGAGCTCGCCGTTCACCTCGGACTCATCCGGACCGTGCCCGACGAGGGAGGCGGGGGCCGCCGTGTCCCACGGTCCGAGATCGACCGGGTGCGTGCGGGGGACGGCTTCCCCGACGCCTTGCTGGACCGTGTGAAGGTCGTGGGCACGACCGAGGGCGCGGACGTCATGGACGTGCCCGCCGGGAGGTTCACCCGCCTCGCCCGGCTGGGCCTGGTGGTGCCGGTGACGTTCTATCTGAACCGCTATCGAGCCGTCGTCTGGCTGTATCTCGCCGAGGAGTTGGGGCGGTTCGCCGCCGACGAGCAGAACGCCCCGCTGCTGAACGACCGACGGATGCCCGAAGGGCTGCGCGCCATGCTGGACGCGGGTGTGGATCTGCGTCCACGTAACTGGCGCGGACGCCACCGAGGATTCCTGCTGCGTCCGGCCGAGGGTGCGTGGGAGCGCGCAGGCGCACTGGCCGCCTTCCTCGATCCCGTGCAGATCGCGGAGATCGTCCCGGACCCCTACGAGCGCTCCCATCTGAACCGCTTCCGACCGGGGCCGCCGGCTTCCGGCCCGCCGGGCTCGCCCTTCGCGCTCATCGCCGAGAGGCTCATGACGGCCGACGATCCGGACGAGATCGGCCTGCTGCGGGCCGACCTGACGGCGGTTCTGGACGAAGCCCGACGGACACGGCCAGCGCCACGCCCCACGGCGAAACGGCCCCCGGCGCCCCCGCACCCACGGCAGTTCGGCCCGACCCGGCCCGTGCAGCCGGAACCGCCGCGCGGCCTGCTGAGCCGGTTCAGGCGCCGGACGCACCGGGCTACAGCGCCCTGAACAGTCCCTCCTGGACGACGGACACCAGAAGGCGTCCCTCCACGTCGTAGATCCGTCCACGGGCCAGGCCCCGGCCGCCCGTCGCGATCGGCGACTCCTGGTCGTAAAGGAACCACTCGTCCGCGCGGAACGGCCGGTGGAACCACATGGCGTGGTCCAGTGACGCGATGTCGAAGCTGCGCGGGCCCCAGAGCGGTTCGACCGGGATGCGGACCGCGTCCAGGAGAGTCATGTCGCTGGCGTAGGTCAGCGCGCAGGTGTGCACCACCGGATCGTCGCCCAGCGGCCCGACCGCGCGCATCCACACCGCGCTGCGCGGCTCGGCGTCCTTGACGTCCTCCTTCGTCCAGCGCAGTCGGTCCACGTAGCGGATGTCGAAGGGCTGGCGCCGGGCCATCCGCTCCAACTGCTCCGGCAGCGCGCCCAGATGCTCCCGGATCTCGTCGGTGACCGTCGGTAGCGACTCCGGGTCCGGGACCTTGCGGGCCGGCGGCAACTGGTGCTCGAAACTCCCCTGTTCAGGCTTGTGGAAGGAGGCGGTGAGATTGAAGATCGTGCGGCCCTGCTGCACGGCGGTGACCCGCCGGGTCGTGAACGACCTGCCGTCCCGCACCCGTTCGACCTGGTACACGATCGGCACGCCCGGCCGGCCCGGGCGCAGGAAGTACGCGTGCAGCGAATGCACCGGACGGTCGCCCTCAGTGGTGCGCGCGGCGGCGACCAGCGCCTGGCCGGCCACCTGGCCACCGAAGACACGCTGCAAGGACTCCTGCGGGCTGCGGCCCCGGAAGATGTTGACCTCGATCTGCTCCAGGTCGAGCAGGTCGACGAGCCGGTCGGCCGGGTTGGTCGTCATGGGTGGGATTCTCCTGTGCTCAGAGCTGGCCTACGTCGGTGACGCGGACCACGGCTCGGCCCTCCGCGTCGGAGGCGGTGAGGTCGATCTCCGCGCTGATGCCCCAGTCATGGTCGTCGTTCGGGTCGTCGAAGATCTGACGGACCCGCCACAGCCGGTCGGCCGGCACCTCCTCGATCACCAGCAGCTTGGGGCCTCGGGCGTCGGGTCCGGTGCCGAGGTCGTCGTACTCGTCCCAGTACTTGTCCATCGCCTCGCCCCAGGCGTCGGCGTCCCAGCCGGCGTCGGCGTCCATCTCGCCCAGCTCCTCGACCTGGTCGAGCGCGGCGAGCTCGACCCGACGGAACATGGCGTTGCGGACGAGGACGCGGAAGGCGCGCGCGTTGGTGGTGACCGGCTTGACCTCGTCGGCCTTCTCCTGCGCCTCCTCGGCGGTCATCTCCTCCGGGTTGGCGAGCTGTTCCCACTCGTCGAGCAGGCTGGAGTCGACCTGGCGCACCATCTCGCCGAGCCACTCGATCAGGTCCTGGAGATCTTCGGACTTGAGGTCGTCCGGGATGTTGTGGTCGAGGGTCTTGTAGGCGCTGGCGAGGTAGCGCAGCACGATGCCCTCGGTGCGGGCCAGCTCGTAGAAGGACACCAACTCCGTGAAGGACATGGCCCGTTCGTACATGTCCCGGATCACGGACTTCGGCGACAGCGGATGGTCGCCGACCCAGGGGTGGCTCTTGCGGTACGTGTTGTACGCGTGGAAGAGCAGCTCCTCCAGCGGCTTGGGGTAGGTGACGTCCTGGAGGCGCTCCATGCGCTCCTCGTACTCGACGCCGTCCGCCTTCATCGCGGCGACGGCCTCGCCCTTCGCCTTGTTCTGCTGGGCGACCAGGATCTGCCGCGGGTCGTCCAGGGTGGACTCGACGACGGACACCATGTCGAGCGCGTAGGACGGCGACTCCGGGTCCAGCAGCTCGAACGCGGCCAGCGCGAAGGTGGACAGCGGCTGGTTGAGCGCGAAGTCCTGCTGGAGGTCGACCGTGAGGCGGGCGATGCGGCCGGTGGCGTCCGGTTCGTCGAGCTTCTCGACGATGCCGCCGTCCAGCAGCGAACGGTAGATCGCGATGGCGCGCCTGATGTGCCGCAACTGCTGTTTGCGCGGCTCGTGGTTGTCCTCCAGCAGATGCCGCATCGCCTCGAAGGCGTTGCCCGGCCGGGCGATCACCGACAGCAGCATGGTGTGCGTCACCCGGAAACGGGAGGTCAGCGGCTCCGGCTCGGAGGCGATGAGCTTGTCGAAGGTGGTCTCCGACCAGGCGACGAAACCTTCGGGCGCCTTCTTGCGGACCACCTTGCGGCGCTTCTTGGGGTCGTCGCCCGCCTTCGCGAGCGCCTTCTCGTTCTCGATGACATGCTCGGGCGCCTGGGCCACGACGAAGCCCGCCGTGTCGAAGCCGGCCCGCCCGGCGCGACCGGCGATCTGGTGGAACTCACGGGCCCGCAGGGTGCGGACGCGGTTGCCGTCGTACTTGGTCAGGGCCGTGAACAGCACGGTGCGGATGGGGACGTTGACCCCCACACCGAGCGTGTCCGTGCCGCAGATGACCTTCAATAGGCCGGCCTGCGCGAGCTTCTCCACGAGACGCCGGTACTTCGGCAGCATCCCCGCGTGATGGACACCGATGCCGTGCCGCACGTAACGGGAGAGGTTGCGGCCGAACTTGGTGGTGAATCGGAAGTTGCCGATCAGCTCGGCGATCTTCTCCTTCTCCTCGCGCGAGCACATGTTGATGCTCATCAGCGCCTGCGCCCGCTCCACGGCCTGCGCCTGCGTGAAGTGCACGATGTAGACCGGCGCCTGCTTCGTGTCGAGGAGCTCGGTCAGGGTCTCGGTGAGCGGGGTGAACTTGTACTCGTAGGACAGGGGCACGGGCCGGGTCGCCGAGCGGACCACCGACGTCGGACGGCCGGTGCGCCTGGTGAGGTCCTTCTCGAACATCGAGACGTCGCCGAGGGTGGCCGACATCAGCACGAACTGGGCCTGCGGCAGCTCCAGGATCGGGATCTGCCAGGCCCAGCCGCGATCGCCCTCGGCGTAGAAGTGGAACTCGTCCATGACGACCTGACCGACGTCCGCCTGCTTGCCGTCGCGCAGCGCGATCGACGCGAGCACCTCGGCGGTGCAGCAGATGACGGGGGCGTCGGCGTTGACGGACGCGTCGCCGGTCAGCATGCCCACGTTCTCGGTGCCGAAGATCTTGCACAGTTCGAAGAACTTCTCCGAGACGAGCGCCTTGATCGGGGCGGTGTAGAAAGTGACCTCGTCCCGGGCCAGCGCGGCGAAGTGGGCGGCCGCAGCGATCATGCTCTTGCCGGAGCCGGTGGGCGTCGACACGATCACGTTCGCACCGGAGACCACCTCGATCAGCGCCTCCTCCTGGTGGGGATAGAGGGTGAGCCCGCGATCCTCGGCCCACGACTCAAAGGCTTCGTAGAGGGCGTCGGGATCGGCGGTCGGCGGGAGCTGATCGATGAGGGTCACCCACCCATCTTGCCTGCCCTCGTCCCGCATCGGGGAATCGGCTGCCGGCCCGAAGATCGCGAACGCTACGCTGTGTCGCCGACGACACGTCAGCGAACCCAGTCAACTGGACAGCGGCACACGAGGAATGGGGCGGGCAACGGCCATGATGGGACCAGCACACTCACTGTCGGGCGCTGCCGCCTGGCTGGGCGTCGGAGCGGCCGCCACGGCGGCCGGACACGGGATGCCCTGGCCCGTGCTGCTCTCCGGCGCGCTGATCTGCGCCGGTGCCGCACTCGCCCCGGACCTCGATCACAAGGCCGCCACGATCTCGCGAGCCTTCGGTCCGCTCTCGCGCTGGCTGTGCGAGATCGTCGACAAGCTGTCGTACGCCGTCTACAAGGGGACGAAGAAGCAGGGCGATCCACGCCGCTCCGGCGGCCACCGCACTCTCACCCACACCTGGCTGTGGGCGGCCATGATCGGTGGGGGCGCCTCCGTCCTGGCGATCACCGGCGGCCGCTGGGCGGTGCTGGCGCTCCTGTTCGTGCACATGGTGCTCGCCATCGAAGGCCTGCTGTGGCGCGCGACCCGGGGCTCCAGCGCCGATGTCCTCGTCTGGCTGCTGGCGGCGACCAGCGCGTGGATCCTCGCTGGCGTCCTGGACAAGCCGGGCAACGGCGCGGACTGGCTGTTCACGGCGCCGGGCCAGGAGTACCTGTGGCTGGGGCTGCCGATCGTGCTGGGCGCTCTGGTGCACGACATCGGGGACGCGCTGACGGTGTCGGGCTGCCCGATCCTGTGGCCGATCCCGGTGGGCCGCAAGCGCTGGTACCCGGTGGGTCCGCCCAAGGCCATGCGGTTCCGGGCCGGCAGCTGGGTCGAGCTCAAGGTGCTGATGCCGGCGTTCATGCTGCTCGGCGGGGTGGGCTGCGCGGCGGCGCTCAACGTGATCTGACGGGGTGGGCGCCGCCGGCACGGCACGAGCGCGATGAGGGGCTTGCGGGACCTCGCGGCCGCGCACCCTGGCCCCGCGGCGCGCTCATGCCCGCCCGTCCAGGGTCAGCCGCCCTCTCCCGCGCCACCGCCGTAGCGCCGCTCGAAAGCGGCGACGCGGCCCTCGGAGTCCACGGTCCGGGCCTTGCCGGTGTAGAAGGGGTGGCTCTCCGAGGAGATCTCGACGTCCACGACCGGGTAGGTCTCGCCGTCGTCCCACTCGATGGTCTCGCCGCTGGTAGCGGTGGACCGGGTCAGGAAGGCGTAGCCTGCGGCGCGGTCACGGAAGACGACCGGGTGGTAGTCGGGGTGCTTGTCCTGTTGCATGCGAGCTCCTCGTGTGGCGGCATCGGCGAAGCCGACGGCGTGGGACCCACGGGTGGGGCCGGCGGGGTGTGGACTTCGGAACGGCGGCTGCGGATGTCGCCCGTGGGGCGTTCATGGACGTCAGCCGCGCGAGGATCATGGGCGTCAGCCGTACGTGGCGTCCTCGTCGACGATGTGCATGGCGGCCTCCTCGGCGGACGCCGCGGCGCCGTCGATGCCCACGTCCGTCGCGACGAGCGCGTTCTCGTCGTCCTCGTGAGCGCCTTCGTCGGGTGCCACGAGGCGGCCGGAGCGCAGGTCGCCGACCTCGTCGTCGAGGAGTTCCCCGTCGGTGCCCTCGGCGTCGCCGATGCCGTCGCCGTCCGGCCCGAGCTGGTCCGGCGTCTCCTCGGCGAGCCGCTGGTCGAGGGTCTCGCCTTGGTGACGCTCGGCGGCGGTGACGCCGGAGTGCTCCACCGCCCACGGCCGCTCGGGAGGGGACCAGCCCCGGTCCAGGGGGTCGTCGACGCCGTCGTTCTCCAGGGTGTCCTCGCCGTCCAGCAGACCCGTGTCCTCACGTTGATCGGATGCGTCGGGCTGGTAGACGTCGTCACCCCATCCGTCGGCGCTGTTCACGGCTACCTCCAGGTGGTGCGGACGGGCCCGAACCCACCACGGCCGGCGACAGGCCGCCGTGGCGCGGGGCACAGGCCGCACCCGGCACGAACCGCGAGGTTCCCGGGTGCTCCCCGAACCGGTGCCGCTATCCAGCCTTCCACCCCTTTTCCCCCCGGCGCAACGGCACGGGCAGGGGCGGGCGCTTCCGATCCGTCGACGCCGGTTCCCTGGCGTCGCGCCGGACGGGGGCGGCCGGGCCCGACTCGGGACGACCGCGCGTATGCCGCACTGGGCCCGGCGGGCCGCCGCTCCGGCCCCGCCGGGCGGACCCCGTCGAGCATCCGCACCGGCCTCGCCCCGCAGCGTCCCCGGTCAGGGTCGCGTCCCCGGTCAGGGTCGCGTCCCTGGTCACGGTGGCGTCCCCGGCCACAGTCGCATCCCTGGTCACGGTCGCGTCCCTGGTCACGACGGGACGGAGGGCCGAACGCAGGTCCGGAGCCGGCCGGAGTTCGTTGCCTCGGAGTTTGTTGCCTCGGCCGACCGGGTTACGGACCCGGTCGGCCCAGGCGGTGGCCCTGGACGGACGCCCTTCACGCTGCGGACGGCCACCCGGCCCCGACGGCGCTCCCGGCCCCGACGGTGCTCCCGCCCTCGACGGTGCTCCCGCCCTCGACGGCTCGTATCCCTCGCCGCCGACCGGTGCCGTCACCCATGCCAGGACCGCCACAGCGCCGCGTAAGCGCCGTCCGCCCTGACCAGTTCCTCATGGCTGCCCAGCTCGCTGATCCGGCCGTCCTCGACGACGGCGATGACGTCCGCGTCGTGGGCGGTGTGGAGGCGGTGGGCGATGGCGACGACCGTACGGCCGTCGAGGACACGGGCCAGGGAGCGTTCCAGATGCCGGGCGGCGCGCGGGTCGAGGAGGGACGTCGCCTCGTCCAGGACCAGCGTGTGCGGGTCGGCCAGCACCAGGCGGGCCAGGGCGATCTGCTGGGCCTGGGCCGGAGTGAGCGCGAAGCCGCCCGAGCCGACCTCGGTGGCCAGGCCGTCGTCGAGCGCACGGGCCCACGCGTCCGCGTCGACCGCGCCCAGCGCCGCCCACAGCTCGGCGTCGGTCGCGTCCGTGCGGGCCAGCAGCAGGTTGTCGCGCAGGGAGCCGACGAACACGTGGTGTTCCTGGTTGACCAGGGCCACATGGGAGCGGACCCGCTCGGCGGTCATCCGGGACAGTTCGGCGCCGCCGAGGGTGATCCGGCCGTCGCGGGGCGCGTAGATGCCGGCGAGCAGTCGGCCCAGGGTCGACTTGCCGGCACCGGACGGGCCGACGAGGGCCAGCCGGGTGCCGGGTGCGACCTCCAGGGAGACCTTGCGCAGCACGTCCACGCCCTCGACGTAGCCGAAGTGCACCCGGTCGGCTTGCACGTCACGGCCGTCGGGCGCGAGCCCGGCGTCCCCGGCGTCCGGCTCGATGTCCCGGACGCCGACCAGCCGGGCCAGCGACACCTGGGCCACCTGGAGCTCGTCGTACCAGCGCAGGATCAGCCCTACCGGGTCGACCAGCATCTGCGCGATCAGGGCGCCCGTGGTCAGCTGGCCGACGCCGATCCAGCCCTGGAGGACGAACACCCCGCCGATCATCAGGACGGAGGCGAGGACGGTCACATGGGTGACGTTGATGACCGGGAAGAGCACCGAACGCAGCCAGAGCGTGTAGCGCTCCCACGCCGTCCACTGCTTGATCCGCAGCTCCGACAGCTCGACCCGGCGTCCACCGAGACGGTGCGCCTCGACGGTGCGGCCGGCGTCCACGGTCTCGGCGAGCGCGGCGGCCACCGCGGCGTACCCGGCGGCCTCCGAGCGGTAGGCGGACGGCGCCCGCTTGAAGTACCAGCGGCAGCCGGCCACCAGCAGCGGGACCGCGACCAGCACGGCTGCCGCGAGCGGCGGCGCGGTGACGATGAGCCCGCCCAGCAGCAGGGCCGCCCACACCACGCCGATCGCCAGCTGGGGCACCGCCTCACGCATCGCGTTGGCGAGCCGGTCGATGTCGGTCGTGATCCGCGAGAGCAGATCGCCCGTGCCGGCCCGTTCCAGGACGCCGGGCGGCAGCCCCACGGACCGTACGAGGAAGTCCTCGCGCAGATCGGCCAGCATCCGCTCGCCGAGCATCGCCCCGCGCAGCCGCACCTCCCGTACGAACACGGCCTGGACGACGAGCGCGGCCACGAAGATTCCGAGGGTGAGCTCCAGATGGAGTTCTCGCTCGGGCGCGGCGTCCGAGACCCGCTCGATCAGGGCGCCCAGCAGCCAGGGCCCCACCATCGAGGCGACCACGGCCACCGTGTTCACGGCGACGAGGATCAGGAAGGCACGGCGGTGCCGATGGAACAACTCGGTGACGTAGGCGCGTACGGTCGTGGGGGCGCCGACCGGCAGGGTGTTCGCCGTCGTCGGGGCCGCCGGGTCGTACGCCGGTGGCGCAACGCCGATCATGCCGACTCCTCGATCTCTTCCAGTTCCTTCAGTACGTCGTCGAGGGCGGAGGCCTTGGCCGGTCCTTCGTCGAGCTCGGGTTGCTCGTTCCGCACCTTGGTCAGGGCTGTCTTGTCGAGCGTCGCGTTGCTCGGCGCGGCGCTGTTCGAAGCCGCTTCCTCGTCGGTCTCCCGGGTCACCACCGCCCGGTACCGCGGTTCGCCGTGCACCAGCTCGCGGTGGGCGCCGACCGCCGTGACCTCGCCCTCGTGGACGAGCACGACCCGGTCGGCGCGGTCCAGCAGCAGGGGCGAGGAGGTGAAGACCACCGTCGTGCGGCCCGCCCGCAGGTCCCGTACGCCCTGGGCGATCCGCGCCTCCGTGTGGGAGTCGACGGCCGAGGTCGGCTCGTCCAGGACGAGCACCTCGGGGTCCGTGATCAGCGACCGGGCGAGCGCGAGGCGCTGGCGCTGGCCGCCGGACAGCGACCGGCCGCGCTCGGTGATACGGGCGTCCATCGGGTCATCGGCGTCGAGTGAACCCTGGACCAGAGCGGCCAGGACGTCCGCGCACTGCGCCGCCGCGAGCGCCTCCTCGGCACCGATGTCGCCCGACTTCGGCACGTCGAGGAGTTCGCGCAGCGTGCCGGAGAGCAGCACCGGATCCTTGTCCTGCACGAGCACGGCCGTCCGGGCGCTGTCGAGGGGAAGTTCGTCGAGCGGGACGCCGCCCAGGAGCACCGAGGTGCCCTCCTCCGAGGGGTGCCCGCCCAGCCGTTCGGCCAGCCGACCCGCCGCGTCCGGGTCGCCGCACACCACCGCGGTGAGCTGTCCGGCGGGGGCGAGCAGGCGGGTGCCGGGGTCGTACAGGTCCCCGGACGGCAGCTCGGCCCCGTCGCGTGATCCGCCGGTGTCGGTGGCGCGCCGGAGTGCGAGCACGCGTGCGGCGCGCCGAGCCGAGGGCCGCGAGAAGGAGTACGCCATCGCGATCTCCTCGAAGTGCCGCAGCGGATAGGTGAGCAGCATGATCGAGCTGTATACGGTGACCAGTTCGCCGACGCTCACCCGGCCCTGCCGGGCCAGATGGACGCCGTACCAGACGACCGCGATCAGCAGCAGCCCCGGCAGCAGCACCTGGATCGCGGAGATCAGGGACCACATCCGGGCGCTGCGGACGGCCGCGTGGCGTACGTCCTGAGAGGCGCTGCGGTAGCGGTCGAGGAAGAGTTCCTCGCCGCCGATGCCGCGGAGCACACGCAGGCCGGCGACGGTGTCGGAGGCCAGTTCGGTGGCGCGGCCCGCCTTCTCGCGCTGGAAGTCGGCCCGCCGGGTCGCGCGGGGCAGTAGGGGCAGCACGGCGAGGGCCAGCACGGGCAGGCCCACGGCGACGAGCACGCCCAGCGCGGGCTGGTAGACGACCAGGCCGACGCAGACCACCACGATCGTGACGGCCGCTGCCGTGAACCTGGACCAGGCCTCGACGAACCAGCCGATCTTCTCGACGTCGCCGGTGGAGACGGAGACCACCTCACCGGCCGCGACGCGCCGGGTCAGGGCCGAGCCCAGTTGTGCGGCCTTGCGGGCCAGGACCTGCTGGACGCGGGCGGCGGCGGTGATCCAGTTGGTGACGGCGGCGCGGTGCAGGAAGGTCTCGCCGATGGCGTTCCCGGCGCAGCACAGCACCAGCAGCCCGCCCGCGAGGGCGAGCCGCTCGCCGGAGCGGTCGACGACGGCCTGCACGGCGACGCCGACGCAGAACGGCAGCGCGGAGACGGACAGGAAGTGCAACAGTCCCCAGGCCAGGGCCTTGAGCTGGCCACCCTGCTGGTTCCTGAAGAGCCACCACAGGAATCGGGGACCTGAGCGTGCGTCCGGCACACCTGGGTCGGGATACGGAAGGTCTTGAATCTTCATGACGTCCCAGTGGCTCGTGTCATTGAGGGGAGGTAGGGGAGTTGGTCGAGAGCCGGTGCGCGGAGCGGGCGACGCACGACGGCAGCAAACCGTGACAGGTTCGCGTCGCAGTGTGGCCGGACGCAAACGGTTTTCCAGGAGGCCGCACAGTTCCGGTCTCCGCCGGGCCCGCGGTGCGACCATGGACCGATGCGCAACGGCGGAGCTTGGCGTGCGGCGGCGGTGACGGCGGCCCTCGGATCGCTGGTGGCGAGCCTGACGACCCTGGCGGCCTGTGACGGCTCGCGGTCCGACGCCGGGGCGGACGCCGGCAGGCCCGCACCGCGACGTTCCGTCACCGCCGTTGGTCCGACCGGCGTCCCGGACATCGGTGACCGCTGGCAGCGACGCATCCCCGCCGACTCCGGTCAGGTCGTGGCGGTCTACGGCGACGGCAAGGACTCGCCGGATTCCACCGTCGTGCTCTACACCAGGCAAGGCTCCACCTGGGACCGCGTCCGCAGCTGGCCCGCGCACAACGGCAAGAAGGGCTGGACGACCGATCACCACGAGGGTGACGACCGTAGCCCGGTGGGTGTGTTCACGCTCAGCGACGCGGGGGGCGTGCTCAAGGACCCGGGCGCCAAGCTGCCGTACACGCGGTCGGCCGCCTTCGCCGCGCCGCGCTGGTGGGCGAAGTCGTACTGGCACGACTTCGACTACGTCATCGCCATCGACTACAACCGGCTCAAGGGCACCCCGCCCAACGACCCCACCCGCCCGCGCGGTGAGGCCGAGGGTGGCAGCATCTGGTTGCACATGGACCACGGCAGCGGTACGTCGGCCTGCGTCAGTGTGTCCGAATCGGCGATGGCGTATCTGCTGCGCACGCTCGATCCGGATCGGCATCCGGTGGTGGTGATGGGGGACAGGGCCGACCTCAAAGCCTCGCCTTGACGAAGAAGGCCTCATTGCGGCGGATGCCCGACTCCCCGTAGAACACGGCCATGAAGAGACGGATCGTCATGTCCATGCTCGCGGGAGCGACCCTTCTGGCGGGCTCACTGCTCGGAGCGTTCCCCGCGCAATCCGCCGATGTGCCGGCCGAGTTCGGTACCGACTGGCACGACCCCATCACCGCCGCCCCGCCCGTCGCCGAGCCTTCGGGCAAGTCCTGCGAAGTCACCGTCGCCCAGGCGCAGTTCCGGGACTTCACGCCGTACAAGGGCAGTTACACACCGCCCGACGGCTGCGGCGACCGCTGGAGCAAGGTCGTGCTGCGGATGGACGGCAAGGTCAAGGGGCGTCAGTACGACCGGCTCGGCTACCTCCACATCGGCGGGGTCGAGGTCTTCCGCACGTCGACTCCGGAGCCGTCGCCGGACGGGATCGAGTGGTCCGTGGAGAAGGACGTCACGCGCTACAGCGACACCCTCCGCCGTGGCCAGGACGTCGAGATGCTGATCGGCAACGTTGTCGACGACACCTACACCGGCGTCATCGACGTCAAGGTGACGCTGACCTTCTACGCCGGCCGCCCCGCCGACGCCGCGCGCCCCGACCGGGTCCTCACCCTCCAGGACGGCACGCTCACCACCCCACGCAACAGCGAACGCCTGATCGCCGAGGTGTACGCCACCGGCTCCGGCGGAGGCTGCGAGGAGTTCTGGTATCTGTCGGCACCCGACCCGGCGCCCTACTCCTGCAAGGTGGCCGACGGCCCCTACCGCGAAGTGCAGATCAAGGTCGACGGCCGACTGGCCGGTATCGCCGCGCCGTTCCCGCACGTGTGGACGGGCGGCTGGTCAAACCCGTTCCTCTGGTACGTCGTTCCTGGGCCGCGCGCCTTCGACGTCAAGCCGATCGAATACGACCTGACGCCGTTCGCCGGCATCCTCAACGACGGCCGCCCCCACCGCGTCGAGGTCTCGGTGCTCGGAGTTCCCGAGGGGCAGAGCGGGTGGAGCGCACCCGTCAACGTCCTCGTCTGGCAGGACGCGAGGAGCGCGCAGGTCACCGGAAAGCTCACCGCACACCGGGTCGGCGACCTCACCAACTCCGCCACCTACACCCCCGGTTCGGAACATCGGGTCGACACCGAGGGCGGACACCGTATGACCGTCTCCGGATACGTCGACACCTCGCACGGCAGGGTGACGACCACCGTGCGCCGCTCGCTGGCGAACGACTCCGCGCACCGCTGGACCGACGGCGAGAACCTGGACGCCCTCGACGCCACCTGGACGGACGACCAGTCGGTCACGGTGGACGGACGTGGGCCGGCCCGAACGACGCGGACGCAGCGGACGTACACCATGGACGGCTCGATCACGATCGGCACGGGCGACCGACTGCGCACCGTGCTGACCCTCGGTGACAGCGCCACCGTCGTGACGACCCGGGACGGACGGCGGGTCGAGTGGTCGCGGCTGGACGACACCGTCGAGGGTGACGCCTCATGGACCTTGAACGTGCCGCGTGACCAGCGGCACGCGGTCGGTGCGACGAGCGAGCGCTACCGGGCGTACGGCTCACACGGGTGCTACGACCGCTCGCTGACCAGCGTCCAAGGAGCGCTCACCGAGGATCGCCGCCACTGCTGACGCGACGGCCGCGGCCACCGCTCCAGCAGTTCGAGCGGAGGCCGCGGCCCAACGTCACGCGCAAGCGCCGGGGCCCCTCCAGACGCCGGGCGCGAGCACCCCCCGCAACCCCTCCCGTCAGCACCCCTGCGCACCCCGCACCCCGCTCCCGTCGATCAACGTGTCCAGCAGTTCCCCCAGTACCGCCCGCTGGTCGTCCGTGAGTGGCGCCAGGATCTCCTGCGCGGCCGACCGCCGCGCCCCGTGCAGCTCCCGCAAGGCCTTGCGCCCGTCCTCGGTGAGCTCGATCCGGATCACCCGACGGTTGGTCGGATCCGGCACCCGCCGCACCTTCCCGCTCGCCTCCAGCCCGTCGACCAGCGTCGTCACCGCGCGCGGAACCACTTCCAGGCGCTCGGCGAGATCGGCCATCCGGGGCGGCGAGTCGTAGTGCGCGAGCGTGCGCAGCAGCCGGGACTGCGCCGGCGTGACGCCCAGGCCGCACTCCTGAAGGTGCCGTTTCTGGATCCGGTGCACCCGACGGGTGAAGCGCAGCAACTGCTCGGCGAGCGGGCCGTCGGGATCGGGGAAGCTCATGCGGGAACAATATCAGGACCATATGCATTGTGAGCATAGGTAACAATGAGCTAAGCTCCGTCAGTCCTCGTCATCACCCCTCCGTAGGAGCCCATGCACCCCGACAACGACCCCACCTGGACGGCACTCGCCGGGCAGAAGGAACAGCCCCGGCAGGTCCGCCGCATCCTCAAGCTCTTCCGCCCGTACCGCGGACGGCTCGCCCTCGTCGGCCTTCTCGTCGGCGCCTCGTCGCTGGTCGGCGTGGCCACGCCGTTCCTGCTCAAGGCGATCCTCGACGTCGCGATCCCCGAGGGCCGCACCGGCCTGCTCAGCCTGCTCGCGCTCGGCATGATCCTCAGCGCCGTCCTGACCAGCGTCTTCGGCGTACTACAGACCCTGATCTCCACGACGGTCGGCCAGCGCGTCATGCACGACCTGCGCACCGCGGTCTACGGCCGCCTCCAGCGCATGTCGCTCGCCTTCTTCACCCGCACCCGCACCGGCGAGGTGCAGTCCCGCATCGCCAACGACATCGGCGGCATGCAGGCCACCGTCACCTCGACGGCGACCTCCCTGGTCTCGAATCTGACCAGCGTGGTGGCCACGATCGTGGCGATGATCGCCCTCGACTGGCGGCTGACCGTCGTCTCGCTCCTCCTGCTTCCGGTCTTCGTCTGGATCAGCCGCCGGGTCGGCAACGAACGCAAGAAGATCACCACCCAGCGCCAGAAGCAGATGGCCGCGATGGCCGCCACCGTCACCGAGTCGCTCTCGGTCAGCGGCATCCTGCTCGGCCGCACGATGGGCCGCTCCGACTCGCTCACCGACGCCTTCGCCGACGAGTCCGAGCGGCTGGTCGACCTGGAGGTGAGGTCGAACATGGCCGGCCGCTGGCGGATGGCTGTCATCACCATCGTCATGGCCGCCATGCCCGCCGTCATCTACTGGACCGCGGGCACCGCCCTGCAATTCGGGGGCCCTCAGGTCTCGATCGGCACGATCGTCGCCTTCGTCTCGCTCCAGCAGGGCCTGTTCCGCCCGGCCGTCAGCCTGCTGTCCACGGGCGTCCAGATCCAGGCCTCGCTCGCCCTCTTCCAGCGCATCTTCGAGTACCTCGACCTGCCCATCGACATCACCGAGCGGGACGAACCCGTCCACCTGGAGCGCGTCAAAGGCGAGGTCCGCTTCGAGGACGTGGAGTTCCGCTACGACGGCAAGAGCGGCCCGATCCTCGACGGCATCGACCTCACCGTCCCGGCGGGCGGCAGCCTCGCCGTCGTCGGCCCGACCGGCGCCGGCAAGTCGACGCTCGGCCACCTCGTGCCCCGGCTCTACGACGTGACCGGCGGCCGGGTCACCCTCGACGGCGTCGATGTGCGCGACCTCGACTTCGACACCCTCGCGCGCGCGATCGGCGTCGTCTCGCAGGAGACGTACCTCTTCCACGCCTCGGTCGCCGACAACCTGCGCTTCGCCAAGCCCGACGCCACCGACGAGGAACTCCGGGCGGCGGCGCGTGCGGCCCAGATCCACGACCACATCGCGTCGCTGCCCGACGGGTACGACACCGTCGTCGGCGAGCGCGGCCACCGCTTCTCCGGCGGTGAGAAGCAGCGCCTGGCCATCGCCCGCACGATCCTGCGCGACCCGCCCGTCCTCATTCTCGACGAGGCGACCAGCGCCCTGGACACCCGCACCGAACACGCGGTCCAGGAAGCCATCGACGCCCTGTCGGCCAACCGCACCACGGTCACCATCGCCCACCGGCTGTCCACCATTCGGGGCGCCGACCAGATCGTGGTCCTCGACTCGGGGCACGTCGCGGAACGGGGTACGCACGAGGAGTTGTTGGAACGGGAGGGGCGTTATGCGGCGCTGGTGCGCCGGGACGCCCAACTGGAGCCGACAGGGTGACGATATGTCGGGTTTGTAACCATGTGCGGGTTACCGTTCCCGCATGTACTTGAACACTCCGCCACGGAACACGATTCGACTGACGCGCCGGGGACGTATGGCCCTCATCGCCGCCGGCGCCGTCGTGGCCGGCACCGCCGTGGCGGTGCCGCTGCTCGTCATGGGCGACGAGGCGGCCCCCCGGCCGACCTCGCTGGTGATCCCGGAGGGCTGGCGGGCGAGCCAGGTCTACGCCGCCGTGGACAAGGCCCTCACCCTGCCCTCCGGTACGACGAAGAAGTCCCTCGCCAAGCTCGACCTCAAGCTGCCGAACGACGCCGACGGCAACCCCGAGGGCTATCTCTTCCCGGCGACGTATCCGCTCGAACGAGGCGGCCGGCGGCAGACGCCGGACTCCTTGCTGTCGGCCATGGTCGACACCGCCAACAAGAAGTTCAGCGGCGCCCCGATCGCCGCCGGCGCACAGCGCAACGCCATGAACGTCTACCAGGCGGTCACCATCGCCAGCATCGTCCAGGCCGAGGCGGCCACCAAGGCCGACATGGGCAAGGTGGCCCGGGTCGTCTTCAACCGGCTCGAACGCGGCATGCCGCTCCAGATGGACTCCACCATCAACTACGCGCTGAACCGCTCCACCCTCAGGACGAGCGAGGCGGACACGCGCATCGACAGCCCCTACAACTCGTACCAGCGCATGGGGCTGCCGCCCACGCCGATCGACAACCCGGGCGAGGAGGCGATGCGTGCCGCGATCACCCCGGCCGCCGGCGACTGGCTGTACTTCGTCACCGTCAAGCCCGGCGACACCCGCTTCACGGCCGACTACGCGGAACACCAGCGCAATGTCGCCGAGTTCAACGCCCGGCAGAAGAAGGCGAGCCCGAAGCCGACCAAGTGAGCCGATGGGACGTCATGCGCAGGCCGGCCCGTCCGGGTCGGCGGGTCACGCCGCCACCGGTTCCTCGGCCAGCAGTCGCCTGATGTCCCGGACGGCCGCGCGGCCGGCCCGGTTGGCGCCGATCGTGCTGGCGGACGGGCCGTAGCCGACGAGGTGGACACGGGGATCGGCGACCGCGCGCGTCCCCTCCACCCGGATGCCGCCGCCCGGCTCGCGCAGGTGCAGCGGGGCCAAGTGGTCGATGGCGGCGCGGAAGCCGGTGGCCCACAGGATGATGTCGGCCTCCACATGCCGCCCGTCGTTCCACTCCACTCCGTCCGGTGTGATCCGGTCGAACATGGGCTGCCGGTCCAGGACCCCGTCCGCGAGCCCCTGCCGGACGGCGTCGTTGAGGGGCAGGCCCGTGACGGAGACCACACTCTTCGGTGGCAGCCCTTGCCGGACCCGCTCCTCGACGAGCGCGACCGCCGCCCGGCCCACGTCCTCGCTGAAGGGGCCCTCGCGGAAGACGGGCGGGCGCCGGGTGACCCAGGTGGTGGCAGCGGCATAGGGGGCGATCTCCAGCAGATGCTGGGTGCCCGAGGCCCCACCGCCGACGACCACGACCCGCCGGCCCGCGAACGCCTCGGGCCCGGGGTACTGGGCGGTGTGCAACTGCCGCCCCCGGAACGTCTCCTGACCCGTGTAGCGCGGCCAGAACGGCCGGTCCCAGGTGCCGGTCGCGTTGATCAGCGCCCGTGTCGAGAAGGTCCCCGCCGAGCTCTCGACGAGCAGCCGCCCGTCCGGCCCCTCACGCACGGCACGCACATCGACGGGCCGCCGCACCCGCAGGTCGAAGGTCCGTTCGTAGGAGTCGAAGTACTCCGCGATGACCTCCGAGGAGGGTCGCCCGGGATCGGCGTCGGTCAGTTCCATGCCGGGCAGCGAGTGCATCCCGTGCACCTTGCCGTACGTCAGCGACCCCCACCGGAACTGCCAGGCGCCGCCCGGGCCGGGGGAGTGGTCGAGGACGACGAAGTCGCGGTCCGGCTCGAAACCGGTGCGCCGCAGGTGGTAGGCGCTGGACAGGCCTGCCTGACCAGCGCCTATGACGACCACGTCGACTTCCTTGACCGCCTCAGCATTGTTCACGCTTCTACCAACCGCCTCGGGGGCGCGGATCTTCCCCCGAGGCGGCGGACCTCAGCGCCCGCCCGCGACCAGCAGCGGAACCGAGTCCTCCGTGGCAGCACCGCCGAGCAGCCCGCGCGCCGCCAGCTCGGGAATCACCCCCTCCCCGAACCAGTACGCCTCCTCCAGATGCGGATAACCCGACAGCACGAAGTGCTCGACCCCCAGCGCGTGGTACTCCTCGATCCGCTCGGCCACCTCGGCATGGCTGCCGACCAGCGCGGTCCCCGCACCACCCCGGACCAGGCCGACGCCCGCCCAGAGGTTCGGGTGGATCTCCAGGTCGGCGCGGGAGCCGCCGTGCAGCGCGAGCATGCGCCGCTGCCCCACCGACTCGCTGCGACCGAGCGCGGCCTGTGCGGCGGCCACCGTGTCCGCGTCGAGGTCGTCGAGCAGCCGGTTCGCGGTCGACCAGGCATCCGCGGACGAGTCCCGGGAGATGGTGTGCAACCGGATCCCGAAGCGGACCGTACGGCCCTCCCGCTCGGCCAGCGACCGGATCCAGTCGATCTTCTCCTTCACCTGCGCCGGCGGTTCGCCCCAGGTCAGATAGACGTCCGCGTGCCGCGCCGCGACCGGCCCGGCCGCCGCCGAGGACCCGCCGAAGAACAGCGGCGGCACCGGATCCGGCGGCAGCGCGGCCAGCCCGCCGTCCACCTGGTAGTGCTCGCCGTGGAAGTCGTACGGCCCACCGCGCCACACCCCGCGTACGACGGACAGGAACTCGTCGGTACGGGCATACCGCTGATCGTGGTCGAGGTGGTCACCGAACCGGCGTTGCTCGGCCGAGTCGCCGCCGGTGACGACGTTGAGCAGCAGCCGCCCGCGGGTGAGCCGCTGGTAGGTCGCCGCCATCTGCGCGGCGAGCGTCGGGGAGATCACCCCCGGACGGAACGCGACCAGGAACTTCAGGCGTTCGGTGTGCTGGGCCAGCGCGACCGTGGTCAGCCAGGCGTCCTCGCACCAGGTGCCGGTCGGCGTGAGGACCGCCTCGAAACCCAACCGCTCGGCGGCCTTGGCGATCTGGGCCAGGTAGTCGATGTCGGGGGCGCGCACGCCGCTCGGCTTCCCGTCGTGGTTGGACGCGTACGCGTGCCGGTCCACGAGGGTGCGGCCGTCGCCGCCGGTGGGCAGGAACCAGTGAAGACGCACGGTCATGTCAGGAACCCTCCGAGGTGCGGGCCGGTGTGGTCGACGGCGGCAGGTCGCCGTTGTAGCGCGTGTCGACGAAGTCGCCGAAGTCCACCTTGTTCGGAATGAGCTTCAGCTCGGTGAACGTGTCCGCGATCTCCTGCTCCGAGGCGACGAGCGGCTTGTCGACCGCGACCGAGAACCGGGTGGCGTTGGTCCGCTTCACCGAGGCCAACGCCACGTCGTACGGCAGTCCGGTGTCCTTCGCCCAGACCTTGGCCCACTCCTCCTGGTGGTCGTGCACCCACGCCGTGGCGCGCCGCAGCCGCCGCAGATAGTCCTCGACGGCGGCGGCCTTCTCCTTGTCCTTCAGCGCGGCGGGGGCCGCCACCTGGAAGCTCAGGCCGTTGGTGACCCCGTCGCCGGTCGTCAGGACCCGGCCTCGCCGGGACAAGAGCACCTGTGAGGTGTACGGGTCCCACACGGCCCAGGCGTCGACCTTGCCGGTGGTGAACGCGGCCAGGGCGTCGGCGGGCTGGAGGTACTTCACTTCGACGTCGTCCAGGCTGAGCCCGACCTTCTTGAGGCTGGCGACCAGCTGGTAGTGGGCGGAGGAGCCCTGTGCCACGGCGATCGACCTGCCCTTGAGCTGCTCGGGCTTCGTCAGCTTCGAGTCGTTCGGCACGAGGATCGCGTCGCCCCGGGACGTGCCCTTGAAGGCGGCGACCGCCGTGATCTTCGAGCCCGCGCCGGCCGCGAAGACCGGCGGTGTGTTGCCGACACCGCCGATGTCGACGGCCTTGGCGTTGACGGCCTCCAGCAGGGGTGGCCCGGAGCTGAAGGTGGACCACTTGATCTTGTAGTCGAGGTTCTCCAACTCTCCGGCTGCTCGCAGGACGGCCTCCGAACCGCCCTTCTGGTCACCGACGTTGAGGGTGAGGCTGCCGTGGCCGTCGATGTCGGTCGAGGTGCCGGCCGCCGAGTTCCCGGCGCAGGCGGTGACCAGGAGCGCGAGGGGGAGGAGGAGTGCGAGCGGGGGTAGCGGCGGGGCGGGCATGAGGCGTCGTCGCATGGGATTCCGTTCCGTGAGGGGTGATCAGGCGGCTTCGGCGGCGTTGCCCACGCCGAGTCGCTCCAGGAGGTCGGCGCGCAGTTCCGCGAACCGGGGGTCGGTGATGTCGCGGGGGCGGTCGAGTGCGACGCGCTGCTCGTGCGCGATCACCCCGCCGTCCATCACCAGGACGCGGTCGGCCAGAAGCACGGCCTCCTCGACGTCGTGCGTGACGAGCAGGACCGCGCAGCCGCGCCGCTGCCACAACTCGCCCACCAGGCGCTGTGCCTTGATCCGGGTGAGCGCGTCGAGCGCGCCGAACGGTTCGTCGAGCAGCAGCAGATCTGGCTCACGGACCAACGCCCTGGCGAGGGATGCGCGTTGGGCCTCGCCACCGGAGAGGGTCTTGGGCCAGGCATTCGTACGGTGGTCCAGGCCGACCTCCTTGAGCGCCCGCTCGGCGACCGCGCGGGCCGGCTTTCCCGGCAGTCCGAGCAGCACATTGCGCCACACCCGCTTCCACGGCATCAGTCGTGGCGCCTGGAAGGCGACGGCCTTGCGGCGCGGCACCAGGACGGTGCCCTCGATGTCGCGGTCGAGGCCGGCGAGGACGCGCAGCAGGGTGGACTTGCCGCAGCCGCTGCGGCCGAGGAGTGCGACGAACTCACCGCTGTGGACGTCGAGTTGGAGTCCGTCGATCACGGCACGTCCGTCGAAGGAGCGGGTCAGGCCCGCCACGTGCACGGCCTGCACAGCCTTCGTGGACTGGTTGGCCTGTGTGGCCTGTGTGGCCTGTGTGGCCTGAGGGTTCACCGGCCGGTGAACGTCGGTCGCCATTGCAGCAGCAGCCTTTCGAGGGAGCGGACGATGAAGTCGGCGAGCAGGCCGAGGAAGGCGTAGACGATCAGGCAGACCACGATCACGTCGGTCCGCAGGAAGTCCCGTGCCTGCACCATGAGGAAGCCGATGCCGGAGTCGGCATTGACCTGCTCGGCGAAGACCAGGGCGAGCCAGGCGATGCCGAGCGAGTAGCGCAGGCCGGTCAGGGCTCCCGGCAGCGCACCGGGCAGCACGACGTGCCGCACCAGCCCCCACCTGGACAGCCCGAGCGACTCCCCGGCCTCGATCAGCTGGGCGTCCACGCCCCGGATACCGGCGTACACGTTGAGGTACAGCGGGAAGGTCACACCGAGCGTGATGATGGCGACCTTGGGGGCCTCGCCGATACCGAACCAGATGATGAACAGGGGGATCAGCCCGACGAAGGGCACGGTCCGCAGCATCTGCACGGGCGCGTCCACCAGGTCCTCGCCGATCCGGAACAGGCCGGAGACCAGGGCGAGTGCGGTCCCGACGGCGGTTCCCAGCGCCAGTCCGGCGGCGACACGCTGGAGGGACGTCCCCATGGCCGAGGGCAGTGAACCGTCGGTGATCAGATCACCTGCCACCTGGGCGATACGACCCGGTGAGGCGAGGACGTCGGCGGTCAACACGCCTGTGGCACTGAGCAGTTGCCACAGGATCAGAAGCAGGACGGGGCCGGCGGTGCGGCGCAGCCAGCGGGGGACACGAGTGCGGCGGGAAGAGGTGCCGACGAGGGATTCGAGCTCGGGCGGGGAGGGGGTGTCGATGTCGGAGTGGTCGGCGACGGAGGCGGACTGGGTGGACTTGGTGAGGTCGTCGCCGTCACCTGATATAGCCGAAATATCCGGCTCGGGAGAGCTGGGCGGGGCATGGCTGATGCTCATGGATGCTCCACGGAATGGTCAGCGACCGGTGGGATGCGCGCCTGCGCGCCACCTCGCCTCACACGGAGGTCGGGCGTGCGGACAGGGCGATGCCGCGAAAGCGGAAGGGGTGAGCGAGGGGAAGGGCGTCAGCGGCCGCGGCGACACGCGGCGGAGGCCACCCGCAGCAGGTCGATGTGACCGCGCGTGGTGAGCAGGGCTGAACGCAACATGCCGCAGAAAGTAGCCAGATGGCGCGGTCATGGTCAACGGTGTCTCGCGAAGTGGACCTCGCGTATCACGCCGCGATCGTCGCCTGATGTGTGAACTGCGGCGTATGGGCGAGGATGGAGGGCATGTCAGACACCTTCACCACTCGAGTTCTGAACGTCGCCTCCGGCTCCTCGGAGCGGGTCGTGGACCTCACCCGTGACTGCGAGGCCTTCCTGCGGGAGACCGCGGCCGGCCGCGACGGCCTGCTGAACATCTTCGTGCCGCACGCCACGGCCGGGGTCGCGGTCATCGAGACGGGCGCCGGCAGTGACGACGACCTCCTGGCCACCCTGCACACCCTCCTGCCCGCCGACGACCGCTGGCAGCACCGCCACGGCAGCCCCGGCCACGGCCGCGACCACGTCCTCCCGGCGATCGTCCCGCCCCATGCGACGCTGCCGGTGGTGGGCGGGCGGCTGGAGCTGGGGACCTGGCAGTCGGTGTGCCTGGTGGATACAAACACCAGCAACACGGAACGTCGAGTTCGGTTGAGCTTTCTCGGCTAGTACTCGAGTCCGACTTCGCGATCTTGTCAGGGGTGTAGCGCCCGGCGGGAGGTCTGGTGCTGCACGTACATCGCGTTGTGGGTCCGGGGATGCCGCCATAAGGTCGCAGGTACGTCTCTACGTTTTCATAGGCGTCAGGCACTGCCGGGAGCGATGCGCGCCCGTGACAACACTGCGGTGAGAGCCCTGCGCCCAGCACTTGCTGCGCTGGACAACGCTGAGGCGGTGCCCGGAGACGAAGTTGAGCTGCGCCGCTCGGCCCTTGAGTAGTCGCCGGTTGGTGCCGGCGTCACCGAAGCATCGCGGCGTGAGCTGAGTGAGCGCAGTGTCCGGGTGCCCATCTCCGCGTCCGCGGGTTGAGCCTGAACGGGCATGCAAGTTGCAGCCGTTGGGGAACCGGGACCACTGAGGATCGCAACATATGTCCGGTTGCTGGCGTCGTCGTCTGTGCGGTGGTGGCGGTCGCTTCTCAGAGCGACTGCGGATCGCAACACGTTCACGACTCAACACATCCGGTGGGTGAGGTTCGCACGCCGTGTCGGCGGTGGACTTGAGCACGAGCGCGGTTCGTGCGGGGGTATTTCAAGGTCCTCGTCGATGCCGAGCTGAACGTGGTCCGGCAACGTGGGCGTGATGTCAGGAAGCGAGCAGGTCGGCGAGTTCCGATCGTGAGCTGATGCCCAGCTTGGGAAATGCGCGGTACAGGTGGTGTCCGACGGTGCGCGGGCTCAGGAACAGTTGCGTGGCGATTTCGCGGTTGGTGGCCCCGGTGGCTGCAAGCCGGACGACTTCGCGTTCCTGCGCGCTCAGGCGGCTCATGGGTGAGTCGGGGGCCTCGGCCGGGTCGTGGGTTTCGCCGGCTGCCTGCAGTTCTGTGCGTGCCCGGTGGGCCCACGGCCGTGTGCCTAGTTCGTCGAAGAGCTCCATTGCGGTGCGCAGGTGATCGCGGGCGTCGAGCTTGCGTCGCGAGCGGCGTAGCCACTCGCCGTAGAGCAGTTCGGTGCGGCCCCGGTCGAAGTCGCTGCCGTCGTCGTGCAAGTCCAAGGCGGCCAGATAATGCTGCTCGGCCTGTGTGTCCGGGCTGGTCAGGGCCGCGCATCGGCGGGCTTGCGCCGCGAAGTGGGGCTGCTGGAGGTCGGCCGCCCATGTCGTGAGCTGTTGCGCGGGCTCCTGCGCACGCTCCTGGTGGCCGGCGCGAACGGCGGCCTCGATCAGATCGGGCAACAGGGGGCGCGCCAGGAGGGGGTGACCCGCCGCCTGCCGGGCCGCGGTCAAATGTTCCAGCGCGGCCTGGGCTCGCCCGAGGCCGAGGTCGAGGAGCCCCAGCGCCCACAGCGCTTCCGCCGTGGCTCGTCCGACATCACGGGGACGGGTGTAGTCCAGTGCCTGGTCGGCCAAGTCCTGTGCCTTCGGCTCATCCCCTCGAACGGCGGCGAGGAGCGCCAACAGGGCGCGCAGGTGGGCGGCTCGGTGGTCGAGGTCGTAGCCATCGGCCAGCCTCAGTGCTTCGGTTGCATGTGCGTGCGCGTCGTCGTGTCGGCCGAGCGCCAGTTCCACTTGGGCGCGCAGATGCAGCGTGGTGGGCAACCATCCGCCGATGCCCTGCTCGCGGCAGTGGGTGACCCCGGCGACGGCCAACTCGTGTGCGGCCGCGTGGTCGGCGACCAGATGGCAGTAGATGCCGGTCATCAACCGGTCCATGAGCGCGCTGTCGGCGAGCCGACCGGCCCGTACTAGATCGTCCAGTGTCCGACGTGCGCCAGGGATGTTGCCGGCAAGCAGTTGGGCGGGTACGGCCAGCACGGGGAGGAGGGGCGTACGGACGCTGATCTCGGCTATGAGGGCTGGGTCGCCGGCGGCGAAAGCCGCGTGGATCGCGTCGGTCAGCAACGGGGCGATCTTGTCGGGGCGGTCGGCGGCGACCGTGTCGGCGCAGTCGGCCAGGATGCGGGCGGCTTGACCGGGGCTGCCGTAGCCCAGTTCGACCACGGAGCGAACGCGGGCGAAGTCCGCTGCCATGCCCGGGTCCTGGAGTGGCAGCGGCACCCGTTCGGTGAGGTGGCGACACCGTTCGTCCTGGCCGGCCTCGCTCGCCTTTTGCGCGGCGTTGATCAGCCGGCGGGCGCGTTGCTGTGTATCGGCGGTGAGGTGGGCGGCTCGCTCGTACGCGGCGGAGGCGGACGCCATTGCCTGCCTGCTGCCCGCCCACACGGCGACCCGTTCCAACTCTGCGGCGACCTGCTCATCCGGTCCGGTCGTGGCGGCGGCCAGGTGCCAGGCGCGTCGGTGCGCGTGCTGCGTGCCGTCCAGCACTGCCACCAATGCTTGGTGCAGTGCCAGCCGCCGGGCGAGCGGGGTCTGCTGGTAGACGGTGAACCGGATGAGGGGGTGCCGAAATCGCAGCTTCTGTGCGGAGACGAAGATCAGTCCGGCGCGTTCGGCGGGCTCCAGATCCCCGAGCTCTCCGCCGAGGCGGTCCGCGGCCGCCAGCACCGTGGGGAGGTCCCCCGTGTCGTCGCCGGCGGCTACCGCGAGTATGCGCTGGGTGGCCTCGGGGAGGCGGCGGAGCTGCTGTGCGAACGCGGCCTGCAGCCGGCTCGGCGGCGTCAGCTGCGCATCTGGCAGCGCCAGCGGTCCCAGTTGTCCGGCCCGCTGTGCCGGGGTCAGGGCGGCGGCCAGTTCTTGCAGCGCCAGTGGGTTGCCTTGGGCCTGGTCGATGATCCGCTCGGCGACGGGGGGCGCAAGGCCGGGCAGCAGCGCCACGGCCGACCGCCGGTCGATGCCGGTGACGTGTACTCGGGGCAGTGCCCTTGATCCGCTCTCCGGGGCGATGTCGCGGGTGGTGAAGAGCATGGCGATGCCTTCTGCCCGTAGCCGCCGGGCGGTGAACGTCAGTGCGTCCGCGGACGGTTGGTCGATCCATTGCAGGTCATCGACAAGGCACAGCAGGGGACTCTCCGCTGCGGCCTCGGAGAGCAGTGAGAGCGTGGCGAGCCCGATGGTGAGACGATCACGCACGGTCTCGTCGCTCAAGCCGAAGACGGCCCGTAGGGCCCCGGCCTGGGGTGCGGGAAGCCGGTCGATGAGGTCCAGCAGCGGCAGGAAAAGCTGATGGAGCCCGCCGAAGGCGAGCTCCATCTCCGACTCGATGCCCTCGACCCTCAGCACGCCCATGCCTTCCGCGCGGGCGACCGCGTGCTCGAGGAGGGTGGTTTTGCCGATGCCGGCCTCACCGTGCAGGAGTTGGGCGCTGCTCTTTCCACGGTGGGCGTCGGCGAGCATCCGTTCGATATGTCGCCGCTCTTGTTGACGTCCCTGCACCGCACACTCCCCGCCCCGGTCCGCGTGCCCGCCGCGACCGAGCACATGATCACCACTGTATGTCCGGGGAGATGTCCCCGGCGATGGTGGTCACGGCAACGCATGCGAGGACGGCGGTGAGGTCGGCAACGGACAACCGAGCAGGGGCCACCGGCCCTCGGGCGGGTACGCAGGGATCAGCCTCCCTGTGTGCGCCCTCGGGGTGCTCCCCCTGTTCTCGCGTGTCGGCGGTGCGGCTCAGGCGGTTTCGAGGAGCGGCCAGATCTCGACCGTCTCGGGGGTGGAGAGCGCCTTGGCGAGTTCTACGGCTTCCGCACGGTCAGCCACGTCGATGACGAACCAGCCGCCAAGGGTCTCCTCACCGGCGTGCGCGGGCCCCTCGGCCACGGTGGGGGCACTGTCGGTCGCCTTGCGCACGGTTACCGCGGTGGGGGGATCGGTTGCGAGGGCATCGCCGCTGATCAGTTTGCCTGCCGCCGCGATCTGACCGATCCAGGTTTCGTATGCCTTTCGGTGGGCGGCCCGATCAGACTTGATCCCGCTGCGTGACTCGTGGGTCTCGAATATCACGAGCGCGTACTTCATGGGCGTCTCCCTTTGTGGTGTGCTGCGTCGTCTGCACTTGCTGTTACGCGGAAGGTGCCGAGAGGCCCAGTTGGGCCGCCGGAGTCTGGGGCGCGGTGATTCGGGCGAGTGTGCCGAACTCCAGTGCTGTCCACAGGGCTCCGTCCGGGCCCAGGGTGATGCCGTGCGGCTCCGAGCCGTCGGTTGGCAGGTCGTGCACGGTGATGATGCCGTCGGGGGTGATGGAGCCGACGCGGTTGCCGGCCCACTCGGTGAACCACAATGTGCCACCGTGGCCGGGGGTGATGGCATGCGGTCGGGAGGTGCGGTCGGGCAGCGGGAACTCGGTGATCAGGCCATCGGCGGTGATCCGGCCGATCTGCCCGGCGCCGATCTCGACGAACCAGAGCGCCCCGTCGTGCCCGGCTGCGATGCCCACCGGGGCGGCGGACTCAGTCGGGAGATCGTGGAGCGTGATGGTTCCGTCCATGCCGATGCGCCCAATCGCGTCGGCTTGGTTCAGGGTGAACCACATCCCGTCGTCGGAGCCGGCGGTGATCGCAGAGGGGAAGGCCCCGGATATCGGCAGCGGGAACTCGGTCACCTGGCCGTCGGTGGTGATCCGGCCGATCCGGTCGGCACTGGTCTCGGTGAACCACAGTGCCCCATCCGGCCCGGCGGCGATCCCGAACGGCCCGCATTCAGCCGTGGGCAGTGCGAACTCCGTCACCTTGCCGTCAAGCGTGATCCGAGCGATGCGGTGTGCCCGGTGCTCGGTGAACCACAACGCGCCGTCCGGCCCCAAAGTGATGATCGTTGGCCCGCACTCCGGATCGAGTTGATGGATCGTTGGCTCCTCTCCGGGCACAAGCCGCCCAATCCCTCCGCAGTGGACCAGGGTGAACCACAGCGCCCCGTCCGGGACCGTGGTGAGCGCATAGGGGCCGCTCGCGCGATCGGTTACGGCGAACTCCTCGATGAACACTGGCATCAACTTTTCACTTCTCTCCATACGATGTGCGCCCTCCCACCCCATGAGACCTGGGGTCCGGCGGGTCCGTCCTCAACTGCCGCTCTGTCCAAGCTGTTTGCCGATACTTTCGATCTCGGCCGGGGCCCCCGCCAAGATGGTGCGGGTGTGTTCGGTGACCAGGTCGGCGGGCCAGTCCCACCATGCGGCGTGCAGGAGGCGCTCGATGTCGGCATCGGCGAAGCGCTGCCGGATCGGCCGGGCCGGGTTGCCGCCCACGATCGTGTAAGGGGCGACGTCGGCGGTCACTACCGCGCCGGCCGCGATGATGGCACCATCTCCGATCCGCACGCCGGGCATCACCGTCACCTGGTGCCCGAACCACACATCGTTGCCGACCACGGTGTCGCCGCGGCTGGGCATGACGGTGACGATGTCCAGGGTCTGTTCGGCCCACCGGCCGCCGAACATGGTGAAGGGGAACGTGGACACCCCCATCGTCGGATGTTCGGCGCCCGCCATCAGAAACTTGGTGCCCGCGGCGATGGCACAGTACTTGCCGATGATCAGACGCTCCGGCCCGTAGGCGTAGAGCACGTTGCGATGCTCGAAGTCCCTCGCACCCTCGGGATCGTCGTAATAGGTGTACTCGCCTACGACGATCTTCGGTGAGGTGATCAACGGTCGAAGGAACACCACACGGTCATGCGCCGGCAGCGGGTGCACGGTGGTCGGATCGGGAGACAGCGCAACGTCCTTTATCAGTGGGGCCGGTGGTCGGTATGAGACGGCAACTGCGTCGCCGCGTGAGGTGGCGCTTGTTCTGCAGTGTGCTGATCGTCCGGTGCGCTGGATGTGTCGCCCCAGGCCTTCACGCCACCGGCGCTGAATAGATCAGGCGGATCTCCGAAGTCCGGTAGCCGGCGCGGGCGAAGGCCGCGGCCATCGGCGCATTGCCGGTGTCGGTGGTGGCGGTGATGAGCTCGGCGCCGCTGTCCGCGTGGACGCGGGTGATCTCGGCCAGGAGATCGTCCACATAGCCGCGGCCGCGGAACTCGGGCACGACGCCCAGATAGCCGACGTTGCGGGCGTACGGCGTCGCGGACGGGAGAGCAAGCCCCACGACCTGCCCGTCGGGGGTGTGCGCCAGTCGCCACCACTCGCGCCGGCCGGGGCTACCGAGGTAGAAGTCCATCTCGTCGCGGGCGGTGGCTTCGGCGCCCTTGGCCGCGATGTTTCTGCGGGTCTCGTCGTCCAGGCTACCGACGGCTACCCTCCGGAACAGCTGGAGGAACTCCTCGTCCGACGCCGGGGCGAAGGCCAGCCGGCCCTCGGCACGGGCAAGGCCGGCATCGGGTGTCCACTCCAGACGCAGCCGTTCCACCTCGTGGGTGAGCCCGGCCGCTACGGCGGCCTGGCGCCGCCAGCGCACGGCAGCCGCTGCGGCTGGATTGTCACGCCAGCCGACGGGCAGCGTCAGGTTGTACAGGGGAAGTCTCGGCGCACCGTGGTCGGCGAAGGCCCGCAGCCCGGTGCTCAGCAGCTCGGCTGCCACTTGCGCCCGGTCGGGGAGTGCGGGGTCCACGTGCAGGCAGTCCAGTGCGACGGGGTGAGCGCTGTCCGCCCGTCCCCACCAAAGGGCTCTGGCCCATACCTGCCCGTCGTCCTCGGCGATCCAGGTCCACTCCGGGCGGTACATTCCCTGCCGCATCTCGGCAAGGTAGCGGTCGGCGCCGATCCAGCCCACCGGCTCATCCACGATCACTTCTACGATGCGCTCTTGATCGGTCTCAGTCGTTGGGCGAAACAACACGGGTGCTCCTACTGCTTGGTGTATGTGGTGACGGTCGCGCCGGTGGTGAAGATTCGGGAGCCGGTCAGTGTGAAGACGGCAGGGCCGAATGAGGTGTGGAACAGGGGGATGCCTTTGCCGAAGACCACTGGGTAGCGGTGGACGATCAGCTCGTCGATCTCCCCCAGCAACTGCCCGGCCAGCACCGCGCCGCCGCACAGCCAGATGCCCCTGCCCGGTTGCTGCTTCAGTCCGCGGATGAACACCGCCGGGTCGCCGGCAACAACGTCGACGCCGGGAGCGGGCTGTTCGAGGGATGAGGAGAACACGTACTGCCACAGGTAGGGATACGGGCTGGTGACATTGGTCGCCAGAAAGGATTCGTAGGCACCGCGCCCCATGACGACCGTGTCGAACCTCCTGTTGGCTGTGCTGACGACACCCAGCGACCTGCGGACGTGGTCCGGGATGGTCTCGGGGTACTCGGCGAGGATCGCGGCCTTGAGGTCGCCGTCGAAGCCGGAAGAGTCGCACTGTCCGTCCGGACCGGCGATGAAGCCGTCAACACTGCAGCCGATGGAGTACGTGAGCAGACGCATGCGGGTCCGATTCCGATCCGTTGCTACCAGGGACGAGATGACACTAGGCACCCTGTTTCAGGAGGGCATCGGTCACCGCGACGTAACGTGACCCACCGCGCAGGCGACAAATGTGGCGTGGCATCAGTAGAGACACCAGCAGGCCGGCCCCGGCAAGTCTCCCTGATGCCCGACCGGCCCAACCCGCAGTCGCTTCGTTGTAGCCGGGGCGCGCCGGCGGAGCCTCGGTGTGTGGCGGGCTGCGACGGCGTGCAGCTTCGGTGTGTGCGGCATTCCGCGAGTTCTCCTCAGCCTCGCTGGGTCGCTGGCGCAGTGGCCCATACGCGGACCACGCTGTTGTGGCACCGCGTAGCGGTGCCTGCGGGGGCGGGAGCAGATCGACGGTGTTGGCTTCGCTGTCGCCGAGATCACCAGCTTCATCGCTGAGACCGGCTTCGTACCCGAAGCGCAGTAACTCCGCTCATTCAAGGCCAGCAGCGCCTCTGAGAGGGCATCTGATCTTGGTTGGCGTTGCCCTTGTCTGGAGTCGGGTGACCAGGGTGTCAGTGGGTCGTTGCAGGGCTTGTGATTCCTCGACGGCCGGACCGGCTTCCCGTGGGAGTACCTGCCACACGACTTCCCGCCGTACAAGACTGTCTACGACTACTACGCGAAGTGGGAGGCTGATGACACCACGCAACAGGTCCACGACCTCCTACGTGACCGGTCCCGCCGGGCTCAAGGGCGTGCGGTAGCACCGTCCGCGGCCTGTCGCACCCTCCCGCCGAGGACTTCTACCACCGCGTCGCTGCGGTGCGCACCCGGACCGCGTTCGCGAACCCGCCCGCCGTACCGTGGGACCGTCCCGAATTCGAGTTTCGCATTCCTTCGGGATGACGCGGTGTGCCGGTTGGCGGGGCACCGGCTTCGCCTGCCTGGTGGCCGGCATGCAGGAGCCGCTGGACGCCGCGCGCTCCGTGGGTGCCGTCGGCCTCTGCCCTGACGGGGGGATCGTCTGCGCGAGCGGCCTCTCCCGGCGACTCCCTCGCCTCCGGCACTCCCATGGCCGCACATCCACGGCGTGCGAACCGTTGTCACGTCGGCAATGGGCCTCGTGCGGCAGCGCTCGAGCAGGGACACCTCCCGCGGCGCCGGCGGCAAGTCCCGAAAGGCGGGCGAGGCCCGCAAGCTCGCCGAGGCCCGCAGGGCCGCCCTCGTGCGTCGCAACGGCTGAGAGTCGTTGCCCTGGCAGCCTGGCCACGGGATCGACGACCCTCGGCCCGGCCCGAAGCCGTCCTGTGTGCCTCACCTACGAAGTCAACGCTTTTGGCCGCGAGAGGGATGCCCGCCGAAACGGAGCAGGATGATGTTGCCGGCGCCTCGAACTGCGCCCAGCATGACAAGCTGTGTTTGCCCCCCGAACCCAGGAGGTCACCATGACCGCAGAGCCCGTATCTACGGAAGGTTCGGAGCCGGCTGCCCCCGAGACGTCCCCTCTGGAGCCGGACAGCGACGGCAACTACGACCTCAAGCGCAAGTTCCGCGAAGCCCTCGCGCGCAAGCGCGGTGCGCAGGCGGATGCCGCTGCTGTTGCCGCCAAGTCCGGTGCGTCGAAGGTGCGTTCGGCGCACGGCCCGGCTGCGAGCCAGCGGTCGTTCAGGCGCAAGAGCGGCGGCTGAGTCGATGAGTCCCGCGATCTGACCGCTTCACCGGCACTCGCGCTATCGACTCACGCATCCCGTGCTGTGGCCCGCGACGTGCGCATGCCCGTGCGCGCGTCGCGGGCGGGGCGTAGCCGGAGGACTCGTCTGGGAGGAATGGCCCAGATGCGGTTGGCTCGGGTCGGTGGCGCCGCCGAACTGGAATTCCGGGATGAGGGCACTGCCTTGTCCGAGAGTAAGCGGCGTGTGTCGCCCGCCTGGCGTGCCCTTGCTGGAGTGAGCCAGGGGGCTGGGCACGGTGCGGCGGGCCGGAGCGGAGGGGACCGGCTCCTTCGGGGCGGCCCTGTGGGCAGTTGCTCTCTCCCGGGCAAGAGCCCGTCTACGCTGAGGGTTGCCTCAACGGAGGTTGGCGGACACCAACCAGGACAACCCCGACCGACAGGTTCGGCTGAGCTTCCTGGGCTGAGCTTCCCGGGCCGATCGGAGAGGCGCGGGTGCCTCACCGCCGACGTGGGCCGGACACAGCCCCGCCGTCCGTCACGGCCGTACGCGCTCCCCCGACCCGCACTGGCGGACCAGCTGGGGACCTCCGGGCGCCGCCTCGACCGACGGCAGGGTCGGGCCGTGAGCCGTGGGCGTACCGTGTCCCTGGAGGCGGGAGAGCTCGTCCGCGCAGCGCTGGAGGGCCACCTCCAGGACCTCCGGCATGTGGAGGCTGCCGGCGCCGTCCGGTGGGACCAGCCAGCGCAACGCACCCCAGCGGCAGTGCGGCGCGGGAGCCGCGATCCAGGTGCCCGAGCCCAGCAGGCGGACGCCGGTGCCGATCCACACGGTCTGCGGCTCGGGAGGCAGCAGGAAGCCCACATGCCGGCGCCGGGTGTCCAGCAGACACGGGCCGGGCTCCAGCAGCGGCAGCTCCTCCAGGAGATCGGCGACCCTCAGCCCCAGCTGCTCCGGCACGATCAGCACGTCCCAGAACCGCCCGGCCTCCAGAAGCGCGACGCCCGTGCTGCCGTTCTGCCACTCCTGCTTGCAGGCGCCGGGGTCCTCCGAAGCCGCGGCCAGCCACTCCATCGACTTCGTCCACTCCGTGAGTGCCATGAAAGAGCCTCCCTGTGGTGCGCTGACGCGCGGTTGATGCCCTAGTGCACCGGGTGCCCGGTGTCGCGGCCATACGGGGGGAGCCCAATTCCCCGTATGGGGCGAGCGCCCGCGCGCCAAACAGGCAGGTAGCAGGGCGTGCGCCCCCGTGCTGACGGAGTACGCCGGGGCCGGGCGCGGGCGCCGGGTCCGCCCGGCGCCGCTCTTGCCCGCGGTGTCACCACCCGTACCCTGTCCGTGCTCGCGCTGCGCTCGGCCTGCCTCGGTGGCATGTGCCGGGCGCCGCCCAGCCTGTGCGTTACCAGTGAAGGTTTGTCACCGTTTTAGGGTGTTTGGTGTGGTGCGCTGGTTCCAGTCGTTTCATAGACCGTCGACGGTGGGGACCGTCGCCTCCGGCGGCGTACCCGAGCAGGACCTCGTCGTGCCGTCCCGGCTCGCCGCGCTGCGCACCGTGCTGACCCGGATCGGCACCACACTGGACGAGGACGCCACCTGCGCCGAACTCACCCGCGAGGTGGTCCGCCAGTTCGGCGGCACCGCGGCGGTACTGCCCCTGGACCGCGAGACCGAAGCGGAGTACGAGGCCGTCAGCGGTGACCCGGCACTGCTGCCCGGCGTCCAGTGGGCCATCGCCGCCGCGCGGGAGGCCGACGCGCTGGGGGAGGCGGCGGCCCCCATCTCCCACGTCTCCGCCCGCGGCGCCCGACCGGCGCTCTGCGTGCCGCTCAGCACCGACGGACATGCCTACGGCGGACTGGTGTGCGCCCGCGACGGGGCGGCGTTCACCCCCGCGGACGCCGAGTTCCTCTGTGTCCTCGCCGAACGGGCCGCCTCCCACATCCGGCACGCCCGGGAACACCAGCAGGTCAGAGGAATCGTCGGCAACCTCCAGCGAGCGCTGCTCGCCGAGCCCGGCCGACCGCACCCGAACCTGGACGTCGCCATCCGCTACATGCCCGTCGGACAGAGCGCCCTGGTCGGCGGCGACTGGTGCGAGACCGTCCGCCTGCACTTCGGCCGCACCCTGCTCGTCGTCGGCGACGTCATGGGACACGGCATCGAAGCCGCCGTCGACATGACCGCGTACCGCTCCTCACTGCGCTACATCGCCTCCGCCGACCTGCCGCCGCACCGCGTGCTGCGCCAGCTCGACGACAGCGCCGCGGCGGATCCGGACCGCCGGCCCGCCACCTGCCTGATCGCCCGTGTCGACCCCAACCGGGGCCAGGTGACCCTGGCCAGCGCCGGCCATCTGCCGCCGGCCGTGATCGACGAGCAGGGCGCCACCACCCTGCTTCCGGTACCGGTCGGCCCACCCCTGGGCACGGGCTTCGGCGGCTACGAGCCGGCCACCTTCCAGCTGAGCCCGGCCCAGACGCTGGTGCTGTTCACCGACGGGCTCGTCGAGCACCGCGGGGAGGACATCGACCAGTCCCTGAACCGGCTGGCCGGCGTCGGCTTCGAGCCCACCGCCGACGTCGAGGAAGTCATCGACACCGTGCTGGCCCGCCTCGACGCCCGGCACGCGGAGGACGACGTCGCAGTCCTCGCCGCCCAACTGCACGAGCGAGCGCTGCGTGGTGCCGGCGAAAGTCTGTGAACCGTGTCGGCCTCACCAGGCTTCGTCGCCGTAATGTGCGCCCGACACATAGTCGCCGTCGTACTGTGCGCCCGACACATAGGGGTCGTGCCGTCGTCGTTCTGACGGCACCGTCGGCAGCGCCGTCGGTGGCAGGCTCGCCTCGCGCAGTGCGTCGCACCATGGGCAGGCGGCGGGGTCGTCACTGTCGTTCCGGTCCATGCAAGCGGATCCTGTCTTGTTCGAGGAGGGGTGGTGTGGTTCGAGCGCGCCATGACTCCATCCGGGGGACCGGCTCACTCGACCGGGTGGTAGCGGGGGTGGCCGGCGTACCACCGGCGCACACCCCGGCGTTGCCCCGGCATGGACAGCTCTGAATCGGCGCGGCGCGTCCTGAGAGGCGAAGCCGCACCCGTGTCGTACGTCGTACCGGTCACCGGTGTGCGGGGTCAGCCGTCGATCTACGCGGCGCTGGTCGCCGAGTGGCGTGCCCAGGGGCGGGCGGTCCCCGGGCGCCGGGACACGGCGTGGGACGGCGTCACCGCGCCCGAGGGCCAGGGGCAGGCGGTCACCTCCTGGGCGGTCGGCCCCTGTGCCGGCCTCGCACCGGCCGTCGACAACGGCCCGGCCCGCGCGCTGTACGCCGACGAACCCGGCCATGTGCCGGCCGTCGTCGTGCCCCGGGGCCTGCCGGGGCCGATGTTCGTGTGGGAGGGGAGCGCGAGCCGCGGACGCGTCGGCGTCGCCGATCCGCTCACGATCGACTGACGCCGACCGTGGCGGTCAGCGCGCCACCCGCCTCGCGCAGCGCCAGCCGCATGACGTCGGGGTCGTACAAGGCTCCGGTTCCGTCGGGCGGCATGAGCCACTCCAGCCGCCAGCCGCCGGCCTGGTACGGCGGCGGGGCGGCGACCCACGCCCCCCTGCCGACATGACGGACGCCGGCGCCCGCCCACTCGGTGCTCACGGCGGGCGGGACGAAGAACCCGACCCGGCGCGCACCGCTGTTCATCAGGACCGGTCCGCGCGCGATGCGTCTCGCGCGCCCCAGTAGATCCAGCGTGCTCAGACCCAGCTGCTCGGGCACGCTCAGCACGTCCCACAGCCGCCCCGCCTCCAGCAGCACTGCGTCCGCGCCCCGGTCCCACTGTCGTTTGCACCAGCGAGGATCCGCCGCGGCCGCCGCGAGCCACTCGACGGCCTGCTTCCCCATCGCGCGCTGCATGTCCTACCCCCAGCAATCTCGGTTCCCTGCCCGTTCAGGGCCCCTCATGCTGATGGATATTTCTATGCGCCGGAAGGGGTGGCGCGGCGTGGCGTTTGCAGTTGATCCGTACGATGTTCGCAGGTGCGTTCGGTGTCGCTGTCGGTGTCGGTGTCGGGATGCGTGGCTTCCGCTTCCGTACGTCGCCGCGTGTAGCTGACCGTGCATCCGTTTCACGCGTTTTACGGTTGTCTGATGCGACTTGTGCCTAGATGGGCCCTGCTCTCGTCGGGATGTGCGCCTGTCGTACTGATCGCAGGCTGGGCGATCGCGGCGCAGCTCGAAGGGCCCGCCTACGACCCGGCAAGGCAGACGATCAGTGCCCTGGCGTCCTACGGTGCTGCGGGTTTCTGGGTGATGACCGCGGCGCTGGCCGCCCTGGGTCTCTGCCACCTGTTCACCGCTCTGGGGCTGCGTGCCGCCGCGCTGCCGGGGCGGGTGGCGCTCGGCGCCGGGGGAGTGGCGGCCTTCGTGGTGGCGATGATCCCGCCGCCGAGCAGCGGGGGGTCCCTGCGCCACGGTGCGGTCGCGGCCGTCGGCTTCACCTTGCTCGCCGTATGGCCGGTGCTGGCCGCCGATCGGCGGGGCGCAGGACCCTGGGCGCTTCGGGTCGTGCCCTCTGTCACGGCGACGGTCCTGATGCTGCTCAGTGCTGCCTGGTTCGTGCTCGAGATGCAGCAGGACGGACCGGCCGGCGTCGCCGAACGCCTCGTGACGGCCATTCAGTCCGTGTGGCCCTTCGTGGTCGTCGCCTCTTGTCTCCGGCATCGATACACCGACGGTTTTCGTGCCGAACGGAATCGCATGTGAGGTCCGGAAACCACTCCCCTGGAAGGCGGTGGGTGGGCGCGCCCGGTTCCCTAGTGCCGATGTGTCCTGTATCACTCTTCTGGGCTTGAGTGCGGTGCAGGGGTGTTGTGCGTACCCCTCCGTGACGAGTGGGCCCAGGATGCGAGGATGAGGGCCGTCATGACAGCTGGGTGGGGTGTGCGCACGATACGGGCCGCGGTGTTCGCGTCCGTCTGTGTGCTGCTCGCCGCCCTCGGCCACGTGCTGATGTCGGGCGCGAGCGTCCCGTGGTGGACGCTGGCGGCCGGTGTGCTCGTGACGGCCGGTGCCGGCTGGTGCCTGGCGGGCCGAGAGCGCGGACTCGGGCTGGTCGTGTCCGTCGTGGTCGTGGCCCAGGGTGGGCTGCACACGGCTTTCGAGTTCGCCCAGTCGTTCGCCGCCACCGCGCAGGTCGGCATGGGAGTCATGCCGACCCACATGGGGTCCATGAGCTCCATGAATTCCATGAACTCCATGGGTTCTACGGGGACCATGGGTGCGGGGCATATGGACATGGCTCACGTGGGTGCGGAGCACATGGGCATGAGCCACATGGGCTCCGGCCACATGGGCGCCGCGCACACAGGCATGGCCCACATGGATGCCGGCCACACAGCCATGGGCCACGACATGACCGGGACCTCATCGTTCGGCATGCTCGCCGCCCACACCCTGGCCGCGCTGCTGTGCGGCCTATGGCTGGGCCACGGTGAGCGTGCCGCGTTCCGCATCCTGCGGGCTGTCGCCGGCTGGCTGGCCGCGCCGCTGCGGCTGGCGTTCACCCTGCCCGAACCGCCGCACCGCCCCCGCCTCAGGCCACGGCGCGGACGCTCCGACCGGGCACCACGCCTGCTGCCGCTCGTTCACACGATCACCTCTCGCGGGCCTCCGGCAAGGATCGCTGTCGTCTGAGACAGCCGGTTTCCCGAGGCCGCACGGCCACGACGTGGACACGATTCGTCGACGCCGACCGTGCCCTTCGGGCCCCGGCCGTACCTGCCGTACGGCCGTAACCCTTGCTTCCCGGACTCGCGCGGTCCGGCGGTGCCCGATCCGTCGCGCACCGCCGTACCCCGGCGCCCGGTGGTGACGCCGTCGCGTCCGCCGCCGTGGCCGAGTCCGGTCTACCCGAGAAGGACTCAGGTGATCACTCCTGCTCTGCCGTCCTCGCGCGCCACGCGCGTGAGGCACACGATGGCGGACGACACGTCGAGAACGGCCGCCGGCGACGAGTCGACGACCGCGTGGGCGTTGGCCGCCGGCGGCGGTGACCCGGACGCCGCCGACCGTTTCGTCCGCTCCTTGCACCGTGACGTAGTGCGGTACGTGGCACATCTCTCCGCCGATCCGCAGGCCGCCGACGACCTGGCGCAGGACACGTTCCTGCGGGCGCTCGGCAGTCTGCACCGGTTCGAGGGCCGCTCCTCGGCGCGCGCGTGGCTGCTGTCCATCGCGCGTCGCGCGGTGATCGACAGCCACCGGTACGCCGCCGCCCGGCCACGGCTGTGCGACACCGACGACTGGACGCTCATGGCGGAACGCGCCCAGCCGACCGGCCTGCCCGGCTTCGACGACGGCATCGCGCTGCTGGACCTGCTGGACGCGCTGCCGGACGAGCGTCGCGAGGCGTTCGTCATGACCCAGCTCGCGGGTCTGCCGTACGCGGAGGCGGCCGAGATGAGCGACTGCCCCGTCGGGACGGTCCGCTCACGCGTGGCGCGCGCTCGGGCGACCCTCGCCGAGCTGCTCACGGAGGCCGAGGCGGACGCCGTGGCGGAGGCCGAAGCGGTTGCTGTGGCCGCCTGACCACGAACCCGGTGTCGGTTCCCCGCCGGGAACCGGCACCGGGTTCGCCCCGACGGTCGCAGTGCACGATTGCGCGCGCCGGAACGACGTTCGCGTCCCCCCCCGGAGAGGGTCGATCAACTGAGGCCCTGCTCACGTGAGTTGGCCGCAGCATGGACGATGGCGAGGGCGGTGCGCCACCGGCGTTGTCAGTGTCCCGTGTTATCCAGGAGAGGACCTGGGAGGTGACTGGATGCTGATCGACACGACCGCCCCGCTGGCCCGTGCCGTCGTGGAGGCGATCCGGACCGGTGACGTGGCGGCGCTGCGGGATCTGCTGACCGCGCATCCGGGACTGGCGACGGCACGGGTGGGCAACACGAGGACCACGCGGACGCTGCTGCACATCGTGACCGACTGGCCCGGCCACCTGCCCGACGGCCCTCGGACGGTGACCGCGCTGGTCGCGGCAGGCGCCGATGTGAACGCCAGGTTCACGGGCGCACACCGCGAGACCCCGCTGCACTGGGCGGCCAGCTGCGACGACGTGCCCGTGCTGGACGCACTGCTCGACCTGGGCGCGGACATCGAGGCGGACGGCGGTGTGATCGGCGACGGCACACCACTGGCGGACGCGGTGGCCTTCGGACAGTGGCAGTGCGCACGGCGCCTGGTGGCACGCGGCGCCCGTACCACCCTGTGGCAGGCCGCGGCCCTCGGCGAATTGGACCGCGTCGCCGCCCGCTTCACCTCCGACTCCGACCGGCCGGCCGCCGAGGAGGTCACCGCCGCGCTGTGGTGCGCCTGCCACGGCGGGCAGCGTTCGACGGCCGACTACCTGTTGCGCGCGGGCGGTGACCTCAACTGGATCGGCCACGACCGGCTGACTCCGCTGGACGCCGCCCACCGCGAGAATCACCACACGCTGGTCGCATGGTTGCGCGAGCAGGGAGCGAAGTCCGCAGGGGAGTTGGCCTGACGACGGACGCGTACGGCCCGGGGTCGGCCCGTCGGTGAAACCGTGCGGCCCGGCGAAGACCCGCACGCTCCGCCGACGTGCGGCCCCCCGCGCACGGGTGAAGACTGGGTCACGGCGGGGCGGTCCGCCCTGCCGACATCGACACGTCGACAGACCGACACGAGGTGCGAACGGATCCGCGCACCACGCCCCCGCAAGCCCGCCCGGACGTAAGGCGCCGTCATCCGTCCGCGGCTCGCCGTCCTCACTTTCAGGGAGCCGGCCATGGGCGGCATCAACGGAACAGCACTGGAAGGCCTGCGCGAGGCGCTGCGCGGACCTGTCATCACGCCGGGCGACCCCGGCTACGACGAGGCGCGGGGGATCTACAACGCCATGATCGACCGGCGTCCCGCGGCCATCGCGCAATGCGTGGACGTGGCGGATGTGCGAACCGTTCTCTCCGTCGCCAGGGACACCGGAGCGGAGTTCACGGTGCGCGGCGGCGGCCACAGCGGACCCGGTCTGTGCCTGGCGGACGACGCGCTCGTGCTCGACCTGTCGACGATGCGCGGGGTGCGTGTGGACCCGGGCACCACGACCGCGCAGGTGGCCGGCGGTGCGCAGCTGGGCGACCTGGACCACGCGGCCCACACCTTCGGCCTGGGCGTGCCGACCGGCATCATCTCGATGACGGGCGTGGGCGGCCTCACCCTCGGCGGCGGCCATGGTCATCTGACTCGCAGGTACGGCCTGACGATCGACAGCCTGCTGTCCGCCGATGTCGTCCTCGCCGACGGAACCTTCGTCACCGCGTCCGAGGACGAGCACCCGGAGCTGTTCTGGGCACTGCGGGGCGGCGGCGGGAACTTCGGTGTTGTCACCTCGTTCACCTTCCGGCTGCACCCGGTCGGCACGGTGGGCGTCGCGGTGACGGTGTGGCCCGTCGACCGCACCCCGGAAGTGCTGCGCTGGTACCGGGAGTTCCTGCCCGCCGCTCCGCCGGAACTCAACGGCTTCTTCGCCCTGTTCACCATCCCGCCCGGGCCGCCGTTCCCCGAGCCGATCCACGGGCAGAAGATGTGCGGTGTCGTCTGGTGCTACACCGGCGACCTGTCGGGCGACGGCCTGGAACAGGCGCTGACCCCGGTGAACGAACCGGCGCCGTCCGCCTTCCACTTCACCACGCCGATGCCCTACCCCGCCCTCCAAGGCATGTTCGACACGCTCATCCCGAAGGGCTACCAGTGGTACTGGCGCGGGGACTTCTTCGACGAGATCTCCGACGCCTCGATCGACGTACACCGCAAGTACGGCGAGAACCTGCCCACCGAGCTGTCGCTGATGCACCTGTACCCCGTGGACGCCGCGGCCCACGAGCCCGGCGCCGACGACACGGCCTGGGCGTACCGGGACGCCACGTGGTCCGGGGTGATCGCCGGGGTCGACCCGGACCCCGCGAACGCCGAGCGGATCCGGCAGTGGAGCGTCGACTACTGGAGCGAGCTGCACCCGTATTCCATGGGCGGCTCCTACATCAACTTCCTCGGCGAGGGCGAGAGCACGGACCGTGTCCGGGCCACCTACCGCGGTCACTACGACCGGCTCGCCGCCACCAAGCACACCTACGACCCGGACAACTTCTTCCACGCCAACCAGAACATCCCGCCGGCCGCCGGATGATGCCCTTCACCCCGTCGTTCACCCGGGTGCACGGCCTGGGGTAGGGTCCCCACGGGTGTTCGGCTACTCACTGGTAGGGCGCCGGTGCGGGGAGTGTCGGAGGGCGACGGAACGATGGAATCGCAGGTGGGCGAAGGCGGATCGGTGGGCGTCGACGGGACCCGCCTGGAGGAGATGACGCCCCAGCCGCTGCTGACCCGCGACTACGAGGCGCGCCCCTCGCTCGTGTACGAGCGGCTGCGACAGCAGCACGGACCCGTCGCCCCGGTCGACCTGCTGGGAGTTCCCGCCTGGCTGGTCCTCGGCTACCGCGAGTCCCTGCGGGTGCTCCAGGACGACGAGGGCTGGCCGAAGGGACTGGAGAACTGGCGGGCCCGCACCGACGGCGAAGTACCCGCCGACTGGCCGCTCGGGCCGTCCCTGGAGGTCAACCACGTACTGATCCAAGGGGGCCCGGGATACGGGTCGCTGCGCTCGGCGTGGGACGCGGCGCTCAAGCCGTTCCAGGATCCCGGGAACCCGCAGGCGAAGCGGCTGAAGGCGGCCGTCACCGTCTACGCCGACGAACTGATCACCCTCGTCGGACAGGGCGGCGGCACGGGCGTCGCGGACCTGTCCGCGCAGTTCTCCCGCCCGCTCCCGCTGATGGTGGCGAGCCACCTCCTCGGCTTCCCCGGGTCGCAGGGCGACGACGCCCTGATGGACATGTGGCGGGTGCTGGACGCGGGCCCGGACGCGGAGCCGGCCCTGGAACGGCTGCTGGCGACACTCGCGGAACTCGCCGCCGTGAAGCTGAAGGAGCCGGGCGACGACTTCCCCTCCCATCTGCTCGCCGCTCATCCCGGTCTCTCCCTCGACGAACTGGCCCGTGAGCTGTTCATGCTGCTCGGCATGACCTCCGACCACGTCGGCATCCTCATGTCCAACACCGTGGTCGAGGTCATCGCCGGCGACGGCGACGGCGACGGTGGCGGCGTACGGGCCAGCCTGTCCGCCGGGATGATCCGGGAGACCATGAACCGGGTCGTGATGCGCAAGCCACCGCTGGTGAACTTCGTCCCGCGCTTCGCCGCCGAGGACACCCCGCTCGGCAACTACACGATCCGCGCGGGCGACCCGGTCTGGGTCTCCTCCGCCGCCGCGCACGCCGACCCGCTCTTCGCCGACCATGTCGCGGCCGGCAGCACGATCAGCACCCGGGCCCACCTGTCCTGGGGCGCCGGCCCCCGCCAGTGCCCCGCCCGAGCGCTGGCGTCCACGGTCGCGGCCGTCGGCGTCGGCCGGCTCTTCGAGCGGTTCTCCCATCTGGAACTCGCCCTGCCCGCCGACCAACTGCCGTGGCGTTCCTCGCCGTTCATGCGTGGCCTGCGTTCGCTGCCCGTACGCTACGAACTCGCCCCGCTGCCTCAGCGGGCGGCGGCACTCGACCCGCCGGCGGCAGTACGACCGGCCGCGGAGAGGACCGAACCGGTGCTGCCGGACCAGTCCGCTCGGCAGCGCTCGTCGCTGTGGCGCTACCTCACGGGCCTGATCCGCGGCGGTCGCTGACCGCGGCGCGGCCGACGGTTGCCCGGTGGTCTCAGGGCCGCGTCAGTGGGCGGCCCGTGATCGACTGGAGGCCGGTCCTGCACCGGCGTACGGTCGAATGGTGGCGGGCACCAGCCACCCGACCTCCGCCACGGCGCGATGCGATGAGCAATCCCGAGCCGGCACCCGAAGCACGGACCACCCCGCAGGACACGGAGCGGGGTCAGGCCCGGGGCAACGGTATGGCGCTGTTCGTCATCGCGTCCTGCCAACTGATGGTGGTGCTCGACATCACCATCGTGAACATCGCCCTGCCGGACATCCAGAGTTCGCTCGACTTCTCCACCACGAGCCTGTCGTGGGTGGTCAACGCCTACACGCTCACCTTCGGCGGACTGCTGCTGCTCGGCGGCAGGATGGGCGACATCCTCGGCAGACGACGCGTGTTCGTCTTCGGCGTCCTGCTGTTCGTCGTCGCGTCGTTGCTCGGCGGCCTGTCGCAGAACTCCTGGCAACTGCTCGCCGCCCGCGCCCTGCAAGGTGTCGGCGGCGCCATCGCGTCCCCGACCTCGCTCGCCCTGATCAGCACCACCTTCCGTGAAGGGCCCGAGCGCAACCGGGCGTTCGGCGTCTTCGCCGCGGTCTCCGCGGGCGGCGGCGCGATCGGGCTCTTGGCCGGCGGCATGCTGGTCGAGTGGCTCAACTGGCGCTGGGTGCTGTTCGTCAACGTGCCCATCGGGCTGCTCATCGTGCTGGCCACCCCGCGCTGGATCAAGGAGTCCGAGCGCCACCCGGGGCACTTCGACATCGCGGGCGCGCTGACCTCCACCATCGGCATGGTGCTGCTGGTGTACGGGTTCATCCGGGCCGCGCAGGACGGCTGGCGGGACCCGTTCACGCTGGCCGCGTTCGGGGCGGCCGTGGTCTTCCTGGTGCTGTTCGTCCTGGTCGAGCAGCGCTCCAGACAGCCCATCACGCCGCTGCACATGTTCGCCGACCGCAACCGGGCGGGCACGTACGGCATCATGCTGAGCCTCGCCGCCGCGATCTTCGGCATGTTCTTCTTCCTCACCCTCTTCGTGCAGGACGTGCTGAACTTCAGCCCGCTGGAGGCCGGCCTGGCCTTCCTGCCGGTGAGCGCCGTCATCGCGGTGGGCGCCGGGATCGCCTCGCAACTGCTGCCGAAGTACGGGCCCAAGCCGTTCATGGTGACGGGCGCGATCCTGGCCGCCGCGGGACTGGGCTGGCTGACCCTGACCGACGTCCACTCCACCTACCTCGGCAGCATCCTCGGTCCGATGCTCGTCTTCAGTCTCGGCATGGGCATGGAGTTCGTGTCCCTGACGTTGATGGCGCTGTCCAACGTGACGACGCAGGAGACCGGCGCAGCCTCGGGACTGCTCAACGCCACCCAGCAGGTGGGCGGTTCTCTCGGACTGTCCATCCTGGTCACGACGTTCGGTACGGCCAGCAACAACGAGGCCGACAAACAGATCCCCGCGTTCCTGTCGCAGGCGACCCCGCTGGAGCGATTGCGCTTCCAACGCACCGGACAACTGCCGTCGCAGTACGCCGACGAGATCCTCACCTCGGGTGTCTCCGCCGCCTTCATCGTGGCCGCGATCTTCACCGCCATCGCGGCGGTGATCGCCCTGTTCGTCATCCAGGTGCGCCCGTCGGACCTGGAGCGGCTCCAGGGCGGCGGGATGCCGACGCCCTGACTGGACGTCTTTCGTTGGCGCTTCCGTCACTCGGTGCTCTTACTGTGCGCGCCATGAGAAGAATTACGATCATGGTCAGTGCCGCGGCGCTGACCGTCGGCCTGGCGTCGCCCGCCGTGGCCGACCGTGGCGGGCAGGACTTCGGCCGGGCCACGCTGACCGGCTTCGCGTCGCTGCCGGCCGAGACGTTCGTGCCGGGCAGCGAGCCGTCGGGCTCCGCCATCGGCGCCGGCCCCTTCAACGGGATCGCGGCGCCCTTCGCGCACCAGCCGGTGCAGGGCTTCAGCGGTGTGGTGAACCGGCGTGACGGCACGTTCGAGGTGCTGTCGGACAACGGCTACGGCAACAAGGCCAACAGCGCCGACTTCCTGCTCCGCGTCCACCGCATCAAGCCGGACACGCGCACCGGCGAGGTCAAGGTGCTCGGCGGCTTCAACCTGAGCGACCCCTACCACCACGTGCCGTTCGCGCTCACGCGGGCCGACCGGGTGCTCACCGGTGCCGACTTCGACGTCGAGTCGATCCAGCGGATGCCGGACGGGACGTACTGGATGGGCGACGAGTTCGGCCCCTGGTTGCTGCACTTCTCCGCGAAGGGCCGCCTCCTGGAGGCGCCCATCGCCCTCGACGGCGTCAAGGCACCGGAGAACCCGTACCTGAACGGCGCCCAGCCGAACATAGGCAGCAGCAAGGGCTTCGAGGGCCTGGTCCGCTCCGTGGACGGCCGTCGCCTCTACCCGCTCCTCGAAGGAACGGTGAACGGCGACACCCCCGGCGACCTGCGGTTCAGCGAGTTCGACCTGCGCAAGCGCGCCTACACCGGCCAGCGTTTCGTCTACCGCCTGGAGTCGACCGCGAACGCCATCGGCGACGCCATCGCCGTCGACCGGCACCGGTTCCTGGTCATCGAGCGCGACGGCGGACAGGGCGACACGGCCAAGTTCAAGCGGATCTACCTGGCCGACACCCGGGACCGCGACGGCGACGGCCTGATGGACAAGACCCTGGTCGCCGATCTGCTCGACATCGCCAACCCCAAGGGGCTCGGCGGCTTCGACAAGACCTTCCGCTTCCCGTTCCAGACGATCGAGGACGTGAATCTCGTCGACGACCGCACGCTGGCCGTCCTGAACGACAACAACTTCCCGTTCTCCTCGGGCCGTACGGCCGGCAAGGCGGACGACAACGAGTTCATCACCATCCGGCTCGCCGAGCGGCTGCACGCGGACAAGCGCGCGTTCCGCTGACGACTGCGACCCAAAGGCCCCGGACGGTCTCCGGGGCCTTTGGGTTTCCTGTGAAGGGTGTGACCACGTTCACGCCGATGTGGCGGAAAGTGATGAATTCCTTACGCAAGCGGCGCGTAAGTGACGGTAATTCAAACAACACGCCATGGAGGTTTAAAGTGCAACCGTTCACTCTCAAGTACGCCTTCCCTAAAGGGATTTCCCTCGCGGTGACGCCGTATCAGTTCGACCCGGCCCGGCAGCTGAACGTGCTGCCCGACGGACGCCCGGCCGTCAGCGACCCGGACCTTCTCCTCGCGGTCGGCACGACGACGTCCACCGCCGGGTCCGCGACCCACTTCGACGACTGACGACCAGCGCCGCGCATGACGGTTCTGATCCTCACGTCCGAGGAGGACGTGACCGCCGACATGGTGGTCGCCAGACTGCACGGGACGGGGACGCCGGTGATGCGGCTGGACGCCGCCGACCTGCCGGGCAAGGCCGTGCTGTCCGCGGACTTCGCCCACGGCGACTTCGACGGCCATCTCTCGGTCAACGGACATGTGCTCAGCATGGGCGGTCTGCGCTCCATCTGGGTACGCAGGCCCGGCGAACCGGCCGCGCACGCGGCCGAGCCCTCACCGTGGCTGACCGCCGAGACCCGGCAGGCGTTGTACGGGATGCTGCACTCGGCCGCCGCACGGTGGATGAACCATCCGCTGAACGCCGACCGGGCCCGGCTGAAGCCCTGGCAGCTGCGGGTCGCCCACCTGAGCGGCTTCGCCGTGCCGCCGACGGTCTTCACCACCTCGCCCCGGCTGGCGCGGGAGTTCACCGAGGAGTACCGGGACGTCGTGGTGAAGTCGGCTTCGGGTCCGCCGCCCGGGGAGCCGGCGCTGGCCCTGCCCACCACCCTCGTCGGCCCGGACGCGGACTTCTCGGCCGTCGCGGCCGGGCCGGCCCTGCTCCAGCAGTACGTCCGCAAGCGGGCCGACATCCGTCTGACGAGCGTCGGCACCAGACTGTTCGCCGCACGCAAGACCGCCGAACCCGACCAGGTCGACGGCCGTTACGGCGACACCGGGCACCCCTGGGAGGCCGTACCGGTGCCGGAGCGGATCGACAAGGCGGTGCACGAGTACGTCACTCTGGCGGGACTGGCGTACGCGGCCTTCGACTTCGCCGAGGACGAGGATGGCATCTGGTGGTTCCTGGAGTGCAACCAGGGCGGCCAGTTCGGCTTCGTCGAGCTGGAGACCGGGCAGCCGATCGCCGAGGCGGTCGCCCAGTGGCTGGCCCAGCACCGGGCGGACCGCCGGAGCCGGTGAGAAGGCCGCCGTGCCGACCGGGCCGCGCTGGTGAGCAGCCCTGGCCCCGCCTGAACCGGCGTACGGCCTACGCGGCCCTCAGGCGGGGCGTATCGCGCTGTGGATCGCCGCCTCGCCGGCGTAGTGGATCGACTCCTCACGGACGACCATGCCTGGGCCCGGAGCGTGGATCATCACGCCGTTACCGGAGTAGATGCCGACGTGACCGGCGTGGAAGAGGACCAGGTCACCGGGTTCCAGGTGCGTCAGGGCGACGCCCTGCCCGGCCGTCGCCTGCTCCTGGGCGGTGCGGGGGAGTGTGATGCCGGCGGCCTTGTAGGCGGCCCGGGTGAGGCCAGGGCCGTCGTACGCCTCCGGGCCGGTCGTGCCCCAGACGCAGGGCTTGCCGAGTTGGGCGCGGGCGAACTCCAGGGCGCGGACGGACCGGGTGTCGTACGACGCCGTCGCCATGACGGCCGGGGCGCTCGGACCGAATGCGGCGTCCGCGACCGGGAGGGCGAGGGCGTCCGCGGCGGGGGCGGGTGACGTCGTGGGCCCGGCCGTCGCGCCGGGCGGGACCGTGGTGAGGTCCGCGGCCGACTGCGCGCTCAGTGCCTGCCACTGGGCCTCGGGCGTCGGCGCGACCGGATCCGGCGTCGCGCTCCACGTACCGGTGGCGGCCGGCAGGGCGACCGGTGCCGTCAGCGGATCGCTCAGCCGCGCGGTGTGCGCGGACAGCAACTCCCGGGCCCGGTCCAGCTTGCGCCGGCTCTGCTCCTTGGTGGCCCGCAGTGCGGAACGCTCCGGCGGCTCGGCGGCCGGTGCGATGTCCCGGGCCGTGTCGGGGGCGGCGCCCGCCGGGAGGGCGAGGAGGGAGGGCATGACCTGGGTCGCCTGAAGCTCCGCACCGAGGTCCGCCGGGGCCGGCGGGAGCGCGGCGATCGGTCCGGCGGTGAGCTCCGCCGTCGCAGCCGCGCCGAGGGCCGGGGCGGCTGTGGATTCGGCGGCCGGTCCGGCCGTCAGCTCGAGCGCCGGGCGACCGGAGGAGTCCCGCGCCCGGTCGAAGCCGTCCGGCGCACGCGAAGGCCGTTGTGAGGAGGACCGGTCCGGCGTCCGGTCGCCCGGCACCGCCGCGGGCACGGTCGGACCGAGCTTCGCACGCGCCGCGTCGAACCACTGGCGCGTGACGCTGTCGAGCGCGGGGTCGTCCGCCCCGCTCCGCGCGGCACGGGCCGGGGCGGCGGACGTGGACCCGGCCTCGGCCGCCCGGGTGTCGCGCTGACGCGGTCCCGCCGATGCCGCGCGGGTGGCGTTGAAGGTTCCCGTGTCGCTCTCGGCCCGGTCGTAGAGGGAGGCGACGCGTCGGCTGACCTCTTCGCGGCTGGGCGTCTCGTCCGCGAGCGAGGGGGTGGCGCCCGCCGTCTGGCCGAGCAGGGCCACCGAGGTGAGGGCCGCCGTCGCGAGTGCGGAGTTGCGCACGCCGGGCAGGCTGAGAGCCCCCGGCCGCGCGGTGCCTTCCGGCGCCATGGGCGACGTACTCCTTCCTGATCCGCCTACCGAGTTCTGGCGCGGGCACCAGGGGGCGACGCTTGTGGAAGGTGTGCCCTACGGCCCTTGCACCCTTGCCCCGAAGGGCAGTTGGGCCGTTTCACCCCAACCTCGGTCGGGTTCCCGGCTCCGGTGCGCCCCGGCCGGGCACATCGGACTCGGCGGAGGCCGCGCGTCCCGGCGGGGTTCGCCGGAGATCGTCGTGCGGCCTGAGCCGTAACCTAGCCAACTTGTGTGCCTCCCGTGAAGGTTGAGGTGTTAAATGTCCGATACGTTTCTGTGACCTTCGACGCTTGTGGCGAGCGAAAGGCGAGTTCACTGCGCGGTGCGCCGGTGCCGCCACGCTTCGTAGTGGTCCAGGAGGGTCTGCTCGATCGGGCGGTAGGTGATGCCCAGTTCGCTCATGCTGCGGCTGTTGTCGACGCGGAAGCGGATGCCGAGGTGTTTGCGGACGTACTCCTGGCTGAGCCCGAAGGCGGGGCCAAGGAGGCGTACCGGCCAGTGCGGCAGCGCGGCGCGGGGGAGGCGGAGGTCACGGGGATGGCGGGTGCGTAGGGTGCGGGCCATCTCGTGGAACGACGTCATGGTCTGCGAGGCCACGATGTAACGGCCGCTCGCTTCCGGGTTCTCGGCCGCCGCGATATGTGCGGTGGCCACCTCGCGCACATCCACCGTGGTGAAGCTGAAGTCCGGTGCGCCGTAGAAGAAGTAGCCCTTGAACAGTTCCTGGAGCAGGAACAGGCTGCCCGACTCCGAGGTGGGGGTGAGGGACGGGCCCAGGATCAGCCCGGGGTTGACCGACACCATGCGCCAGCGGTCCTGGGCGGCCTCCGCGTCCCATGCGGCGCGTTCCGCGACCGTCTTCGCGTAGTGGTACGGATTGTTGTCCACCGTGCTGGTGGTGTTGAAGTACCGCTCGGAGAGGACCCCGTCGTCCATCTCCAGGACGTCGGAGTAGTCGCCGAAGATGGCGCCCACGGTGGAGGTGAGGACGAGCCTGTCGACCGTGGGTGTCCGCTCGACGGCCGCCAGCACATTGCGCGTTCCCAGCAGGGCCGGGTCGACCATCTCGCGGCGGCCGTCCTTGATCTTCTCCGGCATACGGAACGGCGACGCCACATGGAACACCGTCCGGCACCCGGACATCGCCTCGTCGAAGGACCCCTCGGCCAGCAAGTCCGCCTCGAACAAGGACAGTTGGCCGGGATGAGCCTCCTGCATCCCCCGCAGTGGCCGCAGCTTCGCCGTGGCGGCCGCGCTCCGTACGGTGGCGTGCACCCGATAGCCGCGCTCCAGCAGCCGTTTCACCAGATGGCTGCCGACGAAGCCGCTGCCGCCGGTCACCAACACGGCCGTCGTCCCGTCTGGGTCCACCCTCACTCCTTCGCCTGCGCGGAAGCCGGCGATCACGGTAGCGGCGATCCCCCGGCCGGGTCACGGGGCGGTCGCGAGGCCCGGCGGGGCAGGTTCGCGGCACCCCGGGAAAACCGGCCACGGAAGGTTGTGTGCGAGTCGGGGAGGTCGCACGTGCGTACGACCAGTCGAACGGTGGGGGCGTGGGCGTTTCCTGCGGGGCGCGGCCCGCACGGCGCCCCGTGGCGGCACCCCCTGTGCGGAAGGTGTGAACCAGCTGGCCGGGGCGTGCAGGCGTGATGTGCGGATGCCGGGAGGGCGTCTTCACCGAACCCCCTCCTGGGGTGGCCTGAAGGCGCCTTGCTCGGCCAACTTCCAACGCAGCAAGGTGGATTGAGCACTTGAGCATCAGGAGTCACAAGCGCGTTCGCTTGGCCCGGACGGCCGACAAGTCCGGGGTACTGACGGGGGAAACTGATGCGGTGTGCCGGTCGCCGCCATCGACCCATGGGGGCTGTTCGCGCACCCGTCCGGCCCTTCTCCCTTCCGTCTCTTGGTGCCCATGTCCCGGTGCCCGAGACAGGGATAAGGAGGGGGAAAGCCGATGAGCGCGGTGAGCGCCGCCAAGCCGACGTATCCCGGCGTCTACGTCGAAGAGCTTCCCAGCAGCACCCGTACGATCTCGACCCTGACCACGTCCGTGACCGCCTTTGTGGGCCACACCCGACGCGGTCCGCTCAACGAGCCGGTACGCGTCACCAGCTTCACGGAGTTCGAGCGCCGCTTCGGCGGCCTGAGCGCCCAGAGCGCCGTCGGCTACGCGGTCCACCAGTTCTTCGGCAACGGCGGCACCGTCGCGGTGATCGTCCGAGTCGCCAAGGCCGGCAGTGGCAGGGCCGCCTGTGTCACCCTCAAATCCACCGAGGGCCACAGCGAAGGCGCGGTTCTCGAAGTGCACGCCAAGGAGCCCGGCGTCTGGGGCAACGGCCTGCGCGTCGCCGTCGACCACGACACCCCGTGCCCCGACGAAACCTTCAACCTGCGCGTCTACGACGCCAAGGGCGACGCCCGGGAGAGCTTCACCGGCCTGTCCATGGACGCCTCGCACGGCCGCTACGCGCAGACCGTGATCAACGCGGGCTCGAAGCTGATCCGCGTCGAGGTCGTCGGCGAGGGCCGCCCCGATCCGTCCGGCACCGTCTCCAAGCCGTTCGGAGACGAACTCCCGAACCTGGCCGTCGACCTGACCGTCAAGATCGGAGAGGTGGAGCGCGAGTTCACGCTCCACGACCCCGACTGCGACGGCGAAGCCCCGTGCAGCGTGGCCGAGTTGGCGCTGCTGCTGGAGCGCAAGCTGCGTGCCCTGCCCGACGCGCCCGGCAAGCACGCCTTCGCCGGCGCCGAGGTCACCGCCTTCGGCCGCCGTATCCAGGTCGTCGCCGGCTCCACCGACCCCGAGGACGTCGTCCGCTTCGTCGGTGAATGCGCCAACGACCTCGGCCTCGAGGCCTCCGTCAACCCGCCGGTCTTCCCGCTGGAGGGCGGCGAGGACGGGGAAGCCCCCGGGCCGCGCGACCTGATCGGCTCCGAGGGCGACAAGTCCGGCATCCAGGCGCTGCGCGGCGTCGCCGACGTCAACCTGCTGGCGCTGCCCGAGCTGGCGGCGTACGAGAAGACCGAGGACGCGCTCACCGTCATCTCGGCCGCCCAGCGGCTGTGCGCCGAACGCCGGATCTTCCTGCTGGTCGACGCGCCCAGCACCTGGGTCGGCGTCGACAGCGCCCGCGCCGGGCTCGCCGCCTTCGACGCGGTCCGCGGCAACCACGCGGGCCTGTACTTCCCGCACCTCCAGCTCACCGACCCGCTCACGGGCCGGCTGCGTTCCTTCCCGCCGTCCGGCGCGGTCGCCGGCGTCATCGCCCGCACCGACTCCGAGCGCGGCGTCTGGAAGGCCCCGGCCGGCACCGAGGCACGGCTCGCGGGCGTGCACTCGCTCACCGTCAACCTGACCGACCGCGAGACCGGTCTGCTGAACCCGCTCGGCGTCAACTGCCTGCGGACCTTCCCGGTGACCGGCCCGGTCGTCTGGGGCGCGCGCACGCTGGAGGGTTCGGACGCGCTCGACAGCGAGTGGAAGTACGTACCGGTGCGCCGGCTGGCCCTGCATGTGGAGGAAAGCCTCCAACGCGGCCTTCAGTGGGTCGTGTTCGAGCCCAACGACGAGAACCTGTGGCAGCAGATCCGGCTCGCCGCCTCCTCGTATCTGCACACGCTGTTCCGCCAGGGCGCCTTCAAGGGCGGCACCCCGCGCGAGGCGTACTTCGTCAAGTGCGACAGCGACACGACGACCACCGAGGACATCGAGAACGGCATCGTCAACGTCCTCGTCGGGATCGCACCGGTCCGCCCGGCGGAGTTCGTGATCGTCAAAATCCAGCAGACGTCCGGGCAGTTCGCGCTCTAGGCGCGGGGAATCGTGGAGAACTGAAGGAATCCGATGGCTGAGTTCACGGTCAACGCGCATCGCTTCGACCCCTACAAGAACTTCAAGTTCCTGGTTCTGTGGGACGGCCGGACGGTCGCGGGCATCAGCAAGATCAGTCCGCTGAAGAGGACGACGGAAGTCGTCAAGCACCGGCACGGAGGGGACCCGTCGTCGCCGCGCAAGTCGCCGGGCCGCTCCGAGTTCGAGGGCATCACCCTGGAGCGCGGCGTCACGCACGACCCCGAGTTCGACCGCTGGGCCAACAAGGTCTGGCAGGTCGGCGCGGGTCTCGGCTCCGAGGTGTCCCTGGCCGACTTCCGCAAGGACATCGTCATCCAGGTCCTCAACGAGGCCGGTCAGGTCGCCGTCTCGCACAAGCTGTACCGGACCTGGCCGAGCGAGTACCAGGTCCTGGGCGAGCTCGACGCCAACGCCAACGCGGTGGCCATCCAGTCGCTGAAGCTGGAGTGCGAGGGCTGGGAGCGGGACTACGAGGTGCCCGAGCCCGAGGAGCCGTCGTTCCTCAACCCCGCTTGACCAGCGGGTAGTCGAGGGGGGACGAGATGGCGATCACCGGGGCGGCCGAGCTGCTGGCCACCTGGGAGGCGGGCCTCGCCGAGGCGCCGACGGGGCGCGCCCTGCTGCTGCACCGCACGGCGCGCCCGGACGCCGACGCCGCGAGCCTGCCGGTGCTGCCGGTGGGGGAGCGCGAGGCGGACCTGTTCGCGCTGCGCCGGGCCCTGTTCGGGGAGCGGATGCAGGTGCGGCTGGCCTGCTCGGCGTGCGCGGCGGACATGGAGTTCGACCTGGACGCCGGGGAGTTCGCGCGGTCGCTCGGCGGACCGGGCGACTGCGTGGTCCGGGTCGAACAGGACGGCTGGGACGTGGAGTTCCGGCTCCCCGGTGTCGCGGACCTGACCGCGGCGGCCCGCGCCCGGGACCCGCGTGCCGCCCTGCTCGCCCGCTGTCTCGTGCGGGCGGTGCGCGACGGAGCGGCCGTACCCGCCGAGGATCTGCCGGTCCCGGTCCAGCGGCGGATCGCCGAGGCCGTCGAGGCCGCCGACCCGGGGGCCGACGTGACGCTCAACATCGCCTGCCCCGAGTGCGGCGAGGCCACCCGGGCCGAGCTGGACATCGCGTCCTACCTCTGGACCGAACTCGACGCCTGGGCACGGGACTTGCTCCTCGACGTCCATCTGCTCGCCACGTCGTACGGCTGGAGCGAGCCGGAGATCCTGGCGCTCAGCCCGCTGCGGCGCCGCTACTACCTGGAGCTGTGTGCGGATGTCTGACACCGACGGGGCACCGGTGCCCGACTTCCTCGACCGGCTGATCGCCCGGCACACCCCGGCCGCCGTGGACGGCCGCCCGGGCGTGGTGAAGGTACGGCCCCGGCTGCCCGGCCCGTTCGAGCGGGTCGAGGCGGTACGCAGCACCGCGCCGGAAGCGGAGGACGGCACCGACCTGCTGTGGCCCACCACCACGCCGTCCGACGTACGGCAGAGTTCGGCGCCGCGTCCGGCGACGTCGCCCACCCCTGCGCACACGGAACGGGAGCGGACCGTCGTACGCACCGAACGGACCCCGGTGGACCCTTGGCCGAAGCCCACTCCGAGCGCCGTGCCCGAGGTGCCGCTGCTGCGCCCCGTCGCACCGGTCACCCCCGGACCCCGGCCGGCACCCGACGTCGTGGAGCGGACCGGCCGAGGGCGCCCGGAGCGGGGCGCCGCCCGGAGCGCGGCCTCCGTGCCCATCCAGCCGGGTACGAACACCGCCACCCCCACCCCTGTGCCGACCCGTCTGCGGCCCAGTGCCGCGGACACGAAGGCGGCACGTGACGCCGTACGACAGGCCGCGGCCCGGCGCCCCGCGCGGGCGCCCGAGCAGGTGGTGCAGGTGCAGATCGGGCGGCTGGAGGTGACGGCCGGCCCATCGCCGTCCGGCGGCACCCGGCAGCGGACCCCGTCGGCGGGACGGCCGGGGGCCACCTTGAGCCTCGCCGAATATCTGGCGCGAGGGCGGGAGTGACATGACGGAACGAGGAACCGAGGAACCGACGCCATGAGCAACGCACTCGCCATCGCCCATGTCACCCAGGCCCTCGCGCTGCTGCTCGCGTCCAACGTGGGCCCGGAGTTCGACGAGGCCGTGAAGGTCGAGCCGCACAAGCCGCCGACGGAACCGCCGGACCACCCCACCCTCAACGTGTTCCTCTACCAGGTCACGCCCAACACGTCGATGCGCAACAACGACCTGCCGACCCGGGCGTCCGACGGCACGCTGGTGAAACGGCCGGCCGCCGCGCTGGACCTGCACTACCTCATCACCGCCTACGGCGACGAGACGACGCTCGTCGGGCAGCGGCTGATCGGCTCCGTGGTGCGGACCCTGCACGAGACACCGATCCTGCCGAAGGACGTCATCGAGGAGACCGGCCATCTCCCGCACCTGGTGGGCAGCGACCTCGCGGAGGCGGCGCAGCGGATCCGGTTCACGCCCACGGTGATGGACATCGACGAGGCGTCGAAGCTCTGGGGGATGCTGCACCAGACGCCGTACTCGCTGTCGGTCGTCTACCAGGCGGCCCTGGTCCTCATCGACGGCCGTGAACGGCCCGTGCCGGCCAAGCCCGTGGAGCGGCCGGAGGTACGGGTGCTGCCGTTCGGGGCGCCGGGTGTGCCGGTCCCTCCGGGCGCCGGGCAGCGGCCTGAGGACCCGTCGGCCGAAGCTCCGGCGCCTGCGTCCGCGGCTCCCGACGAGAAGAGCCCGGCCGCAGCGAAGAAGCCACCGGCCGGCGCCGGGAAGACCACGAAAGCCGTCGCGAAGGCACCGGCGCGCCCACGCAAGCCGGCCGCCCGCACCTCTCGGTCGACACGTCCCGGCCCACGGAAGTCGGACGGCGGCGGCGAGAACACGGAGCGGTGACACGGGATGAGCGGGACGGGGGCAGGTGAGGACATGGGGACGAACACAACGGGTTCGACGGCACAGCACGGCGCGGGCTCCACACTGACCGCCGAGATCAGGCGGGTCCTGTCACTGGTCGACGCCCACGCGGCCGGCGAACGAGAGACGAACGGCCCGGAGCCCGCCGCGCAGCGCCCGGCACCCCTGGCCGCCCCGGCCACCGCACCCCTCGACGCCCTCGTCACCTGCTTCGGCCTCACCCCCTTCGAACGCGACCTGATCCTCCTCACCGCCGCCGACGAACTGGACCCCACGACCGCGGCCCGCTGCGCCGCCGCCAGCGGTGACCCGCAACGGGCGTACCCGACCTTCTCGCTCGCCCTGGCCGCGCTGGCCGACCCCCACTGGAGCGCGCTCACCCCCGTGGCACCGCTGCGGCGCTGGCGGATCGTCGAACTCGACGACGAATCCCGGCTCACCACCTCCCGCCTCCGCCTCGACGAGCGCATCCTGCACTTCCTGCTGGGCTCGCCCTACCTCGACGTCCGGCTGCACGGCCGCCTGCGCCGCACCCCGGTGCCCGAGCAACTGCCACCGTCGTACGACCTGGCCGCGAACCGGGTCGCCGAGGGCTGGACGACCGGGGCGAGCCCCGACGGGCCGCCGCTCGTCGAGGTGACCGGCGGCGACCTGCGCAGCCGCGCCGACATCGCCGCCACGGCGGCCGCCCGGTCCGGGCTCGGGGTGTACGCCATGGGCGCGGAGGACATACCCGGCGACCCCGCCGAACGCGACCGGCTCGCCCGGCTCTGGCAGCGCGAGGCGATCCTGCTGCCGGCCGCGCTGCTCGTCGAGGTCGGCGACCTGGACCGCGACCAGCGGGCGGCGACGGAGGCGTTCCTGGCCGGGGCGGCCGTACCGGTCGTCGTGTCCAGCGAGGACCCCCTGCGTACGGACCGCCCGCACGGCGCCCGGGTGGCCGTCCCGCGCCTCGACGACGAGGAGCAGGTCGAGCTGTGGGGCCAGGCGATGCACCCGATCGCCGACCTCGACGACATCGAACTGCGTTCCCTAGTGGCCCAGTTCCAGCTGCCGCCGCACGTCATCCGGTCCGCCGCCGCGACCGTACGCCGCCGGCTGCCCTACGAGGACCTCGACGCCGCCCAACTCGCATGGCGGGCCGGCCTGGAGGAGGCGCGGATCGGCATGGACGAGCTGGGCCGCCGGATCGAACCGGAGGCGGACTGGGGCGACTTGGTCCTGCACGACCGGCAGACCGGCGTCCTGCGCGAGATCGTCGCCCATGTACGGCAGCGGGCGACCGTCCACCAGGAGTGGGGATTCGCCGGCACCCTGCGGCGCGGCCTCGGCGTCACCGCGCTGTTCGCGGGCGGCTCCGGCACCGGCAAGACGCTGGCCGCGGAGGTCATGGCGAAGGAACTCGGACTGGACCTGTTCATCGTCGACCTCTCCCAGGTCGTCAGCAAGTACATCGGTGAGACGGAGAAGAACCTCCGCCGGGTCTTCGACGCCGCCGAACGCGGTGGTGCGCTGCTGCTGTTCGACGAGGCCGACGCGCTGTTCGGCAAGCGCAGCGAGGTCAAGGACAGCCACGACCGGTACGCCAACCTGGAGGTCAGCTACCTGCTGATGCGGATGGAGGCCTACCGGGGCCTCGCCATCCTCACCACCAACATGAAGAAGGCCCTGGACACCGCCTTCCTGCGCCGCATCCGCTTCGTCGTCGACTTCCCCTTCCCCGCCGAGCACGAACGCGCCGAGATCTGGCGGCGGGTGCTGCCGTCGCAGGCCCCGGTCAAGGGCATCGACGCCGATCTGCTGGCCCAACTCACCGTCGCGGGCGGCTCGATCCGCAACATCGCGCTGTCCGGGGCGTTCCTCGCGGCCGAGGAGGGCGACCGGTTGCAGATGCGGCACATGCTGGCGGCGGCTCGTACGGAGTACCAGAAGCTGGAGCGGTCCCTGACTCCTGGGGAGGTACGGGGATGGGTGTGAACGCGGACACCCGGGACGAGCCTCGTGAGATCCGGGTGGAGATCGGCGAACTCGCCCTGCACGGCTTCCAGGTGGACGCCGAGCGGGTCACGGACGCCTTCGAGCACGAGCTGACCCGTCTGGTCCGGGCCCATGGTGTCCCGCTCGCGGCCGATGGCGCCCTCACCCTCGACACCCTCTCCAGCCTGCCCCCGCTGCCCGCCGGACTGTCCGCCCGCCGCCTCGGCCAGGAACTGGCCCGCGTGGTGCACGAAGGGCTCAGTGGCCACGGGGAGGTGACGCGATGAGTTCCCAGGCCCAGGACGCCCGCGCCGAGCAGGCCGCCGAACAGCGCCGCCGCAAGCGCAAGGAACGGGCCGCCACGTCCCGTACGCCCGAGCCGAAGGACATCGTCAGCGGCGCCGGACAGCCGCTCGACCCGGGCGTGCGACGGGAGCTGGAGGAACGGCTCGGCCACGACCTCGGTCGGGTACGGCTGCACACCGGCCGCGACGCCGGGCAGCTGACCGAGCTGCTCGGGGCGGACGCGGTCGCCGTCGGCCAGGACATCTTCTTCGCCGAGGGCGCCTTCAAACCGGACACGGACGAGGGACGGCGCCTGCTCGCCCACGAGTTGCTGCACACCGTCCAGAACCCGCACGGCCTCGGCGCGCTGCGCGCGGGGAGGGAGCTGGGGGCGGTGAGTGTGCCGCAGCAGGCGATCGAGCGGGAGGCGGAGGGAGCGGCGCGGGGGCTCGTGGCGGGGCCGGAGGCCGGGACCGCCGAGCAGCCCGGCATCGAGGAGGGGCAGGCCACGCCTGGCTGGCTGCGGTACGCCACGGTCGACGCCGACCGACGGCGTATGGAGCAGTTGGACCCGGCGACCGTCGTCGACCGTGTGGCCAACACGCTCCTGCGCTCCCTGCGAGGTGACCCGGAGGACCGGTCGGGGCGGGTACGGCTGCAACTGGCGCGGATGGCGCCACAGGTCCAGGACATCGTGTTCGAGCGGCTTGAACTGCGGCTGCCCACACCGGTGCTCGACCGGCTGGTGGGGGCGGTGGAGGAGACGGAGCAGGCCGGCCCGTTGCCGTCGGACGCCGCCCCGGCCCCGTCGGCCGTGCCCGGTGCCGCGGAGGAGGTCGAGGAGGAGCGCGAGCGGGCGGACGCGTCCCGAGAGGGGGACGGCGACGGGCGGACGGCGACCGGCGGCCCTCAGCAGCGAGAACAGGACGGTGAGGCGGCCGGCGATCGGCAGGATCCCGAGGGCAAGGATCAGGACAGCGCGGACCACGAAGGTGACGCGCCCGGTGGGCAGGGTGCGTCTCGCGACCCCGAGGAGGCCGCCGGGAGGCAGCAGGAACGCTCCCAGGACCGGCAGGAGGAGCGCGACGCCTCCGGCCAGGGCGCGCAGCAGGACGCTGCGGACGAACGCAAGGACGCGGCGGGCCACCAGAAGGAGCAGAAGGAGCAGGACCAGCGCGACGAGCGGCAGGCGCGGGAGGAGACCGACGGCGCTCAGGACGAGGCCGCGCCGGAACCGGAGAAGCAGGCCGGCGACCAGGAGGCACGGCAGCCCGAGTCCGCCCCCCGGCAGTCCGCCGCCCCGGCGGCCGTGGACCGGAGCGGCGCGGAGCCCGGCGAGAGGTCGCGTACCGGCGGCGACACCGTCCCCGCTCGCGCCATCGGCGACCCGGAGAACGAACAGGGCGCCGACGACGAGCCGTTGGGTCTGGAGACGGATTCCGAAGCCGACGACGCCGAGCCGGACACGGACGAGGAGGCGAGCGACGGCCGCCCGGCCGACGCCGACACCGCGCCCTCGGGCGAGGACACGAACGACCCCCGGCTGTTCGTGCGGCGCAAGCGGGGCGCCCCCCGTGCCCCGAACCTCACGTTCCCCGACGGCCCGTCGGTCGCGGACGAGGCTCCGGACACGGCAGAACCCGAGACGGTCCCCGACAGCGCCGCGCGCAGAGACGAGGACGACGCCGAGAGCCGGGCCGTCCAGGACCTCATGGACGACATCACCGGCGACCGGGATTCCGACGCGGAGGGCGACGGATCGGATCGGCTCGGCCTGCCCCTGGGGGCCGCGGCGAGTGGGACGTCCACGTCGGTCCTGGGGAAGGACGGCGAGCAGGAGCGCGCGCAGGAGCGTCAGGATGACGCCGAGGCCGCGCGGCGCGACGAGGAGGCACGGGCCGCCGACGGCACCGGACAGGGCGCCGCGACCGCTCCAGGTGCGCCGGCGGGGCCCGAGCAGTTGGCCAAGGCGGACGAGGACGCCCGTACGCAGGCGGCGGGTTCGCCGTCGGGAGCCCAGGGCGCGCCGGCCGGCAGCAGCGGCGATTCGGCGGGCAGGGCGGAAGCGGAAGCGGGCGCAAAGGACCGCAGCGGGACGGAGTCGGGCCCGAGCGGTGGACGGGACCAGGACCGGCAGGACGGCAAGGGCTCGCAGGACCGGGCCGGGAACGCCACCGGCCCCGACGGCAAGGACACGGATCAGGGGAAGGACGACACGCAGCCCACCCCGGCCACGCCTCCTCCGGGCGACCAGGACGTGACCGAAGGCAACGGCAACGCCACGTCTCCGGGTCCCGTGACCGGTCCCGACAAGGTCTCCACCCCGGGACCCGTCGCCGCCCCGAAGCTGGCACCGGGCAACGGTCCCGCTCCCGTGTCCGCCGGCCCGGAGGCCAGGACCAACGCCCCCAAGGCCACGGAGGCGCCGGGAGCCGGCGGGGCGTCGGGAGGCTCGGCCGGCTCGCGCGCCCGGCCGACGGGCGGCAAACGGCAGGCGGCACGACAGGCCGCGAAGACCGCCCGCCGAAGCGGCGGGGGCGGTGGCCGGACGGCGTCCGCACCCGCCCCCGTGCGGTCCGGTGGCCGAGGCGGCGGCCGCACCGCGCCCGCCGGCGGTGCGAAGGCCAAGAAGGAGGCACCGGCTCCCGACGTCTCCAACGCCACCCCCGAGTCCGGCCTGGCCACGGCCGGTTCGCTCAAGCCGCACCAGGCCCTGGAGACCCTGAAGGGCGTCGATGCCGCGGTCGGGCGCTCCGTCGACAAGGAGCGCGGCGCCCTGCGCAAGGCGCCCCCCGCCACACAGCGTCCGTCCGGCTCGCCACGTACCGTTCCAGGTGGTCCCACGCCCGCCGCCCCCGGCACCTACACCAACGCCAAGGTCGCCCGCACGGAGGCGGCAGCGGGCAGGACCCCCGAGATTGCCGGCGAGCAGAAGCCGGAAGGCGAGGTGCCGGGCGCGAACGTGCCGGAGCCGAGCTGGTGGGACATCGCCCTCACCATCGGTGCCCAGCTGTTCGGCAAGCTGCTGAAGGAGATCCTGCCGCTCGACGATCTGATCGACTCGATCCTCGGACTCCCGACCAAGGACGAGGGCCTGCACAACGCCCGCGTGGGCGACGCCCCGCGGCTGCCGCTGGAGAACGACTCCGACCCGCAACGTACGGACGAACAGGGCCAGAAGCTCGACGAACGGAGGTCCGAGCTGCACCAGGCCGGTCGGGCCGACGCCGCGCTGCCGATGGGTGAGGACCAGATCTACCCGGACGTCCCCCGGGAGACCCTGACCGGCAAGGTGACCGGTGGGAAAAAGGGCGCGAAGGCGAGCGGCCCGCGATCGGTCTCGGGCGGCGTGCCCATCGAGTCGGCCTCCGCCGTGGCCGAACACGACCGCGGCCCGCAGATCCAGGCCGGGTTCTCCGACGGCCGCCAGAAGATGGGTCAGGAGCGCCAGGCCAAGGACGAGAAGGCCACGGACGACCGGAAACAGTACGACGAGGACCTCAAGCGGGAGGTCGACGCCAGCGGCAGGAAACAGGCCGACGCCCGTGACAAGGGGCGCACCGACATCTCCGACTCCCGCGACCAGTGGCGGAAGGAACAGGACGACAAGGTCTCGGAGATCGACGACAAGAAGGGCAAGAAGTACGACCAGGTCCGCAAGGACATCAAGAAGAAGGAGGAGGACACCGACAAGGACGTCGACAAGCGGACCGAGGACGACAACAAGAAGATCGAGACGGAACAGACCAACGCCGAGCAGGACGCGGAGAAGAAGCAGAACGAGGGCAAGGACGACGCCGACAACTGGCTCGAAGAGGCCATCGAGAAGCTGAAGGAGTTCTTCGAGGGGCTCAAGAACGCCATCAAGGGCATCTTCGAGAAGGCCCGGCAGATCGTCACCGACCTCATCGACAAGTTCAAGCAGCAGGTCTTCAAGCTCATCGACGACGCCCGCAACTGGGTCATCGATCAGATCAACACCTTCGCCGACGCACTGATCGCCCTCGGCGACGAACTCCTCGCCGACTACCCGGCGATGCGCGACAAGTGGCGCAGGACCATCGACGGCGCGCGGGACTGGGCCGTACAGAAGGTCAACGAGTTCGCCGACGCCCTCAAGGAGGTCGCCGGGAAGCTGCTCGACGGACTGTGCGGGGCGCTCCTCGCCGGCCTGGACATCCTGGAGACCGGGCTGCTGGCGGCCGTCGACGTCGCCGAGTCCGTCACCGTCGGCGCGCTGGAGTTCGGTGCCGCCGCCGTCGCGGCGCTCGGCGAGTGGGCGGCCATCTTCAACGACATCGTCTCCGATCCCGGCGACTGGATCAGCAAGGCGGGCGCGGCGGCCGAGACGGGCGCCAGGGAACACCTCTTCGACGAGATCAAGACGGCGGTCAGAGCCTGGTTCAACCAGAAGGTCCAGGAGATCATCGGCATCCCGGTGGAGGACTTCCAGGCGCTGCTCGACGGCGGCGTCACGGTGGACCAGATGGCCCAGATGGCGTGGGACGAGGCACTGCCCCAACTCCCCGTCATCATCGGCGTGATGGTCGTCGAGAAGGTCGTCGCCAAGCTCATCCCCGGCGCCGGCTGGGTCATGGCGATCATCGATGCCCTCCAGACCGCATGGGGCGCCCTCAGCGAGATCCTCGCCGCGTTCGGCCTCTTCATGGACTTCCTCAAGTCCGTCAAGAGCGGCAACGGCGCGCTGCCGTTCGCCAAGGCGGTCGCGGCCGGCGTCGTGGCGCTGCTGGAGCTCGTCTACACGTTCCTGATCGAGGGCGTCGGCCGTTTCATGGGCAAGGTCGCGGACCGGCTCGGCGACATGCTGAAGAAGATCCGCACGAAGAAGGACAAGCCGGGGGAGCCGGGCGCGCCGGAGCAGCCGCCGGCCCCGAACAAGCCGAAGGACGAGAAGCCGAAGGACCCCCGGCCGAAGGACGACGAGCCTTCCGCCACCGACAAGCCGGCCGACCGCCCGGCCCCGCGCAAGCCGTCGCCGAACCAGACGTCCCGCCCGCCGTCCAGGCCCCGCCCCGGCAAGCGCTCCTCCCCGCAGAAGAAGCCGCGCCCCTCGCAGACCACCCGCCCGAAGAAGCGCCGCGACGACGACGAGCGCCGCGAGGACGGCCGCGAGGTGAACGCGGCCAGGAAGCGGGCGCGGGACGCGGAACGCAGGACGCGCGACAAGGACCGCGACGACGCCACGACTCGCCCCGCACGCCGGGGGCCGGCCCGGGACACGCTGCGCAAGGACGACCGCGACCGCGACCGGGACGGCGATCCCAGGAACAAGCGCCCCGACGCCCACCGCACGGACGATCGCCGTCGCGCCGACGGCAGGGACCGGGACCGGGACAAGGGCCACGACCGCGACCGTCGTCCCGACGACCGGCCCGGCCGCATGCGCCGTGCCCGTCAGACCGTCAAGTCGGCGGCGAACCGGGCGCGCAGAGCCGCCCGCAAGCTCTACGGCAAGGCCCGCCGCCGACTCGGCAACCGCCTGAACGACCGGCTGCGGCGTCTGCGGGACCGTTGGCGCAGGCGCAGGGACCGGATGCGTGACGACCGAGGCCGCCGTCCCGGCCGGGACCGGAGCCGGGACCGGCGCGACGACACCAAGGAGCCGGTGGACCTGCCGCAGGTGCGCTTCGCCGACGCCGACGACGGTGAACGCCACACCCTGCGGTTCCACGGCCGTGGCCCCCGCGCACCCCTGTACATCCACAGCACACCGCAAGAGGTGCCGCCGTTCATGGCGGACTGGCGCAGGGACCTCGACCGGCCCGAGGCGAAGCAGGACAAGGCGAAACAGCAGGAGTACGTGACGGCGGCCGAGCAGGAGTATCGGACGGCCCTCGGCATCCAGGCGAGGATTCCCGCGGAGACCGACAAGGAGAAGCGGAAGCGGGAGGTCGAGAAGAACAAGCGGGAACTCACCGCCCAGATGAAGCAGTTCGCCCATCAGGCGCGCAACCGCCTCTACTTCGACGTTCCCCCGGAACTGCTCCAGCCCTTCCACAACATCTCGCTCCGCAAGGACCAGCGGCGCCCGGACGAGAAGCATGAGTCCCGGTTCATCGGCACGCCCACCAAGACGGTCTTCGGAGGCGGCGGCCAGGACGTCGGTGCCGCCCAGCCACCGGGCTGGGGCGACGTCGTCGACCGTGGACTGAGCGAAGGCGCCCGCTGGGTCCGCATGCACCTGCTGCCCGAACGGATCGGCGGCAGGGCCACCGGGAACAACTTGGTCCCCGCGCGCGGTCCGGAAACGAACATCAAGGCCCGCGAAGAAATCGAGGACAAGGCGTACCGCGCCATCGGGGACACGGAAACCGTCATCTGGTATCACTCCGGCGCCCAGTTCAACCACGCCGACTGGCCGCACCTGCCGAGCCGCATCCACGCCCGGTTCGGCGGCTACGACAAGGTCGGCGGCACCGGAAAGAGCCGGGAGGACTGGCGCGAAAAGGGTCAGACGCTGAGCTGGAGCCAGGATCCCGACCCGATCGCCGACAACGAGAAAACCCGCCTGGCCATCAACTCGGTCGGGAGCCCGGCTGTTTACGCCCGGCTTCTGGGACGTCGGCACCCGAATCTCGCCGAGCACTTCCGCGACGCGCGCAAGGAAATGATCAATAGGGGTGGCCGGTTCACGCGGGAAGGCGGCGAGGCCCAGTTGAGAAGAGTCATGGAAACCTACGCGAGGGGCACCAAGATCTCCTTGGCCGGACTGGATGTCATGGTGGAGAACTACGAGAAGTTGATCGAGGCCGGCGAAGTGAGCTGGAGTTGAGGTGTGCCATGACGGACGACAATGAGGCCGAATTCCACTACCCCTTCGAGGAACGCTGTGCCGCGGTCCTCCGGCAAATCAGGGAGACGGGCGAGTTCGACGTGTACCGGGCGCAGCTCGGAGAAACGCTGTACGCCATGGACGTCGCGGAGAGCGTGTTCGAGGATCTCGCCGAGACCGACGGTCTGCCGCTCAGCCCGCGCATCCAGGAGTACTTCTTCCGGTACGGCGCCATCGAGGCGGCTTGGCGGTCGCAGCGGCCCGATTCGTCACTCGTCGGAGAGTTCAAGCTCAATCACATCATGAGCGCACTCGTCAACAAGCGCCTGAACAAGATCTGGAAAGGCGAGGACGACGAGGAGCGCGCCCTGTACAGCGAACTGCGCATCTTCGACGACACACCGCAGACCGGCAGCGGCCGTATGTCGCTGCTGCGTGCCACGCCGGGCACGACCGACCCCGAGGTCTGGTTCTTCGACATGCGTCAGGGCGCCATGCCCATGGATCTCGACTACCCGGCCTATGTGGAGACCCTGCTGGTCACCAAGGGCGTGATCGGCTGGCAATACCTGTACTGCGCGCCGGAATTCAGCGGTGAGGGCTTCTTCCCCCTCGTGGCCGGACTCAGGGAAATGCTGGACGACTTCCCCCGGCTCTTCCCCGAGCACGACTACACGGACCTCCGCGCCCGTCTCGAGGAGCGCCTGTGACCCGCTATGCCGACATCCCCAAGCCCATTCGCTCCGGAATAGTCGTGGTCAACCCCGACACCGGCACCCCCCAGCGGATCATCGTCCTGCAATTCAACCCGGACACCCTGGAACGCAGCGTCTCCCCCCAGTCCGCCGGCGACAGCGGTGACGCGGGAGGGGGCGGTACCGGGAGCGGTGACCGTAACGAGGCCCTGCGGCTGAAAGGGCCGGCTCAGGAGACCTGGAAGTTCACCGCCGAGATCGACGCCACCGACCAGTTCGAGGTCGCCGCGCCCGACGGGATCCACCCGCAGCTCGCCACGCTCGAAATGCTGGTGCAACCGACCACCGCTCAGCTCCGTGCGGCGATGAAGCTGGCGCAGAAGGGGGCCATCGAGATCAGTCCGATCGAGATGCCGCTGACGCTGTTCACGTGGGGGAGCAAGCGGGTCATGCCCGTGCGGCTGACCGAGTTGTCCGTCAACGAGTCGGCGTTCGACGTGAATCTCAACCCCATCCGCGCCTCCCTCAGCATCGGGATGAAGATCCTCACGGTCAGTGATCTCCCGGCCGGCCACCGCGGAGCGGACCTCTACATGGCTCATCTCGCCCAGAAGGAACGCCTCGCCGCGGCTGCCCGCGGCGGCGGCCTCGGCTCCCTGGGCCTGGGGGGAACCGGCACCGGAACCAACGTCGTGATCGGAAGGGGCTGAGGAGACACCCATGGCCGAGCTCGAGCCCTACGAGAACGCCCTGGACGCGATCCCGGGCGCCCACCCCTACCCCCGCACCAGCCGCTACCACGACGCCGAGATCGGCATCCACCGGCAGCCCGACGGCACCGAAGTGCGGTACACCAAGCGCCGTCTGCTGCCTCCGCTCGACCCGGCCGGCCCCGACAGCGACCTCAACCAGCCGCACACCGTCGCCGCCGGCGAGCGCCCCGACCTGCTCGCCCAGCGGTACTTCGGCGACCCCGCCCAGTGGTGGCAGATCGCCGACGCCAACCCCGTACTGGATCCACGGGAGTTGACCGACGAGGCCGGACGGGTCATCGACATTCCGCTGGCCGGCGGGTTCCCGGGCGGCAGGGGAGACCGGCGTGTTTGATCTGCCCGTGGGGCAGGGCCCCGTTCACATCACGCTCCTGATGGGCCCCAAGCTCGCCCGGCCCGTCCCGGCCGAGGTGACCGAGGCGCTGCTGTCCGCACAGATCACCGCCACCGCGGGGGAGCGCAGCGGCTTCCAGCTCGCCTTCGACCTCACCAAGAACGGGATCATCAGCCGCCGGCTGCTGCCCGAGGGGTTCTTCGACCCCAAGACCCGGCTCATCGTCACCGTGAGTGTGAAGGGCACGCCCGACGTGCTCTTCGACGGGCTCGTCGTCCGGCACGAGGTCGGCGCCAGCAACCAGCCGGGCCACTCCACCCTCACCGTCACCGGCGAGGACCTGACGCTTCTGATGGACCTCGAGGAGCGCACCGCACGGTATCCGAACCTGCCGCCCTCCGAACGCGTCCTCGCCATCCTGCGCCGGTACTCCGACTACGGCATCCGGCCCGACGTCTACACCGAGAAGGTCGCCCAACCCCCGCACCAGGACCTCCGTGTCCACTACCAGACCGGCACCGACCTGCACTACGTCACCGAGCTCGCGCGGGCCAACGGCTACACCTTCTACCTCGAACCGGGACCCAACCCCGGCCAGTCCTCCGCCCGTTGGGGACCCGAGGTCCGTCTCGGCATCCGCCAGCACGCCCTCAACGTCAACATGGACGCCAACTCGACGGTGGACCAGCTGACGTTCGCCTACGACGGCACCGCCCGCGAAGAGCCGCAGGCCCGATGGCAGGACCCCGCGACCCGGCAGTCGGACCTGCTTCCGCAGCCGTCCATCAGCCCGCTGCGCCCGCCGCTCGGCAAGCGGCCCACCCCGGCCCTCAAGCGCCGAACGCTCTCCGGCACCGCCAAGCAGCAGCGCGAGCAGGCCGAGGCCGAACTGCTCGCGCGGGCCGCCGTGTCCGCCGACGTCGTCTCCGGCTCCGGCTCGCTCGACGTCAACCGGCACGGCTACATCCTCCAGCCCCGCCAGCTCGTCGGCGTCCGCGGCGCCGGACGGGCGTACGACGGCGACTACTTCGTCAAGTCCGTCACGCACAACCTGCGTCCGGGCTCGTACCAGCAGAACTTCACCCTCTCCAGGGAGGGCCTCGAAGCCCGCAGCGACCACGTCAGGCCGTAACGACCGCAACCACCCCGCACGACATCAGGAGCACTCAACGTCATGGCGGCACCCAGCAATCGCTACCTCGGCAAGTTCCGCGGCCGGGTCGTCAGCAACGACGATCCGCTGCGCATCGGCCGGGTCACCGTCGAGGTCCCGGACGTCCTCGGTGACGAGCCGTCCACCTGGGCGCTGCCCTGTCTGCCGTTCACCGGGCCGCAGTCGGGGCAGTTCGTCGTGCCGCCGCCGGGCGCGGGTGTGTGGGTGGAGTTCGAGCAGGGGGATCCGAGCTTTCCGGTGTGGACCGGGTGCTGGTACGGGGCGGCGGACGAACTGCCGCCCGACGCGCGGCGGGAGCTCCAGGCCGGCTCGCCGAACAAGCCCGTCGTCGTGCAGACGCCCCGGGCGCACAAGCTCGTCATGAACGACACCGCCGGTGCCGAGCAGGGGATCCTCCTCCAGGCGCAGGGCGGCGCGTACATCCGCATCACCAAGGAGGCCGTGGTCATCTCCACCGGCGCGGGCGCCGAGGTCCTGCTGCGCGGCAACGAAGTGACCATCAACGAGGGCCAGTTGACCGTGCACTCCAAGCGATGACCTCGATGACCGCGATGAGAGCCACGAACGAAGACGGGGGAGAAGGATCCATGTCCGGGAGTCTGCTCGACGCCGGTGCCGTGATCGGCTGTCCGCACGGCGGCCGTGTCACGCCCGCCACCACATCCTCCGGTGCCGTACGCCTCGCCGCCGGCGCCGTCGCCACCTCAGCCCACAGCTACGTCGTCACCGGCTGCCCGCACACCGTCGACGGCGTGCCCTCGCCCTGTGTGACGGTCCGCTGGACCGCGGGCGGCACCGGCATCACCGTCGACGGCGCGCCGGTGCTGCTCGACACCTCGGCGGCCCAGTGCTTCAGCGCGGCCCTGGTGCCGCAGGGACCGCCCGTCGTCCAGACCGCGCAGCGAAAGGTCACCGTCCGATGAGCCGCCACACCAGCAGTCGTCCGCGCGGCGACATCGCCTTCCCCTTCCGCGCCGACCGCCGGGGCCGTACCGCGCACGCCACCCGCGGCGCGCACGTCCACGACCTCATCGAACAACTGCTGTTCACCAGCCCCGGCGAGCGCGTGATGCGCCCCGACTTCGGCTGCGGGCTGCTCGATCTGGTCTTCGCGCCGACCAGCCCGGAACTCATCAGCACCCTCGAACTCTCCGTCCAGGCCTCGCTCCAGCGCTGGCTCGGCGACCTCATCGAGGTGGAGGCCCTCGACGTGATCAGCGAGGACAACGTCGTGCGTGTGTATCTGTCGTACGTCGTCCGCGCCGACGGCGCCCGGCGCGACGACGTGTTCGAGGGGAGGGCCGCGGCATGACCGGGACCACCGCCACCTCCCGCCGGACCAAGGTCCGGGCCGCCCAGCTCAACGGGGTCGACTCCGTCGAGGTCAGCGACGACGGACTGCTGCTCACCGTCAGCTTCCTCGGCAAGGCCCCGCACGGCCTCGGCCCCGAGAACCTGCGCCTGGACGGCGGCCGGCGCGTCACCGGCATCACCGCCGTGGACGTCAGCGTGGAGCGCGAGGAGGACCCCGAGCTCGACGACCGGCTCTACGTCACCCTCGACAAGGCCGGCGACACCTCCCGCTACCGCCTCTCCCTCGTCGAGGCCGACCCGTACGGACGGCCCGGGACAGAGCCGTACCGCGGCTTCGACCAGCGCTACCACAGCGCGACCTTCGTCTTCCGGCCCGACTGCCCGACTCCCTTCGACTGCGAGGAAGAAGAGCCGGACGGCCCGGACTTCCCGGCCGCGCCCGTCATCGACTACACCGCCCGCGACTACGACACCATCCGCAAGCTGCTGCTCGACCGGCTCGCGCTCACCACACCCGACTGGGTCGAGCGCAACCCCGCCGACCTGGGGGTGACCCTCGTCGAACTGCTCGCGTACACCGGCGACCGGATCAGCTACCAGCAGGACGCGGTCGCCACCGAGGCCTATCTGGACACCGCCCGGCGTCGGGTCTCGGTGCGGCGGCACGTGCGGCTCATCGACTACGCGATGCACGACGGGTGCACGGCGCGTGCCTACGTCGCCGTCGAGACCGCCGGCGACCACACCCTCGCCCCCGGCACCTACCGCTTCGCCTCCGTCGACGTGCGCACCCTCGACCCGCACGACCGCCCCGAGCCGGGCACGGTCGTCGACGAGGCCGACCTCGGCGACCTCGACGAGCGCGGCTCGGTGGAGGTCTTCGAACCCGTCGTCACCGCCGACCCGCTGGAGCTGCGCGTCGCCCACAACGAGATCCGCCTGTGGACCTGGGGCGGCGAGGTCGGCACCCTGCCGAAGGGCGCCACCTCCGCCACCCTGCGGGACGCGTGGGTGGACCCGGAGACCTGCCGCGAGCGCCGCCTCGACCTGCGGCCCGGCGACCTGCTCGTCCTGGAGGAGGTCAAGGGCCCGCGCACCGGCACCCCCGGCGACGCCGACCCGAGCCACCGGCAGGCGGTCCGGCTGACCTCCGTGACCCCGGCCGTGGACCGCATCGAGGACCAGCCGGTCCTGGAGGTCACCTGGGCCGCCGAGGACGCCCTGCGCTTCCCGCTGTGCCTCGCCACCCGCGGCGGCCGTGACTGTCTGCCCGTCGAGGACGTGACGACCGCCCGCGGCAACGTCGTCCTGGTGGACCACGGCCGTACCCTCCACGGACTGCCCGAGACGTTCACCGTGCCGCAGGTGCCGGCCGAGGCCGCCCCCTGCGACCCACCCGGCTTCGGCTGCCACGACCGGTCGGAGGCCAACGCGCCCGCACGGCTCATCGACTCCCTCACGGACAGGGCGGAATCGGGCGAGGCGCTGACGGCCGACGACGTCCGGGAGCTCTTCGAGGTGGTCGGCGAGGCCGCCACCAACCGTGCCGGAATCGGACTGGAACGCGCCGGCCAGCGGCATGAGCGGGTCGTGCCGGGAACCGCGTACGCCCAGGCCGGCGCCCTGCGCACGCTGCTCGCCCAGTCCGCCTACCCGGGCATCGCACCCCGCTTCCGGCCCGTACTCGGACGCGCGCCCGTCGTCCAGGCGGTGCCCTTCCCCGAGCCGGCCACGGTCGCCGCCGGGCAGGCCGAACGGATCTCCGCGATTCCGGGGCGGGTGCGGCAGCGACTCGTCGAGCTGTGGCGCAGCGCCCGCGACCGGGACGGCCTCGCCGACGAGGAGATCTCCGAACTCGCCGTGATCTACGGCCTGAGGATCCTGGAGCGGATCGAGCTGCGCCGGCACCCGGTCCGCGCACTGCGTGAACTCCTCCACCGCAGCGACCGGTTGCTCGACTCCAAGCTGCGCCGGGTCGAGGTACTCACGGCCCGCGCCCGCGCCGGCACCGTCCTCGACGGGCACATCGCCTGGGAGATCGCCCACAGCTGGGGGCCGTCGTACGCGGCCGGACTGCACCCCGACGAGCCGGCGCTGCGCGGCTCCGCGACCGCCGCGCTCGACCAGGACCCGCGTCACGCCCTGCCCGCCGTACGGCTCCGCGCGGGCGAGGACGAGATCTGGGAGCCGGGCCGCGACCTGCTCGACAGCGCGCCGCGCGACCGGCACTTCGTCGGTGAGCTGGAGGACGACGGCCGTCTCGCCCTGCGCTTCGGGGACGGGCGGCACGGCACGAAGCCCACTCCCGGGTCCCGGCTCGCCGCGCACCACCGCCTCGGCGGCGGAACGGCCGGCAACGTCGGCGCGGAGGCCATCAACCACCTCGTCGTCCAGTCCGACTGCCAGCCACCGCCCGCCGCCGTGGTACGCAACCCGCTGCCCGCCGTCGGCGGCACGGAACCCGAACCCGTCGAGCAGGTACGCCAGTTGGCACCGCTCGACCTGCGCCGCACCCGGCTGCGCGCGGTCACCGCCGAGGACTACGCCGCCCTCGCCACCGCCCTGCCCGGCGTCCAGCGGGCGGCGGCCGACCTGCGCTGGACCGGCAGCGTCCAGGAGGCGCACATCGCGATCGACGCGTACGGCAGCGGGGCCCCCACGGCCGAGCTGCTGGCGTCGGTCGCGCAGGCGCTGGAGCCGTACCGGCGTATCGGCCACGACGTCGTGGTCGGCGCCGCGCGGCTCGTCCCGCTGGACATCGAGCTGACCGTGTGCGCCGCGCCCGGCCACCAGCACGGGCAGATCCTGGCCGAGCTGCACCGCGTGCTCGGCCGCGGTGCGCGGGGCTTCTTCCACCCGGACGCGCTGACCTTCGGCGGTCCCGTCCGGCTCAGCCGGCTGGTCGCCGTGGCCGCCGCGGTGCCCGGCGTGGAGAGCGTCCAAGTGACCCGGCTGCAACGGCTGTTCGAGCCGGACCGGGGTGAGCGGGAGGACGGCGTGCTGCGGCTCGGCCCGTTGGAGATCGCCGTCTGCGACAACGACCCGGACCGGCCGGAGAACGGCCGGCTGGCGATATCCCTGGGAGGTGCCCGATGACCGGGATCCCGCTGACCGAGGCCACGCTCACCGACGACTGCGGCTGCGGGGGCGCCTGCCGCGGCGGCCACGACGAGCGCCTCGCCCCGGCCCCCGTGCACAACCCACCCGGCCGCACCGCCCTCGACTACCGCGTCGGCGACTACGGCTCCTTCCGCGCGGCCCTGCTCGACCGGCTCGCCTCACCGGCCCACCCGGCCCTGGGCGGCCTCACGGTGCGCACCCCGGACGACCCGGCCATCGGCCTCCTGGACGCCACCGCCGTCCTCGGCGACCTGCTCACCTTCCACTCCGAGCGCATCGCCGACGAGGCCTACATCCGCACGGCCAACGAGCACCGCTCCCTGGTCCTGCTCGGCCGCCTCGTGGGCCACCGCCCACGCCCCGGCGTCGCCGCGGCCACGCACCTGGCGTACACCCTGGAACGCGACCCGCGTGCCGAGGCGCAGCCCGTGCTCATCCCGCGCGGCGCCCGCAGCCACAGCGTGCCGGCCTCGGCCGACGAGCAGTCCCTGACCTTCGAGACCAGCCGTGACCTGACGGCCCGCTGGGACTTCAACGAGCTGAAGGTGCGCCGCCGCAGGCCCTCCCTGGTCACCCCCGCGGACCTGGAGCGCCGCTCGGAGCTGTTCGTCGAGGGCACGGGCAACTCCCTCCGGACCGGTGACCAGCTGCTCTTCGTCTTCGGCGAACAGGCGGGCGGGGAGCGGAAGTTGCTGCCGATCGCGAAGGCCCGGATCGACCGGGAGGATGAGATCACGGCGATCTCCCTGCCGCGGTCCGCTCCGCCGACGCTGAAGGAACTCGTCGACGAGGTACGCCGCTGGACGGCCCCGCCGACCGCACCGGGGGAGCCGGGCGACGAGCCGCCGACTCCGGAGGTGCCCAACCCGCGGCCGGTCAGCCGGCTCGTCGAGGACTTCGAGGACCAGGTGCTCGCCCCCCTGCGGGACGACCTGGACGGCATCAGGACTCCTGAGCGGCTCGCGGCGCGGCTCGCGGAGCCGGTCGCGCGGCTCGGTGAGGCTCAGGTGCTGGCGGAGCCGTACGCGGACGTCGCCGCCTGGTTCGCGCAGTTGGAGGCGGTGCTGGCGGAACTCGGCGAGCGTGCGCTGGAGTTGGCACCGGCACAGTCGGAAGACACCGGGAGGCGGTCGGCCGCCGCGCCGTCGGGGCCGGTCACGCAGTCCCCCGCACCCCCGGGAAGCGGCGATGCCCGCACCGCTGCTCTCTACGCCCTCGGCGCCGTGCTTCCCGCTCTGCGGACCCCGGCCGCCGGCCCGCCCCGCGGCACCGGCTCCCGGCGCCCCGGTACCGACACCGCCCGGCTGCTCACCGCCCTCGACCCCTCCCTCGGCACCCTCTACCCGGCCTGGCGCACCACCGCCGCGCCCGGCACCCCGACACTCCTGCGCGACCTGCTCGCCATGCGGGTCACCGCCGCCCCCTTCGGTGCCACGGCACCGCTCAAGCCGGTCCAGGACAACCGCGGTCGCGTCATCCGTACCGCCGACTGGCCGCTCACAGGGGCCGTGCTGGCGAGCATGCGGGTCGTGTACGACACCTCGGGCAGGACACCGGTCCGGGCCGAGTTCCAGTACGTCGAGGGCAGCAGCTCCGACCAGCGCGCCGAGAACCTGCCCGTCACCCAGCCGGTGACCTTCCCGCTCGGCACGGGCCAGGTCGAGCTGTCCGTGCGCTCCGGCCAGGACCGCGACCTCAACTGGCTCAACCGCCGCCCCGCCGACTCCCAGGAACCCGGCGTCACGGCCCGGCTCGGCGCGGGCCTGCCCGAGCGCACGATCTTCGTGTCCCGGCCGGACGACGAGGGCCTGGTCCACGTCGGCGTGCACAACGGCACCTCCGAACAGATCTCACTGCGGCCGAACGCCAACGAACAGTTCACGCACGGCGAGTACGAGGTCAGCCTCAAGTACACCGTGGGCACCACCGAGCCCAACGTCGAGGTCGTCATCGCCAGCAAGCCCGAGCCGCTCAACCGCCGGGTCCTCCAGCTCGACGCGGTCCACACCGGCATCACGGTCGGCAGCTGGGTCGCGATCCAGCGCCCCGCCAAGGGCGCCCAGGACGGCATCCCGGGCGACGCGAAGCTCGCGTTCGTCACCACCCAGGTCGTCGCCGCCCGTACGGCGGCGTACACCAACTACGGCATCACCGGACGCGGCACCGAACTCACCCTCGCCGAACCCTGGTTGGACGAGTTCGACGTCCTGCTCTCCCACATCCGCGACACCACGGTGCACGCGGCCGGCGAACCGCTCCGGCTTGCCGACGAACCGCTCGGCGAGGACGTCCACGGCAACGAGATCGAACTGGCCGAGCTGTACGACGGGTTGCGGCCCGGCCGCACCCTCATGGTGAGCGGCGAGCGCAGTGACATCCCGGGGGTGGCCGGGGTGCGCGCCACGGAGGTCGTCACCGTCGCCGCCGCGGACCCGGCCGTCGACCCGCGACTGCCCGGCGACCACGTCCACACCCGGCTCACCCTGACCGCCGACCTCGCCCACCGCTACCGCCGCGAGAGCGTCAGGATCCTCGGCAACGTCGTCGAGGCCACCCACGGCGAGAGCCGCGAGGAGGCCATCGGCAGCGGCGACTCGGACCGCGTGAACCAGACCTTCGCGCTGTGGCAGTCCCCGCTCACCTGGCTCGCCGACGACAACCCCCTCGGCGCCACACCGGTGCTGGAGATCCGGGTCGACGGTGTGCTGTGGCACGAGGTGGACAGCCTCGCCGGCCGCGGCCCCGGCGAACGCGTCCACATCACCGGCTCCACCGCCGACGGGCGTACGACGGTGACGTTCGGGGACGGCGTCAACGGAGCGCGTCTCCCGTCCGGACACGAGAACATCCGCGCCCGCTACCGCTTCGGCACCGGCAGGGCCGCCAACGTCGCCGCCGAGCGCGTCACCCAGCCCCTCACCCGGCCGCTCGGCGTCACCCAGGTGACCAACCCGCGCCCCGCCAAGGGCGGCGCGGACGCGGACGGCCCCGGCCTGACCCGCCGTACGATCCCGCTCGCCGTGTCGGCGCTGGACCGCCTGGTCTCCGCGTCCGACTACGAGGACTTCGCCCGCTCCCGCGCCGGCATCGGCCGGGCCGCCGCGCACGAACTCTTCGACGGACGGCGGCGCGTCCTGCATGTGACGGTCGCGGGCACGGACGATGTGCCGATCGACGCCGACTCGGACACGCTGAAGGCCCTGCGCGGCGCCCTCACCCGGTACGGGGACATCAACCTCCCCGTCCGCGTGGACGGACGCGAGCTGGTCCTGCTGCTGATCGCCGCCAAGGTGAAGGTGGCCCCCGACCACGCCTGGGAGATCGTGGAGCCGCGCCTGCGCCAGGCCCTGCTCGGCCGACTCGGTTACGGGGGGCGGGAGTTGGGCCGCCCCGCCCGTCTGTCGGACGTCCTCGCCACGGCACACTCCGTGCCCGGTGTCGACCACCTGGACGTCGATGTCTTCACCGGCGTCCCCGCGTCCGCCACACCGGAGGAGCTGACCGGGATCCTCACCGACCCCGGCCCGCCCAGGCCATCGGTCCCGGCGCACCCGGCGACATACGACGAGAAGATCCACACGGTCCGCGCGGCGAACGGCGAGACGCTGTCGGAGATCTGCGCCGCGTACGGCGTCCCGCTCGCCGAACTCCTGCGCCTGAACCCCGGCATCACCGACACCCGGCGCCTGGCGAAGGGCCGTTCGGTGTTCGTCTTCCGCGGTATCCGCCCGGCGCAGCTCGCGCTGCTGTCGCCGAGGGCCGCGGACACCCTGATTCTGACGGAGGTCAAGTGATGTCCCCGGACGTCGAGTTGGAGACCGCGGCCCCGGCGACGGCCGCCAGGGAACCGGACGGTCTCGCCGCGCTGCTGCCGCGCCGGCACCTGCTGCGTGACGCCGAGGAGGGCGAGGCGCTGCGCGCGCTGCTCGCGGTGATCGCCGAGCAGCTCGACCGGGTGCGCGACGGGGTCCAGCAGGGCTACGAGGACCTGTTCGTGGAGACGGCGGCACCCTGGGTGCTGCCGTACCTCGGCGACCTGGTCGGCTACCGCACCCTGCCCGGCTACGAGCGCGTGCTCACGACCGGCCTGCACGAGGGTGGCCGCGCCGCGCTCGCCGAGGCCGTCGCCCCGCGCCGCGAGGTCGCCGCCACCGTCGCCAACCGCCGCCGCAAGGGCACCCTCCACCTCCTGGAGGAACTCTCCGCACAGGTCACCGGCTGGCCTGCCCGCGCCGTCGAGCTGTCCCGGCAGGTCGCCCACACCCAGCCCGTGAAGCTGTACGGCGACCCAGGCGTCCACCGCGGCGGACGCGGCCGGCTCGTCGATCTGCGCGACAACTCGGGGCTCGACCTCGCGGGCGGGCCGTTCGGCGCCATGGCCCGCACGGCCGACGTCCGCCGCGCCGACTCCGGCCACCGGCAGGGCGGTTGGACGCCGGCCGGAGTCGCGCTGTTCGTCTGGCGGCTGAAGGCCCATGCGCTCACGCGGTCCCCGGCGTACTGCGTCGACCGTGCCCGCAACCTCTACACCTTCTCGATCCTGGGCAACGACACCCCCCTGGTCACCAAGCCCTTCCCGGAGCCGTCGCCCACGCACATCGCGACCGTCGACAACGTCCCGGCGTTCATCACGCGCCGCGGGCTCCACGACCGGCTCGCCGACCACTACGGCCCCGGCAAGAGCCTGGTCATCCGGCGCGACGGCGAGGACCAGCCGGTACCGCCGCAGGACATCGTCGTCGCCGACCTGTCCGACTGGCGCTACCGCCCGAAGCGCGGCCAAGTGGCCGTCGACCCCGAGCTCGGCCGGATCGCGTTCGGCTCGCGGTCGGCGCCCAGGCAGGGCGTGTGGGTGGACTACCAGTACGCGTTCGGCGCCGACCTGGGCGGCGGCGAGTACGAGCGCCCCGACCGGGAGCCGCGCCCCGAAGCCGAGGTCTACCGGGTCGGTCCGGGGCAGCCGTACCGCCAGATCATGGACGCCTACCGGGCCTGGCAGCACGACCGCCGCGCCGACCGGACCGGCCCCGACGGCATCATCGAGATCACGCACAGCGGCGCCTACCAGGAGCAGCTCGACTTCGACCTGGACCCCGGCGACCGTCTGGAGGTCCGGGCCGCCGAGGGCACCCGGCCGGTGATCCGCCTGCTCGACTGGTACAGCAACCGCCCCGACGCCCTCAACATCCGTGCGGTGTCCGAGGACTGCGCCCCGCACGAACGTCCCCGCATCGTCCTCGACGGCCTGCTGGTCGCCGGACGAGGCATCAACGTCACCGGCCCCATGGGCGCGGTCGTCGTACGCCACTGCACGCTCGTCCCGGGCTGGTCGCTGGAGCCCGAGTGCGACCCGCACTCGCCGGAGGAGCCCAGCATCGTCCTGGAACGCACCACCGCGTGCCTCCAGATCGAACACAGCATCCTCGGCACCATCGAGGTCATCGGCGACGAGGTGAGCGAGGACCCGCTCGACATCCATCTGCGCGACAGCATCCTCGACGCCACCGGCCCCGGCCGCGAGGCCCTGTCCGCGCCGGACTGCCGGCACGCCCACGCGGTGCTGCACCTGCACCGCACCACGGTGATCGGCGAGATCCACACCCACGCGGTGAAGATCGCCGAGAACTCGATCCTCACCGGCCGTCTCCAGGTGGCCCGGCGTGGCGTCGGCTGCCTCCGGTACTCGTACGTGCCACCGGGCTCGCGCACCCCGCGCCGGTACCGCTGCCAGCCCGACCTCGTCGGCGCCGAACAGGCCGGTCGGGTACGTCCGTTGTTCGGTTCCGAGCGCTACGGAACGGCCTGGTACGGCCTGCCCGCGGACCGCTGTGCCGAGGAGATCCGGCGCGGCTCGGACGACGGCGCCGAGATGGGCGCCTTCCACGACCTGTACCGGCCGCAGCGCGAGGACGGCCTGAGGGCACGGCTCGCGGAATACACCCCGGCGGGCACCGACGCCGGCCTCTTCTTCGTGACGTGAGCCGCCACCACCGACTTCGCGAACCCGCACTTTCCTGAACCAGGGGGACCCCCTTCATGCACGCTGACCTCTCCCGCCTCACGTTCCGTCCCGAGCGGCGCTACTCGGCGGTCGTGGCCCAGCAGGGCCGTGTCCAGCTCGACGCCGACATCAACGAGCAGACCGCGATCCAGCTGCACCAGGCCCGCACCCTCGCCGCCGATGTGATCGGCCGGTACGGCGGGCCCGCCCGGGCCGCGGGCTTCAAGATCGAGTACGTGGGCGGCAAGCACGACATCGACACGCTCCACATCCACGGCGGCCGGTACTACGTCGACGGCATCCTGCTCGACGCGACCCGCCCGGCACCCGGCGTCCCGGTCCCGGACGAGGGCGCCGAGGAGCAGGACACCCCCGCCGCCCCGCCCGCCTTCTGGACCTACTGGGACCAGCCCGACGGCTTCCGCGACCCGGAGAAGCCCGGCGACCGGCTGCCCTCGCCCGCCACATCGCCGTTCGTGGTGTACCTGAACGTGTGGGAGCGGACCGTCTCCGCCGCCGAGGACCCCGCCCTGCGCGAGGTCGCGCTCGGCGCCGCGATGCCGGACACGGCCGCCCGCGTGAAGGTCGTATGGCAGGTGCTGCCGCTGTCGCTGGCCGCGCTGGACATCGAGGAGAGCGACCCGTCCAGGGAGGTCGTACGGGCCGCCTTCGACAAGTGGGCGCGGAAGCAGGCCGCGCCCACCGCGCGCCTCGCCGCCCGCAGCGAGCGTCCCGACCACGCCGACGAGGACCCCTGCCTGGTCAGGCCGGACGCCCGCTACCGCGGCCAGGAGAACCAGCTGTACCGCGTCGAGGTGCACGCCGGGGGCGAGGCGAAGGACGCCACCTTCAAGTGGTCCCGCGAGAACGGCTCGGTGGTCTTCCCCGTCGACGAACTCGACGGCACCTGGGTGCAGTTGGCGTCCCTCGGCCATGACGACAAGCTGGACCTGGACGTCGGCGACCAGGTGGAGCTCGTCGACACCGCCTACGCCTCCCGCCTCGAACCCCTGCCCCTGCTGCGGGTCGAGGAACTGGACCTGCCGGGACGCCGGGTCCGGCTGAGCGCCGAGCCCGACCAGGGCGTCGGACGGCTGCCCCACCTCAACCCGTACCTGCGCCGCTGGGACCACCACGCGGGCCCGCGGCGCAAGGGCCGTACGACCGCCCTCGAGGGCGGCGCCGTGCCGGTCACGGAGGGGGAGTGGCTGCCGCTGGAGGACGGCGTCGAGGTGTACTTCGCCAAGGGCGCGAGCTACCGGAGCGGCGACCACTGGATCGTCCCCGCCCGCACCGCGACCGGCGGGGTCGAATGGCCCACGGACGCGGCCCGGCGCCCGCTGCTCCGGGAGCCCTCAGGCATCGTCCGGTCCTTCGCGCCGCTGGCCCTCGTCAAGGGCGAGGGCGGCACCGTCGATCTGCGGCTTGCCTTCAATCCGCTGGCCAGCGGCATCCCGGCGGCGGACGAGGCGACGCTCGCGGCGGAGGAACAGGCGGCGCGCGAGGAGCGGCTGGCGGAGGACCCGTCCCGCGGCAGGTCACAGACCACGGCCGACGCGGAGTCCGCGGCGGAAGGAGACGAGTGATGGCGAAGCCCCTGAGCGCGTCCAAGATGGTGGAGATCCTCCGCGCGGAGGGTCTGACCGTCCACGAGGTGCGCAGCTGGCGCACCCACAACCGCAACAGCAAGGGGGCCTGGGGCCCGGTGAACGGCGTGATGATCCACCACACCGTCACCAAGGGCACCGAGGCCTCGGTGAACATCTGCTACAACGGCTACTCCGGTCTGCCCGGCCCGCTCTGCCACGGCGTCATCGACAAGAAGGGTCACGTCCACCTCGTCGGCAACGGCCGCGCCAACCACGCCGGTCTGGGCGACAGCGACGTACTGCGGGCCGTGATCAACGAGTCGAAGCTGCCGCACGACAACGAGGCCGACACCGACGGCAACGCCCGCTTCTACGGCTTCGAGTGCGTCAACCTCGGCGACGGCAGGGACCCCTGGCCCGAGGCGCAGAAGGAGGCCATCGAGAAGGTCTCCGCCGCGATCTGCCGCCACCACGACTGGAGCGAACGCTCGGTCATCGGGCACAAGGAGTGGCAGCCGGGCAAGCAGGACCCGCGCGGCTTCACCATGGACGGGATGCGGGGGCGCATCGCGCGGCGGCTGAAGGGCGGGGGAGCCGGGCCCGACCCCGAGCCGGACCCGAAGCCCGCTCCCAAGCCGAAGCTGGAGCCCTTCCCGGGCAGCGGCTTCTTCCACATCGGGCAGAAGTCCCCGATCATCACGGCGATGGGCCGGCGCCTGGTCGCCGAGGGCTGTGGCCGGTACGAGGAGGGCCCGAGCCCCGAGTGGACCGAGGCCGACCGCCGCTCCTACGCCGCCTGGCAGCACAAGCTCGGCTTCAAGGGCAAGGACGCGGACGGCATCCCCGGGAAGGTCAGCTGGGACCGGCTGAAGGTGCCGAACGTGTAACGGCCGCGCGCGGGCGTCGAGCACGGCCCAGGTACCCCGTGGGGGTGTCCTGGGCCGTTCTCGCGCACGGGAAGGGCCCGACGAAGGGTCTTGCTCCACCGGCCGAAACCCGTCACACTGGATACCGAACGAATGGTCGGTTGGGAAGCGGGATTCGATGACGACTGCACACTCCGCCGAGGCGCCCCCCGAGGAGCCGCTCCACCAGCACTTCGACGCGACGATCGCGCGCGACCAGCGGATCGAGCCGCGCGACTGGATGCCGGAGGGCTACCGCAAGACGCTGATCAGGCAGATCGCGCAGCACGCCCACTCGGAGATCATCGGGATGCAGCCGGAGGGTGAGTGGATCACCAAGGCGCCGTCCCTGCGCCGCAAGGCGATCCTCTTCGCCAAGGTCCAGGACGAGGCCGGGCACGGGCTCTACCTGTACTCGGCGGCGGAGACCCTCGGCGCGGACCGTGCCGACCTGACCGAGCGGCTGATCGAGGGCCGGCAGAAGTACTCGTCGATCTTCAACTACCCGACCATGAGCTTCGCCGACGTCGGCGTGATCGGCTGGTTCGTGGACGGCGCGGCGATCTGCAACCAGGTGCCGCTGTGCCGCAGCTCCTACGGGCCGTACGCGCGCGCGATGGTGCGGATCTGCAAGGAGGAGTCGTTCCACCAGCGGCAGGGCTATGAACTGCTGATGACGATGATGCGCGGCACCGACGCCCAGCGGGAGATGGTGCAGGACTCCGTGAACCGCTGGTGGTGGCCGTCCCTGATGATGTTCGGCCCGCCCGACGACTCCTCGCCCAACTCCGCGCAGTCGATGGCCTGGAAGATCAAGCGGCACAGCAACGACGAACTGCGCCGGCGCTTCGTCGACATGACCGTCCCGCAGGCCGAGAAGCTCGGCGTCACCCTGCCCGACCCCGAGCTGCGCTGGAACGCCGAGCGCGGCCACCACGACTTCGGCACCCCCGACTGGGACGAGCTCATGCGGGTCATCAAGGGCGACGGGCCGTGCAACGCCCAGCGCATGGAGCGGCGCAGAAGCGCCCACGAGGAAGGCGGCTGGGTACGCGAGGCGGCCACCGCCCACGCGGCCAAGCAGGCCCGGAAGGAAACGGCGGCATGAGCAACACCGACTGGCCCCTGTACGAGGTGTTCGTGCGCGGCAAGCGCGGCCTGAACCACGTCCATGTGGGCTCGCTGCACGCCGCCGACGACCGTATGGCCCTCACCCACGCGCGCGACGTGTACACGCGCCGCAACGAGGGCGTGTCGATCTGGGTCGTGCGCTCCGAGCACATCGCCGCCTCCACCCGCGACGAGAAGGACCCGTTCTTCGCGCCGAGCGCGGACAAGGTGTACCGCCACCCGACGTTCTACGACATCCCCGACGACGTCCCGCACATCTGAAGGAGAGGGCATGAGCGACGACCACGTCTACATGACCCTCGCCGAGGGACACGAGGACGACACCCGCTGGGCCTACGGCACCGGCTTCGAGGACCCGCTGCACGGCGTCGACACCACCCTGCCCGAGGGCGTCGACCCCGCTGAACTGGCCGCCCTCTGCGTCGCGTTGGCCGACGACGCGCTCATTTCGGCCCAGCGCCTCGCCGAGTGGATCACCCGCGCCCCCGAGCTGGAGGAGGAGGTGGCGCTGGCCAACATCGGCCTCGACCTCCTCGGCCAGGCGCGGCTGCTCTACTCCCGCGCCGGCCAGGTCGACGGCACCGGCCGCGACGAGGACGCCTACGCCTACTTCCGCGACGCCGGCGACTTCCGCAACGTACGTCTGGCCGAACTGCCCTGCGGCGACTTCGCGTTCTCCATCGTGCGGCTGCTGGTGCTCTCCAGCTGGCGCCTCGCGCACTTCGAACGGCTGGCGTCGCACCCGGACCCCGTGCTCGCGGCGATCGCCGCCAAGGGCGTCAAGGAGCTCGCCTACCACCGGCAGTACGCCGCGGAGTGGGCCGTACGCCTGGGCGACGGCACGGATGAGTCGCATCGCCGGATGCGCCGGGCCCAGGAACAAGTGGCCCCCTACCTCGGCGAGTTGTTCACGGCGTTCGACGTACGCGACGAGGTGGTCGCGGTCATCCGCCAGGTCACCGCGGCAGCCGGACTGCCCATGCCGGTGTACCGGCCGCTGCCCGGATCCGGCCGCGACCGCGAGCACACCGAGCATCTCGTGCCGCTGCTGGCCGAGTTGCAGGGCGTGGCGCGCGCCCACCCGGAGGCGACATGGTGACCACCCTGCTCGACGCCCGGTACGCCCGGCACATCGCCGAACAGGTGCCGGACCCCGAGCTGCCCATGCTCACCCTGGCCGACCTGGGCGTCCTGCGCGGCGTCGAGCTGACCGACGACGGCACCGTGGTCGCCGCACTGACGCCGACGTACTCGGGCTGTCCGGCGCTTGCGGAGATGCGGGCGGACGTGGCGGCGCGGCTGCGTGACGCCGGGTACCCGCGCGTGGAGATCCGTACGGTGCTCGACCCGCCGTGGACCAGCGACTGGATCACCCCGGCCGGCCGCCGCAAGCTCGCCGAGCACGGCATCGCCCCGCCCGGCCCCGCACCGCGCGTCGCCGGCCCCGTCCCGCTGGTGCTGTCGCCCACCCGGCCCGCGGTGGCCTGCCCGCGCTGCGGCTCGGCGGACACCGAGGAGACCTCCCGCTTCGCGGCCACGTCCTGCAAGGCGCTGTGGCGCTGCCGGGCCTGCCGCGAGCCGTTCGAGTACGTCAAGGAGATCTGAATGGAAGGCCTCAGGGAAGCACAGACGGCCGCCACGGTAAGCCCGCGCGTCCGCCGCCGTCCGGCCTTCCACGCCCTGCGTGTCGCCACCATCGAGCCGCTGTGCGCGGACGCCGTCGCCGTCGGCTTCGACATCCCGGCGGAACTGGCGGAGGAGTTCGCCTTCGCGCCCGGTCAGTCGCTGACCCTGCGGCGCGAGATCGAGGGCCGGGACGAGCGGCGGTCGTACTCGATCTGCTCCCCGGTGGGTACGAGCCCGCGTATCGGCGTGCGCGTCGTGCCGGGCGGCCTCTTCTCGTCCTGGCTCGTCAACGACGTACGCCCCGGCGACACGGTGGAGGTCATGGCCCCGACCGGCGCCTTCACCCCGGACCTCGCCACGCCCGGCCATCATGTACTGATCGCGGCGGGCTCCGGCATCACGCCGATGATGTCCATCGCCGAGTCCGTCCTGGCCGCGGACTCCCGCTCGACGGTCACCCTCTTCTACGGCAACCGCCGCACCGACACCGTGATGTTCGCCGACGACCTCGCGGACCTGAAGGACCTGTACCCGGCCCGGTTCCAGCTCGCCCACGTGCTCTCCCGGGAACCCCGCGAGGCCGAGGTGCTCTCCGGCCGGATCGACGCCGAACGGCTCGCGGCGCTCGTCGACGCGCTGGTCGACGTCACCACCGCCGACCACTGGTGGCTGTGCGGTCCGCACGGCATGGTCCGGGACGCGCAGGGAGTGCTGGCCGGTCTCGGGGTGCCGGACGAGCGGGTGCACCAGGAGCTGTTCTTCGCCGACGACGAGCCGGTGCGGGAGACCCGTCACGAGGAGGCCGGCCCGCAGGGGCCGGTCAGCGAGGTCACCATCACCCTGGACGGCCGCTCCACCACCGCGGCCCTGCCGAGGGACCGGAGCATTCTCGACGGCGCCCAGCGCACCCGCCCCGACCTGCCGTTCGCCTGCAAGGGCGGTGTCTGCGGCACCTGCCGGGCCCTCGTCACCGACGGCAAGGCGGACATGCGGCGCAATTTCGCGCTGGAGTCGGCCGAGGTGTCCGCCGGGTATGTGCTGACCTGTCAGTCGTATCCCGTGTCCGAGACGCTGACGGTCGACTACGACAGCTGAGCCGACGGGAAGCTTTGGGTGGCGAGGAAAGCGAAAGGACTGGCAGAAGAGAGAGTTGAGAAGGAAGCCCCTTCATGGCCTCGCCACAGCCCGACTCTAACAGTCACTCGGGGATCAGGTCGCGCAGATTTTCGGGCACCACGATCCGCGACCCGGGGTGCAGCCCGTCGGGCCGCTGAAGACCGATGTAGGTGACCGGACCCTCCGGCACCGTCCCGCCGTCCCACAGGGTCGTCGTCGTGGCGTCCATCAGGCCCGTGAGGTAGCGCACCGTCAGCTGCTCGCGCTCCATGATGCCGCGCAGCAGTGTCGCCACCGTCACCCGGTTCCCTTCGACCTGGTTGGCCGCCGGGCTCCCCTTCAGATACAGGTGCAGCCACTTGGCATGCCACCGGCCGTCGGTGTCGCGCCGGAACGCCAGCGGCAGCGCGACCCGGCCGGGCCCCCGCAGGTCGGACTTCATGCGCACGGTACGCGCCTCGAACGGACGGCCCCGCTGCTCCGCGTCACGCAGCATGAACCCGAAGAACGACTCCTCGACCTCGTCGAACCCCTCGCCGGCGAAGATGTTGACCTGCGGGACGATGAACGTGCCCCGCACGGCCCCGAGCCGCAGATCGATGAACTCCGAGGCACCGTCGGGCGCTTCGGTGATGTCGCCGGAGTGCTCGCCCTCCAGTTCCTTGAGATTCGTGTAGGCCAGCCAGCAGACCGTGCCGTACTCGGCGTCCAGCATCAGCGCCGACAGGTCGTAGTCGGTGCGGTGGTCGGCCTGCTTCCAGTACGTGAAGAAGCGCAGCAGCTCACCTTCCACGGGCGACACCGAGCCGCGCGGCAGCATGCCGAGCCCGGCGGCGGTCGCCCGGCCGCTGAGCGGCAGCGCGACATCCAGGACGTCCGGGTCGATGAGCAGATGGCCCGGGGCCGGCAGCCGGCGTCGCAGCTCGGCGTCGAGTACGGCGATCAGACGCTCCCGCTCGGGCGGGAACACGGGCGGACGCTCGTCCTCGGTGACCCAGGCCCGGCCGAGCCGGTTCACGAACACCCGGGTCTCGCCCGTGTCCCGCGCGCGGTTGGCGAGGTGCTCGCGGACCGACAGCAGGACCCGGCCGGAGACATCGGCCACGACCTCCTCGGCGGCGGCCCGGACCGCGTCCCGCTCCTCCTGGTCGAGGGCCATGCGCAGCAGCCGGTCCAGGGAGCGGAACAGCTTCCCGGGCGCGGACTTCAGCAGCTTCGCCGCGCCGGTGACGTCGTGCCTGCCGAGCAGCTCCTCCACCCGGCTGTCGAACGACCGCGCCTCCTTCTCGCCACGCGCGACGGCGAACACGTCAGCGGCGTGCGGCCACTGCGGATGCTCATGGGGATGCAGTCGCTCGCCCAGGCGCTTGAACTGCTCGCGATGGGCGTGGACGTCCGCGAGCTTCGCGGGCGCGGCGGCGACCACCGAGTCCAGTCCGGCCAGCAGGGCCCGGCGCAGCGGCCGGGACAGCCCCCGGAACCTGGTCGGCTCCAGCAGGGTCACATCCCCGTCCGACAACGCGCAGGCCAGCCGCAGCACATCGGTGACGGTGTCCAGCAGCGGCGGCGAACCGGCCCGCAGCCGGGCCCGGTTGAGCACGGCCAGGTTCTCCCGGACGGGGATCTCCTCGGGCTGCGGCCCGTCCACGCAGGCCCCGGCGAGCACTTCGAGGTCCCTCAGGGCGTCGTCGCCGAGCGGTGTGCTGCTGCCGGCCAACGCCAGGTACAGCTCGGTGACTTCGGTCTCCGCGTCAGCGCCGAGGTGCAGCACCGTCATACGGTCGCCGGCCGCGGCGATCAGCTCGCCGTGGTGGCCGAGCATCTCCGCGTACGTGTGCTGGTAGCGCCCGTACGACGGCAGGGTCAGCAGATCGACGACGCCCTTGCCGAGCTGGTCCAGCACGCCGGCTCGCGCCTCGTCGTCGGAGAGCGCCCCGGCGATGCAGTGCATCCAGAAGTCGTAGGTGTCCGGCACGTTGGCCGGGAAGTCGACGAAGTAGACGTTGTGCTCCACATGGTCGCCGACCAGTTCGCGGACCGTGCCCAGCGTCCGCACCGCCGTGTCGACGACGGTGCCCTCGGACAGGTCCGACAGCCGCTCCAGCAGGTCGGCCGAGAGCTTGAAGCCCACGGACATCAGCGCGGCATCGAACTGCCGCGCCGCGACGTCCCCCTGACCGGCGGGGCCGGTGGGGCGGGGGAGGCGGCGGGTGTGCCGGACGACCAGGGGTTCGAGACGGTGGACCATACCGGAATGATCCCAGACTCGTACGAGCGTTCGCATGCGGGTTTTTGCGGCGGAACCGGCCGAACTCACCTCGCATACGCGCCAGAAGTGCGCGAATTCGCCGGGTATCGTTCCCGGTTCGGCCGGGCATCGTTAGGTGGCGGGGTCCGAGGGTGAGAGGGGAACCATGCCGTCGTCCATACGCTCGGCCGGTGCGCTGCCACAGCCGGTGCTGAGTCCGCAGGCGCCCGTCGCGGTGTTCCTGGTGGTCACGATCGAGCCCGGGGGCGAGCCCGCGGTCCGCGATCTGCTGGCCGGGCTCGCGGGGCTGGTGCGAGCCGTCGGCTTCCCCAGTCCGGACGGAGGGCTGTGCTGCGTGGCCGGTGTGGGATCCGCGGCCTGGGACCGCCTGTTCGAGGGCCCCCGCCCCGGGCGGCTGCGGCCCTTCCAGGAGTTGGCGGGGCCCCGGCATCGGGCCGTGGCCACCCCCGGTGATCTGCTGTTCCACATCCGTGCCGCGCGTCCGGATCTCTGCTTCGCGCTGTCCGCCGAGATCATGAAGCGGCTGCGCGGCGCGGTCACCGTCCAGGACGAGGTCCAGGCCTTCGCCTACTTCGACTCGCGCAACCTCCTCGGCTTCGTCGACGGCACGGAGAACCCGGTGGGCCCGGCCGCGGCCGAGGTGGCGATCACCGGCGACGAGGAGCCCGCGTTCCAGGCCGGCAGCTACGCGCTCGTCCAGAAGTACGTGCACGACGTCGACGCCTGGGAGGCGCTGGCCGTCGAGGCCCAGGAGAAGGTGATCGGCCGCTCCAAGCTGACCAACATCGAGCTCGATGTGCCCGGCTCCCACATCGACGTGAACACGGTCACCGGCCCGGACGGCGAGGAACTGGAGGTACTGCGCGGCGCCATGCCCTTCGGCAGGCCCGGCCACGGCGAGTTCGGCACGTACTTCATCGCCTACGCCCGCACGCCCGAGATCCCGGAGGCCATGCTGCGGAACATGTTCCTCGGCGGTCCCGAGTCCGGCCCCGACCCGATCCTCGACTACTCCCAGGCCGTGACCGGAACCCTCTTCTTCGTCCCCTCGGCCACCTTCCTGGAGGCGATCCCGGCAGAGGACGACACGGACTGACATGCCGGGGCGGCCCGAGGACGGGTCAGGACTGCTGGGCCTCGCGCTCGGCGTTGCGCTTCTTGATCCGGGCCGTCTCCTTGCGGACCTCGGCCTGAGTGGCGCGCTCCTTGACCAGCCACTCGGGCTGCTCGTCCTTGAGCTGTTCGATCTGCTCGGTGGTCAGGGGCTCGGTGACACCGCCGCGGGACAGGCCCGCGATGGAGACGCCGAGCTTCTGCGCCACGACCGGACGGGGGTGCGGGCCGTCGCGTCGCAGGTCGCTCAGCCACTGCGGCGGCTCGGCCTGGAGCGCGTTGAGCTCGGCTCGCGTGACGACCCCCTCCCGGAACTCGGCGGGGGTGGCTTCGAGGTACACACCCAGCTTCTTCGCCGCGGTGGCGGGCTTCATCGTCTGGGTGCTTTGGTGCGACGTCATGGTCCCCAGGGTATCGACCGGGTGAACGGCCGCCGACCACGGCCGGTAACCTGGCCAGGTGACAGGCTCGGAAGTACCCCCGCCCGCCCCGGAAGCGGCGCCGTCGTTCCGGCTCGCCTACGTCCCCGGAGTGACCCCCGCGAAATGGGTGCGGATCTGGAACGAGCGCTTCCCCGACATCCCTCTGACCCTGCACGCGGTGACCGCCGCCGAGGCGCCCGACCTGCTCCGGGACGGCGGCGCCGACGCCGGTTTCGTACGGCTCCCGGTCGACCGTACGTACTTCAGCGCGATCCCTCTCTACACCGAGACCACGGTCGTCGTGGTCCCGAAGGACCACGTCATCGCCGCCGTCGAGGAGGTCACCGCCGAGGACCTGGCCGACGAGGTCGTCTTCCACCCCCTCGACGACGTCCTCGATTGGGAGCGGCCGCCGGGGGAGCCCGGCTTCGAGCGCCCCGCGACCACCGCGGACGCCGTCGAGCTCGTCGCGGCGAACGTCGGCCTGCTCGTCGTACCCCAGTCGCTGGCCCGCCTCCACCACCGCAAGGACCTCACCTACCGGACCCTCGTGGACGTCCCCCAGTCGGGCATCGCCCTGTCCTGGCCCGAGGACGCGACGACGGACCTGGTGGAGGACTTCATCGGTGTCGTCCGGGGCCGCACGGTCAACAGCTCCCGCGGCCGTACGACGTCCCAGCCGCCGGCGACGGCGGAACAGCCCAAGCGTAAGCGCCCGGACTCCGGCGCACGCCGCCAGTCCGGAACCCAGCGCGGGGGGACCGCCGGCGCCAAGGGAGCCAAGGGCGCGCGGCGCGGAAAGCCTCGCCGCAGGTCGTAGCGGACTCACTTGGGGGGCAGGGCGGCGGCGAAGGCATGTCCTTCGTCGATCCAGGCCCCGAGCACGTCGTCGTCCGCGAGCGCGTCCCCGGCGACCAGGATCCAGCCCTTCATCGGGCGTCCGGTCATGTCGAAGACCCGGGCGCCCGGCCTGGCCAGGGCCGCATCCGCGTTCTCCGGGCCGACCCGGACCATGAGGTCGTCACCGCTGACACCGACGGCCATGTTTCCGTGCACGAGAAAGGCGAGGCCGCCGAACATCCGCTTCTCGCCGACCCCCGCATCGGCGCCGAGCCGCTCCCTGATCCGCTGGGCGAGCCCCTCGTCGTACGCCATGACACTCCCCTCACTCCCTGGGTGATGTGAGCACGCGCTCCAGGTCGCCCAGGTCCTTGCCGATGCCGGCGCGGACCTGGCGGGCCAGGAGCGGTTCCGCGGGCCGGGCGAGGCCGCCGGGGCCGCCCCGGACGCGGATACGGGCCGGCGTGCCGGCCGGGTGTGCGCCGAAGGCGTAGGTGACGTGCATCGGCATCGGCCCGGCGACGGACACCATGTCGAGCAGCCGGGGGAAGTCGTGCCAAGTGGTCCGTCGCTCACTCCAGGATCCCCGCGCCGGACGCCGGGCGCACGGCGCGGGAACCGGTCGGCGGCTCAGGGGGCGTATGTCGCCCGTTCCGCCGTGCGCACGATCGTCCGCCCGTCGGCCCGGCCGAGGAGGCCGGCGGTCACCCACGCGTTCACCGTGGACCGCACCCGCGTGACCAGCGCCGCCTTGCCGCCGAAGGGTGCCCCGGCCCAGATCTCGTCCAGCAGCGTGGTGCCGTCGGGCTTCGCGGGGTTGGCCACGCCGGAGTCGGAGTTGCCGAGGATCACCCGGGGTTCGGAGCGCCGGAAGTAGACGTGCGTCGGGTCCTCGGTGCCTTCGAAGAACGGGGCGAACTCCGTGCCGTCGAGGGTGTGGTGGAGCGGCTTGCCGGTCACCGGGGTCAGCGAGGGCAGCAGGTCGCCGGAGAGGCCGGCGTTGCGGTACAGGCCCAACCGCAGGTAGGTCGTGGAGGAGTTGCGGCCGACCAGATTGACCGGGCCATGGAAGAGGGTCTGAAGGGTGGGATCGTCGATCGCCTTCTCCACGCGGAGCCGGAACGGCATGGAGATCCGCACGATGTCCCCGCTCCGCCAGGTCCGCGACACGGAGAAGTAGCCGCCCGGCGTCGGAGTACCGCTCACCGCCCGGCCGTTGACCGTCACCCGGAACCCGGCGGTCGCCCACGACGGCACCCGGAGCCGCAGGTCGAAGGCCCCGCCGGCGCCGCCGACGGTGAGCGTGGTGCCCTGTTCTCGCGGGAAGTCGGTGGTCTGAATGATCGTCACGCCCTTTTCTGTCCATGTCACTTGGGACGCGCTGTACAGGTTGACGAACAGCGCGCTGCCGTCGGCGGCCGCGAAGTACACCGAGTCCTGGTACTTGGTGGCGCTCTCCATGCCCGTTCCCTCGCAGCAGGTCGTCCCCTGCTTCGGCGTGTAGTCCCGCACATGCCCCGGCGTCAGCCCGATGAAGTACGTGACCAGCGGCTTCTCGGCGTCCGCCCGGTCCTGCTTGGAGCCGAGGACCTGGTTGTAGAGGGCCCGCTCGTAGTAGTCCATGTACTGCGGACGCTGGTCGTGGAAGAACAGCGTCCGGCTCAGTTTCAGCATGTTGTAGGCGCAGCACGTCTCCGCGGTGGTGTCGCCGATCGTGCCCGCGATCACGTCCCGCGCCTTCCAGAACTCGGCGGTGCTGGTGCCCCCGATGCCGTACATCCGGTGCGGCACGACCATGTCCCAGAAGTTCCGGGCGGCGTCGAGATAGCGGGCCTCCCCCGTCGCGTCGTACAGCCGCAGATACCCGGTGAAGATCGGTATGTGCTGGTTGGCGTGCAGCCCGTCGAGGACGTCGGTGTCGGCGGCGCAGTTGTCGATCAGCCGGTCGAGGTCGAACAGCCGGGCCAGTGCCAGGTGTTCGGCCTTTCCGGTGATGGTGTGCAGCTCGCAGATCGCCTCGACGATGCCGCCGAACTCGCCGCTGGAGAACAGCCCCCACATGCGTTGCAGGGTGGCCCCGGGCAGCTTGGACAGCCGTGCGTACATCCAGTCGCACATGCCGGACGCGAGGTCGAGGGCACGCTCGTCGCCGGTGGCGAGGTAGGCGTCCAGCACGCCTCGGAGGATCTTGTGCGCGGTGTAGTACGGCGCCCAGACCTTCGTGTAGTCGCTGGTGGTCCTCGATTCCAGATCGATGAACTGTGTCTCCGGGTACGCCGCCAGGAACCCGGGATGACTGGGCCCGCCCCAGGTGCGGCGCAGGGTGGCCGTGAGTCCGCGGCCGGAGGCGTCGGCGAAGGCCCCGCCGGAGGTCTCGTCGAAGGCGTACGACGCCAGGTCGCCGCGCCCGGCCGACGTCCCCGCCGCGCCACCGCCCTGCAACTCGCCGATCTCGGCGGCGCTCAGGACGCGCGACCACACGTCGAACTCGTCGTAGGCGCCCCCGAAGACGGGGTCGCCCGGGAAGTTGGAGCGGCCGAGCCAGTTGTTGGTGAGGGTGCCGAGGGCGGCCGGGGTGAGGGTCATCGCCGTGTTCCGGGCGACGGCGGTGCCGTCGATGTACAGCGTTCCGGTGCCGCCCGCGATCGTGACGGCGAGGTGGCTCCACCGGTCCAGCGGCAGCTCGGCGGTGCCGTCGAGGCCCTGCTCGCCGCCGGGTCCGGAGGTCGTGATGGCGAAGCGGGGGACGCCGGCGGCGTTGCGGGCGGCGAGGTACAGGTACCGGGTGGTGTCGTTCCCGAAGTCGAAGACCCGGGCCCAATTGCCGTCGTGGGTGGGTTTCACCCAGGCGGACAGGGTGATCGCGGAGGCACCCGCGAGGACGGCGGCGGGGAGGTCCACGTACTGGTACGACCCGCGGACGTTCTCGGCGGCGGTGCCGAACCTCCCGCGCACACTCAGCACGGCGGGATCCTTCCGCAGCGCCGCGCGCACCTCGGTCAGCGCCCCGATCATCGTGCGGATCCTGTCGCCGAACACCTGCTCACCGGTGCCGGCATACGCCTGCGCCAGCATGGTCAGGAAGTGCCCGGTGTAGTGGCCCCGCAGATTGCCGTTCGCCTCACCGTCCAGTCCCTCCCACCCGCCGGGCGCGACTGCGCCGCCCGTGGCGAGTCCGGCGTTGGCGCGGAACACCTGGAGCAGCCGGTCGACGTCGTAGCCGCGGGCGTGGTCGAGCATCAACTGCCGCTTGTCGGCGAAGAGTCCGGGCCGCAGAGCCACGTCGGCCAGGGCGAAGGGCCGTACGGTCCAGGCGGCCGGGGTGACGGTCACGGCCTGCGCCTCCTGAACGGCCGCCGCCGCGCGGCCGGTTGCCGGGTAGCTGATCGCGGGGGTCGCCACGGCGAGGGCGGCGGCCTGGAGAAGGGATCGTCTGGAGAGGGGCGGTGCCATGGGTGCTCCTCCATGAGGGGGCGGCTTGCTCGAAGCGCTGGCGTTCGGTATTGCGAACGACGTACGAACAGTCGACCAGACGATAGGGAGGGGACGGGAGACGGTCAACGGGCCGGGAGCGATTTGGTGCGTGGCGGCCAATTGCTGCGCAGCGGCGCTTTGTTGCGCGGCCAGCGGTCTTACCGCCTCCGGGGCCTCACTGCGGGCAGGGGCTGGCTTTACCGCGTCCGGCACAACCATTCGTACGCCGCTCGCGCGGTGAACTCCCGCTGTCCGCCGCGCAAGAGCAGACCCGTCGTCGCGAACTCCGGTGCGTCCGCCTGGGCGGACACGTACGGGACGGCGATGCACCGCATGCCGGCCGCGTGCGCGGCGGCGGCTCCCGGGGCGGCGTCCTCGACGACCACGCAGTCGGCCGGTGCCGCGCCGAGCCGGCGGGCCGCCTCCAGGAAGACGTCGGGGGCGGGCTTGCCGTGGGCGACCTCGTCGGCCGAGACGACGGTCCGCAGATGGGCGTCGAGACCCGTGCCGGACAGGATCGCCGTGATGGCCTCCAGGGAGGAACCCGAGGCCACGGCCATCGGGACGCCCTCGGTCGCCAGCAACTCCACGAACTTCCGCATCTCGGGGTACGCGCGCGTGGCCGTGCGGGCGAGCTCCAGATAGCGGCGGTTCTTGGCGGCCAGCAGGTTCTCGACGGAGGCGCCGAGGCCGTACTCGTCCTTCCAGAGCGTGACCGTCTCGAGCGTGCTGATGCCGACGTAGCGCTCGTGGTCCGCCCAGGTGAAGTCGGCGATCCCGTGCTCGGCGAGGAGCTGTCGGCCGGCCTCGAAGTAGTTGGGCTCGCTGTCCACGAGTGTTCCGTCGAGATCGAAGATGACCGAGGTGCCGTCGAGTCCGCTCATGGCCCCAGGATGTCAAAGGTCATTTCCGGGCCGCCGCCCGCCCGATCGACTCCACCAGCGGCAGCAGCCGGTACGTGACACGCTCGCGCAGGGCCACCTCGGAGCGGGTGCGGACCACGCCGGGCAGGCTGATCAGCTTCTGGATCACGTCCTCCAGATGGGCGTTGTCGCGGGCCACCACCCGGGTCAGCAGATCCCCGCCGCCCGTGATCGAGAAGGCCTCGACGATCTCCGGCACGGCGGCGAGCGCGTCGCCCACGTCGTCGAGATGGCCCTGGGTGACCTCGATGTGCACGAACGCCAGCACCGGATGGCCGAGGGCGGCGGGCGACAGTGTGGGCCCGGTGCCGGTGATCACGCCGTCCCGCTCCAGCCGGTCGAGCCGGGCCTGGAGTGTGCCGCGCGCGACGCCGAGGATGCGGGCGTACTCGCGCACGCTGGTGCGGGGCTGCTCCAGCAGGAGCCGCAGGATGCGGGTGTCGAGCTCGTCCACGGGCATGGTGCCTGCCTCCTCGGTCTCCCGTCCGTCGAGGTCCGCACCTCGCCCTCAATGGTCCGATGGCTCGCCGATGGACGTAGGGGATCCGCTATGTCTGTGCCAATGGCCCACCATTCTAGGAGGCGCTTGAGCCAGGTGGCGCCTAGATGCTGCAATGAAGGAGTCGATGGCGCTGCGGACCTCCGCGGCGCCTTTTTCATGCCGATTCGGAGGGACGGTAGGAGTGCTGAAGAGGGTGTTCGTGGCGCCGGACCCGGGGCGGGCGCGGCTGCGCTTCGCCGCGCGGGCCGTGCTCGGCATCGGGCTCGCGGTCGTCGTGAGCGCGCTGACCGGTCACTCCCTCGTCGGCGCCGTCACCGGCGGGCTCGCCGCGCTGCTCGCCCTGTTCACCGTCACCGATGCCACGGTCCGCGGGCAGGCGGTCACCACCGCGCTGCTGCCGCTGGTCGGCCTCCCCGTCCTCGCGGCGGCGGCCGAGCTGCACGACCAGCCGGTCGCCCGCGACCTCACCTTCCTGGCCGTCGTCGGCGCCGGGGTGTATGCCCGCCGCTGGGGGCCGCGCGGGCACAGCCTCGGCGTGTTCGCGTTCATGACCTTCTTCGTGGCGCAGTTCCTGCACGCGACCCCGGGACAGCTGCCCGAGCTGTACGCCGCCGTACTGCTGTCCCTGCTCACCGCGTCCGCGGTGCGCTTCGGGCTGTGGTGCTACGAGCGCCGGATGCCGCCCGCGCCCGTCCCGGCGCCCCCGGGCGGCAGCGGGCTGGCCCGGGTGACCACACGCCAGGCGATCCAGGCCACCGCGGGCGCCGGCTTCGCCCTGGTCCTGGGGCAGCTGGTGTCCGGCCAGCGCTGGTACTGGGCCGTCGGTGCCACCTGGTGGATCTTCGTCAACACCACCTCGCGCGGCGAGACCCTGGTCCGCGGCTTCCGCCGGGTCCTCGGCACGGTGATCGGTATCGGCCTCGGCCTGCTCGTCGCCGTCCCGCTGGAGGGCGCCGGCCTGCCGACGGCGGTACTGCTCGCCCTGTGCGTCTTCGGCATCTTCTACACGGCCGCCGTCTCCTACACCTGGATGATGCTCTGCGTCACGGTGCTCGCCGAGCTCCTCTACGGCCTGCTGGGCGTCCTCGACCCCGCCCTGCTGGCCCTGCGGCTCGCCGAGACCGGCGTCGGCGCGATCGGCGCCGTGCTCGCCGTGCTGTTCGTCCTGCCGGTCACCACCCACGCCATCACCGACACCTGGATCCAGCGGGCGCTGCGCTGCGTCCACGCGGCCACCGCCGAGGCCGCCGCGCGCCTGGCCGGCGACGAGAGCGCCGACCCCGCCTCGCGCGTGGCCGAACTGGAACAGCTGCTCGCCCGGGTACGGCTCTCGGTCGCACCGCTCGTGCACCCGCTCAACCCGATGCCGGCCCGCAAGCGCCGCGCCCGCCGCGTCCTGGCCCTCCTCGACGACTGCGCCCGGGAGATCCGGGGCCTCGCCGCCGTCGCCGCCGACCCCGAGGCCTCCCACGACGCCCGCCTGGCCGCCGCGTGCTGGCGCGTCGAGGCGGCGGTGGAGTCCCTGACCGGCGGCACGCACGTCACGGCCGTCCCCGCGCAGCAAACGGCACTCGACCCCGCGCTGACCCATCTGCACGGCCTGGAGCGCGCCCTCGCGGAACTCGCGCAGCCGCTGCGTACGCCGTCGGGGTCGCCGCTGGTGGGGGCCTGAGGGTCCGGCGGGTGCGGTAGCCGCTCGGCCGGAGCCTCGTAGAGGCCGACGGACCTCCTTGAGATCGGCGGGTCTCCGCCGAGGTCGCCGAGCGAGTCATGTTCATCGGCCATCCAGAGGGTGGATCAGGCCATTCGTCGGGTACCTCCGCAGCCATCGGACCCACCAGCCCGCGAGCCGCGCGGGAGCGGCCCGCGGGCGTACCCGGCGGGGGTGGGCACGCGGCGCGTCCCCCACACGCGCCGCTGGACGCGATCGAACTCGCCGACGATCAGGCGACCTTGGTCTAGACCGATGATGTTCCGCTGCTACCGTCAGCCCGGACGGCATCCGACCGGAAGGGGACAGCGTTGGCAGACGTCGGCAGGCGGGGGAGACGGGCCTACATCGGATCATTCACGGCGGCCGGAGGCCACGGCATCACCACGGCGTCCGTGGCCGCGGACAACGGCGCGCTGAGCGTGCTGAGCGGAGTGCGGGACGTGCCCGACCCCGCGTACCTGGCCTTGTCGCCGAGCGGCGACACGTTGTACGCGGTCAGCGAGACGGCCGAGGGAGCGGTCGCCGCCTACCGCGTGACCAGGGGCAAGCCGGAACTCGCGGGATCACCGGTCCCGGTCGGCGCCGGCGGCCCCACGCATCTCAGCCTGTTCGCCGGTCACGTCCTGACCGCCAACTACGGCTCGGGCAGCGTCACCGCGCTCCCCCTGCGCCCCGACGGCACCGTCTCCGACGCCCCTCCCGTGGTCCTCCAGCACACCGGCTCGGGGCCGTACACGCCCCGCCAGCAGGGCCCGCACGCGCACCAGGTGCAGCCCGACCCGAGCGGCCGCTGGGCCGTCAGCGTCGACCTCGGCACCGACTCGGTACGGGTGTGCACGCTGAGTGACGGCACCTTCGAGGTGCACCGGGAGATCGCCCTGCGCCCGGGCTCGGGACCGCGCCACCTGGCCTTCCACCCGCACCGCGCGTACGCCTACGTGGTCAACGAGCTCAGCCCCACCGTCACCGTCTGCCACTGGGACGCCGACGACGGCACGCTGAAGCCGCTGACGGAGACGCCCGTGCTCCCGGGCGCCCCGGCCGGCGACGCCTACCCCTCGGGGATCGTCGCCTCGCCCGACGGCCGCTTCGTGTGGACCGCCACCCGCGGCGAGGACGTGCTGTCCACGTTCGCCGTCCAGGGCGAGGAACTGCGCCTGGTCGGCACGGTGCCCTGCGCGGGGCACTGGCCGCGCGCGCTCACCGAGGCCGGAGGGGTGCTGTACGCCGCGAACGAGCGCTCCGGCGATGTGGCCTGGTTCGCCGTCGACCCGGACACCGGCCTGCCGCGCCACGAGGGCTCCATCGAGGTGCCCGCGGCATCCTGCGTGGTCATCGGCCCCGACCCCGCCGCCGTCGCCTGACCGGATGACGAAGGGCCCGCTCCGGTGAGGAGCGGGCCCTACGGCGTCACAGCTGTGCGATGCGCGACGGACGTGCGTGTCAGCGGACCGGCGTGCCCTGCGGCTGCTGCGGGGCGATGCCCAGCGCCGTCGTGTACTTCGACAGGGCGAGCTTGCCGATCGCCGGGTACGGGCCGAGCGCCTCGGCGGCGGAGCAGCCCGCCTCCTGCGCCGCCTCCGCGATCAGGCTGGGCTCGATCTCCGGCCCTATCAGGTAGGGCGCGAGCGCGAGCTGCTGCGAGCCCGAGGAGCGCAGCTGCTCGGCCACGGCCGTGATCGCGCCGTCCTGGTCCAGGGCCGCCGCCATCACCGGCACGGCCAGGCGCGCGGCGAGCAGCATGCCGGTGATCCCGGCCGCCTGCACGGCCTCCTCGCCGCCCACGGAGGCCAGGATGATGCCGTCCGCGGCGGTGGCCACGGTGAACAGCCGGGCACGGTCGGCGCGGGCCAGACCGGCCTCCGACAGCCGCACGTGCAGCGCCTCGGCGAGCAGCGGGTGCGGGCCCAGCACATCGGTCAGATCGGCCGCGACACGGCTGTCCATCACGGCCTGGCGGATGACACGCAGCAGCGCGTTGTCCGGGCCGGCGAGCAGCGGCACGACGACGGCGACGGGGCCCTCCGGCTCCTTGGCCTCCACACCCGCGGCGAGCGCCTGCTCATAGCGGGCGGTGCGCTCCTCCGCGGTGTGCACCAGCACCGTCTGGAGGGTGGGGAACTCCGCGTCGTCACCGTCGACGTACCCGATCCGGGCGTCGAGGCCGGGGAGCTCGGAGCGGGCGATGCTCACGACCTCCTCGGCGAGGCCGCGGGTGGCGGCACTAGGCGTGCCCGGCACCGCGAGGACGAGCGCGGGCGCGCCCTCGGGAGCCGCCAACGGCTCGGGTCGGCGGTGCCGCCCGGGCTGACGAGGTCGCGGCATTCGTACTGGCAGGCCGGACGCGGGCCCAGTGGGGGAGCTCATGGCGACGCATGTTACTGGCTTCCTGGGCTCCCCTGTTCGGGGAGGGTGCAGGTGAGCGGTATCCGTCCGCTTTTGTCTGATTGAGTGACGTGCAGAGTGGAACGGGACGGCCCGGGAGGATCAGTCCCCCTTTTCGGTCACCACGCGGAGCATCGCCTCATCGCTCGGCAGAGTGAGCGCGTCCGTCGCGAGATCGGTCGCGATACGCACCGACCCGTCCAGCGGATCCCCCGCGGCCGGCACCCGCCGTGCGTGCGGGAGTCGCTTCGCCAACTCCTGTGCCAGCGGCACGACGAGCGGGTCGCCCATTTTGAACAGGCCACCGGTGAGCGCCACCTGGGGCTCTCCGGAGGCGGGGCAGACGGCCGCCGCGGAGTCGGCCATGTGCCGTGCCGCGGCCCGCAGGATGTGCCCGGCCACCGGGTCGTCGGGGGCACACGCGGCCACCTCGGGAGCGAAGGAGGCGAGCACGGCGGGACGGTCCGGACGCGGGTAGAGCCTGCCCGGCAACTCCCGCACCGGCCCGAACACCTGCTCGGCTCGCGCCAGCAGCGCGGCAGACCCGTCGGACCGGCCGTCGTGCGCCCGCAGCGCCGCCTCCAGCCCGGCCCGCCCGATCCAGGCACCGCCGCCGCAGTCGCCCAGCAGATGCCCCCAGCCGTCCGCGCGGCGCCAGCGCGTCAGGTCCGTGCCGATCGCGATCAACCCCGTACCGGCGGCGACCACGGCCCCGGCACGAGCCCCGAGGGCACCGACATACGCGGTGACGGCGTCCGCGACCAGCGCGACCCGCCCGGTGCCGAACTCCCGCCGCAGCGCGCCCGGCAGTTCGGCCCGCAGCCCGTCGCCGAGGCTGGCGAGCCCGGCGGCCCCGATCGCCGCCGCACCGATCCGGCCGACACCGTTCCGCGCCATCGACGCCCGCACCATGGGCACCAGTTGCTCCAGGAAATGCCCGGGGTCGATGCCCCGGTCCCCGGTACGCACGGGCTCATGGGACTCGTGCCGGGCCAGGGCCCCGCGGTCGACGGTGCCCACGACGACCCGCATCCCGGACCCGCCGGAGTCGACCGCGAGGAAGCCGTCGGCGTCGGTCACGGCAGGCGCCAGTCCACCGGCTGTCCGCCCTGTCTCATCAACAGGTCGTTGGCGCGGCTGAATGGACGGGAGCCGAAGAAGCCGCGGTCGGCGGACATGGGGGAGGGGTGCGCGGACTCCACCGACGGCAGATCGCCGAGGAGCGGACGCAGGTTGCGGGCGTCGCGGCCCCAGAGGATGGACACCAGCGGCTTGCCGCGGGCGGCGAGTGCGCGAATGGCCTGCTCGGTGACCTCCTCCCAGCCCTTGCCGCGGTGGGCACCCGGCTTGCGCGGGGCCGTCGTCAGCGCCCTGTTGAGCAGCAGCACGCCCTGCTGGGTCCAGGGCGTCAGATCGCCGTCGGACGGCTGCGGCAGCCCGAGGTCGGTGTTCAGCTCCCGGTAGATGTTGATGAGGCTGCCGGGCAGCGGACGCACCTCGGGCGCCACCGAGAACGACAGCCCCACGGCGTGCCCGGGGGTCGGATACGGGTCCTGACCGACGATCAGGACCCGTACGTCGTCGAAGGGCTGCTGGAAGGCCCGCAGGACGTTCGGCCCGGCCGGCAGATAGGTGCGTCCCGCGGCGATCTCGGCGCGCAGGAAGTCGCCCATCGCGGCGATCCGTTCGGCAACGGGTTCCAGGGCCTGTGCCCAGCCCGCTTCGACGATTTCATGCAAGGGTCGTGGTGCCACGGGCGTCACCCTACTGCCGCACGGGCAGCGGTGATCAACCAGTGGCCAAGGCCGGCCGGTAAGCCGTGACGGCTCACGCGATCACCGCGGCCCTGACGCACAGCACGTCCGGCAGGTGCGACGCCAGCTGCTGCCAGCTGTCACCGTCGTCGGCCGACGCGAACACCTCGCCGTTGCGATTGCCGAAGTACACGCCCGCCGGGTCCGCGTCGTCCGTGCACATCGCGTCGCGCAGCACCGTGCCGTAGTGGTCGTCCTGCGGCAGCCCCGCCGACAGCGGCTCCCAGCTCCGGCCCGCGTCCGCCGTACGGAAGACGCGGCAGCGCCGGTCGGCGGGGACGCGGTCGGAGTCGGCGTTGATCGGGAAGACGTACGCCGTCTCGCCGCGGTGCGGGTGGGCGGCCGCCGCGAAGCCGAACGTGGACGGCAGGCCCTCGCCGATGTCGGTCCAGTGGGCGCCCGCGTCGTCACTGCGGTACACACCCCAGTGGTTCTGGAGATACAGCCGGTCCGAACTCGCCGCGTCCTGCGCGACCTTGTGCACGCACTGGCCGAACTCCGGATTCGGATCCGGCAGGAACACCGCGGAGACACCGGAGTTGGACGGCGCCCAGCTCGCGCCGCCGTCGGTGGTCTTGAACACCCCGGCGGTCGAGACGGCCACCGTCACGGCCTTCGGGTCCCGCTTGTCGGTGACCACGGTGTGCAGCCCCTCACCGCCGCCGCCCGGCACCCACTTCGACCGGGTCGGGTGCTCCCACAGGGGCCGGACCAGGTCGAAGGTCTCGCCGCGGTCCTCCGAGCGGTACAGCGCCGCCGGTTCCGTGCCCGCGTACACCACGTCCGGCTCCGCCGCCGCCGGGTGCAGCTGCCACACCCGCTCCAGCGAAGCCTCGGTGTCCTTGGGGAACTTGACCGCGGGCTGCGCCGGTTCGGTCCAGGTGCGGCCCAGGTCGTCGGAGTGGAACACGGACGGCCCCCAGTGCGCGCTGTCGCCGCCCGCCAGCAGCCGCGGCCGCTCGCCCCGGGTGTCGACGGCGACCGAGTACACGGCCTGGGCGTTGAAGTAGGGACTCTCGTCGAACTCCCAGGTGCCACCACGCCTGCGCCCGATGAACAAGCCTTTGCGTGTGCCCACGGCGAGCAATACCTCGGTCATGCCGATCACCTCCGCGACGCCTTTGTCTCAGACACGGGCCAGTCTGCACCCCGCCACTGACAGCCACCCCCGGAAACGCTGACGTCGCAGGTCAGCGCGGCGATGATAGACCGCGGCCGCGATCCGCGGGGCGCTTTCGCCAAGACCTCGGCGGGCACCGGGTGACCCGTGCCACGGTCGACTCCCGGCAGGTGCCGTGAGCATCCGTCCGCCGTCTCCCGTATGGGAGGGAGGTCGGTCCGGCATGTCCTTGCGCTCATGAGGAGGAAGCCTTCGATGGCGTTCCGAGGTCCGAAGGTGTGGCTGTGGCGTTGGCGGCGCAATCCGCTCCGGCGCCGGGCCGACGCGGTGGATGCCTGGGTGCTGCTCGCCGCCTGGGTGCTCACCGTCCTCGTCGGAGTGCTCGCGGGCCTCGCGACGGCCCGCACGGTGGAGCAAGGGATGGCGAGGGAACGCGTCGAGTGGCGGCCCGTCGTGGCCCTGCTCAGCGAGCAGGCACCCGGCAGGTCCGACTCGCGCTCCGGCACGTCGAGCGGCGAGCAGGTGTGGGCGAAGGTCCACTGGAGCGCGCGGGACGGCTCCGCCCACGCCGGTCAGGCCCGCGTCCACCCCGGCAGCGGTGTCGGCACGCCGGTCACCGTCTGGACGGACCCCCAGGGCCGTCTGGTGACCAGGCCCGCCACCCCCGCCGAGGCGCGCACCAGGGCCGGCCTCGTCGGCGGCCTCGCGGGAGTCTGCGCGGCGTGCGTCCCGTTCGTCGCGGGCCGGGCACTCCGCAACCGGCTGGAGAGCCGGCGCATCGATCGGTGGGGCTACGAGTGGGCGCGGTTCGGGCCGTTGTGGGGCGGGCGGACCACGGGGTGACGAGGAGCCGCCCGGCTGTCACGAGGTGACGGGGAGCCGCCCGGCCACCACGGGGTGACGGGGAGCCGCCCGGCCACCGGAGGCCGCATCGCGCGTGCTGCCGTACGTCATGCCGACGCACCCCTCCGACGCACCCCTGTGCCACCCCGTCCCCGGCCCTGCCTCACTCCCCGCCTCACACCCCGCCCGGCAACGCCCGTCCCAGAATCGCGTCCATGTCGGCGGCATCGGGCAGCGTTCCGAAGGCGTGGCCCCAGTCGCCGCCGAGGCGGCTCGCGCAGAAGGCGTCGGCGACCGCCGTGGGGGCGTATTGGACCAGCAGGGAGGCCTGGAGGGTCAGTGCCATCTGCTCGACGAGGCGTCGGGCGGCGGCCTCCGAACCGGCGGCGAGCATGGTCTTGAGGCGGGTGACGGCGGCGTCCAGCCGGGTGTCCGCCCCGCGTGCCGTCCCGAGTTCGGCGAACAGCGCCTCGGCGGTCTCCGGCTCCCGGCTCAACGCGCGCAGCACGTCGAGGGCGTTGACGTTCCCCGAGCCCTCCCAGATCGACAGCAGCGGCGCCTCGCGGTAGTGGCGGGGCATGCCCGACTCCTCGACGTATCCGTTGCCTCCCAGGCACTCCAGGGCCTCGGCGGTGAAGGCCGGGCCCCGCTTGGTGACCCAGTACTTGCCGACGGCGGTGGCGATCCGCCGGAACGCCGCCTCGGTGCCGTCCGCGTCGTCCCCGCGCACGGCACGGTCCGCGGCCCCGGCCAGTCGTAGCGTGAGCGTCGTCGCCGCCTCGGACTCCAGCGCGAGGTCGGCGAGCACGTTGCGCATCAGCGGCTGGTCGATGAGCCGGGCGCCGAAGGCGCTGCGGTGGCGCACATGGTGCCCCGCCTCGACGAGCGTCTTGCGCATCAGGACCGCCGACGACATCACGCAGTCGAGGCGCGTGCAGTTGACCATCTCGATGATCGTCTTCACGCCCCGGCCCTCGGGCCCGACCAGCCAGGCGACCGTGCCGTCGAACTCGGGCTCGGAGGAGGCGTTGGAGCGGTTGCCCAGCTTGTCCTTCAGGCGCTGGATGCGGAAGGTGTTGCGGCTGCCGTCGGGCAGCACGCGCGGCACGAGGAAGCAGGACAGACCGCCGGGCGCCTGGGCCAGCACGAGGAAGACGTCGCACATGGGCGCCGACGTGAACCACTTGTGCCCGCGCAGCGTGTACACGCCGGGCTCGGCCGTCGGCGCGGCCGTGGTCGTGTTCGTACGGACGTCCGAGCCGCCCTGCTTCTCGGTCATCCCCATGCCCGCGAGCAGACCCCGCTTCTCGGTGGGCACGCGCAGCCCCGGGTCGTACTCCCGGCTGGTCAGCAGGGGTTCGTACACCTTCGCGAGCTCGGGCTGGCGGCGCAGCACGGGCACGGCGGCGTACGTCATCGACGTCGGACAGCCGTGCCCGGCCTCGGTGTGCCCCCACACCAGCCCGCCGGCGGTCCGGGCGACATGTGCTCCGGGCCGCTCGTCCGCCCAGGGCGCCGCCGCGAGGCCCTCGCCGACCGCGACCCGCATCAGGTGGTGCCAGCTCGGATGGAAGTCGACCTCGTCGACGCGATGGCCGTACCGGTCGTGCGTACGCAGCTCGGGTTCGTGCAGGTTGGCCTGCTCGCCCCACTCCTGCGCCTCCGCGCTGCCGGCCCGCAGGCCCAGCCTTCGGATGTCCTCCTCGGCCCATCCGGCGCCCTCCCGGCGCAGCCCTTCGAGCAGGGCCGTGTCCTGCGACGCGTCGTACGGCGTCAGCGGTGGGGGCTGGTTGGTTACGTCGTGCGTGGCGTACTGCCCGGACTGCTCCTGCGCGAGTATCGAGACCATGCCGCCAGTGTTGCACCACGGCTGCGGGTGTAGCAATCCTGTAATACGTCGAGCCGGCACGTAAGGTACCTGGCCATGCGGAACAACGCGTCACTGCGGGCGGACGAGGTGGAGCTGCGCCCGCTGTCCGCCCGCTCGGTCGTCCTGAGCCTGCTGCTGGGTCTGCATCCGCCCGAGCTGCCGGTGAAGGAGCTGGTGCGCGGCGTGGAGCCGTTCGGGATCGCGGGGTCCACCGTGCGGGCCGCGCTCAGCCGGATGGTGGCGGCCGGCGACCTGCGGCGCACGGACACCGTCCATCGGCTCAGCGACCGGCTGCTGGAACGCCAGCGTCGCCAGGACGACGCCGTCCACCCCGAGCCCCGGCCCTGGGCCGGCGACTGGGAGATGGTCGTGGTCACGGCCACGGGCCGGGGCCCCGCCGAACGCGCCGAACTGCGCACCGGGCTGAGCCGGCTCCGCCTCGCCGAACTGCGCGAGGGCGTCTGGCTGCGACCGGCCAACCTGCAACGCCCCCTGCCGGACGACCTCGGTGAGGTGGCTCAGGGCTACACGGCCCGCCCCGACGCCCCGGCCCGTGAACTGGCCGCCTCCCTGTGGCCGTTGGACACCTGGGCCGGAACGGGCCGCGCCCTGCTGGCCCATGTCGACCGCGCCCACCGCCCGCCCGACCGCTTCACCGCCTTCACGGCCGTCGTACGGCACCTGCTGGCCGATCCGGTGCTGCCCCCCGAACTCCTGCCCGCCGACTGGCCGGGTGAGCCGCTGCGGGCCGCGTACGCGGACTACCGGCGGGAGTTGGCGGACGAGGCACGCGCGCGTGGCCTTCGGGAATGACGTGACGGCCGCCCGAAGCGCCGCGCGGGGACGCTTCGGACGGCCGCGTTCACCGTGGGGGGAACACTGGCGGGCGGGCGCTACCGATAGGTGATGTCCGAGCTGGAGTACAGGCAGTTCGTGCTGTCCGGCCCCGTACCGACCGCCGTGTTGTTGTTGTACTTCTGGCAGGGGATGACCTTGCGGCCGGAGTCGTTGAGGATCGTGATGCCGCGCAGGGTCGCCACGTCGTTGCGGTTGACGTTGATGCCGACGAGGCGCGCGGTGGAGCCGGTGCCGGTCACCTCGATGTTGCTGAGGTTGACCTTGCGGGTGTACTGCGTGGAGCAGTCGCCGCACGAGCGGTACAGCGTCTTGAACTCGCTGACCGCGAAGTCGGAGATGTTCAAAGTGCCGGGCCCGTTGTGCTGGAAGACCTTGTCGGCGGCCTTCTTCGCGCCACCGCCGGTCACCGTGTAGGTCGAGCCGCCCCGGAAGGTGGCCGCGTCCTCACCGACGTCCTCCCACCACACGTTCTGGAGGGTGCAGTTGCCCTCGCAGTGGATGCCGTCGGCGCCGGGCGCCCCGATGATGACGTTCTTCAGCGTCGCGCCTGCGGCGAGCTCGAAGATCGGGTCCTGGCCCTCCTCCTGTCCGTCGCCGGCCAGGTCGCCGCTGCCGTAGTAGCGGACCATGCCGCCGTCCCGGACGCCGGACACCTGGATGGTCGAGCTCACCGGCTGGCTGCCGGTGGGTGTCGGCCAGGTGGCGGCGCTCGCCGGAGGTGCGAGTGTCGTGACCATGACAGACGAGAGGCCGAGTGCGGCCAGGCCGCCGGTCAGTGCGCGCCGACGGGCGCGGGGCTTCGCTGGTGAAGTCATGTCCCGATGCCTTCTGTTGGGTTGGGGTGGTCAGATCTTTCCGGCGCCCGCGCCGGACGTCACCGAGGCGACGACGGTGGACGCGGGCTCCGCGGTGTAGCTGTAGGGCGGCGTGGTGAAGGTGCCGGCCTGGGAGATCTCGGTCGCGGCTCCGCCGAGGTCGTTGCCGCGCAGATTGGCGTGACCGTCCACGTCGCTGCTGCGGTTCGTGGTGACGGCGATCTTGGTGTCGCGGAAGACGTTGTTCTCCACGAGCAACTGGGCGCCCATGCGCGAGTGGCAGGCGGTGTCCGCGCCGGCCACGTAGTTGTTGTAGAAGTGCCCGGTGCCGAAGCGCAGGCTGGGGATGCGCGAGTGGACATCGCTGAAGTGGTTGTGGTGGTACGTCACCTTCAGGTGTCCGGTGTCCTCGCTCGCGTTGTTGTCGCTGTGGCCGACGAGCGAGCCCTTGAAGTGGTCCTTGAAGGTGTTCCAGGACACGGTGACGCCGTCCGAGCCGTGGTTGATGTCCAGCAGGCCGTCGTAGTGGTCCTTGTCGTGATCGCGGTCGGCCGAGAAGGAGTTGTGGTCGATCCACACCTTCGTCGACGCCTGGACCGTGATGCCGTCGGACGGTGCCACCGGCTTGCTGATGTTCAGGTTGCGTACGACGACGTTGCTGACGTTCTTCAGCCGCAGGCCGCCGCCGGTGAACCCGGACGACGAACCCACGCCCAGCACTGTCGTGTTGGAACCGACGTCGACCTGGCCGCTCAGCGGAATCAGGCCGTCGACCCGGACGACCTTGGCCGAACCGCCGGTCACCGCCGCCCTGAAGGCGTCCAGGGTGGAGACGGTGACCGCCGGGGCGCTGCCGCCGCCGGTCGTGCCCGCCCCGAACCCGATCGGCGAGGTCTCGGCGGCTTCGGCGGGCTCCGGCAGGGTGAGGACGGCCGCGGTGGCGAGGGCGGCCGCAGTCGCCAGGGCGATTCGTTGCGGGCGTGCACGTGGGGGGAGAGTTCGCATGCGGGTGCGTCCCTTCGGGAGGAGCGACACGATCATGTACCTGAACGGTGTGCGTGATCTGGAACTCCATGTGCGAGCAGGCTGGCGGTGATGGAGTGCTGTGGGGCGGCTCGGTCAGCCTGCTGAACGGAACGTAGAGGGTAAGCGCTTTCTGGTCAACGCTTTCCGCTGAAGAATCCAGTCCGCGCCGGTGGGGGAGCGGGGGAGAAGCAAGGGCTGTCCGGGTCCTGCCTCGCGACGGGGTGTACGGCGCAGATCCAGGTCGCTGCGCGGGGACAGCTCGCCCCGGCCGTACCCGCCGACGGCGACCAGGGACACGGCCTCGACCGCACGCCGCTCGGCTTGCGCGATCAGCTCGACCGCACGCCGCTCGGCTTGCGCGATCAGCGTCCGCGCTGGTGGGTGACCCGTCGATTTGCGGGAACCCGGAGCCGCACGCAAGGCGAGAACGATCGAGGACTCACGTCAGCTGAGGTCACGCAATGGTTCTGGGACTGCTCACCCGTCCGACAGCCGCCGCGGCCGGAATCGTCGCGGCCGGTCCACGACTGCTGGCCAAGGGAGCCGCCCCTGCCGTGGGGATGGCCGCGGGCGCGGTGGCGGGTACCGCGCGGGCGGGAGTGCGGGGCGTGGACTCCGCCGCCCGTGTCGTCCGGGTCACCCGCCACACCCTGCCCGGCCGACCACGGCCCTGGCGATCGGGCGCCCGGGCGCACCTCGCACTGCGGCCCGAGGAGCCGGAACGCGTACGCCGGGAGGGCGGGACGGCACGTGTGGCACGCCGGGTCGCCGCGGAGCTGGCCCAGCGGCCGGACGTGGCCCTCGCCTACTGGGACGGCGGTCTGCGGCGGCTCGTGGTGACCGCCGTGGAGGAGTCGGCCGGCGACCGGGTCGTACGGAAGGCGTCCGAGATCGCCGCCCGGCACGGCCTGGCCCGCACGGACGATGCGGTGGACGGCGTCCCCCACCCGGCCGACCCGACCGGCGTACGGGCCGCCGCCACCACGCTCACCGCCGACGGGGTCGGCATCGCGGCGGCGTTCGCCGGATACGCGCTGCGCCTGCCCACCACACCCCGGGCGGTCACCGCGCTGGTGACGCTGCTGAGGGAGAACCCGAGCTTCCGCGGCTGGCTGCGCGAGCGGATCGGCCGCTCCAACATGGACATGGTCCTGGCCATCGCGAACGCGGCCGTGCACGGCGCCGGCCGGACCCCGACCGCGCTGGTGCTCGACGGTGCGCTGCGCAGCCTCCAACTGGCGGAGACGGTGGCGCGCGCGGCCGCCTTCGACCAGGTCCACGACGAGGTCTGCGTGCCGCAGCGAAGCAGCGTGGCCGGGGACCGGTTCCCGCGCCCGCCGCTGCGCACCTCACCGGCCCAGGAGTACGCCGCGCACGCCGAGACCGGCAGTCTGGTCGGCGCGGCGGCGATGCTGCTGGTCAAGCACGACGGCAACGAGGCGGCGGAAGCGGTGCTCGCCGGCTCTCCCAAGGCCGCGCGCTACGGGCCCGCCGCCTTCCACGCCGTACTGAGTTCCGCGCTGTCCCGCACCGGCGTCCTGGTCCGTGACACCGAGCGGCTGCGGCAGCTGGAGATGGCCGACACGGTCGTTCTGCATCCGAGCGCGCTGCGCACCCCGGGCGCGGACGCGGACCCGTGGGCGGAGGTGGTGCTGGACGCGGCCCGCCGGGCGGGGCTGCGGGTCGTGATGGTGGACGATCCGGCCCTGGCCGACTTCACGACCCTCGCCGACCAGGTCGTGCGCGACGAGCGGTCGCTGAGCGACGTGGTGAACGCCCTGCGCGAAGACGACGGCGTCGTCGTCACGATCGCGCGTCCGGGGGAGGCCGACGAGGACGTGCTCGCCGGGCTGCTCGCCGGCGATGTGGCCGTCGCCCTCACCGACCAGGAGGGCGCCGTCGTCTGGGGCGCGGACGTGCTGGCGCCGCACGGGCTCGCCGACGTCTGGCGGCTGCTGCGGGCGGTCCCGGCCGCGCGCGGGGTCGGCCGCCGCTCGCAGGTACTGGCACGCTCCGGTGCCGCGCTCTCCGGGCTGCTGGTGGCCATCGGGAAGTCGCAGCGGGGCCGCCCCACGCCCTGGCCCGGTCTGCGCCACACGCCGGTCGACGCCAGCGCGACCTGGGCCCTGCTGACGGGCACCCGTGCGGCCCTCGGCGTGGCGCTGGCCCGCGCCCCGCATCCCAGGCCGCGCGTGGCCTGGCACGAACTGGAGCCCACCGAGGTCCGCGAACTGCTGGACGAGGAGACCGGCCCCGAGCCGACCGTGCGTGAGCAACTCACCGACCGCGCACGGGAGACGCTCCGGACGATGGGCCGGCAGCGTGTGTTCGCGCCGCTGAGCGGGCCGCTTCAGCTGGCCCGCGCCATGCGCGGGGAACTCGACGACCCCCTCACCCCGGTGCTGGCCGTCGGCTCGGCCGCCGAGGCGATCCTCGGCTCGGTCCTGGACGCCCTGCTGGTCGTCGGCGCGCTCGACCTGAACGCGCTGGTCGGCGGCGTGCAGCGGATGCGCGCCGAGCGGGCGCTGTCCGGGCTGCTGGCCAAGCAGAAACAGAAGGCGCGCATCACCGACGACGAGGAGTCGGCCGAGCCGCGCGTGGTCGACGCCGCCAAGCTCGGTCCCGGTGACCTGATCGAGCTCCGGGCCGACGACGTGGTGCCCGCCGACGCCCGCCTGGTGTGGACGGACGGCCTGGAGGTGGACGAGTCCGCGCTGACCGGCGAGTCCCTGGCGGCCGCCAAGGACACCGATCCGACACCGGACGCGGCGGTACCGGACCGTGACTGCATGGTGTTCGAGGGCACCACCGTGGTGGCCGGGCACGCCCGGGCCGTCGTGGTGGAGACCGGGGACCGCACTGAGGCCGCCCGGGCGGTGGCTCTCGCCTCCCGCAAGCCGCCCTCCGCCGGGGTGCAGGCCAGGCTGCGGGAACTCACCGACAAGGCCCTGCCGTGGACCCTCGCGGGCGGCGCCGGGGTGACCGCCCTGTCGCTGCTGCGCGGCACACCGATCCGCCGCGCGGTGAGCGGCGGGGTCGCGGTGGCCGTGGCCGCGGTCCCCGAAGGACTGCCGCTGGTCGCGACCGTGGCCCAGCTGGCCGCTGCCCGGCGGCTGAGCCGGCGCGGTGTGCTCGTCCGGGCCCCGCGCACCCTTGAGGCGCTCGGCCGCATGGACACCATCTGCTTCGACAAGACCGGCACGCTCACCGAGAACCGGCTGCGCCTGGTGCGGGTCACCGACGCCGACGGCGCGGTCCATCCGGCGGACGCCTCGGAGGCCGACGGCACGCTGCGCGTCGCGGCACGCGCCTGCCCCCAGCTCAACGGCGGCACCGACCGGCCCGTGCACGCCACCGACGAGGCCGTCCTGGACGCGGCCGCCCCCGACCCCGAGTGGACCCAGACCGAGGGCCTGCCCTTCGAGGCGGGCCGGGGCTACGCCGCCGCCGTCGGCCGGGCCGAGGACGGCTCACCGGTACTGGTGGTCAAGGGCGCCCCCGAGACGGTGCTGCCCGCCTGCGCCGGCCTGTCCTCGTCGGCATCGGACCAGGCACACGAGCTGGCCGGCGACGGACTGCGGGTCCTGGCCGTCGCCCGGCGCCGACTCGATCCGTCCGACAAGGCCGCGGACGTCCTGGAACAGCCCCTGGAGGAACTGGAGTTCACCGGACTGCTGGCCCTCGCCGACGTGGCCCGCGACACCTCCACGGCGCTGGTCGAGGGCCTGCGCGAGGAAGGCGTACGCCCCGTCATGCTGACCGGCGACCATCCGCAGACCGCGCGGGCCATCGCCGCGGAGCTGGGCTGGCCCGAGGACACCGGTGTGATCACGGGTGACGAACTGGCGTCCGCGGACCGGGAGGAGCGCGTGCGGATCCTGCGCGACGTGGGCGTCGTGGCCCGGGTCGCGCCCGAGCAGAAGCTCCAGGTCGTCGAGGCGCTGCGGGACGCCGGAAGGGTCGTGGCCATGGTCGGCGACGGAGCCAACGACGCCGCGGCGATCCGCGCCGCGGACATCGGCGTCGGCATCAGCGCCCGCGGTTCGGCCGCCGCCCGCAACGCGGCCGACCTGGTGCTCACCGACGGCGATCTGACGGTCCTCATCGACGCGGTCGCCGAGGGCCGGGCCCTGTGGCACAGCGTCGCCGACGCCATCGCCATCCTGATCGGCGGCAACGCGGGCGAGGTGGGCTTCGGTCTCCTCGGCACACTGCTGTCGGGCGCCTCGCCGCTGTCCACCCGTCAGATGCTGCTGGTGAACCTGTTCACGGACCTGTTCCCGGCGATGGCGGTGGCGGTGACGCCCAAGCCCGCGGAGGAGTCCGAGGCGGACGCGGCCGAGTCGCCGGACGCCGACGTCCGGGCCACCGAACCCCTCGGCGCGCCCCTGATCCGCAAGATCCGGCACCGCGCCCTGACCACCACCCTGGGTGCCACGTCGGCCTGGTTGTTCGGCCGCTTCACCCCGGGCACCGCCCGCCGCTCCACCACGATGGCGCTGTGTGCGGTGGTGGGCACACAACTCGCCCAGACCCTGGCCGACCGCCAGGGCAGCCCCTTGGTCCGCGCCACGGCCCTCGGCTCCGCGGCGGTCCTCGCGATCCTCGTCCAGACACCCGGCGTCAGCAACGTCTTCGGCTGCACCCCGCTCGGCCCCCTCGCATGGACGGGCGTGGCGGCGTCGATCGCGCTCGCGGTGGCCGGCCAGCGCTTCCTGCCGCAGCTGGAGCGGCTGGTGGCCGGGCGGCTGCCGGCCACCGCCGGGTGACGCGGAGGCGGGTGACGGCCCGCCCGGCCGGGTGGTCAGACCGACCGGTGGTACTGGTGCGGCACATGCACGTCCGCACCCAGCTCCCGTGCCGCGTGCCGCGCCCAGGACGGGTTGCGCAGGAGTTCACGGCCGAGCAGCACGGCGTCCGCCTCGCCGTTCGCGATGATCTTCTCGGCCTGTTCGGCCTCGGTGATCAGGCCCACCGCGGCGACGGCCAGCGAGGTCTCGGCCTTCACCCGCGCGGCGAACGGCACCTGGTAGCCGGGACCGACCGGGATGCGGGCACCGGAGGCGTTGCCGCCGGTGGAGACGTCCAGCAGGTCGATGCCATGGGCCTTGAGGTCGGCGGCGAAACGGACGGTGTCGTCGGCGCTCCAGCCGCCCTCCTCCAGCCAGTCCGTCGCCGAGATACGGAAGAACAGCGGCTTGCCCTGCGGCCAGACCTCCCGTACGGCGTCCACGACCTGGAGGGCGAAGCGGGTGCGGTTCTCGTACGAGCCGCCGTACTCGTCGGTGCGGTGGTTGGAGTACGGCGAGAGGAACTCGTTGATCAGGTAGCCGTGGGCGCCATGGATCTCGGCGACCTCGAACCCGGCGGCGAGGGCGCGGCGCGCGGCGTCCGCGAACTGCCCCACGATCTCCTGGATCCCGGCGACCGTCAGCTCGGTCGGCACCGGGTGCCCGTCGGCGAACGCGATCGGGCTCGGCGCCACCGGCTGCCATCCGTGCGCGTCCGGCCCCACCGGCGCACCGCCGGTCCAGGGCCGGTCGGTCGACGCCTTGCGGCCGGCGTGGGCCAGCTGGATGCCCGGGACCGTGCCCTGCGACTGGAGGAAACGCGTGATCCGGCGGAACGCCTCGACCTGCGTGTCGTTCCAGATGCCCAGGTCGTACGGCGAGATCCGGCCCTCGGGGCTGACTCCCGTGGCCTCGACGACGATCAGCCCCGTGCCGCCGGCCGCGCGGGCGGCGTAGTGCGCGAAGTGCCAGTCGTCGGGGACGCCCGCCGCGGGGCCGTCGGGGGCGGCCGAGTACTGGCACATCGGGGGCATCCACACCCGGTTCGGGATCGTCACATCGCGCAGGGTGCAGGGCTCGAAGAGCGCGCTCACGGCGGACTCCATTCGTCACGGGACCGGTGGTCGACTCGTACGATAGGCATCGTAGTACGGGAAGTGTCAAACTACGAGAGGTCTCGTACAATGAGGGAATCCGATCACGGGTGACCCCGAGCGGGGGACCCCGACGAAGTGGAGCCGCCGTGACCAGCCCCGCTGTCAGCAGCAGAGACCTCCCGCACCCGACCCTGGAGGAGATCCGTCTGGAGGGCGTCCTGCACGCGCTGTCCGACCCGCTGCGGCTCCAGATCGTGCGGGATCTGGCCGCGGTCGACGACGAGCTCTCCTGTTCGTACTTCGACCTGCCCGTCACCAAGTCCACCACCACGCACCACTTCCGGGTGCTGCGGGAGAGCGGTGTGATCCAGCAGGTCTACCGGGGTACGGCCAAGATGAACGGCCTGCGCAAGGACGATCTGGACGGGCTCTTCCCGGGACTTCTCGACGCCCTCCTCGATGCCGCCGCGCGGCAGGCCGGACGTCTGGGCGGCGCCTGAATCGGCGTCGCCCGACGCTGAACTCCCCTGCGCCTAAGGTGCGTTGTCGTGAGCGGCGGCCATGAGCGACTGCCAGTCGGGGAGCTTCACGATCCCGCGGCCGAGCGAGGCCCCGAGCGCCGCCTCGGCCCGTTCGATCGCCTGCCAGCCCGCCCACTCCACGGGTTCGGCGCCCTCGGCGCGCAGAGCCGTGAGCGGCTCCTCGGGCACGTCCTTCCGGGCGAGCGCGTCGGAGTCCTCCAACAGCGAGGTCACGGTCTCCTTCGCGCACGGCCGGTTGGTGCCGATGACACCGGTCGGACCCCGCTTGATCCAGCCCGCCACGTACTCGCCCGGCGCCACCAGGCCCTCGCGCAGCACCCGGCCCGCGAGATGCGGCACCGTGCCCGCCGCCGGGTCGAACGGCAGCCCCTCCAGCGGTACTCCGCGATAGCCCACCGAACGCAGCACCAACTGGGCCTCCAGGTCCTCGTACCGACCGGTGCCCGTCACCCCGCCCCGCCCGTCGGGCGCCGTCCGTTCGAAGCGCACCGCGCCCACGCGCCCGGCGTCGGCGAGGAGTTCGACGGGGCGCAGGAAGAAGCGCAGCCCGATACGGTGCCGGGCGCGCGGCCCCGTGGACTGCGCCCAGCCGCGCAGCACCTCCACGTTCCGGCGCTGCGGCGCGGGCAGGGCGGAGGGGTCGGCGTAGGCCGGGTCCATCGCCAACTCCGCCGGATCCACCGTCACTTCGGTGTCCGGCAGCGTGCCCAGCTCCCGTAGCTCCTTGGTGGTGAAGCGGGCCTGCGAGGGACCGCGCCGGCCCACCATCGTCACCTCCGCGACGCGGCTCGCGGCGAGCGCGGTGAGCGCCGCCTGGGGCATGTCAGTGGGGCTCAGTTCGGCCGTGCCCCGGGCCAGCATCCGCGCGACGTCCACGGCGACGTTCCCGACCCCGATCACCACCGCCGAGCGCGCGCCGGCCACGAACCCGTCGTCGACGGCGTCCGGATGGGCGCTGTACCAGGACACGAACTCGGTCGCCGACCAGCTGCCCGGCAGGTCCTCGCCGGGAATCCCCAGGTGCCGGTCGGTGGCGGCGCCCACGCAGTACACCACCGCGTGGTACATCTCGCGCAGCCGGGCGGCCGGAACCCCGTCGGGGCCGATCTGGACGCCGCCGAGGAACCGCACCCGCTCGTGCTCCAGGACCGTGCGCAGATTGTTCTGGAGGGACTTGATCTTCTCGTGGTCGGGGGCGACGCCGTACCGCACCAGTCCGTACGGGCACGGCAACCGGTCCAGGACGTCGACCTTCACGTCGGGGTCCTGCTGTACGAGACTCTGGGCGGTGTAGCACCCGCTGGGCCCGGAGCCGACGACGGCGACATGCAGCACGGCGGAACTCCTTGTCCGGAGATCGTCAGGAGTCGCTCTCGACTCCAGCATCGCACCACCGCCGCTCCGCTGACAGGGTGCTGTGCGCCGCGCGGGGTGCGTGTTCGGTTCGTATGGAATGTGATCATGCGGTTACGTTGCGTGTGTGCTGGAAGCATCCTTTCTTAATCTTTCCGATCGCTCCGCGACCGACGGTGCCGTGTCGGTGTGGCCCGCGTGGCAGGTGCGGGACGGTGGCGGGGCGACGGCGTGGTTCGACGTCCGGCTGGAGTTCGGTGACGGCGCCCGAGTCGAGGCGCTCGCCGTCGTCGCCCGGGGGTGTGTCTCCATCGAGGGCGTACGGGCCGAGCCCGCGCTGTCCCTCGACGACCTCGCGGCGCTCGCCGACTGGATCGAGGATCCGCTCTCCCGGGCCTGCGGGATCGGGAACGGAGCGGACGGCGAGGCCGGCGACGACGGCGGTACGGCCGGGGAGGGCGGGGTGCGGCCCCTCTGGCCGCGGGGCGTCGAGGGGTACTGGCTGATCGCGCAGAAGTACCGCGCCGCCCAGGAGGCGGGCCTCGACCCCGTGCTGGCGGTGATGACGGCGACGGGCCACGGGCGGCGCCGGTCGCTCCGGCTCATCGGTCAGGCGCGCGACGCGGGCTTCCTGACCCCTCGCCGAGCCCGCCGCTGACCCCCCTCGCGGTGTTTCACCCGGCCGTCAGAGCAGGTCCCGCATCCGCGCGATCTCGCTCGCCTGCTGGGCGACGACCTCGTCGGCCATCTCCTCGATCCGGATGTTGTTGCCCTCGCCCTTCACTTCGGTGGCCATGGTGATCGCCCCGTTGTGATGGGTCGTCATCAGCGTGAGGAACAGCTGGTCGAAGGCCTTCCCGCGGGCGGCACGCAACTTCTCCAGCTCGGCCTGCGTCGCCATGCCGGGCATCGACCCGTGCACATGCCCCTCGCTCTTCTCGGCCTTGCCGTGGGACTTGAGCCAGCCCTTCATGGCGGCGATCTCCGGCCCCTGTGCGGCGGCGATCCGCTCGGCGAGCTTCCTCACCTTCACCGACTCGGCGCGGTCCGGGGCGAGTTCGGTCAGCTCCAGCGCCTGGGCGTGGTGCTCGATCATCATGCGCGCGTAGTCGACATCCGCGGAATTGGGGGAGTCGTCCTCGGCGCGCTCTCGCGCGGCCTCCTCGGCGGACAGCACCCGGTTGGACTCGCCGGGCTTGCCGGGCACGATCACCGAAGGCCCGCTCCGTGCGGGCGACTTGGCGCCGGTGTCGGACTCGCAGCCGCCGAGCGCGAGCACGGCCAGAGTGGCCAGCGCAGCGGTAACGATGCGAGCCCCACGGTCACGCGTCTTCGTTACATGTTGATGGCACGCTCTTGATATGCGCATGACTAGGAAGATACTCGGAGGTGCATGAACCGTTCCAGTGCGAATGGAACAAGGGAGAAAACAGTGATCCTGTTCAGCAATCCCCGAACACGGCGCAGACGTCTGGGAGTTGCGACTGCCGCCGTAGGACTCCTGGCCGCGCTGCTCACCGCGCAGCCGGCTGCCGCGACCCCCGACCCCGGGGACGGACCCGTCGCGGAGCAGGAGGTCTCCGAGAGCACCCGGGCCGAGGTCCGCAAGGCTCTGACCGACGGCGAGATACCCGGCCAGGACGAGATCGTCCACTCCGACAACATCGAGCACCTGGCCTTCGTTCCCAAGGACGCGCTCCAGGGCACCAACTCGGACCTGGCCTTCCAGGGCAGATACGCCTTCGCGGGCAACTACGACGGCTTCCGGGTCTTCGACATCAGCAACCCGGCCGCTCCGAAGACGATCGCGCAGGTGCTGTGCCCCGGCTCGCAGAACGACATCTCCGTCTCCGGTGACCTGCTGTTCCTGTCCACCGACTCCTCGCGCAGCGACAGCAGTTGCAACAGCACCACCCAGCCCGCGACCGAGAAGTCCTCCTGGGAGGGCATGAAGGTCTTCGACATCAGCGACAAGCGGAACCCGAAGTACGTCGCCGCGGTCGAGACCGCCTGCGGCTCGCACACCCACACGCTGGTGCCCGAGCGCCGGAACGTGTACGTCTACGTCTCCTCCTACTCACCGAACGCCACCTACCCGGACTGTCGGCCCCCGCACGACGGCATCTCCGTGATCAAGGTGCCGCGCCACGCCCCCCAGAAGGCGGCGGTGGTGGACTTCCCGGTGCTCTTCCCCGGTGAGGGCCCGGACGGCGGCGGCAACCCGGGCGCGCCCGGCGTCAGCAAGACCACGGGCTGCCACGACATCACGGTGCTGCCCTCGAAGGACCTGGCCGCGGGTGCCTGCATGGGCGACGGCATCCTGCTGTCCATCAAGGACCCGGAGCGTCCGAAGGTCATCGACCAGGTCCAGGACAACGTGAACTTCGCGTTCTGGCACTCGGCGACCTTCAACCAGAAGGCGAACAAGGTCGTCTTCACCGACGAGCTGGGCGGCGGCGGCGCGGCCACCTGCAACGCCGAGATCGGCCCGAACCGCGGTGCCGACGGCATCTACGACATCGTCGGCAAGGGCGACAAGCGCAAGCTGGTCTTCCGCAGCTACTTCAAGATCCCCCGCCACCAGGCGGACACCGAGAACTGCGTCGCCCACAACGGCTCGCTGATCCCGGTCAAGGGCCGGGACATCATGGTCCAGGGCTGGTACCAGGGCGGTATCTCCGTCTGGGACTTCACCGACTCCGAACGCCCCAAGGAGATCGCCTACTTCGACCGTGGTCCGCTGGCCACGGACACGCTCAGGTCGGGCGGCTCGTGGTCGGCGTACTACTACAACGGCTACATCTACTCGAACGAGCTCGCGCGAGGCTTCGACGTCCTGAAGCTGAACGACCGGCGCACGGCGCCGGCGCGCTGGGTTCAGCTGCGCGAACTCAACGTCCAGACACAGCCGGACTACTTCGACTGATCGTCCGGGCGGCCGGGTGGGGACCCGGTCGCGAAGAACCGTGACAGATCCGTGTCGCACGTCCCGTCGGGCGGGGTTCCCGCGTCCGACGGGATCCCCATCTCCCGGTCCAGCCGGTACCGCTTGAACAGCTCCTCCCGCAGCACCGGCACCGGCATCGGCGCCCCGGGCACCAGCGCCGCGTAGACCGCGCCCATGAGCAGGGCGCGCAGCATCGGATAGTCGGCGTCGACGTCCGGTGAGCCGTGCCGCGCGCAGGTGTCGCGGAGCAGCTCGGCCAGCCGCCGCTGCTCCGGGCACTGCACGAACCCCTCGGCCTGGAGGATCCCCGCCATGTGCTGGCGCATCAGTACGGGCCGGTCCCGGGCCAGGCCCAGGATGGCGTCGATCGCCCTGGCCATCCGCTCCCGGCCGTCCTCGGTGCGCGGCTCGCGCTCCAGCGCCTCCTCCAGCGTGCCGTGCATCAGCCGGTGCACGGCCGACTGCACCAGCTGGCGCTTGCCGGGGAAGTAGTACGACACCAGTCCGCGCGCCGAACCCGCCCGGTCCGCGATGTCGCCGAGCGTGGTGGCGTCGTAGCCGCGCTCGCCGACCAGTTCCACCGCGGCCTGCAAAAGCCGCTCTCGGGAGCGCCGCCGCAGCTCTTCATTGACCGAGGCGCTGCGCGGGGACATGCTGTAACTCCTGCGTTGACTGGCTACCAGCCAACTATACTCAGGGCGTGCGGCCCGGCCTCGATACGGCCTGGCCGAGGTTGCCGCCTGTCCCGGGCGACGCGGGGGATCGTCCGGGGCGGGCTCGACCGCCCCGGATGGTGGCCGGAGGCTACTTCTTCGCGGCTCGCGCGTCGTGGCCGTCGGCCGAAAGTCCCGCGCCCACCAGATCCAGCACCGGCCGCAGCGCGTCCGGCCGCTCCGCCGCCGGCAGATGGTCCACGAAGTGCACCGCACAGCCCAGGGCCGCCGCACCGCCGTCCGCGCGCCGGTTGTCGCCGACCATGACCACGTCCCGCGGATCCGCGTCGAGCGCCTCGCAGGCGGCCGCGAACAGCCGGGGGTCGGGCTTCTGGATGCCGTGCTCGTACGACAGGACGTAGATGTCCACGTACGGGTCGAGACCGTGCTCCCTGAACACCGGACGCAGATCCCAGCCGATGTTGCTGACGACCCCGATGCCGACGCCCCGCTCGCGCAGGGTCCGCAGCACTTCAGGGGCGTCCGGGTACGGCGTCCACGCCGTCGGCGCCATGTGGCGGTCGTAGAGCATGTCGTGCAACCGCTCGTCGGGCAGCTGCACATGCCGCGAGAGGCCGGTGTACGCCGCCCGGTGCAGCTCCGTGCTCTTGTCGCGCACTCCCCAGACACTCGCGACACTCTCCGGCAGCCACGAGGGGTCGACGCCGCCCGGCAGTGCGCCCATCGCCTCCAGCGCCTGCGCGGCCTCGATCAACTCGGCCTCGGCGAGCTCCACTTGGGCCTCGGTGAGCGCTCCGCGCAGCCAGGACTCGGTGGACTCGACACGGAAGAGGGTTCCGGAGAAATCGAACAGAACTGCGGTCATGAAGGGATCCTACGGGGCCACGTTCCGCCGCGCGGGAAGATCGCCGCTACAGAACACACACACGAAATCCGCGCTCACGCGGGTGGCCGACGGCGGCCCGCGCCGTCGACCGGTACGGCGACCGAAACCTCTCGGCCGTAGCGGCGCCCGGGCGGGTTCACCCCCGCCACCGCGTGTGCGCCCCCACCGCCAGCACCACGACGAGCGCGCCCAGCAGCCAGCCGCCGACGACATCCGTGGCCCAGTGGACGCCCAGCCACACCCGGGTCAGGCCGACGCCGGCCACGGAGAGCACGGCCACCGCCACGGCCGTACGCCACAGGGTGCGTTCGGCGCCGTAGCGGTGCAGGAGCCACAGCAGCAGGCCGCTGACGACCACGGCTGTCATCGCGTGGCCGGAGGGGTAGGCGGCGTAGTGGGCGGTGTCGACGGGGTCGGACCAGGCGGGGCGGGGGCGGTCGACCAGGGCCTTCAGACACTGCTGGACCGCCGTGGCGAGCGCGCAGGTGGCCACCAGCCATACCGCGGTCCAGCGCGCGGATCTGCGCCACACCAGCCAGATCGCGACCGCCAGGGTCAGGATGCGCAGGGTCCACGGATCCCAGACCCAGTCCGTCAGGATGCGGAACGCCTCCGTGATGCCGTCCTCGGTGACCGCCCAGCGGTGCGTGGTGTCCGCGATGGAGTCGTCGAGGCTCATCAGCGGGTACCAGCGGACCGCGACCAGGGCGACCAGCAGCGCGGAGCACAGCGTGAGGGCACCGGCCCAGCGGGAGACTCTGCGCTCGGCCGGTGGGCGGGGCGGGGACTCGACGGACTGGGTGTGCATACTGCGATCCTCGCCGACCGATGGGGCGGGAGGCCAACGCGGGGGTTGGATTTGCGACGCCCGCCACTCGAGAGGCGGTGCGTCGCCCAAGCGGCGCGACCACCCGGAGGCCATCCGGGTACCCCGCTGTCGCACACTCGAAAGCCCGCCCGGGCTCTACTCCCGGACGGGGCAGGCCTCTTCAGAGCGTCAGCAGCATGGCCACCATGGCGATCCCCATGGACAGCCGGCAGGCCCGCGACAGTTCCGGTCGGTCCCCCCACGCGGTGCCGGCGCCCGCGGCGGCGACGGGCACCAGCCGGACGCCGGACAGCAGCACGTACCCCGTGAAGTAGGCGAGCAGCGCGCCCGTCACGAGCGGGATGCCGGAGCCGCCGTGCCCGCCCTGGTGGCCGGGCGAGGCGGCCATCGCGAGCGACATGTAGACCATGGCCGAGGCGCCCACCAGGTGATGCAGATGGCGGGTCCCCGTCCGGGCCGACCACAGCGCGTGCAGGGCGGCCGCGCCGAACACCGCCACATAGCCGGGCCAGGCCCACGACGGCGGCGTGAACACCGCGGCGGGCACCGCCATCGCCGCCATGCCGAAGCCCATCAGCGCCTCACCGCCCGCGGTACGGCGCTGCTCCTCGACGTGGCTGCGCATCCGCAGCAGACAGTAGGCACCGGTCGCCGCACACACCGCGACCAGCAGCCAGCCGGGCGAAGCCGGTCCGTGCACGCGCACCTCCCCGCTCGACGGTCGCGGACAGTGCGTCGATGCCCCGGCCGTGCGGCGCGCAAGCGAGCGCAAGGGTGTACGCGGGGAGCACTCGACGGAGCACGGCAGGTCAGGGCATGGACGGGGCCACCGGTTCCGGACCGCCGTCCGAGGTGAGCACCAGGCCGATGTGCTTCACGAGTAAAACACTTGTTAAGGTGATGGGTATGAGCAGTCGTCTTCCGCTCCTCGGAGTGCTGCGCCTCGGCCGCCCCTCCGACATCTGGTTCAAGCCCGCCCTCAGCGTGGTCGCCGCCGTGGCACCGCCCAACCTCACCCTGCTGGCGCTCGGCCGGCTGGACCTGGCGATGTACACCATGGCCGGATCCCTGTGCGCCCTCTACGCCCACAATCGGCCCTACGCCACCCGGGCCCGCGTGCTGGCGTGGGTGGTGCTCGGCATGCTCGCCGGCCTCGGCGCCGCCCTGGTCGCGGCCTCGCTCACCCGCGATGCCGTCGTACTGGTCACCGTCGGCGCGGTACTGGCCGCCGTCCAGAAGGTGCTGTGCGACGCCACCCGGATCGGCCCGCCCGGCAATGTGGTCCTCACCTTCATCAGCTCCGCCGCCCTGTTCGCCCCGCAGTCCCTCGGTCAGATCCCCGGCCACCTCGCCCTGGCCGCAGCGGCCGGCGCCTGGGCCTGGCTGGTCGGCATGGCACCCGGCCTGCTGCGACCGCACGGCCCGGAGCGCCGGGCGACCGCCGCAGCCCTGGACGCGGCCGCCGCGCACGCCGAGACCGCGGACCGGGACGCCGCCCAGGCCCACACCGCCGTACGGGCCGCCCGGCAGGCCCTGCGCTCGGCGGGCAGCCCCTCCGAGGCCCGCCGCGCCCTCGAACGCCTCGTCGTGCAGGCCGAGGTCGCCCTCGCCGCCCCGGCCGACGCCGACCCGGCACTGCTGCGCGCCTGGGCCCGCCAGGTACGCGGCAACCGGCCCGTACCCGACGTCGACGACCTCCCCGGCATCGACACCGAACGCACCGCGCACCCTGAGTCGTGGCGGCACCGCCTCCGCCCCCTGGCCCCGCTCGCCGTGCGCACCGCGCTCGGCTGCGCCCTCGCCGGCTACGCCTCCCTCGCCCTGGGGGTCGGCCGCCCCTACTGGGCCCTGGTCACCGCCGCCTCCCTGTACCAGGCCAACCTCACCCTCACCTGGGGGCGCGGTGTCCAGCGCGTCGTCGGCAACCTGCTCGGCGTCCTCCTGTTCGCCGCACTGGTGCCGCTCGCCCACACCGGTGCCGCCGCCCTGGTGCTGTGCTGTCTCGCCCTCAGCTTCGGCGCCGAGGCGCTGATCGGGCGCAACTACTGGCTCGGCAGCGTCTGTGTGACCCCGATGGCCCTGTTGATCACCGAGTTCGCCGGGTTCCAGGAACCCGGACTGCTGATCACCGAGCGGGTCGTGGACACCCTCGTCGGCGCGCTGGTCGGGCTCGTGGCGGCGGTGGCCGTTCCGCACCGGTCGCGGGTCGCGCGTGGCGGGCGGACCGGACCCCGTACGCTCGCGGCTACGGGACGGAGCCGGGAACCGCACCCGGACCAGCGCACAGGCACCACGACGGAGGGCGTACGGCCATGACGGGGACCAGTGGCGGGCCGACCGGGACGAGAGACGACACGGTGGCCGCGGTGGTCCGGCAGTGGCGGACCGTGCACCCCGACCTCGACACCGCCCCCATGGAGATCATCGGCCGGATCAACCGCTGCGCCGCCCTCCTCCAGCAGGCCGAGGACGCCCCGCTGCGCCGCGCGGGTCTCAGCCGCCCCGAGTTCGACCTGCTCGGCGCGCTGCGCCGCACCGGCCACGAACTGACCCCCAGCGAACTCGCCCGCGAGACCTTCTCCTCGGGCGCCGCCGTCACCAAGCGCCTCAAGCAGCTGACCGAGCGCGGCCTGGTCGAGCGCCGAGGCGACACCCGAGACCGCCGCGTCGCCCACCTGCGCCTCACCGACGCGGGGCGGGACCTCGTCGACGGCATCCTGCCGGAGCAACTCGCGTACGAGACGGCCGTACTGTCCGAACTCGACTCCGAGGGGCGCGGTGAACTCGCCACCCTGCTGGGTGAGTTGCTGGGCCGCCTGGAGGGGCGGCTGGGGGCACTGCGCGCCTGAGCCGGACCGCGAGCGGGGCGTCAGCGCTCGTCGGCCGCGCGGTACACACCGAACACCGCACCCTGCGGGTCCCGCAGCACGGCGATGCGCGGACCGTCGGGGACCGACGTCGGCTCCATGAGGACCGTGCCGCCCGCCGCGGTCGCGTCCGCCGCCGTGACGTCCACGTCCACCGCGGCGAAGTACGGCAGCCAGTGCGCGGGCACCTCGTGCGGGAACTTGTCGTCCATCGTCAGCATGCCGCCGAAGTCGGCGCCTTCGATGCCCCACTGCGTGTAGTGCTCCGAAGCGTTGACGGTCCAGCCGAACAGCGTCGTGTAGAACTCCACCGCCCGCTCGGGCGCCCTGGTCAGCAGTTCCACCCAGCCCAGCGCGCCGGGCGCGTTGAGCAGGCCCGCGCCGGGGAACGACCGCGCCTGCCACAGCTGGAACACGGCCCCCGTGGGATCCACCGCGACGGCGAAGCGGCCCACGTCGAACACATCCATGGGGCCGGCCAGCACCGTGCCGCCGGCCTGTGCGACCTGCTCGGCGGCGGCGTCCGCGTCCGCCACCGCGAACGACACGTTCCACGCCACCGGCTGCCCCTCCTGGTACAGCGGGGTCAGCGCGGCCACCGCCGCGTCCCCGAGGTGCGCCACGGTGTAGCCGCCCGCCTCCTGACGCGGATCGGTCTCCGCGCGCCAGCCGAACAAGCCCTCGTAGAACGCCCTGGCCCCGGCCAGATCACTGGTCCCGAGCTCGGTCCAGCAGGGCCCGCCGGTCACCGGCCTGTCGAGCTTCATGGCGCTCCTCCCACGAAGGACACCCCCTCCAGCACGCTAATCCTCGTACTGGGCCGCGGCCATCCGGCGCAGACTTCGGCAGCGAGCCGATCAACCAGCACGTCGTCGCCGTGGTGGGCGGCGTCCCGCCCGGCCGCCGCGCATCTCCTGCGCTACCCGGACGCGTCCGGGACACCGGCTCCCGCGCCCGCCCCACCGACCCGCCGATGAACGCCTGCCCGGCACAGCCGGCCCGCTGGAACGTACGGGCCCCACACACGAGCGGCGAATCCCCGCACCGGCCGTCCACGGTGTGCCGGGCCCCTGGCTGCACCTCCGCGCGGTCTGCGAGCGGGCGGGCTTCCGTCACGTCGGGGACACGGAGGTGATCCTGATCGCGCGGGTGGCGGAGCTACCGGACCGGCAAGTGCGGCAGAGGCTGACCGCACACCGCACCCCGGGGGAGTGCGGCACCCGTTCACGGCCTACGCCGGCGGCCGCGCGTTCGGCTTCGTCGAGGGCGACACGGCCCTGTCCCGGCTCGAACCCACACCCGGCGCGGCGGCCCCGCCGACATCGGCAACCCGCACATCGAGCCGTCGGCGGACGGCAAGGGACCCGCACCGACCGAGGCCGGGAACACCGGCCCGGCCTAGATTCCGGGCCGGTACCGCAGTGGGTGCTCCGCGGGTACCTCCACCAGCACGATCCTTGTGCCGTCCGGATCGGCGATCCACATCTCGATCAGCCCCCAGGGCTCCGTCACCGGCGGCCGCACGATCCCGACGCCCTTCGCGACCAGTTCCTCGTGCGCGGCGGCGACGTCCGGGACCTGCATCCACAGCTGTACGGCCGGGGACGGCGGTGACTCGGAGCGCCCCGAGACCTCCAGGAAGCCCCCGCCGAGAAAGTAGACGGTGCCGCGTTCCGGCCCGGTGCCGAACTCGCGGTAGACGGCAAGGCCGAGTTGCTCGCCGTAGAAGACGCGGGACCGTTCGGGATCGGTGGGGCGGAGCAGGGTCCGGCCGCTCAGTACGTGCACCATGCGGAAGGAGCCTAGTGGCGGGTTACGCTCAGCGGTGCCCGAGCCGCGCCCGAGAGTGGAGAAGCGCCCCATGGACACCGCCGCGAGCCCCGCCGACACCGGACTCACCTTCCGCGACGCCACCGACGCCGACGTGGACACGCTGGTGGCGCTGATCGAGTCCGCCTACCGCGGGGACTCGAGCCGGGCCGGCTGGACCACCGAGGCGGACATCCTCGAAGGGCAGCGGACCGACCCGGACGGCGTGCGCGACGTCATCAAGTCGCCGGACAGCCGGCTGCTCACCGTCGAGCGGGACGGGCAGATCGTCGCCTGCTGCCAGCTCGAACACCGTGGTGCGTACGCCTACTTCGGCATGTTCGCGGTCAGCCCCACCCTCCAGGGCGCCGGACTCGGCAAGGTCATCATCACGGAGGCGGAGCGGCAGGCCCGTGAGACCTGGGGCGTGACCGAGATGCACATGACCGTGATCTCCGTACGGGACGACCTGATCGCCTGGTACGAGCGGCGCGGCTACCGCCGTACGGGCCGGATGACCCCGTTCCCGTACGGCGACGAGCGCTTCGGCATCCCCCAGCGGGACGACCTTCGGTTCGAGCTGCTGGTCAAGGAACTGGTGTGACGTTCATGCGGTGGTCGTTCACGCGGTGAAGCGGCCGGTGCGCTTGATCTCGGGGTAGTCCGTGGTCGCGCCGTCCAGTTCCAGGGCCCGTACGAGACGCAGGTGGTCCTGGGTGTTGACCACCCAGCCGATGATCCTGAGGTCCGCCTTGCGGGCGCGCTCCACGACCTCCAGGCTGAGCCGGCGGATGTTGAGGCAGACCGTGGCCGCGCCGACCTCGACGGCCCGGTCCACGATGTCGGTGCCGAAGCGGCTGGCGATCAGCGCGGTCCGTACCCCGGGCACCAGGCGGGCGATCTCGGCGACGGCGTCGTCGTGGAACGAGGACACCTCGACCCGGGGTGCCAGGTCACGGGCGTTCATCACCTCCGCGAGCGCCCGGGCTGCCGCGACGTCCTTGATCTCGGCCTGGATCGGCGTCCTCACCGCGTCCAGGACCTCCTCGAACACCGGCACGCGCTCACCGCGGCCCGCGTCCAGGGCGCGCAGTTCGGCGAGGGTCTTGTCGGCGATCGCGCCGGTTCCGTCGGTCGTGCGGTCCACGTCGGTGTCGTGCATGACGACGAGTGCGCCGTCCTTGCTCAGGTGGAGATCGAGTTCGATGACGTCGAGGCCCGCCTGCTGGGCGGCGACGAAGGAACGGAGGGTGTTCTCGGGTTCGACACCCATGACTCCGCGATGACCGATGGTAAGGAAGTTCAAGGTTCAACTCGCTTCCGTCGACGGCGGCTCGGCTTCCGCGCGAACCGGAGCGGAATGTTCGCGCGGCAGTGCCGCAGCCTAGTGGCCTGTGCGCGTGATGAACCCCACGTGTACACAGGGTTTGCGGCTATGGACATGTCGTACCTGGTTCACATGGCTTCCGGTGGTCACTCTGGCGTGGGCGAGTCCCCACGGGCATTGACCGAATCCCGTGGGTCGGCCCCACGTCTGCCCACTGGATGCCGGACTAATCGGCCTCGCGGCATCCAACAGGAAAAAGTTCGGTGACCTTGGGCGTGCGCAGGATAATTTCCCGACTCTCCTCTTGCTGGGAGAAACCTCGTATGCATACGGTGTCCTTACGCGAGGTTCTCCCGTGGAGGATGGGACATGACGGAAATACTTGTGCAGGCGGCGATGGAGGAGCAGGTTCCTCCCATGACCAGGGTGGTTGAGCACCCGGCATGGCCGGTGCTCAAGGTTGCCGTGGAGCAGATCCGGCCATGGCAGTCCAAGGACGGGTCGATCGACTTCGCGGCCGAGGGCGCGCCCTCCCGCGCGGACGCCGAGGCCGCCGTCCGGCGTGTCGTCGAGGCCGTGGGTGAGCTGTCCCCGCTGCTGCCGCACGACGCCGCCTACCACGAGGCCCTCGTGAAGGACCTGAACCGCTGGGCCGAGGGCGGCTTCGAGGTGCCCGACTTCCTCGACTCGCTGCTGGCCTTCCAGCCCGCCGCGAGCCGCGCCGACGGCCTCCAGCACCTGGTCGTCTTCGCGATGTACACGCAGAACGGCAACCCCGACCGCAACCTGGAGGCCGTCGTCCTGCGCATGGTCTGGCCGGACTGGCTGGCCGAGCTGGAGCGCACCCGCTACGACAACCCGCTGTTCTGCGGCATCACCTTCGAGGACTTCACGGCCGGGTACGACACCAACTCCGCCGTCCTGTTCCCGGAGACCATCGCCGTGCGCCAGGCGCCCGAGCGCTTCAGCTGGGGCGGCATCTTCTGCGACCGCGAGGCCGCCCGCTTCCGCCGTGTCACCGACGCCGCCGTCGACATCCTGGGCCTCGACCTGCCCGAGGACATCGCCGCGATGGTCCACGACCAGAAGCGCTGCGAGGAGGCCTTCGTGCTGTGGGACATGGTCCACGACCGCACCCACAGCCACGGCGACCTGCCGTTCGACCCGTTCATGATCAAGCAGCGCCAGCCGTTCTGGATGTACGGCCTCGAAGAGCTGCGCTGCGACCTCACCGCCTTCAAGGAGGCCGTGAAGCTCCAGGCCGACGGCGTCCCGCAGGCCCGTGACGTGCAGTACGCCGTGCTGTTCGACCGCATGTTCCGCTTCCCGGTCACCGGCGAGCGCGTGCGCAACTACGACGGCCTCGGCGGCCAGCTGCTCTTCGCCTACCTCCACAAGCACGACGTCGTCCGCTGGACCGACAACAAGCTGCACATCGACTGGGACCGTGCCCCGCAGGTCACCAACCAGCTGTGCGCCGACATCGAGATGCTCTACCGCGACGGCATCGACCGCCCCAAGCTCGTGCACTGGTTCGCCGGCTACGAGCTCGTCTCCACCTACCTCGCCCCGCACCCGGGCTCCAAGTGGGCCAAGGGTCCCGACGCCCTCGACCTGACCCAGCCGCCGCGCAAGCTCGTCGATGACGTGCTTCCGGACGAGTTTCCGCTGAGCATGTTCTATGAGGCCCTTTCCAAGAAGCTGAAGAACGTGATCGCCTCGACCAAGGGCATCACGGCGGAGAGCGCCGAGCGAGTCGCCGCGTGAGCGACCGCGGCACCGAGAACGAAGCTCAGCAGGAGGCGAAGAACATGGCGGGGAACGGAGCTCTCAGCGGTGCGGTGATCGCGGTGGCCGGCGCGGGTGGACCCGCGGGCCGGGCGGCGCTGCGACGACTGGCCGAGGCCGGCGCGACAGTGGTCGGCGCGGACAACGATCCCGAGCGGCTGGCCGAAGCCGTGGACGCCGCGCGCTACGCCTCCGGCGGCGCGGCGGTCACCGGCGAGACGGTCGACCTGCTCGACCTGGACTCCACGCGGGACTGGGCGCTGCGCACCGAGAAGGAGTTCGGCCGCGTCGACGGCCTGGTCCATCTCGTCGGCGGCTGGCGGGGCAGCGAGACCTTCATCAAGACCAGCCTCGACGACTGGGACTTTTTGGAGCTGCTGCTCATCCGCACCGTGCAGCACACCTCGCTCGCCTTCTTCGAGCCGCTCCAGCGCAGCGACCGGGGACGGTACCTGCTGATCAGCGCCGCCGGCGCCTCGAATCCGACCGCCGGCAACGCCTCGTACGCCGCCGCCAAGGCCGCCGCCGAGGCGTGGACGCTCGCGCTCGCCGACGCTTTCCACAAGGCAGGGGGCGGCGAGGAGCTGACCTCCGCGGCTGCCATCCTGGTGGTGAAGGCGTTGGTGCACGACACGATGCGCGCCGACCGCCCCAACGCGAAGTTCGCGGGCTTCACGGACGTCAAGGACCTGGCCGACGCCGTCGTCGGCGTCTGGGACAAGCCCGCCGCAGAAGTGAACGGAAACCGCCTGTGGCTGACCGAGAAGCCGTGAACCCACCGAAGACCGACGCCCGTCGCCATCACGATCCGGACGTCCGCGGCTTCGCCAGTGACAACTACGCCGGCGCGCACCCCGAGGTGCTCGCCGCCCTGGCGCTGGCCAACGGCGGGCACCAGGTGGCGTACGGCGAGGACGACTACACCGAGAACCTCCAGCGGATCGTCCGCAGCCACTTCGGCGCGAGCGCCGAGGCGTTCCCGGTCTTCAACGGCACCGGCGCCAACGTCGTCGCGCTCCAGGCGGTCACCGACCGCTGGGGCGCGGTGATCTGCGCCGAGAGCGCGCACATCCACGTCGACGAGGGCGGCGCCCCGGAGCGGATGGGCGGCCTCAAACTGCTCACCGTGCCCACCCCCGACGGCAAGCTCACGCCCGAGCTGATCGACCAGCAGGCGTACGGCTGGGACGACGAGCACCGGGCGATGCCGCAGGTCGTCTCGATCACGCAGAGCACCGAACTGGGCACCCTCTACACCCCGGACGAGATCCGCGCGATCTGCGACCACGCCCACGCGCACGGCATGAAGGTGCACCTGGACGGCTCCCGGATAGCCAACGCCGCCGCCTCGCTGAACGTGCCCATGCGGACGTTCACCAACGCGGTCGGCGTCGACATCCTCTCGCTGGGCGGCACCAAGAACGGCGCCCTGTTCGGCGAAGCGGTCGTCGTCCTCAACCAGGACGCCGTCAGCCACATGAAGCACCTGCGCAAGCTGTCGATGCAGCTGGCCTCCAAGATGCGCTTCGTGTCGGTGCAGTTGGAGGCCCTGCTCGCCAAGGACCTGTGGCTGCGCAACGCCCGGCACGCCAATGAGATGGCCCAGCGCCTCGCCGAGGGCGTGCGCGCCGTGCACGGCGTCGAGATCCTCTACCCCGTGCAGGCCAACGGCGTCTTCGCCAAGCTCCCGCACGACGTGAGCGAGCGCCTCCAGAAGAGGTTCCGGTTCTACTTCTGGGACGAGGCGGCGGGTGTCGTGCGCTGGATGTGCGCGTTCGACACGACCGAGGACGACGTGGACGCGTTCGTGGCGGCGCTGAAGGAGGAGATGGCGCGCTAGCGGGCGTCGACCGTCAATTGACCACGATCTGCGCCCGGTTGTTGCGCAGGTTCGGGTCGAACCCGCTGATGGGCAGCTCCGCCTCGTCATCGAGGGTCTCGACGGTGGTGCGTGCTCCGCGCACCACCTCGTCGATCCGCAGCCGCACCTCCATCGCGTAGGACGCCTTGTCGTGGAGGTAGATCGGCGTCCAGCAGAAGTAGGTCGTGACCGACGGCCCCTCCTCGGACGGCGGCAGGCTCCAGCAGTCCTCCGGCGTCTCGACGACCGTCGTGCCCTCGGGAGCCCGGAAGCGCACGACCGCCACGGGCGCGCCCGCACCCAGCGACGCCACCCACGCCGGACCCCGGTTGTGGACGGTGATCCGCGCGGTCACCGTGTCCCCGACCGCCCCGCGCACCCTGCTGCCGGTGAGCTTCAGATCGGCGGTGTTCCTGGCGTCGAGGATGACGATCCGGCCGTTGTCCGACAGATCGAGATCGTCCTCGCCGGCCGCCCGCCGCGCCGGCGCCGGGCGGAGGTCCAGCTCGGCGCCCGTTCCCCGGGTCCATGTCCTGTCGCCGTGCGCCTCTTCGAGGGCCTGGTCCGAGTACGGCAGCACGGAGTGGTCGAACCGCTCGTACAGCGCCTTGCGTCCCACCCGCAGCTCGGTCGTCAGCCCGTACAGCTCACCCGGAGCCACCGCCTCGTCCAGGACGCACACGGCGGACGTCCCGGTGGCGTGCTCCGCGTACTCGCAGTTGGAGTGCCGCTCCCTGAGGCCCAGCCCGTAGGACGCGTTGAGCCACAGCAGGGTGCGCTCCACGGTGCGGTTGCCGTTGTTGCCGACGGTCGCGCTCACCCGGGTGTTCGTGCCCGGCCTGAGGTCGCGCTGGAACTCGGCCTGGCTGAGCCCCAGGTCGGGGCCGTCCCCCAGGGTGACCATGGTCTCCGCGGGGAACGACGTCAGCTCACCCGCGGCCGCGGTGTAGCGCACAGACCCGGACGCGCCGAGGTCGGCGTCCGCGAGCGCGCTCAGGCCGAGCCGAGCGGCGGCGACACCGTCCGTGCCCGCCGGCATCCCCGGGAAGTCGCACACCGCCTTGTCGGCCGACTCGGGTACGCAGTTCGTCGGCCAGGACACGCGCGCGAAGGAGGCGATCTCGCCCGCGTCCACGGTCAGTCGACCGGCCGCGACCTCGGTCTGCGTGTTGTCGTGGGTGACCAGCACCGTGAGAGTGCGCTCGGGCGTGCCGTCCGAGGGCAGCACCGTCGTCGACGGCACGTCGAGCCACAGCTGATCGGACACCGCGTGCACGGGCCCGGTTCCCACCGCGGCCAGGGCGCAGCCGGCGAGCGCGGCCGTGAGCAAGCGAGACTTCATGGATTCCCCCCGGTCGATGACCTGTCCGATGGCGAGACCGGCCAGGTGGGGGAGGGGTTGTGGTCGGGTGCGAGGTTGCGGCGATGACCGGCCATTCTTCCTGCGGTCGGGTAGGCGACCGTCCACGCCTGCGCTTGCCCGACCCGGAGTTCAATGAGATGGACTACCCGGTCCTGTATGCTGCACCGCATCCGTCCGCGCTGAGCGCACTCAGGGCCGCCCCCGACCGGTCGTACCTGTGGAAGACGCTCCCCACCGCACGCCGAGGCAGGCCATGACGTTCTCCCTGACCGTGTCCGACGAGGTGCGCGCCCTCGCACCCGGATTCACCCACGTCGCCGTCGAGGCGCAAGGGCTGGTCAACGGGCCGAGCACGGACGAGAGTTCCGCGCTGCTAGACGACGCGGCCCGGCGGCTCGCCGTACGTCTGGACGGGCGGGCTCCGCACGAGGACCCGCACATGGCGGCGTGGCGGGCGGTCTACACGGCGTTCGGGTCCAAGCCGTCGCGCACCCGCAACTCCGCGGAGGCGCTGGCCAAGAGGGCGCTGTCGGAGGGGGGTCTGCCGCGGATCAACCTGCTGGTGGACGTCTACAACGCGATCAGCGTCGCCCATCTCATCCCCGTGGGCGGCGAGGACATCGACCGTATCGAGGGCGGCATGCGCCTGGTGCGGGCCACCGGCGAGGAGGACTTCGTCACCGTCACCGGCGGTGCCGAGGGCGTCGAGCACCCCGACGCGGGCGAGGTCGTGTGGCGTGACGGGGCGGGCGTGACCTGCCGTCGCTGGAACTGGCGCCAGGGCCCGCGCACCCGGCTCACCGAGGAGACGGTGTCCGGGATCTTCCTGCTGGAGAGCATGGCGCCGATGCCCGTCGCCGACGTCGAGAGCGCGGCGACCGAACTGGCGGGCCTGCTGGAGAAGTTCAGCCCGGGAGCCCGGATCGAAATGCGCCCTCCGGCCTCCTGAGCCGGCCGGGCGTCAGTGCGCCTCGGCCGCGCGGACCTGCTCCGGAGTGGGCGCGGTGCCGCCGAGGTGCGCGGGCATCCACCAGGTGTCGCTCGCGTCCTTCGGGCGGACCGGGTAGGCGCGCTGGGCGGCCTCCAGCAGTTCCTGGACGCGCTCGCGCAGCTGGCGGGTGATGGCGCCCGCGTACTTGTCCCGGGACGCCTCGAGCGCCTCGCCGACGCGGATGGTGATCGGGGTGTGGCTGCGCTTGAAGTTGCGCGGGTGACCCTTGGTCCACAGGCGCTGGGTGCCCCAGACGGCCATCGGGATCAGCGGCACGCCGGCTTCCTGGGCCAGCCGGGCGGCGCCCGACTTGAAGGTCTTCAGCGTGAACGACTGCGAGATCGTGGCCTCCGGGAAGACGCCGACGATCTCGCCCGATCTCAGCGAGTCCAGGGCATGGGCGTAGGCCGCCTCGCCCTGCTTGCGGTCCACGGGGATGTGCTTCATCCCGCGCATCAGCGGACCGGAGATCTTGTGCCGGAAGACGGACTCCTTCGCCATGAAGCGCACCAGACGCTTCTGGGGGAGCGCCGCCAGACCGTTGAAGACGAAGTCCAGATAGCTGATGTGGTTGCTCACCAGCACAGCGCCGCCCGAGCGCGGGATGTTCTCCGACCCCTTGCAGTCGATCTTGAGGTCCCACGCCTTGAACAACGTCTGGGCGAGACCGACGACGGGACGGTAGACAAGCTCTGCCATGGACGGAGTGGGCCCTTCCTTCATCGCCTGGGAAGGAAGCTCCCAGTGAAAGTTACGCAGCCGTAGGTTTACGGCATGTCGCAGATCGTGCCCCAAGAACGGACGAGGGCCAAGCCCAAGTGCCGGGGAACAGCGAGATCCTCGTCACGTCCACCCCGTGATCCACCTCGGTGTTTTCAGTCCCCTTTACCCGGCGCGCGGCGTCACCCGTCGTACGAGAAGGTACATCTCGCACCCCAGGCAGTAGCCGAAGACGGCGTTCAGGAAGGCGGCGGCCAGCGCGGCCCCGGTGGCGGCGAGCCCCAGCCACTCCGGGCCGAGGGCGTACCCGACCAGCCCGAGGCCCGCGAAGACCAGCCCGACCGCCTGTGCGAACCGCGGTGGTTCCGGGGCCTCGAACGTCGTCGGCGGCCCGAGCCGCGGCCGTACCGCCTCACGGAACAGCAGGCCGTAGGGCGACCGGCCCACTCCGCCCGCAGCGCCGAGCGCGAACGCCAGCGTCTGCCAGGCCAGCAGCCAGGCGCTGCCGGTGACCAGAACGACCGCCAGCACCACGGCCGTCACGGCCGCCCCGAAGCGCGGCCCCCTCACGTCGATGTCCATGAATCAAGCATTCCGCAACGGACGGCCGCCGGGGCGCCGGGAATCTTTGCAGTCTCGTGAACGCTTGAGCAGGGTGATGACCGGACTGGTGGTGTGCGTGGCGGTGCTCGCGGCGGCGAGCGTCTACGGAGTGCTGCAACGGCGGCGGAGCGGGAGAGTGCGGGTGCGCGGGCGCGACGAAGGAATGCGGCTCGGGGCGGCCGAGTTGGGCGGGGAGCTGGGCGAGCGCGCCACCCTCGTGCAGTTCTCCAGCGCCTTCTGCGCGCCCTGCCGGGCCACCCGGCGGGTGCTCGGCGAGGTGGCCGGCCTGGTCCCCGGCGTGACCCACGTCGAGATCGACGCGGAGGACCATCTGGACCTCGTGCGCAGGCTCGAGATCCTCAAGACCCCGACTGTGCTGGTCCTGGACGCCGACGGCCGTGTCGTACGCCGGGCCACCGGTCAGCCCCGCAAGGCGGACGTGATCGCGGCTCTGGGGGAAGCGGTCTGAGGGTTCGTGACACGAGGGTGAGTCATCTCCCACATCGCGGGACCTACTTGACTGTGCGCACCACCTATCGTCAGCCTGACCGTATGTGTGAGGAACTCCTTCTCTTCGGACGGGCCCATGTCGACCTGGCCCGCACCGCGAGCGCGTGCTGTCCGGGCTGTTGAGCAACGACGGACCCGGCATCCCTCCCCTCGCAGAAGGACAACTCCATGACGGCCACGTCCGGCCTCGGTACACCCCGGCTCGCCTCACCCGATCTGCTTCGCTCCGTGTTCCGGCGCCATGCCGCCGGAGTGGCCGTGATCACCGCGCGCGGTGAGACGGGCCCGGTCGGCTTCACCGCCACGTCGCTCACCTCCGTCTCCGCCGACCCCCCGATGCTCTCCTTCGGCATCGGCACCGGAGCCTCCAGCTGGCCCGCGGTGGCCGCGACGGACCATGTGGGCGTCCACGTACTGGGCGAGCACCAGCAGGAGCTGGCCGCCACCTTCGCCCGCAGCGGCGCCGACCGCTTCGGCCCGCCCACCGTCTGGCGCGAGGGCCCCGAGGGAGTCCCCCTCCTCGACGACGTCCTGGCGTGGACCGTCTGCCGGGTCACGGCGCGGGTACCGGCCGGCGATCACCGCATCGTGCTGGCCGAGGTCGTCCTGGGCGACCCCGGCGGCCCCGGACGCCCGCTGCTCTACCACCAGGGCCGGTTCAACGGGCTGCGTGACTGAGCTCACCGACCTCATGTGACCGAACCGGCCGCCCACGGTTCTGCGAACGCGTCGGATTCCGATTACGCTGCGTTGCAAAGGTCACAGTTCAAAGCGCTTGCTTAGCGGGAACGAACTGGGTGTACTGACGAGTAATATTTCGCTCGGGGCGCGGGTCGCCCCGATCGGGATCGGCCGCTTGGGGCGCCTATGCTGCCTGCAAGTAGGCAGCAGAGAAATGTCGACGCAGTAGGAGAGCCGGCGTGAGCTTGAGGATCGTTGTCACTGTGAAGTACGTGCCCGACGCCACTGGCGACCGGCACTTCGCCGATGACCTGACCGTCGACCGGGACGACGTGGACGGTCTGCTCTCCGAGCTCGACGAGTACGCGGTCGAGCAGGCGTTGCAGATCTCCGAGAACTCCGACGACGACGTCGAGATCACCGTCCTGACGGTGGGCCCGGAGGACGCCAAGGACGCGCTGCGCAAGGCGCTGTCCATGGGCGCCGACAAGGCGATCCACGTCGAGGACGACGACCTGCACGGCACCGACGCCCTGGGCACCTCCCTGGTGCTGGCCAAGGCCGTCGAGAAGGCCGGCTACGACCTGGTGATCTCCGGCATGGCGTCCACCGACGGCACCATGGGTGTCGTACCGGCGCTGCTCGCCGAGCGTCTCGGTGTCCCGCAGGTCACCCTGCTGTCCGAGGTGTCGGTCGACGGCGGCACGGTCAAGGGCCGCCGCGACGGCGACGCCGCCTCCGAGCAGCTGGAGGCCTCCCTGCCGGCGGTCGTGTCCGTCACCGACCAGTCGGGCGAGGCGCGCTACCCCTCCTTCAAGGGCATCATGGCCGCCAAGAAGAAGCCGGTGGAGTCCTGGGACCTGTCCGACCTGGAGATCGAGGCCGAGGAGGTCGGCCTGGAGGGTGCCTACACCGTCGTGGACGGCGCGACCGAGCGTCCGGCCCGCAGCGCCGGCACGATCGTCAAGGACGAGGGCGAGGGCGGCAAGCAGCTCGCCGAGTACCTCGCGAGCCAGAAGTTCATCTAAGGGCCCGTCGGCCCGCTGAGGCTCAACAGCCCTTCCGCCCCTCAGACTTCGCAATCCGCAGGAGAGCAATCCCATGGCTGAAGTTCTCGTCTACGTCGACCACGTGGACGGCGCCGTCCGCAAGCCCACCCTGGAGCTGCTGACCCTGGCCCGCCGCGTCGGCGAGCCGGTCGCCGTCGCGCTGGGCAACGGCGCCGGTGACACCGCCGCCACCCTCGCCGAGCACGGCGCGGTCAAGGTCCTCACCCACGAGGCCGCCGAGTACGCCGACTACCTGGTCGTCCCGAAGGTCGACGCCCTCCAGGCCGCCGTCGAGGCCGTCTCCCCGGCCGCCGTGCTGGTGCCGTCCTCCGCCGAGGGCAAGGAGATCGCCGCGCGTCTGGCGCTGCGCATCGGCTCCGGCATCATCACCGACGCCGTCGACCTCGAGGCCGGCGACGAGGGCCCGGTGGCCACCCAGTCGGTGTTCGCCGCGTCCTTCACCACCAAGTCCCGTGTCGCCAAGGGCACCCCGGTCATCACGGTCAAGCCGAACTCGGCCGCCGTGGAGGCCGCCCCGGCCGCCGGCGCGGTCGAGGCCCTGTCCGTCACCTTCTCCGCCCAGGCCACCGGCACCAAGGTCACCGGCCGCACGCCGCGTGAGTCCACCGGTCGCCCGGAGCTGACCGAGGCCGCGATCGTGGTCTCCGGTGGCCGTGGCGTCAACGGCGCGGAGAACTTCGCGATCATCGAGGCGCTCGCCGACTCCCTCGGCGCGGCCGTCGGCGCCTCGCGCGCCGCGGTGGACGCCGGCTGGTACCCGCACACCAACCAGGTCGGCCAGACCGGTAAGTCGGTCTCGCCGCAGCTGTACATCGCCTCCGGCATCTCCGGCGCGATCCAGCACCGTGCCGGTATGCAGACCTCGAAGACGATCGTGGCGATCAACAAGGACGCCGAGGCCCCGATCTTCGAGCTGGTCGACTACGGCGTCGTCGGCGACCTCTTCGACGTCGTCCCGGCCCTGACCGACGAGATCAAGACCCGCAAGGGCTGATCCCGAACAGGCGCAGCGAGGCCCCCGTGACCGTGCCGACGGTCACGGGGGCCTCGTGTCATCCCAGGCTCAGGAACGCCTGCACCGGCAGGTGGTCGCTCGGGAACTGGCCGTCGTCGGAGTACGTGTTGATCACCGCGCGATGCGCCGTGACGCCCGGCGTGCTCAGGATCCAGTCGATGCGGTCGCCGTCCGGCGTCAGCGGCTTGTAGCCGTGGAAGGTCGCGTACAGGTCGCTGCGCTCGCGCGCGGTGTCCCAGGTGTCCACCAGGCCGGCGCCGAGCAGTGTGTCGTACACCGTGTTCCGGTGGGCGGCGACATTGAAGTCCCCGGTCACCACGACCGGCAGGGAGCGGTCGAAGCCGGTGACGCGCTCGGCGATGAGCGCGGCGCTGCGCTCGCGCGCGTACTGACTCACATGGTCGAAGTGGGTGTTGAGGACATAGAACTCCCGTCCGCCGTCGGTCAGATCACGGAAGCGGACCCAGGTGACCATACGGGCGAAGGCGGCACCCCAGGTGTTGGAGCCGATCACGTCCGGGGTGTCGGAGAGCCAGAAGTGGTCGTACTCGGTCGGGCGCAGTCGGTGGGAGTCGTAGAAGATCGCCATGGACTCGTCGCGGCTGCCGTGCAGCCGGCCGGTGCCCACCCAGTCGTAGCGCGGACCGAGGTCGGCGTCGATGTCGAGCAGCTGGGAGAAGATGCCCTCCTGGGTGCCGAGGACGTGCGGAGCCTCGCGGCGCAGCAGGTCGCGCATCACCGGTCTGCGCACGGTCCAGCTGTTGGGCTCCGCCGTGCTCGCGAAGCGCAGGTTGAAGGACATGACACGGAGGTGGCCCGGGGCCGGGCGCTCGCCGGCGGAGGCGGCGGACGTGGGCAGTGCTGTACTGGAGAGAGGTGCGGTGACCGCGGCGGCCAATGCGGCCTTCAGGCCCAGACGGCGCGTGACTCGGCTGTGGTTCGGCACTTCGGGCTCCTTCGGTGGGAACTGCCGGACGAGTCGTGCGGGGCGTGCGTACACAACTGTGATAGCGCGTCCTGAGTTGAGCGTGAACATGGCGAGATGGGTTGGTGACTCCCCGTGGACATGGTGTTGACCAGGAGGAAGGTCCCCGGCTAACTTCGTTCTACGGATTGTTGATTCCGTATCGCGGAAATAGGAGGGTGTGGGCATGGGTCAGGGCCAGCAGGAGAAGGTGGCGACGAGCCTCGCGGGCGCCGTCAGCGAGGAGATCAGCGCCTCCCTCGCGCCGGTCGACGCCGAGCTGGAGCGCCGCTACCCCGGAGACCCCGGCACCCGCCAGCCCGTCCACACGGTCTACGTCCCGGGCGACGCCTTCGCCGCCGACACCGTCCGCTCCTGGGGCGACGAGGCCCTCGCCGCCCTCGACCGGCACGCGCCGGACGCCGCCTCCCTCGCCGCCGTCCTCGGCCTGTCCGACGAACTCGCCGAGCCCGTGTACGCGCGCGTGCGCGCCAAGCTGGAGCGCGAGCCCATCGAGGACCTGCGCGTCGACTTCGAGGACGGCTACAAGGGCGCCGACGAGGACCAGGATGCGGCCCGCGCCGCCCGCCTGATCGCGCAGGCCTACGGCAACGGCACCGCGGCTCCGTACATGGGCATCCGCATGAAGTGCATGGAGACGGCCGTACGCGACCGGGGCATCCGCACCCTCGACATCTTCCTCACCGGCCTGATGGAGGCCGGCGGCCTGCCCGACGGACTGGTGCTGACCCTGCCCAAGGTCACCTACCCCGAGCAGGTCACCGCCATGGTGCGGCTGCTGGAGGAGTTCGAGAAGGCGCGCGGCCTGGAACCGGGGCGGATCGGCTTCGAGATCCAGATCGAAACCAGCCAGTCCATCCTCGCCTCCGACGGCACCGCCACCGTCGCCCGGATGATCCAGGCCGCCGAGGGCCGGGCCACCGGCCTGCACTACGGCACCTTCGACTACAGCGCCTGCCTCGGCGTCTCCGCCGCCTACCAGGCCAGCGACCACCCGGCCGCCGACCACGCCAAGGCGATCATGCAGGTCGCCGCCGCCGGCACCGGCGTACGCGTCTCGGACGGCTCGACCAACGTCCTGCCCGTCGGTACGACCGAGAAGGTCCACGACGCCTGGCGGCTGCACTACGGCCTCACCCGCCGCGCCCTGGCCCGCGCCTACTACCAGGGCTGGGACATGCACCCCGGCCACATCACGACCCGGTACGCCGCCGTCTTCGCCTTCTACCGCGAGGGATTCGAGCAGGCGGCCGGTCGCCTCGCCCGGTACGCGAACCAGGCCGGCGGCGACGTCATGGACGAGCCCGCGACCGCCAAGGCGCTCAGCGGCTACCTGCTGCGCGGCCTGGACTGCGGCGCCCTCGACATCGCCGAGGTCGCCCGGCTGACCGGTCTGACCCGCGCCGACCTGGAAGGGTTCGCGGCACCCCGGCGCGGCGACCTCACCGTCTCGGCGAAGTAGGACTTGTCGGTCTGAGCCGAGTGGCGGGCCGGTCACAACGGCCGCCGGCGGCTGGCGTTGTCACCGCCGCCCCGTAGTCTGTACGGACGCAAAGACGTGTCACAGGAACGGGGCAGCGGTGTCTTCGGGGGAGAACGGACAAGCGGACGAGGCCGGTCGACTGCTGGCCGGGCGCTATCGCGTCGTCACCCAACTGGGGCGCGGCGGCATGGGTGTGGTCTGGAAGGCCGTCGACGAGGTCCTCGGCCGCGAGGTCGCCGTCAAGGAGCTGCGCACCTACAGCGACGCCGACGGCCCCGAACTGGCCGATCTGCGGCTGCGGATGCAGCGCGAGGCCCGTGCGGCGGCCCGGGTGCGGCACCCCGGCGTCGTGGCCATCCACGACGTGGCGGAGGCCGACGGCCGCCCGCTCATCGTCATGGAGCTGGTCGACGGCCCCTCCCTGGAGGCCGTGTTGCGCGAGCGCGGCACACTCGACCCGCGTGCGGCGGCCGGGATCGGCGCCAAGGTCATGGACGCGCTGGCCGCCGCGCACCGGGCCGGGGTCCTGCACCGGGACGTCAAGCCCGGCAACATCCTGCTGGAGGACTCCGGCCGGGTCGTCCTCACCGACTTCGGCATCGCGACGATGGACGACCCGGGCGACGGCTCGGCCACCCATCTGACCCGCACCGGCCATCTCGTCGGCTCCCTCGACTACTTGGCCCCGGAGCGTGCTCAGGGCGGCGATCCGGGCGCCTCCTCGGACGTCTGGGCGCTGGGCGCCACGCTGTACGCGGCGGTGGAGGGCTCCGCGCCCTTCCGCCGTACCTCGACCTTCTCCACGCTGACCGCGATCGTCAGCGAGTCCCTGCCCGAACCCGCCAACGCCGGACCCCTCGGTCCCGTCCTGCGGCGGCTGATGGACAAGCGGCCCGAGTCCCGCCCCGAGGCCGACGAGGCGCGCGGCCTCCTCCAGGCGGTGGCCGACTCCGGCGGCACCGACGCGCCGACGGCCGCGCTGCGAGGGCCGGCGGAACCCGGGCCCGGCGAGACACAGCGCAGCGTCCCGTCGGTACCACCCGGGTTCGGTCCCACGACGCCGGCCCCGGGTCCGCAGGTGTACGGCGGCGACACACCGAGGCAGGGCGTGCCCGCGTCGGGCCTCCCCGGCGCACCGGTCTTCGGCGCACCGGCACCGGCAGCGCAGGGCCCCGCCACTCCCGGCCAGGGCACACCGCCCGCCCAGGGGCACGGCGCCGTCGGCCACCCCGGCCCGGCGGCCCAGGGGTTCGGCGGCCCCGGACAACCGCCCGTGCCGCCGTACGGCGGCGGGCCGACGCCCTCCGGCTCGTACCCGCACGGCCCCACCCCGCAGCACGACGCGGACGGCACCGGACCGATGGTCACCTCCTCCGGTACGCCCTCCCGGCGCAAGGGCCGAGCCCTGCTCGCCGCCGTGGCCGTCACCGTCGTCCTCGCGGCGGCCGGGGTCACCGTCGCCCTGGTGAACAACAAGGGCGATGACAAGGCCGAGGCGGGGGACTCGTCGTCCGCGACCGCGCAGGAGGGGAAGTCCGCCCAGGCGAGCGGCAGCCCCGACGCCGACCGCTCGAACGACTCCGGTCTGACCGAGAAGGGCGACGAGAAGAAGTCCCCCGGCGCGTCCAAGTCCCCCAGCCGGACGGCGGAGACCGAGCCCTCGGACCGGCCCGGCACCACGTCCCCCACCAAGCCCTCGGGCGGGGGCGGGAGCAACGGCGGCACCACCGGAGGCGGTTCCGGCGACGGCGGCACCACCGGAGGCGGCGGGACCACGGGCGGCGGTGGCACGACGGGCGGGGGCGGCAGCACACCCGAGCCGTCCTGCCACTCCATCGGCGGGGGCAAGTACAACTGCCAGGTCTGGAAGACCGCGAAGTCGTACACCGCTTCCGGCGCCGAGGCCGGCATCCTCAACGCCGGCACCAACTACTTCTACTGCCAGCAGAATCTGGGCCGCCGCGAGACGTCCGGCCAGTGGACCAACGTCTGGTGGGCGAAGACGGACGACGACAGCGGCAACACGGGCGTCTATGTCAGCGACGTCTACCTCGAGGGCGGCAACAACGACGAGCCGGTGCCCGGACTCCCCGTCTGCTGAGCTCAGGCAGGTGCGGCCGGGAGGTAGGCCTCCAGCCCGGAGGCCGTCACCAGCTTCTCGGCCGCGAACAGTCGGGTGCCCCGGTCGCACAGTCCGGGGTCCGACCGCGCCCGCGCGCAGAACTCCTCGGGAGTGACACCGAACAGCTGCCTCAACCGGGTCGAACCCAGGAGCAGTTCGGTGATCAGCGGCCGCTGGCCGGGGTGGGTGCGCGGCGCCCCGTCGCCGTCGTGCAGCACGCCATGGCGGTTGACGTACACGTATGCGCCGGGGAGGGCCGTGCCGTCCGCCAGCTCGACCCGCACATCGGGGGCCGGAAGCCAGGCGCGGCCGAAGTTGCCGTCCGGCAGCGGTACGCCCTCGCTCGCGTCGATCACCGCGAGCTGCTCGTCGTCGAGCCAGGTCAGGAACAGCTCCGCCACGTGGCCCGGTGCGTGGAAGGGGGACGCGGACACATAACCCAGGCGGCTCACGTGCGCGGAGACGCCCACCCCCAGGCCCGTCACCCTGGTCTTCACCATGGGAAGCGGCGAGTCGATGCCGAAGGCGTCCATCTTGCGGCGCAGTTGGCCGGGGCAGGCGTTGGAGCCCACCGCGAGGACGGGGACGCGGTCGTCGTACACCAGCCGGTCCAGGGGCAGCAGCCGGTCGCCGTGCAGGAGTCCGGAGTCCGACGGCCTCGCGCCCGGGTAGAGCAGCGGGTGATCGCGCGGCGCGTCCGCCAGGCCGAGCGTCTCCAGGCTGCGGTCGTCCATGGGCGGCTCAGTCCTCCGGCGGGAGTTCGCCCGAGCCGCGGGTGATCAGCCGCGTCGGCAGATCGATGCGCTCCGGCGTGACCAGGGTGCCGTCCAGCTGCCGGAACAGCCGCTCGGCGGCGGTGCGGCCGAGGGCCGCGGCATCCTGGGCGACGACCGTGACACCCGGCCGGAGCAGGTCGGCGAGCTCGATGTCGTCGAAGCCGACGAGGGCCACACGGCGGCTGTGCTCGGCGAGCACACGGATCACGGTGACCGTCACCCGGTTGTTGCCCGCGAAGATCGCGGTGACGGGGGAGGGGCCGGTGAGCATCTCCTCCGCCGCCCTGCGCACCCGCTCCGGGTCCGTGACGCCCAGCGACATCCAGGAGTTTTCCACCGGTATGCCCGCGTCCTCCATGGCGGCCCGGTAGCCGCGCAGTCGCTCGGCGGCCGTGTGGATGCGCGGCATGTCGCCGATGAAACCGATCCGGCGGTGGCCGTGGCCGATGAGGTGGGCGACGCCGTCGCGGGCGCCGCCCTGGTTGTCGGACAGAACGCAGTCGGCGTCGATCTGGCCGGCCGGGCGGTCCACGAACACGGTCGCGACGCCCGCCTTGAGCTCGGGCTCCAGATACCGGTGGTCGTCACCGGCCGGAATGATCACCAGCCCGTCCACCCGCCGCGCGCACAGCGCCAGTGCCAGCTCCTGCTCGCGGTCCGGGTCCTCGGCGCTGGAGCCGTTGATGAGCAGCGCCCCGTGCGCGCGGGCCACCTCCTCGACCGACCGGCTGAGCGGGCCGTAGAAGGGGTCCGCGAGATCCTCCAGGACCAGGCCGATGCTCGCCGTGCGGCCCTTGCGCAGCACCCGCGCGCTGTCGTTGCGACGGAATCCCAGGGCGTCGATGGCCTCCTGGACGCGGCGCTCCGTCTCCGGGGTGACGCCGGGCTCACCGTTGACCACGCGCGAGACGGTCTTCAGGCCGACTCCGGCACGCGCGGCGACGTCCTTCATGGTGGGACGGTTGCCGTAGCGGTTCTCGGGCGCGCGGTCGGAGCGGCGGATGGTCTCGGGCACGATGCGGTGTCCTGTCCTGTCGTCGTCCACGGGGGCTGCGTCGGTCCGTGGGGGTGCTTACGCGCCCACGGGGACACGTCGATCCCTGGGGATGCGCCGGTCCATGGGTTTGTATGAGGATGTGGCGTCGAGCATAGAGCCTGGACAACGTTGTCAGATCCGGGAGACACTGTCCACCGCAATCTCCGGCCTGCGTCCCCACCGCGAGACCGGCTCGCCCAATTCCCGTGGTTGACGGGGAGATCCGAATGGTTGACGGGGAGAACTGACACTGATGCACACCGACCTCGTGGCTGCGCTCGACATCGGCGGTACCAAGATCGCCGGAGCGCTGGTGGACGGCCACGGCACGATCGTGGCCCGGGCCCAGCGCGCGACGCCGGCGCTGGAGGACGGCGAGACGGTGATGCGGGCCGTGGAGGCGGTCGTCGGCGAACTCACCGCCTCGCCCCTGTGGGACCGGGCCACGGCCCTCGGAATCGGCAGCGCGGGCCCGGTGGACGCCTCGGCCGGCACCGTGAGCCCGGTGAACGTGCCCGGCTGGCGCGACTATCCGCTGGTCCGGCGGGTCCGGGAGGCGGCCGGCGGGCTGCCGGTCGAGCTGATCGGCGACGGGGTGGCCATCACCGCCGCCGAGCACTGGCAGGGAGCCGCACGGGGACACGACAACGCGCTCTGCATGGTCGTCTCCACGGGCGTTGGCGGCGGGCTCGTCCTCAACGGCCGGCTGCATCCGGGCCCCACCGGCAACGCCGGCCACATCGGCCACATCAGCGTCGACCTGGACGGCGATCTGTGCCCGTGCGGTTCGCGCGGCTGTGTCGAGCGGATCGCGAGCGGCCCCAACATCGCCCGGCGGGCGATCGAGAACGGCTGGCAGCCCGGCTCCGACGGCGACACGTCCGCCGCCGCGGTGGCCGCCGCCGCACGCGAGGGCGACCCGGTCGCCGTGGCCTCGTTCGAGCGGGCCGCGCAGGCCCTGGCCGCCGGGATCGCGGCCACCGCGACCCTGGTCGAGATCGACATCGCGGTGATCGGCGGGGGAGTCGGCAAGGCCGGAGACGTTCTCCTCACGCCCTTGCGCAAGGCCCTCCACGACTACGCCACCCTGTCCTTCGTCCAGCGGCTGACCGTCACGCCCGCCCAGATGGGCACGGACGCGGGGCTGGTCGGCGCCGCGGCGGCCGCG
>NZ_JBIWAK010000001.1:485383-1376109 GCF_044759995.1 Streptomyces sp. NPDC098781
CGCGCTCGCGCTCTCGGGCAAGGCGGGGGCGACTGCCGCGGGGGTCTGAGGCGGCGGCTCGGGCAGGAACGTTCAGCCGCCGGAACCAGGGGTGAGTGGCCCGCGAGAGGCGCGCTCACCCCGCTTCCCGCGTCAGCAGCTCATCCGTGCCTCCGCCCAGTCCCCGTGGTCCGAAGTGACGCCGTCGCCGCCGTCGGTGACGACCAGCCGGATCACCTGGGCGCCGGTCGCGTAGGCCGTGATCGGCTGGGCCGGCATGTCGGCGCCGCGGCGGCCGCGCTCGCGCTCTCGGGCAAGGCGGGGGCGACTGCCGCGGGGGTCTGAGGCGGCGGCTCGGGCAGGAACGTTCAGCCGCCGGAACCAGGGGTGAGCGGCCCGCGAGAGGCGCGCTCACCCCGCTTCCCGCCTCAGCAGCTCATCCGTGCCTCCGCCCAGTCCCCGTGGTCCGAAGTGACGCCGTCGCCGCCGTCGGTGACGACCAGCCGGACCACCTGGGCGCCGGTCACGTCGGCCGTGATCGGCTGGGCCGGCATCGCGTTGGTGAGGACTCCGGTCGAGGCGGCCTTGGTGCCGTCCGCCCAGATCTCGAAGGCGACGGTGCCGTCCGCGCCCTCCTCGTCGTCCACCCCGACCTGCGCGGTGACCGTCTCGCACGCGCCGCCGGCGTAGTACTCGACCGAGCTCTCGGCGTGGACGCCGAGCCCGGTGCCGTACACCACCGATCCGATGGTGATCGGGTTGCCGTCGCCCGCGGCGCTCTCGCCGTTGCTGGTGTCGCGCTCGACCGGGCCCCAGCCGTTGGTGGCCGACAGCCAGGGAAGGCCACCGAGCCCGGACGTGCCCGAGGGCGGTGGTGTCACCACGGTCGCGGTCAGCGGCAGCGCGCTGTCCACGCGGACGCCGGTCGGCGAGCGGTAACTGGCCTTCAGGGTGAGGGCGTACGCCCCGGTGGGCGTCCCCTTCGGTGCCGTGACCGCCCACTTGGTGCGCAGGGAGCGGCCCGTCGGGAGCGTCGGCGTCGTCGTCGGGGACGTGGCCTTCACGGACCATCCCTCGGGTCCGGTCAGCGTGACGGACACGCGCCGGGCGGGGGTACGGCCGAGGTCGGTCACCGTCGACGTGAGGGCCGCCGCCCGACCGGCCTCGACCAACGGGCTGCCGTCCAGGCCGAGTTCGACGGCGGGCGGGTGCTGGGCCCAGCTGCCGTCGGCGGAGACCCGCAGGAGGACCGTGCCGTGCGCGGGCACGGTCGCCGAGATCGTGCCCGCGGTGTTGTAGCTGCGGTGCTGCCACAGGTCGCGCAGCGTGTACGCGTCGGCGTCGGGCAGACCGACCGCCTCCGCGCTCGTGGTGATGCGCTGTGCGGTGCCGGACTCGTTGAAGAGCGCCACCGCGCGGCTGCCGTCCCGCATCTCCTTGGCGACCACCCAGCGCCCGCCGCTGGACGAGACGACGCTGCCCTGCTTGCCCAGCGGGTCCTGGTCGACCGCGATGACGTCGCGGTTGCCGAGGATCTCGAGTGTCTCCGCGGAGGCGGACCGCAGGTCGGAGCCGATGAGCAGCGGCGCGGCCATGATCGCCCACATCGAGAAGTGCGAGCGGTACTCGGTGTCCGTCATACCGCCGTTGCCGACCTCCAGCATGTCGGGGTCGTTCCAGTGGCCGGGGCCGGCGTGGGGTGCGAGCGGCAGGTTCTGCTTGAGGATCGACAGCATCGAGCCCCAGTTGTCGCTGATGTCGCCGGTCGTGCGCCACAGTTGGCCGACGTCGGCCGCCCATTCCCAGGGCTTGTTCTCGCCCCATTCGCAGATGCTGTAGACGATCGGGCGGCCGGTGGCCTTCAGCGCGTCCCGCATGGTCGTGTAGCGCAGCTTGGCGTCCACACCCTGGTTGTTGCAGTTGTCGTACTTGAGGTAGTCGACTCCCCAGTCCGCGAACTGCCGGGCGTCGCTGTACTCATGGCCGAGCGCGCCCGGGAAGCCGGCGGTGTTGCAGGTCTTCGTGCCCGCGCTGGTGTAGATGCCGAGCTTCAGGCCCTTGGCGTGGACATAGTCCGCGACCGCCTTGATCCCGTTCGGGAAGCGGACCGGGTCGGGTACGAGCTTGCCGTTCGCGTCCCGGCTGGGCAGCGCCCAGCAGTCGTCGAGGTTGACGTACTCGTATCCGGCGTCCTTGAGACCTTTCTCGACGAAGATGTCCGCGATTCCCTTGACCATGGACTCGTTGAACTCGGCACGGCAGTGGGTGGAGTTCCAGTTGTTGAACCCCATGGGCGGGGTGAGCGCGAGGCTGTCGTCCGCGGTGGGGGCGGGCGCCGCGGTGGCCGCGGGGACGGCGAGTCCGGCCGCGCACAGCAGGCCCGCCGTGAGTGCGCCGACCAGCCTTCTTCGGGTTGTGCGGGTGTGAAGGTGACGCATCCTTACGTTCCTCCGTACCTGCGAGGCGAGATGACGGCATGTACGCGTCATAGTTCGCTCACGGTAGAACCTGTCGGAGTGTGTTGGAAAGTGGTCTGTACCGAGAAGGGTGTCGTGACCCGCTTCTGAATCCACTTTTGAACGTGTTCAAGAAGCTGCGCTAGGCTGGTCCCCGGACAAGAGGGGGACTCGATGAAGATAGTGATTCCCGGGGGAACCGGGCAGGTGGGCGCCGTCCTGAAGCGTGCGCTGAGCGGTGCGGGCCATGAGGTCGTCGTGCTGACCAGGCGCCCCACCCGCGACGGCGAGGTCCGGTGGGACGGCGAGACATGGGGCCCGTGGGCCGGGGAGATCGACGGCAGCGATGTCGTGATCAACCTCGCCGGGCGCAGCGTCAGCTGCCGCTACACCCCGGCCAATTTGCAGGCGATGATGGATTCGCGGGTGCACTCCACCGAGATCGTGGGCGAGGCGATCGCCAACGCCGCCCGGCCGCCCCGGGTCTGGCTCCAGATGAGCACGGCCACCGTCTACGCCCACCGCTTCGACGCCCCCAACGACGAGGCGACCGGCCGCATCGGCGGCAGTGAGCCCGATGTGCCGGACTACTGGTCCTACAGCGTCGAGATCGCCAGGGCCTGGGAGCGGGCGCAGGAGGAAGCCCGCACGCCGCACACCCGCAAGGTCGCCCTGCGCTCGGCGATGGTCATGAGTCCCGATCGCGGCGGTGTGTTCGACGTCCTGCTGGGCCTCGCGCGGCTGGGCCTCGGCGGTCCGGTGGCGGGCGGCGGACAGTACGTCTCCTGGATCCACGACCGGGACTTCGTGCGCGCGGTCGAGTTCCTGATCGAGCGCGACGATCTCGTCGGGCCGGTGAACCTCGCCGCTCCCGAGCCGCTGCCGCAGCGCGCGTTCATGCGCGCCCTGCGCTCCGCCTCGCGCGTGCCCGTGGGGCTTCCCGCGACGAGGTGGATGGCCGAGCTCGGCGCGTTCGCGCTGCGCTCGGACACCGAGCTGCTGCTCAAGAGCCGACGCGTCGTCCCCGGCCGGCTCCTCGCCGAGGGCTTCGACTTCACCCACCCGACCTGGCCGGAGGCGGCCGACGATCTCGTCCGGCGGCACCGGCGTGAGCGGCGGCGGGGCGGGGCCGGGATACGGGCTTCGTCCGGTTCGTCCGCAGGCGGGGCGTGACCCCGCGGCCGTTTCACAGTTGAACCGGCCATGAAGAAGCGCAGCATGCTCGCCATCGCCTCACTGGCCACCGGATTCGTCGTCGCCGCGGTCACTCCGTCCCACTCGGCCGAGGCCTCCGGCACCTCCGGCAACGGGTCCCCTGCGGCCGGGCTGCCCGGCACCACCGGTGGTCAGCTCAAGGCCGCCGGCCTGGACATGAGCGGCAAGAACAAGCTCGGCGGAATCGGCACCACCGCTCCCACCAAGCTCGCGGGGATCAACGTGGACCAGACCCTGGACACCTTCGGCAGCGCGATCAACCGTGAGACGGACCGGGCCGTGAACGACGCCCCGCACGGCAAGCAGGGCAAGCAGGGCAAGAAGGGCTGACGAGCCCGCCGACCCGACCGCACGGCGCCGCACCCCCGCATCCCCGGGGGCTCCGGCGCCGTTGTCATGCGCTCTCTACGCAAGCTGGTTTCCATGGCAGTGTGGAGCGGGCAAGCCACAGGGGGCCAACAGAAGAGGGGGAAACGTGATCGTTTGGATCAACGGCGCGTTCGGTGCGGGGAAGACCACCACCGCACGGGAACTGATCGAGCTGATCCCGAACAGCACGCTCTTCGACCCCGAGGTCATCGGCGGAGCACTCACCCACCTGCTTCCGCCCAAACACCTCACCGAGGTCGGTGACTTCCAGGACCTGCCGATCTGGAGACGTCTCGTGATCGACACGGCGGCCGCGCTGCACGCCGAGCTCGGCGGGACCCTCGTGGTCCCGATGACCTTGCTGCGTCAGGAGTACCGCGACGAGATCTTCGGCGGCCTCGCCGCCCGCCGGATCACCGTCCAGCACGTCCTGCTCACCCCGGCGGAAACGATCCTGCGTGAGCGAATAGCGGGGCGCGAGATCCCGTCGGACCTGCCCGACGGCGAGATACGGGTCCGGCAGTGGTCGTACGACCACATCGAGCCGTTCCGCGCCGCGCTCGCCGCCTGGCTCACCGCCGACGCCCACCCGGTCGACAACAGCGGCCTGACGCCGTACGAGACCGCCGTGCGGATCGCCGAGGCGGTCGGCGACGGTTCGGTCCCCGTCTGCGACATCGTTCAGACGCCCGAGCCCACCGCCGAGACCCTCGCCTCGGGTGTGCTCCTCTTCGACGAGCAGGACCGCGTGCTGCTGGTCGACCCCACGTACAAGGCCGGCTGGGAGTTTCCCGGCGGTGTCGTCGAACGCGGCGAGGCTCCCGCGCGCGCGGGCATGCGCGAGGTCGCCGAGGAGACGGGGATCCGGCTGGAGGACGTGCCCCGGCTCCTGGTCGTCGACTGGGAGCGGCCCTCACCGCCCGGCTACGGCGGTCTGCGTCTGCTCTTCGACGGCGGCCGGCTGGAGTCGGAGAAGGCCGAACGGCTGCTGCTGCCCGGCCCCGAGCTGCGTGACTGGCGCTTCGTGACCGAGGAGGAGGCCGCCGATCTGTTGCCGCCGGTGCGCTACGAGCGGCTGCGCTGGGCGCTGCGGGCGCGGGAGCGCGGGGCGGCGCACTATCTGGAGGCGGGCGTTCCGGCGCCTTCCTGAGCGCGTCGCAGCTCCTCGTACGGATACGGGGTCAGCCTGCTCTCGTGCAGCAGCCGCTCGGTGAAGTCACCCATCACCACGGCCAGTGGCGCGTACCGCTCGATGATGCCGGCGGCGGCCCGCGGGATGTCCCGGGGGCGCGCCCCGTCGGCGCACTCACGCACGAAGGCCTCGCGAGCGTCCTTGCCGTAGCCGTACAGGGCGCTCGCGAGCCAGTCCACGAAGTGGAAGGCCGTGTAGTCGCGGTCGTAGTGCCGGTGCCGCTCGTGGAAGACGCGCTCCTGCGGGGTGAGCGAGAAGCGGTCCGAGAGAGCGAGGCCGTAGTCGGCGAAGTAGAGCCGGTGCCCGTCCGTGAGGATGTTCAGGAAGTGCGCGTCGAAGTGCAGCAGTCCGCTCTCGCGGAGGAAGCCGGTGGCGGCCGCCAGCTCCCGTTCCACGAACGCGCACGCGGCGTCGGCCTCCTCCGTGCGCAGCCGGGCGCTCAGCCATTCGTTCAGCGTGTACGGCACGTACTCCAGGAACAGCGCCAGGCTCGCGGACGCCGTCCGCAGCCCCTCGACGCGTTCGCGCACCGGCGGGCCGCCGCCCCAGTAGGCGACGGCCCGCTCCACGTCGGAGAGCAGCTCCGGCAGCGGCTGCGGTTCGTCGGGCAGCACCCGCCAATGGTGTGTCAGCGGGAAGCCCGCGAACCGGTCGGCGAGGACCCAGTTCGTGGTCATCGTGTGCACGGCCAGCTCCCGCCAGGCTCCCACGCCCGGACTGCCGATGCCGTAGTGGAAATAGGGCGGCAGTCCGAGCAGGTTCGCCGTGGAGCGCACGTTCTCCGGCCGCAACTCGACGTCGGTGAGCCGGACCCGCTTCACGAAGACGCGCCGACCGTCCACCTCGATCAGCGTCGAACGCCCGCCGATCCCGGCACCGAGCGGCTCGCCCGACTCCACCAGGGCCGCGAGTTCAAGGTCGCTGAGCAACGCGAGAGACGTGGCGATATCGGTGTGGGCGGCGAGGCGCTCGGTGCGGATCATCACCCCATGATCTGCTGCGGGCGGCTCAACTCGCCGCGTAATTACGGAGGAACAGCGCCTCCGTGACCGACAGCCGCTCCAGCTCCTGCGGCGACACGCTCTCGTTCACGGCGTGGATCTGCGCCTCCGGCTCGCTCAGGCCGATCAGAAGGATCTCCGCCTGCGGGTACAGCGCGGCGAGGGTGTTGCACAGCGGGATCGAGCCGCCCTGGCCGGCGTACTGCATCTCCTGACCCGGGTACGCCACCGCCATCGCGTCCGCCATCGACTGGTACGCCGGGCTGCTGGTGTCGGCGCGGAACGCCTGGCCCTGCCCGATCTGCTCGGTGCGCACCCGGGCGCCCCACGGTGTGTGCGTCTCCAGGTGGGCCTCGAGCAGCTTGGTCGCCTCGACCGCGTCCACGCCCGGCGGCACCCGGAGGCTGATCAGCGCCCGCGCACTCGCCTGCACCGACGGGGTGGCGCCGACGACCGGCGGGCAGTCGATGCCGAGAACGGTGACGGCGGGGCGCGCCCAGATGCGGTCGGCGACGGTGCCGGAGCCGATCAGACCGACGCCGTCGAGCACCTTGGCGTCCGCGCGGAACTGCTGCTCCTCGTACTGGAGCCCCTGCCAGGCCGACTCGCCGGTCAGCCCGTCGACCGTGGTGGAGCCGTCCGCCGCGCGCAGCGAGTCCAGTACGCGGATCAGCGCGCCGAGCGCGTCCGGCGCGGCGCCGCCGAACTGGCCGGAGTGCAGGTTGCCTTCGAGCGTGTCGATCTGCACGCGGACGAGCGTCATACCGCGCAAGGTCGAGGTGACCGTCGGCAGGCCGACGCGGAAGTTGCCCGCGTCGCCGATCACGACGGTGTCGGCCTCCAGCAGGTCCGGGTGCTGCTCGGCGTACCGCTCCAGACCGCCGGTGCCCATCTCCTCCGAACCCTCGGCGATCACCTTCACATGCACCGGGACGCCGCCGTTGGCCTTGAGCGCGCGCAGCGCCAGCAGGTGCATGATCACGCCGCCCTTGCAGTCGGCGGCACCGCGCCCGTACCAGCGGCCGTCGCGCTCGGTCAGCTCGAAGGGCGGGGTGCTCCAGGCGGCCTCGTCCAGCGGGGGCTGCACGTCGTAGTGGGCGTACAGCAGGACCGTCTTCGCGCCCGCGGGGCCCGGCAGGTAGCCGTACACCGACTGCGTGCCGTCGGGTGTGTCGAGCAGGGCCACGTCCTCGAAGCCCTCGGCGCGCAGCGCGTCGGCGACCCAGCGGGCCGCTCCCTCGCTCTCGGCCTTCGGGAACTGGTCGAAGTCCGCCACCGACTTGAAGGCCACCAGTTCGGTGAGCTCCGCCTTCGCCCTGGGCATCAGTGAGGCGACGGTCTCGGCAACCGGATTCGACGACATGGGCACGCTCCTTGTGGGTGCGACGTTGTACGTGTGAGTGCTGTGATCCTCCCACAGCGGCCTGCGACGACGTCCGCCGTAGGATGCGGGGGACAGCAGCAGGCGGCGGCTTGATCGGGAGCAGTAGACCATCGTGAGCAGCGAGAACTCTTCGGCGGACGACGTGCGGCAGGTGTGGGACGTCGTCGTGGTGGGTGCGGGACCGGCGGGGGCCTCGGCCGCGTACGCGGCGGCGGTCGCCGGGCGGCGCGTGCTGATGCTGGAGAAGGCGGAGCTGCCCCGCTACAAGACGTGCGGCGGCGGCATCATCGGCCCCTCCCGCGACTCGCTCCCGCCCGGCTTCGAGCTGCCCTTCCGGGACCGGGTGCACGCGGTGACGTTCTCGAACAACGGCCGCTTCACCCGCACCCGCCGCTCCAAGCAGATGCTGTTCGGGCTGATCAACCGGCCGGAGTTCGATCAGCAGCTGGTCGAGCACGCGCAGAAGGCGGGCGCCGAGCTGCGTACGGGCGTCACCGTCCAGCGCGTCGAGCAGCACGGCTCGGCGGTGCCGGACCGGCGCAGCGTCGCCGTCGTCCTCCAGGGCGGCGAGACGCTGCTCGCGCGGGCCGTGGTCGGGGCGGACGGCAGCGCGAGCCGGATAGGGGCGCATGTCGGGGTGAAGCTCGACCAGGTGGATCTCGGCCTGGAGGCGGAGATCCCGGTGCCCGAGACCGTCGCCGAGGACTGGAAGGGCCGGGTCCTCATCGACTGGGGGCCGATCCCCGGCAGTTACGGCTGGGTGTTCCCCAAGGGCGACACCCTGACGGTCGGGGTCATCTCGGCACGCGGTGAAGGCGCCGCGACCAAGCGGTACTTGGAGGAGTTCATCGGGCGGCTCGGGCTCGCCGGGTTCGAACCGAGCATCTCCTCCGGGCACCTGACACGCTGCCGCGCCGACGACTCGCCGCTGTCCCGCGGGCGCGTGCTGGTGTGCGGTGACGCGGCGGGGCTGCTGGAGCCGTGGACCCGCGAGGGCATCTCGTTCGCGCTGCGCTCGGGGCGGCTGGCGGGGGAGTGGGCGGTCAGGATCGCGGAGGCGCACGACGCGGTGGACGCCCGGCGACAGGCTCTGAACTACGCCTTCGCGGTCAAGGCGGGCCTCGGCGTCGAGATGAGCGTCGGCAGGCGGCTGCTGACGGTGTTCGAGCGCCGCCCGGGACTCTTCCACGCGGCACTGACCGGATTCCGGCCGGCCTGGAAGGCCTTCATGGACATCACCCGTGGCTCCACGTCACTGGGTGAGATCGTCCGCGGTCACCCCATGGCCCAGCGTGCCCTGACCGCGCTGGACCAACGCCAGGCCGCGGTATCGGCGGGCGACGAGGTCACTTCCTGACGGTGATCCGGAAGACGGGGTGGTCCTGGGCCGCCGCGACGATCTCCTCGTCGGAGGACTTCGCGGTGACCCCGTTGAAGTACTGGTTGACCTCCCAGCCCCACTTCTCCAGATAGGTCCGCAGGATCGGGAGCTTCTCCTCGTCGGGAAGCTCCACCGCGGAGAACGCCCGGACCCGGCGCCCGACCCGCAGCTCCCCACCGCCCGCGGCGCGCATGTTGCGCACCCACTGGGAGTGACCGCGGGCCGAGACGATGTACTGCGTCCCCTCGTGGATGTGCGGGTTCACCGGGATGCGCTGCATCCTGCCGCTGTTGCGTCCGCGCACGGACATCTCCGCCGTGCCCGCGATGCTGAATCCGTGCCGGGCGAGCCAGCCGACGACGCTGTTGAAGCGGACGTTGAGCGGGCTGCCCTTGAGGTAGTACGGCGATGACATGGGGACCCCCAGTGGACGTTTCAGACGTTTGAGAGAGCACTGCTCTCGCTTGAGAGCAGTGTGCACGAGATCGGTGGTCCAGAGCAAGAGCAGTGCTCTCGATTGTGTGCACTGCTCCGATTCTCATGGGAGACTGGCTCACATGAGCAGTCGCACCGCACAGGGCGCCCGTGCCCGCGCCAGGATGGAAGTCACCGCGGCCATCAAGGACGAGGCCCGCAGACAGCTCGCGGCCGAGGGCGCCGCGAAGCTGTCGCTGCGTGCCGTGGCCCGCGAACTCGGCATGGTCTCCTCCGCGCTCTACCGCTACTTCCCCAGCCGGGACGACCTGCTGACCGCTCTCATCATCGACGCCTACAACTCCATCGGCGAGCGTGCCGAAGCGGCGCACGCCGAGGCCGCCGACGCCGGGCCCGTCGGGCGCTGGACGGCGGTCGCGGAGGCCGTACGGGACTGGGCGCTCGGGCACCCGCACGAGTACGCCCTGATCTACGGCTCGCCCGTGCCCGGATACACCGCGCCCGACACCACGGTCCCGCCCGCCTCCCGTGTCGGCCTCCTCTTCATCGGCATCGTCCGCGACGCCCACCGCGACCCGGGCCTCACCGAACCCCCGTCGCTGCCGGACGACCTGCGCCCCGAGGCCGAGCGCATGGCCGCGGACCTGGCGCCCGACCTCCCCCCGGCGACGGTCGCGGCTCTGATCGCCACCTGGGCCGAGCTCTTCGGGCTCGTCGGGTTCGAGCTGTTCGGGCAGTTCAACCGGGTCGTGGAGGACAGGGCGGCGTTCTTCCGGCACGCGGCGGCCCGGCTGGCGCGGGGCGTGGGCCTGAAGTGAGCCGGTCGGCGGGGCGTACTTCACGGGGAGTACGCGTGATCACCACGTGCGGCTGACGCCGCCCGGCAGCCATCGCGTCTAGCGTGGCGGACATGGACGAGCAGCAGGTACGCCGGGGCGGCGGCCCGCCGATGTGGTGGCGGCACGGCCCGCCGTGGTGGAACCGCTGGGACGGCGAGGAGCACACCCCCCGCTGGCCCTGGCGCTCCACCGTGCTGATCACCGTCTTCGTGCTGGCCGGCTCCCAGTTCGCGGCCGAGGGCCAGGGGGACCACCGGGAACAACTCGACCCCTTCGCGCGGGTGCTGCTGTTCGTGGCGTCGGGACTGCTGCTGTGGCGCAAGCGGTATCCGGTGGCCGTCGTCTTCGGCACCTCGGTGGCCGCCACCCTCTACCTGGGCGCCGGCTACCCCTACGGGCCGATCTTCCTCGCCCTGGCCGTGGCCTGCTTCAACGCCATCCTCACCGGACACCGCAAAGCCGCCTGGGCGGCGGTGGGCGTCTTCTGGGTCGGGCACGCGCTCGTCGCCCACTGGCTCTACCAGTGGCTGCCGCCGTCCGGTGACTCGGCCGCGCCCTGGTCGCAGGAGGGCGTGATCGCCGCCTGGGTCGCGGCGATCGTGGCGGTGTCGGAACTGGCCAAGACCCGCCGTGAACAGTGGGCGAAAGAACGGGCCGAGCGCGCGCAGGCGGCGCGGCGGCGGGCCGACGAGGAGCGGCTGCGGATCGCCCGCGAGCTGCACGACGTCCTCGCCCACAGCATCTCCGTGATCAATGTCCAGGCGGGCGTGGGCCTCGCGCTCCTCGACACCGACCCCGAGCAGGCGCGGACCGCGCTCACCACCATCAAGGCCCAGAGCAAGGAGGCCCTGGGCGAGGTCCGTCAGGTCCTGGACACGCTGCGCACCCCCGGCGACGCCCCGCGCAGCCCGGCGCCGGGCCTCGACCGGCTCCCCGAACTGGTGAGCCAGGCGGCGAGCGCCGGCCTCACCGTCGACATCGAGGGCGAGCCGCCGCGCCTCGCGCCCGGCACCGACCTGGCCGCCTTCCGGATCGTCCAGGAGGCCCTCACCAACGTCGTACGCCACTCCGGATCGCGGCACGCGCGCGTGCAGCTCGATCACGCGGACGGCGCGACGCTACGGCTGAGGATCGACGACGACGGCCCCGCCACCGGCGCCGACGCGGGCGGCAGCGGCAACGGGTTGGCCGGAATGCGGGAGCGGGCCGCCGCGCTGGGTGGCACGATCGAGGCGGGTCCGCGCGCGGACGGCGGCTTCCGGGTGCTCGCCGTACTGCCGTTGAAGGCCCCCGCCGAGACCGAGGAGGACCGGTGATCCGCGTACTGCTCGCCGACGACCAGTCGCTGGTGCGGGCGGGCTTCCGGGCCCTGCTCGACGCGCAGCCCGACATCGAGGTCGCCGGGGAGGCGTCCGACGGTGAGGAAGCGCTGCGCAAGGTGCGCGAACTGCGCCCCGACATCGTCCTGATGGACATCCGCATGCCGCTCCTCGACGGCCTCGCCGCCACCCGCGAGATCACCGAGGACGAGGCTCTGCACGGGGTGAAGGTGGTCATGCTCACCACCTTCGAACTCGACGAGTACGTCTTCGAGGCCATCCGCTCGGGCGCCTCGGGCTTTCTGGTCAAGGACACCGAGCCGGAGGAACTCCTGCGTGCCGTGAGAGCGGTGGTCGAGGGGGACGCACTGTTGTCGCCGGGCGTCACGAGGCGGCTGATCGCCGAGTTCGCCGCGCGCTCCAAGGAACCGGCGGCGGCCGACGCCCTCACCGAACTCACCGAGCGCGAGCGGGAGGTGATGGCGCTGGTCGGCATCGGCCTGTCCAACGAGGAGATCGCCCGCCGCCTGGTGGTCAGCCCCCTCACCGCGAAGACCCACGTCAGCCGGACGATGGTGAAGCTCGGTGCCCGGGACCGGGCCCAACTCGTCGTGCTGGCCTATGAGTCGGGGTTGGTGCGGCCGGGGTGGCTGGGCTGAGGGTTCTGCCGGAACCGCATCAGCACGCTGACGACCCGGGCGAAGAACAGCACGACCGCGACGGTGGCACCCACGCCGACGAGAACACCGCGCACCCCGTCCGACAGGTCGAAGACGAAGGCGGGCCCGGCGACCGCTCCGAACAGCAGAGCCGCCGCGAACGCCGCGCTGAACAGCGCGTAACCGATCTCGACGGTGATCGCGTCCCGTTCGGCCTGACCGCGGCGTCCCCCATGGTTCTCCATATGTTGAGTCAAACAGGGGTGCGTCGGATGGAGCAAGCGGCCGCGCGCTACAGTGCGCGCATGGCGGCGACGAAGGCCGAACAGGCGCTTGTGACCCAGTGGCGGGACATCCTGGCGTTGCATGCGCGCACCCAGTGCGAACTGGACCGCGCACTGCACCGACACGGCCTGTGCGCCAGCGACTTCGAGGTGCTGGACGTCCTGGCGGAGGGCTCGGCCCGGCGTGGCTCGACCGGTCCTCGGCGTGGTTCGTCGCTCCGCGTGCAGGAGATCTCCGAGCGGGTGCATCTCAGTCAGAGCGCGCTGTCCCGGCTGATCGCCCGGCTGGAGAAGGACGGCCTCGTCGAGCGCTGCATGTGCGAACAGGACCGGCGTGGCGTCGTCGTCGCCCTCACCCCCAAAGGGCGGGCACTGCACGGCGAGGTGCTGCCCGAGCAGCGCGCGGTACTGACCAGGATGCTGGCGAACTGACCGGCGTACGGCCGGAGTTCAGCTCCAGGTGACGGCGGAGTTCTCCCGCCACAATGTGGCCGTCGACGCGTCGCCGCTGACGTGCGGGAAGGGCAGCCGGTTCCAGAGCGCGAGATAGAGCTGCGCGGCCGGTCCGGCGATCTCACAGTCCGCGCGGCCCGACTCGCCTCGCTCGGTCGCGGGCGGCTCCTGCGACAGCCGTACGGTCCACACCGCGTCGTCCGTGTCCGTGGCCCGCACCCGCAGCACCCGGGGCTCGGCGCTGCGGACCCGGCTCCTGTTCCGGGCGTGGAAGGCGCACAGCAACTCGTCGACGCCGTCCGCCGCAAAGCCGGGTTCGATCACGCTCGGGGTGCCGCCGCGCGCGGACTCGGCGTCGAAGCGGTGCACGGTCGTCTCGTGCGCCTGCCGGCGAGCCCAGAACGCCAGGGGCGACGGGGCGGGCAGGAAGCTCCAGCACCGGACGTCGGCGGGGGCATCGGTGAGAGTGTCGACCAGGTGGCGATGCCCCTCCCGGAACCAGGCGAGCAGTTGTGCCCCGTCGAGGTCGGGCAGACCGCCGTCCGGGTGGTAGGCGGTGTGCCCCTCGGCCACGAACGCCGCCGCCCACCGGTGCACCATCCCCGTGTGCCGCACCAGATCCCGCACCTGCCAGTCCGGGCAGGTCGGCACCTTGGCGTCGGCCCCGGCCTCCTCGGCGGCCGCGGCCAGCAGCGGACCCTCGCGGTCCAGGGTTCGAACGAAGTCGGCTGTCTCCATGGGGCTGAGTGTGCCCGATGGGGCGCGGTCGAGGGGAGCCCCGGCCGCACGGGTCCGGACGTAAGGGTTTCGTCATCACGCTCGGTGTACGCGACCGGCCCCGCGTTCAGTTGAATGGTGTGCCGAAGGACAACTCTCAGGAGGCGGGACGGACATGGGGCGCGTGCGGAAGGCGCTGGGCAGGCCGCTGGGCATCGGGGTGCTGGTGCTGATCGTCGCGGCGGGCGGCTTCGGGCTGTACTGGTTCCAGCCGTGGAAGCTCTGGCAGGACCGGACCGTGGAGGAGGCGCTGCCCGTCGCGGCGGGGACCCCGTCGCCGGGCGCCGAAACGGCGAAGGGCACTGAGGGGGCCGAGGGGGCCTCCGGTACGCCCTCCCCGGCGCCCGGACCCAAGACGCTGGCCGCCGGCGAGCTGATCAGCCATGAGCACGCTACGTCGGGCACGGTGAAGCTCGTGCGGCTGGCCGACGGCTCCCATGTCGTACGACTGGAGAAGCTCGACACCAGCAACGGGCCGGACCTGCGGGTGTGGCTGACGGACGCCCCGGTGAAGGAAGGGGTCGGCGGCTGGCGCGTCTTCGACGACGGCCGGTACGTCAGCCTCGGCAAGCTCAAGGGCAACAAGGGCAGCCAGAACTATGTCGTGCCCCAGGACGTCGATCTCTCCCGCTACAGCAGCGTCAGCATCTGGTGCGACCGCTTCGACGTGTCCTTCGGGGCGGCGGAGCTCGCGCGGGCGTGACCGGGTGGGCGCGAGGGCCTCGATGCCCCGCGCCCACAGCCGGGCCGGCTCGGCGTCGTCGTGCTGCGACGACGCACGCGCCCGAGTCAGTCGGTCCTGATCGTGTGCCGCGTCGCGACCCCGATGAGCGTGGCGATCGCGGCGAGCAGGGCGACGCTGGTGAGCGCGACGGGCAGGGAGAACCAGTCGGCCATGAAGCCGATGGCGGGCGGGCCCAGGAGCATGCCGCCGTAGCCGAAGGTGGAGGCCGTGGCTACGCCGCTCGGGCCGGCGAGCATGCCGGCCCGCTCGACCGCCACCGGGAAGAGGTTGGCGAGGCCGAGCCCGGTCACCGCGAAGCCGAGCAGCGCCGCCCACAGCGAGGGCGCGAAGGAGCCGAGCAGCATCCCGGCCGCCGCGGTGGTGCCGCCCGCCACGACGGTACGGCCGTGGCCGAGCCGTTCGAGCAGGACCGTCCCGCTGAGCCGGCCGATGGTCATGGCCAGCGCGAAGCAGGAGTACCCGACGGCGGCCACGCCGGCCGAGGCGTCGAGGTCCTCTTCGAGGTGGAGTGCGCCCCAGTCGGCCATGGCGCCCTCGCCGTATGCCGTGCACAGGGCGATCAGGCCGAAGACGAACACCAGCAGGCGTGTTCTGCCGGCCGGTCGGCGCGGGGACCCGTCGGCGCTCTGCGCGGGGCTCGCGGCCGCCGGTGGTTCGTGGCGCAGCAGGGTGCGGCCGGCGACCGCGGTCACCAGCAGCCCGATCACGGCCAGACCCGCCAGATGCCGGGCGGGGGACAGGGCCCCCGCGACCAGTCCGCCGAGGCCCGCGCCGACCATGCCGCCCAAGCTGAAGGCGGCGTGGAAGCTCGGCATGATGGGCCGGCGCAGGGCGGTGACCAGAACGACGGCCGCGCTGTTGAAGGCGACGTTGATACCGCCGTAGGCCGCTCCGAAGACCAGCAGGACGGTACCGAGCGCCAGTACCGAGTGGGTGAGCGGGGGCAGGGCCACGCTCAGGGACAGCAGGACGGCGCAGACGACCGTGACCTGGTGGGTGCCGTAGCGGCGGCAGAGGCGGCCGGTCAGCGTCATGGTGAGGACGGCGCCGGAGGAGACCCCGAGGAGGGCCAGCCCGAGCGCGCTGGCCGACGCGCCGGTCTGGTCCTTGATGGCGGGGATCCGGACGACCCAGCCGGCGAAGAGGAAGCCGTCCAGGGCGAAGAAGGCCGTGAGGGCGACGCGGAGAGGGGTGAGGTCGGTACTGGTACCCGGCACGACGTTGTGCGAACGGGTTTTGTTTATTAGCGGCACAAACTCAGGCTAGGCGGGTCGGCGGCCGACGACAAGGGGGGCGGGTGGCGGGCCGGCGCGCCATGGCCGATGGTGGTCGGGCGGGCGCCGCGTCCGCCGACCGTCGGCGGCCGGAACGCCGCCCGCCTCGGGACCGCCGCCGTGCTCTGACTGTTCGGGTCCCGCGCGAGGTGCCACCCTGGGACGAGAGGTATCCGCCGAGGGAACTCGGGAGGGCCACGATGGGACGAGACGTGCCGGCTCTCGTGTTCACGCGCGAGGATCGCCGCCGGTACCGGGAGAAGATGCACACCTGCCTCGACGTGCTCGCGCAGATGCTGCGTGAGGCCACCTTCGAGAGCGAGCGGCCCAAGGTGGGGCTGGAGATCGAGCTCAACCTGGTGGACGACGACGGGCTCCCGGCGATGCGGAACACCGAGGTCCTCCAGGCCATCGCCGACCCCGCCTGGTCGAGCGAGCTGGGCCGTTTCAACCTGGAGATCAACATCCCGCCGCGGGAACTGACGACCGGCGGTCCCGGAGCGTGGGAGCAGGCCATCCGCGACGCGCTCAACCACGCCGAGGACCGTGCCTCCGCGGTGGGAGCGCACCTGATCATGATCGGCATCCTGCCGACCCTGGGCGAGGCCGACGTGGGGGAGGCCGCCCTCTCCGGCGATCCCCGCTACCAGTTGCTCAACGAGCAGATCTTCGCTGCGCGGGGCGAGGACCTGCGGATCACCGTGGACGGCGTGGAGCGCCTGTCGACGTACGCCGACACGATCACTCCCGAAGCCGCGTGCACCAGCACCCAGTACCACCTCCAGGTCGCGCCGAGGGACTTCGCCGCCTACTGGAACGCGGCTCAGGCGGTCACCGGCGTGCAGATCGCCCTGGCGGCGAACTCGCCGTACCTCTTCGGCCGGGAGCTCTGGCGCGAGACCCGCATCCCGTTGTTCGAGCAGGCCACCGACACCCGTCCGGTCGAGATCAAGGCCCAGGGCGTACGGCCGCGGGTGTGGTTCGGAGAGCGCTGGATCACCAGCGTCTTCGATCTCTTCGAGGAGAACGTCCGCTACTTCCCGGCTCTCCTGCCGCTGTGCGACGACGAGGACCCGCAGAAGACGCACGACCGTGGCGGAGTGCCGGAACTGGGCGAACTGACCCTGCACAACGGCACGATCTACCGTTGGAACCGCCCCATCTACGCCGTCACCGACAGCGGTCCGCACCTGCGCATCGAGAACCGGGTCCTGCCCGCCGGCCCGACGGTGTCCGACACCATCGCCAACGGCGCCTTCTACTACGGCCTCACGCGCGCCCTCGTCGACGAGGACCGGCCGGTGTGGACGCGGATGTCCTTCTCGGTCGCCGAGGAGAACCTCCACACCGCCGCCCGCGACGGCATCGACGCCCGCCTGTACTGGCCCGGCATGGGCGAAGTGCCGGTCACGGAACTCGTGTTGCGGCGCCTGCTGCCCCTGGCCCACCGGGGCCTCGAACTGGCCGGCATGGACGCGGCCTGGCGCGAACCCCTGCTCGGCATCATCGAGCAGCGCTGTGTCACCGCCCGCAACGGCGCCCTGTGGCAGGTGGAGACGGTCCACCAGCTGGAGAAGTCCGGTGCCGCCGACCGACGCGAGGCGCTGCGGCGGATGACGCGGACGTACATGGACTACATGCATCTCAACGCCGCCGCGCACACCTGGCCCGTGGACTGATCTCCGGTCAGGCGCCGCGTCCCCGCCAGGTCTCGGCCGCCGTCAGCGGCACGGGAAGGGGCGGCCGCGTCGACGTCGTGAGCTCGATGCGGCGTCCCTCGGCCGCCGAGCGGAGCAGGGCGGTCATCGTCTCCAGTACGTGCAGGGCGAGTTCGCCGCTCGCGCGGGGTGCCCGTCGACCGTCCGCGGTGACGAAGTCCAGCAGGCCGACGCCCCGGGCGCCGTCGGCGTAGCCCGCCGACACCGGGAGCGGGCGCCACCCGGTGCCGCCGAGTTCGAAGAGCCGTACCTCGCCGTCGAAGCCGTTCGGGTCCGGAACCGAGAGCGTCCCACGCTCTCCGTGCACCTCGATCGGCGCGGCGGTCGTGGCCACCCCGTCGAAGCTCGTCGTGAGCGTCGTCAAGGCGCCGTCGACGTGCTCCAGGACACCGGTGACGTGTGTGTCCACCTCGACCGGGATCCGCTCGCCCACGCGCGGCCCGGAACCGATGACGCGCTCGGCACGCGGCCGCCCGGCCGCCCCGGTCACGGCACGTACCGGACCCAGCAGATGGACCAGGGACGCGAGATAGTACGGCCCCATGTCCAGCAGCGGGCCACCGCCGGCGGTGTAGTAGAAGTCGGGCTGGGGATGCCAGCGTTCGTGCCCCGGGGTGACCATCACCGCCGACGCGAACTGAGGGCGCCCGATGCTCCCCGCCGCCACGGCCGCACGGGCCGTCTGGACGCCAGTGCCCAGGACCGTGTCCGGCGCGCACCCCACCTCGACGCCGGCCTTCGCCGCGGCCTCCAGCACGGCCTGGGCGTCGGCGAGTTCGGCGGCCAGCGGCTTCTCCCCGTACACGTGCTTGCCGTGACGGATGGCGCCGAGCGCGATCTCGGCGTGGGCCGCGGGCACGGTGAGGTTCAGCACCGTGTCCACGTCCGGGCTGCTCAGCAACTCGCCGACGGACAGCGCCTCGACACCGGGCACCTCGGCGGCGACCGCCGCGGACCGGGCGGCGTCGAGGTCGGCGACCGCGGTGACGCTTACGGCGGGATGCCCGACGAGGGTGTCCAGGTACGCGCGGGAGATGACGCCCAGCCCTACGACGCCGACGCGGTGCGGGTCGCCCACAGCATGCCCCTCTCGACGATGGTGCGTACGGCGGGGTGTTCCAGTACGTCGAGGCTGTGGCCCGGTGTCGTCACCACCACCCGGCCGGCGCCCCACCGCCGGGTCCAGACCGCCGGCGAGGTCACCGGCCGGTGCCAGGGGTGCCACGGCCGGGTGGGATGGGTCGTGGTGGCCAGCACGTCGATCAGGTCGTCGTGCAGCACCCAGTACTGCTCGGTGTGCAGCTCGAAGTCCTCGACGCCCGCCGTGACGGGGTGTTCACGGCCGAGGTCCGTGATCGTGACGGCGTGCGGCAGGTAGTTGTCCTCCTGGTCACCCCGGCGCTCGCACGGTTCCTTGCCCGGGTGCGTGGCGAACTGCCCGCCCACCAGGTGGAGATACTCCGAGGAGGCCCGGAACGAGTCCGCGACGCCCCCGTGCCAGCCGGTGAACCCGGTACCGGTCACGACCGCCGCGCTCAGCCCCGCCACCTGCTCGGCACTGATCTGCGACATCGTGACGCACTGCACCACCAGATCGACGCCGGCCATCACGGCGGCGTCGGCGTAGACGTCGGTGGACTCCTCGATCCGGACGGCGTATCCGTGGTCGCGCAGGAAGGGCAGGAACAGCTCCGTGGCCCGGACCGGCTGATGCCCCTCCCATCCGCCCCGGACCACCAGTGCGTTCTTCCGTGTCATCTCGTCCCTTCCTGGGGCGTGGCACAGCCCTCACTATGTGCCAGGGGCTCGCCCCCGGGAAAGAGTCGCGGGACTACGCGAAACTTTCGGCGCCGGGCCGTACGAGGAGACCTCGACAGGGGACTCGGCGCCCGCAACGGCCGACCTCGCCGTGCGGTGCCCGCCGGGCCGGCGCCGAGGTGACGTTGTCGGTGCCGGCGGCACCACCAGCCGGCCCGCCGGCAGAGCGCGGTCGACCACATCGACGGCGCCCTTGCCGGTCTTTCCCGTCTGGTCGGCCCGTATCGCCGGATCGACCGCACCCCGCGTGTCGAGCCGGTCCGGATCGGCACCGGCAGGGCGCCGAAGACGGCCTCTTCGGCGAACCGGGCGGCCTGGAACTGCTCCCGGAGCGCCTCCACCGCACGCTTCGCCACGGTCCCAGCACGAGGCGACGACGGCACGTTCGAGACATACGGCCGTCGGGAGCGGAAGCCCGGACCGCTCGAAGCCCTCCCGTACCGAGTCGCACGTGGTCCATCCCGATTCGGCCAAGGGTTCGATCTGTTCGCCGGAGAACAAGGCCACCTCCGGTCGGCATGTCGCGGGCCCTGGGTCCGGTCCGAGCCAGCCGATGCGACCGCGTGGCCCGCGCCCACGCGCAGGGGTCGAGGAAACCGGCAGATGCGAATGACTGCCGGTCAGGCCGACCTCGCTTCCGGCCCGGTCGGCCCCAAGAACGGCCGAGATGCGTCGGGGCGGGACCCGTAACCGGCCACCGCCCCTTACGTTGCCACCAGTGGTCTCTCCCGTCCGATCCGCCAACTCCGCGCACTGGGAGCTCCCTTGGACACTGAAGACACCTCTGACGCACCTTCCTCCGGCCCTCTCTCCCGCCGTAGATTCCTCCAGGCCACGGCGACCGCCACGGTCACGGCCACCGCGCTTCCCACCGTCGGCACGCCCGTCGCGTCCGCCGCCTCCGACACGGCCACCACCCTCTCCTTCACCGCCGCCACGGGCGGCTCCGCGACCCTCGCGCCGACCGGGGACCGGCTGGTCGCCGAGGTGCAGAACGTGCTCTGGTCCGTCCCGCGCCGGGGCGGCACCGCCGTCCCGCTCACCCCGCCCGGTCTCGAACCCACCCGACCGCAGTTCTCGCCCGACGGCGCCCGGCTCGTGGTCTGCGCCTACCGCGGCGGCGGCTTCCACCTCTGGACGCTGCGGCCCGACGGCTCCGACCTGCGGCAGCTCACCGACGGCCCCTGGGACGACCGGGGCCCCGCCTGGTCGCCGGACGGCACCCGGATCGCGTTCGCCTCCGAGCGGGGCGGCGACACGGTGACCGGTGCCCCGTACCGCGTCTGGGTCGTGGACGTGCGCACCGGCGCGCTCACCCGGCTCACCGGACGTCCCGGTCAGCACGGCCCCGAGCAGGACGCCCGCTGGGAGGACTTCGACCCGGCCTGGTCGCCCGACGGCGAGCGCGTGCTGTTCGTGCGGGCCGGCGTCACCGCCACCGGCACCCTGCGCGCGACCACCGTCGCGTCGGTGGCCGCCGACGGCTCCGGCCCGGTCAGCACCGAGTACACCGACGACTCCGGCGCCCAGGTCATGACCCCCGCCGTCTCGCCCGCCGGGCGCCTGGCCCATCTGCGTACCACCGCCGCACCCGAGGCCTCCTGCATCCTCGTTGTGGACGGCCGGCCGGTCGCCGTGCGGGGCGACCTGCTGCCCGCGCCGCCCCGCTGGACGGCCGCCGGGCGCCTGCTGCTCACCGTCGACGGGCACTTCCGCCTGGTCGACCCGGACGCGCCCGGCGACGGCGAGGACATCCCGTTCACCGCCACGCTGCCCGTGGACCGGCCCCGGTACCGCGGCAAGACGTACGACTTCGAGGGCTCCGGCACCCGTCCCGTCCGCGCGCTGCACCTGCCCGCCCTGTCCCCGGACGGCCGCAGCGTCGCGTTCGCCGCGCTCAACGCCCTGTGGACCGCGCGGACGACCGGTGGCCGCCCGCCGCGCAAGGTGCTGCAAGTGCCCGCCACCCGCTATGTACTGGCACCCACCTGGACCCCTGACGGCACGGCGCTGGTGTACGCGGACGACCGCGACGGACTGTTCGCCGTACGGCGCCGCGACCTGGCCTCCGGCGAGGAGAGAGTGCTGGCGGACGGCGGACGGGTGTTCCCCGCGCTCTCGCGGGACGGGACGCGCCTGGCCTGCCTGGACATGTCCGGCAACCTCGTGGTGCGGGACCTGCCCGACGGTACCGAACGGGTCCTCGCCGCGCCGCTGGGCTCGGGCGGGCTGCCCGGCCGCCCCAGCTGGTCGCCCGACGGCCGGTATGTGGCCCTGTGCGACCGCAACCGCCTCAACCAGCGCTTCCGGGAGGGCTACAACCTCATCCGCGTCCTCGACACGGCCACCGGGACCGCCGCCCTGCACGCCCTCGCCCCGCACACCTCGCTCTCCGACCGCTACGACTCCGGCCCCGTCTGGTCTCCGGACGGCCGCTGGATGGCGGTGGTCAGCGAGTCGGCTCTGTGGCTGCTGCCGGTCCGCGCCGACGGCACTCCGGACGGCGAGCCACGCCGGCTGACCGGCGAGCCCGCCGACCACCCCTCCTGGTCCGCCGACGCCCACACCCTGCTGTACCTCTCCGCGGGCACCCTGCGCCTGATCGACATCGGCAGCGGCAGGGTCCGTACCGTCCGCGTCCCGCTGGACTACCGCAGACCGCACCGGGACGACACGGTCGTACACGCCGGCCGGCTGTGGGACGGCACCGGTTCGGAGGTCCGCGAGGACATCGATGTCGTCATCCGCGACGGCCGGATCGCCGAGATCGCCCCGCATCGCGGTGGCCGCCCCGCCGCACGTCGTGTCGACGCCGGCGACCGCACCGTCGTCCCGGGCCTGTGGGACGCGCACACCCACCCCTGGCAGAGCACGTACGGCGGCCGGCAGACCGCCCTCCAGCTCTCCTACGGCATCACGACCGCCGTCTCGCTGGGCGGCTTCGCCTACGAGCAGGCCCGCATCCGGGAGGCGGTCGCCGCCGGCGTCCTCGCCGGGCCCCGGCTGCTGGCCACCGGAGAACTGCTCGACGGAGCCCGCGTCGCCTACAGCATGGGCCGCGCCCACCGCACCCGCGAGGGACTGCGCCGCTCGCTGGCCCGCGCCGAGGCGCTGGACTGGGACTTCGTGAAGACGTACGTACGCGCCCCGGGCTGGGTGATGAAGGAGGCCGCCGACTTCGGGCACCGCAGGCTCGGCGTGCGCAGCGGCGGCCATCTGTGCAGCCCGGGTGTCCAGCTCGGCCAGGACCTCACCACCCATCTCCAGGCCACCCAGCGACTGGAGTTCGGGCACGCGACCTCCGCGACCGGCCGCTCCTACCAGGACGTCGAGGAGATCTACACGGGCACCGACTTCCACCTGGTCGCGACCCCGTTCACGGCCATCGCCCTCCTCGGCGCCGACCCCGCGCTCGCGGACGACCCGCGGGTCACGGTGCTCATGCCGCCGTGGGACACCGCACTCGTCCGGGAGGGGGCCGGAAAGCCGCCCTCCGACGCCCAACTGGCCACACTGAACCGGGAGATGGACGTCTACCGGCGGATCCTCGCGGGCGGCGGCCTGGTGGCGCTCGGCACCGACCAGCCGATCGTCCCGGTCGGTCTGCATCTGCACCTGGCCCTGCGCGCCCTGCATCGCGCCTGCCTGTCACCGGCCGAGGTGCTGCGCACCGCGACCCTGCTGCCCGCGCGCGTCTTCGGTGCCGACGCCGATCTGGGCACCGTGGAGGAGGGCAAGCTCGGCGATCTCACCGTTGTGGACGGGGATCCGTTCACGGACTTCGACACGCTGATCCGCACGGTGGCGGTCCTGCGGGGCGGGGTGCTCTTCGAGCAGGAGGACCTGGTCGACGCCTTCGAAACCGCCGGCGAGCGGCATGTCGACGAGGGGTGGCTGGAGGTGAGTCGTTCCATGCGTCGCGAGGGGTGCTGCGAGCTCTGAGCGGGTCACGGGGCACACACACTTCCTGGCACATCTGCGCAGGAGTATCACTCAGGCTGCACACAGCCCGTCGAAAGGATCGTTAGCGTTCTGGCCGTTCGACCCCGCATACGAACGTGACCAGGCCGCGCCCGAACAGGGCCGATGGCGCAGTCAACCCAGGAAAGACCGCAGATGGACTATTGCTCCTCGTGCCGTCGGCATCTCAACGGGGCCCTCGTGTGCCCCGGGTGCGGCGCCTACGCCCCGGACATCGCTCCCTCCGCGATGGGAGGACGCACCGTCTCGGCCACGCCCGGTCCGGCGGCACGGACACCCGCTGTCGACACCTGGTACGACGACTACTTCCGTGCCGAGCCCGCGCCGCAGGCCGAGCCGGACGGGGCCGAGGACCTCGCTCCCTCCGAGGACGTGGACGGTGTGGCCGCCGCCCCGGAGGGCCGGGCGGCCCGGCGCCGGCAGCGCGCCCGCTGGAAGAAGAACCAGCGCCGTGCCGTGGTCGCCACGGCCGTGGCCCTGGTCGGCGGCGGCCTGACCGTCTCGGCGTTCAACGAGCAGTCCGGCGACAAGGCCCAGGCGGCCACCGCGCCGGAACGGCCGAACGTGGGGCTCGCGCTCCCGGAACAGCAGGAGACCGAGCTGACCCGCCCGGCGTCCACGCCGCCGGACACCCGGGGGAGCACGCGCACCGACACGCCCACCTCGCACCCGGCCCCGACGAACGCCGCCCGCGAGCCCGTCGGCACCCCCCGCACCACCCGGCAGTTCACCCGACCGGACGTCGCCTCCACACCGGCTCCCACGGCGACCAAGGTCCCGCAGACACAGACCGTCACCCCGGCGCCCGGCGGTCAGAACTCCGGCGGCGAGGGGGCCGAGCAGCAGACCCCGGCCCCGGAGCCGACGGACGGCTCGCAGTCCCCGACGTCCCCGGCGCCGACGAGCCCGGCCCCGGAAGGGACCTCGCCGGCGCACCTGTGCGTGCTCAACCTCCTCTGCCTCGGCTGACAACGCCGGAAACCGGCCGGACGGCCGCGGCAGGCGCCACCTGAGATCGTCGTCACTCTCCCGCATCGCCACACAACTTCGTGGATGCGGTCATGCTGGAAGAAGCCGGACCGCGTCCACCACGGGGTCCGGCACCGGCAGAGCAGGACGTCGTACTCAGGAAGGAACTCTCCATGGTCGAGCAGGACGAGCGCTTCGACGTCGTTGTCCTCGGCGCGGGCCCCGGCGGCTACGTCGCCGCCATCCGGGCGGCCCAGCTGGGCAAGCGCGTGGCGGTCGTGGAGGAGAAGTACTGGGGCGGTGTCTGTCTGAACGTGGGCTGCATCCCCAGCAAGGCACTGCTGCGCAACGCCGAACTGGCGCACATCTTCACCCGCGAGGCGAAGACCTTCGGCATCAAGGTGGACGGTCAGGTCTCCTTCGACTACGGCGAGGCGTTCCGCCGCAGCCGCAAGGTCGCCGACGGCCGGGTCAAGGGCGTCCACTACCTGATGAAGAAGAACAAGATCACCGAGATCGACGGCCGCGGCACCTTCCTCGACCCGCACACCCTCCAGGTGGCCGGCTACGACGGGGACACCCGCACCATCGGCTTCGACCACTGCATCATCGCCACCGGCGCCACGCCCAAGCTGCTCCCCGGCACCCGGCGCAGTGCGCGCGTGGTGACCTTCGAGGAGCAGATCCTGGCCGAGGAGCTGCCGCGCTCGATCATCATCGCGGGCGCCGGCGCGATCGGCGTCGAGTTCGCCTACGTGCTGCACAACTACGGCGTGAAGGTCACGATCGTCGAGTTCCTGGACCGGATGGCCCCGCTGGAGGACGAGGAGGTCTCCGCCGAACTCGCCAAGCAGTACCGCCGGCTGGGCATCGACGTCATGACGTCCACCCGGGTCGACGCCGTCGACGAGTCCGGTGAGCAGGTGCGGGTCACGGTCACCGGCAAGGACGGCGCCCAGCAGGTGCTGGAGGCCGAGAAGGTGCTCCAGGCCATCGGCTTCCAGCCGAACATCGAGGGCTACGGCCTGGACAAGACCGGTGTGGCCGTCACCGAGCGCGGCGCGATCGACATCGACGGCCGTGGCCGCACCTCCGTCCCGCACATCTTCGCCATCGGCGACGTGACGGCGAAGCTGATGCTCGCGCACGCCGCGGAGGCGATGGGCATCGTCGCCGCCGAGACCATCGCGGACGCGGAGACGATGGAGCTGGACTACGTGATGATCCCGCGCGCCACCTTCTGCCAGCCGCAGATCGCCAGCTTCGGCTGGACCGAGGCACAGGCCCGGGAGCGGGGCTTCGACGTGCAGGTCGCGAAGTTCCCCTTCACCGCGAACGGCAAGTCGCACGGCCTGGGCGACGCGACCGGCTTCGTGAAGCTGATCAGCGACGCCAAGTACGGCGAACTCCTCGGCGGCCACCTGATCGGTCCGGAGGTCACCGAACTGCTGCCCGAGCTGACCCTGGCCCAGCAGTGGGACCTGACCGTGCACGAGGCCGCCCGCAATGTCCACGCGCACCCCACGCTCGGCGAGGCGGTCAAGGAGGCCCTGCACGGCCTCGCCGGTCACATGATCAACTTCTGACCGCGCGGCCCTCGTTCAGCCGTCGAGCCACCAGCGGGCCGCCGCCCAGGCCAGCACGTAGCTGAGGCCGTTGACCGCCCAGTGCAGGGCCATCGGCGCCAGTAGGCTGCCGGAGCGGCGGCGCAGCTCGCACAGGACGACCCCGGCCAGGGCCGTGGCCACGACGGCCGCGGCCACGGTCGGGGCCACGCCGCCCGGTCCGTCGCCGAAGACGGAGCCGAGCGCGGCGTTGGAGCGGTTGATCCCGCGCGAGGCGGTGACGTGCCACAGCCCGAACAGCACCGACGACACGCCGGTGGCCCACGCTGTGCCGCACCGCCGCCGGACCATGGCCCACAACACCCCGCGGAAAGCGGTCTCCTCCAGCAGCACGGTCCCGAACGGCACGCGCACCAACGCCCCCCACAGCATCCCCGCCGGCGTCAGGTCGGCCGCCCTGGAGTCCCGGAGCAGCTCCCGCCCGGCCGGCACCGCGAGGAGGGCCAGCAGGACCACCAGGACGATTCCGACCAGCACGGGAGCCCACCGCAGCCCCCGCCGCACCGCCACCGCGTCGAGCCCCAGTTCGGTCAGGGTGAGCCCGTCCCAGCGGGCGATCAGCAGCAGGACGGCCGTTGCCGTGACGCAGACGACCACGTACAGGACGGGGCCGCGCGCGAGCCAGTTGTTCAGCAGGTTCGCGGCGGCGAGTACGGCGACAGCACAAATGATCGGCATCCGGGTTCCAGCATCCCCGATGCGATCGTGCCGCGGCCTGCTCGGGTCCGTCCGTGGTCGTGTCGGGCCTCCGGGGCGGCTCAGCCCAGCTTTCGGCAGTACAGCGCGTCAGGGGTGCGGGACGAGCCCACCCGGCCGGTGTACGCGATCCCGGCCGCGTACTCGTCGTCCGCGCACTGACCCTTGTAGTGCCCCTGCGCGAAGTCACCGCCCTTCGCGGCCGTCCCCCGGTTGTCGCCCCGGTCGAACCAGACCGTACGGCCGCTCGCGCCGAGCCGCCCGGCGGGGGCGGTGGCGCACAGGGCGGCGGAGACGGCCGAGCCGCGGACGCTGTAGCCGATGAGGAACTGTCCGTCGGCGCACTGGAGTTTGCTGTACCCGGACGCCCAGTCGCCGCCCGGACGGACATGCCGCTCGTCCACGACCACCTCGTGTCCGCCGGCCGGGTCCCACAGGGCACGGGCCGTGACGTCGGAGCACAGTCCCCGGTTGCCGGTGTGGGCGAGGCCGAGCAGCCGCTGTCCGTCGGGGCAGACGGCCTTGCGGGCGCCGGAGTTCCAGTCGGGCAGGGCGCGCATCCGCCGCGACTGGACGAAGTCGCCGTGATCGGGGCTGAGCATGGACCACTCGGCGACCGGCGCCACCGGCCCGGTGCGGCCGGCGGCGTCGATGAGCCGCGTCCAGGCGGCGGCCCGCCAGTCGTCACCGTCGTAGAGACCCATGCGCCGGCCCTGGGAGTCCCAGTGCAGCAGCGCCCAGCCGTTGCCCTTGCGGTCCTCGTGCCAGCCGACGAGCGGCCAGTAGGCGAAGTCGGCGTCGGTGCGGATCAGTTGGGCCACGAAGTTCTCGAACCAGGCCCGCTGCTTCTGGCCGGTCTCGTCGCGGCCCCCGACGCCGAACTCGCTGATCCACACGGGGGCGGTGAAGTGCTGGTCCTGTTCGGCGGTGACGTAGAAGGCCTGGCGGTTCAGGACGTCGATCAGTTCGGTGGGGCTCAGGTCGCGGTAGCGGGGGTCGGTGGTCTCGCCCGTTCCGGTCGCCCCACTGTGGTTCGGGCCCGTGTAGTCGTAGAAGTGGGCGGAGTACACGAGCTTCCCGGAGTCGACGAGGGTGTGCGAGAGACGGCGTACGGGCTCCAGGGTGGGGCGTTCGTGGGCGAAGCCGTCGACGGGGATTCCGGTCCAGTTGATGCCCTCGACGATGATCAGCAGATCGGGGTTGGCCTCCGTCTGGATGCGGTCGCCGACGCGCTGCGAGGCGGCGAACCAGTCGTGGTCGTCGCCCAGGCCCCAGTTGGGGTCGTCCCAGATGTTGCGGCGGACCTCGTTGTAGAGGTCGGCGCCGACGACCCGCTTGTTGTCCCGGTACCGGCGGGCCATGAACAGCCAGTCGTTCTCCCAGGTCCCGGCGGACTGGCCGGTGTTCCAGCGCTCATTGCCGTCGACTCCGCAGCACCAACGGGTGGTGTTGGTGTGGTTGTTGAGGATCACGGCGAGTCCTGCGGCGGTGAGTTCGCGTACGACCACGTCGTAGACCTGGAGCGGGGTCCTACCGCGCAGAGCCGGGTTGGCCGCGACGGCGTCGTCCGTGACGGGAACGCTGTCGTGGATCATCTCGTTGGAGAAGGGCAGACGGATGCTGTTGATCCCGATCTCCCGGAAACCGGCGATGATCTCGGCCATGGGGGCGCGGTCGAGGCCGAGCGGAATCCGGCCGGAGTTCTCGCCGGCGTGGTGGTTGGCGTCGTCCTCCGTGCTGCCCGAGCCGTTCCAAGTGCCGCTGGCGCCGTGCCAGTTGCCGGAACGCAGCCGGAAGCGGTCACCGTCGGCGTCGACGATCCAGCGGCCGCGGGTGCTCAGGGGCGGCGTCCAGTCCTCGGCCGCGGGCATCTCGATCGACGGGGAAGCGGCACCCGGCTCGGCCGCGGCCTCGACCTCGGGGAGGGACGTCAGCGGGACCAGCAGGAGTACGGCGGCGAGAGCGGCTCTCGCCATGGATCCGAGCACGGTGACCATCCCGAGGGCTCTGTTGTCATGGCGCCGTCATCATGGAGGACGGGCCCGCCATTGGTCCAGACTGCGCGCCCGGAAGATACCCCGGTCGCCCACGGCGAGCACGCGGGAGACCCGCCCCTGTGGCGCCCCGGCACCCCACTGAGCATGCTCGGTGGTAGCGCGTCGCGTCCCGAGGGAGGCACGATCCCCATGCCGGCCAAGAACCCCACCGTGAACCGCACGGCATTCGGCCACCGCCTCGCCTACGCCCTGCGCCACCCCGACCGCGTACCCCGTCACCTGGCCCGGTCCGCTCGTGACCTGTGGCTGCGCCGCCGCCACCCCGACCACATCGCCTACTACCGTGCCGTGATGCGCTCCGACGCCCGGGCCGACCCGGACGCGGCGGTCGGCAGTCACAACCGGGAGCGCTGGCTGGCGCTCGGCGCGATGCAGTTCGACTACCTGCTCGGCCACGGCCTGCGCCCCGAGCACCGGATGCTGGAGATCGGCTGCGGCAACCTGCGCGGGGGCTGGCGGTTCATCCGTCACCTGGAGCCCGGCCACTACTACGGCATCGACATCTCGCCCGACATCCTCTTCGCCGCGCAGGACACCGTCACGGAGATGGGCCTCCAAGGACGGCTCCCCGCACTGACCCCGGTGCGCGACCTCACCCTGCGCTTCCTGCCCGAGGCGCACTTCGACGTGGTGCACGCCCACAGCGTCTTCTCGCACTCACCGCTGACGGTCATCGAGGAGTGCCTGGCCAACGTCGGCCGGGTCATGGCGCCCGGCGGCTGGTTCGACTTCACCTTCGACCGCACCGAGGGCGAGGAACACCAGGTCCTGCGGGAGGACTTCTACTACCGCACCGAGACCCTCGTCGCGCTGGCCGAGGAACACGGCCTGCGGGCACGCTTCATGACGGACTGGGAGGAACTCCCGCACGGCCAGTCCAAGATCCGCGTCACCCACGCCGGTTGAACCGACACCCCGTCATCAGGTCATCCGTCCCGGACTCTTGACTCGTAAAGCAGTAGTGGCGATCCTCTGTCGCACATATAGCGAGGTCATGACAATCCGGCCTCGCCATCCCGCCGACCGAGGGACGAGGGCTGTGACCAGTGCCGGACGCCCGTACCGCAGACGCAAGAACATCACCGTTGTCTCGCTCCTGCTGCTAGTGCTGTCCATCGCTCTCGGACCGACCCCGAGTTCGGCGGCCGGCCCCGACTGGTGGGACCCGAGCGCACGGCCCGCCCCGGACTCGCAGGTCAACGTCACGGGCGAGCCCTTCAAGGGCACCAACGCCGCCGGCGAGGTGCGCGGCTTCGTCGACGCGCACGACCACATCTTCTCCAATGAGGCCTTCGGTGGCCGTCTGATCTGCGGAAAGCCGTTCTCCGACCAGGGTGTCGCCGACGCCCTCAAGGACTGCCCCGAGCACTACCCCGACGGCTCGCTCGCGATCTTCGACTTCATCACCAACGGCGGTGACGGCAAGCACGACCCGAACGGCTGGCCCACCTTCAAGGACTGGCCCGCCCACGACTCGCTCACCCACCAGCAGAACTACTACGCCTGGGTGGAGCGCGCCTGGCGCGGCGGCCAGCGGGTCCTGGTCAACGACCTCGTCACCAACGGCGTGATCTGCTCCGTGTACTTCTTCAAGGACCGCAGCTGCGACGAGATGACCTCGATCCGGCTCCAGGCCAAGCTGACGTACGACATGCAGGCCTTCGTCGACAAGATGTACGGCGGCACCGGCAAGGGCTGGTTCCGGGTCGTCACCGACAGCGCGCAGGCCCGCCAGGTCATCGAGCAGGGCAAGCTGGCGGTCATCCTCGGCGTGGAGACCTCCGAGCCCTTCGGCTGCAAGCAGATCCTCGACATCGCGCAGTGCAGCAAGGAGGACATCGACAAGGGCCTGGACGAGCTGTACTCGCTGGGCGTGCGCAGCATGTTCCTGTGCCACAAGTTCGACAACGCGCTGTGCGGCGTCCGCTTCGACTCGGGCGGGCTCGGAACGGCCATCAACGTCGGCCAGTTCCTGTCCACCGGCACCTTCTGGAAGACCGAGACCTGCAAGGGCCCGCAGCACGACAACCCGATCGGCAACGCCACCGCGGCCGCGGCCGAGAAGAAGCTCCCGGCGGGCGTCGAGGTCCCCTCGTACAACGCGGACGCGCAGTGCAACGTCCGAGGGCTCACCGGGCTCGGCGAGTACGCCGTACGGGGCATGATGAACCGCGGGATGATGCTGGAGATCGACCACATGAGCGTCAAGGCCGCCGGCCGGGCGCTCGACATCTTCGAGTCCGCGTCCTACCCCGGCGTCCTGTCCTCGCACAGCTGGATGGACATGGACTGGACCGAGCGGGTCTACGGCCTCGGCGGCTTCATCGCCCAGTACATGCACGGCTCCGAGGGCTTCATCTCGGAGGCGAAGCGCACCGAGGCCCTGCGCGACAAGTACGGCGTGGGCTACGGCTACGGCACCGACATGAACGGCGTCGGCGGCTGGCCCGGACCGCGCGGCGCGGACGCCCCGAACAAGGTGACGTACCCCTTCAAGAGCGTCGACGGCGGCTCGGTCATCGACCGGCAGACCACCGGACAGCGCACCTGGGACCTCAACACCGACGGCGCGGCCCACTACGGCCTCGTCCCGGACTGGATCGAGGACATCCGCCGCGTCGGCGGCCAGGACGTGGTCGACGACCTCTTCCGGGGCGCCGAGTCCTACCTCGACACCTGGTCGGCCTCGGAGAACCACCAGGCCGGAGTGAACCTCGCCGGTGGCGCGGCCACCTCCGCCAGCTCCTCGGAGTGGAGCCTGTTCACCAGCTACCAGCCGGGCCGGGCCGTCGACGGCGACGGCGGCACCCGCTGGGCCAGCGACTGGAACGACAACCAGTGGTTCAAGGTCGACCTCGGATCCACGAAGCTGGTCAAACGGGTCACCCTCGACTGGGAGCGCGCGTACGGCAAGGCGTACCGCGTCGAGCTCTCCGCCGACGGAGTGAACTGGCGGACCGCCTGGTCCACGACCGCGGGCGACGGCGGCCTGGACACGGCCGGATTCGCCGCCACGCCGGCCCGGTATGTGCGGATCCAGGGGCTGGAGCGCGGCACGGACTGGGGCTACTCCCTCTACGAGGTCGGCGTCCACAGCAGCTGACACCCACGAGAGGGGCTCCATGGCACGGTTGCCGTCCGCCGAGCGACGGCGACAGCTCACCGAAGCGGCGATCAGGGCGATGGCCCGGGACGGCGTCCCCAGGACGACCACCCGGTCCATCGCCGCCGAGGCGGGCGTCTCGCTCAGCGTCTTCCACTACTGCTTCGACTCCAAGCAGGAGCTGATCGAGTCCGTCATCACCACCATCACCGGGCACTACGTGACGCTGGTGAAGGAGGCCCTGCTTCCCAGGGACACCCTGGAGGAGACCGTACGGGCCGGCTTCCAGGCGTACTGGGACCACGTCCGCGCCCACCCCGACGAGCACATGCTCACCTATGAGCTGGCGCAGTACGCCCTGCGCCAGCCGGGGTTCGAGCATCTGGCGCGACGGCAGTACCAGCTGTACGCCGAGACCTACGCCGACCTCATCGACCAGCTCGGGCGGACCATGGGGCTCAAGCTGCGCGTACCCGCGCCCGTCCTGGCCCGCTATCTGGCCGCCATGACCGACGGCCTCACCCTCAACTACCTCGTGCTCGGCGACGAGGCCGCCTGGAACGACATCCTCGACACCGTCATCGCGCACATCGCCGGGCTGGTGGGCGAGCCCTAGCCGGGCCGGTCACTTCGCGGCGACCCGGTCCCGGTCCCGGGCCGGTTCCGGTGTCTCCCGCCGGAACAGCCACCCCAGGTCGGGCTCCACCACGAAGCGCAGGGCGCGCCGGACGGGCGGGGTGCACAGCAGCGTCACTGCCGTGGCCGCCACCAGGGTGACGACGACCGCGCCGAGCGGCCCCCGCACCCAGGCGGGCTCGTACCAGCCGCCGTACTTGGCGCCCTGCGCGAGGAACCCGTGCAGCAGATAGCCGTACAGCGTGCCCGCGCCGAGCACCGTGCACCACATCCGCCGCCCCGGCACCCAGGCCAGGAAGCAGGCCACCAGCAGCAGCGAGCAGCCGAACAGGACCGGCGTCATCAGCACCCCGTACCACTCGGGCGCCCCCAGCTCGTCCGCGCTGTCCCGGTGGTAGAACCAGGCGCCGGTCATCCGGGGCACGGCCCAGTACGCCACCGCGAAGGCGCCCGCGAACACGGGCACCGCCGCGATCCGCGCCGCCCGACGCCGGACCAGCCGGAAGTGCTCCGGCCGCAGCGACAGACCCAGCACGAAGTACGGCAGGAACTGAAGGGCCCGCTGGAGGTCGAGGTCGTTGCCGATGGACGGCGAGAGAGTCGCCAGCATCGCCACGCCGAGCGCGAGCGGCACCGGCAGGCGCACCCGCTGCCACAGCGGGGCGGTCAGCCGCCACAGGAACAGCGCCGCGAGGAACCACGTCAGATACAGCGGGTCCAGCAGGCTGATCGGCCGGTCCGGCTCCTGGTCCGTCCAGCGGGTGAAGAGGGTGTACGCCGTCTCGAAGACGACATAGGGCACGACCAGGCCGCTGACCAGCCTTTTCAGCCGCTCCGGCCGGCCGTCGAAGCTGCGGGAGAAATAGCCGGAGACGATGATGAACGCCGGCATGTGGAAGGCGTACACGAGCATGTACACGGCGCTCACGGCCCGGCTGCCGTCCCGCAGCGGCTCCCACGCATGGCCCATGGCCACCAGCACGATCGCCGCGTACTTGGCGTTGTCGAAAAACGCGTCCCGCTGCGGGGAAGGCGCAGGTGACGGCGGTGCGGCGGGTCTGCGGGCGGGGGTGGTGACGGTCGGGTGGGACATCCCACGCGTCTCACCGCCTGAGAGCGACCCAAACCTCTCCGGGTGAATCCGGCTGCCCGAACGGCGGGGCGGCTCGACATAGGGCCGTCAGGGTGTGGTCGTAACCCGTGTGATCGCTTCGAATGGTGCGTGCGAAAGACATGACTGACGGTGGATCACGTCAAGGTCTGGCCCCAGTGGTGACGAAGCGTCAGCCGCCCAGGCCGTGACGGAAGGATTTACCTATGCGCTCTGTCCGCATGCTGCTCGCCACCGCGACAGCCACGGCCGCGCTGGCGATCTCGCCCGCCGCCTACGCCGTCACCATGGGTGACTGGGACCAGGGAGACAGCTCCCACAGCAAGGAGCACGACGAGCCCGAGGGCCACGGCAAGTCCGAGGAGCACGGCAAGTCGGAGGACCACGGCAAGTCCGAAGAGCACGGCAAGTCCGAGGAGCACGGTAAGTCGGAGGACCACGGCAAGTCCGAGGAGCACGGAAAGTCCGAGGACCACGACCAGTCCTACAGCAAGGAGCACGAGGAGGAGGGCAAGCACGACGGGCCTCGTGGCGGGGTACACACGGGTGGCGGAGCGCTGGCCGCCGTGACCAACGACGACGACTGGGGCGGTGCCAAGGACCCGAAGCACGACCCGGACAGCTACCGGAGCAAGGACGGCGACGAGGAGCCCTGGAAGGAGGACCACGGCAAGGACTCGTGGAAGGGCGACAACGAGGAGTCGTGGGGCGGTGACCACGGCGGTGACGACGAGGAGTCCTGGCGCTCCGGGCACGACAAGCCGCACGGCGGTATGCACACGGGTGGCGGCGGCCTCGCCTCCTCCGGCGTGACCGCCGGTGGACTGGCCGCGCTGGCGGTCGCCGGCACCGGCATCTACGCGCTGCGTCGCAAGAAGGCCTCCGGATCCGTGGCCTGACCATGCCCGACGACATAGCCGCGGTGGCCGCCGCGCGTGCACCGCGCGTCGCGGCGGCCCCGCCGCCCCTCCTCCCACGCCTTGTGTCCCCTGCCGCGCCCCAGTGAGGTGGTGTCCGATGGCCGCCGGCTGTCCCCCGTCCCCCGAAACCGACCCGGCCCCCTCCGACACCCGTTCCCACACCTCGCGGCGGATAAGGCGCGTGGCCGTGGCGCTGTTCTGGAGCGCGGTGACCGTCGTGGTGCTGGCGGTCACCCTGGGCGGCGAGGACCGGTCCTCCGAAGCGGGCCGCGCGCCGTACCTGCCGCCGGTGGTCGAGCCGCACGCCTCATCCGGGGCCGACCCGCACGGGTCGGACACGTCCACCTCGCCGGACGGACGGCCCGTGGGCAAGCATCTGTCCCGGTCCCGGCCGCTCCGTCTGCACATCCCCAAGATCTCGGTCGACGCGCCCTTCGTCGATCTCGCCATCGGCGGCGCGGGCCGATTGCAGCCGCCACCGGCCGGCGACACCAACCTCGTCGGCTGGTACGCCAAGGGCGCGTCCCCCGGTGAGCCCGGTACGTCGATCATCGCCGGGCATGTGGACACGGCCACGTCCCCCGCGGTGTTCGCGAACCTCAGCGAGCTCCAGAAGGGGGACCGGTTCCAGGTCGCGCGTGCCGACGGGCGCAAGGCGTCCTTCGTGGTCGACAGCGTGGAGACCTTCGACAAGGACACCTTCCCCAGCGAGCGCGTGTACGCCGACACCCCCCGCGCCCAGGTCCGGCTCATCACCTGCGCGGGCGACTACGACCGCCAGGTCAGGGACTACACCGCCAACCTGGTGGTCTTCGCCCACCTGGACTGAGCCGCCGACGCCGCCTCAGCATTGCGGGAGCTGGGACTTCCAGGTGTTCGGGCCGCCGGTGTCCAGGTACCGGTCGTTGACGTACCCGTGGCCGATGCCGTTGTCGACCCGCCCAGTGCGCCTACGTCACCGGCATCGACGCCGGTCCCCATCTGGCGGTATGCACTGCCCCGCGGTACAGCGCCCCGAAGTCGGGACCCGCTCCGGTCAGCACGGCCGACGCGGCGACGGTGAGCACGGCACCGGTGAGCGTGAGCGGGCGCAGCCGCAGGGCCGGATCCGTGCGGTCGGGTTCGCCTGTTCGTCGTCGTCAGCGGCACTGTGGGAGCTGGGACTGCCAGGTGTTCGGGCCGCCGGTGTCCAGGTACCAGTCGTTGACGTAACCCCAGGACCTGGGCGTGGACACGAGCATCCAGTACCCCGTAGCCGTGCCCGTGGGCGTCCGGGTCGCCCGTCGTCCAGCAGGAGAGCTCCAGCCACTGCCCGTTGCCGTGGCGGGCCACCTCCGAGGCGCCGTAGCGGGGTTCGGTGCGCATCACCAGGGCCGAGCCCGGGTCGATGCCGATGACCTGGGCGCAGCGCGCCGGGTCGCCCGGTCCGGCGCCGGGGTACGGGCGCGGCGCGGCCTCGGCCGCCGGCGCGGAGAGCAGCCCGGCCCCGGTGAGCAGGGCGGCGGCCGCCCCCGTGACGGCCGCCGCCCTGCGCCGCGAGGTGAGAGGGCGTGCTGTGGGCATCGGCCCCTCCGTTCGATCGCGTCGGGAGCCTCGATGCCCTTCGACCATGGCATCGAACGGGGAGCGGGACAGCCTGTGATGTCTCAGGGTGCCGCGGATCCGGATCGGTGCCCTCCGCGCTGACCTCGTGTCTTAGAGTGACTGCGACCATTCCGGTGATGAACCTGTGAGGTAGTCGCTAACCATGCCGACCGAGACGTTTGAGTTTCAGGTAGAGGCCCGTCAGTTGCTCCAGCTGATGATCCACTCGGTCTACTCGAACAAGGATGTCTTCCTGCGCGAGCTCGTCTCCAACGCCTCCGACGCGCTCGACAAGCTGCGTCTGGAGAAGCTGCGGGACGACTCGCTCGACGCCGATGTGTCCGACCTGCACATCGAGATCGACATCGACAAGGAGGCCCGTACCCTCACGGTCCGGGACAACGGCATCGGGATGTCGTACGAGGAGGTCGGCAAGCTCATCGGCACCATCGCCAACTCCGGTACGGCGACCTTCCTGAAGGAGCTGCGCGAGGCCCAGGACGAGGCCGGGGCCGAGGGGCTCATCGGACAGTTCGGCGTCGGCTTCTACTCCGGCTTCATGGCGGCGGACGAGATGACGCTGGTGACCAGGCGGGCCGGTGAGACCCAGGGCACCCGCTGGACCTCGCGCGGCGAGGCCACGTACACGCTGGAGACGGTCGAGGACGCGCCGCAGGGCACCTCGGTCACGCTCCACCTCAAGCCCGCCGACCCCGAGAACCAGCTCCACGACTACACCTCGCCCTGGAAGATCAGGGAGATCGTCAAGCGGTACTCGGACTTCATCACCTGGCCGATCCGGATGGTCCCGGAGGCGGCCTCCTCGGACGAGGGCGGCGACAGCGCGCCCGAGCCCGAGACGCTGAACTCGATGAAGGCCCTGTGGGCGCGGTCGCGTGACGAGGTGTCCGACGACGAGTACCACGAGCTGTACAAGCACATCAGCCACGACTGGCGCGAGCCGCTGGAGACGATCCGGCTCCAGGCCGAGGGCACCTTCGAGTACCAGTCCCTGCTGTTCATCCCCTCGCACGCCCCGCACGACCTGTTCACCCGCGAGTTCAGGCGCGGCGTCCAGCTCTATGTGAAGCGCGTCTTCATCATGGACGACTGCGAGGCGCTGCTGCCGCCGTACCTGCGCTTCGTCAAGGGCGTCGTCGACGCGGCCGACCTCTCGCTCAACGTCTCGCGCGAGATCCTCCAGCAGGACCGGCACATCCGGATGATGCAGCGCCGGCTGACCAAGAAGGTGCTGTCCACGGTCAAGGACATGATGGCCAGGGACGCCGAGCGCTATGCCACGTTCTGGCGGGAGTTCGGCACCGCCGTCAAGGAGGGCCTGGTCACCGACTCCGAGAACAGCGAGGCCATCCTCGCCGTCGCCTCCTTCGCGACCACCCACTCCGACGACGAGCCGACCACGCTCGCGCGGTACGTGGAGCGGATGAAGGACGGCCAGGACGACATCTACTACATCACCGGCGAGAACCGGCAGAGCATCGAGAACTCCCCGCACATGGAGGCGTTCCGCGACAAGGGCATCGAGGTCCTGCTGCTCACCGACGCCGTCGACGAGGTGTGGGTCGACACCGTCGGCGAGTACGAGGGCAAGAAGCTGCGGTCCGTCGCCAAGGGCGAGATCGACCTCGACGCCGAGGGCGACGACAACGCCGACGGGGAGCGGGCCAAGCAGGCCGAGGAGTACGCCGGGCTGCTCGGCTGGATGGGGGAGCGGCTGGACGAGGACATCAAGGAGGTGCGCCTGTCGACGCGGCTCACCGTCTCCCCGGCCTGTGTCGTCTCGGACGCGCACGATCTGACGCCGGCCCTGGAGAACATGTACCGGGCGATGGGCCAGGAGGTGCCGCGCACCAAGCGCATCCTGGAGCTCAACCCCGATCATCTGCTGGTGAAGGGCCTGAACCAGGCGTTCAAGGAGCGCGAGGACCGCTCGGGGCTCGTCGAGTCCGCCGAACTGCTGCACACGCTGGCGGTGCTCGCCGAGGGCGGCCAGCCCAAGGACCCGGCGAGGTTCGTGAAGCTGGTGGCGGACCGTCTGGAGCGCACCCTGTAGCGGTGCTGTGCGCCATGTGGCCGTGTGCGCGGGCCATTGTCAGTGGCCCGCGCTACCTTCCTTGCTGTCGGCTTCCGGCCCCGTCTCTGGAGGAATCATGGCCTCGCGTCTCAACCCCTACATCAGCTTCGCCGGCGATGCCCGCCAGGCACTTGAGTTCTACAAGGAGGTCTTCGGCGGCACCCTGAAGGTCAACACCTACGCCGAGTTCGGGCAGCAGGACTCCCCCATGGCCGACAAGATCATGCACGGCATGCTGGAGGCCCCGAACGGCTTCACGCTGATGGCCGCCGACACCCCGTCGGACGACCACAACCCCGGCAACAACATCTCGGTGAGCCTGAGCGGCGACGACGACGCCGAGCTGCGCGGCTACTGGGAGAAGCTGTCCGCCGGCGGCCAGGTGAGCGTGCCGTTCGAGAAGCAGATGTGGGGCGACGTCTTCGGGATGTGCACCGACCGCTTCGGCATCACCTGGATGGTCGATGTCGTCATGCAGGAGGGCTGAGCGCGGGCGGCCGGGTCAGCGTCCCGGAAGCCAGGCGCTCAGGGCGTCGATGAGCCGGTCGAGGGCCGGCTCCTCGACGGAGCGGTCGGTCATGACCGTACGGCCGTCGAAGCGCAGCGTGTACTGGAACAGGTCCGCGGCCTCCATGTTCCGCGTGAGGTCGGAGACCTCGTCCAGCGCCGGATCGCCGAGCAGGGTGCGCAGTTCGGTGAACTCCGCCGCACTGGTGCGGTGGACGGCGCGTTCCCCCTTGTCGCTGGTGTGCACGGTGCCGTCGCCCCGCAGGGCCACCTCCTTGTTCACCCCGGCGAAGCCGCCCGTGACCACCATCGTGACCAGTCGCTGATCCGGTCCGGTGACGGGGACCGGGGTCGGCGTGCCGGACGCCGAAGGCGCCGACGAGGGGGATGACGGCGGGGCCGCCGAGGACGGGGTTGCCGAGGGGGACGCGACGGTCGAGGTGCCGGTCGTCACCTCCGACGCCTCCGCCCCCGCCGCGCCCCCGTCGGAAGTGCAGCCGACCAGTCCCAGCAGCCCCGTCAGGGCCACCACCGTCACCCACCTGCCGAACACAGCGCCCCCATCCGTGGATCGCGTCATCTTCAGTGCCTACCACGGACCGGTGTGCTCCCACCACGCAATGAGGGTGCCCGGGCCGAGCGGTCGTCCGGACGGCGGGCACCGGTGATTTTCGGCCCACCTGTTGACGTACCGCCCAGCAGTGCAGGTACGGGGCGTAAACCGCGGGGAGCCGGGAAAGGAGCTATACGGCAACCGCGGGGAGTGGTCGACAGCGCCCGGAGCGTCGGGCCCGAAGGGCGGGGGAGGGCCGGGCATGGGCGGGCAGCCCTTGTATCTCGCACCGCGGCTGGAGTCACGGCTGCGCTCCTTGCTGCACTCCCCGGACCTGCTGCACACCCTCACGGACGCGCTCGGCTCACCGCTGCACGTGGTCGTCCCCGACCAACTCGCCGACAATCTGCGGCAGTTCCGGTCCGTCTACGACACCCACCATCTCGCCGGGCAGGTCTTCCTCGCCCACAAGGCGAACCGTTCCAGCGCCCTGCTGCGCAGGCTCGCCGCCACCGACGCGGGTGTGGACGTGGCCTCGCTCGGGGAGCTCCAGCACGCCCTGGGCGCGGGGCTCACCCCGGACCGGATCACGGCGACCGGGCCGAAGAACCCGGACTTCCTCTGGCTGGCGGCGCGCACATCGGTCACCGTCAGCCTCGACACGCGGGGTGAGCTGGAGCAACTCGCCACCCTGGTGCGCAAACACGACCTGCCCCGGTCCCGAGTCCTGCTCCGGCTGTCGGGGTTCGAGGCGTCCGGCGTGCGCGTGCTGACCCGGCGGAGCCGCTTCGGCACCGCCGTGGGCGAGTCGGCCCCGCTGCTGGACGCCGTCGAACGGCACGCCGACGTGCTCGACCTGATCGGCGTGGCGTACCACTTGGACACGACGAGCCTGACCGAGAAGGCCATCGCGCTGGAGGGCTGTCTGCGGGTACTGGAGGAGTGCCGGAGCCGCGGGCTCAGGCCCCGGGCCCTGGACGTCGGCGGCGGCTTCGGTGTCGACTACCTCGCCGACGGCGGCCAATGGGAGCGGTACACCACCGGACTCACCGAAGCCGTCCTGGGCATGCGCCCGCCCCTGACCTACGGCGGCCACGGCTACGGACTGCGCAACGAGGCCGGCACCCTGCGCGGCACCCTCGGTCTGTACCCCGCCCACCGGCCGGTCGCCGGCGCCCGCTACCTCGACGAACTGCTCGCGCACCCGGCCGCGTCCCTCGGCGGCCGCCCCCTGGCCGCGCTTCTCCTGGAGCACCTCTACGACCTGCACACCGAACCCGGTCGGGCGCTGCTCGACCAGTGCGGAGTGACCCTGACGAAGGTGCTGGAGGTGCGTGAGCCGGAGGACGGCGGTCCCCTTCACATCAGGCTGGCGGCGAAGGCCGACGACGTGGCGCTCGAGGACCACGGGGTGCTGATGGATCCCGTCGCCGTGCCACGCGAGCAGGAGACCACCGACGGCGCCGGACCGGTCGCCGCGCATCTCTTCGGCAGCCTGTGCCTGGAGTCCGACCTGATCACCCGGCGCACGGTCTTCCTGCCCCACCGCCCCGCACCCGGCGATCTGTTGGCCTTCGCCAACACGGCCGGCTACTGCATGGACTTCCACGCCACCCGTGCCCAGCACCAGCCCGCCGCGCGCAAGGTCGCCGCCTGGCAGGAAGGCGAGCGATGGCGCTGGTGCCTGGACGACCAGTACTGGCCGACCACACCCGTGGGGGGAGCGCAGTGAGGTACGACAGCATCACCGAGGCCATCGGCAACACACCGCTGGTGCGCATCGACCCGTCCGTGCACGGCCTGAGGCACATCGACCTGTACGCCAAGCTGGAGCTGCTCAACCCCTTCGGTTCGGTGAAGGACCGGGCCGCCTGGAACATGGCCGGACCGTATCTCGAGGCCGCGGCCTCCGCGTCGGGTGAGGGGGCCGGCCAGGTCGTCGAGCTGTCGAGCGGCAACACCGCCAAGGCCCTGGCCGTCCTCGCGGGCATGCACGGGCTGACCTTCAAGAGCGTCACCAACCGGATGCGGATCCCGGAGATCAAGGATCTGCTTCTGCTGCTCGGCGCGGAGATCGAGGAACTGCCCGGCCAGAGCGAGTGCCTGGACCCGTCGGCCACCGACGACCCGCTCACTCTCTTCCACCGCACGCTCTCCGAGCCGGGCAGCGCCTTTCTGCACACCGACCAGTACTTCAACCCGCGCAACACCGAGGCCCACTTCACCGGCACCGGCCCCGAGATCGTCAAGGACCTGGACGGCCGGGCCCCGGACTGGTTCATCGCCTGTGTGGGCACCGCCGGCTCGTCCACCGGCGTCGCCCGCGCCCTGCGCGAACACGACCCGGCCGTAAGGGTCGTCGGCCTGGTCGCCGCCAAGTCCGACTTCGTCCCCGGCATCCGCACCATCGACGAGGCGCACGAGGTGGGCCTGTTCGATCCCGGCACCTACGACGTCATCGACTCGGTGAGCGCCGACCAGGCGATCGAGGGGATGCTGACCCTGAACCGCCGATGCGGCATCCTGGCCGGACCCACCGGAGGAGCGGCGTACTTCGGCGCGCTCCGCCAACTGCGCTCCCGCGACGAGGAACTGACGGAGCGACAGTCAGCCGTGTTCATCGTCTGCGACCGAGTCGAGAGCTATCTCGGCTACGTCCGTCAGCGCCGCCCCGACCTCTTCGGCCGCCCGCCCCGCGGCAACTCCCCGGCCGACCTGACGGACGTCGAGATACGCACGGCACCCGCCGTCGGCGTGAGCGAGGCCCAGGCCTGGATCGCCACCGGGCAGCCACTCGTCGTCGACCTGCGCGGCCCCCACGCCTACGCGGCCCTGCACATCGACGGCTCGGTCAACATCGTCGACGAGCTCTTCGAGGAACTCCTGCGCGACGGACTGCCGTTCAGCCACAGCCGCCCGGTCCTGCTGGCCTGCCCCGTCGGTGAGAAGTCCGCCCGCTACGCCGCCCTGCTGACCCGGATGGGGCATCCGGACGTACGCAGCCTGACCGGGGGCATCATCGCCTGGCGGGACGCCGGCGCACCCCTGGTACGGGACTGAGCCCATGACCGTACCCAGGACCGACACCCAAGGCCAGAACGTGATCGAGGAGTTGGGGGAGTGGCAGCGCCGCTTGCGCGCCCAGTTCCCGATCATCACCGCGCACCCGGACCTGGCCTACCTGGACAGCGCGGCCACCGCCCAGAAACCGCAGGCCGTCCTCGACGCCGCGCACGCCTACCTCACCACGACCAACGCCAACGCCGGACGCGGCACCTACCCCTGGGCCAACCGGACCACGGCCCTGGTCGAGCAGGCCCGCGACCGGGTGAAGCGGTTCCTGGGCGACCCCGCGCCGGAAGGCTCGGCCGTGCACTTCACCAGTGGGACCACCGAGGGACTGCGCACCGTCGCCCGGGACTGGCTGCCCCGGTTCCTCACCGACGGGGACGAGATCGTCGTCCCCGTCGCGGACCACGAGGCCAACATCGCGCCCTGGCTGGAGACCCAGGACCAACTGGCCCGGCAGGGCGTCCACATCCGCGTCCGGCCCATGCCGTACCAACAAGCCTCCGGCGACTACGACCACAGCGCGCTCACCGAACTCGCCGGGCCGCGCACCCGGTTCGTCGCCGCCTGCCACGTCCACCACGTCTACGGCGGCGACATGAACCTCCACCGCATCCGCCGCGCCGTCGGCCCGGACGCGGTCATCTGCCTGGACGCCGCCCAGAGCGTCGGCCATCTCCCGGTCTCGGTGGCCGACCTGGACGTCGACTTCGTCGTCTTCTCCGGCCACAAGGCCATGGCACTGCCCGGCACGGGAGCCGTCTGGGCGCGCCAGGCACGCGGACCCACGTTCGCGCCGGGTGGTTGGGCGGGCACCCCCAACACCGTGGGCATCGCCTCCCTCACCACCGCCCTGGACTGGCTGGAGGCGGCCGGCACCGACCGGATCGAACGGTGGACGGTGGCCCTCGCCGCCCGGCTCACCGAGGGCCTGCGCCACCTCGACGCCTACGAGATCCTCGGCTGCCAGACCAGCCTGGCAGCCGACTCGGACGTCCAGCGACGCCAGGGCATCGTCACCTTCCGCCACCACGCCGTCGAATCCGGGGACCTCGGCTTCATCCTCTTCAGCCACGGCTTCATGGTCCGCTCCGACCAGCACTGCCAGGGCAGTGCGGGGGAGAGCGCCGGGTCGGTGCGGGTGAGCCTGCACGTCCACAACACCGTCGAGGAGGTGGACCGGCTCCTGGCGGTGCTCACCACGCTCGGGTGACGTACCGCCATCAGAGCTAATGGGAACCGTTTCCACCTGTAGGGTCGATGACGGCGGTGTGAGACAGGTGCGGGACGGCGAGGTGGCACGACCGGATGGGGCTGAGCCTGGCGACGGCGGAGCGGTGGGTGGAGCGCTGGGAGCGCCAGCAACAGCGGTACGCCGTGGACCGCGAGGAGCGTTTCACGGTGATCGCGGATGTGGTCGAGCAGGCCGTGACGGGCCGACCGGGCAGGCCGCTCGTCGTCGACCTCGGCTGCGGCCCCGGCTCCCTGGCGGCCCGGCTGGCCCGGCGGCTGCCGGGCGCCGACATCGTGGGCGTGGACATGGACCCGGTGCTGCTGGAGCTGGCCCGCACCCACCACGCCGACGCGGCACGCTATGTGGACGCGGTGATCGGTGAGGACGGCTGGACCGACGCCCTGAGTCTCGGCCGACCCCTGGACGCGGCCGTGTCGACGACGGCACTGCACTACCTGGCCCCGGACACGCTGTACCGCACCTACCGGCAACTCGCCGGGCTGCTGCGGCCCGGCGGCCTCCTCGTCAACGGCGACCACTTCCCGCCCGAGGACGCCGCGCTCGCCGACCTCGCCGGGTGCGTCGGCCGCCGCCACGCCGAACGCGGACACGCCTTCGCGGACGAGGACTGGGACTCCTGGTGGACTGCCGTGGCACGGGACCCCGAGCTGACCGACCTGCTGGCCGAGCGCCGACGCCGGCACGGGCGGTCCGCCACCGGGACCGACAGCGCGGCCCGACTCACCGTCCCCGCGCACGAACGACTGCTGCGCCGGGCGGGGTTCGGGCATGTCGGCGTCGTCTGGCAGTACGGCGACAGCCATGTCGTGGTCGCCATCCGCTGATCCCGCCCGGCGACTTCGCCGGCGCACCTCCCCGGACCAAGCGCAGCTAAAGGATCCTTCCGGCGCCTTGACAGTGTGCGTACTGTTTCGCGACGTTTGAGCCTCGCCACAAAGTTCGACAATGGGGGACACGGTGGCGAGGCGCCGAAAGGCGCCTCTTGGGGGGAATTTTGGGGGGAACGATCGCCATGCGGTCCACGAGCGCCATCACGATTCACAGACCCGAGGAACTGAGCGAGTCGCTGCGCCGGGCCTGGCACCGGGCCATGGACGAGTCGCCTGACTACGCCAACCCTTTCCTGGCACCGGAGTTCACGCTCGGGGTCGGCCGGTACCGCAAAGGGGCGCAGGTCGCGGTCCTGCACCAGGGCGGACAGCCGGTCGGCTTCTTCCCGTACGAACGCAACGCGTACGGCGTCGGCCGGGCCATCGGCCTGGGCCTGTCCGACTGCCAGGCCCTGGTGCACCGCCCGGGAGTCAGCTGGGACACCCGCGAACTGCTCAGGGCCTGCGGGCTGTCCGTCTTCGAGTTCGATCACCTCGTCGAGGAACAGCAGCCGTTCGGACCGTACGTCACGGGCACGTTCGCCTCGCCCGTGCTGGATCTGAAGCCCGGCGAGGGCAGTTACCCGGAGTGGCTGCGCGCCACGTACCCGGGGCTGGCCAAGACGACGCTGAAGAAGGAGCGCCGCCTGGGCCGCGACGCGGGCGAGTTGCGGTTCGTGTACGACGAGCGCGACCCCCGCATGCTGCGCACCCTGATGCGGTGGAAGTCCGCCCAGTACCGCAGAACCGGCCGGATGGACCGCTTCTCCAGACCCTGGATCGTCGACCTCGTCGAGCACCTCTTCCAGGTCCGCGAAGAGCACTTCACCGGAATCCTGTCCGTCGTGTACGCCGGTGACCGGCCGGTCGCCGCGCACTTCGGGCCTCGGTCGCGCACGGTGTTCGCGGCCTGGTTCACCGCCTACGACCCGGAGTTCGGCTACTACTCGCCCGGTCTGATGATGCATCTGCGGCTCGCGGACGCCGCGGGCCGGGACGGTGTGACACTCATGGACTTCGGGCGCGGCGAGAAGGAGTACAAGGACTGGCTCAAGACCCGTGAGCTACGGGTGGCCGAGGGGTTCGCGGTGCGTCCGCACCCGGTGGCGGCGGCCCACCGGATGTGGCGCAGACCCGTGCGTGGCCTGCGCAACACGGTCCTGGCCCACCCCCGGCTGCGTGAGCCCGCCGACCGGCTGCTGAAGACCGTCGGCAATCTGCGCACCTCGAACCCGGCCCAGGCCCCGGACGTGGGAGCCCGCGCCCGCTGAGCGGGCACCCGCTCTCGTCGTACGCCCGCGCCGGCGTCGCATCCCTACCCCGTCGCGGTCCCGCAGTCCGCGGCGCCGCGGTCCCGAACGACGTCCGCGAGCGCGCACCGCCCGCCTCGGGCAACCCTTCGCCGGACCCTTCCACGGAAGAGGTGACCATGCCGTACGGATCGCGGCTCGCCGCGATGATGACACGGCGCATCGGACGCGAATGCGTCTACACGCCCTCGGCCCGACTGGCCCTCTATCTGGCGCTGCGCCGCTGGTGCCGGCCGGGCGCCCGGGTGCTGATGTCCCCGGTGAACGACGACGTGATCCTCTTCGTCGTCCTCGCCGCCGGACTGCGCCCCGTGCAAGCTCCGGTGTCCCAATGGGACGGCAACATCGACCCCGCCGCCGTGCCGGAGTCCACCTGGCGCAACGTGGACGCCGTCCTCACCACCAACCTGTACGGCCTGCCGGACCGGGTGACCGAACTGCGCCGTCGCTGCGAGCAGTTGGGGATCCCGCTGATCGAGGACGTGGCCCACGCCATCGGCACGCACGTCGACGGGCAGCCGGTCGGCACCTTCGGGACGGCCGCGGCGTTCAGCCTGTCCAAGCACGTCGCCGCGATGGCCGGCGGCTTCCTCGCCGTCGACGACGCGCGCACCCGGCGCGAGCTGGAGCTGCTGCGCGACGACCTGCTCACCCCGCGCCGGCTGCGCGCCGACCTCTCCACCACGCTGCGCCCGCTGGCCCGGTCCGCCGTACGCACCCTCCACCTGGTACGCCCCGTATGGCGCACGATGCAGCGCCTCGGCCTCCTCGAACGCGACGACTTCCGCATGGCCCTGCACGCCCCGCGCCTCGCCGGCAGCGCCCGTCACGCGCCCAGCCTGGCCGCGTACGAGCCCTGGGTCCGGGTCGACCTGCACGGCTTCCGCTCCCGCCACGGGGCGCTGGTACGCGGGCAACTGGAGCTGCGGATGGCGCTCCTCGACGGCGACCTCGCCCGGCGCCGGGCCGGCGTCTCCCTGCTGTCGGGCACCACCTGGGCCACCCCGGCCCTGCGCGAGAGCACCGCACACGAGGGCCCGCCCGCCCTCTTCCGCGTCCCCCTCCTGGTCCACGACCGCGACGCCCTGGTGGAGCGGCTCGTCAGCCATGGCGTGGTCGCGGGTTACATCTACGACCCGCCGCTCGACGACTACGCGGGCGCCGAGTTCGTGGAGCCGTCGCCCGCCCCCGCCGCGGCCCGCTGGTTCGCCTCCCACACCCTGCCGGCCGACCCCCTGACGGCACGTCGCATCGCGAGCGCCCTGACCAAGGAACGGGCGACCCCGGCACACCCACCCCTGCGCACGCAGATACCGGAACCCGACCCGACGACGAGTCCGCCGGCGCCTCTGGGGCCCTAGGACGGGTATCGAACCGGCGGACGATGGCCGACCTGCCTGCCGCCGTCCGCCGGCCCTCAGGGCTTCAGGAATTCGTCGCGGCGCGATCCGACTCGCTGCGCAGCACGCAGAATTCGTTGCCCTCGGGGTCGGCGAGGACCGCCCAGCCGGAGCCGTCGGGTTCGCGGCGGTCGGTGACGAAGGTGGCGCCGAGTCCGAGCAGCCGTTCCACCTCCTGCTCGCGCGAGGTCTCGGGGCGCAGACACAGATGGATGCGGTTCTTGATCTTCTTGGGCTCGGGCACCTGGTTGAAGTACAGCACCGGGCCCTCCGCGAGCAGCACCTGAGTCTCCCGGTCTCCCGGTCTGTCCTCGGGATCCTGGGGCCGCCCGGTCACCCTGCTCCAGAAGCGCGCCAGCTCGTAAGCATCCGCACAGTCGATCGCCACGTTCTGCACCACAGAAACCATGCGCGCAAGCCTTCCCGACCCCCGCCGTGGACGCCACCGAGTTGCGTTCCTCGTCCGTGAGCCACGGATCAGGCGCAGGGCAGCACCGGTCGGTTCTCGCCCGGGCGGAGCCCTCAGGGTCGTCCGGCAGGCCCTGCCGTGCCACTCTGGAGGCGTGGCTCGGTCGAACGACGAGGTCGCCGCGTTGCTCCAGGAGTACGCGGATCTGATCTCGATCACCGGAGGAGACGCGTTCAGGACGCGCACCTATGAGAAGGCCGCCCGGGCGATCGGCGGCCACCATGCCGATGTGTCCACGCTCGACGTCAAGGGTCTGAAGGAGATCCCGAACGTCGGCAAGTCGATCGCCGAGAAGGTCGTCGAGTACTTCGCCGACGGCAGCATCTCCGCCGTGGAGGAACTGCGCGCGAAGATCCCCGCCGGGGTCCGGCAGCTCACGGCCATTCCCACGCTCGGGCCGAAGAAGGCGATGGTCCTCTACGAGGAGCTCGGCATCTCCACGACCGAGGAACTCGCCGACGCCATCCAGGAGGAGCGGCTGCGCGACCTGAAGGGCTTCGGGCCGAAGACCGAGGAGAACATCCTGCACGGCATCGGCCTGCTCCAGTCCTCCGGCGACCGGGTCCTCATCGACGTCGCGATGAGCCTCGCCGAGGACATCGTCGCCGAGATGTCCCAGGTGGCCGGCGTCAAGCGCTGCGCCTACGCCGGATCGCTGCGCCGCGGGCGCGAGACGATCGGCGACATCGACATCCTGGTCGCGGCGAGCAAGGCGGAGCCGGTCATGCGGGCCTTCACCGAACTGCCGGACGTCTCGGAGGTCATCGCGCGCGGCGAGAAGAAGACGTCGGTCCGTACCGGCAAGGGCCTCCAGGTCGACCTGCGGGTGGTGCCCCCGGATTCCTGGGGCGCGGCGATGCAGTACTTCACCGGGTCCAAGGCGCACAACATCCGCACCCGCGAGATGGCCGTCCACCAGAAGCTCAAGCTCTCCGAGTACGGCCTGTTCGACACGGAGAGCGGCAAGAAGATCGTCTCCGAGACCGAGGAGGAGGTGTACGCCCGTCTCGGCCTGCCCTGGATCCCGCCCACCCTGCGGGAGGACCGGGGTGAGATCGAGGCCGGGCTGCGGGGCGAGCTGCCCGATCTCGTCCAGGAGAGCGACATCCGGGGTGATCTGCACACCCACACCGACCTCACCGACGGACTCGCCCCGCTGGAGGAGATGGTCGCCGCCGCGGCGGAGCGCGGCCATGCCTACTACGCGGTCACTGACCACGGCCCGGACATGGCCATGCAGCGCATGACCGACGAACGGATCCTGGCCCAGCGCGAACGGGTCCGTGAGCTCGACCGGGAGTACGGCAAGCGCGGGAAGCGCGGCGGTATGCGGGTGCTGCACGGCGCGGAGCTGAACATCGGCCCCGACGGCGAGGTGGACTGGCCGGCGGAGTTCCTCGCCGGCTTCGACCTGTGCGTGGCCTCGGTGCACTCGCACTTCAACCAGGGGCGCGAGGCGCTGACCCGGCGCTTCGTCCGGGCCTGCGAGAACCCGCACGTCCACATCATCGGCCACCCCACCACCCGCCTCATCGGCAAGCGCCCCGGCATCGACGTCGACCTCGACGCGGTCTTCGCCGCCTGCGCCCGCACCGGCACCGCCCTGGAGATCAACTCCCACCCGGACCGGCTGGACCTGCGCGACGAGGACATCCTGCGGGCCAGGCGGCACGGCGTGAAGTTCGCCGTGGACAGCGACGCCCACGCCGTGATCCACCTGGCCAACCTGCGCTACGGCGTGGGCACGGCACAACGCGGCTGGCTCACCAAGGACGACGTGATCAACACCTGGCCGCTGACCCGGCTGCGGCGCTTCCTGGACAAGGGGTGACGCGGTGACCTACAGGAACGGCGTGCCCGGGTCGACGCCGGACAGGACCCGGCCGTAGATCTCCAGGTTGGTGGCCGGGTTCACGAACGAATGCAGACACAGGGCGTTGAGGTCGCGCACCGCCCGCTGGATCGGCACGTCCAGCTGGAGGGACGACGCCCCGGAGGCGGAGCCGAGCAGGTCGACGGCCTCCTTGCAGAGCCGGGCCACATGGCCGTTCTGCGCGCGGATCCTGGCCCGTTCCTCGGGCGGATACGGCTCACCGGACTCGGCCCGTGACGCGATGGCGGAGAGGAAGTCGGCGGTCAGCAGTTCGGCGCAGGAGAGCTTCATCGCGGCCTCGGCCAGTTGCAGATGGGTGACCGCCGCCTCGCTCTGCCGTGCGTGGAAGGTGTAGGTGATGCCCCGCCGGTGGCTGCGCTCGGTGAACTCGGCCAGGGCGGACCGGGCGAGGCCGAGGGCGTTGGGCGCCGTCCACGCACAGAACATCAGCAGCACGGGCATCCGGTAGAACGGGTCGTCCGCGCTCGACTTCGACGGGAACTCGCCCGCCAGCAACGGGCCGACGGGGAGCGCGCGGTGCGCGGGCACGAACACGTCCCGTGCGACGACGCTGTCGCTGCCGGTGCCCGCGAGGCCGGAGACGTACCAGTCGTCGAGGATCTCCAGCTCGGCCATCGGCACGGCCGTCCACAGCAGCTCGGGCGGGCCGTCCCCGGACTCCGACTCCACCCGCACGGTCAGCAGATGCCAGTCGGCGTCGTGGCAGCCCGTGGCGAAGCCCGAAGTGCCGTTGACGAGGTAGCCGCCGTCGGCCCGGACCGCCGTCGCGTCGGGCACCAGGGTGCCGCCGACCTTGACGTCGGGGCCGGTGAAGATCTCGTCCTGCGCCTCGTCGGGGAGGAGCGCCGCGATGTAGGAGCACCCGGCCTGGATCACCGTCTTGAACGCGGTCGAGCCGCACGCCGCGGCGATCTCGGCCACCGCGTCGACCTGTGTGCGCAGCCCGCTCTGGTAGCCGCCGTAGCGCCGGGGGACGTTCATCCGGTGGATCCCGGCGTCGGTCAGCGCCGCGGCCACCTCGGGCGACACCCGCCGCCGCTGTTCGGTGCGCGGCGCGTGCTCGCGTATGAGTGGTCGCAGGGCCCGTACGCGCGCTACCAACTCGGCATCGGTGCCGGCTGCTGCCATCGGTGACCTCCCGAGCACGACGAGTCATCACCGTGACGTGGATCCCGGGAGCTGTCAACGCCCTCTGATCGAGCCAGAGTTGAGGCGCGGCCAAGGCGCCGGGACGGTTCGGAAAGCACTTTCGATCTTCGCCCGTTTGAGGGGGCGCCGGGGAGGGGACCGTGCGGGAGGTGGGGCGAGCCGAACGGGTCGGGCTTTGTGGATCTCACCGCACAGGGGTTGTCCTTACATTCCGTACCCGCCTAGGGTCGCCCTCGAAGTGCAAGCGCTTTCTGAAAAGCGGGCTGTCCGCCGGCCGTCCGAGGAGAACAGATGCCCCCAAGCCCCGCCCGTCGCCGCGTCGCCGTGATCGGCACCGGTGCCATCGTCAGCGGCAGTCATCTCCCCGCCCTGAGATCCCATGCCGACCGGGTGGAGCTGGTCGCCGCCGTCGATGTGGACCGGGCTCGGCTGGACGCCTTCCGGCAGCTCGCCGGTGAGGAGGTCGCCGGGTACACCTCGACGGGCGACATGCTGGACGCCGTACGCCCCGATCTGGTCCTCATCGGCACGCCGCCGTCCCTGCACCGGGAGCAGACCGTCGCCGCGCTCAAGGCGGGCGCCTGGGTGCTGTGCGAGAAGCCGCTGTGTCTGTCCCTCGCCGAGTACGACGACATCGCGGCCGCCGAGGAGGCGTCGGGGGCGTACGCGTCGGTGGTCTTCCAGCACCGGTACGGCTCCGGCGCCGTGCACGCCCGTGAGCTGATCGCGAGCGGTGAGCTGGGCGCCCCGCTGGTCGCGCACTGCCAGACGACCTGGCACCGCGACGCCGCGTACTACGCGGTGCCGTGGCGTGGGAAGTGGGCCAGCGAGGGCGGCGGGCCGACCATGGGGCACGGCATCCACCAGTTCGACCTGCTGCTCAACCTGCTCGGCTCGTGGACGGAGATCCGCGCCATGGCCGCGCGCCTGGTCCACGACACCGAGAGCGAGGACGTCTCCACGGCGCTCGTCCGGTTCGACAACGGCGCCCTCGCCACCGTCGTCAACAGCGTGCTGTCGCCGCACGAGGTGAGCCGTATCCGCGTCGACTGCGCGGACGCCACGGTCGAACTGACCCACCTGTACGGCCACCGCAACGACGACTGGGTCTACACCCCCGCCCCCCACGTCCCCTCCGAGCGCGCGACCGCCTGGCGCACCCCCGCCACCGACGTGCCCAGCTCGCACACGGCGCAGCTCGGCGCCCTCCTCGACGCCTACGACAACGGTGTCCGGCCGCCCGGCAGCGGCCCCGACGCACGCGCCACCCTCGACTTCGCAGCCGCCCTGTACAAGTCCGCCTTCACCGGGCACCCGGTGCACGCGGGTGAGATCGGGCCCGGCGACCCCTACTACCGGGCCATGCACGGAGACCACCCCCACTGGGCCCCCAAGGAGCGCGCATGAGCATCCGCGTCACCCACGCGCACGGCGACCACATCGCGGTGACGGCGGCGAACGGCACCGAGATCCTTCGCTACGTGTACCGCCCCGACCCGGACGCCTTCGAGTCCCGCAAGCCCTACGCCCATCCGGTGCGCACCCTCGCCGGGCACACCGTGACCGGCTACCGGCCCAGTGACCACCGCTGGCACAAGGGTCTACAGATGACGGCGAGCCATCTGTCCGGGCAGAACTTCTGGGGCGGCAACTGCTATGTGCACGGCCAGGGTTACCTCGCCCTGCCCGACCGGGTCGGCTCCATGCGGCACGACGGCTTCACCGAGTTCACGGTCGACGACGACCGGCTCGCCTTCACCGAGGAGCTGACCTGGGTCGAGAACGGCGGCGAGGAATGGGCGCGTGAAACGCGCGGACTGGCCGTGCACTCGGTGGACGAGGCCGCCGGCGCCTGGGCCCTGGACTGGTCGATCCGGCTGACCAACCTCCGTGCCGAGCCGCTGCGGTTCGGGTCCCCGACGACCGAGGGCCGGGAGATGGCCGGGTACACCGGACTCCAGTGGCGCGGCCCGCGCGACTTCACCGGCGGAACCGCCTTCGCGCCGGAATCCGACGCGGACGCCGAGAAACTGATGGGCAGTCAGGGACCGTGGCTCGCCTACACCACCGAGCACGACGCCATCGACGGACACTCCACCCTGGTCTTCGCGCACGCGCCCGAGAACCTGAACGCCCGCCACGAGTCCCACTGGTTCGTGCGCGCCGAGCCGATCCCGACGGTGGCGTTCTCCTGGGCCTTCTTCGAGGAGTTCGAGCTGCCGCCGGGCGAGGCCTTCGCCTACCGCTACCGGGTCGTGTTCGCCGACGGGGCCTGGGACCGGGAACAGGTCGCGTCCCACCTGGAGGGAATTCCGTGGTGAAGCCGGCCCTTCCGCACCCGCTGCCGGGCGCCGTCGGCCTGTCCCACCTCAGCGCCTACGACTGGGAGGCCGCCGACGGGGTGTGCGGCGGCAGCCCGCATCTGCACCTGGTGTGCACCGAGGCGTACGTCGTCACCGGCGGCCGGGGCGCCGTACAGACGCTGAGCCCCGACGGATACCGGGACATCCCGCTGGAGCCGGGCTCCGTCGCCTGGTTCACGCCGGGCACCGTGCACCGTATGGTCCAGGGCGGCGGTCTGCGCATCACCGTGCTGATGCAGAACAGCGGCCTGCCCGAAGCCGGTGACGCCGTCTTCACGTTCCCGCCCGAGGTGCTCGCCGACCCGGAGCGGTACGCGGCGGCGGCCACGCTGCCGTCCGGCACCGGCCCGGAGACGGAGGCCGCCGCGCGGCGCCGCAGGGACCTCGCGGTCGAGGGCTACCTAGCCCTGCGCGAGTCGCTCGTCGCCGGGGACAAGGGCCCGTACCTGGAGTTCCAGCGCGCCGCCGCCCGGCTCGTACGCGCCAAGGTGCCGAACTGGCGGGAGCTGTGGCGGGCCGGTGCGCTCGCCGCCGCCGAACGCACCGGCGCCCAGCTCGACGCGCTGGAGGCGGGCGAACCCGCGTATCTCGACGAGGCGACCGCGTACGAGGCCGGGGCCACCCGGCTCGGCGGGTTCGGGATGTGCGGTCGCCGGGACGAGTACAACCTGCCGGGGACGACGCTGCCGTACGGCGGCGAGTAACCGCCTTTTCGCCGGGGGGCGTTCACAGGGGGGCCAACACAGAACACCGAGGAGAGGAGAGGTGACCTCGGCATGCCCGGACACAGGACAAAGGGGTTCTGCGCTTCGGCCGCCGCACTCGCGCTCTGCGCGATGCTGGCCGGCTGCGGAGGATCCGGGGAGTCGGTCGGCGGCGGCAAGGTCGTGCTGCGCTACACGTGGTGGGGCAACCCCGACCGCGCGGAGCGCACCGAGCAGGCCCTCGCCCTGTTCGAGAAAGAGCACCCGGACATCCAGGTGCAGACGTCGTTCTCGGCCTACGACGCCTACAAGCAGAAGCTCGCCGTCCAGGCCTCGGGCGGCGACACCCCCGATGTGATGCAGCTCGACTACCGGCAGATCGACCAGTACGCCTCCGGTGGGGTCCTGCTCGACCTCGGCGAGCAGAAGACCGTACTGCGCACCGACGAGATCGACAGAGGGCTGCTCGCCACCGGCCGGCTGGACGGCACGCAGTACGCGATCCCCCAGGGCCGGGGCACCGAGACGGTCGCCTACGACGTCGAGGCGTGGAAGGCGTCCGGCGTGCCGCTCCCGGGAAAGAGCTGGACCTGGAGCGAATGGGCCGACACCCTGCGCGCCCTGGCGAAGAAGACCGGCAAGCCCGGCGCCACCGACCCCGGCCAGAGCGAGGACTGCTTCGAGGTCTGGCTGCGCGGCCAGGGCAAGTCCCTCTACACCGAGGACGGCGGGCTCGGCTTCACCGCCGGCGATCTGACCCGCTGGTGGACCTTCACCGACGAGTTGCGGCGCGAGGGCGTCGTCTCGCCGGCCGAGCAGACCACCCAGCTGGACGGCTCCGTCGAGAACACCCCGCTGGGGCGCGGCGAGGCCGTGAGCGACTCCAATTGGGACGCACCGGCCAGCGGGTTCCTCGCCCTCATACCCAGCGGTGTCGCGCTCGCGCCGATGCCCTCCGGAGAGGACGGCACGCCCGGCCAGTACTTCAAGCCGTCGATGTTCCTCGGAGTCGGGGCCAACACCGGTCACCCCGAGGAGGCCGCCCAGCTCGTCGACTTCCTCATCAACGACCCCGGGGCGGCGAAGGTCCTCGGCGCCACCCGCGGCATCCCCGTCAACGACTCCGTCCGTGCGGAGATCGAGCCGCAGCTCGAGGACTTCGACAAGACGATCGCCGCCTACCAGGCCTCCCTGGAGGGCACCTTGGAGGACCCGCCGCAGGCCCCGCCCTCGGGTGACAACGCCCTCCAGACCACCTTCCAGCGCGACTACGACCAGGTGTCGTACGAGCGCATGTCGCCCCGTGCGGCGGCCGAGAACTACGTCACCGAGGCGAAGGCGGAGCTGCGGTCATGACCACCACCACGATCCCCACCCGGGCGAAGCCCGCGGCCGCCGCGACCTCAAAACGCCGCCCGAGGCGCGAACGCCAGGGCCCCGCCTGGGTGTTCCTCTCCCCATGGGTGCTCGGCGCGATCGTCCTCACCCTGCTGCCGATGGCCGTGTCGCTGTACCTGTCCTTCACCGACTACGACCTGTTCAACCCGCCGCGCTGGGTGGGCCTGCGCAACTACGTGCAGATGTTCACCGAGGACCCGCGCTACTGGCGCTCGGTGATGACCACCCTGACGTACGTCGTCATCGCCGTACCCCTGCAACTGGCCCTCGCCCTGGGCGTGGCGCTCGCCCTGAAGTCCATGAAACGCGGCAAGAGCTTCTACCGTTCGGCCTTCTACGCCCCCTCGTTGCTCGGCGCGTCGATGTCCATCGCCCTCGTCTGGCGGGCGATCTTCAACGACGGCGGCACGGTGGACAACCTCCTCGGCACCGGCGGCTGGGTCAACCGCCCCGGCTGGTCGCTGCTCGCCGTGGCGCTGCTGACGGTGTGGCAGTTCGGGGCACCGATGGTCATCTTCCTCGCCGGCCTCCAGCAGATCCCGGGGGAGTTGTACGAGGCTGCGGCGGTCGACGGGGCAGGGAAGTGGCGGCAGTTCCGGTCCGTCACCGTGCCCATGCTGTCCCCGGTGCTGTTCTTCAACCTCGTGCTCCAGACCATCCAGGCCTTCCAGGTCTTCACCCCCGCCTTCGCGCTGAGCGCGGGCAAGGGCGGCCCCGCCGACTCGACCCTCGTCTACACCCTCTACCTGTACGACCGCGGCTTCGTCGCCTCCCACATGGGCTACGCCTCCGCCATGGCCTGGGTGTTGCTGATCGTGATCGGCGCCGTCACGGCGGTGCTGTTCCGCACCTCTCGCTCCTGGGTCTTCTACGCCTCCGAGGGGGACCGATGACCGCCGTATCCACCACCGAGACCCGTAGGCCGGTTCGTTGGGGCAGGATCGCCCTGCACCTCGGCTGTCTGGCCGCGCTGCTCGTGATGCTCTACCCCCTGGCCTGGCTGCTGGCCACCTCGCTCAAGCCGGCCGACGAGGTCATCGCGAGCCTCGACCTGCTGCCGCGGCACCTTGAGTGGTCGAACTACTCCACGGCCCTGGACGGCGTCAACGACGTCTCGATCTGGCGGCTGCTGACCAACTCGCTGCTGATCGCGGGCGGCGCGGTCCTCGGCAACGTGATCAGCTGTTCCCTCGCCGCATACGCCTTCGCGCGGCTGCGATTCCGCTTCCGCGGACCGCTGTTCGCGTTCATGATCGCGACGATCATGCTGCCGCACCACGCGGTGCTGATCCCGCAGTACATCATCTTCAACCAGCTCGGCCTGGTGAACACCTACTGGCCGCTGATCCTGCCGAAGTTCCTCGCGACGGAGGCGTTCTTCGTCTTCCTCATCGTGCAGTTCATGCGCGGTCTGCCGCGCGAGCTGGAGGAGGCGGCCCGGATCGACGGCTGCGGACCGTTCCGCAGCTTCTTCCAGATCGTGCTGCCGCTCACCCGGCCGGCGCTGATCACCACGGCGATCTTCACCTTCATCTGGACGTGGAACGACTTCTTCACCCAGCTCATCTACCTCTTCGACCCGGACAAGTTCACGCTCACGCTCGCCCTGCGCTCGTTCGTGGACGCCTCCAGCACCTCGGCGTTCGGCCCGATGTTCGCGCTGTCCGTGATCGCGCTGCTGCCGATCGTGCTGTTCTTCCTCGCCTTCCAGCGCTTCCTGGTGGAGGGCATGGCCAGCTCCGGACTCAAGGGGTGAGCGGGATGCCGGGACACGAGGCGGGCGAGGTGTTCGGCCCCCGGATGACGCTGTTCGCCGATGTGCTCAGCGTCGGCCTGGCCACGGCCGTGGCGTGTCTGCCCGTGCTGACCGCGCCGGCCGCGCTGTCGACGGCGTGCGCGGTGCTTCGGGGCGCACGGGAGGGCCGACCGGCCACCGCAGGGCGGTACTTCGCGCTGCTACGGCGACGGCTGCGGACCGGCGACCTGGCGGCGGGCGCGCTCGCCGTGGCGGGCATGCTGCTGCTCGCCGCCGATCTGGCCCTGGCGGGCGCCGGGTTGCCCGGGGCCGAGCTGTTCGCGGTCACTGCGGCCGCGATCGGGGCGTACGCCATGGTGGGCGGCCTCAGGGCCTGCGCCCGCCCAGAGTCGCTCACCGACTGGCGGGCCGCCGTGCGCGAGGCCGCCCGGGACTCCGTGCGGGACGTGGGAGGCAGCGCCCTGGTGCTGCTCGCGGTGGCCACCGCCGTGCTGTGCGCCTGGATGCTGCTGCCGCTCGCGTTCCTCGCTCCGGGGCCGCTGGCCCTCGCGGTCACCGCGGTGGACCTGCGCAAGGGGGATGACGGCGAGTTCATCCCCTGATCTCCTTGCACGTCCATGAGTTAACGGGCCATTAGGCGGCGCGCGGTGTGAAAGTGCCGTTCAGGTGTCAATCATCTTGTCATGAACCTGCGACCCGATGGGCGGGTCGCAGCCTCATGGAGGTGTGGAATGCACCGCAGACTCGCCACCGGTCTATCCGCCTCAGCTCTGTCCCTCGCGGCCGTCTTCGCCACCGCCACGGCCGCCGACGCCGCTCCCGCCGACAAGCCCCAGGTCCTCTCCAGCTGGACGCAGACCAGCGCGTCCAGCTACAACGCCTGGGTCGCCGCCCGCGCCAACCAGTCCGCCTGGTCCGCGTACGGCTTCGACTGGTCCACGGACTACTGCTCCTCCTCGCCCGACAACCCCTTCGGCTTCCCGTTCTCCACGTCCTGCGCCCGGCACGACTTCGGTTACCGCAACTACAAGGCGATCGGCGCATTCGACGCCAACAAGTCGCGTCTGGACAGCGCCTTCTACGAGGACCTCAAGCGTGTGTGCGCCAACTACAGCGGTGCGACCAAGACCGCCTGCAACAGCACGGCCTGGACGTACTACCAGGCTGTGAAGGCCTTCGGCTGACAGCCCGGCACACAACGGGAGGGGCGCCGCGGGTGCGGCGCCCCCTTCGTCCACTCGCTCAGGGGCCCCTTCGTCCACTCGCTCAGGGCGCGGCCCGGAACGAGCGCAGCCGCAGGGAGTTGCCGACCACGAACACCGACGAGAAGGCCATGGCCGCTCCGGCGATCATCGGGTTGAGCAGTCCGGCCGCCGCGAGCGGCAGCGCGGCGACGTTGTAGGCGAACGCCCAGAACAGGTTCGAGCGGATGGTGCCGAGCGTCCTGCGGGCGAGCCTGATCGCGTCGGCCGCGGCGCGCAGATCGCCGCGTACCAGGGTGAGATCGCCGGCCTCGATCGCCGCGTCCGTGCCGGTGCCCATCGCCAGACCCAGATCGGACTGGGCCAGCGCCGCCGCGTCGTTCACACCGTCGCCCACCATCGCGACCGAACGGCCCTCGCCCTGAAGGCGCTTGACGACATCGGCCTTGTCCTGCGGCAGCACCTCCGCGATCACGTGCTCGGGCGCGATGCCGACCTCGCTGGCGACGGCATGGGCGACGGCCCGGTTGTCACCGGTCAGCAGGATCGGCGTGAGGCCCAGGGCGCGCAGCCGCAGGATCGCCTCCGCACTGGTCGCCTTCACCGCGTCGGCGACCTCCAGGACGGCCCGCGCCTCGCCGTCCCAGGCGACCGCGACGGCGGTACGACCGGCCGCCTCGGCGGCGGACCTGGCCTGCCGCAGATCCTCGGGCAGTTCCATCGCCCACTCGCCGAGCAGCCGCTCCCGACCGACCAGCACCGCGTGCCCTTCGACGACGCCCTGCACCCCGAGGCCGGGCACGTTCGCGAAGTCCTCCGGCGTGGGCAGCGCACCCAGCCTCTCCAGCGCCCCGTCGGCCACGGCTCGGGCGATCGGGTGCTCGGAGGCGTGCTCCAACGCGCCCGCGAGGCACAGGACGTCGGCCTCGTCGGTGCCGTCGGAGGTGTGCACGGCCAGGAGAGTCATCCGTCCCGTGGTCACGGTGCCCGTCTTGTCCAGCACGATGGTGTCGACCTTGCGCGTGGACTCCAGCACCTCCGGGCCCTTGATCAGGATTCCGAGCTGCGCGCCGCGTCCGGTGCCCACCATCAGCGCGGTCGGCGTGGCCAGGCCCAGCGCGCACGGGCAGGCGATGATCAGCACGGCGACACCGGCGGTGAACGCGGCGGCCGCTCCGGCGCCGTTGCCGAGCCAGAAGCCCAGGGTGCCGAGCGCCAGGGCGATCACGATCGGCACGAACACGGCGGAGATCCGGTCCGCGAGCCGCTGCGCGGCGGCCTTGCCGTTCTGGGCGTCCTCCACCAGCCGCGCCATCCGGGCGAGTTGGGTGTCGGCGCCCACCCGAGTCGCCTCCACGACGAGCCGGCCGCCCGCGTTGAGCGTCGCGCCGGTGACGGGGTCGCCCCGCCCGACCTCGACCGGCACGGACTCGCCGGTGAGCATCGAGGCGTCCACCGCCGAGGACCCCTCGACCACGGTCCCGTCGGTGGCGATCTTCTCGCCGGGCCGGACGAGGAAGCGGTCGCCGACCTTCAACTCCGATAGGGGTACGGTCCGTTCGCTGCCGCTGCCGCTGCCGCTGCCGCTGCCGCCGGCGCCCAGTACGGTGACGTCCTTGGCACCGAGCTCCAGCAGCGCCTTCAGCGCCGCGCCGGCCTTGCGCTTGCTGCGGGCCTCGAAGTAGCGCCCGGCCAGGATGAAGGCGGTGACACCGGCGGCCGCCTCCAGGTAGATGTTCCCCGAGCCGTCACCGCGGGAGATGGTCAGCTCGAAGGGGTGCGTCATCCCCGGCTCGCCCGCGGTGCCGAGGAACAGCGCCCACAGGGACCACAGGAACGCGGCCGAGGTGCCGACCGAGATCAGCGTGTCCATGGTGGCGGCGCCGTGCCGCAGATTGGTCAGCGCCGCCTTGTGGAAGGGCCACGCGGCATACGTCACGACGGGCGCCGCCAGCGTGAGCGACAGCCACTGCCAGTACTCGAACTGCAAGGCCGGGATCATGGCCATGGCGACAACCGGTACGGCGAGCGCCACAGCGGTGATCAACCGCTCCCGGAGCGGCCGCAGTTCGTCATGCCCCGCACCGCTCTCGGCCTCCTCCGGCGCCGGCGGCACGGGCTCTCGCGCGGTGTATCCGGTCGCCTCCACCGTGGCGATCAGGTCCTGCACCGACACACCGCCGCCGTGGCTGACCTTCGCCTTCTCGGTGGCGTAGTTGACGGTGGCGGTCACGCCCTCCAAGCGGCTCAGCTTCTTCTCGATGCGCGCCGCGCACGAGGCACAGGTCATGCCGCCGATGGCGAGCTCTACCTCGGTGGTGGTGTCGGACGCGGGGGTGGTCATCGCTGCTCCTGGTGCGGGGTGCGGGGTGCGGGGTGCGGGGTGCGGGGTGCGATTGGGGTCGGGTCTGGGCGGTTCGGGCGCGCTGGTCAGGCCGCGCTGGTCAGGCCGCGCGCCCGGTGAGCTCGTAGCCGGCCTCGTCGACGACCTCGGCGATCACGGCGTCGTCGGGGGCGTCGGGGGCGTTGGCGCTGGTGACGGTGACCTGCCCCGTCGCCAGATCGACGTCCACGTCGGTGACGCCGTGCAGCTCGCCTATGACCTTGGTCAGCGTTGCCTCGCAGTGGGCGCAGCTCATGCCGGCGACGGCGTACGTGGTGGTGGTCATCGGGTTCCTCCCGGTACGGGGTGGGGGTATCCTTGCCGTTGTCCATGTATACCCCTAGGGGGTAGCCGAAGCAAGGCTCGGATGAGGTTGACGCAATACCCCTAGGGGGTATGGTGAAGTGCATCGAAGGTCCCGCACCGAACCACCCGACCTCGCAGGGAGACGCCATGAACGCCGCACTGAGGATCACCGCGTTCGCCGCCGCACTGGCCGCGACCTTCGGGACCGCCTACGGCGTCGGCCAGGGCGTCGACCCCGTGATCGAGTCCCCCGCGCCCATCCGCCACGACAGCCACGGCAAGACGTTGTCGAATCCACAGGAGGGCGGCGGGCAGGGCGGCCACGAGACGACGCCGGCCGGCGGGCTCCAGATCTCCGAGGGCGGCTACACCCTCGACCTGAAGACCCCGAACGTCACCGCCGGCCAGCGCGCCGACCTGGCCTTCGCCGTCCGCGACAGCACCGGCCGTGCCGTCACCGCCTTCCGGCGCGAGCACGACAAGGAGCTCCACCTGATAGTCGCCTCACGCGACCTGGCCACCTACCGCCATCTGCACCCCACCCGCGCCGCGGACGGCACCTGGAGCATCCCCGTCGAGCTGCCCCGCGCCGGCGGGTACCGCGTCTTCGCCGACTTCACCCCGGCGAAGAAGGGCGCCGAGAACCTCACCCTGGGCTCGGACCTGGCGGCGTCGGGCCCCTTCGAGCCGCGGCAGTTGCCCGCCCCGAACTCCATCGCGAAGGTCGACGGCTACGAGGTCCGGCTCAATGGAGCCCTCACCCCGGGCAAGGAGAGCGAGCTGGAGCTGGAGGTCTCCCGGAACGGGCGCCCGGTGACCGACCTCCAGCCCTACCTCGGCGCCTACGGCCACCTGGTGGCCCTGCGCTCGGGCGACCTCGCATACCTGCACGTGCACCCGAACGGCGAACCCGGCGACGGCACCACGAAGCCCGGCCCGGCGGTCTCGTTCACGGCGACCGCGCCGAGCAGCGGCACGTACCGTCTGTTCCTCGACTTCAAGCACGAGGGCGAGGTGCGCACGGCACAGTTCACGGTCCGGGCGGGCGCCGGCGGCGAAGCGCCCTCGCACGAGGAGGCGCCCGGCCACGGACACTGATCCCCGAGCGGCGACGGGGCCGACCGGCGATGCGTGGGGAGGCGAACTCGCCTCATCCCAGGGCGCGGTCCAGGTTGAACGCGGCGCTGATCAGGGCGAGATGGGTGAACGCCTGGGGGAAGTTGCCCTGTTGCTCGCCGGTGTGGCTGATCTCCTCGGCGTACAGGCCCAGATGGTTGGCGTACGTCAGCATCTTCTCGAAGGCCAGCTGTGCCTCGTCGACCCGGCCGGCCCGGACCATCGCCTCGACGTACCAGAACGAGCAGATCGAGAACGTGCCCTCGTCGCCGCGCAGTCCGTCGGGGCTCGCCGCCGGGTCGTACCGGTAGACCAGCGAGTCGGACACCAGTTCCTCGGTGAGGGCGTCGAGGGTGGACAGCCACTTCGGGTCGGTCGGCGCGATGAACTTCGCCATCGGCATCATCAGCACGGCCGCGTCCAGTACGTCGCTGTCCTCGCACTGGACGAAGGCCTTGCGGGTCTCGGACCACCCCCGGCTCATGATCCGTCGGTAGATCCTGTCCCGGCTCTCCTGCCAGCGCGGCACGTCGGCGGGCAGTCCGCGACGGTTGGCCATGCGGATGCCCCGCTCGATCGCCACCCAGCACATCAGCCGCGAGTACAGGAAGTTCTTGCGGCCGCCGCGGGTCTCCCAGATGCCCTCATCGGGCTGGTCCCAGTTCTCGCACACCCACTCCACCAGCGCGCACACGTCGTCCCACTGGTCGCTGGAGATCGGCTTCGCCCACTTGTCGTACAGGTAGATCGAGTCGATCAACGCCCCGTAGATGTCCAGCTGGAGCTGGTCGGAAGCGGCGTTGCCGACGCGTACCGGCGCCGAGCCGAGGTGGCCCTCCAGATGGTCGAGGACCCGCTCGGGCAGATCGGCGCGGCCGTCGATGCCGTACATGATCTGGAGTGGGCCGTTGGCCGAGCCGTCGCCCCGGCTGACGTGGTCGGTCAGGAACTTCATGAACGCCTCGGCCTCGCTCGTGAAGCCCAGCCGCAGCATCGCGTACACGCAGAAGGCCGCGTCGCGCACCCACATGTACCGGTAGTCCCAGTTGCGCTCGCCGCCCATCTGCTCGGGCAGGCTGGTCGTCGGCGCGGCCACGATCGCGCCGGTGGGCGCATAGGTGAGCAGCTTCAGTGTGAGGGCGGAGCGGTGCACCATCTCCCGCCAGCGTCCCCGGTACTGGGACGCGGACAGCCACCCCCGCCAGTACGCCACCGTGCTGTTGAACTGCTTCTCGGCCTCGGTGCGCGCGCACCGCTTCATGGCCAGCGTGTCGCCGACCTGGTCCAGCGCCAGCACGGCCGACTCGCCCTCGGCGAGTTTGAATTCGGCGTGCACGTCCGGCCCGTCGACCTCCAGGGGCACGGTCGACGTCAGCCCGATCGACAGGTCGTCCGACTGGAAGACGGCGACCTCGCCCTCCATGCGGACGGTGTGCGCCTGGGAGCCGTAGTCGAAGCGGGGCGCGACCCGGGTGTGGAACGGGATCGAACCGCGCACGCACACCACACGCCGGATCAGCCGGTGCCGCTCGACCTCGGCCGGCTCGCCGTCGACCGGCATGAAGTCCTGCACCTCGCCGACGCCGTCCTCGGTGAAGAACCGGGTGATCAGCACATTGGTGTCGGGGAAGTAGAACTGCTTGGTCCGGGCCGGCACCGACGCCGCCAGCTCGAAGCAGCCGCCGCGCTCGGCGTCCAGGATGGCCGCGAACACGCTCGGCGCGTCGAAGGACGGACAGCAGTACCAGTCGATCGTGCCGTCCGTCCCCACCAGGGCCACGCTGCGCAGATCGCCGATCAGGCCGTGGTCGGCGATCGGTACGTACCGTGACGCCCCGGATGTGTCCGTCTCGATCGGGGTAGTGCTCATCGCAGCCTCCCTGGCCCGCCATGCGCCTCGATCCCAGGGTAGGTGGAATCGGGCGGACGGGGGCGGGTCGATGGCCGGGGCTGAGGCGGATGAGGGGCGCGTGGTGGTCAGGGTCGCGGCGGACGGGGACCCGCGGTGGTCAATGCCGAGGCCGACGAGGGGAGCGCGGCGGTCAGTGCCGAGGCGGACGAGGGGCGCCGAGAGGGTCAGTGCCGCGGCGTACGGGGGCTCAGACCGCGATGACCCGCAGTCCCGCCTCCTCGAAGCGCCGTACCGTCTCCGGATCAGCCGCCGCGTCGGTGACCAGCGTGTCGACCGCCTCGGCCGCGCAGATGCGGGCGAACGCGCGCCGGCCGAGCTTGCTGGAGTCCGCCGCCACGATCACCCGCTCGGCCCGCTCGCACAGCAGCCGGTTGATCGCCGCCTCCGCCTCGTCGTGCGCGGCGGCGCCGTGCGTGACGTCGAAGCCGACGACGCCGAGCACCGCCACGTCGATCGTGATCTGCGCCAGCACGCCGTCCGCGAGCGGCCCGATGAGCTCGTACGACTGCGGGCGCGCCACACCACCGGTGACCACGATCTTGAACTGCGGGCGCACGGCCAGCTCATTGGCGATGTTGAGCGCGTTGGTGACCACGGTCAGCGCCGGTGTGCCGGACGCCAGGTCGGTGCGCACGGCCAGCGCCCGCGCCACCTCGGTCGTCGTCGTACCGCCGGTCAGCCCGACCGCCTCGCCGGGTGCGATCAGGTCGGCCACGGCCTTGGCGACGCGCTGCTTCTCGGAGGCATGGCGTGCCGTCTTGTAGCGCAGCGGCAGCTCGTACGACACCCCGTGCACTACCGCGCCGCCCCGGGTGCGGACCAGCATCTGCTGCTCGGCGAGCTGATCGAAGTCACGGCGGATCGTGGCGGCCGACACCTCCAGCTCGGCGGCCGCCTGCTCGACGTCCAGCCGGCCCCGCTCGACGAGCAGTTCCAGCAGCGCCTTCCAGCGGGCGTCGCGCGACATCGGCCCTCCATTCCTCGATCTTCTCGGCGACCTTAGCGCACACCTCCCTGAGCGGATTGCTTGATTCTGTTCGAAAGCTCGCTATATCTTGCAAGAACAAGCATGAAGGTGGCATGGAAGTCGAGAGGGTGGCGTCATGACGTATGTCGAGGACGAGCTCAACAGTCAGCCCGAGTGCTGGACCCGTGCCGCGGCCGAGGCGGCCGGCCTCGCCGGGGCGCTGCCGGCGCCGGGGGAGCGGGTGGCGGTCGTCGGCTGCGGGACCTCGTACTTCATGGCGCAGGCGTTCGCCGCACTGCGCGAGACGGCGGGCCAGGGCGAGACGGACGCCTTCGCCGCGTCGGAGTTCCCGCACGGGCGCTCGTACGACCGTGTCCTCGCCCTGACCCGCTCCGGCACCACCACCGAGGTGCTCGACCTGCTGGGGCTGCTGAAGGGGCGTACCCGCAGCACGGCGATCACCGCCGACCCGGACACGCCCGTGATGACGGCCGCCGACGACCTCGTCGTCCTCGACTACGCGGACGAACGGTCCGTGGTGCAGACCCGGTTCGCCACCACCGCCCTCACGCTGCTCCGCGCCCACCTCGGCCTGCCCACCGACGCGGCCGTCGCCGACGCCCGTGCCGCGCTCGCCGACGATCTGCCCGAAGGGCTGGTGGAGTGCGGGCAGTTCACCTTCCTCGGCCGCGGCTGGACCGTAGGGCTGGCCAACGAGGCCGGGCTGAAGATGCGCGAGGCGTCGCTGTCCTGGACCGAGGCCTACCCGGCGATGGAGTACCGGCACGGGCCGATCAGCGTCACCACGAGCGGCACCGCGACCTGGATGTTCGGCGAGGCGCCCGAGGGGCTGGCCGAACAGGTGCGGGCCACCGGCGGGTTGTGGGTCGAGGGCCGCCTCGACCCCCTCGCCGAACTGGTCCGCGCCCAGCGCCTCGCGGTCGCCGTCGCCGCCGCGCGTGGCCTCGACCCCGACCGGCCGCGGCACCTCACCCGCTCGGTGATCCTCGCTCCCTGACGCGTCCCGTAAGCGCCGAGAAAGGACAGACCGTGCCCCTCGTGACCACCGGCGAGCTCATCACCCGTGCCGCCGCGGCCCGTTCGGCCGTCGCCGCGTTCAACGTCATCACCCTGGAGCATGTCGAGGCCGTCATCGCCGGTGCGGAGTCGATGGGTTCGTCCGTCGTCCTCCAAGTCAGCGAGAACGCCGTCAAGTTCCGCTACGGACGGCTGTTGCCGCTCGCGCGCGCGGCCGTCGCCGCCGCCGAACGCGCCGCCGTCCCCGTCGCGTTGCACCTCGACCACATCCAGAGCGACGACCTGCTGCGGCAGGCGCCGGCCGCCGGGTTCAGCTCCGTGATGTACGACGCGGCCCGGCTGCCGTACGCGGACAATCTCGCCGCGACGAAGGCCGCCGCCGACTGGGCCCATGCCCAGGGCCTGTGGATCGAGGCCGAGTTGGGGCGAGTCGGCGGCAAGAACGGCGAGCCGCCGCTGGACGCCCACGCCCCGGGCGCCCGCACCGAACCCGCCGAGGCCCACGCGTTCGTCACCGACTCCGGCGTCGACGCCCTCGCCGTGGCCATCGGCAGCTCGCACGCCATGACCACCCGCACCGCAGCCCTCGACCACGACCTGCTCAAGCGCCTGACCGCGACCCTGAACGTCCCGCTGGTCCTGCACGGCTCGTCCGGGGTGCCGGACGGCGAGCTGCGGACGGCGGTCGCGGGCGGTATCGCCAAGGTCAACGTCGGCACGGCCCTCAACATCGCGATGACGAGCGCGATCCGCGACTTCCTCGCCGCGCACCCCGAGGCGGTCGACTCCCGCAAGTACCTGAGCGTGGGGCGAGAGGCGATGGTGCGGGCGGTCGCCGGCATCATCGGCGTGCTGCGGGCCCCCTGACCGGGCCCCGGTGTGCAAGCTCAGGTGTGCCTGAGTCGCACGGTCACTTCTTGACGGCCCGCAGCACCACGAACTTCGGGTCACCGGCGACCAGTTGGCTGTTGCCGAACAGTCGTCGCAGCTTCACGTGGTACCCGAGATGCCGGTTGCCGATCACCCACAGCTCACCGCCCGGCTTGAGCGCCTGCCGCGCGCCGGTGAACATCCGCCAGGCCGTCGCGTCGCTCGTCGCCTGGTGGGAGTGGAACGGCGGGTTGTTGAGCACCAGGTCCACACTCCCGGCCGGCACACCCGCCATGCCGTCCCCGACCCGGAACTCGGCGTGCCCCGGGACCCCGTTCGCCCGGAACGTAGCCTCCGCCGAGGCCACGGCCTGGAACGACTCGTCCACGAACAGCACCTCGGCCGCCGGGTTCGCCAGCGCCACCGCCGTCCCCACGACACCGTTGCCGCACCCTAGATCCACCACCCGTCCGGCGCCCTTGACGTCCGGCAGATGCCCGAGGAAGAACCGCGTACCGATGTCGAGCCGGTCCGCGCAGAACACACCGGCGTGATTGACGACCGCGCGCTCCGAGACGGCACCCACGCCGTCGGGGAGCGTGTAGGTGTACGGCCACGGGTTCGCGGGCCGCTCCAGCGACGGCTCGGGTGTGCAGAAGATCAGCCGGGCCTTCTTCTCGGCGAGCGAGGTGCGGGTCGGGCCGAGGATCCGCTCGAACAGCTGGAGCGTCGAGGTGTGGATCTCCTTCACCATGCCCGTGCCGACGACCACCGTGCCCTCGTGCACCGCGGGCGCCAGCCTGAGCAGCTGGTCCTCCAGCAGGGCCAGGCTCTTCGGCACCCGCACCAGCAGCACGTCGACACGCTCCGGCGGCGCGTCCCGGGTGGTGAGCAGCCGGACGGTGCCGGGCTCGACGCCGAGCCGGGCGAGGTTGGCCCGGGTCGCCTCCTGGGTGAGGTAGGAGTCGGTGATCTGTGTCGGCCGGTGCGCCGCGAGCGCGGTGACCAGGGCGCCCCAGCGGTCGCCCACGACCACGACCGAACCGGACAGCGGGATCTCCCGCTCCGCCAGATGCCTGAGGAGGTACTCGTCGGAAGCGTCCCAGGCGCGCAGCCTCTCGCGCGGGTCCTCGGGGAAACGCGTCAGCGCCAGCTCGCCCCAGGGCGTCGTCATACGGTCGTTCATCGGGTCGCTCATCGTGCGTCCAGGCTAGCCGAGCCGCAGCTCACGGCCGGTGGGCGGCGTCGGTGGCCGGCGTCGGTGGGGGAGGATGGGAGACATGGACGCCGAGCTGTTCCCCCGGGAGCGTACGGAGGTCGCGCCGGGCGCGGTGCATGTGCCCGACTGGCTGGACGCGCGGGCCCAGCGCGAGCTGCTGGCGGCATGCCGCGAGTGGGCGCGTCCCCCGGCCGGGCTGCGCACCGTCCGCACACCCGGCGGCGGCACCATGACCGCCCGGCAGGTCTGCCTGGGCTGGCACTGGTATCCGTACGCCTACGCCCGCACGGTCGTCGACGGGGACGACACCCCAGTGAAGCCGTTCCCCGACTGGCTGGGCCAGCTGGGCCGCCGCGCGGTGCGAGACGCGCTGGGCGCGGGGCCGGGGAGGGCGCACATGGAGGTGGCAAACACGGAGGTGCCGCACATGGGGGCGGCGCACATGGAGGTGGCAAACACGGAAGTGCCGCACATGGGGGCGGCGCACATGGAGGTGGCGCACATAGGGCCGGCGCATATGGAGGCGGCGCACTCGGACGCGGCGTACGACATCGCGCTGATCAACTTCTATGACGCCGACGCCCGCATGGGCATGCACCGCGACAGCGACGAGAAGTCGCTCGCCCCGGTCGTGTCCCTGAGCCTCGGCGACACCTGCGTCTTCCGCTTCGGCAACACCGAGACCCGGACCCGCCCCTACACGGACGTCGAACTGCGCAGCGGCGACCTGTTTGTGTTCGGCGGGCCCTCGCGGCTCGCCCACCACGGCGTGCCGAAGGTGCACCCGGGCACGGCGCCGCCGGAGTTGGGACTGACCGGGCGGTTGAACGTCACGCTCCGGGTGAGCGGGCTGTAGACCGCCACACCTGCGGATCATGGGAGACTCGCCCTCATGAGCGGGAAGGCGGACCCCCGGCCGGCGGGGGAAGGGACCACGTCGAGGACGCGGTTGGACCGCGGGCGCGGTGCGCTCGGGCCCGCGTTGGAGCTCGTGCACACCGGGCGCGCGCCCACGCGAGCCGTCCTCACCGCCGAACTGGGGGTGACCCGGGCGACGGCCGGCGCGGTCGCCGCCGAGCTGGAGGCGCTCGGGCTGATCCGGGTCGACGCCCGGCCCGGCGCCGCGGCCGGCTCCCAGGGGCGGCCCTCGCACCGGCTGGCGGTGGCCGAGGACGGGCCGGTCGTCCTCGCCGCACAGGTGCACGCCGACGGGTTCCGGGCGGCGCTGGTCGGCCTCGGCGGCCGTATCGTCGCCACCGCGCCCGGCTGCGAGACCGTGGACGCCGATCCGGCCAAGGTCCTCGGCTCGGTCGTCGAAGCGGGCGCCGAACTGCTGCGCACGACGGGCCGGCGCTGCGTCGGCGCGGGTCTGGCCGTGCCCTCCGCGGTGGCGGAGCCCGACGGCCTGGCGCTCAACCCCCTGCACCTGGCCTGGCCCGTGGGCGCGCCCGTGCGCCGGATCTTCACGGAGTGCGTGCGCGCGGCTGGGATCACCGGACCGGCGTTCACCGGCAACGACGTCAACCTCGCCGCGCTCGCCGAGCACCGGCACGGCGCCGGGCGCGGGTCCCGTGACCTGCTGTGCGTGGCGACCGGGCACCGAGGCGTCGGCGGGGCGCTGGTGCTGGACGGCCGTCTGCACACCGGCAGTTCGGGTCTGGCCCTGGAGGTGGGCCACCTCACCGTCAACCCCGAGGGCCGACCCTGCCACTGTGGCAGCCGGGGCTGTCTCGACGTCGAGGCCGATCCGCTCGCCTTCCTCATGGCGGCGGGCCGGGACCCCGGCCCCGAGGTGTCGCTGCTCCAGCAGGCCATCGACCTCATCGGCAACCACTACGACGACCCGGCGATCCGCACGGCCACCGAGGCCCTCATCGACCGCCTCGGCCTGGGCCTGGCCGGCCTGGTCAACATCCTCAACCCGGACCGCATCATCCTCGGCGGTCTCCACCGCACCCTCCTCGGCGCCGACCCCGAACGCCTGCGGGCCGTCGTCGCCGACCGCAGCCTGTGGGGCCAGAGCGGCGGCGTCCCGATCCTCGCGTGCACCCTCGACCACAACAGCCTGGTCGGCGCCGCCGAGTTGGCCTGGCAGCCGGTGCTGGACGACCCGCTGGGGGCGCTGACCTAGGGCCGACCGGCCGGCGGCAGACCGAGTTCGTGTCGCAGGTCGGGCGTGTCCTCCCGCACCCACCACTCCTCGACCAGCCCGCCGGTGACGCGGGCGGTCCACAGCGCCGGTCCGGCGAGTTCCGGTGTCGAGCACACGGAGTACCCGGCCACGGCGACGACGTCGCCCCGCACCGCCGTCTCGGCGAACACGTTGCGGTAGTCCGGGAAGGCCGCGAAGAAGCCACGCCATGCCTCGACGCAGGCCGGCTTTCCCCGGACGCCACCGCCCGCGGAATCCACGAATATGTGGTCGTCCGACATGAGCGAGGCCAGAACGTGGAGGTTCCGCTCGTTGATGGCGGCATTGAAGCGACGGACGACGTCGACGGCACCTGTCAGTTCGTCCCTCCGGCCGTCCATGAGGTCGCTCCTCCCCGGCTTGCGCTCGCCTCCTGCACCGACCCTACGGACGACCGCCCCGACCCGCCCGCCGAGTAGGCTCATGACATGCGGATCTCCGTCTCCTCGGACATGGACGAACCGGTGGCGCGCTCGCTCGTCACCGAGCTGCGTGATCGCGGCCACGAGGTCGTGACGTACGGCGCGCTGAGCCCCGGCGCCGACCCCCAGTGGGCCGCGTGCTCGGAGGCCGCCGCGCGCGAGGTCGCCGACGGCAGCGCGGACCAGGCGGTCGTGTGCTGCTGGACCGGCACGGGCGCCTCCATCGCCGCGAACAAGGTGCCGGGCGTACGAGCCGCCCTGTGCACCGACGCCTACACGGCGGACGGCGCCCGCCGCTGGAACGACGCCAACGTCCTCGCCCTCAGCCTCCGCCTGACCTCCGCGCCGCTGCTCAAGGAGATCCTCGACGCCTGGTTCACCGCTGAGGCGAGCGGGGACGCCGAGGACCGGGAGAACGTGGCGCGGATCGGCCGGCTGGATCTGGGGCGGGCCTAGCGCCTGTTGCGGTTCTGATGGCGGACATGAGTGCTGCTCAGTCAGGCTGAGCAGCATGGTTTCGGTGGTGCAGAACGTGGCGGTCTGGCCGTCCTCGCCGATCCTGACGGCAATGAACTCTGCGTCCTGCGTCGTGACTCCGGGTCGCGTTGCGATGTCTGGTCTTCCTAGTGCTCTGACGACCTCCGTTTCCGGCCGACGGCATGGAGGGCGATCGCGCAGGCCAGCGTCAGAACGAACAGGACGCCGGACAGCGTCCACGCGAAGAGGGTGTCCGGGCCGGGTTCGGTGAACGGGAGGGCGCGGACCCGGGGCCACTTCACGGTCACGTCGCCCGAGGCGTCGAGGTAGGCCACCGCGCCGTCGAAGCGGTCCACCGCCCAGAACAGGCCGCGCCGGTCCTGCGGGGCGTGGACCGGTGAAGGCAGCGGACCCAGCTCGCGCGTGCCGACGCGGTCGGCGGGCACCGCCTCCGGGAAGTAGGTGATCAGCAGCTTGCGGGCTGCGGTCGCCTGGCTGACCAGGTAGCCGTTGGCCAGCTGCGCGTGTCCGGACGGTACGTCGATCAGCCGCCCCTTGGCTCGGTCGTACACACCCGCATCACCGCTGGGCCCACAGGACCAGTAGATCCAGCGGCCCACCACCTGCAATTCCTCGGGAACGCAGGTGGCGCCGACGGAGTGCGTGCCCACTGTCTTCAGAGATGGCAGGGAGACCGCTGAGACCGTGCCGGGTCTGCTGCCCGGAGTCCACAGGGTGTTGTTCCACAGCGCTGCGGGCTGCCGGGGACCGCTGCTCAGTACCTTGTCCCCGTCCCGCACCTCCTGTTCGGCGTTGTCAGCCGGACAGACCTTCTGGTCCGATGGGCGGACCACCCGGTAGGGATCGGCGGCCGCCACGACATGCCCGACCCCGCACACGCTGTGGGCGACGGAGGACTTGCCGGTGGCGGTGAGACGCAGGCAGTCCTCGTAGCACGGCTGGTGCCAGCCCGCGTCCATGGCGTCGATGTAGGGCTCTCTGTCCGGCACCTGGTACCCCAGGTCGCCCAGCTCCTTGAGCGGCCCGGCGGTCAGTGTTCCGTCAGCCGCGAGCGACAGCTTGGATGCGGTCAAGGAGGTGCTGCCCTTGCCTGGTATGGCAGCCCGCTCGGTGGCGAGCAGCAGCTGTCCGTGGTCAAGGGCCATGCCGCCGACCTCCCACACCGTGACCGCGGGCAGGGGCACGACCGGCTCGGCGACCGGAGTGCCGTCTGCGGAGAGCGTGATGTGGTGCAGCGCCCAATGCTCCTCGTCGCTGCCACCGTCGATGTAGACGCTCCCGTCCTGGGCGTTGACGAAGGCGGTACCCAGGGCGGAACGGGGCAGCAGCGTACGGGCCGTGCCGCCCGCGACGGGCACGGCGTGGACCGTGCCGTCGATCCTGTTGGCGTACACCAGCCAGTCGCCGATCGCCCGTACCGCGCCCCAATCGCCCTCCAGGGAGACCTCCTCGTCGGGCAGCCGGTCGACGAGAGTTCCGGGCTCGGCCGGCCGGGTACGGTCGATGACGTACAGCTTCGAGCTTGTGGAACTCCTGTCGGCAACTTTGAAGACGACCTTGTCGCGGCCGAGGTGCGCGGCGCTCATCCCGTCGAAGCCCGCTCGCGGTACATAGGTCACCCGGGCGGTCGCGAAATCCAGCAGCGCGGTGCGCCCGGCGTCGCCGCCCGCGGGCTTGTAATGGAACACGCCGCCGCGGCCGTCCGATGTCGTGTCCTGGACGAATTCGCCGTCGCTGTCCGCCACAGCGGTGGCGAGGTCTTCCAAGGTTCCGGCCACTTGGCGATCGGTCGGAGGCCCGCCGCCCTTGGGGATTTCGAGAAGGTGCAGGCTTTTCGCGCCGTCGACCACGCGTTGGGTCACCAGACGGTTCTCGGCGAACATATGCGTGGCGGTGTCGGTCGCGGGCAGGTCCACCCGTGCGACCTCGCCGGTCGCGTAGTGGCGGATCCGGTAGGTGTTCGTCTCCTTCTCCCGTTCCAGCCCGAGGCCGCCGAGGACAGCCACCGGAGTGGGAAGGTTCTCTATGGTCGAACCGTCGTTGCCGACCCACGTCGACACGCTCGACGGATCGGTCGGCGCCGGCGACGACAGATAGCCGGAGCTGTCCGCGGCGTACAGGTTCGCCGGCCGCGTCGTCATGTGTCGCGCCCGCAGCGTGACGGACGGCATCTCCTCGTCGCCCGTCACGGCCGCCGAGGCCGGCGTCCAGGTCAGCAGCCCGGCCCCCACAGACAGGACAGCCGTACCGATGGCCAGTCCCACCCTGCCGTTTCTTCCCCTGCCCCACCCGGTTCGCACTACGCCCCCTGAGCACTTGAGTACCGTCGATCGGCTGTCCGACAGGTTCGACTCACCGCACGGGGCGCAGGTTGTGTGCTCCTGGCGGGAAGATCAGAACTGCCTCAGGTCTCTTCGCGGAGCCGCACTCACCACTGCCTTCCGTGCGGCAGAGCGCCGCGCCCCGGCGCCGACACGTGCAACACCTGGTACACATCGCCCTCGGCCTTGGGCGCGCTCCGGTCCCAGAGCGAGAAGTGGACCAGTTCCCAAGCTTGCGTGTCGACAGCGGCCGCCACCAGCACGGCGCCGTCGTGCGCCGCCAGCCGCTCGGTCTCGTCCGCGGAGTCCCCCATGAACGCGGCCAGATCCACACCGTCCGGCACCGGTTGGCGTCGACGCACGGCGTGGGTGGCGGGGGAGCCGGCGGTGTCGCCCTCCGCGTAGGCGAGCCCCGTCCACTGCCGCACACATGGCCGACCGAAGTCGTTCACGGTCCCCTGAAAGGCGCCTCCCCAGAGGAACGCGTTCATGCCCTCCACGGTGTTCCAGAGGTAGAGGGGCCCGTACTGGTTGACCGGCGAGCCGTGTACGCCGCCTCGCTCCCGGAGCAGGTACGTCTTGACGCCGAGCCCGTCCCAGTCGTCCAGCAGATGCCCGACGCGGGCGACACGGGAGCGGATGACGCCCATGTCGTAGTCGGCGGGCAGCGTGAACTCGTACTGCATGGCGTGCATGCCAAGTCCCTTCTCAGGCAGGGCCGTCTCTCAGGCAGGGCCGTCGCTGCGCGGGGCGAGCAGCGAGAGCAGCCCCCGGACGGCCGCGTCGAACGCGGCGGGCGAACCGGACGCGCGGGCGAGGACGTAGCCGCCCTGGAGGGTCGCGACGATCGTCGCCGCGATCGATTCGCCGTCGAGCCCGGCCGCGAACTGGCCCTGCTCTTTGCCTTCTTCGACGATCCCCGTGAGCCGCTCCCGCAGCCAGTCGAGCGTTTCGCCGACAGGTGCGCGCAACTCGCCGCTCGCGATCACGTCCGGATCCATCGTCAGCCGCCCGATCGGACAGCCACGCAGCACATCGCGCTCGCGCCGCAGATACGCCTCGATGCGCTCGTACGGCGTCCCCGGCCCGTCCAGTACTCCCGCGGCGGTAGCCCGCATCTCGGCTGCGGTACGGCGGATCGCGGCGAGCGCGAGATCGGGCTTCCCCTTGAAGTGGTGGTACATGCTGCCCTGTCCGGCGCCCGAGCGCTCCAGGATCGCCTTGGGGCTGGTGCCCACATAGCCGCGCTCCCACAGCAGCTCCCGGGTGGATTCGATCAGTCGGTCCGAGGTGCTCATACGGAGACTGTACATACTAGTAGTTACAGAAGTCGACGCCTTTTGGAGCACGGCAACCGGCCCGGCGTACTCCCGGCGAGGTACGCGCACTGCCGCTGACCGTACGACGACCAGGACCCCCTCCCGGCGCGAGTCTCGAGACATCACCGAAACACCGACCGAACCGACTCGGGAGATGACTCGAGATGCAGACCCTCGCACACTTCGCGGACGGCGGCCCCGGCCCGTGGATCCTGTTCTTCCCGCTGATCTGGGCGGCCGTCGTGGTCGGCGGCATCACGCTGCTGCGCCGCACGGTGTGGCGCGGACGCCGCGGCCCCTGGCAGCGTTCGGCCCGCGACGAGAACTCGCCCATCACCGTGCTCGGCCACCGCTTCGCCTCCGGCGAGATCGACGAGGACGAGTACTGGCGCCGGCTGTCGGTCCTGGACGAGCAGTTCGGCCGTACCGGCAAGGGCGGTGCGGCATGACGACCACGACCGTCACGACCACCACACCTACGGCCGCCCGCGTGGTCGACGCCGTGAAGGTGTACGGCAGTGGCGACACCGGCGTGAGGGCCCTGGACGGGGTGAGCGTCGACTTCCCGGTCGGCCGGTTCACCGCGATCATGGGGCCCTCGGGCTCCGGCAAGTCGACCCTGATGCACTGCGCGGCCGGACTGGACACGCTCACCTCGGGCACCGCCCACATCGGCGACACCGACCTCAGCAGCCTCGACGACCGCCGTCTCACCCTGCTGCGCCGGGACCGCGTCGGCTTCGTCTTCCAGGCCTTCAACCTGGTGCCGACGCTCACGGTCGCGGAGAACATCACGCTGCCCCTGGACCTCGCGGGCGGCAAGGGCGATCAGGAGTGGATCGACGCGCTCATCGACGTCGTCGGCCTGCGCGACCGGCTCCACCACCGCCCCTCCGAACTCTCCGGCGGCCAGCAGCAGCGCGTCGCCGTGGCTCGCGCCTTCGCCGGCCGGCCCGACGTCGTCTTCGCCGACGAGCCGACCGGCAACCTCGACTCCCGCTCCGGCGGGGAGGTCCTCGGACTGCTCGGCCGCGCGGTGCGCCAGACGTCCCGCACGGTCGTCATGGTCACCCACGACCCGGTGGCCGCCGCCCACGCCGACGAGGTCGTCTTCCTCGCCGACGGGCGCCTGGTCGACCGGATGGACGCCCCGACCGCCGACAAGGTCCTGGACCGCATGAAAGCCTTCGAGGTGCCGTCATGAACGCATCCGCCCGCCTGAGCGTGTCCTCCCTGCGCGCCCACAAGCGACGCTTCGCCGGTACGTTCCTCGCGGTCTTCCTCGGCGTGGCCTTCCTCGCCGGGACGCTCGTCATGGGCGACACGCTGCGCGCGAGCTTCGACACGATGTTCGGCAACGCGACCAGCGGCACGGACGCCGTCGTGCGCAGCGCCGACGCCATCACCACGCCCGGCGAGAGCCAAGGCGTACGCGAACCCGTCGACGCGGACCTCGTGAGCACCGTCGAGCGGGTCCCCGGCGTCGCCGCCGCCGCGCCCGACATCCAGGGCGCGGGCCAACTCGTCGGCAAGAACGGCGACCCGGTCGGCGGCCAGGGCCCGCCCACCCTCGCCGGCAACTGGATCGACGACCCCGAGCTCAACGCCTACCAGCTCGCCGACGGCCGCACCCCGAGCAAGTCCGGCGAGGTGGTCATCGACCGCGGCACCGCCGAGCGCGGCGACCTCGGGATCGGCGACACGACGACCCTGCGCACACCGGATCCCGTCAAGGTGACGATCGTCGGCCTCGCGACCTTCGGCGGCGAGGACGGCATGGCCCAGGTGACCTTCACCGGCATGACCCGGGCCGACGCGGAGAAGTACCTCACGGCCCAGCCGGGGGAGGCGGCGAGCATCCAGGTGCGGGCCGGACCGGGTGTCGGTCAGCAGGAGCTGGTCGACCGGCTGACTCCCGTGCTTCCCGAGGGAGTCGAGGCCATCACCGGCCAGGACTCGGCCGAGGAGAACACCGACATGATCTCCAGCCAGTTCCTGACCGTCTTCACCACCTTCCTGCTGGTCTTCTCCGGCGTGGCCCTCCTGGTGGCCACCTTCTCCATCCACAACACCTTCGCGATCGTCGTGGCCCAACGCACCCGCGAGAACGCCCTGTTGCGTGCCCTCGGCGCCTCCCGCCGGCAGGTCACCGCGTCCACCCTCGTCGAGGCGACCGCGGTGGCCGTCACCGCGTCGGCGGCGGGGCTCGCGGGCGGCATCGGTATCGCCGCCGGACTCCAGGCACTGTTCCCGGCGATCGGATTCCCCTTCCCCGAGGGCGACTTGGTGATCAGCGCCCTGTCGATGGTCCTGCCGCTCGCGATCGGCATCGTGGTCTGCCTCGGCTCCGCCCTGCTGCCCGCCGTGCGTGCCGGCCGCACCGCACCGCTGGCCGCGCTGCGCGAGACGGCCGTGGACACCTCCGGCGCCTCCCGCTCGCGAGCCGTCACCGGACTGGGGCTCATCGCCCTCGCGGTCGGCGCGACCCTCACCGGAGTCCTGGTGTCCCCGTCCATCTGGCTGGCGGGTACGGGCGCGGTCCTCGCCCTCGTCGCCTTCGTGGTCCTCGGCCCGGTCGCCTCCACGACCGCCGTACGGATCCTCGGCGGCCCCCTCGACCGGCTGCGCGGTGTGACCGGCGGCCTCGCCCGCCGCAACGCCCTGCGCAGCCCGAAGCGCACCGCGGCCACCGCGAGCGCGCTGATGATCGGCGTGGCCGTGGTGTCCCTGTTCACGGTGTTCGGGGCCTCGCTGAAGGCGACCATGGACCAGACGGTGTCCCGGTCCTTCGCGGGCGACGTGGCCGTCAGCACCCCGTCGTTCGGAGCGGGCGGCAGCGGTCTCAGCCCACGCCTGGCCGACGCCCTCCAGCGGCTGCCCGAGGTGGACACGGCCGTCGGACTCGGCCGCGGAGTCGCCGAAGTCGACGGCGAGGGACGCGCCCTGACGGTGACGAACCCGGTCGCCCTGGAGCGCACCTTCGACCTCGGCGCCGTCCAGGGCTCCCTGCGCGACCTCGGCACCGACGGCATCGCCATCACCGAGAAGGAGGCCGACGAGCAGGACCTGACGACCGGCGACAAGACCCGTCTCACCTTCACCGACGGCCGGACGGACACCTTCACCGTCCGCGCGGTCTACGGCCAGTCCGAACTCGCCGGGGACTACGTCATCACCCGCGACGCCTGGGCGCCGCACCGCACCCAGGACGCCGACACCCTGGTCGCCGTCTCCTTCGACGACGGCGTCGGCGCGGACGCGGGCAAGGCGGCCGTCGAGAAGGTCGCGGCGCAGTATGGTGACCCCGAGGTGCAGACCCGCGACGAGTACGCCGAGTCCTCCGCCGGCGGCATCGACATGATGCTCACCCTCGTCTACGCCCTGCTCGCGCTCGCGGTGCTCATCGCACTCCTCGGCATCGCCAACACCCTGACGCTGGCCATCCACGAGCGCACCCGCGAACTGGGTCTGCTGCGGGCCGTGGGCCAGACCCGTTCCCAACTGCGCGCCATGGTCCGCTGGGAGTCGGTCCTGGTGGCCGCGTTCGGCACCGCCGGCGGCCTCGCCCTCGGCGCCTTCCTGGGCTGGGTCCTGGTCAGGGCCTCCGACGGCGCGAGTGACAGCGCGTTCGCCTTCGCGATGCCGCCCCTGCAACTCGTCGTGGTGGCCCTGGTCGGTCTGACGGCCGGAGCCCTGGCGGGCCTGCGCCCCGCTCGTCGCGCGGCACGCCTGGACGTACTGCGGGCCATCGCCACGGAGTGACCCGGCAGCGCCCGAGAACCCCCCTCACCGCCCGGTCAGCCCACAACGGCCGACCGGGCGGGAGCGCGTTCCGGCCGGCGCAGATCCACTCGCTGCCCGACCTCGGCGAACTGCCGTGCGGCCTGCTCCACCGACACGGTCGTCCGCCGCGGCGGACGCGCGGACGACGCACGGGCAGCCCCCGGTGTCGGCAGGGTGAACCACACGACCTTGCCGGACTCGCCGTCCGGCCGGACGCCCCAGCTCTCGCTGACCGCGGCCACCATCGCCAGCCCGCGCCCGCATGTGGCGAGCGAGTCGGTGCGCCCGAGGTCCGCCACGACCGGCAGCCGCGGGTCGTGGTCGCGCACCGACACCATCAGCCGGTCGAGCAGCAGCTCGATCTCCACGGTGCACATCTTGTCCGGCTGTGCGTGCTGGTGAACATTGGTCAGCAGCTCGGTCACACCGAGCGCGGCGCGGTCTATCAAGGGATCCAGATGCCAGTAACGCAAGTGCGCCGATACGATTCTGCGGACCTGACCGATCCGCGACGGCAGGGCTTGGAGCTCCACCGTGCAGTGCCTGCTTGGGTAACTGATCACGGCTGCGACTCCCCGACTGAAGAGGTCCGGAAGAACACGAAGTACGGATCCAGCAGGGTGCTTGAGTAAAACGGCCGCCTGCTGTCGTGGCCGGCGGGCTGGTTCGCAGCGTTATCGCCGGTAAACCCAGAGTGACGTGAGACCAGCGTGACGCAGAGGGTGCGGTACCGCAACTCGCGGTGACTCAGCCCTTGCGCCCGGCAGCCCTGCGTACGGCCTCGATGAACCGGCGCGCGGCGGGCGGACCCGGTTCGCCCGGAGCGGGGTCGTGCTCGCCCAACGTCAGTGAATAGCGGTTGCCGTTGAGGTCCGCGAGTGCGCGGCCGTCGGGGGCGAACCAGGGCTTGGACGCCCGTACCGCCTGCACCGGCGCGCTGTCGATCTCGCTGCCGTAGCTGGTGAGCAGCTGCACCCTGCCGTCGCTGATCCGTATCTGCCCGGCCCGGGTCAGCGAGCGCAGCCGCTTCCCGATCCGCACGCCCGTGGCCCTGAACTCCGGCTCAGCCATGCCCCGCCCCTTAGCGCTCCTCGATGTGCCGGCCCCTCCCGCGTGGTCGTGACCGGCGCTGGTCGTGATCCAGTGTGCCCCCGCTCGGGATCGCTGTCCCGTTCGTGCAGTCTGCCCGCGTACCGCGTGAAGCACCAGTACGCACGTCACCCCTGGACAGGGGCGCTCGGAGCACTCGCCCGAATGCGCCCCCGGCGGTCGGTGAGAGCACCTGCCCAGGGATGTCTTTGAGGCTCTCAAAGGTGTGTTTATGCAGGTGAGAAGCGTGCGGAAGATGTTTATGCTCGAAGCGACGGCCGCGCGACTCGCCGCTGCCGCACCGCACGAGGAGCAACGCCGTGAGTACCCTCCAGCACACCCCGTCCGGCGTGACCCTCGACGTCGACCGCACCGACGCCGACTACCGCGACTGGCTGAAAGAAGCCGTGCGCAAAGTCCAGGCCGACGCCAACCGCTCGGCCGACACGCACCTGCTGCGCTTCCCGCTGCCGGAACACTGGGGCATCGACCTGTACCTGAAGGACGAGTCGACCCACCCGACCGGCAGCCTCAAGCACCGGCTCGCCCGCTCGCTGTTCCTCTACGGTCTGTGCAATGGCTGGATCCGGCCGGGCCGCCCGGTGATCGAGGCGTCCAGCGGCTCGACGGCCGTCTCCGAGGCGTACTTCGCGAAGCTGATCGGCGTGCCCTTCATCGCCGTCATGCCGCGCACGACGAGCGCCGAGAAGTGCCGCCTCATCGAGTTCCACGGCGGACAGTGCCACTTCGTGGACGACTCGCGGAAGATGTACGAGGAGTCCGCCCGCCTGGCGGTGGAGACCGGCGGCCACTACATGGACCAGTTCACCTACGCCGAACGGGCCACGGACTGGCGCGGGAACAACAACATCGCCGAGTCCATCTTCCGTCAGCTGCACCTGGAGCGGTTCCCGGAGCCCGCCTGGATCGTCGCCACGGCCGGCACCGGCGGCACCTCCGCGACCCTCGCGCGGTACGTCCACTACATGCAGTACGACACCCGCATCTGCGTCGCCGATCCGGAGAACTCCTGCTTCTTCGAGGGCTGGACCACCGGCGATCCGGACGTCACCTGCGGCAGCGGCTCCCGTATCGAGGGCATCGGCCGGCCGCGCATGGAACCGAGCTTCGTGCCCGGCGCCGTCGACCGGATGATGAAGGTGCCGGACGCGGCGAGCGTGGCCGCCGTACGCGCCCTGGAGCAGGCCATCGGCCGCAAGGCGGGCGGCTCGACGGGCACCGGGCTGTGGAGCGCGCTGAAGATCGTCGCGGAGATGGTGGCCGAGGGGCGACAGGGAAGCGTCGTCACCCTGCTCTGCGACCCGGGGGACCGGTACCTCGACAAGTACTACTCGGACACCTGGCTGACCCGACAGGGCCTGGACATCGCGCCGTACGCGACGGCCATCGAGCAACTGCTGGAGACCGGCGTCTGGCCCGAGTGACCTACGGGCGTCAGCGCGCCGCCGCGGCGAGCCGCCGGTCGAGTGAGGTCACGGCGTCGCGGAACGCCTTGCCGAGGCCGGGCCGGGCGAGACCGAACACGAACCGGAAGGGCGCCGTGCCGTCCACGGCGAAGGTCCACTGGACCCGGGTACCCGTCCCCGCCGGGGCCAGCCGCCACTCCTCGACCATGGTCCGCGCCCCGGGCACGTTGGTGAGGTCGACGCGATAGGCGTACAGCTCGGGGCTCTTCGCCGCGAGGATGGTCTCCTCGAACCGGGTGCCGCCCTTGAGCCGGATCTCCCGCCGGGCTCCATCGTCGAGCGGGCGGGCCAGCGTCACCGCCGAGAACCACTGCGTCCAGCCCGGCACGTCCTCGGCGAGCGCGCGGTACACCGTCTCCGGCGGCGCGGAGATCTCCCGTGCGAAGACATGCCGTACGGGCGCGATCCCGACGAAGTCGATCCCCACCTCACGCAGCAGGTGAGCCATGGCCCAAACCCCCTATGCCGACACTGCTCCGGGCAGCGTCACCATAGCTGGCGCCTCGTCAGATGTCTGCACCCTCATCGGGCTCACCGGCCACGACCAGCCGCCGCAGCTGCTCGGAGATCTCCGAGCGCGCGTCGCTCTCCAGCCCGGCGTCCGTCACCAGCGTGTCGACCTGCGCCAGCGCGGCGAACGAACTCAGCCCCACCACACCCCACTTGGTGTGGTCGGCGACCACCACGACCCGCCGCGCCGACTGCACCAGCCGCCGGTTGGTCTCGGCCTCCGCGAGGTTCGGGGTGGACAGGCCGGCCTCGACCGATATCCCGTGCACACCGAGGAACAGCACATCGAAGTGGAGGGCCGCGATCGCCTGGTCGGCCACCGGGCCCACCAGCGAGTCGGACGGAGTGCGCACTCCGCCGGTCAGCACCACCGTGGCCGCGCCCTGCCGGGGGCCCGTGGTGCGCTGAGCGGCGTGGAAGACATCGGCGACCCGCACCGAGTTCGTCACCACGGTGAGGTCGGGCACGTCGACCAGTTGATGGGCAAGGGCGAACGTCGTCGTACCGCCCGACAGCGCGATGGCGCTGCCCGGCGCGACCAACTCGGCCGCCGCGCGCGCGATGTCCTCCTTGGCCGTCAGCTCCAGGCCCGACTTGGCCTCGAACCCCGGCTCGTGCGTGCTGGCCTCGACCACCGGGACCGCGCCGCCGTGCACCTTCTCCAGCACGCCCTGCCGGGCCAGCGCGTCGAGATCGCGGCGCACCGTCATGTCCGACACACCGAGCTTGCGGGTCAGCTCGTTGACCCGCACTCCGCCACGGCGCCGTACCTCGTCCAGGATCAGGGCGCGCCGCTGCTCCGCGAGGAGGTTCTGATTCTCGCTCACGTACGCTCCGGTCCTTTCGCCGCTGCCGTCCGACATGCCTTGCGCACCCCCTCCCACAAGGACATTCTGGCCCCTTCCGGTGCGCGGGACGTCCCATCCTCGCACGGGACCGCACAGGTGGCGCCACTGACCGTCCCGACGCGCGCATGTCACATCTGCATCTCCCGTTCCCCTGCCCTTCACACGGACCGGGGAGATTCCGTGACGACAGGTGTACGAGAGCGTCTCGGCGGAGATCCTTGTGCCCGCACGGACACAAGCCGATGGCTCGTCACGGGGGAAGTGCGAGATGGAACGTGCGCAGGAACGCGTCACGACGAACGGGGCCGCCGCGGCGCCCGAGGATCCGAGAATCGCCCTGGAACTCCTGGTCCACGGCGTAGGCGGCACCACACCGCAGGAGATGCTCGACGACCAGCGCACCGTGCGGATCACCGGCGACGACACGGCCGCCGTCTTCCGGCGGGCCGACGACGTCGACGCGGAGGACGGCCCGGACGACGACCGGAAAGGGCCGGTGCCCGAAGCCTACGTCTGGTGCAACCTCACCTCGGGAAACAGCGCCCGCGCCCTGTGGCTGCTGTTACTGCCGTTCATGGTGGTGAACCTCGCCCACTGGATGCGCCCCACCACCCACGACCGCGCGCGGACCGTACGGCTGTACGGACTGCTCGTGCGGCTCGCGGGGCTCACGCTCACCGTGCTGCTCGTCGCGGCGGCGTGCGAGGTCGCGCTGGACCTCGCGGCCTGGCAGTGCGCGGGCACCCACGCGTGCGCCGAGCGGCACAGCTGGCTCGGCTTCCTGTCCCCGTCGGTCTCCGACGGCGGCTGGTGGAGCGACCCCGGCCGCAGGCTCGCCCTCGCCGCCCTGGTCCCGGCCGCGCTGACCGGCCTGCTGTGGTACCTCTCCCGCCGCACCTGGAGCGCGTACGAGTCCCAGCAGCCGATGTCCCGCGAGCCCGAACCGGACGAGGAGACCGGCGGCACCTCCCTGGGCCGCCCCGGCTTCTGGTACGGCCGTCGCCTGGTCGCCCGGCTGCGCGCCGCGCACACCGCCGCCGGCCTGCTGACCGTGGCCGCCGCGGTCGGCTCGGCGGCGGCACGCTTCGACCGCCGGCCCGGCGGACCCGCGTTGTTGGACACGCTGGGGTGGCTCCTGGGCGCGGCCGTCCTCGCCTGCGCGGCCGCCGTGGTGTGGGTCGTCAGCAGCCGGGGCCGCAGCGAGAACCGCGTCGACCGCGAACTCGACGAGGGACTCGTACGACGCCTGCCGCTCGCCGCGCTCCTCCTGCTGGCGCTCGCCCTGGTGTACGCCGGGTGGGACCGGCCCGGCTGGCAGTCCACCGGCCGCCTCCCCGGCGACCCCACCTTCGGCGCCATCGCCTTCCTCCAGGGCTTGCTCGTCATCGTGCTCGCCGTCGTCGCCCACCTCCTGCACCGCACCCGACCCGACCCGCGCGCGGCGATGCGCGGCCTCGGCGGACCGGCCGTGGTGATGCTGGCCTGCGCCCTCGGCGGGGTGATGTCCGGCGGGGTCGCCCAACGGGTGGCCGACTGGCTGGACGGCACTCGCGCGTCGATCGCCGGCCCGCCCGTCCTACTGACTTGGCAGGCGTCCGTGATCCCGCCGTTGCTGGTCCTCCTGCTGCTGCTCTGCGGCTGGCTGGCATGGCGGGCCTGGCGGCTGCGCCGCACCGAACTGGGCGCGGTGGAACTCGACTACACCGGGGAACCCCAGGACACCGCACGGACCCGCCGTATCGCGACCACGCGCGCGATGGCCACGCTCACCGACCGCGCCCCGCTCATCGTCGCCGTCACCTCCACCGCCACCCTGCTGCTGGGCGCCGGCGCCCTGGTCGGCGCACTGACGACCGACGAGACACCCAGCGCGGCCGCCGACGGGACGTACGCCTTCGTGCACGGCGCGGCCGAGACCGCGCAGGCGCTCGGCTCGTGGCTGATCGGCCTCGGATTCATACTGTTCGTCACCTGGGGCAGGCGCGCCTACAAGGACGCCTCCGCCCGGCGCACCATCGGCATCCTGTGGGACGTCGGCACGTTCTGGCCGCGCGCGGCGCATCCCTTCGCGCCCCCCTGCTACGCCGAACGCGCGGTACCCGACCTGACCTGGCGGATGGCGACCTGGACCCGCGCCGGGGAGGGCCGGCGCCTCGTCATCTCCGGTCACTCCCAGGGCAGCGTGCTCGCGGCCGCCGCGGCCTGGCAGCTGACCCCGGCCGACCGCAGACGGGTGGCACTGCTGACCTACGGCTCCCCGCTGGAACGCCTCTACGGCCGCTGGTTCCCGGCCCACTTCGGCCCGGCCGCGCTGGCCTCCCTGCACTCCGAGGTCGACTGCTGGCGCAACCTGTACCGCGTCACCGACCCCATCGGCGGCCCGGTCAGGCTGCCCGACGGCTGCGAACCGGAGGTCGACCGCGCGCCCCTCAAGGATCCGCTGGCGTACGGCCGCACCCCCGAACACCCGCTCCCCGCCCCGGTCCTGGGCCACGGCGACTACCAGGCGGACCCGGCGTTCGCCGAGGAACGTCAGCGTCTGCTGGGGCGGTTGCGGCCGGGGTTGCCGACGCCGCGGCCCGAGGCCGGCGGCTGATCTGACGCACTGCGAGCGGCCGACCCGGGGGCCGGGTCGGCCGGGTCAGATCAGGTCGGGCAGGTCCTCCACGTACAGCAGCGTCAGGTCGTCCGTGCTCGGCTCCTCCAGCTGGGCGACCCGGCTCGCGTGCCGCTCCACCATCGCCTCGAAGGTCTGCCGTGCCGTACGGCCGTTGCCGAACGCCGGGCCTTTGGGGATCGCCGTGAAGTACTTCAGCAGGGCCTCCGCGGCCCCGGGGCCGAGCTTGTACTCGTGCTCCTCGGTCTGCTGCTGGACGATCCGCAGCAGTTCGTCGGGGGCGTAGTCGGAGAAGGTGATGGTCCGTGAGAAACGGGACGCCACACCGGGGTTGACCGACAGGAAGCGCTCCATCTCGGCCGTGTAGCCCGCCACGATCACCACGACCGCGTCACGGTGGTCCTCCATCAGCTTCACCAGCGTGTCGATGGCCTCCTTGCCGAAGTCCCGGCCGGAGTCCTCCGGCGACAGCGCGTACGCCTCGTCGATGAACAGCACACCGCCACGCGCCTTGTCGAAGGCCTCCTGGGTGCGGATCGCCGTGGAACCGATGTGCTCGCCGACCAGGTCCACTCGGGACACCTCGACCAGGTGGCCCTTCTCCAGGACGCCGAGGGAGGCGAGGATCTCGCCGTAGAGGCGGGCGACCGTCGTCTTGCCGGTGCCGGGGGAGCCGGTGAAGACCAAGTGCCGCTTGACCGACGCGGCCTTCAGGCCCGCCTGCTGACGGCGCCGGCCCACCTCGATCATGTCAGTGAGGGCGCGCACCTCGCGCTTGACGCTCTCCAGGCCCACCAGCGCGTCCAGTTCACCGAGAACGTCCTTGGAGGTCCGGACCGGCTTGTCGGCCTGCGAGGCGGCGACGAGCGCCTCCTGCTCGGTGGTCCGCTGGCCGGGGATCGCGCCGAGCAGGCCGGGGGACTGGCTCGCCGTCTGCACGGCGGGCTCCGGCGCGGGCGACGGCTGCCGGAGGCCGGCGCTCTCGTCGCTGGTGCAGTCCTCGACGTCGGGACCGGTGCCGGAGGCCGCGTCCGGGCCGCCGTCCGCGAACTCGTAGCCGCCGCGCGCGCACCGCTCCGTACGGCACTTCCGCAGCGTCGTACGGCAGCCGTCGATCACATGGAAGCCGTAACCGGCGCTGCCCCGGACCCGGCAGTTCAGGAAGGTGCCGCGGCCGCCCGCCGAGACGTAGAACCCGGCCTCCGCCGGTGAGTCGACGGTGCAGCGCTCGATGACGGGGTCGGCGCCCTTGGTGACGATCACGCCGGTCTGGGTGCCGTCCACCGTGCAGTTGTTCAGGGTGCCGCCGCTGCCGTGGTCCCGGAACCAGGCACCCGTCGCCGCGTCCCGGATCCGGCAGTCGTCGAGCTGGGCGGTGGCGCCGTCGCTCACCGACACCGCCGTGTTGCGCACCTGGGAGAGGTCGCTGTCGACCACGTCCGCGCGGGAGCCGCGGTCCAGGACGAACAGCGCGTCCGGCACATCGTGCACCCGGCAGGAGTCCAGCACCGCGGTGGCACCGTCGCTGACCCACACCGCGGGGTAGTCGCCGGTGCTGTCGAAGATCTCACACTGGTTGGCGTCCACCCGGGTGCCCGGATCCCACACCGACAGGCCGTTGCGCCCGAACTGACGCACCGTCGTACGGGTCAGGGTGAGGACCGAGCGAGAACGCAGGTCGACCGCGTTCTCCGGGATGTCGTGGATACGGCAGTCCGCCAGCGTCAGCACCGCATCCGTGTCGAGCGTGACGCCGTCGGCCGTGGTGCGGTGCACATCGCAGTCCGTGAGATGGGCGGTGGCCCGGCCGGTGACCTGCACACCGGAGCCCCGGACCTCGTAGACCTCGCAACCCACGGCTTCCAGCGCGGAGTTCTCCCCGGTCGCCGTCAGCCCCGAGCCGGCGGCGTGGTGCACCCGGCAGCGCTCCAGACGCGGGTGCGCGCCGCCGCGCACGGCGACGCCCGCCTGGCCGGCCGCGACGACCTCGCACTCCTCGAACACGCCGCCACCACCGTCCAGTACGGCGATGCCGATGCCCGCGGGGTTGTCGACGGTGCAGCGCCGCACGGTCGGGCGGGCGCCGCCGCGCACCTCGATCCCGGCCGCGGAGCGGGTGACGATCCGGACGTCCGTCAGCTCCGGGGCGCCCTCCTCGACGAGCAGCGCGGGCGCCGCCGCGTCCTGGCCCTCCACATGCAGGTCCTGCACCACGGCCGAGGCGCGCACCGTCAACGGCACACCGTCCACGGGCGCGATCCGGACCGAGCCGGGGGAGCCCTCGGGGCCGCGCAGGGTCACCGCCCGCTGGACCACGAGGTTCTCCCGGTAGGTGCCGGGCGCGACGGTGAGGACGTCACCGTCGGCCGCGGCCTCCAGGGCGGCGGCGAGCGACGCGTACTCACCCGTGCGGCGCCGCCACCGCGATGTGCCGGTGTGCGTCACCTGGACCGTGCCCTGTGCCATGGCGTTGTTGTGCCCCCACCTCGGAGTACGCGGGTTCTGCTGCCGATGAGTTCGGCCGGTCCACCGTAGCGTGCGCGCGGGCGGTGGGTTGACCAGAGCGGGAAGGCCGTCAGCTGCCGGCGCCGGTCCGGCCCCAGTCCGGGCCCGCCTTGTCCCAGGCCTGGTCCCAACGCTCGTACCTGCGGCGGACCATGCGCCAGACGATCAGCCGTCTGCCGCCCTCGATCACAGCTGCCGCCAGCAGCGCCGCACCGAAGCCGGCCAGCACGGCGTGCGTCGACGCCGTGGCCGGGTCCAGCGGGCGGGCAGCGGGGCGACCCTGCCGGTCCGTCCATATCCGGAACCGGTCGCCCGGCTGCGGTCTGTCGAGGCTCGCCATGACCCGGCCGTGGCGCGGGGTGCCGTCCGGGGCGGTCCAGTCGGCCACGACCCGGGTGCGCATGTCCCGGCCGGCGGCCGCCTCCGGGTCCACGTCGAGCGGTGAGCCGTCCACCTTGCGGACCACCGTCGCCGTCACCAGCTGCCGGGAGGCGCGCTGTTCACGTACGGACTGCTGAAGGGCGTCCTGGGCGAGAGTGCCGGTCAGGGAGCCCACCACCGGCATCACGGCCAGAACCAGCAGCAGGGCCGCGAGGGCGACCCACGCTTCGGCCAGGTCGGTCGCACGGCGCAGCGGGTTGTGCCGCCAGCGCCAGAGTCCGCTGATCGCCCGCATCGTCCGGCCACCCCCTTCCCGCTCCGTGATAACCCGTGGCGGAGCCGTGCACCCGCGAGCACCGCCGAAGAGAGAGCGAAATCACCTGCGTCCGGTGCCTCTCACGAACCCTTCACGAAAGGCCCAACGTGCGGGCACCCGGCTGCGGTTCCCGCCCGTCCGTCGCCCGTGGGGCTCACTTTCAGCCGGTCTCAGCCGAGAACGGTGACCGGGTCACCGACCCGGATCGTGCCTCGGGAGAGGGGCACGAGGTTCTGGCCGAACACGAGCTTGCCGCCCATGCGGCGGTGTCGGCCCAGGGTGAGCAGGGGCTCCCTGCCGCGCTCGGCGCTGGCCTGGTCGGTGGTGGTCACGACACAACGGCCGCACGGCTTGGGAATGCGGAAGGCGACCTCGCCGATGCTGATGCGCGACCAGCCGTCCTCGGCCCAGGCGTCGGTGCCCGACACGACGACGTTCGGCCGGAATCGGTTCATTGGCAGCGGGCCCTCGTCCGCGTGATCACCCTGGGCGATCAGGGAATTGAGGGCGTCGAGGGAGGCGGCGGAGGTGAGCAGCAGGGGGTAGCCGTCGGCGAAGCTGACGGTCTCGCCCGGCAGGGCGTACTCCGGGTCCACGGGCCGGCTCGTGGCGGGATCGGCCATGTACACGAGGCGCACGTCGGCGCCGAGGTACGCGCTGCACCAGGCGTGCACGGCGTCGTCCTCGGCGGGGATGCCCTCGACCTTGTCGCGGAAGATCTCCACCGCCAGCGTGCCGTCCGTGCGCGGCAGCGGCACGGTCAGCGGGTCCATGCCGGGCGCGGTCAGCCGGACGCCGCCGCCGGGCAGCAACTCGGCGGCGGCCAGCGCGAGACGTGGTTGCTGGCGTTGCGTAACGACCTTGCCCCCGTCGTCCACCAGCATCCAGCGTCGATCTCCGGCCGGCCCCCAGGGCTCCACGACGACGTCGGGGCACGCCGTGCCCCGGAACGCCTTGACCGGATGAACGTGGATCGAGTGCAGCTGTGCGTACCCCATGGGGTCATCGTGCCAGGTGGCGCGGACAACCCCCAGGAGAACGGATCAGTAGCCGCGGTACTGCTGGTTGTTGTACGGGTCCTGATAAGGAGCCGCGGGGCGCATCGCCTCGTAGCCCATGCCGCCGGGGGCCACCGGGCGGGGCTGCTGCGCCTGCGGACCCGGGTAGCCGCGCGGCGCGCCCGCCTGCTGCGGGATGTAGGCCGCGGGCGCCTGTTGCAGCGGAGCGGGCTGCGGGGCCTGCGGGTAGCCGTAGGAGGGCTGGGACGGTGCGGCCGGGAGGGCGGGCAGTGCCGACGGCAGCGCGGGCAGATGGCTGCCCGGCATGTCGTAGGCGGCGGGGACCCGGATCGGGGCGATCTGCGGGGTGCCCCGCTCGGCGACGAGCCTGTCGTAGATCGGGGTGTCCGGGAAGGAGGCGGAGTAGTAGCCGCCGCCATAGGTGGAGCGGGGGGAGGTCATGGCACATAAGGTAAGCCCACGATGTGCTGGTTGGGGAGACCGATAAGAGGGTTGTTTTATGTGTCCGCAGTGACGCTGGATCCCCAATGCGAGCGAACTTGGCAAAAAGGGACGCCAATCGGCGTTGAGATCCTGTAAATGCCGAGCTCCGGGTGGGTTACCGCAGGTTGACCACCGGTGATTCGGTGCCCCTCGTAGGACTGTGATGTCGCGGGGAATAGGTTGACCGTGTAGAAGAACCCAGTGGGCTGCCGGGACATGCCTGGCGCGGTGATCAGGTGATGGGGGCGGACATGACAATGTCGAAGGGATCAAATGTTCCCGTGCCGACGGCGACACTTCGCGTCGAATTGGGCTGGCGTTCAGGACCCGGCGTGCCCGACGCGGACGCCTCGGCGCTGCTCCTCGTCGGCGGAAAGGTTCGCTCCGACGGGGACTTCGTCTTCTACAACCAGCCGACGCACTCCTCCGGCGCCGTCCGGCACGAGGGAAAGCGGGACGCCGGCGGCCAGGTGACCGACAGCCTCCTCGTCGACCTCGCGCGCGTGGAGCCCGCCATCGAGACCGTCATCCTCGCCGCCTCCTCCGACGGCGGATCGTTCGGTCAGGTGCCGGGCCTCTACATCGAGGTCAAGGACGCCGCCCAGGGCACGGCCGTCGCCCGCTTCGACAGCACGGGCGCCGACATCGAAACCGCTTTCGTGCTCGGCGAGTTCTACCGCCGCCAGGGCGCCTGGAAGTTCCGCGCCGTCGGCCAGGGCTACAGCAGCGGCTTGGAGGGCCTCGCCACCGACTACGGCATCACGGTCGACGAACCCCAGCAGGCGGCACCCGCACCGGCCCCCGCGATGACCACACCGCCGCCGGTGACGCCCCCGGCGACCATGCCTCCGCCGCCCGCCATGGCCCCCACTGCCCCGCCTCCGCCGCAGGCGCCGCCGGTGAGCCTGAGCAAGGTGACGCTCACGAAGGCGTCTCCCTCCGTGTCGCTGACCAAGCAGGGCGGCACCTCGGGCGCGATGCGTGTGAACCTCAACTGGGAGGTGCGCAAGCAGTTCTCCGGCTGGGCGAGCAAGCTGGGCCGTCCGGTCGCCATGCACAACGACCTCGACCTCGACCTGTGTGCCCTGTACGAGCTCGTCGACGGCAGCAAGGGGGTGATCCAGTCCCTCGGCAACGCTTACGGCGCCCTGCACCAGCCGCCGTTCATCCACCTCGACGGCGACGACCGCACCGGGGCCGTGGCGAGCGGCGAGAACCTCACCATCAACCTCGACCACCAGCGTGCCTTCCGGCGCATCCTGATCTTCGTGACCATCTACGAGGGCGCGCGCTCCTTCGCCGACCTGCACGCCACGGTCACCCTCACCCCGCAGCACGGCGCCCCCGTCGACTTCTCCCTCGACGAGTGCACGGTTCCCTCCACCGTGTGCGCCCTCGCCCTGATCACGAACACCGGGGACGACCTGGTCGTCCAGCGCGAAGCCCGCTACCTGGTGCCCGAGCGCGGCGTCAGCCCACAGCGCACGGTCGACTACGCCTACGGGTGGGGCATGAACTGGACCCCCGGCCGCAAGTAGTCAGCCCTCGTCGGCCACCGTGTCCGGACGCGCGTAGGTGCGGCCCTTCCACGCCGCACCACGCCCCCTGTAGTGCTGCACCGCGGAATCGACCGTCATCAGGAGATAGAGGAACGCGGTGAACGGCAGCAGCAGAGCGAGCCACAGCGGCTGGCGGTAGTAGCGGAGCATCGGTACGTACGTCCCCGTCATCACCAGCCACGCGAGACCGCCTGCCACCGCCGTCGCCGTATCCCCACCCGCCAGACCCACCACCAAGGCGGCAGGCGGCACCAGATACACCAGGGCGAGCCCGGCGACCGTCCCGGCCAGTACCAGCGGATTGTGCCGAAGCTGGGCGTAGGCGCTGCGCGAGACCATCCGCCACAGATCGGCCAGCCGCGGGTACGGGCGCACACTGTCCACCCGCTCGGCCAGCCCCAGCCAGATGTGCCCGCCGCCGCGCTTGACTGCGCGCGCGAGCGCCACGTCGTCGATGACGGCGTGCCGGATGGCGTCCGGAATCCGCGCCCGCTCGGCGGCATCGGCCCGCAGCAGAACGCAGCCGCCCGCCGCGGCCGCTGTCCGCGTCCCCTTCCCGCTGATCCGGCGGAACGGATACAACTGCGCGAAGAAGTAGACGAACGCCGGCACGACCAGGCGTTCCCACAGGCTCTCCACGCGCAGTCGCGCCATCTGCGAGACGAGGTCGAAGCCCCCGGTGCGCGCGGCCGCGACCAGCTCCCGAAGGCTGTCGGGCGCGTGCGCGATGTCGGCGTCCGTGAGCAGCAGGTACTCGGGGCCACGCGCGCGTGCCAGCGCGATCCCGTGCCGCACCGCCCACAGCTTGCCCGTCCAGCCCGGGGGCGGTTCGCCGGGGGAGTCCACCGTCAGCGACAGCCCGCCGTGCCGACGCGCGAGCTCGCACGCCAGCTCTCCGGTGCCGTCCGAACTTCCGTCGTCGATCAGGAAGATCTCCGCGTGCCCCGGATAGCTCTGGGCGAGCAGCGACGGCAGGCTCATCGGCAGAACCTCGGCCTCGTCGCGCGCCGGTACGACGACGCAGACCGACGGCCACTTGTGGGGCTGCGGGGGTCGCGGGAGTGGGGCATCGGTGTTGTCGGGCTGCGCCCGGGGTGAGGGGCTGACATCGGCGTCGCCGGGCTGCACCCGTGGTCGGAGGCTGACATCGGTGTCGTTCGGCTGCGCCCGCGGTGGGAGTCTGACATCCGTACGCCAGAAGAAGCCCTGACAGAGCAGCAGCCACAGCCAGGCGGCGAGTGACGCGGCGGCGGTCCACGCGATGGCGCTCACGTGCGCAGTCTGCCCCACCCGACCGGCCGACGAGGGGCCATCGTCTATCGTGGCCGGGTGAAGATCGCGCTGATGGACTCCGGAATCGGCTTGCTGGCGGCCACGGCCGCGGTACGGCGGCTGCGACCCGACGCGGACCTCGTGCTCTCACTCGACCCTGACGGCATGCCCTGGGGTCCCAGGACTCCGGAAGACCTCACGCAGCGTGCCGTGGCCGTCGCCGACGCCGCGGCCGCGCACCGGCCCGACGCCCTGATCATCGGCTGCAACACCGCGACCGTGCACGCGCTGCCCACCGTGCGCGACCGTCTCGAGCCCGGCATCCCGGTCATCGGTACCGTTCCCGCGATCAAGCCGGCCGCAGCAGGCGGTGGCCCTGTCGCCATCTGGGCCACCCCCGCCACGACCGGCAGCCCCTACCAGCGCGGACTGATCAACGACTTCGCCGACGGTGTGACAGTCACCGAGGTGCCCTGCTTCGGCCTGGCCGAAGCGGTCGAGCACGCGGACGACGCGGCGATCGAGGTCGCGGTCGCCGCGGCCGCCGCGTTGACCCCACGGGACGTGACGACCGTCGTCCTGGGCTGCACTCACTACGAACTCGTCGCCGAGCGCATCCGCACCGCCGTTCAGCGTCCCGGCTTCCCCCCGCTGGTCCTGCACGGCTCCGCGGGTGCCGTTGCCGCGCAGGCGCTGCGCCGCCTCGGCGAGCAGCCCGCCCCCGCCGCCGGGCCGAACGGCACCCTCACCGTGCTGCTGAGCGGCCGCGAGGGCACCCTGCCCCAGCCCGCGCTCGCCTACGAGGAAGGCCGCCTCCTTCAGGTGATCGCTCCCGCGCGGTGACCGGAGGTCATGGGTTGCGGTGACAGGAGGTAGGGGAGCGGACTACCGCGATCCGCAGTGGTCCGGTCGGCGCAGTTACCCTCAGCGACGCGGTACCAGCGCAGCGAATCCTGAGTAACCTCATAGCCATGAGGGACCACCCCCACGGCGGCAAGCCGCATCCCGATGTCTGGACCGGGCGGGCGACCAACCGGGTCCAGTGGCTGCTCGCGCTCGTCGGTGCCGCCTGTATGGCGCTGGGGATCGAGCTGGCAGTCGACTCGCCGTGGACGGGCGGCGTCGCCCCTCTCGTCATGGCCGTCGTGGGCTGCATCGCGGCCGGACTGCTGGTCCTCTTCGGCACCCTGGCGTTCGTGCATGTCGCCCTGAAGGTCGACCAGGAATGCCTTGAGGTGCGCTGCGGCCACATCGGTGTGCCGCGCCGCCGGATCCCACTGTCCGAGGTCGTGGGTGCCGATTTCATCCCGCTCGTCACTCCGCGCCACTGGGGTGGCTGGGGCTACCGGTGGCGTCCGGAGAAGGGCACCGCCGTCGTCGTACGGCGGGGTGAGGGCTTGGTGCTGCGGCTGTGGGACGGCCATACGTTCACGGTGACCGTGGATGACGCGGAGGCGGCAGTAGGGGTCATCAGGGATCGGCTGCGGTCGCGGGCGGCCGACACGGCGCTCTGAGATCTGCGGGGCTGGTGGGTCTGGGAAGCCTCAGGGGAACTGGGCAGATCCAGGGATGTAGGTAGGGGTGTAGGTAGAGGAACGGCCTTCATCGCTTCCGATGGTGTTCGAGCCCACCTGTGGTGCGTGGGCCCATGGTGTGTGGGCCCATGTGGCCCGGAGACACTGCGGTGCGTCCGCTCGTGGTGCTGCGAACCATGGTGCTCGTGGGGGCCTTCGTCTCTGCCGGTCATGGTGTCGGCTGATCGCCACGCGCGCGTACGTTCTTCTCCGCATGTGACGCTTCGACCGCCATCGGGCGTGCTGTCGCCAGCCCGGCCAACAGGCCCGCGCCCACCGACACCGTAGTGAAGCTGAGAGCGTTGCCCACCGCCGCGATCGCCGCCAGGGCCGTGAGCGCCGCGCCCGCGGTGAGCGCGACAGGGGTGGGACGGGCGGTGCGCCACAGAGCGAACAACATCCAGCAGAAGGCCGCCGCCAGCAGCAGCACGCCGACGACCCCCTGTTCCGCCGCCTGCTGCAAGGGTGCCGAATGGGGCTTGCCGTCGGACAACAGCGTTCCGGTCGCCGTCGTACTCAGTTCGCCGAAGCGCCCCGGGCCCACGCCGAGGGCCGGTTCTGTGCGTGCCAGGTGCAGCGCGTCGTGCCACAACTGGATCCGGTGTCGCGTGAGCTGGCCCTCCAGCCAGGCGAGCAGTCCGCCGGGCACCACGTTGCCGGCGACCGCCCACGTCAGGCCGGTGACCGAGGCCGCGGCCACGGCGAGTCCGGCGATGCCCACCCCCCGATGGCGGAGGTGGCCGGCGGCGAGGGAGCACAGCAGGACGGCGGAGCAGGTGACGAAGCCGCTGGTAGAACCCAGGACCGCTGCGATCACCACGATCCCGGCGGCCAGCAGACGCAGGCCGAGGCGGACGACAGGTGTCGACGCAGCCCAGGCGGCGCAGCAGGCGGCGCCGGCTGAGAGGGTCAGTACCGCGGCGGTGGCCCCGGCGTGGCCCAGCGGCGCGACGATCTGGGGGCCGGGGGACATGTGGGGGACGGCCATCGTCAGGGTCACTCCGGCCAGGGCTCCGGCGCAGGGCGCGGCGACCGGCAGCAGCGCTCCGCTGATCCGCCCGGCGGCATAGCCGGCGGCCACGGCGAGGATCGCGAGCAGCACACCCTCAGGGCGGCCGTCGTGCACGGCAGCAGAGATCAGCGACCAGGCGGCGCATGCCCCCAGCACCACTACGCCGGCCGCATCAGAAACGTTTCGTCTGTCGCTGTCCTCGCCTGGACCAGCCGCAGACGTCATCCCCGCGACACCCACCCCGCCCCCCGAACCCGGTCCCCCGACCTGTGACGGGCCCCGGCCGTCCGGACCTGACCGGCTGCCACGACTGAGGCTCCGGCATACCGTAACGGCTTATGGTCGGATTGTGGACGTCTCGTGCAGGATCGATACGTCACCTCAGAGGCGAGGGGTGGCCGAGGGGACGGGACGACGGCCTTCGAAGACTGGGCACAGATGATCGGCAGAAGGCGGCCGGCGGGATGGGCGCCCGGTCATTCCCCCAGGGGGTGTGACCACCCGCCACATCATGTGGCGGGTCCCTCTGTACTAAACCTCTCTGCCCACGGACCGCGCTGTCGGTGTCAAGGTCAACCGCCGTACACTCCCGGAGTGACCGTCACCGCAACCTCCGTGGACGAGTCGGACCAGCTGGAGCCGCAGACCGTGCCCACATCGCGCGCGGCACGGCTCGTGCGGCTGGTTCCGGCCCTAGCCGCGGCGCTCTCCGGAGTGCTGCTCTACGTCAGCTTCCCGCCGCGCACCCTGTGGTGGCTGTCCCTGCCCGCCTTCGCCGTCTTCGGCTGGGTGCTGCGCGGACGCAGCTGGAAGGCGGGCCTCGGCCTCGGCTATCTCTTCGGCTTGGGCTTTCTGCTGCCGCTGCTGGTGTGGACCGGCGTGGAGGTGGGTCCCGGCCCCTGGCTCGCGCTCGCCGCGATCGAGGCGGTCTTCGTCGCGCTGGTCGGCGCGGGAGTCGCAGTGGTGTCGAGACTGCCGGGTTGGCCGGTATGGGCGGCGGCGCTGTGGATCGCCGGTGAGGCGGCACGCGCGCGTGCGCCGTTCAGCGGCTTCCCCTGGGGCAAGATCGCGTTCGGACAGGCGGACGGCGTCTTCCTGCCGCTCGCCGCGGTGGGCGGCACTCCCGTACTCGGCTTCGCGGTGGTCCTGTGCGGCTTCGGGCTGTATGAGGTCGTCCGTCTCGTCCTGGAGCGTCGGCGCACCCGGGCCGTGCAGCGGTCCGCCGCGGCCGTCGCCCTGCTCAGCGTGGCCGTGCCCGTGGTCGGCGCGGTGGCCGCCCGGCCGCTGGTCAGCGACAAGGCCGAGGACGGCACGGCGACCGTCGCGGTCATCCAGGGCAACGTGCCGCGGGCGGGGCTGGACTTCAACGCCCAGCGGCGGGCCGTCTTGGACTACCACGCCCGTGAGACCGAGCGTCTGGCCGCCGAGATCAAGGCGGGCAAGGTCGAGCAGCCCGACTTCGTGCTGTGGCCCGAGAACTCCTCCGACATCGATCCCTTCGCCAACGCCGACGCCCGCGTCGTGATCGACACGGCGGCCAAGGCGATCGGTGCGCCCATATCGGTGGGTGGCGTTGTGGAGCGTGACGGCAAGCTGCTCAACGAGCAGATCCTGTGGGACCCGGACAAGGGTCCCGTCGACACCTACGACAAGCGGCAGATCCAGCCGTTCGGCGAGTACCTGCCGCTGCGCTCGCTGGTCGGGGCGATCAACGAGAACTGGACCTCGATGGTCCGCAAGGACTTCAGCCGGGGCAGCGAGCCGGGCGTGTTCACCATGGACGACGCCAAGGTCGGCCTCGTCACCTGCTACGAGGCGGCCTTCGACTGGGCGGTGCGCTCCGAGGTCACCGACGGCGCGCAGATGATCTCCGTACCGAGCAACAACGCCACCTTCGACCGCAGCGAGATGACCTACCAGCAGCTCGCCATGTCCCGCGTCCGCGCCGTCGAGCACAGCCGGACCGTCACCGTGCCGGTGACCAGCGGCGTCAGCGCGATCATCATGCCGGACGGCAGGATCACCCAGCGGACGGGCATGTTCGTCGCCGACTCGCTCGTTCAGAAGGTCCCACTGCGTTCCTCCGAGACGCCCGCCACGCGCCTTGGCATCCTGCCGGAGATCGCGCTGGTGCTGGTTGCCGCAGGCGGTCTCGGCTGGGCGATCGGCGCGGGCCTGCGCGCGCGACGCGCCGGTGACATGTAGCCGTACGCCCGCAGCACGCTCCTGGAACTCGCCGGGGGCGCCGCCGCCCGGCCGTTAGGGTCGGTGACATGGCTACTCCCGACTTCATTCGTACGATCAGGGCCTCTGCCGGTCACCAGCTGCTGTGGCTTCCCGGGGTCAGCGCCGTCGTCTTCGACGACGAGGGAAGGGTTCTGCTGGGGCAGCGCTCGGACAACCTCCAGTGGACGGTGATCAGCGGCATCCCCGACCCCGGTGAGCAGCCCGCGGTCTGTGCTGTTCGCGAGGTGTACGAGGAGACGGGTGTCGAGTGCGTCGCCGAGCGGGTCGTCCTCGTCAAGTCCGGCGATGAGATCACGTTCCCCAACGGCGACCACTGCCAGTTCATGGACATCACGTTCCGCTGCCGGGCCGTCGGTGGCGAGGCGCGTGTGAACGACGACGAGTCCGTGGAGGTGGGCTGGTTCGCGGTGGACGCGCTGCCCACCATGAGCGAGCGCCAGATCTTCCGGATCAAGCAGGCCCTGTCCGATGAACCCACGTGGTTCGAGCCCATGACCTCGGACTGAAGTATGGGTTTTGACCATATGTGGCCCGGCGGGGGCGCTGCCTAGGGTCGAGCCATGACCCCGCTCACCGCCCAGCCTGTTCCAGGTTCCTCCTCGCCTTCCCCGCTCGACCTGGGCGGTCGCACCGCCCTGGTCACCGGCGCCGCCGGTGGCATCGGCGCTGCCTGCGCGCTGCGGCTCGCGGCCGCCGGGGCCAAGGTAAGAGCGGTCGACCTGGACGCGGAGGGCCTGGAGAGGCTCGGCGATCGGGCCCGGGGCCTGGCGGGTGGCGTCGAACCACATGTCCTCGACCTCACCGACCTGGACGCCGCGGAACTCGCCGCCGCCGGCACCGACGTCCTCGTCAACAACGCCGGGCTGCAACTGGTGCGCCCCATCGAGGAGTTTCCGCCCGACGTCTTCCACACGGTTCTCACGGTGATGCTGGAGGCGCCGTTCCGGCTCATCCGTGGTGCCCTGCCCCATATGTATGGGCAGGGGTGGGGGCGGATCGTCAATGTGTCCTCCGTACATGGGCTGCGCGCCTCAGCCTTCAAGTCGGCCTATGTGGCCGCCAAACATGGTCTGGAGGGACTCTCCAAGACCGCCGCTCTCGAGGGCGCACCACATGGCGTCACCTCGAACTGTGTGAACCCCGCCTACGTGCGCACCACACTGGTCGAGAAGCAGCTCACCGACCAGGCGCGAGCGCACGGCATCCCCGAGGAGCGGGTCCTGTCCGAGGTTCTGTTGCAGGACAGCGCGGTCAAGCGGCTCATCGAACCCGAGGAGGTCGCCGAGGCCGTGGCGTACCTGTGCGGCCCACAGGCGTCCTTCGTGACCGGCACCTCGCTGGTGCTCGACGGTGGCTGGACCGCGCACTGACCGGCCGGGGCTGGCGGAATTTCGCAGTTATCCACAGGGCTGACGGGCTGGCGGTGCGATGAGCAATCCTGTCGGCATGTCTCGCGATCACGTGCAACCCGCAGAGCGCTTCCCGGCCGCTGCCGAAGCGTCCCTGAGCAGCGCCGAGACGCCGTTCCTGGAGCTGCTGGCCAGGGGTGCGTCCGCCGAAGCCTACGAGCAGCCGGTGCTGCTCGCCCGTGCCGAGGGCAGATCCACCGAGTGGATCGTAGCCCTCGAACAGGCCAAGCTGCTCGCGCTGCGCGTGCGCTCCGAGTTGGAGGGGCGTCGCAGGCGCGAAGCCGAGCTGTCGGCCCTCTTCGAGACCGCCCACGACCTGGCGGGCCTGCGGGACCTGGACGCCGTACTCCAGGCGATCGTGCAGCGCGCCCGATCGCTGCTCGGCACCGACGTCGCCTATCTCAGCCTCAACGACCCGGCCAGGGGCGACACCTATATGAGGGTCACCGAGGGCTCGGTCGCCGCCCGCTTCCAGCAACTACGGCTCGGCATGGGGGAGGGGCTCGGCGGACTCGTCGCCCAGACCGCCCGCCCCTACGTCACCGACGACTACTTCAAGGACGACCGCTTCCAGCACACGCTGTCCATCGACGCCGGTGTGCGCGACGAGGGGCTGGTCGCCATCCTCGGCGTGCCGTTGATGCTGGGGCACCACGTCATCGGAGTCCTCTTCGCCGCCGACCGGCGCGCCCGGGTCTTCGAGCGCGAGGAGGTCGCCCTGCTCGGCTCCTTCGCCGCCCTCGCCGCGGCCGCCATCGACACCGCCAACCTGCTCACCGAGACCCGCTCGGCCCTCGCCGAGCTGGAGCGCGCCAACGAGATCATCCAGGACCGCAGCGGAGTCATCGAACGCGCCTCCGACGTGCACGACCGGCTCGCCCAACTCGTACTGCACGGCGGTGGGGTGCACGACGTGGCCGCCGCCGTCTCCCAAGTCCTGGACGGAGTCGTGGAGTTCGTCGAGGCCGCCACCGCACCGGCCGAAGCCCTGGAGGCATCCCGTGCCGAGGGTCACGCCGTTCGGTACGCCGACGACTGGATCGCCGCCGTAGTCGCGGGCGGTGAACTCCTCGGCGCCCTGGTCCTGCGAGGCCACCCCGGCCTCGACCCCGTCGACCAGCGCACACTGGAACGAGCCGCTACGGTCACCTCGCTGCTGCTCCTCGCCCGCCGTTCCGCGGCCGAGGCCGAACAGCGCGTCCGGGGCGAGCTGTTGGACGACCTGCTCGACGCACGCGACCGCGACCCGCGGCTGCTGCGTGAACGAGCGGCGCGGCTCCATGCCGACCTCGACGCGACCCACGTCGTCCTCGCCGCCCGCCTCGACACCGTGGCGGACGACGCCGAACAGGAGGCCGCCGCCCGCAGGCGACTGTGGTCCGCCGCGTCCCACCTGGCCGCGACCCGGCACGGCCTGGCCGTCGCCCGCGACGGCGGCACGGTGCTGCTTCTGCCCCTGGAGACGGGGGACACGGCCACCGCGGTTGCCCGCCGCGCAGCCCGCCACCTCGGCACGGCCGTCCACGAGGCGGTCACCGTCGGCGCCTCCGGGCCGGTCAAGAACCTGGCCGCCCGACCGGACGCCGTGGCAGCCGCCTACGAGGAGAGCCGGCGCTGCCTCGACGCGATGGGTCTGCTCGGCCGTTCCGGGGACGGCGCCGCCGCGGAGGACTTCGGGTTCCTGGGACTGCTGCTGGGCGGAGACCGCGACATCGCGGGCTTCGTCGACCGCACGATCGGCCGGGTCGTCGCCTACGACGAACGGCGCGGAACCGATCTGTTGCAGACCCTCGACGCGTACTTCGCCTGCGGGATGAGCCCCGCCCGCACCAAGGACGAACTGCACGTCCATGTGAACACGGTCGCGCAGCGCCTGGAGCGCGTCGGCCGCCTCCTCGGTGCCGACTGGCAGACCCCGGCGCGAGTCCTGGAGATCCAACTGGCCCTGCGGCTGCACCGGTTGTCGGCGCCGTCACAACGCTGACCCCCGCACGCCGCGGCGTACGGGGGTCGGTTCCCTCCATTCGGCCGCGCGGGCCGCGGGTGGGTCAGACGGAGTGTGCGTCGGCCGCCCGGGCCGCCGGAGGCTCTGCCCCCTCCGAGGGGTCTACGTCGGCCAGGTCCCGGTGGCGGGTCTCCTTGGCGGCGCCGACCGCGATCACCGTGAGGACGGCCGCGGCGATGACGTAGAGGGCGATCGGGGTGGAGCTGCCGTAGTCGTTCAGCAGCGCGGTGGCGATCAGCGGTGCGGGCGCACCCGCCGCGACGGACGCGAACTGGGCACCGATCGAGGCACCGGAGTAACGCATCCGGGTCGCGAACATCTCCGAGAAGAAGGCGGCTTGGGGTGCGTACATGGCGCCGTGGAGTACCAGGCCCACGGTCACCGCGAGGATCAGGTTCCCGAAGCCACCGGTGTCGATGAGCCGGAAGAACGGGAACATCCACAGCCCGACGCCCACCGCACCGATCAGGTAGACGGGACGGCGACCGATCCGGTCCGACAGCGCGCCCCAGCCGGGTATGACCGCGAAGTGAACGGCGGAGGCGATGAGGACCGCGTTGAGCGCCGTCTGCTTGGAGACGCCGGCCGAGGTCGTGGCGTAGACGAGGATGAACGCCGTGATCACGTAATAGCTGATGTTCTCCGCCATACGAGCGCCCATCGCCACCAGCACATCACGCCAGTGGTGCCGCAGCACGGACACGAGCGGCAGCTTCTCGGCGGCGGTGGTGTCGGCAGATCCGGCGCGCGCCACCTTCCGCGCTTCGGCTTGTGCCAACGCCTGCTTGAACACAGGCGATTCATCGACAGACAGACGAATCCACAAACCGACGATCACCAGCACACCGGAGAGCAGGAACGGGATCCGCCAGCCCCAACTGACGAAGGCGCTCTCCGACAGCAGGGCCGTCAGCAGGGACAGCACACCGGTCGCCAGCAACTGCCCCGCCGGCGCCCCGGTCTGCGGCCACGAGGCCCAGAAGCCACGCCGCCGCTCGTCCCCGTGCTCCGACACCAGCAACACGGCTCCGCCCCACTCACCACCGAGCGCGAAGCCCTGCACCAGCCGCAGCACGGTCAGCAGTACCGGCGCGGCGGAGCCGATGGTCGCGTGCGTCGGCAGCAGCCCGATCGCGAAGGTCGCCCCACCCATCAGCAGCAGACTCAGCACCAACAGCTTCTTACGGCCGAGCCGGTCACCGTAGTGCCCGAAGACCAGCGCGCCCAACGGCCGTGCGGCGAACCCGACGGCGTAAGTCAGGAACGACAGCAGGGTGCCGACGAGCGGGTCGGAGCCGGGAAAGAAGAGCTTGTTGAAGACGAGGGCGGCGGCCGATCCGTAGAGGAAGAAGTCGTACCACTCGATGGTGGTGCCGATGAGGCTTGCGGCGACGATGCGCTTGAGATTCCCGGGTGGTGGGGGAGCGGTTGTAGCGGAGGCCATGTGCGCCACTTCCTCGTGTGCGGTGGGGACGGGTGTGTGTTCGCACACGGTAGGAATCTGCTGGTCAGGGGCACATGTGGTGGGACTACATAGTTCGGGGGTGGGGTGTGCGTGTTGCCCCTATGCCAGTGCTAGGAAGGCCATCCCGTGAGCTTGGTTGGTGGCGGAACAGACCCTGTCTGTGTTGCGCATTTCGGGCTCATTTGACGGGGGAGTGCTGACGCCCGTGCTGGTTTCGTGCTGACCAAAAGCCCACGTCATCACCTGCCTTCGGCGCTCCCGTGCTGACTTGGTGCTGACCACACTGCGTTGAACGCGGTCATCAGGAGACTGATCGGACAGAGACCGTCGCTGGTCCGGCATGGAGTTGAGGCCGGTTGTCCGCTCGGGTAGCCGAGTCGCGGGCGGCGGTCAACCGCAGTGCTGGAAGCCCTTGCCCGTGCGGTCGAGCGGGCCGGCAGGCGGGGAGAGCAGGCGGCCCGCAACGCGTCTCGCGCGGCGAACCGGCTGAAGTCGGGGGCGCCGAGGGCCTCCTGGCGGTCGGTGAGGAAGGGGTTGGGCAGCAGGATCGTCATCATCTGCTCGTCGCGGCGGTAGAGCAGAATCAAAAATGACAACCATTTAACTTGATGTCTTCGAAGGCTTGACGGCGCCATGGCGATGGGTTAGTTCTTGCCAAGAGGTTGCAATAAGCCTCCGTCCGGGGCCGAGCGTCCCACGAAGCCAGCCCGCCCGGGCGGAGAGGATGTTTCGTGCGATCGGCGGTTGGCCTCTTCCTGTCCTTCTCGCAGCGCGCCCGGATCGAGGTCGCCGGGCTGGTCGTCCTGCTTCTGCTCGTCACCGCCACCTACATCGGTCAAGGCGTGTTGATCGCGGGGCTGTTGGCGGACGTGCTCGGCGGCGCCTCGGTGGGCGAACTGTCGGGCCCGGTGGTCGGGATCGTGGCGCTGCAGCTCGCCCGGATCGCCGTGATCGTGCTCCGCGACAGCTGGGCGCCCCGCGTCTCCGGCCGGGTGAAGGAGACGGTGCGGCAGCGGCTCACGGCGAAGCTGATCGAGATCGGACCGGGTCAGGCTCAGCAACTGCGCACCGGAGAACTGCAGTCCACCGTCGTCGACTCGGTGGAACTGCTCGATCCCCTGATCGGTCGTTTCGTGCCGTCGGTGTACGCGTCCATGCTCGGAGCCGGCGCGGCATCGGCATGCATCATGGTGATCGACCCGCTGGTCGGTGTCATCGTGCTGGTGTGCGCCCTCCTGGCGCCGCTGTCCCAGCTGCTCGGCGCGCGGTGGATCAAGGATCGCGGTGATCGCTGGATGCGGTCCTACCGTGGCCTGTACGCCGAGAACCTCGACGCCGTTCAAGGCATGGCGACGCTCAAGGCGTTCAACGCCAGCGGGCGCCGTGGACGGGAATTGGCCGACCGGGCCGAGGCTTTCTGCGTGGACTCGATCCGGCTCATGTGGTCCTGGGCCGCCTCCTCCAGCGTCGCGCAGCTGCTGGTGCCGATCGGGACCACCGCGGCGGTCGCGCTCGGCGCCTGGCACGCGGCCCGGGGTTCGATCAGCGTTGCCGGGCTCTTCGTCATTCTCATGCTCACCCGGGAGACGTTCCGGCCGATGCACGACCTGGAGGCCGCCTACCACGCCGCGTACTCCGCGATCCCGGCGAGCGTCGGCGTCGCGGAGCTGCTGCGGCTCGACCCGGACGTGACCGAGCCGGCCACGGCGGCCCCCGCGCTCACCGAGGACCCGCCGGGTCTGACGTTCTCGGACGTCTCCTTCACCTATCCGACGCGACATGCGCCGGCCCTGGGGGACTTCAGCCTGACGGTGGCGCCGGGTGAGCGACTGGCGGTCGTCGGCCGTTCCGGCGCGGGCAAGAGCACGCTGATCGCGCTGCTGATGCGCTACTTCGACCCCGACGACGGTGTGATTCGGCTCGGCGGGCGGGACATCCGCGAACTGCCGCTGGCACAGCTGCGCGCACTCGTCGGCGTCGTGTCCCAGGACACGTATCTCTTCCACGGCACCGTCCGGGACAACCTGCTGCTGGCCAAGCCGGACGCGCGGTCGGAGGAGCTGGACCGGGTGACGGCGGCAGCTCGTGCCGACAAATTCATCCACGCGCTGCCGCAGGGCTACGACACCGTGATCGGTGAACGCGGGCTGAAGCTGTCCGGCGGCGAACGGCAACGGCTGGCGATCGCACGTGCCCTGCTCAAGGACGCGCCGGTCCTGGTTCTCGACGAGCCGACGTCCAGCGTGGACGCCGCGAACGAGGCTGAGATCACCCAGGCACTGACCGAGCTGATGCGTGGCCGGACGAGCGTCGTCATCGCGCACCGGCTGTCCACGGTCCGCGACGCCGACCGGATCGTGGTGATGGACAGCGGCCTCGTGGTCGAGGCGGGCAGCCACGCCGACCTGCTCGGCTCAGCCGGTGCGTACGCCGAGCTCGTCGCCACGCAGACGGGAGCGACGCGATGACCGCTGTCACCCACGACCACGACCACCTGCACGACACCGGCGGTGAGGATCGCGCGCGGCCGAGGCCGCGGTCGTTGAGTGCCCGGCTGCGGGTGCTCATGCCGCTGCTCGGGGAGCACCGGAGGCTGATCGCCGTCGCCTATCTCGCGGGCGCTGTGCACCAGTTGCTCGCGCTCGCTTCGGCCGGGATCGGCGCGTACGTGGTCGCGCTCGCGGCGACCGGTACCCCGGCCGGGGAACTCACCGGGTGGATCGTGCTGTTGGCGGTGCTCATCGTGCCGCTCGCCTTCTTCAACGTGGCCGACAGCGTGTTCGCCCACGTCGCCGCCTTCCGTGCCCTGGCCGACACCCGCGGCAAGGTGTACGCGGCCTTCGAGCGGCTTTCCCCCGGGTACATGCTCGAACGCCGGTCAGGTGACCTGGGATCGGCGGCGATCGCCGACGTCGAGCAGATCGAGCTCTTCTTCGCGCACACGCTGAGCCCGCTCGCGGTCGCCACCACGATCCCGGTGGCGACCACGGTGGCACTGGGCAGCTTCCACTGGTCACTGGCGGTGGCGTTGCTGCCGGTGCTGCTGGTGCTCGCCTCGGTGCCGGCCTGGCTGCGCCGCCGGGCCGAGGCGCACGGCCGGGACCTGCGCGAGTCACTCGGCCGGATCGGCGCCGACAGCGCCGACACCTTCCAGGGCCTGCGCGAGCTGGTCAACTTCGGTGGCCGGGAGCAGCGGCTGGAGCTGTTGCGCCGGGAGGGCTCGCGGCTCGTGGCGGCGAAGGCGCGGCACGGTCGGCGCTCCGGAATCGAATACTCCGCGACGGACACCATCGCCCTCGTCGGCATCCTCGTGGTACTGGTGCTCGGCGCCCGCCTGGTGGCCGAGGGCGAACTGGCCGCCACCGCCTTCCCCGTCGCCGTCGTGCTGGCCGCGATGTCGATGATGCCCGTGCTCAAGGTGACCGAGGTCGCCCGGGAGCTGTCGGTGGTGGCCGCCGCCGCGGAACGCATCGTCACGTTGATCGAGCAGCCTCCCCCGGTGACCGACCTGGTCGACTCCGCGCCCGCCGGCCCGATCACGCCGGTCGTGCGCTTCGACGGAGTCGGCTTCGCCTACCGCGACGACCTGCGGCCCGCCGTCGAGGACGTCTCCTTCGAGATCCGCCCCGGAGAGACCGTGGCACTGGTCGGGCACTCCGGGGCCGGCAAGTCCACCTGCGCCAACCTGCTGCTGCGGTTCTGGGACGCGGCCGCCGGATCCATCACGGTCGGCGGGCACGACGTGCGCGACTTCCCGGCCGAGGACCTGCGCCGGCTGATGACACTGGTGCCGCAGGACACGTTTCTGTTCAACACGTCCCTGCGGGAGAACATCCGGCTCGGCCGCGCGGACGCCACCGACGCGGAGGTCGAGGCGGCTGCCCGGGCCGCCCAGGCGCACCAGTTCATCGCCGAGCTGCCCCACGACTACGACACGGTGGCCGGAGAGCTCGGCGCCAGGATGTCCGGCGGGCAGCGGCAGCGCATCGCGATCGCCCGCGCGCTGCTCAAGGACGCGCCGATCCTCGTCATGGACGAGGCGGTGTCCAACCTCGACGCCGCCAGCGAACAGGCCGTCACCGCGGCGATGAACAGTGCCATGAAGGGGCGTACCACGCTGGTCATCGCGCATCGGCTGTCCACCATCCGCACCGCTGACCGGATCGTCGTCCTGGACCGGGGCCGGGTCGCCGAGACCGGCACCCACGCCGAGCTGGTCGCCGCCGACGGCCGCTACGTCAGCCTGCTCGCCGCTCAGCTCGACGAGGAGTCAGCGTGACTGCCGGCACCGGCCCTCCCGCGCGAACTCCGTTGTGCAGGACGTCGCCGGCGTACCGGCCCGGCGCGCGGGACAGGACCCTCCCGCTGGACGTCGCCCACATCAGGCACGCGCTGCCGGCCGTCGGTGGCCTGGAGCAGCTCGCCGAGGAAGAGGAACTGGAGCAGCCGGAATGACCGATTCCGACGTGCAGGAACCCATCACGTCGTACTGGAGCGGCCACGGCCCCGACTACGACGCGCACCCGACGAGCCGGCTGCACATGGGTGAGGCCACACAGCGCTGGCAGCAGGTCTGGGCCTCGGCGCTGCCCCAGGCACCGGCCGACGTGCTCGACGTCGGCACCGGCACCGGCCAGGTCGCGGTCCACCTGTGGCAGTTGGGGCACCGGGTCACCGGGGTCGATCTCGCCGAGGGGATGCTGGACCTCGCCCGCGCCAAGGCCGCGGAGTTGGACGACCCGCCGGTCTTCCGGGTCGGGGACGCCGTGCGCCCGCCGTTGCCCGCCGCCTCCTTCGATGCCGTCACCGCGCGGTACCTGCTGTGGACGCTGCGCGAACCGGTGCAGGCGCTGCGGAACTGGCGCGAGCTGCTGCGGCCCGGTGGGCATCTCGCCGTCGTCGACGGGCTGTGGTTCGCGAACGGGATCGACACCTCCCGGGACACGCCGGACAGGGCCGTGTTCCGCTCCGCCTACCAGCCCCATGTGGTGCAGGCGCTGACGCTCGCGGAGTCCGCGGATCCGCAGGACTTCGCCGCGGCGGTCCGCGACGCGGGCTTCGTCGACGTGCGGATCCGTGACCTGCCGGAGATCCAGGCCGCGGAGTTGGAGCTTTCCCGCGATCCTGCGGTGGGCCACCAGGTGGACCCCCGGATGCAGTTCCTCATCACCGCGCGGCGGGCGCCGTGAGGAATGCGCGACGCCTCGCCGGGAGCACGCCCGCCGCCGCCCGCACGATTGGAGTTTCCGCGTGAGCCCTCCCCGCCGCCACCCCCGGACCGGTCGGTTCCGGTCGCTGACGGCCGGTCTCGCCGCCGCCATGCTCACCCTCACCGCCTGCCAGTCCGGCGAGCCGAACGCCGGTACGCCGAAGGCAGGAGGGACCCTTCGTATCGGCCTGGCCTCCGAGTCCGGGGCACTGGACCCGCATACGTTCAGCGCCAACTTCCTCGTCCTCGACGGCGTTTTCGACGCGCTCGTCGGCTATGGCCCCAACGGGAAGCTGCAACCGGAGCTGGCCGAGTCCTGGACCGTGGCTCCGGACGGCAAGTCGGTCGAGTTCGACCTGCGCGACGGCGTGACCTTCCACGACGGGACCGCGTTCGACGCCAAGGCGGTCAAGTGGAACTTCGACCGCTGGGTCGGCAAGAAGGACTTCGCCTTCTTCCGTGCCTCCAAGGTGATCACCGGTGTCGAGGTGGTCGACCCGGACACGGTCAAGCTGAAGCTCTCCGAGCCGTACGACCCCCTGTTGCAGGAACTGTCGATCGCCCGGCCGGTGCGTTTCCTCAGCCCTGCCTCGGCCGGCGCCGGCGGGAAGTTCTCCGCACCGGTGGGCACCGGGCCGTGGAAGTTCGTCTCCAACTCCGCAACGGGTGCCGTCCTGGAACGGAACGACGCGTACTGGGGGCGGAAACCGCTGTTGGACCGCCTGGAGTTCAAGGTCATACCGGACTCCCAGTCGCGCGTGGCCGCGTTGCGCAACGGTGAGCTGGATGTCATCGGCGGCTCCTATCTGGCCCCGATCACCCCGGTCGAGGCGAAGTCGTTGAGCAAGGGCGGTGGTGGAGCACGGCTTATCACCGGCGAGCCCGATGTCACGGTCATGCTCGGGTTCAACCCGAAGGGCCCGGCCGGGGACAAGGCCGTCCGTGAGGCGGTGGCCAAGGCGCTCGACCGCAAGGCCCTCATCAAGGCGCTCTACCTCGGCTACGGCGAGCCGGCGTCGCGCTTCTTCCCGCCCGCCGTCCCCGACTCCGGCGCCGACCAGACCTTCACCTTCGACAAGGCCGCCGCCGAGAAGGCGCTCGACGCCGCCGGCTACACCCGCTCCGGCGACACCCGCAGCAAGGACGGCAAGCCGCTGCGTCTGCGGTTCCTGGTGTCCGCCAACGCCAACGGCATGCAGGACGCCCGCGGCAGCGCCGAAGCGGTGGCCGGGGCACTTAAAGAGGTCGGGATCGCCACCGACATCGTCTTCGTCGACGACACCGCCTACTACGAGGACAAAGCGGCCGGCAAGTGGGACATCGCGTTCTTCGAGACCTACGGTGCCCCGTACGACCCGTCGAGCACGGCGGTCGCTTTCCTCGCCGAGGGCGCCGAGTCCCCGGTGTTCGCGACCGGCGCCTACGACCGGCTGGTCGACGCCGCGCTGTTCGCCCGCGACCCGAAGGACCGCAAGGCCAGATACCAGGCGCTCTACGACGCGCTGTACGCCGACGCCGGCTATGTGCCGATCGCCTACCGCACGCGCTTGTGGGCCGTGCGTGACAGCGTGACCGGGTTCGCCATCCCGACCACCGAGTACGACCTCGAGCTCAACGGCGTCGGCCTGAGGTGAGCACGTCCGCATCGACCGGTCCGTGGCGTGCGGTACGTGCGCCCCGGACCGGCGCCACGGTGGCGGGGTTCCTGCTGCGCCGCGCGGCAGGTCTCGTCGTGGTCCTGCTCGCCCTGTCGGTGATGACGTTCGCCCTGGCCCAACTCGCCCCAGGCGACCCGGCCCGGGCCGTGGCCGTGGACCGGATCGGGCCTGCCGCCACCGCCGCGGACATCGAGGCGGTACGCGCCGAGCTCGGCCTGGACGGCCCGGTGGCCGAGCAGTACCTCCGGTTCCTCGGCAACGCGCTCACCGGAGATCTCGGTCAGTCGTACCGGACCGGGCAGCCGGTGACCGCCGAGCTGGCCGGCCGCGTGCCGGTCACCCTCGGGCTGGCCTTGCTCGGCGGTGGTCTCGGTGTGGCACTCGGTCTGGCCATCGGCCTCGCGTCGGTGCGCGCCCGCGGGCGGTTCGTACGGGGGGCGCTGCGTACGGTCGGTCTTACCGCCTCCGCGGTCCCACCCTTCTGGCTCGGCTATCTGCTGGTGCTCTACCTCGCGTTGACGCTCGGCCTGGTACCCACCGGCGGCATGGCCGGACCGAGCACGTGGCTTCTGCCCATGGTCGTCCTCGCTCTTCCGTTGGCAGGGGTACTCAGCCGGGTCGTCGCGGTCACTGTGGCCGACGCACTGGCCGCACCCCACATCCAGGCCGCCGTGGCCCGGGGTGCCTCGCCGCGCCGCATCCTGCTGCGTGAGGCGCTGCCGAACGCGGCCGGGCCGGTACTGACCGTGGCCGGGTTCACCGTTGCCGGGCTGCTCGTCGGCACCGTCATCGTCGAGCAGATCTTCGGCTGGCCGGGGGTCGGAGACTACTTCGCCCAGGCCGTCGCAGCGCGGGACCTGCCGGCCCTGCAAGGCGGCGTCGCCTACTTCGGGTTCGCCATCGTGGCCGCCAACGCGGCCGCCGACGCGCTGCACGGCCTTGTCGACCCACGAGTCCGGAGCGTGCGGTGATCAGACGTCAGCGTGGGGCCGGCACGGCCCAGTCCCGTCGCCGCCAGCGAACGACGGTCGCGGCCCTGCCCCTGGTCGGATTCATCCTGCTCGGCCTGAGCGCCCCCTGGCTGATGCCGTACGACCCCACCGCCAACGACCTGGCCGCCACACTGCAGGCCCCCGGGGGACAACACCTGCTCGGCACCGACCAGCTCGGTCGCGACCAACTGTCGCGGCTTCTCCAGGCGGCCCGGATCTCCCTGACGGTCACGGCTGCCGTGCTGCTGCTCTCGATCGCCCTCGGCGTGATCCTCGGTGTCACCGCCGGATACGTGGGCCGCGCCTTCGACCGGATGCTGGTCGGGCTGGCCGACGTCGCGATGGCCGCCCCCGGTCTGCTGGTCGCGTTGGCCGTCATCGGTGTCCGAGGGCCGGGCACGGAGAACATCGTGCTGGCCCTCGCCCTCACCGGGTGGGCACCTTACGCGCGGATCGCTCGCGCCCAGGTCCGCAGCGCCCGCAGCGGGGTGCACCTGGACGCGCTGCGGGTGCTCGGTGCACCCCGCCGCCGGATCGTCGGGCGGCACCTGCTCCCGGCCACCATCGGCCCCTGCCTCGTCTACGCCAGCACCGACATCGGGATCATCGTGCTGGCCGTGGCGTCGTTGAGCTTCCTCGGGCTCGGCGTCCCACCACCCGACGCGGAATGGGGGGCGATGCTCGTCGAGGCACGGCCCTTCCTGGACTCCGCGTGGTGGCTGGCCTATCCGCCCGGGATCGCCATCACCGCGGTCGTGCTGGCGGCGAACCTGCTGGGCGAGAACCTCACGACCGGCGACCGGGCACGGCCGTCGGCGTTCTTCGTCGGGCGGCGGGTTCCGCGCCGGCGCCCGAAGCCGGCCGACCCGTCCGTGAAGGCCCCCGTCCCGGCCGGGCCCGCCGCGGACCGTGCGGAGTCCGCAGAGGAGAGTGCGGAGTCCGCACAGGAGCGCGCTGTCTTCGAAGTCCAGGCCCTGAACGTCTCCTACGGCGATCGGCAGGTCGTGGCCGACGTATGCCTTCGCCTGGCGGCCGGGGAGATCCTGGCGCTGGTGGGGGAGAGCGGGAGCGGCAAGTCGAGCTCGGCGCTGGGGCCGCTGGGCCTGCTCGGTCCATCGGCGCGGGTGAGCGGCTCGGCTCTGCTGCGGACCTCAGACGGCACGCTCGACCTGATCGAGGCTCCGGAGTCGGCCCTGCGGCAGCTCTACGGGCGGGAGATCGGCGTCGTCTTCCAGGACAGCCTGGCCGCCCTGAACCCGCTGCGTACCGTCGGCGCATCGCTCGATCAGGCCATCCGGCTGTCCGGCTTCGCGACGGACCGGGCCGCGGTCCGGCTCCGGCGCGCCTCTCTGTTGGACGCCGTCGGGCTGCCCGACGCCGCACCGCGCTATCCGCACCAACTCTCCGGAGGTATGCGCCAGCGGGTCCAACTCGCCATCGCGGTGGCCGGCGAGCCGCGCCTGCTCATCGCCGACGAACCCACCTCCGCCCTGGACGTCACGGTGCAGGCGGACATCCTCGCCCTGCTGCGGCGCTACCGCGACCGGACCGGGGCCGCCATCCTGCTGGTGACTCATGACCTCGGGGTCGTCGCCGAGGTCGCCGACTCCGTCGCCGTCGCCTACGCCGGTCGGATCATCGAGCACGGGCGGGCCCACCGGGTGCTCACCCGGCCGGACCACCCCTACACCCAGGGCCTGCTCGCCGCCGTGCCCGACCTCGCCGTCGCGCCCGGAACTCCGTTCGTGACCTTGCCCGGCGCGCCCGGCGCCGGACCGGACGACGTCGCCGGGTGCTCCTTCGGGCCGCGTTGCCCTCTCGTCCAACCCCGCTGCGCCGCCGAGGTGCCCGCACTGGACCCGGTGGGTGAGACCCATTGGTCTCGCTGTGCGCGCCACCCCTCGGCCGAGGCGGCCGTCCGACCCCGGCCCCGCGGAGGCGCCCGTGCTTGAGATCGACGCATTGACGGTCGGCTACCCCGGACGGGGCGGACGGGGCGGGCCGGTGCTGACCGACGTGTCGCTGCGGGTCGAGCGGGGCGAGATCCTCGCGCTGGTGGGGGAGTCCGGCTGCGGCAAGTCGACGCTGGCCCGGACCGCGGTCGGCCTGCTCGAACCGGATCGCGGTGCCGTGCGGGTCGCCGGGGCGGACGTGCACCGGGCGCGGGGGCGGGCGGCGCGCGACGTGCGGCGCCGGTGTCAGATGGTCTTTCAGGACGCCGGGCTCTCGCTGAGCCCGCGTCTGAGCGTCCACGAGGCGATCCGCGAACCGCTGCGGATCCACAAGACTGGCAGCCGCGCCGAGCAGAAGGCCCGTGTCGAGCACCTCCTGCACACCGTCGGGCTGGGGCCGGAACTCGCTGACCGACGCCCGGGGGAACTGTCCGGTGGACAACGTCAGCGCGTCGCCATCGCGCGCGCCCTCGCTCTGGAACCAGACGTGCTGATCTGCGACGAGCCGGTCACGGCGCTCGACGTCTCCATCCAGGCCGGGGTGCTCAACCTGCTGTCCGAACTGCGGGACCGGCTCGGGCTGGCGTGCCTGTTCATCGCCCACGACCTGGCCGTCGTGCAGCGGCTGGCCGACCGTATCGCGGTCATGTACGGCGGCCGGGTCGTGGAACAGGCCGGCAGCGCGACGTTCGCCGTGGCACCGCTGCACCCGTACACCAAAAAACTGCTCGCCGCGGCACCAGCGCTGAACTCCCAGCATCGCCCGCGACCCGTCGAGGAGCCGGCGATCCGACCGCTGCCCTCGCCGGCCGCCCGGGACGGGTGCAGCTTCCGCGTCCGGTGCCCGGACCGTGTCGCGGCTTGCGAGTCCAGACCGCCCCTGATCTCGCTGGCCGCCCCGCAGCCCCGCCCCGCAGCCCACACCGGCCACGACGTGGCCTGTCACCTGCCTGGCCCAGGCCGCCCCTCGTCCGATCATCACGGCAACCTGGAGAAGTCCATGACCGATACCGCCGAACCCACCGACACCTGGACCGATCTGCTCACCCGCTGGGACCGGCAGCAGGACCTCTACATCGAACAACGCGAGCGCCGCTTCGACGTCATGTTCGACTTCCTCGGCGAACTCGCCCCAGGACCCGCCCCCGCCGTGCTCGACCTCGCCTGCGGCCCCGGCGCGATCAGCGACCGGCTGCTGCGCCGGTATCCCGGGGCACGCGCCGTCGCCGTCGATGTCGACCCGGTGCTCCTGACGATCGGGCAGGGTGCGTGCGGGGACCACGGCGGCCGGCTTCGCTGGGTCCGGACCGACCTGCGCACCCCCGACTGGGTCACCGCCCTCGACGAGGACGGCAGGCCAGGCACCTTCGACGCGGTCCTGTCCAGCACCGCGCTGCACTGGCTGGGCCCGCCGGAGCTGGTCGCGGTGTACCGCGCCGCCGCGACTCTGCTCAAGCCCGGTGGCGTGCTGATCAACGCCGACTACTTCCCGGCCGGGCCGCGGAACAAGCGGATCAGGGGGGCCTGCGCCGCCGTCAACGCCCGCCGGCAGTCCGCCGCGCTCGCCCGCGGCGCCGAGGACTGGGGGACCTGGTGGAAGAGCGCGGAGTCCGTGCCCGCCTTGGGCGAGGCCGTCGACACCCGACGCCAGATCTGGCCGGAGGGCACCAAGGGCAAGTGGGCCTCCGCGGGCATCGACTATCACGAGGCCGCGCTCCGGGAGGCGGGCTTCGCCGAGGTCGACGTCGTGTGGCAGGACCTCGAGGAGCGGGTGCTGGTCGCGCTGATGCCGTGACGGCCGGGCAGTCGAGATCCGTCCCGGCGAGACGGTCGCGCTGGTGGGACAGTCGGGAGCGGGCATGTCGACCTGCGCCAACCTGGCTGGGGTTGTGGGACGTCACCGCCGGGTCGATCTCGGTGGGCGGGCACGGCGTCCGCGACTTCCCGCAGGAGGACCTGCGCGGCCTCATGACGCTGGCGCCCCCAGGACACCTTCCTGTTCAAAACTCACTAGGAGTTTCTCGCCCTCGACAGCAGCTAAGTCGAACTGCTGGCCTCCCAACTCGAAGGATTCGCCGGACCGGGCGCCCGATTAGTGGCATTGATGCCCGTCCGCACCGAGCGGGCAGGGCACCGTCGCTACCACTTATTGAAAATGAGTGTCATCATCGTGTAAGAATCTGGTGTGTTTATCTCACCGCAGGCGCCGGCGCCTCCGATGGCCGGAGTGCGGCCCTTCGCGCTCACCGCACTCCGCCATCCCACCGTCTCCACCCTCCTGACGGATCACCGCGCCCTGCTCGCCGACCTTCTGGACGGCCTGGGATCGCCGCTGCACGTCGTGCTGCCCGAGATCTTCGAGGAGAACGTCACCCAACTCCGGCGGGCGTTCGCCGAGTCGGGCACCACCGCCGACATCCTGTTCGCCAAGAAGGCGAACAAGGCCGACTGCTACGTCACGTCGGCCGCTGCCCTCGGTGTCGGGATCGACGCCGCCAGCACCCCCGAACTGGTCAAGGCCCTGGCAGGCGGGGTGCCCGGACACCGGATCGGCATCTCCGGCCCGGAGAAGGACGACACCCTGCACGCTCTGGCCGTTCAGCACGGCTGCCTGGTCGCCGTCGACTCGATCAGTGAGCTACGTCGTCTCGCCGCGACCGCGCGGCTCGCGCGACGGCAGGCCAGTGTCCTGCTGAGGTCCCGGACGGCCGGTCAACCGGGAAGCCGCTTCGGGCTGTCCGCCGCCGAGCGTGACGCCGCCGTCGGTCTGTGCGCGGAACTCGCCGATCACATCAGCCTCCGCGGCTTCTCCTTCCACCTGAACGGCTACTCCACCGCGGCACGCGCGACGGCGGCGAACGAGATGATCGAGCACTGCCTCGACGCCAGGCGGCGCGGCTCGCTCTCCGCCGAACTGGTGGACATCGGCGGCGGGTTGCCGGTCCGCTATGTCGAGCCGCGACTCTGGGACGAGTTCATCGAGCAGAACGAACCGGCCCACTACCACGCGGCCAAGAACTTCAAGGACTTCTATCCGTACGGCGGGCAGACGGCCGCCCAGGCGGTGCGCGCGATCATGTCGCACCCGGTCGACGGGGCCGAGACGTTGTCGGCGAAGGCACGACGCACCGGCATCCGGTTCGTCGTAGAGCCCGGCCGGGCCCTGCTCGACCAGGCCGGATTCACCATGTACCGCGTTCGGCAGGTGGACGACCGGCGGGACACCGAGGGGTACGCGATCGTCACGGTCGCCGGCAGCAGTTTCAGCCTCTCCGAGCAGTGGTTCAACAGTGACTACCTCCCCGACCCGCTGCTGATGTCCGCCCAGTCCACCGCCGACGAGATGTTCCCGGCCTGCGTCGCGGGCTCGACCTGCCTGGAAAGCGACCTGGTGACCTGGCGGAAGATCGGCTTCCCGCGGCCCGTCCGGCGCGGCGACCACCTGGTCTACCTCAACACCGCGGGCTACCAGATGGACTCCAACGAATCACCGTTCCATGACGCCGCGCTGCCCCTGAAAGCCGTCCTCCGGCTCGGTGACGGCGGGGCCCGGCCGCGCTGGCACCTGGACGGAATCTGACGCGACCTCGAACCGATCCGACGCGACCTCGAATGAAGGAGAAGCCCCGCATGTCACAAAGCTACGCCCCGCCAGGGCAGTTGTGGCTTTTGCCACAGTCCCAGCAAGAAGGTCTCGACCTTGACCACCGCCAGGTGATCGAGGTCGTCGAGCAGGCCTACCGCGCATTGCGCGAAGGCGGCTCGAACAACCCGGTCAAGACGATCATCGACGATCCCGACCACCGCTCGCTGAGCTACTCGATGGTGGCCAGGGACGCGGGCAGCGGCACGGTCTGCTTCAAGGCCGTCTACGAGTTCGACCCGCGCCGCACCCGGGACAGTTACCGGTTCCACTCGTTCATCTTCCTCGTCGACGACACCACCGGGGCGCCCATCGCACTGATGGACGTGGTGAAGCTCGGCCCCTTGCGGTCCTCGGCCACCACCGCGCTGTTCGCCCGCGCGGCCTGCCCCGACGCTCGAACCGCCCTGGTCGTCGGCACCGGCGTCCAGGGGCAGGCGGCCCTGCCGATGCTGGTCGCGGCCCTGCCGAAGCTGGAGCGCCTGCAGGTGTTCGGCACCTACCCCGAGGGTCTGCGCGCGGTCCAGGACAGCGTCGACGGACGCGAGGTCGAGATCGTGAAGGATCTCCGGGAGGCCGCCGGTGAGGCGGACATCGTGATCGGCGCCGCTGGCCTGTCGGCCACGGAGGAGGTCCGGCGGGACTGGATGAAGCCGGGCTCGGTCGCCGTACTCCTCGGGTACGGCGTGCATGCCGACGTGTGCCACGGCGCGGACTACCGGATCGCCACCGACACCGCCCAGATGCACGCCACCTGCGACGACTTGCGCGGCGAGGACGGCAGCCTGCCGTCGGTCGACGCCCAACTGCCCGACGTCCTGCTCGGCCGGGCACCCGCCCGGCGCACTCCGGACGACGTGGTCTTCGCCTACAACAGCGGCATGGCGGTCACGGACGCCGCGCTGGGCCGGTACATAGCCGATCTCGCGCAGGCGAGCGAGCGCGGGGAAAAGGTCAACTTCTGGTGAGCAGTTCCCGGACAACCGACACGACCGACATGACAGAGGCCGGCGTCGGCTGGTGGGTCAAGAACTCGCGGGCGCTGCTCAAGCTCGCGTTTCCGCTGATCCTGACCAACTTCGCCTATGTCGCGCTGACCACCGTGGACATCGTGATGCTGGGCAGGCTCGGCGCGGTCGAGATCGCCGCCGCCGGTCTGGCCATCGCGCTGTTCAACCAGTTGCGTACCACCGGGACCGGCCTGGTCACCGGGGTCAGCAACCTGGTGGCCGAGGCGCGGGTGCAAGGCGACCGGGAACGGATCGGCGCCCTGCTGTTCGCGGGCTTCTTCTGGGCGACCGTCTGCGGTGTGGCGTTCTGCGCGGTGCTGCTGCTGATCGGCCCACTGCTCATCCTGCTGGGCCAGGACCCGAAGGTGGTCGACAAGGCAGGTGACTTCCTGGTGGTCCTGGCCCCGGGCATGCTGCCCTGCCTGTGGTTCCAGAACCTGCGGCACTTCACCACCGGCCTCAAGCGCCCCGGCCCGCTGCTGGCGATCACACTGGCCTCGGTCGGCGCGACCATCGGCCTGAACTACGCACTGATCTACGGCAAGTTCGGCCTGCCGGAGTTCGGATTCGTCGGCGTCGCGATCGCCACCGTCACGGTGTTCCTGCTGTCCTTCCTGGCGTTCATCGCGGTGATCCTGCGCGACAGCGTCCTGCGCCCGTACCTCACCTCGCCCGACGCGCGGCGCTGGAACGAGGACGCGGTCCGGTCCGTCTGGCGACTCGGCCTGCCGATCTCGGGAACGTATGCCTCGGAGGCCGGGTTCTTCAGCGTCCTCACTCTCATCATCGGCTCCCTGGGCGTCAACGCCCTCGCCGCGCAGACGGTGCTGAACCAGATCGTCTACATCGTCTTCATGATCTCCGCCGGCCTGTCCCACGCGGCGTCGATCCACATCAGTGAGGCCGACGGCGTCAACGACTACACGACAGCACGCCACATGGGACTCCTGGGCACGGCCTGGGGAGTGATCGCGACGCTGGTGATCGCCGTCCTGTACCTGGCGATCCCGAACCCGATCGTGTCCCTGTTCATCTCGGCCGAGCACGCCGACAACTCGGACATCGTCGCGCTCACGGTGACCGGACTGCTGATCGCCGCCCTCATGCAGGTCTTCGACGCCACGCAGAACATCGGGAACGGCATCCTGCGCGGCATCGGCGACACCGCCGGGCCCTTCCGGATCTCCCTGGTCGGCTACTGGCTGATCGGGCTGCCCGCCGGCTACCTGCTCGGAGTGACCGCCGACTTCGGCGTCGAGGGCGTCTGGATCGGCCAGACCATCGGCCTCGCGGCCACCGCCGCCATCCTGCTGGTCGCGTTCCTGCGCCGCGTCGACCGGCTCCACCGGGAGACGTCCGGCGCCCCCGTCCCGCAACCGGAGCCGTCATGAACCCCGTCCTCGCACCAGCCACTTCGGCGTCCTTGATACGCAGCGAAGTGGCGGGCCTGCCGCTCTACGATCCCGGTGCCGACCCGGACGACGTGGCCGCCCTCAGCGGCGGCCACGTGATCAAACTCTCCAACAACGAGAACCCGTACGGCATCTCTCCCACCGTCGCCGAAGCCGTACGCCTCAGCCTGGCCGGCGGCGTCTCCCGTTACCCCGATCCCACAGGCAAGCGGCTGGCCGAGGCCATCGGGACGAGCCTGGACGTGCCTGCCGAGCACGTCGTGCTGGGCAACGGCTCGGAGAACATTCTGGAGTTGCTGTGCCAGGCAGTACTCGATCCCGGTGACCTGGTGGTCACCCAGGCGCCCGGGTTCGCCCTGCACGAGATCTTCCCCCGCGTCATGGGCGCCCGGGTCGTCAAGGTCCCGGTGACCGCCGAGTTCGGGTTCGACGCGGCCGCCTGGCGTAACGCGCTGGCCGCGAGCCCGAAGCTCGTCTTCCTCGCCAACCCGTGCAATCCCACCGGCGCGATGCTCAGCGCCGGCGAACTGGAGCAGGTCGTCGCCGCCATGCCGGAGTCGGCCCTGCTCGTCGTCGACGAGGCGTACGGCGAGTTCGCCCGGACCGACCCCGAGTACCCCGACGGGCTGGAGGCACTGCGCGGCCAGGACCGGCCGTGGATCGTACTGCGCACCTTCTCCAAGGCATATGGCCTGGCAGCCTTCCGGGTCGGGTACGGCATCGCCTCCGACGCCGCCCTGATCCAGGCACTGGACCGGGTCCGTACTCCGTACAACGTCAACCAACCCGCCCAGGACGCCGCCATTGCCGCGCTGGGCGATCACGAGCACCTGGCGGAAACGGTACGCCTGACCGGTCTGGAGATCGCCAGGGTCACGGACCGGCTGCGCGGCGCGGGACTGCGTGTGGTCCCGTCCTCGACCAACTTCCTGTTCATCGACACCGGTTACCGCTCCGACCGAGTCGCCCAGGAGCTGCACCGCGCCGGAATCATCGTCAAGGCGTGGCGCGAGCCGGGATACGAGACCTACATCCGAGCCTCCCTGTCGACGCCCGAGGAGAACGACGTGTTCGTGCGGTGTCTGACGGAGATCTGTGCGAAGGGAAAGCTGTGATCAAGAGCAAGGTATCCGACCTGATAGGCCGAACACCCCTGCTCAAACTGTCGGTTGCGGAGAGTTCGGCGACCGTCCTGCTGAAGCTGGAGCAGTTCAACCCCACCGGCACCGCCAAGATCCGGATGGCGCGGAACATGGTGGACGAGGCGGAGGAGGCGGGGCTGCTCTCCCCAGGCGGGTGGCTGGTCGAGTCCACCTCCGGCAACACCGGGCTCGGCCTCGCACTCATCGCCGCCGAACGCGGATACAAGTTCACCGCCGTGGTGGACAACCACTCCAGCGCGGACAAGCTGCGCGGCATGCTCGCCTACGGCGCCGACATACTCAACGTCGCCGGGGACGAGGAGGGCCTCGCCACCGCCGAACGCGACACCGTGGCCGAGCGACTCGCGGCCGAGCACGGCGCGTACTGGACCGCCCAACACCGTAATCAGGGGAACCCCAACGGCTACCGGCCGCTCGCCCGCGAACTCCACGACGACCTCGGCGACGACATCCACTACCTGTACGGGGCTGTCGGCACCGGTGGTTCGCTCTGCGGCACTGGCCGCGTCCTTCGGGAACGCATCCCGGACTTGAAGATCATCGGTGTCGAGCCGGTGGGGTCGGTCGTCTTCGGCGGACCGGGCGCGCCGTACCACCAGTCCGGCACCGGTACGCCCGAGGGCTCGGAGATCGGCGGCGTCGTCGACTACGAAGTGATCGACAAGGGAGTCAAGGCCAGCGACTCGGAGGCCTTCGAGACCTGCCGCTACCTGGCGAGGAACTTCGGGATCCTGATCGGCGGTTCGGCCGGCGGCGTGGTCTACAAGGCCCTTGAGCATGCCCGGAGCGCCGGGCCCGGGACCACCATCGTCGTCCTGGTCTGCGACGGCGGCGACAAGTACCTGGACACCGTGTTCAACGACGACTGGATGGCAGCCAACGGCCTGTTCGACGAGCAGGTCGTCCACCGGCTGGCCGCGATGCTGCAGTAACACCCGGCCGACGAGCCGATCACTGCGACGCGATGCCCTTCTGGCACCACTTACGGATTGGAACGATCAGCCGATGAAAACGAAAATGATTACCACAATGCTTACGGCTGCCGCGGCAATGCTCGCGGTGGCCGGGTGCGGCGGCGACTCGGCCTCCGATGCGGCCGGGAAGGCGACGACGGCGGCGAAGGGCGGGACGACCTACCCGTTCACCATCAAGAACTGCGGCACCGACGTGACTTACAAGGCCGCGCCGCAGAAGGTCGTGACGCTGAACCAGACCGCCGCCGAGATCCTCATCCACCTGGGGGTGGGGGACCGGATCGCCGGATCGGGCTATGAGATCGAGAAGGCGCCGGACGCGATCGCCGCGCAGTACAAGAAGATTCCCATCCTGTCCGGGGAGGGCGAGACGATCAAGCACGAGAAGCTGCTGGAAGCACAGCCGGACTTCGTCTACAGCTCTTTCGCGAGCTTCCTCACCAAGGAGGAGGCCGGTGACCGCAAGGACTTGCACGACCTGGGCGTGCCGACCTACCTGACCGAGTTCGACTGCTCGTACCACGAGAGCGTGGCCGACGCGGACTTCGAGATGCTCTACGAGGAGTACCGCCGCCTGGGCAAGATCATGGGCGTGCCGGACGCCGGCGAGAAGCTGGCGACCGAGCAGAAGGCCGTGGTGGACAAGGCACTGAGCGGCTACAAGAAGCCGGACAAGCCGCTGAAGGTGATGTGGTTCTACTCCACCTACGACGGCACCCCGTGGGCCGCGGGTCCCGGTGGTCTGCCGCAGCACATCTCCGAGCGCGTCGGGGTCGAGAACATCTTCGAGGACGCGAAGACCAAGTGGGCGGAGGTGAGCTGGGACGAGGTCGCCGCCCGGAACCCCGACGTCATCATCCTGGCCGACCTGAACCGAGGCGAACCCAACGACACCGCCAAGGAGAAGATCGAGCTGCTCAAGAAGGACCCCCTCACCCGCAAGCTCGCCGCCGTGAAGGGCGACCGGTTCGTCACCATCCCCGGCACCCACATGGACCCCAGCTACGGCAGCGCGTCCGCGGTCCCCGCGCTGGTCGACGGCCTGAACAAGCTTGGCTGAGTCGTCAACCGCCATGACCACGAGCTCACAAACGACTGCCGCGCCCACCGGGACTAGGGTCAACAGCCCTGACAAGGTTCCAGTGGGCGCGCGGCGCGCCTCGACGGTGGCACTCTTCATCCTGGCCGTGGCCGGGCTGCTGGTGTCGGTCGTCGCCGCGTCGCTCTTCGGGAGCGCGAACATCCAGCCCCTGGACGTCGTCTCCACGATCCTCCGGCACATCGGCCTGGGTGATATCGCCCCCACCCCGCCACTGCCGGGGCTGCTGGACGCGCTGATCTGGGAGTCGCGCTTCCCGCGGGTGCTGCTGGCCTGCGCCGTCGGCATGGCCCTGGCGGTCTCGGGCGCGGTCCTGCAGGCGGTCACGAGGAATCCCCTGGCCGACCCCTACCTGCTGGGAGTCTCCTCCGGCGCCTCCACCGGCGCGGTCGCCGTCCTCCTGCTGGGCATCGGCGGAAGCATCTCCCTGTCGACCGGAGCGTTCGTCGGCGGGCTGGTCTCCTTCGCCCTGCTGCTGGTCCTGCTCGGCGGGGGGCGTGTCGCCAGCCCTTCCCGAGTGGTGCTCACCGGCGTGCTCGTGTCGCAGTTCTTCGCGGCGGTCACCTCGGTCATCCTCATGGTCAGCGGCGACGCGAACTCCACCCGCGGCTTCACCTACTGGCTGCTCGGCACCCTCGGCGGCGCCCGGTGGGAGGGGGTGACCGTCACCGTCGTGATCATCCTGATCGGGGTGATCGCCGTCCAGTTCTTCGCGCCCGCCCTCGACGCCTTCACGTTCGGGTGGGACTCCGCCGAAGCCCTGGGGATCAACGTCACCGCTGCCCGCGTCTGGCTGATGGTGCTGACCTCGGTCATGACGGCGGCCGCCGTGGCGGCATCCGGCGCGATCGGCTTCATCGGGCTGCTCATCCCGCACGCCGTCCGCATCCTCGCGGGCCCGACGCACCGCTCCCTGCTACCCCTGTCCGCGATCGTCGGCGCCATCTTCCTCATCTGGGTGGACGTGTTCGCGCGGACAGCGTTCTCGCCCCACGAACTGCCCGCCGGCGTCATCACCGCGCTCCTCGGCGCGCCCGCCTTCGCGCTGGTCCTGAAGCGTCTGGAGTCCTGATGGGCCGCATCACCACCACCCAACTCTCCTGGTCGGTCAAGGGCCACCGGCTGCTGGACAACATCGAGATGGCAGCCCACGACGGGAAGATCGTCGGCCTCCTCGGCCCCAACGGCTCGGGCAAGTCGACACTGCTGCGCCTGCTCGCCGGACTGCGCCGCCCCGACACCGGAACCATCCACTTCGACGACACCAGCCTGCACGACCTCAGCCGCAGGGTGCGGGCCCGCCGGCTCGCGGTCGTCGAACAGGACGTGTCCGCCCACAACCACGTCAACGTCCGCCAGGTCGTGGAACTCGGCCGCACACCGTTCCGCGGCCGCTTCGACGCGCTGACCGAGCACGATCGGCGGATCGTCGACGCGGCCCTGGAGCGGACCGACATCACCGGCAAGCAGTACCAGAGTTGGCACACCCTGTCCGGAGGGGAGAAGCAGCGCGCCCAACTCGCGCGCGCCCTGGCCCAGGAACCGCAGGAGATCCTGCTCGACGAACCCACCAACCACCTTGACATACGCCACCAGCTCGAACTCCTCGACCTGCTGACATCACTGGACGTCACCTGCGTCGTCGCCCTGCACGACCTCAACCTCGCCGCCCGGTACTGCGACCACATCGTCGTCCTCGACCACGGACAGGTCGCCGCGGCGGGCGCCCCGGAGGCCGTGCTGACCCCGGACCTGATCAAGTCGGTCTACGGCGTCAACGTCCTCGTCGACCGCGAACACACCACCGGCACCCTCCGCATCACCTACCTGGCCGCCACCGCCACAAGAACTGCTGCCACGAAAGCGATGCAACTCGATCCCCAATAGGCCTCATCAGCGGGGCCACCAAGTCCTCCTGGTGGCCGTGCCGCTCGCGTGGCGGGCGGAGTCTTTGGCCGTGACTCGGCGGGGTCACGGCCAAAGGTGTGTTCCCGGACGTGTGCCCGAATTTTCAGGGCGGGCTCAGCAGATTGAGCCGGTGCCTCCCGGCTGTTGGAGGTTGGAGGTGGAAGCCGCCGCGTGGTGAATGTGCGGGCACCATCTGCTCATGGCGGAGCGGGAGTTCAGCCGGGCACCAGCAGCGGATCGGTGCGGTACCCGTGGCATGCGGGGCCCGAACTCGTTGAGGAAGTCGCGCTGTGCCCGGGAGCCGAAGAAGCCGGCCCCAGTTGTGTCGAGGGCCGGCGGAAAGCTCTGGGAACGGGCTGCCCGGAGATCGACGACCGGGGCGCTTCAGGGCGCCGCAGCGCGCCGAGCTGTAGTCGGTCGAGGCGACGATCTCATCGCGTACCGGGCCGGACGGTGCCGTGGCTGCGACCACCGTCCGGCCCGGAGTCTCAGTGCCCCGTCGCAGCGGTGAGGGGATCGTGCTCGTGTGCGCAGGCCTCGTCGATGCCGTAGGTGTCCCATGCGGGGAAGGGGTCGGAAGCCGGCGGTCGCTCGTCTTCCCGCATGAGGCAGTCGGCCAGGGCTGCCAGCAGCGGCTCCGAGCGCAAGTTGGTGCCGATGAACACGAGTTCCTCGGTGAAGGGGCTGTCGGTGTCCCGTGCCGAGGAGGGCTCGAAGCGTGCCACCGAGCCGGCCTGCGACCACAGTCCCGTCACATGGGGGCGGCTCGCGAGGGTGAAGAAGCCCTTGGATCTGAGGACCTGCCCGTAGGCGCCGCTGTCGAGTGCCTCGGTCACGAACGTCCACAGCCGCCCGGGGTGGAAGGGCGTCCCGGAGCGGAAGACGGTGGAGGAGATGCCGTACTCCTCCGTCTCGGGAACATGGTCGCCGTTGAGTTCCCTGACCCAGCCCGGGGCCTGCTGCGCCCGCTCCAGGTCGAAGCGGGCGGTGCCCAGGACCTCGCCGACGGGTACACGGCCCCGCACGGCCGGCACGATGTGGGCGGCCGGGTTGAGCCGGGCGAGAGTGGCCCGTAGGCGTTCGGCGGACGCGGCGTCGACGAGATCGAGCTTGTTCAGGACGATGACGTCGGCGAACTCGACCTGGTCCATCAGCAGGTCGCTGACCGTGCGTTCGTCGTCCTCGTACTGGTCCAGGCCCCGTTCGGCCAGTTCGTCACCGCCCGCCAGCTCGAGCAGGAAGTTGGCGGCGTCCACCACCGTGACCATCGTGTCCAGCCGGGCCAGGTCGTCGAGGGTGGCGCCGTCGTCGCGGGCGAAGGCGAAGGTCGCGGCAACCGGCATGGGCTCGGAGATGCCGGAGGACTCGATGAGTAGGTAGTCGAAACGCCCCTCGCGCGCCAGCCGGTCCACCTCCTCCAGCAGGTCGTCGCGCAGGGTGCAGCAGATGCATCCGTTGGTCATCTCGACCAGGCGTTCCTCGGTACGAGACAGTGCTGCCTCGCCGCCGCGCACCAGGGCGGCGTCGATGTTGACCTCGCTCATGTCGTTGACGATGACGGCGACACGCAGGCCCTCACGGTTGCCGAGGACATGGTTGAGCAGGGTGGTCTTGCCTGCGCCGAGGAATCCCGAGAGGACGGTGACGGGGAGGCGCGGTGAAGGGGCGTAGGTCATGCGGCCGTCAGCCTTCGGGGCGGAGCAGACCGCGCTCGTACGCCTTCGCCAGCCGCTGGGGGACGAGGTACGGCACGCCGTCCACCGTCACCGTCACCAACTGAGGCGTCGTGGCCTTCCATTGCGCGCGACGGTGCCGGGTGTTGCTGCGCGACATCTTGCGTTTGGGTACGGCCATGGGGACACCTCCGGGTGCGACGGGTGAGGGCAACAACGATACATGAAAATGGATGTCATTATGTACTCTGCCGCTGGTGCCCCCTCTTCGGCTCACCGCTGCTCAGTGGCGGCTAACAATGCGGGATCCTCGATCCGAGGCCGGTTGTTCTCCAGCACCTTGCGCTCCCCACTCGGCGTCGAGCTGTCCGGTGCTGACGGGTTCGCCGGCCCGCATCTCGGCGATGGCGACGTCTGCGTGCGCCGCGCCGCTCGTCGCCGGCGGGCGTGCCGCCGGGCGCGGGCAGCTGTCGCGCGAGGACGCCGCCGCGCCGACAGCACCGGCCGGTGAGGTGAAGGCGTGAGACCGACGGCCTCAGCAGTCCCGGAACTCCGGTGACTGGTTCAGGATCTGGGCGCGCAGGGAGGTGAAGCGGGTGTACGTCTCGCCGCCGCGCGCCTCGGGCGGGAATACGGCGACGCGGTGGCAGTTCTGGAAGGCGAGGGCGACACCGAAGTGCCGCTCCAGGCTGCCGCGGATCGCGTCGCTGGACAGGGCCCGCAGCAGCTGGCCGCGCTCCTTCTCCGAGGGCGGGGTCTGATTGTCGGCGAACTCCGCGGTTCCGGAGCGCAGTTGGTCGGCCAGGCGGGCGACGAGGTCATAGGCGTACGGCAGGGACGTACGGACCGTTTCCACGAAGTCCTGCTCTCGCACCTGGCCCTTCTCGGCTTCGGCGAGCAGTTGCGGGGAGACGTCGAGCGACATGAGGTGCTGTCCTGTTCTGGGGTTCTGTTCTTGGCTGCTGGGCGTGGTGACGGTCAGGCGAGGGCGGCCAGTGCCTCGGGACCGTGCTGGAACTGCGGGTCGACCTGGGCGGCGAGGTCCTGGCCGGTGGCGGCGTTGGCCCAGGCCGTGGCGTTGCGCAGATGGAAGTTGACGGCGTGCCGCTGGAACGCGGTCCAGTCCTTGGGTCGGACGTCGACGGCGGCGTGCAGCCGGTCCAGGGTGCGGGCGTTGTGCGGCTCCAACTCACCGTGCTCGCGGCCCTGTTCATGGGCGCGGACGTACGAGGACTGCTCGCAGTGGGCGACCAGGTCGTCGCCGACATGGGTGCGCAGGAAGTCGAGGTCGTCCTCGCCGGTGACCTTGTTGCCGACGACGGCCACCGGGATGCCGAACTCGGCGGCGTGGTCGCGGTACTGGCGGTAGACGGAGACGCTCTTGCGGGTGGGCTCGGCCACCAGGAACGTCATGTCGAAGCGGGTGAACAGGCCGGAGGCAAAGGCGTCGGCACCGGCGGTCATGTCGACGACGACGTACTCTCCGGGGCCGTCGACGAGGTGGTTGAGGTACAGCTCCACCGCGCCCAGCTTTGAGTGGTAGCAGGCCACTCCGAGGTCGCTCTCGTCGAAGGCGCCGGTGACCATCAGGGGGACCCCGGCCACCTCCTGGACATGGTGGGCGTGGATCTCGTCGTCACCCAGCAGGCGCAGCAGCCGGGAGCCACGGCCGGGCGGGGTCGTCTTGACCATGGCGTCGCGGGACGGGATCCGGGGGTTGGTGCCCCGCAGGTAGTCCTTGATGTCGCCGGTCCGCGCGCTGAGCGGCGGCGCGGTGAAGAGCTCGTCCTCGTCGAGGCCGAGGGCGTACGCCAGGTGCTGGTTGATGTCACCGTCGATGGCGACGACCGGGGCGCCCGCGCGTGCCAGGTGACGGGTGAAGAGGGCGGACAGGGTGGTCTTGCCGCTGCCGCCCTTGCCCACGAAGGCAACGCGCATCTAACGACCCCTATTGGAAATGGATGTCATGAGCATAGGCTGGGGGTGCGGTGGGGTGCTGTCAAATCGGCTCCGCTTCAACTGGCTGCTCATGGGCGCGAGTTGGGGATCTCGTGGCGTGAGCAAGGGAATCCCTTTGCGCGGTCGGGAGGAGATGTGGGTGTGAACGATGCCGCTCGCGGCCCTCGGAGCCGCCCCTTCACCTTGGTCGTCTGCGGTACGTGTCGCGGCGCGGACGAACGGGTGAGGGACGGACTGCGGAGCGCGGTCCGGGCCTGTCCGCACGGGGTGATGGTCTCCGCCGGCTGCCTGGGGAAGGTGCTGCGCTGCCGGGGTGCTCGCGGGGTGCACGCGGCCGTGCAGCCGTGCGCGGTGGACCGCGGGCCCACCGGGGCGGTCGTACGCCTCGGCCCGCTCTTGAACGAGGCCGACGCCGAGATGGTCGGGGCGTGGTTGCGGGCCGGGATGCCTGATGACGGCACGCTGCCCGAGCGGCTCCGCGCCGCCCCCGCTCCACGGCAGGTAACGCATCTGAACTGAGCCACTCGATCGTGGCCGGACGGCTCAGCCCGACCGGGACGCGCGGCTGGCTCGGCCGGTCTCCGCGACCCGGTCGGGGCGGAGATCAGGAAAAGCGGACGAGGTTGAGCCGGTACTCCTCGACCTGGGGCAGGCGTTGCGTGGCGAGCCCGGAGAGCATGTCCTGGTAGGCGGGCGGTAGTTCGTCGTACATCCGGGGCGGGAGGCTGCTGAGCGTGTGCGAGGCGAGGACCTCTGTGCCGGCCCGCCAGTCACTGAGCCGGGACGGGTCGGCGCATGTCCAGGCCATCCGTGCTTCGACCTTGCTCAAGGCGTCGTGCTGGTCCTGGTGGTCGACGATGCTGGGCCCGGCGGTGTCCAGGGCGAGGAGGGAGCCAGGGAAGCGGTCGGCGACGAGGTCGATGACGCCGCGGACCTCGCTCTCGGTCAGGAACGGCAGCACGGCTTCGGCGGCCAGGAAGTACGGTCCGTCCGAGTGCGCGGTCACGATGTCGGCCCACGCGCCGTCCGTCACCGACGACGCGATCATCGTGCGTCGCGGGGAGTCGGTGAAGAAGGTCTGGCGCAGGTCGACGACATCGGGCAGGTCGAGGTCGAACCAGCGGACCCGGCCGTTGTCGACGCGTTCGAATCGTGTGTTGAGCCCGGTGCCGATCTCCACGACAGTGCCGGCGGGGTGGGCGGCCAGGAAGTCCGCGACCCAGCGGTCGAACAGGCCGGTGCGCAGCACCGTGCCGGTCAGGCTGGGCAGGCCGTCGAAGCGCGTGAAGTCGTAGTCGATGGACGCGACGAGTTCGTCGGCCCGCGGATCGCGCAGTGCCGGTTCCGGCTTGCTGTTCTCCACGGCCCGGCCGTACAGCGGGATCAGCAGGGTCTCCTGGACCGACCCCAGTCGCACGCCGTATTCCGTGTTCTCTGCCATGACTGTCTCCCTGGCTTGTGTGTGTACGGGATGGGGTGGCCCATTACCTTCGTCGGAGAGCTCGTTCGGGTTCGTGGCCATCAGAGGTGGGCAGCCGTCTCATGGGTGCAGGCGAGGTCTGCGCCCAAGGCGCGGCAGGCGCGCCGTTGTTGTGGAGTGGCAGGGCGCGGCGACGACCATCTGCACGGGCGGACAGCCGGGCCCGGCGGAGGCCGGCCGGGCGATCACGACGGGCGGTGTCGTCTTCCGGGCCGAGTACCGATCGGACGGTCTCCGTCAGCCGGCGCGGCTGGGTCGCCGGTCCCGATGAGCAGTGCGATCTGAATCCCAGGGCCATCGTCGACTGCCTCCTTCGTCCGCTGCGGGCTGGCAGCCGGTGCAGACGCCGGTGAGTTCGACGGTGTGCTCCACGGCCGCGAAGCCCGTCTCGGCGGTGATGCGCTCGGTCCACTCCTCGATGACCTCGGAGTCCACCGGACGACTGCGGCCGCAGCTGCGGCAGATCAGGTAGTGGCTGTGCTCGTCGCCGGTCCGCGGGCGGTAGAGCCGTTCGCCGACTTCGTCGCGTACGACGTCGACGCCGCCGGTCCTCTCAAGATCGCGCAGGGCGCGGTAGACGGTGGTCAGCCCGATCTGGGTGCCGTCGGCCGTCAACCGGGCGTGCAACTCCTGGGCGGACACGAACTCATGACAGCGCGTCAGCCCATTGAGGACGGCCGCGCGCTGACGTGTGATCCGGCCGCTCACAGCAGATCACCCCCGGTCGTGTCGGATCGAGGCGGACGTGCAGTGAAGGATAGATGAAAATGAAAGCCATGTCCATGTGGCGCCCGGCGATAAGCTGGCCAGTGCTGCCGCGCGCGGTGCCTGCGCACTGGGCCGTGCGCCTGTGGAACGGGGACGGACGCGGTGAGCCACTGACTCCCGCCGACGTCGGTGCGTCAGGTGGAGGCGGCGGGATGTGCTGCTCGTGCCGCATGCGCCGCACCGGGACCGCCGTGCGGCGCGGGTCGGGGCGCTGGTCGGTCATCTCAATGCCCAGGCGCTGCTCCTGGATCTGCCGGACCAGGAACTTTCCGCCTCTCTCGATCCAGCCCGTTCCCTGAGCGGCCGACGACGTGGGGCGGGCCCGGCTGGAGCCGGTTACCGTGCCGCGCATCCGTCGGCCGGGCGGCGTCAGCCAGGGCGCGGAGTCCGTATTGTGGCGGGCTCGCCGCCCGGTGCATCCGCAGCGCATGGCCGACGTTCTCGCGGACGTGCTGTTCGGTGTCGTACGAAGCTGCGGTCATCTGTGGCTGGCAGGCTGACCCGACTCCGTCGTTGCCCGGCGCTCGGCAGGAGCGCATCTGGAACTGGCCGAGGCCGACCATTGGTTGGAGCAGGGAAACGCCGCGCTTGGGAGGCCGCTTCCCCGCAGCGGCGCCCGCTCGCCTCCTGGTTCTGGCACGACGGCACGACTACTACGGTGAGCGGCGCAACGAGCTCACTGTCACCGGCGTCGGCCTGGACCCGCCCTGCATCCGATCGGCGCTTGACGCAGCCCTCCTCACTGACGCCGATCTGTCGCTGGGGCGAGAGGGCTGGGCCGCCATCCCCGCCCCCCTGCTCAGCGGCCCCGATGTGCCGTGAACGGCGGGGCCGGGTGTGGGAGCCTCCCTATGTGTACTTGCCCGGCTGCCCAGCGGGAGGCCGGGCGGCCCCAGTGCCCCCAGGGTGTGACCGATAGCGATTACTGCATGTGTTTGGGCTTCGGCGGTGGCTGGTGATGAACTCCAGGCACGGGCCCCCGCGTCAGCGCACTCGCCGCTCCTCCAGCGGTGCGGCCCGCAGCCGTCCCGCCGTGTCGCTCGGCAGATGTGGTGTGTGGCCCACCAGGCGGGCGGAGTTGGCGACGACGGCGATGCTGCTGGTGTTGTGGAGCAGGGCGGCGAGAACGGGGTTGATGGAGCCGCCGGCGCCGGCGATGAGGCCGGCGAGGTTCACGCCGATGGCCAGGGTGTAGTTCTGGCGTACGACGCGCAGGGTGTGCCGGCTGAGTTCGACGACGGCGGCGACCTGGTGCAGGTCGTTTCCGGCGAGGGCGATGTCCGCGGTCTCCAGCGCGACGTGGGAGGAGTGCGCGCCCATGACGATGCCGACGTCGGCGAGCGCGAGTGCGGGGGCGTCGTTGGTGCCGTCGCCGACCATTGCCACGCTGTGTCCTTCGGCCTGGAGGTCGCGGATCAGTTGGAGTTTGGCCTCGGGCAGGGCGTGGGCGTGGACTTCGGTGATGCCGAGGGCGTCGGCCACGGCCTGGGCGGTCTCGGGTGCGTCGCCGGTCAGGAGGACGATGCGGGTCACCCCGAGGTCGGTGAGTTGGCGGACGACGATGTCGGCGCCGCCGCGGACCGCGTCGGACAGGCCGAGCATGCCGATCAGCCTCTCGTCGTGGGCGAGGCAGATGACGGTCTCGCCCCCGGCGCGCAGTCGGCTCGTCCACTCCTGGGCGACCTCGGAGAGTTCCAGACCGTGGCGGCGCAGCAACGCGGGGCTGCCCACCAGCAGGCGGGTGCCGTCGAGTTCGGCGCGGACGCCCATGCCGAGGACGACCTCGCAGGCTTGGTGGATGGGGATGTGCAGGTGTTGTTCCTCGGTGCGCCGGACGATGGCCTCGGCGAGCGGATGGCGGGCGTGCAGTTCGCCGGAGGCGGCCAGGCTGAGGACCTCATCGGCGGTGACCGCGTCGTCAAGGGTGACGACACTGGTGACCAGAGGGCGGCCGAGGGTGAGGGTCCCGGTCTTGTCGAAGACCACGGCGGTGACGCGGCCGATCCCCTCCAGGTGGGTGCCGCCCTTGATGAGAGTGCCGCGGCGGGCCCCGTTGCCGATGGCCGCGCTGATCGCGGTCGGGGTGGCGAGGCCCGCGGCGCAGGGGCAGGCGATCAGCAGCATGGTCATCGCCCGCCTGGCGTCGCGGGTCAGTACGTAGGTGACGCCGGCCAGGGCGAACGAGACGGGCACGAAGCGGCGGGTGAAAGCGGCGGCGACGGTCTGGATCGGGGCCCGGTCGGCCTGCGCCTCCTCGACCCGGGTGATGATCCGGCCGACGACCGTGTCCTGCCCGACCGAGGTGGCCCGGATGGCCAGGGAGCCGTTGGTGACCAGGGTGCCGGCGTAGACCTCGCCGCCGGGCTGGACGTACACCGGGAGGGCTTCGCCGGTGATAGCGGCCTGGTCCACGAGGGCCTCGCCGGAGGCGGCGGTGCCGTCGACCGGGATGCGGTGGTGTTCGTAGACCGCGACGAGGTCTCCGGTCCTGACTTCGTCGAGGTCGACCTCGACCTCGACGCCGTCGCGGACCAGCCAGACCCGTTCCTCGCCGATGGAGAGCAGTTCCTCGATGGCGCGCCGGGTCCGCCGCAGGGTGATGGCCTGGAGGAACTCGCCGATGTTGAGCAGCCACAGCACCATGAGGGCGACCACGTTCTCGCGCAGGACGAGTGAGATCACGGTCGCTGTCGTGACCAGCAGGTCGGTGCCCGCGTGGCGTCTGCCGCCGAGGGTGCGTGCCGCGCCGCGGAAGAACGGCAGCCCGGTGAAGACGGTGACCGCGCCGAGGAGGCCGGCCGAGCCCGCCGGTGTCCACGGGGGCCGCCCGAGCAGTCGTCGTACGCCCACGAGAGCGAGCACCGCGCCGCCGACCACCAGCCGTGCGACCTCTCCTGTGGAGGAGTCGGGCACGGAACGGCTCGCCCTAGCGGGCACGCCCGGCGGCGGCGCCTCGTCCAGAGCGGCGATCAGCCGGTCGACGTCGACCAGGTCGGGCTGCACCCAGACGATGACGGCACCGGTACGCGGGAAGATCCGCAACGCCCGGAACCCCGGCAGATCGGTGAACCGCTCGTCGACGATCCCGGCGCAGCCGGGCCGCGCCCGCAGCCACGGAACCGTCAGCCGGACCCGGCCTGCGGCGGCGGACCGTACTACGACACCGGAGCCGGAACGGGGCAGGGGAACGTCCCCGGGTGCGGACATGACGATCGCCTCGCAGCGCTCGTGATCAAGCAGTGTCAGTGACCGGTCAGTGCTCGTGATCGTGGTCGTGCCCCTCGACACCGACCGCCGAAGGAGGCGCCGCCTCCTCGCCCAGTTGCTCCCTGGCCTCCGCCAGCAGGTCCCCTGCCTTCAGGCGGGCCTCCTCGGCGGCCTCCCCGAGCCGCCGCCCGGTCGTGATGCCGCCGGCGATCCCGTTGACCAGAAGCCTCCGGGCTGCGGGTTTCGCCTTGGGCGCGGCCTTGGCCGCGCCGCGCAGCACCAGTACGCCGGCGGTTCCGGACAGGGCGTAGTGCGCGATGCGGCCCACGACCGCACCTGCGAGAGCGGCGGGATGCATCGTGGTCTCCTTCCGCGGAACGGATTCAGCCGTCTTCGACGCGGTAGGTCAATTGTCGCCCCATGGGCGACATTGCGCAGCAGTCTCACCCCGAGCCGGAAGCGTATGCCGAGAGTAAACTTTTCGGTAATGAATTCCATGTTGTATGGCTGAAGATGGTCTTGACACTCGTTTTCACCTAGCGTGATGCCGAAGCCGGGACGGGTCGATCTCGGCGGATACATCATCGTGTCGCGGAGGAATCCCATGCGTGTGTCCTCGTCCCGCTCTCTGGCGCTCACCGCCGGCGTCTCCCTGATCCTCCTGGCCGGCTGCGGCAATTCGTCCGACGCGGAGAATGACAGCGACGCCTCGCAGAGTCCCGCCGCCTCGTCCGCGGTCCCGGTGGTGGCCTCGACGAACGTCTACGGGGACATCGCCGAGCAGATAGGCGGCGGGAAGGTGGAGGTCACTTCGATCATCACTGATCCCGACCAGGACCCGCACTCCTACGAGGCCAACACCCAGAACCAGTTGGCGCTGTCCAAGGCGAAGGTCGTCATCGAGAACGGCGGCGGATACGACGACTTCATCGACCGCATGCTCAAGAGTGGTGACAACGCGTCCCCTGAGGTGATCAACGCGGTCAAGGTCTCCGGGAAGACCGCCCCGGAGGGCGGGGAGCTCAACGAGCACGTCTGGTACGACTTCCCGACCGTGGCCAAGCTCGCCGACCGAATAGCGGCAGCCCTGGGCAAGGCGGCACCCGACGACGCCGCCACCTTCACGAAGAACGCCGAGACCTTCAAGGCGGAGCTCAAGCCGCTGGAGACGAAGGAAGCGCAGATCAAGGCCGACCACGGCGGTGAGCCGGTGGCCATCACCGAGCCCGTACCGCTGTACATGACCGAGGCGAGCGGACTGGTCAACAAGACCCCGGAGGAGTTCAGCGAGGCCATCGAGGAAGGCGACGACGTCTCCCCGAGGACCCTGCAGGAAACGCTGGCGCTGTTCACCGGTGAGCAGGTGAAGGCGCTGGTCTACAACGACCAGACCACCGGCCCGCAGACCGAGAAGGTCGAGCAGGCGGCCAAAACCGCCGGGATCCCCGTCGTCCCCGTGACCGAGACCCTGCCCGAGGGCAAGGGCTACATCGGCTGGATGACCGCCAATGTCGACGCGCTCGCGAGCGCGCTGGGCAAGTGAGGTCCACTGTGGCGTCGTTGCCCCGTGCACGAGAGGCCAGGATCGACGATCCTGGCGCCGGCGCGGCGGTGGTCAGCCTGCGGGGAGCGGCCCTGTCGTACGGGGACCGTGTGCTGTGGCAGGGCTTGGACCTCGACGTGCGGCCCGGGGAATTCCTGGCCGTGCTCGGCCCGAACGGCTCTGGCAAGACCAGCCTCGTACGTGCCCTGCTGGGGCAACGGCAATTGTCCGCAGGCACGTTGACGGTCCTGGGCCACCCGCCCGGCAACGGCAGCCGGCACATCGGCTACGTCCCGCAGCAGGCGACGCTCTCCGCGCATGCGATGCTGCGCGCCCGGGACCTGGTCCGCTTCGGTATCGACGGGCATGGATTCGGGCCCCGGTGGCGCACGCGCGCGGTGCGTCACCAGGTGGATGAGGCCCTCAAGGCGGTGGGCGCCGCCGCGTACGCGGACGTCCCGGTCGGTCTGCTCTCGGGCGGCGAACGGCAGCGGGTACGCATCGCGCAGGCCCTGGCGACCGACCCGCGCATCCTGCTCTGCGACGAGCCGCTGCTCTCCCTCGACCTGCACCACCAACGGGCCGTCACGGAGCTGGTCGACGCCCGCCGCCGCTCCCACGGCACAGCGGTGGTCTTCGTGACCCATGAGATCAACCCCGTGCTGGGCATGGTGGACCGCGTGCTGTACCTCGCTCACGGCGGCTACCGGATCGGCACACCCGACGAGGTCCTCACCTCCGAGTCCCTGTCACAGCTGTACGGCACCCAGGTCGACGTCCTCCGGGTCCGGGACCGCATCACCGTCGTCGGCGTACCGAATGAGGCGACGGCACCGGCACATCACCATGAACCACCCCGCGGAGTACGGCCATGACGATCGCCGACGGTGTCTGGCAGCAGATCTTCAACTTCGACAACTACGGCGAACTGCTCGACCTGGTCCGCAACTCCCTCATCGCCGGCGCCGCGCTCGGCCTGATCGGCGGACTCGTGGGAGTGTTCGTCATCATGCGGGACCTGCCGTTCGCGGTGCACGGCATCAGCGAGTTGTCGTTCGCGGGGGCCTCGGCCGCGCTGTTGCTGGGGGTGAACATCGTGGCGGGCTCGATCGTCGGCTCGCTGATCGCCGCCGGGGCGATCGGGCTGCTCGGGTCCCGTGCCCGGGACCGCAACTCGGTGATCGGCACCCTCATGCCCTTCGGCCTCGGCCTCGGCGTGCTCTTCCTCGCCCTGTACGAGGGCCGGGCGGCGAACAAGTTCGGCATTCTCACAGGACAGATCGTGGCCGTCGACACTCCGCAGATGTCGTGGCTGCTCGGCACGTCGGCAGTGGTGCTCGTGGCGCTGGCGGTGGTGTGGCGGCCGCTCGCCTTCGCCAGTGCCGACCCGGATGTGGCCGAGGCGCGGGGTGTGCCGGTGCGGGCGCTGTCGTTCGGCTTCATGCTCGTGCTGGGGCTGGCAGTCGCGTTGTCCGTGCAGATCGTCGGTGCGCTGCTGGTCCTCAGCCTCCTTGTCACGCCCGCTGCGGCGGCTGCTCGGATCACGGCCTCGCCGGTGTTGCTGCCCGTGCTGAGCGTGGTGTTCGCGGTGGTCTCCATCGAGGGCGGCATCCTGCTGGCCCTGGGTAGCTCCATCCCCATCAGCCCGTACGTCACCACGATCTCGTTCGCGATCTACATCGTGTGCCGACTGGCGGGTACCTACCGGACTCGGCAGTGGGGGGACCGGGCAACGGTTCCCGAACTCGGCTGACTATCAGCTTCGGGGGCCGATTTCGGCATCGACCCTGAAGACCTCGGAGAGCCGTCCCGGAGTTCACAGGACGTCGGTCACCGGAACCGACGTCGACCTGTACACGGCCGGGGTGAGCGCTCGTGCCGGGTGCGGGATTCCAGTGGCGGACTTCGGCGGGGCCGTCCAGGGCGGGCGTCCGGAGTGTCAGGTCCTCCGGATGGGAGTTGCGGGAGCCAGGGCCTGTCCGGACCTCGGGGTCGGTGCCGTGTGCCGTGTGCCGTGTGCCGGGGAATCGGGCACCCTTAGGTGACTTCCCGGTTTTGAGTACGGTCTGTAACGGCCGGCCGAGCCTAGCTGGAGCGTCAGAGGGGGCGACGCCGGTCGTCGGGAGGTTCTCAAGCAGCAGGGGAAGTTTCCGGTGCTGGTTCGGTGCTGACTCGGACGCCCGCGATCACTCAAAGCCGCAGGTCCTAGCCCTGAATAAGTGGGTGGTCGTACCACTCGATGGTGGTGCCGATGAGGCTGGCGGCGACTATGCGCTTGAGATTGCCTGGTGGTGGGGGAGCGGTTGTAGCGGAGGCCATGTGCGCCACTTCCTCGTTGCGGTGGGGACGGGTAGGTGTTCGCCCACGGTAGGAATCTGCTGGTCAGGGGCACATGTGGTGGGACTACATAGTTCGGGGGCGGGGTGTGCGTGTTGCGCCTATGTCAGTGCTTCGGGGCCACCCTGCCGGCTTGGTCGGTGCCGGAACAGGCCCTGTCTGTGTTGCGCGTTTAGCTGCTGACCGAGGCGTTCACCACGGCCGGGGTGGCCTTCCAATTCGCCAATGACCTGCTGGGGATCTGGGGTGATGAAGCCAAGACCGGCAAGCCGACAGGGTCGGACCTGGGCGGACTGAAACGGACTCTCGCGACCGTGGACGCACTCAGCCACAACAGCGCGCCCGGCCGGGAACTCGCAGCCTGTACGCCGCTGTGCCCCTACGGTCAACGCGCCACCATCTGCTTCCACACAGACGCCGGGCTGCCCCGCCCCGAGGCTCTCCTGGACGGATGGAGTCAGGCCCTGACCGAGCTGGAATCCATCCGGATCCCCTCCAGCATCACGATCCCTCGTGACGCGCATGCCGAGCCTGACGGCCCGGCATAACTGCGGCACGCCACGGCGGGACGGTCAACGCCTGCTGCATGTCCGGCTGGGCGAAGGTGGCGCGAACGTCCTCTCAGCGGCTGTTGGCCACCTCGCGTTCTTGGTATTCGCGTGGGGAGAGTCCATGGAAGCGGGAGAAGGCGGCGCTGAACGTGGGGAGGTGGGCGTACCCGATCCGGCGCGCGACGGCGCTGGGCGGGGCGCCTCCGGCGAGCAGGTCGCGGGCGATGCGCATGCGGGCGGCGTAACGCCAGCGACCGAGTGTCATACCTGTCTCGTCGCGGAAGGCGCGGTGGATCTCGGCACGGACATCGGCATCACGGACATCGGTATCACGGACATCGCCATCCTGCGTCCCGCCGGGCTCGCCGATACGACGCAAGCACTCCATCGCGACAGCACGCGCGCGCGGATCGGTCGGCATCGGCACCGACAGCGCTCGCTGCGCGGCGAGTTGGTCCGCGAACAGGTCGAGGATGTGGCGGGGGTCGTGATCGTCGGGACGCAGTCCGGACCGGGCGCTGATCGAACAGAACATCAAGTAGTCGTCCCACGTGGGCGGAAACCGCACCTGCAGCGGCCCGGTCAGGTGGAGGTCGGCGGTACTCGCGTTGCCCAGCGGCAGGGAGACGGAGTTCTCGCGGAGGCCGGTGACATGCTCCATGTCCGCCGGGATCCAGGTCGCCACGCCTCGCTCCCGCTCGTAGCGCCGGCCGCCGATGTCCAGGTACCCGCTGCCCCGGTACATCCAGCTGAGGACGTGGATGTCGTTGGTATGTGACGGCGTGCTGGCCGCGGGCAGGGTCTCGGGCGCGGTGGGAGTGTCCGTGTCGCGCATCATCCGGATCAGGTCGTCGGTCTGCCGTGCCGCCGCCGCCCGCTGCGTCAGCCCACCGGCGCCAGGCCCGGCGAACAGTCCCCGTCCGAACTCGTGGGGGGTCAGTCCGAACTGTCCCTTGAAGGCCCGCGTGAGGCCGTTGCGGCTGGCGAAGCCCACCAGAGCGGCCACCTGGTCCACGTCGTAACCGGCGGCGAGGAACTCCACGGCGGCACCGAGCCGGCAGAGCAGCCGCCACCGCTCGAACGTGAGCCCGGTGTCGGCGAGGAAGTCACGGCGAAGGGTGCGCGCGCTGCAGAGCACCCGCGATGCCCATCGCTCGACGGTGAGGGCGAGCCCGGGGTCGCGCATCAGTTCCTCGGCGACCGCTCTGGCGCCGCGGGCTCGCGGCATCGCAGGCGAGGCGAACCCCTCCGGGCTTGCCTCTCGCCCGGCCACGGCGGGCGTCGGCGGGCGCGAGCCGGGACGCCGTAGAAGCTCCTCGATCGCCTCGGGGGAGTACCCGCGGCCGCTGAACGGAGTGACCTGCAGGTTGAAGAGCTGGATCAACCAGTCCTGCCAGCCGCTGGGAACGTCGAACCGCGTCAGTTCCGACAACCCCCGAGCGCCGACGCCCGCGTGGGGACACAGCGGGAAGGCGACCGTGCCCGGCTCGGTGGTGATCGCCCGCTCCGCCCGGCCGTCCGCGGGAATCCAGGCGCCTTCGCCGGCCCTGAGGTGGAGCATCGGGCCGCCGTCGATGCGCACGTGTGCCGTGCCGGTGCGTACCCAGAGCAGGAGCGGTCGAACGGGCGCGTCCGCCGCGCTCCACCGTGCCCCCGGAATCGGCGGAGGGCAGCCGGAACTCGCGGCGAACGATGAGGGCATGACCACGTCCTAACCATACGGCAGTCTGCGCACGCAACCCGAGGTAAGGTTCCCCTAACCTTACCCGTGCGTGCCCTCCTGATAGCGGCGCGCGGCTCCTCCCTCGAAGCGATGAGAGAGCTCGGTTTCCCGCATGCCCAAAACCTCGCGCCGGCTCACCGTGCACCCGCCGACCCTGCGTGAGGTCGAGGTGGTCCGGACCGTCGACATCACCCCGGGGATGAGGCGGGTCACGCTGAGCGGCGAACAGCTGCGCGCCTTCACCACCGCGGCCGGCTTCGCGCGGCCGGCCTTCGAGTCCAACGGCTTCGACGACGACCTCGGGCTCTACTTCCCGTACCCCGGTCAGAGCGACCCGGTGCTCCCGGTCCAGGGCGAGGCCAAGTTGACCGTGCCCAAGGATCCTCGACCGCTGTCGCGGGCCTACACGGTCCGCCGGTGGGACCCCGAGGCGGGCGAGCTGGACGTGGACTTCGTCAGGCACGGGGTGGGCGCGGGAACGACGTGGGCCTACCGCACCCGGCCGGGTGACCGGATCCACCTCAGCGGCCCGAGCACGTCGAAGGCGTTCCCGGTCGGCGCCGACTGGTGGCTCGTGGCAGGCGACGACACCGCACTCCCCGCGATCGGCCGCCTGCTCGACGAGCTCCCGCCCGACGCCCGGGCGCAGGTGTTCATCGAGATCGCCGAGGAAGCCCACCGCCAGGAGCTGCGTGAGCTGCCCGGGGTGGACGTGACGTGGCTGGTCCGCCCCGGAGTGACGGCCGGGACGGCCTCGCCGCTCACCGAGGCCGTCCGCGGTACGCGGTGGTGGCCGGGCCAGGCGTTCGTGTGGCTGGCCGGCGAGCACACGGCCGTCCGGGACATCCGCCGGCACTTGGTCGAGGACCGTGGTGTGGCCAAGGAGGACATCGACTTCGCCGGCTACTGGCGTCGCTCCTCGGTCGTCGCCCTGGAGACCGACGGGGCGGTACCCGACCCGGAGCGGACGGTCACCCCGTTCCAGAAGCTCCACGACCTGACGGAGCTCGTCGCGCCGATCGCGATCCGCACCGCCGTCGAACTGGGCGTTCCCGATCTGCTCTCCCGCGGCGTGACCAGCGTGGCCGAACTGGCCGCCAAGGCCGGCGCCGACGAGCGCGCTCTGGGCAAACTGCTGCGTTACCTGCACACCCTGGACGTGGTGGCCGAGACGGAACCGGGTCACTACGCCCTGACGCCGGTCGGTGATGTCCTCACCCTCGAGTTCATCGCCGACGCGCTCCACTCCGCCGGGGTGGTCGGTCGCGAGATGCTCGGCATCCAGGGACTCACGGAGTCGGTCCGCACGGGCCGGTCCTCCTACGCCTCGGTCACCGGCCAGACCTTCGCCGACGTACGGGCCGAACAGGACTACGAGGACCGTCACTTGGAGCGCCTGGCGAAGTTCCAGCCCGCACTGGCCGGACCGATCGCCACGTCCGGCCTGCTCGCCGGAGTCCGGCACCTGGTGATCCACTCCGGTGGTGCCGGCGCTCACGCCCGTGAGTACGTCGCTGCCCACGAGAGCCTGCGCGTGACGATCTGCGCCCTGCCCGCCCAGGCCGACTGGCTGCGCCGCGACCTGCCCGCCACGATTCCCGATGAGCGGCAACGCAGGCGGGTCAGCGTGCTGGAGCAGTCCGTCTTCGAGGCCGGCCCGGCCGCCGACGCCGTACTCATCAGCCGCGCCTTCAAGACCCTGCCCGACGCCGACGCCGTTCACGCACTGCGCCGGGCAGCCGAGAACCTCATCCCCGGCGGACGAGTGCTGCTGATCGAGGAGGTCTTCGACACCGACGACCTCGACGAGCACGACGGCGAGGCAGACCTGATCGGCCTGGTCTGCCACGGCTCCGGCCTTCGCACCGCGGCGGAGCTGGACGCCGTCATCACCCGGGCCGGCCTCACGCGCCGATCGGCGCGCACCGTCGGCCTGGGCACCACCGTCCACGAACTCGTCCGCTCCACTGCTGACTGATCCCCTCCACCCAGGCACTCCTCCCCCAGGGAAGAAGAGAAAGAAGAACCACCATGAGCAGCACCCCCAGAACGAGACGCGGCACGGCCCTTGCCACCGCGCTGATGAGCGCGTCGCTCGTCCTCACCGCCTGCGGCAGTGAAGGCGACGACACCGGCGACAAGGCCGCCGAGACCCACAGCGTCAAGGCCGAGAACGGCACCGTCGAGATTCCCGCCGACCCCCAGCGGATCGTCACGATCGGCAACACGAACCTCCCCTTCATCGATCTGGGCGGCAAGCCGGTGGGCGTCACCGAGGTGTCCGACTCCGAACTCGCCGTGCTGCCCGAGGAACAGAAGGCCGCGTACGAGGCAGCCGAGGTCATCGGCGGCAGCGGGGGTGAGGTGGACCTCGAGAAGCTCGCCGGCCTCAAGCCGGACCTCATCCTGGTCCAGTTCCACACGAATGACTGGGACAAGGTCGGCAAGCGACTCGAGTCGATCGCCCCGACCGTGCTCTGGGGGCTCGACACCGAGTGGAAGGCCTTCGCCGGCGAGATCGCGGAGGCCGGCAACGTCACGGATGAACTCAGCCGGCAGACGGCGGAGTTCAAGAAGAAGGTCGCCAAGATCCAGGAGACCTACCGCAAGACCATCGACGACACCTCGTTCGTCGACATCTCCCGCGGAGACTGGAGCGATCCCGGAACGTTCTACATCGCGGACATCGGCTGCTCCGAGATCGCCCGGGACGACATCGGCCTCGACCTGCCCGAGGCGGCCGAGGGCAAGGACCCCCTGGCCTACGAGTCCCTGCCGTTCGAGCAGATCAGCGAGCTGTCCAAGTACGACGTGATCACCTACCCCGTCGACTCCGACGGCCGGCCGACAGAGCCCTTCAAGCCGGTGGTCGAGACCAACACCTGGAAGGCGCTGCCCGCCGTGAACTCCGGTCGCGCTCTGGGAGTCTTCTGCCCCGGCAACAACTCCTACGGGCCCGTCCTCCAGTACCTGGACTCGCTGGACCGTGAACTGGCGACGCTCTCCAAGTAAGAGACCTCACTCGCAACATGAAGCTCGTGGACGCAACGGAAGCGGCGGCTCTCGCAGCAGAGCGGCAGCCGCCGGTCTCGCATCGACGCCGCCGTGTCATCGGACTGGTCGCGGCCCTCGCCGTGTTGATCGTGCTGATGGTGCTCAGCGTCATGGTCGGCTCCAAAGCGATACCGGTCCCGGTGGTCTGGGACGCACTGTTCAACCCGTCTTCCCACCCTGACCAGTTCGCGATCCGCGACTTCCGGCTGCCGCGCACGATCGTGGGGTTGGTCGTCGGCGTCGCACTCGGTCTGTCGGGCGCGCTGATCCAGGCGCTCACCCGCAACCCGCTGGCCGATCCGGGTGTACTCGGCGTCCATGCCGGTGCGTCCTTCGCGGTGACGGTCGCCGTGGGCCTGCTCGGCGTCCGCGAATCGCAGGGCTACATGTGGTTCGCGTTCGTGGGGGCACTGATCGTCACGCTCCTGGTGCTCGTCCTCGGGTCGACGCGGAAGGGCTCCTCGCCGGTGGTCATGGTGCTCGCCGGGGTCTGCGTCGGTGCCGTGCTCGGCGGTGCCAGGGAAGCGCTCCAACTGACCGACCCGGACGCCTTCGACGCGATGCGGTACTGGAACGCCGGGTCGATCGCGGGTCGCCCGCTCGATGTCGTCTGGCCGGTCCTGCCGTTCTTCGCGGTGGCGCTCGTCCTGGCCTTCGCGGTGTCGGGCCCGCTCAACGCCCTGGCTCTGGGTGACGAGCTGGCGGTCGCGCAAGGGGTCCGGTTGGCACGCACCCGTGTGCTCGCGGTGATCGCACTCACCCTCCTTGCCGGTGGCGCCACCGCGATCGCCGGACCCATCGGATTCATCGGACTCATGGTGCCGCACGTGGCCCGCTGGATCGTCGGCCCGGACCAACGCTGGATCTTCGCCTACAGCATCCTCCTCGCCCCGAGCCTGCTGCTGGCCTCCGACATCCTCGGCCGCGTCGTGATGAGACCCGGCGAGATCCCCGTGGGTATCGTCACCGCCTTCGTCGGCGCTCCCGTCCTCGTCGTACTGGTGCGGCGGAAGAAGGCGAGCGGACTGTGAACACGCACATTCCTCGCGTGGACTTCGGCCGGCGGGTGCTGGTGCTGCGGCGCCGGCGGATCGCGGTCCGGCTCCAGTGGCGCTCGGTCGTCGTCTGCGCGGTGCTCACGGTCGCGATCGCCGCTACGGCGGTGCTCGCGCTGATGACCGGCTCGTACGCGCTGAGTCCCGGGCAGGTGCTCTCCGCACTGACCGGCCGGGAAACCGGCTTCGTCGGCGAGATCGTGGTCGAGTGGCGGCTGCCCCGGGTCGCCGCGGCGCTGGTGTTCGGCGCGGCTCTGGGCGTGAGCGGGGCGGTCTTCCAGTCACTGTTGCGCAACCCGCTCGCCGACCCCGGCATCATGGGGTTCTCCCAAGGCTCCTACACCGGCGCGTTGGTCGTGATCCTGGTCGTCAACGGCACGTACGCGCAGATGGTCGGCGGGGCGTTGCTGGGCGGGATGGCCACCGCCGTGGCCGTGTACGTGCTCGCCTACCGGCGAGGGGTGCAGGGGTTCCGGCTGATCATCGTCGGCATCGGCGTCTCGGCGATGCTCGAGTCGCTCAACACCTGGCTGATCCTCAAGGCCGACCTGGACCAGGCGATGTCCGCGGCCGCGTGGGGTGCCGGGTCACTCAACGGCGTGTCCTGGAACCAGGTCGCCATCGGCGGCGCCTGCATCACCGTACTCCTGCTCCTGGCCGCGATGTTGAGCCGGCCGCTGCGGCAGATGCAGCTGGGCGACGACGCGGCCGCCTCGCAAGGGGTACGGGTCTCGCACGTACGCCTCGGCCTGATCCTGGTCGGGGTGGCGCTGACGGCCACGGTCACGGCCGCGTCGGGGCCGATCGTGTTCATCTCCCTGGTCGCCCCGCAGATCGGACACCGACTCGCCCGCACCGCCGGGATCACCCTCGCCCCCGCCGCCTTCGTCGGGGCGCTGCTGTGCCTGGCGTCGGACTACCTCGCCCAGCACGTCGCCCCCACCCCGCTGCCGGTCGGCATCATCACCGTCGTGCTCGGCGGCGGATACCTCGGATACCTGCTGTTCACCGAAGCAAGGAGACGCCTGTGAGCGCAGTCTCGACCGACACCGCGCGCCTGAGCGTGGAGTCGGCGACGATCGGCTACGACAAGCGGATCATCTCCGAGCACCTCTCGGTGACGATCCCCGACGAGTCGTTCACGGTCATCGTCGGTCCCAACGCGTGCGGCAAGTCCACCCTGCTGCGCGGCCTGTCCCGACTGCTGAAGCCGTCGGCCGGGCAGATCGTCCTCGACGGCGCCGACATCAACTCGTACAGGACCAAAGAGGTGGCGCGGCGGGTCGGACTGCTGCCGCAGACCTCGATCGCCCCGGACGGGATCACCGTCGCAGACCTGGTGGCCCGGGGACGGTACCCCCACCAGGGGTTCATCCGGCAGTGGACCGAGGACGACGAGCGGGCCGTGCTCAGGGCGATGCGCCAGACCTCGGTCACCGACCTGTCCGGGCGCCCGGTGGACGAGCTGTCGGGCGGGCAGCGCCAGCGCGTGTGGGTGGCGATGGCGCTCGCGCAGCACACCGACATCATGCTGCTCGACGAACCGACCACCTTCCTCGACATCACCCACCAGATCGAGCTCCTTGAGCTGTTCACCGACCTGCACCACGCCGGCCGCACCCTGGTCGCCGTACTGCACGACCTGAACCACGCTGCCCGCTACGGCACCCACCTGATCGCCATGAAGGACGGAGCCGTGGTCGCCGAAGGCACTCCGGACGAGGTCGTCACGGCCGAGCTGGTCGAGGAGGTGTTCGGTCTGCGCTGCCTGGTGACGAGCGATCCGGTGGCCGGCAGCCCCCAGGTGGTGCCGCTCGGCCGCGAACGAACCCGGCACAGGTCCGACGGCAACACTGATGCGGAGAGCGCGATACATGTCTGATCCGTCTGTCGATCCGTCTGTCGAGAAGCTGTCGACCGGTGAATGGAGCCAGGAGAGGTTCAGACGACATCTCCAGGAGAAGGGTGCACCGCTTGTCGAGCGGGTCTCCGCGGACGAGGTGGACGTCACCTTCGTCGACTTCTTCGACGAGCCCGGAGACGGCACGACGGTCACCCTCTCGGTGGTGATCGGCCCCAGAATCGGATTCAACCCGATCGACACGGAGTTCGCCCCGGTCGCGGGGACGCCTTTCCGTGTTCTGACCCTGCGGATGCGTTCCGACCTGCGCTTCTCGTACGTGTTCGTACGCCGTGGGCCGACGGGTGAGGTTGAACAGGTTCCGGACCCGTTCAACCCGCCGCCGAGGTTCTCGGAGTGCTCGGTGGCGCGGTTCTCCGGGGCTTCGGTGGCCGTGCTGCCCGAGGCGGTGCCGTTGCCCTGGCTCGATCAGGCCGAAGCGCTACCGGCCCCGGCAGTGGAACCTGCCGTGCTGGCGAGCGAGTTCCTGGGAGACGAACGCCGCATCTGGGTCTCGATGCCCCCGGGAGAGTTCTCGGACGAGAGCGCACTGCCCTTCGTGATCCACCTGGACGGGACGCCGGACCACAGCGCCCCGAGCGTTCGTGACGCCCTGGTCCGGGCGGGACTCATCCGCCCCTGCGTGGTGGTCCTCGTCGAGCAGCCTGCCCTGCGGCGTGCCGAAGAGCTGCGCTGCGACCCGGCGTTCTCCCGGATGCTGGTCGAAGAACTGCTGCCGTGGCTCCACCACCGCCATCCGCTCTCGCACGACCCCGCCGACGTCGCGCTGGCCGGCGAGAGCTTCGGCGGTCTGTGCGCCGGCTGGACAGCGCTCCACCACCCGACGACGTTCGGCAACGCCATCCTCCAGTCCCCGTCGTGCGGATACCACCCCGACCTCACATGGGGCACCGGGGCAGGTGAGCTGCTGCGCCGCACCCCCGTACCGACACTGATCGCCGACTTCCTGGCCGAGGAGACGGCACCGATCCGCATCTTCCACGACGTCGGTGAGCTGGAGGGCTCGCTCACCCACAGCCGCTGGCTCGACCACGTGCTCACCGGCAAGGGCTACGACACCCTCTACCGGGAGTTCGCCGGCGGACACGACTACGCGTGGTGGCGAGGACTCTTCGCCGATGCCCTGCTCTGGTGCTTCCCGCTCTTCCCGCTCAGGAGCAGGGACGGGAGCCAGGCGTGAGCGGCACTTCGCGTTTCTTCGGCGACGACACCGCAGGACTCGGGCGAGGACCTCTGACCCGCCGGCTGCCCGTGCTGCTGCAGGCGCCTCCCGAACCGGTCGAGGCTCCTCCGTACGAAGCCGGGGCGGGGGTCACGCCGGGTCGGTTCCTGCTGCGCGCGATCCTCTCGGTGAAGCGGGTCACCGTTCCGGCGATGCTGCTCGCGGTCGTGTGGCAGGTGGGCGAGTCGGCGGTCCCCGTGGTGATGGGTGTGGCCATCGACCGGGCGCTGGCGACCGGGAACGCGGGGCAACTGGTGCTGTGGCTCGGCGTGTTGATGGGGCTGTACGTCGCGTTGACGATGGCGGCGAAGCTGGCGAACCGGCTGACCTCGTACGCGGTGCAACTGGTGCAGCACCGGCTGCGGAGCACCCTCTCGACCGCCGTGCTGCATCCGGTCGGCGGCGCGGCCCGGGCGCCGGACGGCAGCGTCGTCTCGGTGATGACCAGCGACGTCGCCCGCCTGGCCAACGGGGTGATCCTGGTGATCATGCCGGTCTCGAGGATCGCGGCCATCGGCTTCATCGCCGTATCGCTGCTGGCGACGCACTGGCTGCTCGGGCTTGTGGTGCTGCTGGGAGCACCTGCCGCGGTGTGGCTGATGGGCGTACTCAGCGAGCGGCTCTCCCGGGACACCCGCGCCTACCAGGAGCTCTTGGCCTCCACCGTAGGGCGGGCCACCGATCTGGTCGCCGGCTACCGGGTGGTCAAGGGCATACGTGCCGAGGGCGAGGCGACCAGGAGGTACCGGCAAGCGAGTCAGGAGACCCTCGTCGGGGCCAAGCGCAATGCGGGGCTGCTGGGGAGGTTCCTCGCGGGCTCGGGTGCGGTCAGCGGCACGTTCGTCGCCGCGGTGATGGGGCTGGCGGGCTGGTTCGCCGTGGACGGGCGGCTGAGCATCGGCGAGCTGATCGCCGCCGTCGGCCTCACTCAGGCGCTGCTGCCGCAGATCCAGTCGATCGCGAGCGCCTCCATCCCCAACCTCGCCGGAGCGCGTGCCGCGTCCGCGCGCGTCATCGACGTGCTGCGCGGCAACGGTGGCGGGGGCCCCGGGCAGGACGACAGGCCAGGGGCCGAGGTCGCGCAGCTGCCGGTGGTGGAGGTGTCCGCACCAGGTACGACGATCCGGGTGGACCCCGGAGAACTCGTGGGCGTGCGCGCCGACGACCGGACCGCCGCCCGCATCGCCCGGGCCTTGCTGGACCCGCGGACCGGCGGCGAAGTGGAGGCGCGGCTCGACGGACACCCGGCGCGGGAGCTGACCGCGGAGGAGTACCGCTCCCGGGTCACGGTCGCCCCGCACCGGGCCACCCTGTTCAGCGGAACGATCCGCGACAACCTCATCGCCGGCGCCGACGGTGAGGTTGTCGCACCCGAGCTGGTCGATGCCGCGGTACGAGCCGCGGCGTGCGACGACTTCGCCGCCGATCTCGACCTCCCGGTCGGCGAGGACGGCAACCGCCTCTCCGGCGGCCAACGCCAGCGGATCGCGCTCGCCCGCGCATTGGCGAGCGATGCGCCGGTACTTGTGCTGCACGACCCGACCACGGCGGTGGACCCGGTCACCGAGCACGCGATCGCGGTGCGTCTGCGCGGCGCCCGCGCGGGCCGATCGACGCTGCTGATCGCCTCGTCCCCGGTGCTGCTCGGACGCTGCGACCGCGTCGTCGACCTGTTAGAGGACGCACCCATGCACAAAAGGACGGTGGGATGAGCGTGGCATCCGCTACGACCGGGCACGCGCTGCCCGTCGCGGGCGGCCGGGCGACGGCCAGGGAGGTCCTGCGACTCAGCCGCGGACACCGGCTCCGGCTCGCCGCCGTCGGCGCGGTCGGGATCGTCAGCACCGCCGTCGACCTGATCCCGCCGGTGGCGATCGGGTACCTCGTCGACCGGGTGCAGGGGGGCACCGCGGATCTCGGCACCGTCCTGACGGCCACGGCCGTCATGGCGCTCTCGGGCGTCCTCGGCGCCGCCGGCACCGCGGTGGCGATCGTGCACGCCACCCGCATCTACCACACCGTCCTCGCCGCCCTGCGCGAGCGGCTGGTGAGCCGCGCCATGACGCTCCCGCAGCACCTCGTCGAGCGCGCCGGTACGGGGGACTTGATATCCCGGTCCAGCGACGACGTCACCGCCGTCGCCGACGCCGCCCCCGCGGTGATCCCCGCGCTCACCGTCACCGCGTTCACCATCGTCGTGTCGCTGGGCGGGCTCGCGGCGCTGGAATGGCCCTATGCGGCCGCGTTCGCCGTCGTACTGCCCGTCTACGCGCTCGCCATGCGGTGGTACCTGCGCATCGGGCCCCGGGTGTACCGGGCCGAGCGTGCGGCGATGAGCGGGCGTGCCCAGCAGATCCTCGAGTCCCAGCGCGGGTACGCCACCGTGCTCGGCTTCGGGCTCGCCGAGCGACGCCATCGCGCCGTGATGTCGGACTCCTGGGGCGTCGCAGTGCAGTCGCTGCGGGCACGCACCTTGCAGAGCATGCTCAACGCCCGGCTCAACCTCGGCGAATGCCTGAGCCTGGCCGCCGTGCTCGTCGTCGGATTCGTCCTCGTCGACCACGGAGCCTCAACCGTCGGCGGCGCCACCACCGCCATGCTGCTCGTGCTGCGCCTGCTGGGTCCGGTCAACCAGCTGCTGTTCGTCATCGACACCCTCCAGTCGGCCCTCGCCTCGCTGAGCCGCATGATCGGAGTCGTCACGATCCCGACGATGGACGCGGCCGGCGCGTCGACGAGGCCGGCGGACCCGACTGATCTGATAGTCGCGACGGACCCGGGGGACTCGGCGGACTCGGCGGATCCGATAGACCCGGCAGACCCAGGAGACCCGGGGGAGACAGCCACCGCCGTCCGGCTCCGCGAGGTGGCGTTCTGCTACGCCGTCGGTCCACTCGTGCTCGACGACATCGGCCTCGACATCCCGGCCGGTCAGCACCTTGCGATCGTCGGCCCGTCCGGGGCAGGGAAGACCACGCTCGCCGCCGTGATCGCGGGCGTTCACCAACCTGACGCCGGGACAGTGACCCGTCCCGGCCGCACCGCGGTGATCACCCAGGAAATACACGTGTTCGCCGGGACACTACGAGAGAACCTCACGCTCGCCGCCCCCGACGCCACCGACCACGAGATCCGCGCCGCGCTCGAAACCACCGGCGCGGCCGATCTGCTGGACCTGTCGGCGGATGCCCTCGACACGGTGGTCGGCACCGGCGGACACCCGCTCACCGAGGCACAGGCGCAACAGCTCGCCCTCGCCCGGCTGCTCCTCGCCGACCCGGAACTGGCGATCCTCGACGAAGCCACCGCCGAGGCCGGTTCCGCCCATGCCGAGCGGCTCGACCGCGCCTCAGAAGCGGTCCTTGCCCGCCGGACCGGCATCGTGATCGCTCACCGGCTCTCCCAAGCCGCCACCTGCGACCGGATCGTGGTCATGGACGCCGGCCGCGTCACCGAGACCGGCACCCACGACGAACTCCTCGCCGCCGACGGCACATACGCCCGGCTGTGGGCGGTGTGGCAAGCAGGGCAGCACATCAGCGCGAACAGGTGAGGGTGGCGCCGGACCGTCTTCGGGCAACGAAGCAGCCACATTTCGCGCCGACTGGGCGGAGCCCGATCCAGGCCCGGCCCGTTGTCTCCTGGCCTGTCATCGGTTCGGATGAGTGTTGTCCGGGCGGGGCGCTGACGCGCGACGGACAGTGGCTCCGGGGCGTGGAGCACGTCGGACCTCAGCCGGGCAGTAGGGCCACGATCTCGCGGACGACGACCTCGGGTTCGGTCAGTGGCACCTAGTGGCCTCAGCGATCGCGTCAGTTCGCAGACCTCAAGCAGCGAGGCGAACGGCGACGTCCACGCTCACCTTCGAGGGCAGGGGGCAGGGGGCGCGGGGTTCCGGGGGTGTCGCCGAACCGGGTGCGGCGGTGCCCGCCGACATGCCAGTCAGCGCAGTTGCCAGGACGACACGACACGCCTTGTCGCGCCGCCGGACCGGCGACAGCGCTGGCACAGCGTTGCTGTTGGCCCTGACTGAGTGCAGCGCGGACGATTCACCGCGACGCACGCACCCACAGCACATCGATGATCAACATCACCCTCTACAACGGACGCCGGTTACTTCACAGCCTCTAACGGTCGTCTCAGGTTCGCTCATTAGGAAGTAGGCATCAGATCAGCGATGCAACCCAGATGTAGGAGGCTAGTGATGGCAGTCAACGCAGCGCCGTCCGGGGAAGCGCCGGCCGGTCGGTTGGCAGGCCGGTGGGTGCCGTGGTTAGTGATTGGCCTGTGGCTGGTGCTGGAAGCGTTCATGGTGCCGCTGAGCGGAAAGTTGAGTTCGGTCACCACCGACAGCGCCGCGGACACCCTGCCGGCAAGCGCCGAGTCCACCAAGGTCGCGGTACTGGACGACAGTCTCCCCGAGGGGGGCGACAACGAGTTCGTCTTCGTGTACCACCGCGCCGCCGGCATGACCGACGCCGACCGCGCGACGGTCGAGCGCCACTACAACACCCTTGCCAAGCGGTACGCGCCGAAGGCGACGGCGGCGGCCGACGAGGCCGACGAGGGCCCACCGACGAGCACTTCCACCGACCGCAAGGCGATGATGTTCACCCTCGAGGTGAGCACGACCTACGGCGGACCGGAGGACATCGTCGGCCCGTTGCGTGACGCCGCGAAGGACCGCCCCGACGGCCTGGAACTCGACGTGACCGGCCCGGCCGCGATCGACGGCGACATGGACACCGTCTTCGACGGCATCGACGTGCAGGTCTTGCTCACCACCATCGTCGTCGTCACGCTCCTGCTCATCATCACCTACCGCAGCCCGGTGTTGTGGCTCGTCCCGCTCGTGGTCGTGGGCGCGGCCGCACTGACCGCGATGGCGACCGTCTACCTGCTCGTCAAGGGCTTCGGCATCGTGGTCAACGACCAGAACTCGGCGCTGCTGACGATCCTGGTGTTCGGCGTCGGCACGGACTACGCGCTGTTGCTCATCGCTCGATATCGGGAGGCATTGCACCACCACGAGAACGTCCGGGTCGCGATGGTCCGCGCGCTGCGCAGCGCGGCGCCGGCCATCGTCGCGTCCGCGGCCACCGTGATCGCCGGCCTGCTTTGCCTGCTCGTCGCCGACCTGAACAGCACCAGCGGGTTGGGCCCGATCGGCGCGGCCGGCATCCTGTGCGCGCTGGTGGCCATGCTGACGCTGTTCCCGGCGGTGCTCGTGGTGCTCGGCAGGCGGATCTTCTGGCCGGCCGTCCCGCGGTTCAGCACGGCCACGGAGGAGAAGCCGGGGCTGTGGGGACGGCTTGGCGCCGCCATCAGCCGACGCCGGTGGGTGGCGACGCTCGGCTCGCTCGGAGTCCTCGGCGTGCTCGCCATCGGGCTGGCGGGCAACACCGGCAACCTGCGGGAGCAGGACCAGTTCCTGTCCGCGCCGGAGTCGGTCACCGGCTTCACCGTTCTCCGCCAGCACTTCCCGGAGCTCGGCGGCCAGCCGATGACGGTCTTCACGCGGCCGGCGCACCAGGAGCGGGTGCTCGACATCGTCAAGGACACTCGCGGTGTGGCCCTGGCCATCCCGGAGCAGACCAGCGGTGGCTGGGCCAACATCTCCGTGTTCCCGAAGGACGCGCCGGACACCGTCGCCGAGTACGACACGATCAAGCGGGTGCGCACCGCCGTGCACGCGGTGAGCGGGGCGGAGGCGATCGTCGGCGGGCCGAGTGCGGAGAACCTCGACACGGAGGTGACCACCAGCCGCGACGAGAAGCTGGTGATCCCGCTGGTGCTCGTCGTCGTCCTGATCGTCCTCGGGCTGCTGCTCCGAGCGATCGTGGCCCCGCTGGTCCTGATGGCCACCGTGATCGTCTCGTTCGCCGCGGCCTTCGGCGGCAGCGTGTTCGTCTTCGACACGATCCTCGGGTTCAAGGGCGTCGACAATTCGGTGCCGCTGCTGGCATTCCTGTTCCTGGTGGCGCTCGGCGTCGACTACAACATCTTCCTGGCCAGCCGGGCCCGGGAGGAGACCGTGCGCCTCGGCACCAGAGCGGGCATGCTCAAAGCCCTCTCCGCCACCGGTGGCGTCATCACCTCGGCAGGCCTGGTCCTGGCGGCCACGTTCGCGGTCCTCGCCACACTTCCACTGGTGATGCTGATCGAGGTCGGGTTCCTGGTCGCCTTCGGCGTGCTGCTCGACGCACTGCTGGTGCGGTCGGTCCTGGTGCCCGCCCTCACCCTGCTGATCGACCGGCGGATCTGGTGGCCGAGCCGGCTGTCGCGGCCGGCGGCGGAGCCGCCGGACGGCCCTCAGCCGCTCGCCGACGACGAGGAGCCCGCGCTGCAACGGTGAGCGCGGCGGCACGGACGAGATCCGGGACGGGGCCCCAGGCCCGTCCCGGATCTTTTCATGGGCCCGACGGTCGCCGCCCTTTGGTCCTGCGCCATGCGCCGGGGCCGGGGTCGGCGCATCGCGGTGTCCTGCCCCGACGGTGAGCCGCGCGGGGCCATGCCCGAGGGGCGCCGTCCCTCGTCCTGCGCCGCGCCGCCGGGGCGGGTCAGCGCACCGAGGTGTCCTCCCCGGCGCTGAGCCGCGCGATAGGGGCGGGCGGGGCCGCGGCCGGAAGATCGACCCGAAGCAGCGCGCCACCGCGTGCGGAGCGGGCAACGGTGGCCCGGCCGCCGTGGGCGTCGACAACCCGCTGCACGATCGACAGCCCCAGACCTGATCCCGGCAACGCCCGGGCGCTGTCGGCACGGTAGAACCGGTCGAACACCCGCGGTACGTCGGCGGCGTCGATGCCCGGCCCGGCATCGTCGACCTCGAGCACCGCCGACGCGCCCTCGGCCCGGAGCCGGACCTGGACCGGCTGGTCCGCGGGGGACCACTTGCCGGCGTTGTCGATGAGGTTGAGCACCGCCCGCTGAAGCGCGGCGGGACGGCCGCTCACCCACACGGAGGTCACGTCGAGCGCGACCTCGACGTCGGGCACGCGGGAACGCGCCCGGGTCACGGCGGCCACCACCACGTCGGCGAGGTCGAGCAGCTCGGTGTTCTCGTCGCTGACGTCACCGCGCGCCAGGTCGGTCAGCTCGGCGGCAAGGGTGCTCAACTCGGCCACCTGGGCGCCGAGATCGTTGAGGAGCCGGGTCCGGCTCTCCGCCGGCAGTGCGCTGTCCAGGGTGCCGCGCCGATCGAGCCGGATCAGCAGCTCGACGTTGAGGCGCAGGCTGGTGAGCGGGGTCTTGAGCTCGTGGGCGGCGTCCTCGGCGAGCAGCCGCTGGGCCCGCCGGGAGTCCCGGAGCGCGGCGAGCATGTCGTTGATCGACTGGATCAGCCGCCGGATCTCCCCACCGCCCTCGTCCGGGATGTCGGCGTCGAGATCCCGGGTGTGCGCGACACGTACCGCGGCGGCGGTCAGCCGGTCGATCGGTGCCAGCCCGGTCCGCGCCACGGTCCGCCCGACAAGGGCGCCGCCGACCACGCAGAGCAGCCCGATCAGCAGCATGCCCAACCCGAACCGGTTGATCGGGCTGTCATCGGTGACGCGGGCCACCTGGACCGCGCCGTCGCCCGCCCGCAGCGTGTAGATGAGGTAGCCCTCTTCGTCGCTGTCGTTCGACTCCATCAGGTCGGCCGACGCGCCCTGCGCCACGCGCCCGGCTTGCTCGCTGACGGGGGGCAGCGCGGGTTGGCCGGCCGGCGTCCGGGTCGAGCCGTCGGGCAGGATGACCCGCACCAGCCGACCGGATCCGGGATACGGCGGTAGCTGGAACTGCGCCAGACCGACGCGCTGCGCGTTCGTCGCCAGGACGCGGGAGTCGGCGCGTAGCTGATTCTCGGCGGTGTCCCGCAGCTCCCAGTCCAGTAGCTCGCTGGCCACCTGGAAGGCCACGAACACGCTGACCGCGATGGCCGTCGCCGCGATCACCGTCAGCCTGGTCCGCAGGGACCGCCGGCGCCACCATCGGTTCAGCCGGCGCGGTTCCCGGCCGGCGGGCCCGCTCACGGAGGAGTCTCCCGCAACGTGTATCCCAGGCCGCGCAGCGTGTAGATCAATCGCGGCTCGCCCTCGGCCTCCATCTTGCGGCGCAGGTAACTCACGTACACCTGGAGGTTGTTGGCAGTGGCGCTCATGTCGAAGCCCCAGATCGCCTCGAACAGCGCGTCGCGGGTCAAGACCCGGGTCGCGTTGCGCATGAGGACCTGAAGGAGGGAGAACTCGGTCCGGGTCAGGCGCAGCGGACGCCCGCCACGCCACGCCTCGAACCTGTCGGGATCGAGCCGGACGTCGGCGAACGACAGGATCTGCGACTCCCCGTCGGTCGGCGTGCGCCGACGCAGCAGGGCTCGCACCCGGGCCAGCAACTCCTCGGTGGCGAACGGCTTGGGCAGGTAGTCGTCGGCGCCCGCGTCCAGCCCCGCGACCCGGTCGGAGACCTGGTCACGGGCGGTCAGCATCAGCACCGGCAGATCCCGACCCGCGGCCCGCAACCGCCGGCAGGTCTCCAACCCGCCGAGGCGGGGCATCATCACGTCGAGGATCAGCAGATCCAGCGTGTCACCGCCGGCCCCACCGACCCCGTCGAGCACGGCGAGACCGTTGGCGACGGTGCTGGTGTCGTAACCCTCGACCTGGAGCACCCGCTCCAGCGACTCACGGATGGCCACTTCATCATCCGCGATCATGATCCGCACGCCGGCCCGCCCCCTTCCAGCCGATACTTTTGCCGCTCATTTTCCCCGATCAACCTGAGACCAGTATTAGAGCGTCGCTGGGGACCTCGCTCTTAGCTTAAAGATCAGAACCTGTCCCGCTTCCCTGTTTCGGCCGGGTCCGTGGGCATCGGACTTACGGGACCGGGAGGACAACCCTGCGGCCGTGGGGGCGTCCGCGAGCGTCCATGACTCGACGGCGGTCTGAACCTGGAGCACGCGGGCGCAGGCTCTCAGGGATGCGGATAGGCGAGCTGTCCAAGCGCACGGGCGCGAGTCCGCGCTCATTGCGGTACTAGGCAGAGCAGGGCCTGCTGACCAGCTCACGCTCCGACGCGGGGCAGCGTCACTATTCCGATGCTGCGGTCCAGCGCGTGTCACTCATCCGACAGCCGTTCGACTCGGGTATGCCAAGCCGGGTGATCGTGACTGTGCTGCCGTGCGTGGACGTCCGGGGTGACCTGGGCGTCGCCGAGGAGACGGTCACGGCGATGATGCGCGAGCGCGACCGGATCGACGCCGACATCGCCCACCTGATCGAGACCCGGAAGGCACTCAACGTACTGATCAGGGCCAACAGCGGGCACCGGGCAGAGCTGTCCACGGCCCCGGAACCGGTGGCGCAGTCGGCCTGATGCTGTGATCTACATCTCATCCGGTTGCCCCTCACGTCGATGTCAGAGGTGAGGATGGCGACAACGCCCGGATTCACCGGGTCGGTATACGAGAGGCGGCGGAAGATGGGGCAGGCGTGGGGTTTCGGTAGGTATGGCGGGCCCGAGGTGCAGGAGTTGTTCGATCGTCCCGATCCCGTCCCCGGTCGCGGCGAGGTGCTGATCCGGGTCGACGTCGCCGGCGTGAATCCCCTCGACCACCTTCTGCGTTCGGGTCTGGTCGACGGGCTCGACGGCGGGCGTCCGTTTCCCCGCGTGCTGGGCATGGAGGCAGCCGGAACGGTTCTCGCCCGGGGCGAGGACGTCGACGGGCTCGATGTGGGTGACGCGGTCTTCGGCTTCGCACTCACCGGTGGCGGCACTTACGCCGAGACCACGGTGCTGTCCGCGCCGAACACCGCGCGCATCCCGGAGGGGCTGTCCGCGACCGTGGCGGCAACGCTGCCAGTGGCCGGGACGACCGCGGTGGACGTGCTCGACCAGCTCGGCCTCCCGGCCGGTGCCACGGTCTTGGTCAACGGGGTCGGGGGCGGGGTCGGCCTCGCGGTCGCCCAGCTGGCTATCGGGCGCGAGCTGCGTGTGATCGGCATCGGGAGTACCGCCAAACGCGAGCACGCCGAGGCCATCGGGGCGCGGTTCATCGATTACACGGCCGAGGATGTCGCCGCCGCGGCACGCGAGCTGGTTCCAGGCGGCTTCGACGGGATCGTCGACCTGGCCGGAGGCACCTCGCTGCGGACGGTCGCTCCGCTTGCCCAGGATCCCCGAAACGTCATCGCTGTGGGAGATATGTCTGTGCCCGATCTCGGTGGGCGTTTCGTCGAGCGTCGCGTCGACCGGGAGAACCTGGAGCGGTCGGCCCGGCTGGCCCTCGACGGACTCCTCGCACCCGTAATCACCGCGGTCCATCCGCTCTCCGACGCCCCGGCCGCCCTCGCCACCGTCGAGGACGGTCACACTTCGGGCAAGGCTGTCATCAAGGTGGCATGAGGAGTGCCCGGCCGTCTGAAAGAGGGCGGTGTGCGCCCAGGGGTGCTGTTCACCCGCGGCGATGGCGACGAAGCCCGACTCCCGGCTGTGCGACAGGACGATCTGCGCCTCAGCCATGGACCAGGTCCGCACCGCGGCGCAGGACGCCGCGCAGGCTTCGGCCGTCGCCGTCTGTGGAGCTCACCCGTCACCGGGTCTTCCTTGGGATGCGCGGTCATCGCCGTGCGCAGCCGCCCGTTGAAGTCATGGGCGCCGACCGTTTGCAGGTCCGGGGTGAGCTCGAAGGGGAAGTTGACCTCGCACAGGGCGAGCAGGCGTCCGGCGTGCTCGATGACGTGGGTCCCCGCGGTGCTCACGGTCAGGTCCGGGCCGCGCTCGGTCATGTAGGGAGCGCCCTCCAGCGCGGGCGTGTGCACCCAGCGGTTGCGATACCACTCGGCGTGTCCCTCGCGGAGCCGGATCCCGTGGACCATGCCGCTGCCCTTGAACCAGTGGGTGGAGGGTGACACCGGGCTTGGGGTTGTGGCTGTTGCGGATCAGACGGCCGGTCAGCTCCGGCGGCAGGGTGCCGTCCACGGCGAGGCCGGTTGCGGTGATCTCGTCGGCGACGGGGGTGTAGTGGCCGGTCAGATCCCGGCTCGTTGCTCATGCTCAGGCCCTCCAATTTCGTTGTCGTGCGTGGTGTTTGCTGTCTGCTGGGTGCTGTGTCGGGTGTCTCAGGGCGTCTGCTCGGCGCGGGCCTTGAGACGGTCGAGCCAGCTCTCCAGGGAGGTCCTCAGGGCCGTGGCGAGTTCTTCGGGCGCGGCGTCGACGGGCGCGCCGCTCCAGGACTCCTCGGTGCGGACCACGACGCGGTCGCCGTTCTGCTCGAAGGCCCATGCGTGGATGCCGACGATGCCCTCGACGGTCCCGCCCCAGACGATCCGCTGTCCGGGGAGGAGTTCGTGGATGGTGGAGGTGATGGTCAGCCCGTGGGCGTCCTCCCGACCACGGCGGCCGCTTCCACGACGCCGCCCCGACAGGACCAGGCGGCCCACTGCACACCGACCGCCTGATCCAGCACTCCGACCGCCCGACCCACCCGATCCACCACCACCGACAGGAGAAGCCCATGCACACCATCGATTCCACCGCCCCGTCGTCGTCAGCCTGACGACCACCATCGACGCCCCGCTCGCCACTGTCCGGTCGCTGCAACACCGACATCGACAACTGGCCGGTGTGGAACGCCGGCATCGACCAGGCCAAGCTCAGCGGGACAGCGGCGGTCGGCACCGACTTCACCTGGCACACCGGGGCGGTGAAGGCCTCGGGGTCGCGGTTGGCCGCGCCGATCATGCAGGAGACGGTGGCCCCGGGCTGGGACGGTGGTGCCGGCGAACTCTGCGTCCCTCTCGGACTGGCGGGGTACGAGCTGGACCGGCGGGGTGTAGCGCAGGGTCTCGGCGATCGCGGCGGGCAGCAGGGTCGGGTCCTCGCGGACCTGGGCCAACTTCGAGCACGTGGCCCAGACGTCCTCACGCGCCGGGCGGGACCGCCGACGACACCTCGGTCAGGAGTCGCTGCACCTCGGCGCCCCAGCGCGAGACGATCACCAGGTCGCGGGCCGGGTCCACCCACAGCAGGTGGTTTCCGCCGTTGCCGCGGGCGCAGCGGCCCGTGCGCGGGGCCCGGGGCCACACCGTGCCGTCGTCGTTGAGCCACCAGGACAGGCCGTACTCGGGCTTGACCGGGCAGGGCGACCACAGTTCCTCGATCCAGCGGCGCGACAGGACCTGACGCCCGCCCCAGGTCCCGCCGCGCAGGCACAGCAGGCCGATGCGGGCCAGGTCCGAAGCGCTGATCCACAGGCCGCCGCCCCAGTGCGCGCCACCCGAGACGACCTGCATCTCGGTGCCCGCCCACTCGATCACCGAGTTCTCGTAGCCGTGCCAGGACCAGTCGGCGGAGGCGCCGATCGGCGTCATGACCCGTTCGCGCAGCACGTCCGGCAGGGCACGGCCGAACAGAACCGTGAGGGCCAGCGCGGTCAGGTTCACGCGGACGTCGTTGTAGGCCCAGCCGGCGCCGGGCGCTCCGCCCGCCGACTCGGTGCCCTCACGGGTGCTCTGCGCGTCCACCCACGTCGGCTTGGACCACAGCTCGCCCTCCCACTGGCTGGTCTGGTCCAGCAGATGGCGCCAGGTGATCGCGCGCCCGTGGGCGGTGCCGAACTCCGGCAGATCCACCGACTGCGCCACCGGTTCGTCCAGGCGCAACAGCCCGTCGTCGAAGGCGACTCCCGCCACCAGCGACAGCACGCTCTTCGTGGCGCTGAAGGCCATCTCCGCCCGGGTCGGATCGCCCCACGAGGCAAGGATCGCGCCGCGCCGCACGACGACCCCCGAGGCCCCGTGCCCGTCCAGGAGCGGACCCAGGACCTCGCGATGGGAGGCGTCCGACACCTGGCGGGCGAGGTACGACGCCATGTCGTCGACGCCCGGCACCGACCGCTCCGCCTGGGCCATCACGGCCCGCGCGAGGGCCGGTTCGTCGACGCCCTCCCAGGGGGCGACGGTGCGGTCCGCCTCCTCCAGGAACTCACCGTCGTTGCGCGATGTCACCGCGTCCATGCACAACCTCCGCCGCCCGTCGGCACAGAGGTCTGCTCAACCACTCGCCGGACTGTCTGCTCTTGCGCGGAAGTTGGGCGAGCCCGCCGCTGCCTGGACGGATCCGGGCCCTCACTGATCATGACGCTGCCGAGGTTAACAACCGTCCGGCTGACCGCCCGCCCTCGGAGGTGGCCAGCGGCATCCTCGCCCCGGTCCGAGGCGTGCCGTCGACGGTGGCCCTGGTTCGCCGCGGTCCGGCGGGTGCCCGGGCCGCGGCGAGGGGTGGCCGACGGCCGGGGATCAGGATCCGGTGAGAGAGATGGCCAGGTCCGTGATGTTCAGCGGGAACTGGCCGATGGAGGTGGCCTGGCCGGTGAAGACGTTGACGCTGTACAGCGAGGGGGTACCGGCGCCGTACGGGGTGAGGGTGGCGAAGGCTGCGTTGTCGACCGTCTTCCCGCCGGACAGGGTGCTGTAGATGTCCATCCCGGCGTTGATCCCGGCGTCGATGCCGAGGCTGCCGGTCGGGGCGAGCGTGCCGTTGTTCGCCGGGGACTGGAGGACGACCTGGTCGGTGGTCGTGTTGATGTCGACCAGCGTGGTCGCGGTGGCCGCGTTGAGATCGTTGTTGGTGTAGGCGGCGGCCGAGACGCCCTTGGTCGTGCCCTCGGTCGGCGGGGTGGTGAGGTTCAGGTCCTGGATGGTGCTGTGGTCGTTGAGGTTGTGCCGCAGGTTCTGGCCGTTGTCGCTGATCACACGCAGGCGGTCGGCCGCCGGGTTGAAGTCGACGCCGAAGTTCGCGCCGTTCAGCGCGTACTGGAGCTGGGACACCTTGGTGACCACGACGTCCGTGGTGGCCGGCGGGGTCTTGATCGTGTAGATGCCGCCCTTGTTGCCGACGCCGTACATCAGACCGTCCTGCACCCGGAAGTCGATCCCGATCAGTCCCGTGTCGCCGCTGAGGCCGGTGACGACCCTGACCCAGTCGAGGACCTGCGGCCGGTCGGTCCAGAAGGTGGCCATCAGGGTGCCGTCGCCGCTGATGCCGAACGCGCGCAGGCTGGGCGTGGCGGTGGGGGCGGCGGTGGCGGCCGAGCCGGTGGCCGGGGTGCCGAGCATCAGTGCTGTCGACGTGACCATGACCGCGACCGCCGCCATGACTCTCTTTCGCGTGCTTGTTTTCATCGGAGTTTCCCTCCCGTTTGGGCGGGCGCCGTTCGAGGCGCCTGGCCGAGAATTCCGTGCTGCTGCCCGTGCTGATTACCGCGGTGCTGCCGGAGTGGCGTCGGAATGATTCCGGCCGTGTTCCTCCTGGAGCCTGCGCACGGTTCTCATTAAGGCCGCTTCACAGTTCCTTCACAAGCAGGTTGGTTGACGAGAACGCCCCGATCCGGGAATTTTGCGCACGGTGACAAAAGCCCGGTCGATATGTTTGCCGCCGTTTTGTGCGCAGTGATGAATGCCGTCCGGATCTCCTCTGTCCCGCCCTTCGTCCGCGATGGCAGGCTCGCCTCCATGGGGAGCCTCTTCGCCGAACTGGCCCGGCAGGCGTCGACCAACGCCCGCCGGGAGGTCGAGACATACGCACGTGAGATCCCGGAGTTCGGGTTCCTGGAGAAGGATTCCCGGGCACGGGCCGAGACGCTGGAGTACTCGATGTGGTTCCGGCGTCGCACTGTCGAACTGTCGCCGGACAACGACGAGTTAAGCGGAGATGACCTCGGCTACATCGCGTCGATGGGGGAGCTGCGGGCCGGCGCCGGGATGTCGCTCGACGCCCGGCAGCGGGTGCTGCGCGTGCACACCGCGCTCATGCTGCGCGAGATCAACGAGGCCACCGAGGCCCAGCGCGGCGGCGATGTCGACGAGCTCATGCGCATGATGGCCTGGTTCGCCCCGCAGGGCGAACGCGGTATCGGCGCCTACCGTCAGGGATTCGTGCGCGTACTGCGCCGCCGAATTCCGTATACCGTGCAGGTCGCGCTGCTGGCCCGGTCATTGCTGAACGGAGATCCGATTTCGGCGGAACTCGCAGAGGCCGTCGGCATGGAACTTCCGGATCACTGGGCGGTGACCGTGTTCCGCCTTCCGCACCGCCCCACCGTCGATCGTTTCCTTGAAAGCGAGATCGGTGCGCTGGCGAAGAGCCACCAGGTGCCGGTCATGTGGGGGCCGGAGGGCGGCGAGGGCGGCGGAGAGCTGATCGCCCTGATTCCCCTGTTCGGTGTCGGCGCGGCAGCGGAAAATGCACCGCCGCCCATCGCTTCCGATCTCTTGCCCGACCTCACCCCCGATCACCTGCATGATCTCGTACGGGACTTCGCCCGCGCGCTCGGCCGCCCCTGCGCCGTCGGCACGGCCACCGCGCCGCAGCCGGAGCTGGCCGGCGCCCTGGACCGCGCCCGGCGGATCAGCCGGGCAGCCCCGCTGTGCCGGGCCGTTGTCCGGCTGCGGGCGCACACGCTGGCGGACGTGTTCGTCGAACTCGCCGTCGCGGACGTGCCGTTCGTCGACGACTGGCTTCGCACGGTGTCCCACCGCCTGGAGACCGGCCCCGACCTCCTCGCCACCCTCGACGCGTACTACCGCCACGACATGCGCCGAGGTGCCACGGCGACCGCGCTCAACGTCCACACCCGCACCCTGGACTACCGCCTGCGCCGGGTCCGCGAGCTCACGGGCATCGACCCCGGCTCGACCCGGGGCGTGCGCACGCTCAGCGCCGTTGTCACGCGGTGTCTGTCGGGGGCGTGGCGCTGAGCGCGTGGGACACGTCGGACAGGTGGGCTCTGTTCCCTCACCGAGGGTGATGCGTCCCCGTCCCCTACCCCTCCGTACTCGCCGCCCTCGCGACGGGCGGCGAGTCTTGGGCGAGGAGGGCCGAGCAGATCTCCCCGGCGCGTACCGCGGTGGTGGACAGCAGGGTCGAGGTGAGGCCGTGGGTGTGTTCGGTGCCGCCCTGGAGGTAGATGGCGGCGGTGACGTTCGGGGCGGTCTCGACACGGTGGTCACGGCCTACGCGCAGGGCATCCTCCTCGTCGCGCAGGCAGAGCTTGGCGAGTTCGCCGAGCCGGTCGCCGATGCCCTGGGGCTGGTAGCCGGTGGCGTAGACGAGCAGGTCGCAGCCGAGGATCTCGCGCTCTCCCGTGGGCAGGAACTCCACCGTCACCCGGACGTCGTCCGGGCGGGTGTCGACCTCGCGGATGCGGGAGACGTTCATCATCCGCAGCCGCTGCCTGCCCTGCACCTTCTCCTGGTACATCGTCCTGGACAGCGACTCGATCAACTCCATGTCCACCACGGAGTAGTTGGTGCTCCGGTGGTAGTCGAACAGCGACCGTTTCACCTCGCGCGGCGCGTCGTAGTACACGTCGACGGCCTCGGGGTCGAAGATCCGGTTGGCGAAGGGGCTGTCGTCGGCGGGCGTGTAGCCGTACTTGGCGAAGACGGAACAGATCTCGGTGTCGGGGAAGTTGCGGTGCAGGTAGTCCACGGCTTCCGCGGCGCTCTGGCCCGCGCCGAGGACGACGGCCCGGCGCACCGGGGCACCCGAGCGCAGGAGTTCGTCCACACGGGGCAGCAACTCGCTGGTGTGCCAGACCCGTGAGGACAGGGCGGCGCCCGGCGGCAGGTGGGGCTCCAGACCAGTGGCGACGCACAGGGCGCGGGTGCGGCGTACGGTCATCCGCTCCGGGGCCGCCGGGTCGCGGCTGGTCACGTCGAAGAAGCGGATCTCGCCGGCCTCCGTGACGGGTCGTACGGCGACGACCTCGGCGGAGTACTCGACGAGGTGGTCGACGCGGGCGGCGGCCCACTCGAAGTAGTCATGGAACTCGATGCGCAGGGGGAAGAGCGTCTTCTGGTTGAGGAAGTCGACCAGCCTCCCGCGGTCGCGCAGGTAGCACAGGAAGCTGAAGTCGCTGGCCGGGTCACGCATCGTCACCAGGTCCTTGAGGAAGGACACTTGCATGGTGGCGTCGTCGATCAGCATGCCGCGATGCCAGCCGAACCGCGGCTGCCGTTCGAGGAATCCGGCGCGCAGGCCCGCTCCTTCAGCCGGTGTCGCACCGTGCTCGTGCAGCGCGATGGCCAGCGCGAGGTTGGATGGGCCGAAGCCGATACCGAGAACGTCGTAGATGGAGTCCGGCCCACTGAGCAGCTTCGTCACCGCGTCATCGCCTCCTGTTGAGGGAGAGCACAGGTTTTCCTCAGAAGGAACACAGGCTCCCCAAGCAGGCACATGCTAGATAAGGTTAGCCTTACCTAGCAATGGCTGAGGAGGGCTCATATGCGGGTCGTCATGTTCGGCTACCAGACGTGGGGTCACCGGACTCTTCAAGCTCTGCTCGATTCCGAGCACGACGTGGTCCTGGTCGTCACCCATCCCAAGAGCGACCACGTGTACGAGCGGATCTGGAGCGACTCGGTCGCCGACCTGGCCGAAAAGCACGGGGTACCCGTGCTGTTGCGCAACCGGCCGGGCGACGACGAGTTGCTGCGGGTGCTCAAGGAGGCCGCGCCGGACCTCATCGTGGCGAACAACTGGCGCACCTGGCTGCCGCCGGAGATCTTCGACCTGCCACCGCAGGGCACGCTGAACATCCACGACTCGCTGCTGCCCGCCTACGCCGGGTTCTCCCCGCTGATCTGGGCGCTGATCAACGGCGAGCGGGAGGTGGGTGTCACCGCCCACCGCATGGACGGTGAACTCGACATGGGGGACGTGCTGGTGCAGCGCTCGGTGCCGGTCGGCCCCGACGACACCGCCACGGACCTCTTCCACCGCACGGTCGACCTCATCGGCCCGCTGGTCAAGGAGTCACTGGACCTGATCGCCTCCGGCAAGGCGGTGTGGACCCCGCAGGACCGCTCCAGGTCGAGCTTCTTCCACAAGCGGTCGCTGGAGGACAGCCGGATCGACTGGACGTGGCCGGCGCAGGACCTGGAGCGTTTCGTCCGGGCCCAGTCCGACCCGTATCCCAACGCCTTCACCTTCCACCGGGGCGAGCGCCTGCGGATCGTCTCGGCAGCGGTCTCCGAGGGACGCTACGGCGGCACACCGGGGCGGATCTTCATCCGTGAGGGCGACGGGGTCGTCATCGTGGCCGGTGCCGAGGCACGCTCCGGGCGGCTGCCCGGCCTGGTGGTCAGGCGGGTGCGCACGGAGGACGGGACCGAGCACGCCGCGACGGACTACTTCCGCACCATGGGCGGCTACTTGACCGCCCGTCCGTAGTCCGGCAGGGCACTCGACGCCCGACGGCGGCCGTCGTCCGGAGGCACCCGAATCCGGGGTGCCTCCGGATCAGCCGGCGGCACCCGGTACGGCAACGGCGGCCGGGTCGGCTCCCTCGTGGTGGCGGCTGATCGGCACCACCATCGGCGTACGGCTGACCGGGTCCTCGCCGACCACGCACCGCAGCCCGAAGACCTCCTCGACCGTCGCCGCCGTGACGACCTCGGCCGGGGTGCCCTCGGCGACGATACGGCCCGCCTTCATGGCGACGATGTGGTCGGCGTACCGGCAGGCCTGGTTGAGATCGTGCAGCACCATCACGACGGTGCGGCCCTGATGCCGGTTGAGGTCGGTCACCAGGTCGAGCACGTCGATCTGGTGGGCGAGGTCGAGGTAGGTCGTCGGTTCGTCCAGCAGCATCACCGGGGTGCCCTGCGCGACGGCCATGGCGATCCAGGCGCGCTGCCGCTGCCCGCCGGAGAGTTCGTCGACGGGCCGGTGGGCGAGGTCGCTCATCGCGGTGGCACGCAGCGCCTCGTGCACGGCCTCCTCGTCGGTGGACGACCACTGCCGCCACCACGTCTGGTGCGGTGAACGGCCGCGTCCCACCAGGTCGATGACGGTCAGTCCCTCGGGGGCCACCGGCGACTGCGGCAGGATGCCCAGCCGCTGCGCGAGGGCCCGGGTGGGGATCGAGTGGATCGAGCGTCCGTCGAGGTGGACGGCGCCGCTCTTGGGGGTCAGCAGCCGGGCGAGTGCACGCAGCAGGGTGGACTTGCCGCAGGCGTTCGCGCCGACGATCACCGTGATCCGGCCGGAGGGGACCGTCAGATCGAGATCCTCGACGACGACCCGGTCGTCGTACGCCAGCCGCAGGCCCTCGGCGCGCAGCTCGGGGCCCTCGCCGGAACTCCCGTACGCCGTCTGGTACTTCGATGTCACGTCTTCAGCCTCCTGAACCGGCGCGGTTGGCGCGGACGAGCAGCCACAGCAGTACGGGGGCGCCGAGCACGCCCGTGACGATCCCGACCGGGAGCTCGGTGTCCGGGATGAGCTTCCGGGCGGCCAGATCGGATACGAGCACCATCACGGCGCCGGTCAGTCCGGCGGCCACGGGCGGCGGGGACGACGTGCCGGTGAGCCGCTGGGCGACCTGCGGGGCGGCGAGCGCCACGAACGCCACCGGCCCGGCGGCCGCCGTCCCGAACGCCACCAGCGCGACGGCGACGAGCAGCACCGCCACCCGCACGGTCTGCACCCGCGTGCCGAGCCCCCGGGCGACGTCGTCGCCGAGCTCCAGGGTCCGCATCAGCCGCCCGAGGAGCAGCGCGACCGGCAGGAGCACGGCCAGGGTCACGGCGAGCGGGGTGATCTGCTGCCAGGTGCGGCCGTTGAGGTTGCCGACCAGCCAGCCCAGCGCGGCCTGGGCCTGGAAGCGCTGACCGTGTGCCAGGAGGTAGTCCGTGACGCTGGTGCAGATCCACGCGATGCCCACGCCGACCAGGACGATCCGGTAGCCGGTGGTGCCCCGCTTCCACGCCAGGACGTACACCAGCAGGGCCGCGGTCAACGCGCCCAGCAGCCCGAGCGCCTGGGTGCTCAGGCCGCCGTCCCAGCCGAGGACGATGCCGGCGACCACGGCCACTCCGGCGCCCTGGGTGATGCCCATCATGTCGGGGCTGGCCAGCGGGTTGTGCGTCATGGCCTGGAGCAGGGCGCCGGAGACGCCGAACGCGATGCCGACGAGCAGTCCGGCCAGGGAGCGCGGCAGGCGCAGTTCGTGGACGATCAGCTCGGTGCCGGGGTCGCCCGCGCCGACCAGGGCCCGCATCACGTCGCCGAGGGGCAGGGAGATGTCCCCGACGGACGTCTCCACGCAGAACGCCAGGAAGGCGAGCACGGCGAGCGCCAGGCACACGGCGAGCATGCGGGGCCGCAGGATCCCGGAGACCGGCGGCGCGGTGAGGCGGAAGGCGATCCGGTGCGCCGCACGGGGCCCGGGCGGCCGGTCCGCGGGATCCTTCGGGCCCGGGGCGGCGGCAAGTTCGGTGGTCATGGGCTCACGGCTCCGTGGAAGGGCGCGTCCGTGGTGGGGCGCGGCTGCGTGAGTCGGGGTGGGCGGTCCGGTGCGATCGGGCTCAAGGCCCCGTGTGGGGGAACGTCCGTCATGGCTCACAGCTCCGCGAGTCGGCGCCGGCGGACCAGCGCGATGAAGAACGGGCCTCCGATGAAGGCGACCAGAATTCCGGCCTGGATCTCCACCGGCCGGGCGATCAGACGCCCGGCGATGTCGGCGGCCAGCAGCAGACAGGGGGCCAGCACCGCCGACAGGGGCAGCAGCCAGCGGTGGTCCGGGCCGACCCCGGCCGACTGGGCGAGCACACGGGCGATGTGCGGTACGACCAGGCCGACGAAGACGACGGGCCCGATCACGGCGACGGCCCCACCGGTGAGCAGGGTGACGGCCACCACGCCCTGCACCCGGATCAGCCCGAGCTTCAGCCCCAGGGACTTCGCCACGTCGTCGCCGAGGGCGAGGCTGTTGAGGGCGGGCGCGCAGGCCAGCGCGAGGACGGCGCCGACGGCGAGGAACGGCAGCACCCGCAGCACCACTTCGTCGTTCTGGTTCGCCAGCGAACCCGCCGACCAGAAGCGGTAGCGGTTCAGGGCGTCGGGGTCGGTGAGCGCGACGGCACTGGTCAGCGAGAACAGCAGGGAGGTGACCGCGACGCCGGCCAGGGCGAGTTTCACCGGGGTCGTACCCGACCGCCCGAGCCCGCCCAGGAAATAGACCAGGACGCTCGCGGCCAGTGCCCCGGCGAAGGCGAACCAGATGTAGCCGTACACCGAGCCGACTCCGAGCAGCCCGACCGAGAGGACGACGGCGAAGGCGGCCCCCGCGCTGACACCCAGGATGCCCGGATCCGCGAGGGGGTTGCGGGTCAGTGCCTGCATCAGTGCCCCCGACAGGCCCAGAGCGGCGCCGGTGGCGAGGCCGAGGGCGGTGCGCGGCAGCCGTACGGACCAGATCACACTGTCGATACGGGAGTTGGGCGGGTCGCCGAGCAGGGTGTGCCAGACCTGGTCGAGTGGAACGCCGAGCGCGCCGAAGGCCATCGACAGCGCGCACAGCACGAGGAGCGCCGCGCAGGACAACGCGAGCAGGAGTACCGCGCGGGGGCCTTTCGCCGCCCGGACCGCCGAGGTCCCCACGTATCAACTTCCTTCGGTCAGCCTTGCCTTACCTGTCACGGACTGTAAGACCAGTGGGTCTGTGGGCCCATCCCCTTGCGGAAATCTGTGATGAGTCTGTGAAATTAGGTAACCCTTACCTTACTATGGCCGCGATTCCCGGCAGGCCCGGGACCGACCTGCTGGGGAGGCGGACTGCCGTGTGCGGTTCCGAGGAAGTCCTGGTCCACTGGCGGAGGTTGCTCACTCCGCTGCCCCTGGAACTCTCGCTGCCCGTCGACCGGCCCCATCCGCCGGAGCCGGTCCATGACCGGGCGACCCGCACGCTGACCGGCCTGCCGGACGCCCCCGACCTCGTGCTGCTCACGGCGTTCGTCGCCCTGCTGCACCGCTACAGCGCGGCGGTGGACCTGACCGTGGGCCACGACGGGCTCCCGGTCCGGGTGTCCGCCGACCACGAGCCCTCCTTCCAGGCACTGTTGGGGCGCGTCACCGAAGCGTGGGAAGCGGCCGAAGCCCATCGGGTTCCCCTCGCCCTGCTGATCGACGAGGTGCGGCCCAGAGCGACGCGTGGCGGCGGGCTGTTCTGCAACACGGCGTTCGGCACGGCCCGGCGACCCGCCGGGACGCTCCCCGGACCCGTCGACCTGCTCATCGAGGTGGACGAGGGCGAGGCGCGGGCGACCTACGACCCCAGCCTCTTCGACGCCGCGACCGTCGACCGGATCCTCGGTCACTACCGCACCTTGCTCACCGATGCCCTCGCCCGGCCCGAAACACCCGTGGCCCGGCTCGACCTGATGGACCCGGCGGAGTACCGGCGGGTCGTCCTCGACTGGAACGCCACCGAGCACACCGTCCCGCCGGACACCTGGCCGGCCATGTTCGCCGAGCAGGTCAGGACGCGCCCCGACGAGGTCGCCCTGGTCTTCGAGGAGGAGGAACTCACCTACGCCGAACTGGACGAGCGGGCCAACCGGCTCGCGCACGCCCTGATCGCCCGGGGCGCCGGCCCCGAACGCATCGTCGCGCTGGCCCTGCCGCGCTCCGCCGAGCTGATCGTGGCCGAGGTCGCCGTCCTCAAGTCCGGCGCCGCCTATCTGCCGATCGACCACGACTACCCGGCGGACCGCATCGCGTACATGCTGCGCGACGCGGCCCCCGTCTGCATGGTGACGACCGAGGAGACCGCGCGGGACCTGCCCCAGAGCGACGAGACGGATCTGCTGTCACTCGACGCGTCCGCCACCGCCGCCGAGCTGGCGCGCCGCCCCGCCCATGACCCCACCGACGCCGATCGCGGCGCACCCCTGACCGTCCTGAGCGCCGCCTACGTCATCTACACCTCGGGCTCGACCGGGCGCCCCAAGGGTGTCGTCCTCGCCCACAGCGGTGTCGCCAAGCTCGTGGCCACCCAGAGCGAGCGGTTCGGCATCGGTCCGCACAGCCGGGTGCTCCAGTTCGCCTCGCCCAGCTTCGACGTCGCCTTCTGGGACCTGTGCCTCGGCCTGCTCTCCGGCGGCCGGCTGGTCGTCGTACCGGCCGAGCGCCGCGTACCCGGAGCGCCGCTCGCCGACTACGCGAACGCGCACGGCATCACGTTCATGATCCTGCCGCCGGCCCTCCTCGCCGCCATGGCGGACGACGTCCGGCTCCCGCCCGCCGCCACCCTGCTGGCGGGCACCGAACGTGTCTCGCCGGAACTGGTGGGGCGCTATGCGCGCGGGCGGATGATGTTCAACGCCTACGGCCCGACCGAGGCCACCACCAACTCCACGCTGGGGTTGTGCGATCCGGACATCCCCGCCGGAGCCATCGTGCCGATCGGCGTCCCCGACCCGGGAACCCGCGCCTACGTCCTCGACGCCTACCTCAGGCCGGTCCCCGCCGGAGTCACCGGCGAGCTCTACCTCGGCGGCGCGGGCCTGGCGCGCGGCTATCTCGGCCGCCCGGACCTGACCGCCGAACGTTTCGTCGCCGACCCGTTCGGCGCGCCCGGCGAGCGGCTCTACCGCACGGGGGACCTGGTCCGCCGACGGTCCGACGGCCGGCTGGAGTTCCTCGGCCGCGTGGACGCCCAGATCAAGATCCGCGGCTTCCGCATCGAACCGGGTGAGATCGAGTCGGTGCTGCGCGGCCACCCGGCGGTCGACCAGGTCACGGTGGTCGCCCGCGAGGACCGCCCCGGCGACCGGCGCCTCGCCGCCTACGTCGTCCCCGCCCTCGACGCACCGGACGACCGGGTGGGGGAGTGGAAGCAGGTCCACGAACTGCTCTACAGCGCCGCCGGTTCGGAGAGCTTCGGGGCGAACTTCGCCGGCTGGAACAGCATGTACGACGGCCTGCCCATCCCCGTCGAGGAGATGCGCGAGTGGCGGGAGGCGACCGTCGAACGCATCCGTGAGAGCGGCCCCCTGCGACGGGTCCTGGAGATCGGCGTCGGCAGCGGACTGATCCTGTCCCGGCTCGCCCCCGACTGCGAGGCCTACTGGGGCACCGACCTGTCCGCCGAAGCCATCGCGGCCCTGGGCGCCCAACTGGACGCGGATCTGGCGGCCAAGGTCGAGTTGCGCGCCCAGCCCGCCGACGACGTCTCCGGGCTGCCCGCCGGGTACTTCGACGTCGTCGTCCTCAACTCCGTCGCCCAGTACTTCCCGAACGCCGAGTACCTCACGGACGTCCTGCGCAAGGCCTCCGCACTCCTCGCCCGCGGCGGGCGGATCTTCGTGGGCGATGTGCGCAACCTGCGGCTGCTGCGCACCCTGCGGGCGGCCGTCGAGACACGGAAGGCCGCACGCACAGGCGTGGACGACAAGAGCGCGCTGCGCGCGGCCGTGGAGCAGTCGGTGTGCTGGGAGGGCGAACTGCTCCTGGACCCCGACTACTTCGCCGCCCTCGACGGCTTCGACGCCGACCTGAGGATCAAGTCGGCCGAGCACCACAACGAACTGAGTCGCTACCGGTACGACGTCGTCCTGCACCCCGGGGCCCGTGCTCCCCACCCCGAGGAACGCGAGGTCTCCTGGGCCGACGCGGGCGACCTCGCCGCCCTGCTCGCGCAGCGCCCCGGCCGGCTGCGGATCACCGGCGTGCCCAACGCCCGCCTCGCCGACGACCTGGCCGACCTGTGGCGGCTGGAGGGCAGCAGCGGCGAGACGGCCGCGGGAGCGGACCCGCGGGAGCTGCACGCCCTGGCCGCCCGGCACGGCTACCGGGCCGCCCTGACCTGGAACGGCCGTGCCGACGACGGCGCCTTCGACGCCGTACTGTCCCTCGACGAGCCCCGCACCGGCATCTACCGGACCGCGGGCGCCTACCCCCACGCCAACCGCCCCGCGCCCTTCCGTGACGTGACCGCGCTGATGCGGACGCTGCGCGCGCACGCCGCCGAGTGGCTGCCCGACTACATGGTTCCGTCGGCGTTCGTACCCCTGCACACGCTGCCCGTCACCCCCAGCGGCAAGATCGACGCCAGAGCACTGCCCGCGCCGGACCACGCGACGATGAGCTCCGGCCGCCCGCCGCGGACCCCGCGCGAGAAACTGCTGTGCCGCCTGTACGCCGAGGTGCTCGGGCTGGACTCGGTCACGGCCGAGGACGACTTCCTCGCCCTCGGCGGCGACAGCATCAGCGCCATCCAACTGCTCATCAGGGCACGGGAAGCGGGCCTGCGGCTCACCACTCGCGAGGTGTTCCGGCACCGCACGGCCGAGGCCCTCGCCCAGGCGGCCGTCGAGCGCACCGACGACGGCACGGACACCGCACGCCCGCTGCTCGACCTGGACCCGGCCGAACTCGCCGAGATCCAGGGCACCCACCCGCTGGCCGTAGCGGAGCTGCTGCCCCTCACCCCGCTCCAGCAGGGCTTCTTCTTCCACGCGCTGACCGACGCCACCGGCGGCGACACCTACGTCGTGCAGCAGGTCCTCGACCTGTCCGGCCCGGTCGACGGGCCCACCCTGCGCCGCGCCGCCCAGCGCCTGCTGGACCGCCACGCACCGCTGCGGGCCGCCTTCCGCCAGCGCCCCGACGGCACCCCTGTGCAGATCATCACCCGCGACGCCGAACTGCCCTGGCGGGAGATCGACCTCTCGGCCCAGGACCGGGCGGTCGGTCGGACGCTCGGCGAGGCGGTGGCCGCCGACGAACGGGCCGCCGGGTTCGACCTCGCGGCACCGCCGCTGCTGCGCTGCGCCCTGATCCACCTCGGCGGGCAGCACAGCCAACTGATCCTGACGTTCCATCACATCATCGCCGACGGCTGGTCGTTGCCGGTGCTGCACCGCGAACTGATGGCCTGCTACGGCACGGACACATCCCCGCTCGCTGATGTCACCCCCTACCGCGCCTTCCTGGGCCGCCTCGCCGGGCAGGACCGTGAGGGCGCCCGCGACGCCTGGCGCACGGCCCTCGCCGGGCTCGACGAGCCGACACGGCTGGTTGCGACCCCGGCCGCCGGCGCGCCGGTGCAGCCCGCACACGTCCGCGTGGAGCTGCCCGAGGAGACCACGGCCCGCCTCGTCGACCGGGCCCGCGACCACGGCGTCACCCTGGGCACGGTCGTCCAGGCCGCCTGGGGACTGCTGCTCGGCGGACTGACCGGCCGCGCCGACGTGGTGTTCGGCACGACGGTCTCCGGCCGGGACGGCGAGGTCGACGGGATCGCCTCGATGGTGGGCCTGTTCATCAACACCCTTCCCACGCGGTTCCGCTGGGCGCCCTGGGCGTCGCTCGGGGACCTCCTCGTCACCCTCCAGGACGAGCAGGCGCGGCTGCTGGACCACCAGCACCTCGGTCTGGCGGAGATCCAACGGCTCGCGGGACACGCCGGCGAGGGCGAACTCTTCGACACCCTCGTGGTGTTCGAGAACTACCCCGCCGAAACGGATCTGCGGGACGCGTCCGGCACCGTACGCATCACCGGCGACACCTTCCACGACGCCGTGCACTATCCGCTCGCCCTCGTCGTCAAGCCGGGACAGCGGCTGGACCTGCGGCTCAAGCACCACACGGAACGCCTCGACGGCGACACCGTACGCACCCTCGCCGACCGGCTGACGCGCGTCCTGACGGCGATCGCCGACGACCCCGCCCGCCCGGCCGCCTCCGTCGAACTGCTGTCGCCCGACGAGGCACTCCACGCGCATCCGGCCGGTGAGGAGCACCCGGTCCACGAGACCACCCTGGCCGAGGCGTTCACCGCCCAGGCCGCCCGCACCCCGGAGGCGACGGCGGTCGTCTTCGAGGGCGAGCGGCTCGACTACGCCGAACTCGACGCCCGCGCCGAGGCGTTGGCCGCCCGGCTGCGCGGGCGTGGCGCCCGTCCCGGCCAGTTCGTCGCGGTGGCGGTGCCCCGGTCCGCGGAGCTGATGGTCGCGCTGCTCGGCGTGCTGAAGGCGGGTGGCGCCTACCTGCCGGTCGACCTGGACTATCCGGCGGACCGGGTGGCCCATATGCTCGCCGACTCCGGCGCCGCGACCGTGGTGACGCTGTCCGCGACCGCCGACCGGCTGCCCCGGCACGACGGCATCCTGCTGCTCGACGCGACCGAGCCGGACCCCCACCCGGTCGAAGCGCGCTCGGCCGCCCACCCCGACGACCCCGCCTACCTCATCTACACCTCCGGTTCGACGGGCCTGCCGAAGGGGGTGGTCGTCACCCACCGCGCCATCGTCAACCGGCTCGCCTGGATGCAAGGCGCGTACGGGCTGACGGCCGACGACCGGGTCCTCCAGAAGACGCCGTCCAGTTTCGACGTCTCCGTCTGGGAGTTCTTCTGGCCGCTCCTCGAAGGCGCCACCGTCGTCCTCGCCCGCCCGGACGGCCACCGCGACCCCGCCTACCTCACGGCGCTCGTGCGGGAACAGGCCGTCACCACGCTGCACTTCGTGCCGTCCATGCTGGAGGCGTTCCTCCAGTCCGACGAGGTCACGGCGGACCCGGCCTGGGCGGCGTCCCTGCGCCGCGTCCTGAGCAGCGGCGAGGCCCTGCCGACGGCCGCCGCGCGCCGCTGGCGGGCGCTGACCGGTGTGCCGCTGCACAACCTGTACGGCCCGACCGAGGCCGCCGTCGACGTCACCCACCACCCGTACGACGGGGACGAGGGCACGACCGTGCCGATCGGCAGGCCCGTGTGGAACACCGGCCTGCGCGTCCTGGACACCTGTCTGCGGCCCGTCCCCGACGGCGTCCCCGGCGAGCTGTATCTCACCGGCGTGCAACTGGCGCGCGGCTACCACGCCCGCCCCGCCCTGACCGCCGAGCGGTTCACGGCCGACCCGTACGGTCCGCCCGGCAGCCGCATGTACCGCACCGGCGACCTGGTGCGCCGCCGGCCCGACGGGGTGATCGAGTACCTGGGCCGCACCGACCGTCAGGTCAAACTGCGCGGCAACCGCATCGAACCCGGCGAGATCGAGGCCGCGCTCGGCCGGCTGCCCGAGGTGGGCCAGGCCGCCGTGGCGGTGCGTGACAACGCGCTCGTGGCCTACGTCGTACCGGCGGACGGTGACGACGTGGACGCCACCGGGCTGCGGGAAGCCCTGGCGGCGTCGCTGCCCGCGCCCATGGTGCCGGGCGCCTACGTCGTCCTCGACGCCCTGCCCCTCACCCCCAGCGGCAAGCTCGACCGGGCCGCGCTGCCCGACCCGCAGGCCGAACGCGCCACGGCCCGGGCCCCGCGCAACCCCCGGGAACAGCTGCTCACGGAGATCTTCGCCGCCGTACTGAGACTGCCGGACGCCGGCGTCGACGACGACTTCTTCCTCCTCGGCGGAGACAGCATCAGCTCCATCGCCGTCGCCAGCCGGGCCCGCCGAGCCGGCCTCGCACTCGGCCCGCGGGATGTGTTCGAACACCGCACCCCGGCGGCGCTCGCGGCGGCGGCGACCGCCACCGACACCACCGTGGAAGCGCCGGCGGCCTCCGAGTTCGCCCTCACCGAGGAGGAGCGGGCACGCGTCGAAGAGCTCGCCCCGGGCCGCGTCCAGGACGTGTGGCCCCTCGCCCCGCTCCAGGAGGGCCTGTTCTTCCACTCCACGTACGACGACACGGTGCTGGACGTCTACACCGTCCACGAGTCCTTCGACTTCGCCGAGCGCGTGGACACCGCACGGCTGCGGGCCGCGACCCGCACGCTGCTGGACCGCAACCCGAGCCTGCGCGCCGGATTCACCAGCGAAGGGCTGCGCCAACCGGTGCAGTTCATCGTGCGTGACGCCGGGATCCCCCTGACGGAAGTGGACCTCTCCGCGCTGACGACGGCCGAACAGAACACCCGGATGCGGGAGTTGATGGACGAGGAGCGCTCCCGCCGCTTCGACCTGTCCCGTCCGCTGCTCTTCCGGATGCTGCTCGTGCGCCTCGGCGACGACCGCGGCGACCGGCTCGTCATCGGCCGCCACCTCATCCTGTGGGACGGCTGGTCCGCGTGGCTGTTCCTGGACCAGCTGTTCGCCCTGTACGAGAGCGGGGGCGACCCGGCCGGTCTCGCCCGCCCCGGCTCCTACCGCGACTACCTGACCTGGCTGGAACGCCAGGACGACGCCGACGCCACCCGCGCCTGGCGCAGCGCCCTGGCCGGTTTCGACGAGCCCACGCTGCTGGTGCCCGCCGTCTCCGACCGGGGCCTGGAGCCGGTGATCCCGCGGCACCTGGACGTGGCCCTCGACGCGGACACCGCCGAGCGGCTGCGCGACACCGCCCGACGGCACGGGCTCACCCTCAACACCGTGCTCAACGCCGCCTGGGGCCTGGTCCTCGCCGGTGTCACGGGTCGTACCGACATCGCGTTCGGCACGACCGTCGCGGGCCGGCCGAGCGAGGTGCCGGACGTCGAGAACGTCATCGGCATGTTCCTCAACACCGTCCCCGCCCGCATCGCCCTCGACCCCCGGGAGTCCGTGCTGGACCTGCTGCGCCGGGTCCAGGGCGAGCGGCTGGAGCTGATGCCGTACGAGTACCTCGGGCTGGGGGTGCTCCAGGCCGAGACCGGCCACCGCCGGCTGTTCGACACCCTGTTCGTGCTGCGCAACGCCGACACCGACGACCGGCTCGCCGAGCTGCGCGACCGGCACGGCGCCACCGCCGTCGCCAACGTGGACGCCACGCACTACCCGGCCAACCTGGTCGTCACCCCCGGGGAGCGGATCCGCGTCACCCTCGCCTACCGGCCGGACCTGCTGGAAGACGCCTACGCGACCGGACTGATCGACCGGTTCGCGCTCATGGTTGAGCGCCTGGTCGCCGACCCGTCCGCCGCCGTGGGCTCACTGGCCGCCGTCCTGCCCGCCGAGGCCGCCGCGCTGGCCCGTGCGGAGAGCGCGAACCGGCAGCCGGTTCCGCACGAGACCGTGGCGGACATGCTGGCCGCGCAGGCCGCCCGCACCCCGGACGCGACGGCCCTCGTCTTCGGCACGCGGACGGTGACGTACGCCGAACTCGACGCCCGCTGCAACCGCATGGCCCGGCTGCTGCTCGCGCGCGGCGCCGGACCCGAGCAGGTCGTCGCGCTCGGACTGCCGCGCTCCATCGACACGGTTGTCGCCCTGTTCGCCGTGCTGCGCACCGGTGCCGCGTACCTGCCGCTGGAGCTGGACCACCCGGCCGAGCGGCTGTCGGCGATGCTGGCCGACGCCGGCCCGCTGCTCCTGCTGTCGACGCGGGCGGTGTCCGGGACCCTGACGGGGGACGCGTTCTCACGGGTACTGCTCGACGATCCGGGGACGGCGGCCGAGCTCGCCGGCCTGTCCGCCGACCCCGTCGAGCTGTCCTTCAGCCTGGACCACCCGGCGTACGTGATCTACACCTCCGGTTCCACGGGCCGCCCCAAGGGCGTGGTCACGCCGTACATCGGCCTGACGAACATGCAGCTCAACCACCAGAAGGAGATCTTCGCCCCGGCGATCGAGTCGGCGGGCGGGCGGCGGCTGCGCATCGCGCACACCGTGTCGTTCGCCTTCGACATGTCCTGGGAGGAGCTGCTGTGGCTCGTCGAGGGACACGAAGTGCACATCTGCGACGAGGAGTTGCGGCGGGATGCGACCGCGCTGGTCGCGTACTGCGAGGAACACCGCGTCGACGTCGTCAACGTGACCCCCACCTACGCCCATCTCCTCATCGAGGAGGGCCTGCTGGAGGGCCACCGGCCACCGCTGGTGCTGCTCGGCGGCGAGGCGGTCACCGAGACGGTGTGGAACACGCTCCGGGACACCGAGGGGACGTACGGCTACAACCTGTACGGGCCCACCGAGTACACCATCAACACCCTGGGCGGCGGCACCCACGACAGCGCCACCCCGACCGTCGGCCGGCCCATCCGCGCCACCCGCGCCCGCATCCTCGACACCTGGCTGCGGCCGGTGCCGGACGGCGTGGCGGGCGAGCTGTACATCGCGGGCGTCGGTCTGGCACGCGGCTATCTCGACCGTCCCGGCCTGACCGCCGAACGCTTCGTCGCCGACCCGTACGGCCGCCCCGGCGAGCGCATCTACCGCACCGGCGACCTGGTGCGCCGCCGCCCGGACGGCAACCTCGACTTCCTCGGCCGCACCGACGACCAGGTCAAGATCCGGGGCTACCGCGTGGAGCTGGGCGAGATCGAGACGGCCCTCGCGCAGCACCCCGAGGTCTCCCGGGCCGCCGTGATCGCCCGCGACGACGCCAACGCGCCCGGCACCAAACGGCTGGTGGGCTATGTCGTCCCGGCGGACCCCGACGAGGCGTCCCGCCAGGAGGCCGAGCGGGAACAGATCGGCGAGTGGCGGGAGATCTACTCCGCCGAGTACTCCGAGATCGGCACGGCCGTGCGCACCGAGGACTTCGCGGGCTGGGACAGCTCCTACGACGGTCGGCCCATCCCTCTGGAGCACATGCGCGAGTGGCGCGAGGCCACCGTCGAGCGCATCCGGGAACTGCGGCCGCGGCGGATCCTGGAGATCGGCGTCGGCTCCGGCCTGCTGCTCTCCCGGCTCGCCCCGGACGCCGAGGCGTACTGGGCGACGGACTTCGCGGCCCCCGTCATCCGCAAGCTAGGCGAGGACCTGTCGGCCGACCCGGAGCTGGCGCGGAAGGTCGAACTGCGCTGCCAGGCGGCCGAGGTGACCGACGGGCTGCCGGCCGGCTTCTTCGACACGGTCGTCATCAACTCCGTCGTGCAGTACTTCCCCAGCCTGGACCATCTGCGCGAGGTGATCCGCGGCGCGATGGGGCTGCTCGCGCCGGGCGGCGCCCTGTTCCTCGGCGATGTACGGGACCTGCGGCAGGCCCGGGTGTTCCAGACCGGCATCCAGCTCGCCCGCGCGGGCGAGGCCGCCGACCCGCAGGCGCTGCGCCGGGCCGTGGACCGGGGCCTCGCCCTGGAGAAGGAACTCCTCGTCGACCCCGACTGGTTCACCACCCTCGGCGTCGGCGTCGAACTGCGCACCAAGGCCGGACGGCACCACAACGAGCTGACGCGCTACCGGTACGACGTCGTGCTGTACGGCGACACGGCGGACGCCGTACCGCTCGACGACGTCCCGGTCGTCGACTGGTCGCAGGACGCGCACCGGCTCATCTCGCTTCTGGCCGAGGCGGACGCACTGCGGGTGCGCCGGATTCCGGACGCCCGGACGGCCGACGACCTCGCCGCGACCCACTCGGTCGGCGCCGGCCGGCTGCCCGGCCCCGCACCGGCCGGAGAGGAGCCCGACCACCTGCGGGAGCTGGGGGAGGCTCGTGGCTTCCGGGTCCTGACCACGTGGTCGGACGAACCTGGCTTCTTCGACGCCGTGTTCGTCCGCGCGCCGGGGACGACTCGGCGCACATCGGGCCTGTACCGCCCGCGCGCCGAGCGCGGCACGGCGCCGTACGCCAACACCCCGGCCGCGACACGCGGGCACGCCGCCCTGGTCCGGCGTCTGCGTGAGGACCTGGGCCGGGGGCTGCCCGGTTACATGGTCCCGGCCGCCTTCGTGGTGCTGCCCGGGCTGCCGATGAACGACAACGGCAAGCTGGATGTGCGGGCCCTGCCGGAACCCGAGCCCGCCGTCGCCCTGTCCGCCGGACGAGGACCGCGCACCCCCGCGGAGGAGGTGCTGTGCCGCCTGTTCGCCGAGGTGCTGGGGCTGCCCCGCACCGGCGCGGAGGACCACTTCTTCGACCTGGGCGGCCACTCGCTGCTCGCGACCCGGCTGATCAGCCGGGCGCGCACCGAGCTGGGCGCGGAGTTGGCGATCCGGGACCTGTTCGAGGCGCCGACGCCTCAGGCGCTGGCGCTGCGGGCGGACGCCGGGCGGCCGGCCCGTCCCGCGCTGGAGCCCGTGCCCGAGGCCGAACGGCCCGCGCGGATCCCGCTGTCGGCCGCCCAACGGCGGCTGTGGCTGGTCGAGCGGATCGCCGGCGACTCGGTCGCGTACAACTTCCCGCTGGTCACCCGCGTCCGGGGCCCGCTCGATCTCGACGCGTTGCGAGCCGCGCTGGCCGATGTGACGGGACGTCATGAGTCGCTCAGGACACGCTTCCTGGAGGAGGACGGCGAGCCCTACCAGTGGATCGCGGCACCCGGTGCCGCCGAGCCGGAGTTCCGGGTGGCCGACTGTGCCGAGGACGAACTGCCCGCCCGGATCACCGCCGCACAGCGCCGCCCCTTCGACCTCGCCTCCGAACTCCCGCTCCGGGCCGAGGTGTTGAAGCTGGGTCCGGACGACCACGTGGTGGCTCTGGTGCTGCACCACATCACCACCGACGAGTGGTCGGACCGGCCCTTCCTGACCGACCTGAACCACGCCTACGCGGCCCGTGCGGCGGGCCGGGCACCCGCGTGGCAGCCGCTGCCGGCGCAGTACGCCGACTACACGCTGTGGCAGGAACGCCTGCTCGTCGCAGCGGAAGAGCGGCAACTCGCCCACTGGACGCGGACGCTTGACGGCGCGCCGGAGGAGATCCCGCTGCCGCTGGACCGTCCGGGCGCCGCCCGTGCCAGCGGTCGAGCGGCGGTCGTGCGAACGGCCCTCCCGGACGCCACCGGGGAGGCGCTGCGGAAGCTGGCCGCCACCCGGCAGGCCAGTATGTTCATGCTCTTCCAGGCGGCGACGGCGGCGCTGCTGCACCGCCTCGGCGCGGGCGACGACATCCCGCTGGGCGCGCCGATCGCGGGGCGCACCGACAGCTCTCTGGACGATCTGGTCGGGTTCTTCGTGAACACGCTCGTGCTGCGCACCGACGTGTCCGGCGACCCGGCGTTCACCGACCTCCTCGGCCGGGTCAGGGAAGCGGCGCTCGCCGCCTTCGAGCACCAGGACGTGCCGTTCGACCGGATCGTGGAGGCGGTCAATCCGGCCCGCGTCGCCGACCGCAACCCGCTGTTCCAGGTGATGCTCGGCTACCACCACCGGCCCGACGGCGACCCCGACCTGTTCGGCCTGCCGACCCAGTGGTTCGACATGGACACCGGCATGGCCAAGTTCGACCTGGACTTCACCGTCGTCGACCACGGCCCCGGTCACGACATGACACTCCTCCTGGAGTACGCCACCGACCTCACCGACCAACGGACCGCGCAGGCGCTGGTCGAGCGGCTGCTCGCCCTGCTGGAACAGGTCGCCCGCGATCCGGGGCGGCCGGTGAGCTCGCTGAGGGTGCTCACCCAGGAGGAGGAGTCGGCCGCCGCGACCCTCTGGAACGACACGGCCCGGCCGGTGGAGCGACGCTCCGTCCCGGAGCTCTTCGAGGACGCCGTACGCACGCGGCCCGACGCCCCGGCCCTGGTCACCCGCGAGGGCCGCCTCACCTTCCGCGAACTGTCCGGACAGGTCGACGCCGTGGCCCGGCTGCTGCTGCGCCGAGACGCCCGCCCCGAGACGGTCGTCGCCCTGGCCCTGCCCCGCCGCCTCATGGTCCCGGCCATCTTGGGCGTACTGAAGTCCGGGGCCGCGTATCTGCCCCTCGACCCTGAACTCCCCGCCGAAAGGCTGGAGTTCATGCTGCGTGACGCGGATCCGCTGTGCGTGCTCACCACCGCGGCCCTGGCGACGAAACTCCCCGACGGCCGCACCCCGGTGCTGCTGGACGCCCCCGACGTCCTCGCCGCGCACGACCCCGCCCACGAGGTCCCCGCGCCCCTGCCGCCCGCTCCCGCCGACGCCGCGTACGTCATCTTCACGTCCGGCTCGACCGGAACCCCGAAGGGCGTCGTCGGCACCCATCGCGGCCTGAGCAACCTCTTCGCCGCCCACCGTGACGACCTCATCGCGCCCGCCGGGCAGGCCCTGGGCCGTGAGCGGCTGCGGGCCGTGCACGCCGCGTCGTTCAGCTTCGACGGCTCGTGGGAGCCGCTGATCTGGCTGCTGGCCGGGCACGAGATGCACGTCACCGACGAGGCCACCATGGCGGACCCGGCCGCCCTGCTGGCCTACCTCGGCGAGGAGCGGATCGACTTCGTCGACGTCACGCCGACCTATCTGCGCGAGCTCATCCACCACGGCTTCCTGGAGCCCGGCCGCCACCTGCCCGGCGTGATCACCGTGGGCGGCGAGGCCACGCCGGCCGCGCTGTGGGAGCGGCTGTGCGCGCTGCCCGGTGTGCAGGTGCACGACCTGTACGGCCCCACCGAGAGCGCGGTCGACGCCTACGGCTGGCACAGCGACGCCTCCGGACGCTGGGCCGCGCCGCTGGACAACGTCCGCGCCCACGTCCTGGACGCTGTGCTGCGGCCCGTCCCGGTGGGTGTGGCGGGCGAGCTGTACCTGGCGGGGGAGGGACTGGCCCGCGGCTATCTGAACCGGCCCGCGCTGACCGCCGAACGCTTCACGGCCGACCCCTTCGGCGAACCCGGCAGCCGCATGTACCGCACCGGCGACCTGGTCCGGCGGCGCCGGGACGGCTCACTGGAGTTCCTGGGCCGGGCGGACAGCCAGGTCAAGCTGCGTGGCTTCCGCATCGAACTCGGCGAGGTCGAGGCGCGGCTCGGCGGGCACCCGGACGTGGCGACGGCCGCCGTGGTCGTACGCGAGGACACTCCGGGCGTGCGCAGGCTGGTGGCGTACGTCCTCCCCGCCGGCGACCGCGCACCGGACCCGGCCGTGCTGCGCGCCCACGCGGCCTCCGCACTGCCCTCGCACATGGTGCCGACGGCCTTCGTCACCGTGGCGGGGCTGCCGCGCACGGTGGCCGGCAAGCTCGACGAGAAGGCGCTGCCCGCGCCGGACTTCGCCACGCTCACCTCGGGTCGCAGGCCCCGCACACCGCGAGAGGACCTCCTCCACGAGGCCTTCGCGGCCGTGCTCGGCGTGCCCGAGGTCGGCATCGACGACGACTTCTTCGCCCTGGGCGGCCACTCGCTGCTGGCCATGCGGCTGACGGCGCGGATCCGGGACGCCCTCGGAACCGAGGTGTCGCTGCGCACGGTCTTCGACGCGCCGACCGTGGCCCGTCTCGCGCAGTGTCTGACACAGGACGGCACCGCCGCGACCCGCCCGGCCCTCAGTACCCGGCCGCGCCCCGGACGCCTCCCGCTGTCCTCCGCCCAGCAGCGCCTGTGGGTGCTGTACCGGGTCGAGGGCCCCAGCGCGACGTACAACATCCCCTCGGCCTGGCGGCTGACCGGCGTGCTGGACGTGGCGGCGCTGCGGGACGCCGTGCACGACCTCGTCGTACGGCACGAGACGCTGCGCACGGTGTTCCCGGACGAGAACGGCCTGGCCTTCCAGCGGGTGCTGGACCCCGGCGAGGTCCGCGTCCCGTTCGAGGTGACGGACACGGAGGCGGACCGGCTGCCCGAGCTGCTCGCGCGGGCCGGGGCGTACGGCTTCGAGCTGGACCGTGAACTCCCCTTGCGCGTCCATGTGTTCCGCACCGGCGAGCAGGAGTGGACGCTGCTCCTCCTGCTGCACCACATCGCGGGCGACGAGTGGTCGGAGGTGCCGCTGAACCGGGACCTCGCGCTCGCCTACGCGGCCCGTACGGCGGGCCGGGCCCCCGAGTGGGAGCCGCTGCCGGTGCAGTACGCCGACTACACCCTGTGGCATCGGGAGATGCTCGGCGACGAGAAGGACCCGGAGAGCCTGGCGGCACGTCAGATCACCCACTGGCGTGCCGCGTTGGAGGGACTTCCGGAGGAGCTGGCGCTGCGGACGGACCGCACCCGCCCGCTGGAGGCCACCTACCGCGGCGGCTCCGCCGACCTCTCGCTCGACGCCGAACTGTCCGCGGCCCTGCACCGGTTGGCCCGGGACAACGGCGTCAGCGTGTTCATGGTGCTCCAGGCCGCGGTGGCGACCCTGCTCACCCGGCTGGGCGCGGGCCATGACATCCCCATCGGCAGCCCCATCTCGGGCCGCACCGACGCGGCTCTCGAAGACCTGGTCGGCTTCTTCCTGAACACGCTCGTGCTGCGCACCGACACCTCCGGCGACCCTGCCTTCCGCGATCTGCTCGCCCGGGTACGGGAGGCCGATCTGGCCGCCTTCGACCACCAGGACGTGCCGTTCGAGCGGCTGGTCGAGGTGCTCAACCCGGCCCGCTCGCTCGCCCGGCACCCGCTGTTCCAGGTGATGGTGGTGTACCTGGCGTCCGGCGGAGAGGACACGGGAATTCTCGGGCTGCGGGGCGAACGCGACGAGGTCACACAGACGACCGCCAAGTTCGACCTGTCCTTCGACTTCGTGGAGCGCGGCGACGGCAGCGGCGTGGACGGCGTCCTGGAATACAGCGCCGACCTCTTCGACCCCCCGACCGCGCAGTCCTTCGCGGACCGGCTGCGGCGCGTCCTGCGGGCCGTCACCGCCGACCCGGACCTGCCACTCGGGCGGATCGACATCCTCGACGAGGACGAGCGGCGCCGCCTGACCGGCGGCTGGCACAGCAGGCCGCTCATCGCCGCGCCCACCACCGTCCCCGCGCTCTTCGAGGAGCGGGTGCGCGCCTGCCCGGACCAGCCCGCCGCGGCCTCCGACGGCATCGAGCTCACCTTCGCCGAACTCGACGCGGAGGCCAACCGGCTGGCACGCGTGCTCGTCAAGTCCGGTGCCCGACCGGAACAGCTCGTGGCGCTCGCGCTGCCGCGCACCGTGCGCTTCCTGGTGGCCGTCCTCGCGGTCCACAAGGCCGGGGCGGCCTACCTTCCCCTCGACCCCGACGCACCGGCCGAACGCACCGCCGACGTCCTCGCCGACGCCCGTCCGGTCCTGACCCTCACCACCCGGGAACTCGCCACCGCCCTGCCGACCGGCACCGGCACCCTCCTCCTCGACGAACCCGCCACGGCCGGCCGTCTCGCCGCCGAGGACGCGAGCGACCTCACCGACGCCGACCGGCACAGCCCGCTGACGCCCCGCCACCCGGCGTACGTCATCTACACCTCGGGCTCCACCGGCCGCCCCAAGGGAGTCGTGGTCACCCACGAGACCCTCGGCCATCTCTTCCACAGCCACCGCGAGACCCTCTACGCACCCGCGATCCGGACGACCGGCCGTCGCCATCTGCGGGCGGGCCACGCCTGGTCGTTCTTCTTCGACGCCTCCTGGCAGCCCCAGCTGTGGCTGCTGGACGGGCACTGCGTGCACATCGTCTCCGAGGAGACCCGACGCGACCCCGAACTGCTCGCGGCGGCCGTGGTGCAGCACCGCTTCGACTTCCTGGAGGTCACTCCCTCGCTGTTCGCGCAGATGGCCGACAGCGGCCTGCTGAGCGGCGACGACTGCCCGCTCGCGGTCGTCGGCGTCGGCGGGGAGGCCGTACCCGTCGCGCAGTGGCGACGGCTGGCCGGGCTGCGCGACACCGAGGCGTTCAACCTGTACGGGCCGACCGAGTCGACCGTGGACGCCCTGGTGGCCCGGGTCCGGGACAGTGAACGCCCGCTCGTGGGACGGCCGGTGGCCGGAACCCGGGCCCATGTGCTGGACGGGCTGCTCCAGCCGGTGCCGCCCGGCGTCACCGGCGAGCTGTACCTGGCGGGCGGCGGTCTCGCCCGCGGCTATCTGGGCAGCCCGGGGCTGACGGCCGAGCGGTTCGTGGCCGACCCGTTCGGCGCACCGGGCGCACGGCTGTACCGCACCGGCGACCTGGCCCGGTGGACGGCCGACGGACGGCTGGACTTCCTGGGCCGGGCCGACGACCAGGTCAAGATCCGCGGCTTCCGGATCGAGCCCGCCGAGATCGAGTCGGCGCTCACCGGCCATCCCGGAGTTGCCCAGGCGCTGGTGACGGTACGTCAGGAGGCGCCGCGCAAGCTGCTCGTGGCGTACGTGGTCCCCGCGGCCGGCTCCGCGCCGCACCCGGCGGAGGTGCGCGCCCATGCCACGGCGGTGCTCCCGGACCACATGGTCCCGGCGGCCGTCGTGGTGCTGGACGCCTTCCCTCAGCTGGCGAACGGCAAGCTGGACCGGGCCGCCCTGCCCGCGCCGGACTTCTCCGCCCTGTCCACGGGACGCGCGCCCGCCACCCCCGTCGAGAAGACGCTGTGCGCGGTGTTCGCCGAGGTGCTGGGGCTGGAACGCATCGGTGTGGACGACGACTTCTTCGCCCTCGGCGGGGACAGCATCGTCGCGATGCAACTGGTCGGCCGGGCCCGCCTGGCCGGTGTCCGGATCAGCCCGCGCCTGGTCTTCCGGCACCGCACCGTGGCCGCGCTGGCCGCGGTCGCCGCACCGGCGGACGCCACCGCACCGCGCCCGGAGGACGACGGCACCGGAACCGTGCCGCTCACCCCGGTGATGCACTGGCTGCGCGAACTGGGCGGACCGTTCGCGACCTACCACCAGGCGGCGCTCGTCCGCACCCCCGCGGACCTGGACCTGCCCGGCCTGACCGCCGTGCTCCAGGCCCTGGCCGACCGGCACGACATGCTGCGGGCCACCCTGGTGCGGCCCTCGCACGACGACACGGAGGACTGGTCGCTGCACGTGCCGCCGGCCGGCGCGGTCGACGCCGCCGCATGGATCGAGCGGGTCGACGTCACCGGACCGGACGCTCCGGCGCTCGCCGACGCCGTACGGGAACACGCGCACGCGGCCCGTGCGCTGCTCGACCCGGACGCGGGCGTGATGGTCCGTGCGGTGTGGTTCGACGCGGGTGCGGCGCCGGGCCGACTGCTGCTGATGGCCCACCACTTGGTGGTGGACGGCGTGTCCTGGCGGGTGCTGCTGCCGGACCTCGCGGCGGCCTGGCGGGACGTCGGTGCCGGACGGGCGGTGCGGCTTGCCCCCGTCGAGACCTCGTTCGCCCGCTGGTCCCGGCTGCTGACCGAACTCGCCCAGGAACCGGCCCGAGAGGCGGAGCTGCCCGTGTGGACGGCGGTACTCGACGGTGGGAGCGAACCCTTCCCGCTGGCACGGGAGTGGGACCCGGACCGCGACACCACGGCGACCCAGCGGGAGGTCGTCCTGCGTCTGCCCGCCGAGCGGACCGGCCCGCTGCTGTCGGCGGTGCCCGCCGCGTTCGGAGCGGGGGTCAACGACGTGCTGCTCGCCGGACTCGCCCTGGCCTTCGCCGACTGGCGCCGGCGGCTAGGCGGGACGGACACCTCGGTCCTGGTCGACCTGGAAGGGCACGGCCGCGAGGAGGAACTCGCCGGGGACGACGTCTATCTCTCCCGCACGACGGGCTGGTTCACCAGCGTCTTCCCGGTCCGGCTCGACGCCGGGAAGGCCGATCCCACCGAGGTCTTCGAAGGGGGCCCGGCCGCGGAGGAAGCCGTACGACGGGTCCGCGAGCACCTGGCGTCGCTGCCCGGGAACGGCGTCGGCTTCGGCGTGCTGCGGCACCTCAACCCCCGTACTCGCGAGGAGCTGGCGGGCCGGGAACCGGCCCGTGTCGAGTTCAACTACCTGGGCCGGTTCGGCATCCCGGAGGACACGGACTGGTCGTACGCGCCCGAGGAGGACGCGGCCGACATCGGTCCGGAGGGCGCGATGCGCGAGGGCCACGCGCTCAGCATCAACGTGGTGACCGAGGACCGCGCGGACGGGCCGGTGCTGGCCGCCCACTGGTCCTATCTGGAAGGGCTGCTGCCGCGTGAGACGGTCCAGGATCTCGCCGAGACGTGGTTCCGGGCGCTGGAGGGGATGGTCACCTGGGCGGATCGGAACCGACGGCCGTGAGAGCGCAAGTCCATGAGGAGAGGAAGAGCATGAGCAACCCGTTCGAGGACCCCGATGGCACCTACCTGGTGCTCGTCAACGACGAGAACCAGTACAGCCTGTGGCCGGACTTCGCGGACGTACCGGCCGGCTGGCGGGTCGTCCACGGACCCGCGGCCCGGCAGTCCTGCCTGGACCACGTCGAGGCCCACTGGACCGACATGCGGCCGCGCAGCCTCGCCGAGGCCATGGACGGCTGAACCGGGGCGCACGAGAAGGGGGTCGGCCGCTCGGCCGACCCCCTTTGCGGCTTCCCGCGTCAGGACGCGGGCTGCTCCACCTTGGTGTCCGCCTTGCCGTCGACCGCCGCCGCGAGCTGCGGGACCAGCCGCTCGACTACGTACGGCAGGCTGAGCGCCGACACGAACGACGTGGCGTTGCCGTAGTCGCCGGTCTCCTGGACGAAGACCTCCCGGCCCTCCTTCACCACCGCCAGGTCCTTGTACGAGGCGTCCTTGTGCAGCTTGTCGGCGTCCTTGGTGACATCGCCGACGATCCAGACGACGGCGTCCTGGTCGAGCAGATCGGTGCGCTCCTTGCTGATGTTCGCGCCGAACTGGTCACCGATGGCCTTGTCGAGGTCCTTCGGGAGGGTGAGGCCGAGGTCGGTCAGGATGCGCGAGCGCGCGTCCTGGCTGCCGAAGACGAACATGCCCTCGTAGGGCGTCGCCATCACCGCGCTCGCCCCCTTGAACTCGGGGTGCTCCTCGGCCGCCGCCTTGATCTTGGCCTCGGTGTCCTCGACGACCTGCTTCGCCTCGTCCGGCTTGCCGAGCGCCTGGCCGACCTTCTCGGTCAGCTCCTGCCACGGGATGCCGTAGTCGTTGTACTCCTTGGGCTGGGCGACCACGGGTGCGAACTTGGACAGCGACTCGTACTGCTCCTTGGTGAGCCCGCCGTACAGCGCGAGGATCAGGTCCGGCTTGAGCGCGGCGATCTTCTCGACCTGCGGGCCGGTGCCGGTGTCCTTGAGCACGGTCGGCGCCTCGGCGGAGCCGAGCTTGTCCGCGGCCCAGGGGCCGATGGCGCCCTTGTAGCCGCCCAGCCACTCGGTGGTGCCGACCGGGACCTTGCCGAGCGCGAGGACGGCGTCCTGGTCGGTGAGGCCGACGGTGACGATCCGCTGCGGCTCGGACTCGATCGTCGTACTGCCGTACTTGTGGGCGATGGTGACCGGGAAGGCCGACTCGCCGGAGGCGCTCGCCTTCGCCCCGGCATCCGAGGAACCGGAGTCCGAGTCGTCACCGCCGCAGGCGGTCGCGGTGAACAGCAGGAGGACGGAGGCGAGCACGGCGGCGAGCCGTGGTGCTCTGCGGGAGCGGAACATCGGTGGTCCTTCGGTTTCGTTTCCTGTGGAGCCGGGCGATGCGGGGGGTGGTGTGACTACGGGGTGGTGCGGTGGGGCTCATCCGGCGCCTTTCACGCGGCGCGGGCTCATACGGCGGTGTCCCGGGTGTCCGACCACGCCTGCCAGAGGGCGGCGTACGCCCCCGCTGCGGCACGCAGTTCGTCGTGCGTGCCGGTCTCGACGACACGTCCGGCGTCCATGACGACGATGCGGTCGGCGGTGGCCGCCTGGCTGAGACGGTGCGCGACGATCAGCGCGGTACGGCCGTCGACGGCCCGGGCGACCGCCTTCTCCAGGGCTCGTGCCCCGGCGCTGCCCGCCTCGGCGGTGGCCTCGTCGAGGATCACCAGCGGCGGATCGGCGAGGATCAGCCGGGCCAGCGCCAGCGCCTGGGTCCGTTCGCCGCTGAGCCGGTGGCTGCCGTCGCCGACCACGGTGGCGAGGCCGTCGGGCAGCGCCTCGGCCCAGGCGAGGGCGTCGACGCGGTCGAGCGCGGCCCGCAGTTCGTCGTCGGTGGCGTCGGGCCTGGCGAGGCGGAGGTCGTCGGCGAGGGGGCCCGCGAAGACGTGGGTCTCCTGGGTGATCAGGGCGACCGTGCGGCGGGCGGCGTCCGCGCCGAGTTCGGTCGGGGGGACGCCGCCGACCAGGACGGTGCCGGAGGTGGGCGGCTGGATGCCGGCGACCAGCCTGGCCAGTGTCGTCTTGCCGGCTCCGCTCGCGCCCACCAGGGCCACCCGCTCGCCGTGCCGGATCGTCAGGTCGATGTCGTGCAGGACGGGATGCCCGGCTCGGTACGCGTGGTTCAGCGCGTGCACGGTGACCTCGACCCGGCCCGTCCGGACCGGGCGGGCCGCCTTCGGCGGCGGGGGCTGGTCGGTGACGCCGACGAGCCGGGCCAGCCCGGCGGTGGCCGACTGGGCGTCGTCGAGGAGGACGAGGGCGGCGTTGACGGGCGCGAACAGGCTGTGGAAGTACAGGGCCGCCGCGGTCGCCGTACCGATGGACGCGGAGCCCCGGTGGACCAGCCAGTAGCCGGTGAGCAGGACCGCGGCCAGCCCGATGTACTCGGCGATGTGCAGCCGGCTGTAGAAGCCCAGGACCAGCCGGACGCCACGCATGGTCAGCGCCACCACCGACCAGGACCGCTCGGTGACCCGCTCGGCGTGCTCCCGCTCCAGCCGGAACGCCCGGACCGTGGAACTGCCCGCGACGGTGTCGAGCAGTTGCTGCTGCTGCGCGCTCGCGGCGGCACGCTGTTCGGCGTAGAGCGGCACGGCCCGGGCGACGTACCAGCGCGCGGTCGCCGCCTGCACGGGCACGGCGAGCAGCGCCGCCAGCAGGAACCGCCAGTCCAGCAGGGCCATCGCGCCCAGGGTGAGGACGATGGTCAGCAGTGAACGGGCCAGCTCCGGGAGAGCGTTGCGCACCGCCTCGGCGATCAGGGACACATCGGCGGTGACCCGGGCGGTCAGATCACCGGCCCCGGCTCGCTCGACGCGTTCCAGCGGCAGACCGAGCGCCCGTTCCACGAACTTCTCGCGCAGCCGGGCCAGGGTGGTCTCGCCCAGCCGGGAGATCAGCGAAAGACCGAATCCGGAGGTGACACCCTGCGCCACGGCGACGGCCACGAGCAGCGCGGCCGTGGTGGTGATGGCGTCGGCGGACGCGCGGTCGGCGGCCAGGTCGACGATCCGGCCCAGCAGTGGCTGCACCAGCAGGCCGACGGCCGTGGCGCCGACCATGACGGCGAACGCGGTCAGGGCCAAGGACCGCTGTGGGCGCAGCAGTTCGGCGACCGCGGCCCGGGTGCGCGCCGGGGTGGCGACGGGAAGCAGGGCGGGGCCGTCGGCCGGCGCCGCCTGGGACCGGGTCATGTGAGCACCGCCGTACGGTAGGAGGCGCGGTCGTGGACCAGTTGCTCATGGCGGCCGCTCGCGGTCACCCTGCCGCCGTCGAGGAGGACGACCCGGTCGGTCACCGCGAGGAGTGCGGGGCTGGTGGTGACCAGCAGCGTGGTGCGGCCGGCGCGCACGTCCCTGATGCCCGCGGCGATCCTCGCCTCCGTGACGGCGTCGACGGCCGTGGTGGGCTCGTGCAGAACGAGGACCGGCGCGTCGGCGGCCAGCGCGCGGGCCAGGGCGACACGCTGCCGCTGGCCCCCGGAGAGCGAGTGCCCGCGCGCGGTCACGGCCGTGTCGAGGCCGTCGGGCAGCGAGCGTACGACCTCCTCGGTGCCGGACGCGGCGACGGCGGCCGTGACGGGCGCCCCGGTACGGGAGTTCGCCGCGGCGGCGACGTTGTCGAGGAGCGTGCCCTCGAACAGGTCCGCGTCGTGCTCGGCGACCAGGAGAGCGGCGCGCGACTGAGCCAGGCCCAGCGTGGTCAGGTCCGTCCCGTCCAGTTCCACGGCACCGGCGTCCGGGTCGGCGCGGCGGCCGAGACAGCGCAACAGCGCCGACGCGTCGGCGGGATCGGCGGCGACCACGCCGACCTTCTCGCCGGGCGCGAGTTCGAGATCCACGCCCCGCAGCGACCCGAACGACAGGCCCCGCAGCCGCAGTCGGCCCTCCACCCGGCGCAGCACGGGGTCGCCGGACGACGGGCCCGGTGACACGGCGCGTTCGGCGTCGAGAACTTCGGCGATCCGGGCGGCGGACGCGCGTGCCTGGGCCAGCTCGGCGTTGACCCAGGAGAACTCGGAGAGCGGGCCGATGAGGAACAGGGCCAGCGCGACGGAGGCGACCAGTTCGCCGAGGCCGATGTCGCCGCGGGCGGCCAGCCGACCGCCGACCAGTACGACCAGGGCCAGGAAGGCGCCGGTGAGCATGGTGACGACCCCGCTCTGCCACGCCTCGGCGCGGGCCGCGCGCAGGGTCGCGGTCAGCGAGTCCCGGCTGACCCGCCGGTAGCGGGCGACGGCCGCGTGCTCGGCGCCGATGCCCTTGAGCACCCGCAGCCCGGCCACCAGGTCCGCCGCGACGCCGGAGGCACGCGCCGCGCGCTCCTGCTCGGTCTCGCTGCGCCGCTCAAGGGGCTTGCTCAGCAGGTGCACCAGCCACAGCAGCAGGGGAGTGCCCAGCAGAACGAGCCCTCCGAGCGGCAGGGACACGCGCAACAGCACGACCGCGCCGACCGCCAGGCCGGTGGCCGCCGCGACGCCGACGACCAGCGCCATCATGACGGCACCGACGCGACGGGCGTCCTCGGTCGCGGTGTTGGCCACCTCGCCGGGCAACCGGCCCTCGTCCGCGCCTCCTTCGGGGGCGAGGACCCGCCCGATCAGTTCGGTTCTCAGGCGGTGCGCGGCGGTCACGGCGGCCCGCTCGCCGGCGCGCGCGCCGAATCGGAAGCTGAAGGACAGCCCGACGTAGACGACGGCCAGGACACCTAGCCACAGCAGCAGTCCGGCGATGTCACCGTCGACGACACCCCGGTCGACGGCCAGGCCGATGAGCACCGGCACGAGGGCCTCGCCCGTCTGATGGCCCATGCCGAACACCGCACCGAGCACGACGTCACGGCGCTGTTCCCGCACCGCGCGCCACAGGACTTTCCGTCCCGGCAGGTCCGCTTTTCTCACGCATCCCTCCGGAGCGGGATTCACAGCACGCTGACACCATGCGCACAAACTTAGGTAAGGCTAACTACAACTCCCCGGCTCGGCTAGCCCCGTGAGGATTCGAGGCTGTGTCCGAGTCGGCGAGGTGGGACTCGACGGCGTCCGGCTCGAGGACGGCCGCGGTCGCGTCGTCCAGGCGCACCAGCCGGTAGCTGTGCTCGTACGCCGTAACGCCCCTCCTGTCGCCCCGCTTGGGCCGGGCGCGTCGCGCCGCGAGGACCAGGGCGTTCACCTCCGGGCGTTTCCTGCGCAGTTCGTTGAGGGCCCGCACGGGGATGCCGACGACCGCGGCGGCGGGCGAGTGCCGCGCGCCGGCGCGGATCGCCTTGAGCAGGACGCGCAACGCGGTCGGCGACAGCGCGCCCGGCTTGCCGTTGCCGCCGGGGGAGTGCGACCGGGCCAGCGCGCTCGCGCCCGCCATGGCCGCCGCGAACGAGGGATTGTGCGCCTGCCAGTCCCTCAGGAGCCGTTCCGGGATGCCCGCCGCCGTGGCGCAGCCGGCCGGCCCTAGCCCGAGCGCCGCCGCCCGCACGGCCTCGGCCATGCGGGCCAGCGTCTCCTCGCGCAGGCTCGGACCCAGCCCCAGAGCGGTGCGCAGGTCGCCGTCCAGCTCGTCCTGCGCGACGAGCCGCTCCAGCACGCCGTCGGCCCAGTCCGTCAGTCGGCAGGCGGGGCCTTCTCCGTCATCCAGGTCCACGACAACTCCCCGTTTAGGTAAGGCTTACCTAAGCATACGGGAGCGTGGTGTGTCAGCGGTTTGCCACCCGGGTGTCACCGGGCCCGTGAAGCGCTCGCGCCCCGTGAAGCCCCCGTGAAAACCCTGTGGAAGTGGTGTCAGTGGTGGCGTTTATGCTGCACCCCGAAGATCACGCGGGACCAGGGGAGGGCGCGGCATGTTCGGCAAGCTGTTCGGTAGGGGTGCGGAGAGACCGGCGGCGGATCCGCATGTCCTTCCCGCGCCACGTCGGCAGAGAAACGGGATGTACACCCTGCGCGCCCTCGGGGACGCTCGGGTGCTCGCCGTGGTGGAGGCCGCCGACGCCCGTGACTGGGAGGCGGTCAAGGCGGCGCTCGCCCTGTTCGATCTCGGTCGCGACCACCTGCTCCTCGGCGAGCTCGCCGAACTGGACCATGTGCAGGAGTGGATCGGCCGGGCCGTCGAGGAGGACAAGGAGCACCGGGCGACCGCCCTGCTGATATCCGGGGCCCGCCACATCAGCTGGGGCTGGGAGGCCCGCACCTCCGATCGTGCCGTGAACGTCACCCAGGACCAGTGGCGTGTCTTCCACGAGCGGCTCCACATCGCGGAGGAACAGCTCCTCGAAGCCGCCGAGTTGCGGCCGGAGTGGATCACGCCGTGGCGCCGCCTCCTCACCTCCGGTCGCGGCATGTCACTCGGGTCCGCCGTCAACGAGACCCGGCGCGACGCCGCCCTGCGCCGCGACCCGCTCGACCTGGAGACCCACCTCGAGTGGGTGTCGCAGTCGCAGCCCCGCTGGGGCGGCGAGCCCGGCCAGGCGCTGGCCTTCGCCCGCGACGCGCTCGCCCGCGCCCCGCAGGGACACCGCCTCGGCTGTGTGATCGCCATGGCCCACATCGAGGACTGGGTCGAGTCGGACCGCGGTGACTGCCTCGAAACCCCCGCGATCCAGGCCGAGTTGCGGCAGGCGGCCGACCACAGCATCCTCCACCCCGCCTACACCTGGCGTCCGGGCTGGCAGAACGACTTCAACATGTTCGCCATGGCCCTGTCGCTGGCCGGTGAGCGCCACACCGTCCGGCGGGTCTTCCAGACCCTGGACGGCGCCTACACCAAGTGGCCCTGGGTCTACTTCGCGGAGCCCGAGAAGCAGTTCGCCCGCCACCACCGCCGCGCCTGACCACCCCCGGCCCAGCGGCCGCCCCCGCCACACGTCGCTCCTCCCACTCCGGACTGCCCGATGACTCTGCCCGAAACCGCCGTAGACCAGGCCGGCGCCGACCGCACCTTCCAGGTGGACCTGCGCGGCCTCGTCGATCTCCTCTCCCACCACCTCTACTCCAGCCCCCGCGTCTATCTGCGCGAACTCCTCCAGAACGCCGTGGACGCGCTGACCGCCCGGCACGGCCTCGAACCGGCCGCGTCCGCCGACGCCTTCGGCATCCGCCTGTACGCCGACGGATCCGTCGTACGCGTCGAGGACGACGGCGTCGGCCTCACCGAGGCCGACGTGCACACCTTCCTCGCCACGATCGGCCGCAGCAGCAAGCGGGCCGACCGGATCGCCGAACAACGCGGTGACTTCATCGGCCAGTTCGGCATCGGCCTGCTCTCCTGCTTCCTGGTCGCGGACGAGATCCACGTACTGAGCCGCTCCGCCCGCACCCCCGACGCCCCCGCCGTGGAGTGGCGAGGACGCGGCGACGGCAGCTACACCGTCCGCACCCTGCCCGCCTCCGCCCGCCCCCGGCCCGGCACCACCGTCACGCTGACCCCGCGCGCCGACGCCGGCGAGTGGACCCGGCCGGCCCAGGTGCACGCGCTCGCCCGCCACTTCGGCTCCCTGCTGCGCCACCCCGTGACCTTCGACGACGGCACGGGCGGCCCCGGCGCGCGGATCAACCCCGAGCCCGCTCCCTGGGCGGGTGCCTACCCCACGCCGGGAGCCCGTTCCCGCGCGCTGGCCGCGTACGGCGAGCAGGTCTTCGGGTTCACCCCGCTGGACACCATCGAGCTGGACCTGCCGGCCGTCGGGCTGAAGGGCATCGCGTGCGTGCTGCCCGAGACGGTGCCGGCCGGGCGCCGGCACGGCCATCGCGTGCACGTCAAGGGCATGCTGCTGTCCGAGCAGGCCGAGGAGATCCTGCCCGACTGGGCGTTCTTCGTGCGCTGCGTCGTCGACGCGGAGAGCCTGCGCCCGACGGCGTCCCGCGAGTCCCTGTACGAGGACGACACCCTGGCCGCCGTCCGCGACGCCCTCGCCGAGCGGCTGCGCGCCTGGATCGCCCGGGCCGCGGCCAGCGACCCGGACCTGCTCGCCCGTTTCCTCCAGGCCCACCACCTGGCCGTGAAGTCGCTCGCGGTGCACGACGACGAGATCCTGCGGATGCTGCTGCCCTGGCTGCCGTTCGAGACCACCGACGGGCACACCACCCTCGACGAGTTCGCGCGCACCCACCGCACCGTGCTCGTCACCTCCAGCGTGGAGGAGTTCCGGCAGGTCGCGGCGATCGCCTCGGCCGCCGGACTCGGCGTCGTCAACGGCGGCTACACCTACGACCGAGAACTGGTCCACCGGCTGCCCGAGATCAGGCCCGAGGCCAGTGTGGCCGACCTCGACCCGGCGACCCTCACCGCCCACCTCGACCCCGTCGACCGGGACACGGAACTGGCCGCCGCGGCCTACCTCGCCCAGGCCCGCGACGCCCTCGCGGTCTTCGACTGCGACGTGGCCCTGCGCACCTTCCAGCCCGCCTCCGCCCCCGCCCTCCTCATCGACAGCCGCGAGGCCCGGCACGAGCGCACCCGCTCCCAGCTCGCCCGTGAGCAGGAAGGCGGTCTGTGGGGCGACATCCTCGGCGCCCTGCGGCAGGAGGCGCCGCGGGCCCAGCTGATCCTCAACCAGCTCAACCCGCTGGTCCGCACCGCCGTCGCCATCGACGAGCCCGAGCTGGCCCGCACCAGCGCCGAAGCCCTGTACGGGCAGGCCGCGATGCTGTCCCGGCGCCCGCTCAGGCCCGCCGAGTCGAGCCTGATCAACCGCTCCTTCCTCGACCTTCTCGCCCACGCCCTCCGCAAGGACAGCTGACGATGCCGACCGCACCCCAGACCACCGACGAGCTGTACCAGGCGCTCCAGGAGAACGACGCACGCCCCTACGGCCGCACCCGCACCGTCACCGCCGAGGAACTCGTCGACGCAGCCGAGCAGTTCGCGGAGCCGCTCCCGCTCGTCCACGCGCTCCTCGAACTTCAGGAGGCCTACACCTACGGCTCCGAACCCCGGAAGTCGCCCGTCGTCTTCGCCCGGCTCCTCACCCTCTTCGACGAGCAGCCCGACGTCTTCGACGACCGCCTGCGCCACCAGCTGTTCTGGCGCTTCAAGTGGGTGGGCCACGCCCTGCGTCAGCTGCCCGAGATACCACTGACCAGCCTGCGCCAGTGGCTGACGGAGATGCGCGACCGGTACGAGAAGGCCGGTCTCGGTCTCCAGCCCTACTACGGACAGGCGTACCAGCTCACCGCCCACGTCGGCGAGGACACCACCCTCGCCTACGAACTGTGGGCGGGCCGCACCCGCACCCGGCTCAGCGACTGCGAGGCCTGCGAGATCTGCGAACGCGCCCTGCACCACCTGGAGGCGGGCGACGACGAGCGGGCGCTGAGCGCCTGGGAGCCCGTCCTGGCCGGGAAGGAGTCCTGCCAGGAGGAGCCGGCCCGCTCGATCTCCTACGCGCTGCTGCCCCTGCTGCGCACCGGCGCCACCGACCGGGCCCGCGAACTGCACCTGGCCGGCTACCGCAGCTGCCGCCGCAACCCCTCGATGTCCCAGGAGGTCGGCCGGCACCTGGAGTTCTGCGCGCTGACCGGCAACGAGGGACGCGGTCTGGAACTGCTCGCCGAGAACCGGAGCATGTTCGACGAGGTCGACTCGCCGCTGGACCAGCTCGGCTTCCTCACCGGTGTCGAGGTCCTCCTCCAGCGCGTCGAGGACCTCGGCCACGGCGAACTGCCCGCCGCCGGATACGCGGGCCGCGTCTGGACCGTGGCCGGCCTGCGTGCCGAGGTGCGCGGCCGCGCCGACGACCTCGCCGCCCGCTTCGACGCACGCAACGGAACCACGGCCCACACCGACCGCCGCACGGCCCGTCTCCGGCGGACCCCGCTGCTGGACGCACTGGAACTGACCCTGCGTACCCGCGGCCTCGAAGACGTCGCCCCGGCCGCCCCGGTCGCCGCGCCCACCTCCCGGACGGCTTCCGTTGTCCCGGACTCCCTGCCCGAACTCATCGTCCGCGCGAGGGAGTTGGACGAACAGGGACATCCGGAGGCACTGACCTGCTGGGCGCGGCTGCGCACCCTCGTCGCCGCGCGCGAGTACGCCCACCCCGACGACCCGGCCGTGGGCACGCTCGTACGGCTGCGCGCGGACCTGCTGGCCGAAGAGGCGAGCCGGGCGGGCGAGAAGGACGAGTACACCGTCGCCGCCGAACTCCACGAGGAGGCCGCGGCCCTGTACGACGACGCCGGAGAACCGGGTCACGCCGCGGTCAGCCGCGCCTGCGCCCTCCTCGCCACCGCCGAACTCCCCGCCGTGGGCGCGGACACGGCCGAGGCGAAGATCGCCGCGCTCACCGCCGCTCACACGTCCATGGTCCGCCTGCACGAGGAGGCGTCCGGCCTCGCCCCGTTCCAGGAGGGACGCCTGCTGCGGCTGCGGGCGACCGCGCTCGGCCTGCGCCTTCAGACCTCGGGCAGCGAGGAGCACGTCGCACCGGTCCTCGCCGAAGTGGACCAGCTGCACGCGTTCGCCACCCGGCACGACCTCGCCGGACAGCTCTCCGGCGCCCTGCTGCTCCGGGCCAGCACCCACGCCATCTCCGGCGACCTGCCCGCCGCCGTCACCGAGATCGACGCGCTCATCGACCAGCTGAGGGCGCACGGCCCCGCCTGGCACCTGCCCCGCACCCTCGGACTGCGCGGCCGCCTCCAGCTAGGCCTCCGGGACGCGCGGGCCGCACACGCCGACCTGGCCGAGGGCGTTCGACTCGCCGCCGAATGGCCGGCCGACGCCATCGACACCAGCCGCCTCCACGGCGATCTGGCCGAGGCCTGTATGCACCTGGGCCGCCCCGACGAGGCCCTGCGGCACCTGACCCGCTCCGCGGAGGTGGAACTGCGCCGCGGCAGCCGCACGGACGCGTTCTGCTCCTACAGCAACGCGGCTCAGCTCAGCCTCGACCTGGGCCGGGTCGAGGACTGCATCGCCCTGCTCGACTCCCTGCTGGCCGAACCGGACGTCACATCCGGTGAGTTGGACGACCGGCTGGTCGCCCAGCTGCGCCTGACCCGAGCCCGCGCACTGCAAGCGGGAGAGGACCTCAAGGCCGCGACGACGGAGTTCGTCGCCCTCGCCGCCGAGTCGGCCGGCTGGGACGACGACCCGGGCAGCCACGCCATGATCGCCGCGGAGACGGCCGTACTCCTCGGCGAGTCCGGCGAGTTCGGCGCCGCCCGCGAGGCCGCGGACCAGGCACTCGCCGCCCACGCCCAGGACCCGCGCTTCGAGCAGCTCAGCAACTGCCTGCGCGAACTCGCCCGGCTCCAGGCCCAGCGGCAGGGCCCCGACGGCCTGGCCGACGCCCTCGGCTACCTCGCCGACGCCGGCCGGATCGCGGACGAGGCCCGCGCCGCCGCGTACGAGGCACGCGGCCGCTCCCTGGACACCGCTCTGGCCTACGAACACGGACGGGTCCACGCCTACGTCGGCGAGTACGAGAAGGCGCTGGCCGCGCTGGAGAAGGCCCTCGCCCTGCTCGGCGAGCCGGGAGAGGAGGACGACCGCGCCGGCGAGTGGGCCGAGTGCGTCCGCCTCGCGGGTGCCGTGGAGGGCATCTACCTGGAACGCCCCGCCCCGGCCCTCACCCGTCTCGACGCGGCGATCGCCCGCCTGACCGCCCTGGGCCACACCGAGGAGACCGAGTCCCTGATCTCCCTGGCGGCCGAGCTGCGCGACGAGGACTGACACGGCGGTGCCGGGGCGACGACCCGCCCCGGCACCGCAACCGCGTTGCCGACGCGTGGTCCTGGGCGTCCGGGAGACGCCCTGCCCCAGGGTGTCAGGTCGACCAGACCACCCCGCCGTTGTGCACGATGACCACCTTCGCGTCGGCGCGCAGGACCAGCTGGGCACCCTCGTGGCCCCAGGTCTGCGAGGCCCAGATGGGACGGTCCTCGGCGTTGTGGATGACCAGGTTGCCGTCCTGCTGGAAGATCGCCCGGTGGTTCGGTCCGAAGGTCATCGAGGCCCAGATGGGCTTGCCCTGCTCGTTGTAGACGACGAGGTTGCCGTCGGTCTGCATCACCATCCGGATGCGGTTGGTGGTCCAGGCCTGGTTGACCTCCAGGACACTGGTCGCGAAGACGGACTCGGTGCTCCAGTTCGGCTTCGGGGTCGCCTTGGGCTTCGGCTTCGGTTCGGGCTTGGTGGTGGGGGAGCTGCTCGGGCTGGGCGGGGGCGCGGCCGGCTGGGGGACGGTGACCTTCGCGGGCGCGCTCTTCTTCGCCTTCTTCGGGGACGGACTGGGCTTCTCGGCCACGTAGTCGTCGAGGGCGGCCGGGGCGGAGGTCGGGTTCAGGACGGTGTCGGAGCCCTCCGCGGCCAGCCCCTTGGCGGAGTCGGGGGGCCCGTCGTCCTTCGCGCTCCCGGCCAGGAACAGCGGTATCGCGATCAGCGCGGCGCCGGCGATCGCGGCTCCCGCCAGGATCGGCTTGCGGGGGCGTCCGCTGCCCACGCCGGTATCGGTCCTGACCCCTGGCGGCGTCGTCCCCACGGCCACCGCCACGGCGACGCGTTCCTCGCGGGTCTCAGCGGTCCCGGCTGCCGACGCCGGGGGTGACGTCGGGGTGGCGGTGTTCTCTCCGGCCGTGGTGGAGCCGGGCTCCGTCCCGGAGGTTCCTGATTCCCCTTCGGCGGCGCCGGACTGCGGTGCGCCGGTGCCCGACCTGGTTCCGTCGGTACCGGACTGCGCCTCGGGGACCGGGACTTGACTCGGTGCCGATTCGTCCGGGCCGGCGGGCGCGGACGGTAACGCGGCCTCCCCTGCGCGGGTGGCGGCCGCCTCCGCGTTCGCGCCGGGGGCGTTGTGCTCGGGGGGCATGCGGTACTCCTCCTCGGTGGCGGAGCTCTCTGTGGTGGGGGGCGGGGTTCGCCCAGTGGCGGCTGGGCGAACACCTGAAGACCCGGCGGGCGTTGGGCGAACGCCGCGCCGAGGTGGGCGGTTCGGCTGCCCGGACAGCCGTCGAGGGCACATGAACCGGCGGGGGCCGAGACCGCACGCCGACCCGACGCCTCTCCGAGCTGCGAGATCCTGTCGTACGGCCCAACTTAGCCCGTCCCCGGGACGATCAGCCGTACGACCCCCTCAACTCTCCCGTCGCTTTGTCCACTCACGCCTCCCTGCTCCCGGAAAGTCCCCGACTCGGGCAGCAAACGGGCACGTTGGGCGGCCGATACGGACGTCGGCTGTCCCGCAACGGGCGGGGCGCGTGTGGCATCCTGGGGCTTCCCGATCTGATCATCGTCGGCGTGCGCGCGTGCCGTCGGCGCCGAAGTAGTCGTACTGACCGAAGAGTTCAGGTGGAGATGCGGCCCGGACAACGCCAAGAGGGCGGGCACGAGGTCCCGTCCGCGGTGCCCGACGGCTCCGTCCCCACCGCCGAGTCACCCCGCGCCGACGACGCCGGGGCCGCCGACACCCCCGAGATACCCGAGGCCGTACGGGCCGCCGCGCGCCGGGCACCCGGCCACTGGATCGGCGTGGTGGACGCGGAGTGGACGCAGGACCGGACGCCGCCGGACTGGGCGGTGCTGGGGGAGTGGCAGTCGGACGGCACCGGCGACGTGGGGGAGTACCGCCCCAACCCGGCATACCGGCCGTCGGCCGGCGTGCTCGGCTGGCCGGAGCCCACCGACCCGGTGGATGCCGCGGCGCAGCGGGCCGCCACCGGCTACGGCTCGGTGGACGAGGCGATCGCTGCGCTCGCGGAGGCGGAGATCACGGTGGTGCGCGGACCGAACGGCGAGCCCCTCACGGCCGCCGGGCTGGACGGGGCACCCGTGGTGCTGTCGTTCACCTCACCGGCACATGAGTTCATGTCCGAGGCACTTCGGCATGACACCGTCCCCGCGCGGGAGTTGGCCCGTTCGCTGCACGGTTCGGACGCGCTGCTGATGGTCAACGCCGGTGCTGCGGCCCCCCTGCTCGTCCCGGCGGACAGCCTTCTCGACCCCGTGCCCGAGGTCCTCGACCCCCTACCCGAACGGGCAGTTGAGCAGGCGGCGGACGCCGGCTCCGAGGACCGGGCCCCCAGCAGTTCTGAACCCTGGCCCCACACCACAGGGAGTACCTCGTGACGCGTTCGGTCCAGCACACCCCGGCCTCCCCGAGGCCGGAGTCCGGTTCCGGCGACGAGGAGACGGCCACTACCGCCGCCGTCGCCCAGCCCCAGCCCGAGACACAGCCCGAGTCACAGCCCGAGGCGGAGCCCGCCGGGGCCGAAGAGGCGACCGCAGGGGCCGAAGCCGCCCCGGCGGTCCGCGCCACCGAACCCGACCCGGAGCCCGAGACCGGCCCCGAGAGTGAGACGGCCCCCCGGGGCCGGCCCGAGACCGAGGCGGAGTCCGAAGCCGACCCCGGCGCGGCCGCGGCGGCCAAGAGCCGGCTGCCCGCACTCGTGCGGACCATGACCGCCACCGCCATCGACCGGCCCCAGGAGCAGAGCGCTCACGTGGGACGGCCGGGCAAGGCGGTGCTGGCCGGAGCGGCGGTCGCCGGCGCACTGCTCGTGTCGGTCCCGTTCCTGGTCCTCACCGGCGGCGACGACAAGGACCCCAAGGCGACACCGGCGGGCGGGACCGTCCTCGGCGGCGGTTCCCAGGAGGCGCCCGGCGACTTCGTGGTGACCGAACCCGATGCCGGCGCCTCGGACGACGGCGACAAGAGCTCCGCCAAGCCCGACAAGCCGGTGAAGCAAGCCCCCGCGGGCAGCGCGACACGCGGTTCGGGCAAGGACACCCCGAAGCAGGACACCGGCGAGAAGGACCGGCCCAAGGGGGACGCGGGGCAGAAGGACCAGCCCGCGAAGTCGGGCGGCGGGAAGACGTCCGGCGGCGGCAGTCCGGCGAACCCCGGCTCCGGCGTGACGTTCAGCGCCCCCGTCTCGCTGCGCAGCCATCTCTCCGGCCGCTGCGTCGACGTACCGAACGCGGACTTCGGCGACGGCAAGAAGCTGTTCGTGTGGGACTGCAACAACGGTGTGGCGCAGAAATGGCAGTTCGCATCCGACGGCACCGTCCGCATCCAGGGCCTGTGCCTGGACGTGGCCAACGCGAACTACAACGACGGCACGCCCATCCAGATCGCCTGGTGCAGTGGCAACGCCGCCCAGAAGTTCGTCCTGAACGAGCGCCACGACCTGGTCAACACGGTCGTCGGCAAGTGCGTCGACATCAAGGACAACAACACGGGCAACGGGGCCTGGCTCCAGCTGTGGACCTGCGCCGGCACCGACAACCAGAAGTGGAGCGTCTGACCACCCGTCAGCCGCCTGACCGGCCGAGAGTGTCGCTCCCGGCACCTGCCCGCCGCGACGGCGAGGCATGATGGCACCAGTCGGCTCGCCGACACGCGCCCCCACCATCGGGGGCGCTCGCTGAAAACGCCCCCCAGCAAGGAGGTTGGTGCGTGTCGCGCCAGGTACTGACGGTCGGTCCCGGGGACCGGGACCGCTACCGGACGATCGGTGAGGCACTCTCGGCTGCCCGTACCGGCGCGCTCATCAGCGTCCGGCCCGGGACGTACGCGGAGAACCTGGTGATCCACACCCGGGTCACCCTCACCGCCGCCGAGGGGCGGGGCACGGTCGAGATCCGGCCGCGTTCGGGAAGCGTGCTCGCGCTGCGCGCCGACGCCGTGATGGTCTCCGAGCTGACCCTGCGCGGTGGCGACGCCGAACTGCCCGCCGTGGACGTGCGGCGCGGACAGGCCGCGCTCGACGGATGCGAGATCGTCGGCGCCGCCTGGACCGCGATCCTGTCCGGCGGCACCGGTTCCCTCGCACTGCGGGAGTGCCGGGTGAGCAACCCGCAGGGCGCGGGCATCGTGGTGACCTCGACCACCCCCACCACCGTGGAGTCCTGCACCTTCGAGCACCTGGGCACCAGCGGGCTGGTCCTGGCCGAACAGGGCGAGGCCCGGATGCGCGGCTGCACGGTGCGCGCCGCCCGCGGCAACGGCCTGCTCGCCAACGGAGAGTCCACCGGCAGCGTCGAGGACTGCGACATCTCCTCCACCGACAAGCCCTCCATCGCCCTGGAGCAGAACTGCTCCCTCACCGTGGTGCGCACCGTGGTCCACGACACCAGTACCGGCGTGCACCTGAGCAGTTCGGGCCGTACGACGCTGGAGGACGTCCGCGTCACCGGCGCCTCCGGGAACGGGATCGCCCTGGCCGGCGGCACCGATCCGGTGCTGCGGCGCTGCCGCGTCTCGCGCACCCGGGGCCACGGCGTGCTGGTCACCGACCGGGCGCGCGGCACCTTCGAGGACTGCTGGGTGGACGGCGCGCAGGGCGCGGCGCTGCGGGTCGCGGGCGCCGCCTCCCCGGCGCTGACCGGCCTGACCGTCCGCGACTGCGACCAGACCGGACTGCTCCTGGAGGAGGACTCGGCGCCGGAGCTGGACCGCCTGGAGGTGATCGGCGGTTCGCCCGCGGTCTCCGTGCGAGGCGGCGCCAACCCCCTGCTGCGCCGGGCCCGGCTGGTGGAGCCCTCCGGAGACGGCATCGTCGCCGGCAAGGACGCCCGCGGCCGCGCCGAGGACTGCGAGATCGTACGGCCGACGGGCGCGGGTGTGCGCGTGGCCTCCGGCAGCACCCTCTACCTGGCCGGCGGCGGGGTCTCCGACACCGCCACCAGCGGTCTGATCGTGGAGGACGGCGGCAACGTCACCGTCCGCGACTTCCGCGTCGAGATATCCGGCGAGGACGGTGTGGTGGTCGCCGCGGGCGGCGAGCTGACCGCCAACCGGACCACCGTGCACGCCCCTCAGGGCCACGGCTTCCTGCTCCGCGAGGGCGCGCTCGCCTCGCTCAGCGGCTGCGAGGTCTCCGGCGGAGCCCAGGACGGCTTCCGGGTGGAGTCCACCGCCCCCGTCTCGCTCGTCAACTGCCTGGCCCGGGAGAACGAGGGCGGCGGCCTGGTGCAGACCGCTCCCGGCGAACGGCTCGCCGTGGACGGCCTCAAGAGCACCGGCAACGGCAAGCGGGACGCCTGGGGCACCGGCAGCGCCGAGAACACCGACCCGGCCGGCTCCGGCGCCGCGGACGGACCCGCACCGGACCGCGTGGACGGTCCGCTCGGCGCCCTCAACGCGCTGATCGGCCTGGAGAACGTCAAGCAGCAGGTCGGCACCCTGGTGAACCTGACCCAGCTCGCCCAGCGCCGCGAGCAGCTCGGCATGTCCGCCCCGCCGATGAGCAGACATCTGATCTTCGCCGGTCCCCCCGGCACCGGCAAGACCACCGTCGCCCGCCTCTACGGCGCGATCCTGGCCGAGCTGGGCTCCCTGCGCAGCGGGCACCTCGTGGAGGTCTCTCGCGCCGACCTGGTCGCGCAGGTCGTCGGCGGCACCGCGATCAAGACCACCGAGACCTTCCAACGGGCCCTCGGCGGAGTGCTGTTCATCGACGAGGCGTACACACTCACCGCGGACAGCGGCAACGGCGGCGCCGACTTCGGCCGCGAGGCCGTGGACACCCTGCTGAAGCTGATGGAGGATCACCGCGACGACGTGGTGGTGGTCGCCGCCGGCTACTCCCGCGAGATGGAGTCCTTCCTCGGCTCCAACCCGGGTCTGGCGTCCCGCTTCTCCCGGACCGTCGAGTTCGAGAACTACTCCGTGCCCGAACTGGTTGCCATCATGGAGAACATGTGCGCCCAGCACCAGTACGAACTGGGCGAGGGCACCGCTGACGCGCTGGCCGCGCACTTCGAGGCGATGCCGAGGGACGCCGGATTCGGCAACGGCCGCGCCGCGCGCGGGGTGTTCGAGGAGATGGTGGACCGCCAGGCGGTCCGGCTCGCCTCCCAGGCCCAGGTCGGCGAGCACGATCTACGGCTGCTGCTGCCCGAGGACGTGTCGGTCACCGCCGCCGCGCGGGCCGCGGAGTCCGGCGTCCCGGCCGACGACCCGCTGACCCGCCTGGGCGACATGATCGGCCTGGCCGAGGTCAAGCGCGATGTCGCGGACCTGGTCAACCTCATCACCACCGCCCGCCACCGGGCCGCAGCGGGACTGCCGGTGCCCTCGCTCAGCCACCACCTGGTCTTCACCGGCCCGCCCGGCACCGGCAAGACCACCGTCGCCCGCCTCTACGGCGAGATCCTGACCCAGCTCGGCATCCTGCAACGCGGCCAGTTGGTGGAGGCGGCCCGCGCCGACCTGGTCGGCCGCTACATCGGCCACACCGCCCAGCTCACCCGCGAGGTCTTCGAACGAGCCCGGGGCGGTGTGCTGTTCATCGACGAGGCCTACACCCTCACCCCGCAGGGCGGCGGCGCCGACTTCGGCCAGGAGGCGGTGGACACCCTGCTGAAGCTGATGGAGGACCACCGCGACGAGGTGGTCGTCATCGTCGCCGGCTACACCGACGAGATGGAGCGCTTCCTCGCCTCCAACCCGGGGTTGTCCTCCCGTTTCCCGCGCCGGATCACCTTCGCCGACTACTCCTCCGAGGAACTGGTCACCATCGTGCGCGCACAGGCCACGAGCATGGGCTACGAGTGCGGGCCCGGCACCGGCCCGGTGCTCAAGTCGTACTTCGAGGCGCTGCCCCGGGACCGTTCGTTCGGCAACGCGCGGCTGGCCCGGCAGGTCGTCGAGTCGATGGTCACCCGCCAGGCGGGGCGGCTCAGTTCGCTCGCCGCGCCCACCCTGGACGACCTGCGCATCCTCCTTCCCGAGGACGTCGTGGTCGCGGCCCCGAAGGCGGCCGGACTGTGAGGCCGCCCGCCCACGGGGCCGCCCGTCTGCTGTCGGGCGCCGGTCTCGCCGCCGCGCTGCTGCTGCCCACGGCCGTCACGGCTCATACGGCGCCCCACGCGGGACTGCCGTCGGCCGACGGGGCCAAGGGCCAGGAACTTCCCGCGATGCCCTCCACCCTGGACGCGGACGCGGCCTGCACCGCCGCCTCCCGGGCGAAGGCGAAGAAGCAGGACTGGTCGCGCCAGCGCCTCGATCTGGACCGGCTGCACGGGCAAGGCACCGGATCGGGCGTGACGGTCGCCCTGATCGACACCGGCGTCGCCCCCGACGCCGCCGGCCTCGCCGGTCGGGTCACCGCCGACGGCACGGCAGCCGACGACTGCGTCGGGCACGGCACCTACCTGGCCGGACTGGTCGCCGGGGACGGCGCGACCCTCGCCGGGGTCGCCCCGGGCGCGAGGATCCTGGCCCTGCGCGGCACCGACACCCGAGGAGAGGCGAGCGCCCAACTGGTCGCGAACGCCGTACGCGAGGCCACCGGTGCCGGGGCCGAGGTGATCGCGGTCACGGTGGCCCTGCCACGCCGGGACACGGACCTGACCCGTGCGGTCGCCGACGCCCGACGCGCCGGCGCCGTCGTGGTCGCCGCGGCCACCCCGGACCCGCCGTCCCGCGCCGGCACCGACGAGATCCCGTCCCGCGTGTACTGGCCGGCCGGTGAACCCGGCGTCCTCTCCGTCGCCGACATGCTCCCCGGCGGCCTCCGCCCGGACCGCTCCCTGCCCACCACGGGCATCGACCTGGCCGCACCCGGCGCCGGGGTGGTCTCCGGGGGCCCGCGCGGTGACGGCCACTACCTGGGCGCCGGCGCGTCGGTGGCCACGGCCTACGCCGCCGGGGCCGCCGCCGTGGTCCGCGCCGCGTACCCGGACGACTCACCCGACGCCGTCGCGGCCCGTCTCACGGCCACCGCCTACCCCGCCGACATCCCTCAACTGGACGCGTACGCCGCCGTGACCACGGTCCTCGGAGGCTCGGGAACATCCGCCGACCCACCGCGCGCCTCGGAAGCCGTGGCGGTCCGCGACACCGCCACCGCCGACCGGGCCGTAGGCCGCGCCACCCTCTTCGTCCTCCTCGGCTCCGCCGCCGTACTCACGGTCCTGTGGGCCGCCTTCATCCTTCCCCGGGCGCGCGCTCGGGGCTGGCGCCCGGCGCGGGCGGCTGGGGCGGGCGAGGACTGAGCCCCGCCCCTGGGGGCGGGGACGGGGGAGTGTGCCCGGTGCGGGCGCTGACGGCCGGGTGCCGGGCGGCGGGGGTCAGCAGCTGACCCCCGCCGCGTATCTCACCGACCGAGCAGGACCGCGGGGTTGTCCGCCTCGGCGAGGCAGCCCGCAAGCCCGCGGCGGGGCCACCAGTCGACCCCCGCCGCGTAGCTCACCGTCCCGTCCGCTCAGCTCTCCTGACCGCGCCCCTGCTCCACCAGCGCCGTCTGCATCAGCCGGGACTTGCGGCGGGCGATGTGGAGGGCGCGGCCCGGTGGGAGGTTGACGGGCTTGGCGTTGCCGAAGAGGCGGCCTTCGGTGGGCGGGCAGGAGAGCAGGATCGCGGGGTTGTTCGCCTCGTCCAGGCGGCGGATGAGGGCGTCGCTCAGACCCCGGCCCGCGCCCATCGCGCTGCGGGCGACGATCACGTGCAGGCCCATCTCGAAGCCCAGGGTCAGATGCTCGAAGAGCGGCTCGAAGGGGCTCTGGAATGAGTTGCCGGAGACCATGTCGTAGTCGTCGACCAGGATGAACAGGCGCGGGCCGGTCCACCAGTCGCACTTGCGCATCCGGGCGGGGGCGATGTCCGCGCCGGGCACGCGGGTCTTCAGCGCGCGGGCCGCGCCATCGACCGTCTCCGTCAGGTTGTCCAGGGAGATCACGTGCCCGATGCGGTACTCCTCGGGGATGGCGTCCACCAGCGTGCGCCGGTAGTCCACCGCGATGATCTTCGCCTCGTTGGGGGCGTACCGGGCGGTGATGCCCTCGGTGACCCGGCGCAGCAGGTTGGTCTTGCCGCTCTCCGTGTCGCCGACCACGATCAGGTGCGGGGTGCGGCTGAAGTCGTGCCACACCGGCTCCAGGGCGTCCTGGTCGATGCCGAGCGGCAGACGCATGCCGCCGCCCTCGGTGGTCTCGGGCGCGGGGAGTTCGGCCAGCGGCAGCCGGTGCGGCAGCATCCGCACCTGCGGGGCGGCCGGGCCGGACCAGTGCCGGGCGATCTCGCCGACCAGGTGGGCGACGCCGTCGCCGAGGTCTTCCAGGGAGCCGCTGCCGTCCAGGCGTGGCAGGCCGGCCAGGAAGTGCATCTTGCTGTCGGCGGTGATGCCCCGGCCACCGCTGCGCGGCACCGAGCGGGCCTTGCGGGTGTCGATCTCCGAGTCCATCGGGTCACCCATCCGCAACTCCAGGCGGGTCGCGGCCTGATCGCGGACCTGCGCGGACAACTCCACCCAGCGGGTGGTGGTGATGAGCAGATGGATACCGTAGTTGAGGCCACGGGCGGCGAGTTCATTGAACTTCGGGACCAGCTCGTCGTAGTCCTGACGGACCGTGGACCAGCCGTCGACCACCATGAACACATCGCCGAACGGCTCGTCGGGGAACTCCCCGGCGGCCCGGCGACGGCGGTAGGACTGCATGGAGTCGAGGGTGTGGTCGACGAAGAACTGCTCCCGCCGGGCGAGCAGCGTCATCACCTCGGCGACGGCCCGGTGCACCCGCTCCGGGTTCAGCCGCGCCGCGACCCCGCCGACGTGGGGGAGCCCGGCGAGCTGGGAGAGGCCACCGCCGCCGAAGTCGAGGCAGTAGAACTGGATCTCGGCCGGCGTGTGGGTGAGGGCGAGGCCGGCGATCAGGGTGCGGGCGAGCGTGGACTTGCCGCTCTGCGAGCCGCCCGCGATGGCCACATGGCCGCCGGCCCCCGAGAGGTCCACGACCAGCGGGTCCCGGCGCTGATCGAACGGCTTGTCCACCAGGCCGACCGGGACCCGCAGCCTGCCGGTGCCGGACCAGCCGGCCGCGGTGAGACCGCGCTCCGGGTCGGGGGCGATACCGGGCAGCAGGGCGTCCAGCGGGGACGGCTCGTCCAGCGGCGGCAGCCACACCTGGTGGGCGGCCGGGCCCGAGTCGCGCAGCCGGTCCAGGGCCACGTCGAGCAGGGTCTCCTCGTCGCCTGTCTCCTCCGGCTCCGGGGCGGGCGTCGGGTCGAGGGTGCGCGGCACCACCCAGCCGCTGGTCCACGGCACGACCTGGCTGGCCACCCGGGCCTGCACCACGGCGCCGGTGCGGCGGCGGTACGTACCGGAGGAGTAGGCGGCGCGGAACCGGGTCAGGGCCTCCACGCCCGACTTCAGATAGCCGCTGCCGGGCTGGGCCGGCAGCTCGTAGGCGTCCGGCACACCCAGCACACCCCGGCTCTCCATGGCGGAGAAGGTGCGCAGGCCGACCCGGTACGACAGATGGCTCTCCAACTGGTGCATCCGGCCCTCGTCCAGGCGCTGCGACGCCAGCAGCAGGTGCACGCCCAGGGAGCGGCCGAGGCGGCCGATCATGACGAACAGGTCCATGAACTCCCGGTGCGCGGAGAGCAGTTCGCTGAACTCGTCGACCACCACGAACAGGCTCGGCAGCGGCGTGAGGTCGGCACCGGCGGCGCGGGCGCGCTCGTACTCCAGGGCGGAGGTGTAGTTGCCTGCCGCGCGCAACAGCTCCTGGCGGCGGATGAGTTCGCCGTGCAGGGCGTCCTGCATGCGCTCCACCAGGGCGACTTCGTCGGCGAGGTTGGTGATGACGGCGGAGGTGTGCGGGAGTTCCTCCAGACCGAGGAAGGTCGCGCCGCCCTTGAAGTCGACCAGGACGAAGTTCAGCGTCTCGGAGGAGTTCGTCAACGCGAGACCGAGGACCAGGGTGCGCAGCAGCTCGCTCTTGCCGGAACCGGTCGCGCCGATCAGCATGCCGTGCGGACCCATGCCGCCCTGCGCGGACTCCTTGATGTCCAGTTCCACGGGGCGGCCGTCCACGCCGACCGCGATCGGCACCCGCAGCCGGGCGGAGCCGGTGTGCCTCGCGAACAGGGCCTTGGTGTCGTGCCGGTGCAGGTCGGGGATGCCGAGCAGGGTGGTCAGCTCCACGTCGCTGTCCAGCGGCTGCGCGATGTCGCTGCCCAGGCTGATCCGGCGGGAGGCGAGGAGCCGGGCCAGCGACTCCGCGCCGAGCGGCCCGAGCCGGTCCGGGCGGCCGAGCGGCACCGAGCGCTCCTTGCGGCTGCGGTCGGTGCGCACCAGGCTCACCCGGTCCGGCCCGACGGTCAGCCGCAGCGTGTTGCGGCCGGGGCGCCAGCGCAGCGCGCCGGAGACGTCCAGGACCACGGCGTTGCGGTAGCCGTGGCCCTCCCAGCGGTGGCCCTCGGGGACGGTGATGCCGTCCAGGACGACGACGGTGTAGGGCTCGTCACGGCCCGGCCGGGCGTCCGGGTCGAACCCGGGGCGTTCGGCGAACTCGGCGCCCAGCAGGTCGTCCAGTTCGGTGAGGTCGGCGGTGATCCGGCGGACCTGACCCGCGCCGTCCTCCTCGTACGGGTGCAGTGCGTGCGGCAGCCACTTGACCCACTCCCAGTCCGCCCGCCGCTCGTCGCTGACGCAGAGGGCGATCCACAGCTCCTCGGGAGCGTGGAACACGGCGAGCTGGCCGAGCGCGGCGCGCACCAGGGCGCGCACCGCGTCGACGGCGGGGTCGGTGCCCTCGGCCGGGCCGCCGGCGCTCTCCTCGCCGGTCGTCTCCTCGGGGCGCACCATGACCCGCGCCGAGGACCGCAGATAGAGCCCGAGGGGCTGCTCGGGGATGGTCGAGTAGGCGCGGATGAAGCGGCGCAGAGCGTGGGCGCACAGCGGTTCGAGGTCCTCCACCGGACGCGTGGAGACCGGGTTCAGGGTGAGGGCGAGCTGCTGCTCGCCGACCGCGAGCCGGACCTCGCCGAAGTCCTCGTCGGCCGGGCGGCGTTCCCACAGCCGTGAGGTGCGGGCCAGCGAGCGGAGCGACGCGGGCTCGGGGTGACGCCAGGCGAGCGCGCGCTGCTGCTCCACGATGGTGGACCTCACCCGTTTGCGGGTCTGCGCCAGATAGCGGAGGTAGTCCCGGCGTTCGCCCTTCAGACGCTGCTTGCGCTCGCTGGAGCGGCGCATCAGCTGGCCCAGCAGCATGGCGGCGGCGGACAGCGCCATGACGCCCATCGCCAAATACATGAAGACGCCGTTGCCGCCGCCCGGGCGCAGGAACATCAGCATCATGGACACCGACATCAGCGCCATCGGCAAATAGGTCCATATCGCCGAGGTGTCGGGCACCGTCTCGGCGAGGACCGGCGGTTCCTGAAGGGTCAATTGCCCTTCGGGCATCTCGGGTCCGCGCCTGCGGGCCGGCCGGCGAAACAGCACCACACTCAAGGAACAGAACCTCCGGTTTCACTGGCTTTCCGGCCCGCGCCGAATACCGGCACCCCGGTAGCGGGAAAGACCGCACCGCGCTCATTTTCCGGGGGTCCGGGTACGCGGTGAACGCCGGATGAATGTTGGGAGCGGAAAGCGGGGAACGGTCAAGTCCCCCACCATTCAACTGCATACCGGACAAGGAGCCCGGTCCCCAGCACGATCCGGCGGGCCTAGGCAGTAGTCTGCATTCACGAAACGCGACCTGTCCACGCGGGAGAGGTGGTTGCCGGGCACACGGACCCAATTCCCCTGCCCGACCCCCCTGTTCTGGCTGCCGCGTACCCTCCGTACTCTTCGCACTGCCCCGGTCCCGGGGAAGTCCTCCTGTCAAACCCCCCACGGAAGACGAGAGTTCAGCTGATGACCGACAGCGCGGTGGCCGAACTGTGCCGCCTGACCGTACGCGCGCCGAGCGTCTCCGTCGATCTGGCCGTGCCCGCCGACGTCCCCGTCGCCGATCTGCTGCCCACGCTGCTGCGCTACGTCGGCGAGGAGGCGGAGGAGGCTGGACTCGACCATGCCGGCTGGGCGCTTCAGCGGCTCGGTGACGCCCCGCTGGACGAGGAGACCACCCTCGCGCGGGCCGGGCTCGCCGACGGGGACGTGCTCTATCTGCGCCCGCACACCGAGGCGCTGCCCGAGGCACGGCTCGACGACCTGGTGGACGGGATAGCCGACACCGCGGGCCGCAAGCTGCACACCTGGCACCCGGAGGCGGCCCGCGGACTGCTGGTGGGCGCCACGGTGGCCACCGTCGCGGCCGCCCTGGTGCTGGTCTTCCGGCCGGGGGTGGCCGGCTCCGGCTCCGTGCGGGCCGCCTGCGCGGCCGTGGCGGGCGTGCTGCTGCTCGCGGGCGCCGGCACCGCCAGCCGCGCGGTCGGCGACCGTCTCTCCGCGACGGCGCTCGGCCTGCTGGTCGCTCCCTGCCTGGCCCTGGCCGGCTGGGTGCTGCCCGGCGGTGATCTGACCGGCCCGGACGCGGCACGGGTCGCGGGTGCGCGACTGCTGGCGGCGGGAGCGGCGGGAGCGGGCGGCGCCGTCCTGGCGCTGGCCGCCACCGCCGTCGGCGCCCCGGCCCTGCTGGCCACCGCCGTCGTGTCGGTGGCCACCGCGATCGCCGGGGCCCTGATCGGCTACACGGACCTGGACGTGCCGGCCGCGGCCGCCCTCGTGGCGACGGTGGTCGCCCTCGCGGCCGGGACGGTCGCACCGTTCGCGTTCAAGCTGGCCGGGATGCGAATGCCCGCCCTGCCCTCCTCGGCCGGCCAGCTCCAGGAGGGCATCGAGCCCTACGCGGGCGACGAGGTCGCCGAGCGCACCGAGCTGGCCGGACGCTGGGTCACCGCGCTGTTCGGCGTCACCGGCGTCATCGCGGCAGCCGCCCTGGTCGTTCTCGCCGAACACCCCGACCTGCCCGAGGTGCTGACCGCGCTCGCACTGAGCCTGCTGCTGCTTCTGCACTCCCGCGGGCTGGTCCACATCGGGCAGCGGCTGACCCTGGCGGTGCCGGGGATCTGGGGGCTGCTGCTGCTCGCCCGCGCCTGGGCGGTGGACAGCGACGGCGACGGGCGCCTGGTGGTCTTCGCGGTGCTGCTCGGCGCCGCCGCCGCACTGGTGATCGCCGCCTGGACGGTGCCCGGACGCCGGATGCTGCCGTACTGGGGTCGCGCGGCGGAGATGGCCCACACCGGCCTCGCCGTGGCGCTGCTGCCGCTCAGCCTGTGGGTGGCGGGACTCTTCGGCTGGCTGCGCGGCCTGTTCGGCTGAGCACCGGCGCGGAGCCGAACGCACCCGCACCGCGGCAAGAGAACGAGTAGGAGAGGCCGTGCAGTCCAAACGCGACCAGGTACACGCCCACAGTTTCATGATGGGCAGGCTCAGTTCGGGCCTGCTCATGGCCGACCCGGACGCCCCGGAGAGCCCGCTCGGGCGCACCACCCGCGGAGTGGCCTTCGGTGTCCTGGTCACCGTCCTGATCGGCGCGGGCACCACGGTGTACGGCCTGCTGCGCCCCGGCGGGAACGACGCCTGGCGCGACGGTGCCCACCTGGTGGTCAACCGCGACACCGGCGCCCGCTATGTGTGGACCGACACCGACGGCGTGCTGCACCCGGTGCGCAACTACGCCTCGGCCCGGCTGATCGGCGGCTCCGACCTGGAGACCGTGGACGTCGGCACCGCTTCGCTCCGGGACGTCCCGGTGGGCGCCCCCGCGGGCATCCCCGGCGCCCCCGACACCGTGCCCGAACCCGGCCAACTCGACGCCGACGCCTGGCACATGTGCGTGACCGGGCCGGAGGGTGCGCTGCCGGACACCTCCGGCGCCGTGGCGAGCACCGGGGTGGAGGAGCCGGGCGCGACCACCGTGGTGGCCGGGGCGCCGCTGGACTCCCGTGGGATCGGCGGCGACCGGGCCGTACTGGTACGCGGGCCGGACGGCACCGAGTACCTGGTGTGGCGGGGCAGCAGGCTGCCGCTGGACAAGGAGTCGGACGCCCGGAACGCCCTCGGCTACGGTTCCGAGCGGCCCATGCCGGTCTCCGCGGCGTTCCTCGACGCGCTGGCCCCCGGCCCCGTCCTCAAGCCGCCCACGGTGACGGGCCGCGGTGAGGAAGGCCCCGAGCTCGGCGGTGAGGCCAGCAGGATCGGCCAGCTGTTCAAGGTCAGTGTCCCTGGCGGCGACAGCACGTACCACCTGCTGACGCAGGACGGCCTGGTGCCGCTGACCCGGCTCGGCGCCGCCCTGGTGCTGGGCGACCCGGCCACCCAGCAGGACGCCTACCAGGGGCGCTCGCCCGAGGTGCGCACGGTCGGCGCCGACGCGCTGCGCGAACACCGGGCCACCGACGACGGTGCCACCGCGTCCACGGAACTGCCGGACGCGCCGCCCGTGCCGCAGTCCGCCCCGGCCGGCACCGCGCTCTGCGCGCAGGTGGACGGCGACGACGGTGGCGTCCGGATCAGGTCGGTCCTGGTGTCGCTGGACCGGCTCACCCCCGTCGCGGTGTCGCAGGGCACCGCCCAGCCGCTGCGGGCGGCCTGTGTCCCGACCGACGCCACCGTGGTCCGGCCCGGCCGGGGCGCCCTGGTGCGGGCCCTGCACGCCAGTGGCGCCGCGCACGCGGGAACGACCTATCTGGTGGCGGAGAACGGCGTCAAGTACCGCGTCTCCACGAAGGATTCACTGGCCGCCCTCGGGTACGGGACCTCGGACATCGGCTCCGTCCCGGCGCCGCTGCTCGCGACCCTCCCGACCGGAGCGGACCTCGACCCGGCCGCCGCCTCGGGCACCGCCGAGCCCAAGGTGACGGCTCCGCAGTGCGCCGGCACCCCCGAGCGTGGGCGGGACGAGGCGAGCTCCGCGAAGGACAAGGCGGACACCTCGCAGTGATCACGGCAAGGGGTGCATTCGACACCGATGAAAAGGAAAAGGGCGGCCCAGCATAAGTATTGAGCCAAACTCGGTTCCGGCCGCGTGAAGTACGTGGAGCAATCAGCGGAAGGGATGCGGCGGGAACCTCAGAGAAAGCTCAGATTTACCGGCCGGCCGTGCCCGCGGAATCCGCTCAGGCGCCTGCATTGCCGGATACGGCTCTGCGCGCTGCCCGTTCGCCTTCCAGGCGTGCCCGCTTTCCGCCCGCCTCGCGATGGCGGGCGGGCGGTGCGCTCCGCTGTGCCCGGCCGGCCGGGCAGGCCTGTTCATTTCGCTGAAACCTCACCACAACTCCCGTGCTACGCAGGAATTCTGGGGTGAGCTGACTGAAGCTCAAATCTTCCCTGCGTGCGTTGCGCGGAACACCGGATTCTCTTTAGCCTCGGCTGGCAACGTGCCGGACAGACCCGAACGAAGGGAGCGCGACATGGCGGACAGTGCCGCGAGGAAAGCGGACTATGCCAAGGGCTTGGGGGGTGTCTCCTCCCTGGAGTCGGCCCGGAACCAGGTCGAGAAGATCCAGAACAACGTCGGCGAGATCGCGGCGCGTTCCGGCGTCGGCGGCGACGAGGGCCAGGCCCTGCTGAAGCTCTTCCGCAGCTGGAACGCCGAGGCGCAGAAGGTCGTCATCCAGATCAGCAAGATGGTCGACGCGCTCCAGGAGAACGTGACCTCCGCCAACCGCCTGGCGCAGGAGAACCAGGACCTGACCGAGGTCCTCAACAGCAAGACCAGCCAGGGCGTCTTCGAAGCACTGCGCTGACCCGACCGGCAGCACCGGCCCTGTCACGGCGAGGCCGGACCCCTGAGCTTCCCGGGCCCAGACGCCCGGCCGTCCGAGAGGAGACGTCATGGCCGACGGCATCATCGACGTGCAGTACCCCGTGGTCCGCAACGCCATCGAGGAGTTGATGGCCCAGACCCAGCAGATCATCACGACCCTGAACAACCTGGAGGACGAGCTGAAGCCGCTCGTCAGCTCCTGGGAGGGCTCGGACCAGGAGACCTACCGTCAGGTCCAGGCGGAGTGGGACCAGGCCACCAAGAACATGGCCCAGCTCCTCGGCGACAACGGCGAACTGATCCAGACCATCCACGACAACCACTCCCGTGACGAGCGCAAGAGCGCCGACAACTGGGGGAACGTGCGGGCCCGTTAGGGCACTGCCGGAGTTTCCGCTCGTCGAGGGCCCGGCGACGCGGCCGGGCCGACGGGTGAGGTGTCCCCGCGAGGCCGTGCCGGACATCGTGGAGCGGGCGGGAACCTCCGGACCGGCCCGGTGCCCCCGTGCGGCACTCGGGCCCGCCGGCCCGGCCGTCGCCCGTGCAGAGGGCGCCGGCGGGCCCCGTATCCCCGTCCGGCACCGAGCGGCAGGAGAGCGTCATGGCCGGTGAGAAAGCCGACGTCAAGCATTTCGACCTCAAGCAGATGGAGAACTTCCGGGACAACGAGGTGCAGCCGGTCCACACCGCCGCGAAGAAGCACAAGGAGGAGGGCGACGGGTCCCACATCCGCCCGCTCGGCCACCTCATCGACGGGCACACCACACCGGACAACCTCGCCCAGGACAAGCAGCTCCTGCGGATCGGCAGGATGGTCACCGAGCCCCTGGTCTCGGGCCCGACGTTGATCAAGGACATCCGCACCGCGGCCGAGGCCATCGACAAGCTGCTCGGTGACCAGATGGACCTCTTCAAGGAGTTGAAGGAGGCCCTCACCGAGACCATCGAAGAGGCCAACAAGACCAAGGACAAGAACCTCGACGCCATCGACGCCCAGACGCTGCTCCAGACCTTCGACGAGGTCGACACCCTGACCGCCGGCGGCACCGGCGATCCGGACGACGAGTCCTGACCAACCGAGTAGAAAGGGCGCCCGGTGGCCGATCGGTACGATCCCAACTCCGTCGCCAACCTCGACAAGTTCGACAACGCGGGCGACCCGTCGACCGACACCTGGGCCACCCTGGTCACCCACATCACCGGCTATCCGGTGCCGGACCGCAACACCATCTTCGACTCCCTGCGCTCCGAGCACGGCGGCAAGCTCTTCCGGATGGACATCAAGGAGCGCAGCCTCAGCCTGCTCGTCAAGGACTCCGGTTTCCTGACGAACAAGGGTGAGGACTACGACATCTGGTTCTTCGACAGCGGCAAGAAGCGGTCCATCATGCAGGCCCGGATCGTCTTCGAGGGCCGGGTCAAGGCGGGCGAGGAGATCATCTTCGCGGGCCCGGGCTCGGACAACGTCCATGACGCGCAGGTCCGTGAGGGCAACGAGTTCACGGACTACAACAAGGACAAGATGAGCACCATCCCGCTCGCCCGGTACATGAACGGGCCGCGGGCGGCACTCCTCGCCCTGCTGGGCGGCAACACCACGGACGCCCGGTTCAGCAACCTGGGCGTGCCCGGGGCCGACGTGGTGGACCTGAACTCCTTCAACACCACAGGGGAGTCCTTCGACTTCGCGGCCAAGTTCTTCAAGGACCACGCGGTGGTGCTGAAGGACTGGGAGGACCGTTTCGGCCGGGACGACGCCAGCTGGAAGGGCGAGGCCGCGGAGGTCTTCCGCAGCCTGCTGAAGAAGATCCGGGAGAACTACGACAGCTACGTCGAGACCTTCAACTCCAGCCCCGGCGCCGGTGAGGGAACCGGCACCGGCGGCACGGTGTACTCGCGCGCCCTGTCGCTGGGCCGCAAGTACCTGGAGGACGCGGCGAACAAGCTGCTGGAGGCGTGGCTGGCCTGGGCCAAGTCGCCCTACTACGACCCGCACCAGGTGCTGCGTTACGTCCTGGACGAACTCGCCCAGTGGGTCGACGCCAACAACGTCGCCAAGACGGACATCAAGTCGTACACCTCCCGCTACACCACGACCGTCAGCCACAGCCCGCAGGCCGGCTTCACCCAGGTGCATCCGGAGTTCGGCGATCTCACCGACATCGCCAACTGGGCGAAGGTCGGCGACAAGGCCGTCAAGATCTGGAGCCAGGGTGTCAACGAGTACCTGGGCAAGCCGGCCGCCGAGGTGCAGTCGAACCTGAACAACCACTTCCTCGACCTGGGCGACGACTTCTCCGACAACGTGCCCAAGCCGAAGTCGACCAGCACCGCCTCGGAGGAGTACGAGGAGCGCAAGGCCGAGGAGCAGCAGGAGGAGATCAACCGGCAGAACGAGGAGAACCGCAGGTACCAGGAGGAGCTGCGGGAGGAACAGAACCGGCAGCGCGAAGAGGACAAGAAGTACCAGGACGAGCTCCGCGAAGAGCAGAACCGGCAGCGCGAGGAGGACAAGAAGTACCAGGACGAGCTGCGCGAGGAACAGAACCGGCAGCGCGAGGAGGACAAGAAGTACCAGGACGAGCTGCGCGAAGAGCAGGACCGGCAGCGGGATGAGGACAAGAAGTACCAGGACGAACTCCGCGAGGAACAGCGGCGTGAGCAGGAAGAGGCCAAGCGCGAGGCCGAGGAGCAGACCAAGGCCATGCAGGAGAGCCTCGGCGGCCTCAACGATCCCAACGCGGTCACCGAGCAGAACCTCGGCAACCTCGACAGCCTGCTGAACCCGACCACGGTCACGGAGAGCCTGGGCGACCTCGGCGACGTGAACAACCCCGGCGGCGAAGAGCAGTTCCTCACGAGCGGCCCGCCCCCCACGACCACGAACCTGGGCAGCCTCGGGAACCTGAACAACGGGCCGGGCGGCACGAACAACTCCGCCAACGACGCGATCACCCAGAACCTGGGCAACCTCGGTGGCCTGAACACCGGCGGCGGCTCACTGAGGACCCCGACCGGCGGCAGCTCCCAGCTCGACGGCGGCAAGCTCACCACCGACTTCCCGGACGGCAGCAGCACCTCCTTCGACCCGGACAGCGGCGTCCTCACCACCACCCACCCGGACGGCAGCGTCACCACGCAGAACCTGGGCGACGGCACCCGGGTGACCAACCCGGACGGCTCGGTCACGTCCCTCGGCGACGACGGCAAGCTCACCACCACGTTCCCCGACGGCACCGTCCAGAGCGTCGATCCCGCGACGGGCCAGGTCAGCACCACCGACCCCGACGGCACCACGACCACCCAGAACCTCGGCAACCTGGGTGACCTCAACGCCCAGAGCAACACCTCGGACCTGGACGACCTCGGCGACATCAACTCCGACCTGCCCACCCAGTCCGTGGGCGACCTCGGCGACCTCGGGAACCTCAACAGCGACCGGTCCGGCCTGGAGACCCCCACCGGGGGCAACACCCAGCTCTCCGGCGACGACATCGCCACCGACTTCCCCGACGGCAGCAGCATCAGCTTCGACCCCGACAGCGGCCTGCTGACCAGCACCAACCCGGACGGCTCCACCACGACCACCGACCTCACCCACGGTGCCTCCGTGACCAACCCGGACGGCTCCGTCACCCGCCTCGACAACGGCCAGTTGACCACCGAGTTCCCCGACGGCAGCACCCAGGTCATCGACCCCGACACCGGCATCGCCACCGTCACCGACCCGCAGGGCAGGACCGAGACGGTCGACCTGCACGACCTCAACTCGTCCGGCAACGCGGACATTTCGAACACCCTCGACGGCCTCGGCGATCTGGAGAGCATCGGCGACCTCGGCGGCGGTGGCGGCGACGGCACCACCAGCCAGGACCTGTCGCTGGGCGACCTGGGTCTCGGTGGCGGCGCGACCGCCGGGGCCTCCGGCGGAGGCCTCACCGGGGACGCTTCCCTCTCCACGGACGGCTCCGGCGGACTCGGTGCCGAGCCCCTCTCGGACGGTACGGCCGACAGCGCGGGCAGCCCGCTCGCTCCCGCGGCCACCGCCGGGACCCCGGGCGCGCCCGGCATGCCCGGCAGCCCCGGCATGCCGATGGGCGGCATGGGCGCGGGCGGCATGGGTGCCGGCGGCGACAAGGGGAACGGCGAGCGGGTGCGCGCGGTCCTGGTCGACGCGGCGGAGGAGAGCGAGCGGCGCAACCGCCGGCGGCGCAGCCCGTGGAACCGTCAGGAGGACGACGACACCTTCCTCGCCCCGGCCTCCCGGGTGGCCACCACCGGCGGCGACTCCCCCGAGGAGGAGACGGAGCCGGGCCGCCGGGTCACCAGCTCCGCCGACTACCTGGAGGAGGACGCGGACGTATGGGGCACCGAAGAGGGCGGCACCCCGGCCGTCATCGGGCGGTGAGGGCCGTACGGCTTCCGCGCGAGCGTCGTCGCGCGGAGACGTATCCCACCCGGCCCCCGGCTTCCGCGACGGACGTCCCACCAGGCAAGATCAGCAGGGCAGTTGAAGGACCGGCGAGCGGGACCCGGTGCGCGGACCGGAACACGGACGCACGGAGAGACCGACCGAGAAGGCAGGAGCGGGCGTGACGGAACCGCTGGAGAAGCGCCTCGAGAAGGCGATGGCCGAACTCCAGGCCGCCCAGGAGGCGGTCGCGCGCACCGAGCGCGAGCTGCGGCAGGCGTCGTTCGCGGTGCTTTCCTCCGACCGTGCCGTCCGCGCCACCGTCGGTCCGCAGGGCGAGCTGTCGGGAATCGAGTTCCTGGAGAACAAGTACCGCGACATGTCTCCCCAGGAGCTGGCCGCCAGCGTCCTGGAAGCGGCGAACGCGGCCCGCCTGAAGATGAACCGCCATGTGATGAAGGCGATGGCGCCCTTCACCGAGCCCAGCAGCAACGTGCCGGAGCTCAAGGGCTTCGAGCTGGACTGGGAGCGGATCTTCGGCCCCGAGGTGCTGCGCGACGACGACGAGGACAAGGCGCGCGACGGACAGGCCGCCCCCGCGTGGCGGGACGCGCTCGGCGAGGACGGAGAGGACTGACCATGGGACAGCGGTACTACGTCGACCCGAACCGCATCGAGGCCCTGGCCAGGCAGCTGGAGGAGATCGGCACCCTGGCGTCGAGCATCACCGAGGAGTTCCTGGACGACCTCGCGCCCACGATCAGCTGGCCCGGCACGGAAGGCGAGTTCGCAGAGAAGGCCAGGCCGCAGGAGCAGAAGGAGCGCCAGACCACCAAGGAGACCATGATGTCCATCCGCGACGCGGTGGTGGGCATCACCGACGCCACGGTCAGCCAGGTGCGCATGATGAAGGACACCCGCGACCGCAACATCGAGGGCGTGGAACAGGCCAACAGCCGCCTGGAGACCAACGGATTGAACGGCGACGGCCCGGGCGGGCATGGCCGTCGCTGACCTCCGCTCCGCCGGCCGCTCCCGCACCACGCCGGGAGCGGCCGCTCCTTCCCGCCCGCACGGCCCCCAGGACGGCCCCCGTTGAGCATCAAGGCATCGCCCGAGGTCAACGCGATGATCTTCATCCTCACCGGGGAGAAGCTCATCGACGCCGACGAGGACCTCGCCTACGACAGTCGCCGGCCCTACTCCGGACTGGGCCGCAAGCTGGACAAAATGTCGGCGCTGATCGACAAGTCGATCCACGACATCGCCGAGGTGATGCCGGACGACCTGTCCAAGTCGTACGCCAAGGCGATGGGCATGCTCATCGACGACGGCGGCAAGAACTACCTGCGCGACTTCGCCGAGCAGCTCGACAAGATCGCCGAGGGCCGGCGCAAGACCTCCATGGACATCATGGAGTCCAAGTGGCAGGTCATCGCCGAGGTCATCCGGCTGCTCATCGAGATCGCCATCTATCTGGCGATGTCCTTCTTCACCGGCGGCGCCTCGGCCAGCCAGATCATGATGGCCAAGCTGCGCAGCCGCTTCCTGATCCTCACCACGCTCACCCACCTGCTCCAGCGGCTGCACCTGGCGCCCTCGCTGACCGAGGCGTTCGCCGAGGCGTTCACCACCTTCGCGGTGCGGCTCGCGATGATGAACTTCGCGCCGGACGGCCGCCGTCCCGACGGCTTCGACTGGAACGACATCCTGAAGTCCGCCGCGTTCGGCGCCGCAGCCGGCTTCCTCACCAGCATCTTCGACGACATCGCCAAGAAGATCGTCAAGAGCTACGACAACAACTTCCTGAAGAACGGGCCGGACCTCGACTTCAAGCCCAACCCCAATTGGAAGAACACCCCGACCCCCGAGTTCAAGAACAACGGCCCCAACCCGAAGCCGGACCCCGACCCCGGCCCCACCCCCAACGACCGGCCCGGCCCGGACGCGAACGGCCCCAGCCTCACGAACAAACCGCCGCGCACCTTCCGGGACGGCCCGCTCTCCTTCCGGAACAACCCCGACCTGTGGCGCAACAACCAGATCCTGCGCAACAACGCCGACCGGCCGGGCGCGCTGGCCGGGCACTACGGGCTGAAGGGAACGGCCGACTTCCTCGCCGCCGGCGCAGGCGAGTCGCTCGCGGAGATCCTGATCAAGGGAGCCTTCGACGGCGACTGGTCCACCAGCTGGTCCACCTTCGTCGGCGCGGGCATCAGCAGCCAGGTCGAGGCCACGCTCACCGACACCGCCCTGAACAGCGGTGCCGAACTGCGCCACGTCATCGACAAGTTGCGCAACCAGCCACCGACCGTCTCCGGGGACACCGGCGACACGAGCGACTCCGACACGCGGGACTCCGCCGACTCCTCGCGCACGGGGGACGGCGACGGCGCCGACCGCACGGGAGGTCCCTCGACCACCGATCTGACCGGCGACACCGGCTCCCCGCAGCCCCAAGCCGCTCAGAGCCCGCCGCCGTACACGACGCAGGACCCGCCGCCGTACACCACCCAGGACCCGCCGTCGTACACCACCCAGGACCCGCCGCCGTACTCGCCCGGTCCGCTGCCCGCGACCGCGGTGGAGAACGACCTGTGGCAGCAGTTCCACAACGGACCCGCCGAGGTCCGCGAGCAGGCCCTGCGCGACATCGCCGCCCTGCGGGGCAGCCAGCCGCCCGGCACCACCGAGACGGACGTCCGCGGCAGTCTGCACGGCAACCTGTCGCAGCATCCCGAGATCCGGGTGGTGCCCGCGGGAAACAGCCCCGCGGTCCAGGTCGACGCGGACAACGTCCGTCGCGCGCTCGACAGCTTCGGCACGCCGATCACGGTGGACGCCCCGGCCACCGGTACGACTGCTGCGCCGGGCCATGTGGACGGTGGCGGTCCCGTCCCGTCGAACGGCTCCCAGACCACGCCCGGCACGGGCACCGGTGCCCGTCCGGGTGGCGTGCCCGGCACGGGAGGCAACCCGGCGTCCCCCGCCGCCCAGCCTCAGGGCACCCGTACGCAGGACGTCACGGGGCCGGAGGGCACCACGTCCGTGGAGACGCCCTCTTCGCAGGAGATCCCCTCTGCGGAGGAGACCCCTTCTGCGGAGGAGATCCTCTCTTCGGAGGAGCGCCCCGAGCCGCCTGCGCCTCAGTCTTCGGAGATACTCAACTCGTCTGACAGCAACGGCACTTCGGGCACCACCGACACTTCGGGTACCCCTGAAACCCCGGACACCACCCGCACTACGGGCTCCGCCGAGAACGACGTCACCCCTGCCGCCGACCTCAGCACCGCACCGCCCAAGGTGACCACGACCGGCTCGTACGCCGACACCGCCGCCACGACCACCGCCACCACCGCCACCGCCGACCCGGGCGACACATCCCTGGCTCCGCCGCTCACGATCGTCGTCTCCGAGCTGCCGCCGCCGGGGGAGGGCTCGCAGGAGGCGGTCGAGCTGCTCGACGGGGCCGGGACCGACCGGGCCGTCGTGCTGGGGCCGGCGGTCACGTCCGACGGGACGGGGCGCCCGGTCCGCGCCGCCGTCGAGCTGACCCGCGAGGCGCCCGGCGCACCGGTCCGGGTCCGCCCGCTCACCGGCCCCCCGGCCGACGCGACGCCGGACGACAGCACCCCCAGCACGGTCACCACCGAGCACGCCTTCCCCGGCGCGGACGTGCTGCTGCCCCTCGCCGACGCGCTCGGTCCCGCACCCCGCCCGGCCACCCTGAGCACCGCCACGACCGCCGCAGAACCGGCGATCACCATCCCCGCCCCGCCGCCCCAGAAGGTGCTCACCGAGACCGCGACCCCCGTACACAGCAACGGAATCGACACCGATTCCACCGTTACCCCACCCCCCGCCCCGGCCAAGCTCGCCACCCTGTCCGGCCCGTGGACCGAGCCGGCCACCGACCTGTACCTGGAGTCGGGCCAAGGCAACGGAACCGGCGGACACACTCCCGGCCTCGGCGGCGGCGGTCGCGGTCCTGGTGCCGACGGCACCCCGCCTCCCACCCCGCCGCCCAGCCCGACGCCCCCACCCCCACCGCCGGGTCGGATCATCGTGCGGCGCGCGGGCACCGAGACCACCACCGCGGAAGACGGCAGCGACCCCGCCGTCACCACCCTCGACGGCCACACCGTGCCGCTCGCGCAGTTGCGGCGCCTGGTGCCCGCCGCCGCCGTGAAGCCCCGGCCGGGGCGGGCCGTGCGGACGCTGACCATCTCGCAGAGCCCCGCCGAGGACGGTACGGCGCACGCCGCGGGCCGCAGCGCGCTGCTCGGCCAGGACACCTTCCGCGGTGTGCGCACCAGTTCCGGTCCCGCCGCCGACGGCACCTCCGTCCCGCCGCCGCCCCGAACCGTGTTCACCGGCCCCCCGGCCCCGCTGCCCGGGTCCGGCACCGAGCGCGGCGCCGACTACTTCGCCGGGCACGGCACCCCTCGTACGGTCACGCTCGGCACCGACGACGCGGCGCGCCCCACCGTGAGGGTCAGCGGGGTGCAGCTCGGCGAGGTGCTCAAGTCCTGGGCGCAGGACGGCGATCAGGACCGGCCGCTGGTGCTGTTCTCCTGCGAGACCGGGCGGCAGCCGGAGGTGGCGGGCCTCCCGGTGGCCCAGCACGTGGCGAACCGCACCGGACGGCCCGTGTACGCCCCGACCACCGAGGTCGGCACGGCCCGGGACCGGGAGGGCGACGTCCGCGCGGTACTCACCGAGGGCCCGGACGGTCCCGGCCGCTGGCGGCTGTTCACCCCGGAGCCCGGCGGCACCGACCTGGACCAGCTGGCACGCGACGCCGGCCTGCACACCGGCCCGGAACCGGCCGACGCGTTCGCCCGGGCGCGCACCCTCCAGCAGATCCGCACCCTGCGGGACGCCCTCGGCCCGGACGCCGAACAGCGACCGGAGAACCGGGAGTTGCTGGCCGGACTCGCCTACGTGGACGGACTGCGCTGGCTCAGCCCGGACACCGCGGCCCGCTACGGCGACGGCCGGATGACCCCCGACCTGCTGCGCCGGATGGTCACCGACTGGTCCGGCGCCACGACCGACCCGGCGACCGGCCCCAGCAGCGAGCAGTACGGCCAATTCCTGCGTGCCGCAGCGGAGTTGCGGTCGACGGCCGGACCCGGCACCACGCTCGACGCCCTGCTGCCCCCGCCGCCGCCCGCCCTTCCGCCGAGCACCCTGGTCTCGCCGGACGACGTACGCGGACTCGCCTACGCGCCGTCCGCGCAGATCACCTGGTCCCTCTCCGACACCCCGCTGCCCCTGTCCGAGCTGGGCCTGAGCGCCGAGGACACCGCCGAACTCGCTCGCCGCAGACCCGATCTGGCGCCCGCGCCGAGCCGCCCGGAGAGCCTCGCCGAAGACCTGACCCTGTTCAGCAAGGGCGCCACGACCGCCGACCCGGCGGACATCGTGCGGGCGGACGGCCGGAACTTCAGGCGGCTCGACACACCCGGCGGCGGCAACTGCCTCTTCCGGGCGCTGCTCGACAGCGCACGCAGCCAGGACGTACCGCCGGCGTGGGCCGCGCGCAACGTCGCCGGGCTGCGCGGCCTGCTGCGCGACCGGATCACCGGGTCCGAACTGGCCGCCGCGGCGGCCGAGGCCACCCCGGACCCGGTGCTCGCCGTGGTCGACGATCTGCGCATGACCGCCCTCGCCGGGGTGCGGGACCCCGACGCGCAGAGCAGGATCACCCAGCGCTGGAACGGCATCGCGCAGGCCGTCGTCACCGACGGCGACCCCCGCCGGTGGCGGCGTATCCTCCGCGACAGCGGCTACCCGCACCTCGCCGACGTGGCACCCACCCCCGCCGACGCGCGCCGGCTCGGCACCGAGGGGCTCATCGCCACCGCCGCCGAACTCCCCGGCCTGTGGGCCTCTCCCTTCGCCGATCTGATCCCACAGGCGCTGGCGCACACCCTCGACCTCGACCTGCGCCTCGTCCAGCCCGACCCGCAGTCACCGGCGAACACCCTCGTCACCCCCCTCCACCCGGGCGGCCGGGGCGGCACCCTGCACCTGGCCTACAACGGCAGCGACCACTACGACGCCCTCGTCCCGGCCGCGGCCCCGCTCACCGCCGTACCGGACCCCGGATCCGTCACCCCGGACCCGGCGACCGAGAAGCCGGACGGCTCCGACCCCTTCGGCGAGTGGCTGCGCGGCATGGGCGGGATCACCGACCTCGACCGCCCGGACCCCGAGAGCCCCGACCAGGGCGACCCGGTACCGCTGGAGACCCAGCTCGAACGCTACCGCCCGGCCCGTCTGCTGACCGGCCAGGACGCCCCGCCGCCAGGCCCGGCACCGCGCAGCGTCACCTTCGACGACGGCAGCCGGCTGCCCACCGTGCTCATCAGCCCGGACTCCGACCCGGACGACGGCAGCACGCCACCCCGCACCGACGGCACCCCACGAAGCGGCCTCCTCACCGGCCCCGGCGTCCTCACCCTGCGCTCACCCGAGCAAGTGGCCGAGGAGATCCTCGGGAAGCTGCCGAAGAAGCTGCGCGGACAGTTCGACGAGGCGGAACTGCTGCGCCTGCTGACCGACCAGCCCGGCGCGTTCACCGCCCCGCGCGGCGCACGCTTCGTGGGCCGCGAGAAGTCGGGTGTCGGCCACGAGATGACCGTCGAGGCCATCCCGTACCACCGCTGGGAACGCTTCTCCGACGTGAACGGCGGCACCACCCGGCTGGACACCATGCGGCGTGGCCAGGCGGGCACCGGCGGCGGTCGCAGCGTCGGCTATGGGCGCCGGATCGCCGCCGCCCTGAGCATGGGCCCGCCGCTCAACTGGCTGCTGAAGATCGGCGTTTCGCTCGGCTGGACCCGCCGTACCGACTACTCCCTCGGCACCCAGGCGTACCACCAGACCGAGCACCGCGCCCACGAGGGCTCGCACCTGCACCTGGACGACGTCCACTACCGGGTGCGCGTGGAGCGCGTCACCGAGGCGCCGAAGAGCGACAACACGGTGGTACCGGGCCCCCGTTGGCAGCGCGGCGCGGTGCACACGGCCCAGTTCGCCATGCGGGACGGGCTGAGCTGGCGACTGCCCGACGACCTCACCGTGCCGTTCACCGGGCCCCGGCGGGCACCGGAGACGCTCACCTTCCCGGACGGGATCGAGCCGCGGATCGCCGACACCACCGGGCTGCATCTGCCGGACCCGCCGGAGGACGTGGCGCTCGCCATCTCCGGTGCCCGGCCCGGCAGTTCGGCACACCGCACGCTGGTCTCGTACGTCCGTCCAGGACGGCTGCTCGCGCTGTTCGGGCGGTTCACCGGGCCGGTCAGCGGACCCGAGCTGACCCGGGGGAGCGGTCAGCACCCGCTCGGGCACCTCGTCGTCGAACGGTCGATCCCGCACCGGGCCACCCTGGTCACCGAGTCGGTCAAGGCCGAACTGCGCGACCTCACCCAGACCACGTACCAGAACGAACGCGGCCACGTCCGCGACACCCGTTTCGGCGTCCAGGTCACCGCCGGCCCCAACTACACCCTCGTCGGCCCGGAGACCGACGTACGTCTCCAGGGCGGCCCCCTGGTCCGCGCGGACCTCAGCGCCGGGCGTGGCCACTACCTCGGCACCGACGCGGCCCGCAAGACCACCGGCCGCGTCCGCAACCACCCCGTCGCCCTCTACCGGGTGGAGCGCACCCTGATGGTGCGCAAGGCCGGCGAGCCCTCGTCCGCGGCCCGCCCGGTCAGGGTGGTCAGCCTGGACTGGATCTCCACCCAGGACGCGCGCCGGCTCGCCGGCTGGGACAGCCGTACACCCGGACAGGCGGGACCGAACCCGGACGCCGAACCGCCGGTGCCGTGGTACCTCACCCGGGAGGACCCGACGCACCTCAGCGGCCAGGTCCGTGCCGAGGGCTTCCGCCCCGACCGCCCCCCGCAGAACCCCGTACCGCAGCAGCAGCCGAACCAGGACGGGCAACCCGCCCCCCAGGACCCGCTGCGTGCCTTCGCGGACACCGTGCTCGACACCCTGCACCGGTCGTACCCGTCGCTGTTCGTCCCGCCGCTGATGCTGCGGCACCCGCGGCTGGCCCGGTTCTGGTACGGCGACGGACGGATGCGGACCGCGCTGCACAACGACCGTCAGGTGCGCGAGGCGCTCAACCGGCCCAGCCTGGCGCAGAGCCTGGACGACCTGACCACCACCGGGGTGCCGGTCACCCTCACCGAGGACGGCAAGGTCCGCCGCGGCCACCACACACTGATCCTCCGGGCGAAGCTCAGCGACCGGCGGTTCGAGACCACCCTGAGCGAACGTTCGCTGCGCAACGCGGTGATCGGCACCGAGGTCTCCGGGCAGGGGCAGCAGGCGTCCGCCACCCTCTCCGGCGGTGTCGAGCTGGGCATCTCGCCCCGCGACCACGACAAGGTGCCCGAGGCCGGGCTGCCGCGCCAGACCGGCAACGTGTCCCTGGGCGCCCGCTACGCCAGGACCGACCAGAAGGCCACCCGCAGTACGGTCGCGGTCAACCACGACCACCTGATGTTCCAGAACGGCGCCGACCTCTACAGCTACCAGGTGGAGCTGGGCGCCACGTTCGAGGGTCACCGCCGCCCGCGCGGCTGGGCCCGACTCGCCTCGGTCGGCCTCCTCGGCGCCGGCGTCTTCGTCAGCAAGGTCGAGGAGCGCCCGCTGTTCGGCCGGGGCGGCGAGACCGTCGGCCGCGTCGAACTGGCCGTGCCGGCTGCGCACGGCTCCGACCGGCATGCCCCCGCCGACCCGCCACCCACCGGACCGGCCCCGGCGCCCGCCCCCGTCCCGCAGCGGCTCTCCGCCACCGAGGCCGACCAACTCCTCGACGGCACCCGCCCGTTGCCGAGAACCGACTCGGCGGCCCAGCGGCTCGTCCGGCAGTTGCTGCGCGCCCCGCACGTCGTGCTCAGCACGGAAGGCGGGCAGCTGCGCCAGCAGCTGATGCAGGACACCGCCGACCGCGCCTCGGGCACCTCCTGGCACGTCAGCGCACCCGGCGCCCCGGTGCGCGGCGCACTGCGCCGGGCGATGGCGAACCTCCACGTGGCCGGCCAACTCGGGCAGTACCTGGGCCCGTTCGGCTCCCGCATCACCGGGCTCAACGGCGCCGGACCGTTCCAGACCCACTACCTCAAGGGCGCGATCCGCGGCGAACTCGACAACCTACGGGTCAAGAGCGACCCCAAGCCGGCCAGCCTCGAAGCCACCATCGGCAACGAGCACCGGGTCGCGGGCAGCGCGAGCACCGTCTCGCGCACCACCCTCGGTGTCCAGGGCGCCGACATGCCGCTGCAACAGGCCCCCGGCGGGCCCGCGGTGGTCGGCTCCTACTCGGCCGCCCTCCAGTACGCCTGGGGCAAGGGCCGCAGTGCCGCGCACACCCTCACCCGGGGACGCAACACCACCCTCACCTACGCCGGGCGGATGTACCTGGTGGTCGCCGACGCCGCCGAGACCGTCGCCGTACGGGACCGCTGGACGGCCGCGATGGGCGCGCTGGGCACCCGTGCCGGGGCGCGGATCAGCTCCGCCGCCGGGCGGCTGTCCGAGCGCCTCGGCCGCGGTCTCGCCCCGCGCCGGGCCGCCGCCGCCCTCCATCGCGTCTGGGACGCGGTGATGTTCCACCTGCCGATGCAGGACGTCATCGAGGCCGGGCTCGCCCCGGACGGCCTGGGCACCACCACCCCGCGCAACCTCGGCGGCGGCTACCGGGTGCCCCCCTTCCTGCGCGGCCGCCGCTTCCCCACCCACCCCAGCGGCCGGCTCGACGCCGGTCACGCCGCCCAGCAGCTGATGGGGCGACTGGAGAAGATCGGAGTGCCCTCGCACGACCGGGAACAGGTCCTCCAGCGGCTCTCCCCGGACTTCCTCCGCGCCCACCTCCACGAGCTGACGACCGACGGGATGACCCTGCCCGTCCGCTACCGCACCTGGCGCAGCCCGAGCCGGCTGCCGGTGGGCGGCAGCCCCGGGCAGGTCCGGTTCAAGCTGACCCCGGTCACCACCACCGTGCAACGGCTGCGCACCGGCTTCGAGTTGGAGGACTACCGCACCACCGCCCGCGACGCCTCCGACGCCTCCTCCCAGGACCGCGGCGCCGACGTGACGCTCGCGACCGGCCAGCGCGCCGCCGAGAGCGGCGTCCTGCTCGCCAACCCCTCGCTCCAGGGCACCGCCGCCAAGCAGCGGTCGAGCACCCGGACCGAGACCGACGGCAGCACCTCGATGCCGAACATCGCCACCACCCAGGCGCACGCCGAGATCGTCACCAGCTACGTCCTGACCGTCACGATGACGGACGCGACCGGCGAGGCGCTCTCCCCCCGCGCCGTCGCGTCGGTCGGCACCCTCAACGAGATCGTCCCGGCCGGCCTGCTCACCCCCGCCGGCGACGGCGACGACGGCGCGCTCACCGAGCAGGACGTACCCGAACCGGAGCGCGCGGTACGCATGCTGACGGCTAATCAGGCACGCCCGTCCGGCATCGCCGCCTGGCGCGCCGGCGACGACGGCACCGGAACCCCCGACCCGGACGTCCTGGACCTCGACGACCGCATCGGCTCCGGCATCCTCGCCGTCGACATCCGCGGCGCGGCCAACGTGCAGGACGCCCTGACCCTCGCCACCGCCCGCGCCGACGGCCTCGGCGACAGCGACCTCGGCAAACGGCACACCGGCAAGAGCCTCGCCGAACGCGTCCGGATGGCCCGCCTCACCCCGCTCACCGGCCTCGGCACCGCCCCCGCGCAGGCCCAGCAGGAGGCGACCGCACAGGTCGGCCTGACCGCCGGCTTCCGCGAGGCGCTCGGCCCGAACGGCTCACCGCTGCCCGCGCAGGCCTCCGCCCGTCTCTTCGGCCAGTCCCACACCGCCGACTCCCGCCTCTACGCGAGGATGCACCGCCGCGGCGCCCGGCTGCTCGCCGTCGAGAGCAAGCCGCGCATGGAGGCCATGCAGCGGTCGAAGACCTCCGACGCGATGGAGGCCGGCATCACCGACAACGTCGAGGGCGTGATCGGCACCTCACCCCTCGCGGGCAACAGCAACGCGGGCGTCACCAACCCGGGCGCCTCGGTCCCGATCGGCGGCGCGAACGACGGCACCGCCCTCAAGGGCACCGCGGACACCACCCTCGGCACCCACCTCAAGGTCGTCACCGACCGCAGCATGCTCTTCGCCCTGCCGGTGAGCTGGCTGTCGGTCGCCGAGGTCGACCACCGCGTCACCGACAGCCGCCCGCTGCACGCGCTCGGCAAGGCCAAGCGCGGCCCGCGCGCCGCCGAGGCCGAGACCACCGCCCTGGTCTGGCTGCGCGAGGACATCGCCCGCGACTACGGCCTCCTCGACGACACGACCTTCCCCGACGAAGTCGGCACGGCCTGGGACGACATGGCCAAGGCGGCGGCCGACCTCGCGGCGGCGGAGAAGAACTACTACGACGCCCGGGCCCGGGCCCGTGAGACGTGGCTGGACCTGAGCGCGGAGGAACAGGCCGCGCTCGGCGACGACCAGCCCGACCGGCCGACCGTGCTGCCGCGGGCCCTGGCCGAGTCCCCGGCCGTCGCCGCCTGGCAGGCCGCCCGCGAAGAGGCCCGCCACTGGGAGCGGCACACCGACGCCGCCGCCGCGGACCACCACCGGCTGCACCTCGCGGCCGCCCGGCTCACCGCCCACCACCAGGGCCGGGCCACGGTCCCGGTGGCGGACCCGGCACAGCCGTACACCGAGCCGGACTGGCGCTCGCAGGCGCCCGAGCCGTACCGGATCACCGACGCCGGCGACTCCGCCCCGCGCACCCTCACCTCGCCGGACGGCACCACCGTGCGCGAGGTGCACGACATGCCGCACGACGGCGCCTCGTTCTTCCACGCGCTCATTGCCGTCGCCCAGGACCGCGGCCGGCTGCCCCACCTCCTCGGCACCGACCTCGCGGCCCGGTTCACGGCCGCCCCCGGCGACCCGGCGGTCACCGCGCGGGCAGTACGGGCCGCCCGCAACCGCCTCGCCTGGGAGCTGGGTGAGGACCGGAATCAGGACCTGCTCGACACCCTCGCCCTCGACACCGCGGACACCTTCACACAGGACGAACTCGACTTCGCCGGCGTGCGGTTGACGCCCGCGCAGCAGGCTGAGTTCGACGCGCTGGGCCGGCTTCCGCAGACGCTCTGGCCCACCCCTGAGCAGCGCGTGGCACTTGCCACGGCCGCCATGCTCCGCCCCTTCTCCGGTGAGCCGCTCCCGTCCGGCCCCGCGCGACCGGACGGCGACCCCGCCCCGCCCGAGCGCCGCGCCGGCGACCACGGCGGCGCCGACCTGCTGCCCGCCCTCGCCGCCCGCGTGCTCGGCACCCCGGTCACCGTCGTCACCGGTGAGGGCCGCGAGCAGAGCTTCCTCCCGCACGGCACCGACCCGGCCGCGGTCGACCCGGCCCGCGACCCGGTCCTCTTCGCCGCCGACGGCTTCTTCCACGCCGCCCTGCCGCCCGGCACACCGCCGCCCGTCACCACCCCGCTGCCGACTCCGACGACCACGGCCGACACGGGTACCGACACCACGACTTCGGACACCGGCCCCGCGCCCGCGCACCGCAGCCACACCACCCCGCCCTGGCACCCGCCCACCGAGAGCTCCGGCCCGCGCTACCGACTCGCCCGCGACGGCGTCCTCACCGCACCGGACGGGGCCACCTACCGCCAGGGCACCCCCACCGGCCGCGGCAACGGATTCTTCGGCGCGCTCTCCACGGCCCTGAACCACGCCGCCGCACAGCCCGGCCTGGACCGCCACGAGGCCGCACGACTACGCCTGCGCGCCGGGTCGCCGCCCGCCCAACTGATGCGCCTGAACGGTCTGCCCGGCACCCCGGCCGAGCGCGACTCGCTCTTCACACCGCCGCCCCTCACCCGGCGCCCGGACGCGCCCCCGCCGAGCCAGGACGCCCGCGACGGCCACCTGCGCCGCCACCTCGCCGAGGCCCCCTGGGGCCCCGGCGCCGACCGGGCGGTGGCCGAGTGGGCCGCCGCAGCGACCGGCACCACCCTCACCCTGGTCGAGGAGAACGGCACCGCCCACACCTACCCCGGTCCGTCCGGCGAGGCCGGCCCGCACCTCCGGCTGCGTCGGCGCGGCGGCGACTTCGTCCCCCTGCTCCCGCGCACCCCCGCACCCGAGCAGCCGCAACAGGACCCTGCCGCCGTACCGCTGCCCCCGTCGCCCGTGCCCACGACCGGTGGCTCACCGGTGGAGGAAGAGGAGGCGTACGGGCTGAGCACACTGTCCGGAGCCGGGGAGGCGGGGGACCAGGGCACGGACTCGGACGTCGAGATGGACCTCGACTCCGGTTCCGACAGCGAGCAGGCGGCCGTCCGGACCAGCCCGGAGAACGCGTTCGCGGTCGAGTTCGCCGACCTGCTGGACGAGCCCGAGTTGCGGGCCGACGCCCTGCTGGACGTGGTGCGACGGCGTAACGCGGGACTCGGCGGGTTCCCGGACGTGGCGTTCGACAGCGCGTTCACCGAGCACACCGGGATCGGCCTGCCGGAGGCCCTCGACCAGGTGGAGCAGGCCGGCAGGCTGACCACCGAGGAGTACGAGGCGCTCCGCGAGGCACTCGGCCTCGGCACCGGCGGCCCGTTCACCCAGACACGGCCGACCGGCACCTCCCCACGGGACCGCGAGGTGACCCTGCGGATGCTGGACCGGGTGGCCCGCCTGGTGAAGGAGGTGCTGCGCAAGCCCGACCGCCAGGCCGACGCCCAGGTCACCCCGCACATCGCCGTCGGACTCCTGCCGGACGGCTCACTCGGCATCGCCGGCAACACCGGCGCGAAGGCGCTCACGCCGCAAGAGGCCGAGCAGGTGCGGGACGAGCTGCGGTGGTTCGTCACCGGGCAGGAGCCCGGCGGCACACGGCGTCAGCGGGAACTGGAGAAGTGGTCCCGGGACGAGGAGTCGCACCGCCAGGGGTCGGCGCGGCTGGAGGAGCGGCAACGCGACCTGGACCGGCGTGCCGAGGAACAGGCAGAGCTGCGACAGCACCTCCAGGAGCAGTACGACTCCGGTGTCTGGGACGACGAGCGGCAGGAGCAGTGGGACACCCTGGAGAGCGACGAGGCAACGGTCCACCAGGAACGGCAGACCCTCAACGCGGACCGGCGGCAGTGGGGGCGCGACGAGCGCTGGCTGGCACGTCGGCGGCCCGGCATCGCGCGGGAGACACAGGACCGTACGAAGCTGCGCGCCCTGGCCACCGGCTGGTACCGGCTCTACCACCCCGACTCACCCGAACTCGACCTCGTCAAGCAGGCGTTGGCCAACCCGCGCATCCTCAACGTGGCCGGAGGGGACGGCACCCCGGCGGCCGGATCGTACGGCTCCGAGCACGGCGAGCTGACCCTGCTCGGGCACTGGGTCGAGCACTGGGAGAACAACCCCGGTGACCCGAACGCCCCGCAGACACTGCACGTGGGCGGGTTCAAGATGGCCTGCGCCTCCTGCGACCTCGCCTACCAGGCGGTCAACCAGCACATCGGAAGCCGCCTGGGCCACCGGGTGCAGGCGTCCGGCACCCACGGAATGTTCTTCCCCGGCTGGCGCATGCCGCAGTGGATGCGGCAACGGCCGCAGCTCATGGAGCACATCAGGGACAACGCGGAGAACATCGGCGCCTACCTGGACCAGGGTGGGGTGCTCCAGGGCGACCGGACCGAGAACGCGAACGAGCAGTACCCCGCCGGGTCCTCGTCGGAGTACGAGTCCGGCGAGGACGAGATGGACATGGACACGGACGCGGTGGGACCGCGGCTGCCGCAGACGTCCGCGCCCACACGGTCCGATCCCACGGCCACCCCTGCGGTCCCGCGAGGCCCGCGCGACAGGCGCCCCCGGTTCGTCGTGCGCTCCGGCTTCGACGCACGCCGCTTCTCGTACGAGGGCGAACCGGTCACCGACCTCACGGTACGGCTCGCCATCCGCGGCCCGCAGGACCGGACGGCACACGTGCGCCGCCAACTCGAAGCAGGCGTCGCAGACCTGCTGAACAACCCCGGCCATCGCCTCCCCAACGGCGACCGCCTGCACGTCACCGTCGAGCACGTCGACCCCTCCGACTCCCCGCACCTGACCGTGGATCTCGCGGGCCGGGACCGGGTGATGGACCAGACGACCTGGTGGGCGGACGCCGACCCGGCCCACCTCGTCCACGAGTTCACCCACCAGCTGGGCCTGCGTGACGAGTACCGGGACGCCGACTCCCCGCACCGCCCGCACATCCCGGGCAGCCTCCTCGGCGCCCTCGACGAACCGCCCGAGGACGCCTCTCTCGCCGCCGCCGGTCTGCGCGGCCGGCACCTGGCCCTGCTCGGCGCTCACATCGGAGACGTGACGCCCCAGCCGGCGCAGCACGAGCAGAGCTGGGACGAGGCCCGTACGAGCGCCACACCGGTGCCGCGTCGTTCCGTCTGGGTGGACCCGGTGTCCCTGCCCGGGTCGCGGTCCGCCGAGAACGGGTCCGACGTCCCGGCCCGGATGCCGCAGGACGCGACCATCACCCCCTTCAAGTCGGGCAACTTCGAGTTCACCAACCTGAAGCACACGAACGAGAAGTACCGCGACAAGGCCGTACGCATCATCGACCTGCTGCGCAAGCACGACACGATCCGCGACTACATCGGCAACCGCCCCTGCCGCATCACCCTCCATCTGCGCACCACGGAGACCCCGGCCGATGTGACGGACCACGGCGACGCCGGCGTCGAGATCAACCTGGCCAGCTACTACTTCGAGAAGTACGACATCGGGTACGTCATGGGGATGCTGGCCCACGAGATCGGCCTGCACCCCCTCGCCTCCCGGAACACGAACATCCCCGACGAAGAGGCCATGTTCGAGGGCGTGCCATTGGCCGTTCCGGGCCTCACGGACCTGAAGACGCCGCGCACCATGAGCACCGAGGGCGCCGGCCAGGCCGACCACATCATGGCCGCGTTCCCCAGCAGTACGCGGCACGGCATCTACCGCGACATCGTGGTGAAGATGGCGGCGGTGCTGGCCGAGGACGCGCGGACGGGGGAGGAGGGCGCCAAGGCCAGGGACGTCACGGATCTGATCGACACCTACCTGATGGACCTGGCGACGATCGCGGTCACCGGCGACCGACGCAAGGAAGCGGCCTGGGAACCGCGTTACACGGCGAAGGTCTACAACGCGTACAAGGAGATGTTCGTCGCGCAGCTGCCCCAGGACAGCCCCGTCCGTGCGCTGCTGCCGGCCGACAAGAGCTGGTACAACGTCACCGGCAACTTCCTCGGCCTGGGCAGCAGCTTCACCTTCAACAACCAGGGCGACAGCATCCAGACCGGCACCGACACCGACGAGGCCCGCCCCCGGCTGCCCGAGACCGGCACCCCCACACCGCCTCGGCCGGACGCCACGCCGAAGCCACCCCGCTCGCGCGACAACCGCCCCCGCTACGTGGTGCGTTCGGGCTTCGACGCCCGCCGGTTCTCCTACGACGGCGAGTCCGTCACCGACCTCACCGTCCGTGTCGCGCTGCGCGGCACCGACACCCAGGCGACCCAGGTGTACGACCGACTCACCGCGGGCGTACACGAGTTCCTGAACAACCCCGGCCACCGCCTGCCCAACGGTGACCGCCTGCACGTCACCGTCGAACTGGTCCAGCCCACGGACTCCCCGCACCTGACCGTCGACCTGGCGGGCCGGGACCGGGTGATGGACCAGACGACCTGGTGGGCGGACGCCGACCCGGTCCACCTCGTCCACGAGCTCTCTCATCAGCTGGGTCTGCGTGACGAGTACCGGGACGCCGACTCCCCGCACCGCCCGCACATCCCGGGCAGCCTGCTGGGCGCGCTCGACGAGCGGCCCGAGGACGCCTCGCTCGCCGCCGCCGGTCTGCGTGGCCGGCACCTGGCCCTGCTCGGCGCCCTGATCGGGGAGGTGGCACCACAGCCCCGGCACGACGAGCAGACCTGGGACGCCGCCCGTTCGAGCGCCACTTCGGTGCCGCGTCGTTCCGTCTGGGTGGACCCGGTGTCCCTGCCCGGGTCGCGGTCCGCCGAGAAGGGGGCCGATGTCCCGGCCCGGATGCCGCAGGACGCGACGCTCACGCCCTTCAAGTCGGGCAACTTCGAGTTCACCAACCTGAAGCACACCAACGAGAAGTACCGCGACAAGGCCGTACGCATCATCGAGCTGCTCGGGGAACACCCGACGATCCGCGACTACATCGGCGACCGCACCTGCCGTATCACCCTGCACCTGCGCACCACCGAAACCCCGGCCGACGTACGCGACCTGGGCGACGACGGGGTGCAGATCAACCTGGCGAGCTACTACTTCGAGAAGTACGACATCGGCTACATCATGGGCATGCTGGCCCATGAGATCGGCCTGCATCCGCTGGCCTCCCGGAACCCGAACATCCCTGACGAGGAAGCGATGTTCCAGGGCATTCCGCTGCCGGTGCCGGGGTTGGCCGACCTGAAGACGCCGCGCACCATGAACACCGACAGCGCGGGCCAGGCCGACCACATCATGGCCGCGTTCCCCAGCAGCACCCGGCACGGGATCTACCGGGACATCGTCCTGAAGATGGCCGACATGCTGGCGCGGGCCGCGCGAGCCGGCGTGGAGGGAGCCAAGGCCAAGGACGTCACCGACCTCATCGACTGCTACCTCATGGACGTGGCGTCCATCGCGATCACCAGCGACTACCGCATGAACGCCGCCAAGGAGCCCGGCAACACCGCCAAGGTCTACAACGCCTACAAGGCCCTGCTCGCCCAGCACATGGCCGAGGACAGCCCCGCCCGCCCCCTGCTCCCGGCCGACAAGGGGCTGTTCGGCGTCGTGCGGGACTTCGCCCAGCTCGCCACGAGCCTCGCGACCAACAACCGCGGCGACAGCATCCAGCAGCCCATCCCGACGGACGAGGCCCACCCCCGACTCCCGCAACGGAGCGGGACGGCCTCGCCGCACACCGCGGACGTCACACCACAGGCGCGCGGCCCGCGTGACCATCGCCCCCGCTTCGTGGTGCGGGCCGGCTTCGACACACGGCGGTTCTCGTACGAGGGCGAGCCGGTCACCGACCTCACGGTACGGCTCGCCGTACGAGGGCCGCAGGACCAGGCGGCCCAGGTGCGCGACCGGCTGGCGGCAGGGGTGCGTGAGTTCCTGAACAGCCCGGCGTACCGACTGCCGAACGGCGACCGCCTGCATGTCACCGTCGAGCACGTCGACGCCGCCGACTCCCCGCACCTGACCGTGGATCTGGCGGACCGGGACCGGGTGATGGACCAGAACACGTGGTGGGCGGATGCCGACCCGGTCCACCTCGTCCACGAGCTCTCTCATCAGCTGGGTCTGCGTGACGAGTACCGGGACGCCGACTCGCCGCACCGCCCGCACATCCCGGGCAGCCTGCTGGGCGCGCTCGACGAGCAGCCCGAGGACGTCTCCCTCGCCGCAGGCGGTCTGCGTGGCCGGCACCTGGCCCTGCTCGGCGCCCTCATCGGGGACGTGACCGCGGCCCCTGAACAGGCCACCGACCAGAGCTGGGACGCGGCCCGTACCGCTGCCGCACCGGTCCCGCACGAGTCGGTGTGGGTGGACCCGGTGTCCCTGCCCAGGCCGAACGACGGCACAGCGGCCGGCGAAGTCCCGCCCCTCATGCCGCAGGACGCGAACACCGCGCCCTCCGAACCTGCCACCCCGTACGTGCCGTTCTCCTCGGGGAACTTCGAGTTCACCAACCTCAAGCACACGAGCGAGAAGTACCGCGACAAGGCCGTACGCATCATCGACCTGCTGCGCAGGCACGACACGATCCGCGCCTACATCGACGGCCGTCCGTGCCGCATCACGCTCCGCGTGCGCACCACCGAGACCCCCGCGGACGTGATCGACCGTGGCGAGGACGGCGTGGACATCAACCTGGCCAGCTACTACTTCGAGAAGTACGAGATCGGGTACGTCATGGGCATGCTGGCCCACGAGATCGGCCTGCATCCGCTCGCCTCCCGGAACCCGAACATCCCCGACGAGGAAGTCATGTTCGAGGGCGTGCCGCTCGCCGTGCCGGGCCTGACGGACCTCAGGACGCCGCGCACCATGAGCACCGAGGGCGCCGGCCAGGCCGACCACATCATGGCGGCGTTCCCCAGCAGCACCCGGCACGGGATCTACCGCGACATCGTCGTGAGGATGGCCGAGATCCTGGCCGAGGACGCGACGAACGGGGAGGAGAACGCCAAGGCCAAGGACGTCACCGACCTCATCGACTGCTACCTGATGGACCTCGCGTCGATCGCGGTCACCAACGACCACCGGATGAACGCGGCGACCGAGCCCGGCTACACGGCGAAGGTCTACAACGCGTACAAGGAGGCGTTCCTCACCCGGTTGGCCGCGGACGCCTCCTTCCGGACCCTGCTGCCGTCGGACAAGAGCATGTTCGGCGTGATCAACGACTTCCGGCGCATCGGCACCAACATCGCCCTCAACAACCGCGGCGACAGCATCCAGCAGGCCGACGCGACCTGAGGCCACCGCCGGCTCGGCGGCCGTCTTGCCGTATCGGCAAAATTCCGTGCCGGCCCGCACGGCGCGTGGCGAGACTGGGCGTGCAGCGACACCAGGAGCCCCGAGGCGGCGGCCCGCGCCGCCCCTGACGAGGAAGGGAGCCCACGATGCCCGGCACCACCCGCCGCACCCGCCGCCGCGACACCCCACCGCCCCGGACCGGAGGCGGCGAGATCGAGGTCCTTCGCGGATTCCTGGACTACCTCCGCACATCGATGGCCGCGAAGGTCGACGGCGCACCGGAACCCCAGGTGCGCACGGCCGCCGTGCCGTCGGGCACGAACCTGCTCGGCCTGCTCAACCACCTGACGTCCGTCGAGCGCTCGATGTTCCTCGGGGAAGCGGTCACCGACTGGAACGCGACGTTCCGAGCCGCACCGTCGGACAGCGTGGCCGATGTCGTGGCCCGCTACCGGGACGCGGTCGAGCGCGCGAACGAGGTGCTCGACGGATGCACCGATCCCGCCGCGCCGGTCCCACGAGCGCGCGCGGGCCGCCCCGCCCCCAGCACCCGTTGGGCCCTCACCCACATGATCGAGGAGACCGGCCGGCACGCGGGCCACGCGGACATCCTCCGGGAGCTGATCGACGGCTCGACCGGCCGCTGACCCGCCTTCTCCACGCCGGATCAGAACCCGTCGATCACCGTGCTCGCGTGCAGCACCTCGGGCGTCCCGGCGAAGAACGGCATCATCGCGCTGGAGAACGTCGTGAACGCGTCGGTCTTCACGAACACCTCGGTGTGGTGCTCCAGCGACTCCCACAGGACCCACAACAGGACGACGCCCTCCTGGTCGACGGCTCGAAGCAGCTTCACGTCCAGACAGCCCTCGGCCTCCTCCAGAAGTGGCAGATGCGCCCGGACTACGGCTGCGAACGCGTCCTGATCGCCCTCGGCGACCGGTATCCGCACAACTTCCCAAACGGCCATGTCCTTTGTCTCCTCAGTCGGTTCCCTTGCCCTGCTCGCGACCAAGCTAGGACCTCACGCCCATGTCAGGGGCAAGTGTGTTGCGCACACCTCGAGATCGGTGAGGCGCAAAAGGGCTGAAACGCGATCAACCAGTCCTGCATCACTGGATACTGGTGCCTTGTCGCGACGTGGTGGTCAAGGGAGCGGTCTGTGAACTCTGCTGGGAAGACGGGCGGTTGGAACGTGGACGGCCGACGGGGCGGGCGGCACGCCGTGGTCGTCGGCGGGAGCCTCGCCGGGATGCTCGCGGCGCACGTGCTAGCCGGGCACGCCGACCGGGTGACCGTCGTGGAGCGCGACCGGTTCCCGGACGGGGCGAAGCCCAGGGCCGGGGTACCGCAGGGCCGGCATCCCCATGTGCTCCTGGAGGGCGGTCAGGTGGCCCTCGAGTCACTGCTGCCGGGCTTCCTGGCGGAGCTGGCGGCGGCGGGGGCGCCTCGGGTGGGCATGCCGTCGGACATGGTGCTGTGGCAGAACGGACGTTGGTACCGCAGGGTGCCGGCGTCGACGTACATCTACACTGGCTCCCGCGCCCAGTTGGAGGAGCTCGTGCGGCGGCGAGTTCTCGCCAACCCCGTGATCAGCACGGTGGAGGGGGCCGAGGCCGTCGGGCTTGTCGGTGACGCCTCGCGGGTGCGCGGCGTGCTGCTGCGGGACCGCTCCGCCGAAGCCCGCGGGGAGCAGCGGACCGTCGATGCCGACCTGGTCGTCGACGCCTCCGGCAGCGGCACCAAGGCCCCGCAGTGGCTCACCGGGATCGGGGCCGAGGCCCCGCACGAGGAGACCATCGACACCGGGCTCGCCTACGCCTCGCGCGTCTACCGCGGCAGGAGCGGTGTCCTCGACGGCGACACCACCGGGTACTACGTCTATCCGAACCCCGACCAGGTGCACGCCGGCGGGGCGCTGCCGCTGGAGGACGGCAGCCATCTGGTCATCGTCTCGGGACTGCGTGGCGACGAACCGCCCCAGGGTGACGACGAGTTCGAGACCTACGCCAAGAGGCTGCCGCATCCGCTTCTGCACCGGTGGCTGGACGAGGCCGAACCCGTCTCCTCGGCGTTCGGCTACCGGCGGACCGCCAATGTCCGTCGCCGCTACGACCTCGGCGGCGCCGGCCCGGCCGGATTCCTCGCCGTCGGTGACGCCCTGTGCACCTTCAACCCGATCTACGGGCAGGGGATGGCCGTCGCCGCGATGAACGCCGTCGCCCTGCGCGACGCGCTCGTCGACACCCGCCGCACGCCCACCACGCGGCGCGTCCAGCGGGCACTGCTCGCGGCGTCCCGGCAGGCGTGGGACATCTCCGCCGGGGCGGACCGCAAGATGCCGGGAGCGATCGGCAACGCGGTCGACGGCGGGCCCGCGGACCGCGTCGCCGACTGGTACCTGGCACGTGTCCAGGAGTGCTCGACCGGCGATCCGGTCGTCGGGCGCGCCTTCCGTGCCGTACTGACCCTCGCCGCGCCCGTCTCCGCCCTGTTCGCCCCGCCCGTGGCCCGGTCCGTCCTCTTCCGTCCGCCCGCGCCGACGCCCGTCGACCCACCGGAGACACAGGAGGAGCCGGAGGACTGGGCGAGGCAGCGCCTCGACGGTGCCGCCGGTGGGGCCCGGGTGCGCTGACGCGAGGCGTCAGATGGCCGCGCGGACGGCCCGCTCGAAGCCCACGACGTGCCGGCGGGCGAGCTCCGCCGCCCGATCCGGATCACCGGCGACGATCGCTTCGATCAGCGGGCCGTGCTCCTCGACATGGCCGGCCATGTCGGACAGCCGCTCGATGAACAGGCACCAGATCCGGGTGGCCAGGTTGTCGTACCGGACGAGGGTGTCGTCCAGATACGGGTTGTGCGTGGCGGCGTAGATGGCGCGGTGCACCTGAAGATCCAGGTGCAAAAGCTCGACCGGCTCGGGCCGGCGGGCGCCCGCGCGCGCCAGCTCCTGCCGCAGTGCCGTCAGCGCGGCCCGGTCGGCCGCCGTCGCGCGCCGCGCGGCCTGGGCGGCGGCCAGCGGTTCCAGTTCCAGGCGCACCTCGGAGATATGGGCCAGGTCGGTGATGTTGACGTCGGTGGCGAAGGTGCCGCGCCGGGGATACGTCGTGATCAGGCGCTCGTACTGGAGCCGCTTGAGCGCCTCGCGCACCGGGGTCCGGCCCACACCGAGGGACTGTGCCAGCTGCTCCTCGTTGATCGGGGCGCCCGGACGGATCTCCAGCAGCACGAGCCGGTCACGGATGGCGCGGTAGGCGCGCTCGGCGAGGGACAGCTCCTCGCCGTCCGGCTGGGTCGCCGCCTGCTGCATAAGGCCCCCTTGCTGCATAAGGCCCCCTTGACCTGTCCCGTGGGCTCCCATACCTTACCGCACAGGCTGATATATCAGTCGGCGTCCAGTCGTCTCCCAGGATGGTGTGCAGATGGCAGCGACCTCGTCGATCACCACGGTCACCTCCCCCCTGTCCCTCCCGCTCGGCGAACTCGACCCGGAGATCGCCGCGGCCCTCGCCGCCGAGCTGCACCGCCAGCAGACCACGCTCGAAATGATCGCCTCGGAGAACTTCGCCCCGGCCGCGGTCATGACCGCCCAGGGCTCGGTCCTGACGAACAAGTACGCCGAGGGCTACCCGGGCCGCCGCTACTACGGCGGCTGCGAACACGTCGACGTCGTCGAACGGTTGGCCATCGAGCGGGTCAAGGACCTCTTCGGCGCCGAGGCCGCGAACGTGCAGCCGCACTCGGGTGCCCAGGCCAACGCGGCCGCGATGTTCGCGCTGCTCCAGCCCGGCGACACGATCCTCGGCCTGGACCTGGCGCACGGCGGACACCTCACCCACGGCATGCGCCTGAACTACTCAGGCAAGCTCTACGACGTCGTGCCCTACCACGTGCGCGAGTCCGACCTGCGCGTCGACATGGAAGAGGTCGAGCGACTCGCCCTCGCCCACCGGCCGAAGATGATCGTCGCCGGCTGGTCGGCCTACCCGCGGCAGCTGGACTTCGCCGCGTTCCGGCGGATCGCCGACGCGGTGGGCGCCTATCTGATGGTGGACATGGCGCACTTCGCCGGACTGGTGGCCGCGGGCCTCCACCCGAACCCGGTGCCGTACGCGGACGTCGTCACGACCACCACCCACAAGACCCTCGGCGGCCCGCGCGGCGGTGTCGTCCTCAGCCGGGCCGATCTCGCGAAGAGGATCAACTCCGCGGTCTTCCCCGGCCAGCAGGGCGGACCGCTGGAGCACGTCATCGCGGCGAAGGCGGTGGCCTTCAAGGTGGCGGCGGGCGAGGAGTTCAGGGAGCGGCAGCGGCGCACGCTGTACGGCGCCCGCATCCTCGCCGGACGGCTGCTGGCCGACGACGTCGCCGAGACGGGCATCACCGTCCTGACCGGCGGCACCGAGGTCCACCTGGTCCTCGTCGACCTGCGCGACTCAGAGCTCGACGGCAGACAGGCCGAGGACCGGCTGCACCGCGTCGGCATCACCGTCAACCGCAACGCCGTGCCCTTCGACCCGCGCCCGCCCATGGTGTCGTCGGGGCTGCGGATCGGCACCCCCGCACTGGCCACGCGCGGTTTCGGCGCATCGGAGTTCCGGGAGGTCGCCGACATCGTCGCCGAGACGCTGAAGGGCGAACGGCCCGAGGACGAACTGCGCGGCCGGGTGGAGAAGCTGACCTCGGCCTTCCCTCTCTACGCGAACGGAGCCGCGGCATGACGGCCGAACCGCTGCCGGAACACCCCGACTTCCTCTGGCGCAACCCCGAGCCCCGCTCCTCGTACGACGTGGTCATCGTCGGCGCCGGCGGCCACGGCCTGGCCACCGCCTACTACTTGGCCAAGAACCACGGCATCACGAACGTCGCCGTACTGGAGAAGGGCTGGCTGGCCGGCGGCAACATGGCCCGCAACACCACGATCATCCGCTCCAACTACCTCTGGGACGAGAGCGCGGCGATCTACGAACACGCCCTCAAACTGTGGGAGTCACTCCCGGCGGAGCTGGACTACGACTTCCTGTTCAGCCAGCGCGGCGTCCTCAACCTCGCGCACACCCTCCAGGACGTCCGCGAGGGCGTGCGCCGCGTCAACGCCAACAGGCTCAACGGAGTCGACGCCGAGTGGCTGGAGCCGGACGAGGTCGCCAAGGTCTGTCCCATCCTCAACGTCTCGCCCCGCACCCGGTACCCGGTCCTCGGGGGCACCTTCCAGCCGCGGGCCGGCATCGCCAAGCACGACCACGTGGCGTGGGCGCTGGCCCGCCGCGCGGACGAGATGGGGGTGGACCTCGTCCAGGGCTGTGAGGTCACCGGCTTCCTCAAGGACGGCGACCGGGTCGTCGGGGTCGACACGAACCGCGGCCGCATCCTCGCCGGGCGGGTCGGGCTCGCCGCCGCCGGGCACAGCAGCGTGCTGGCCGAGCGGGCGGGCGTACGGCTGCCGGTGCAGTCGCACCCGTTGCAGGCCCTGGTCTCCGAGCTGCACGAGCCCGTGCACCCCACCGTCGTCATGTCGAATCACGTGCACGTCTACGTCTCCCAGGCGCACAAGGGCGAACTGGTGATGGGCGCGGGCGTCGACGCGTACAACGGCTACGGCCAGCGCGGCTCCTTCCATGTGATCGAGCAGCAGATGGCCGCCGCCGTCGAGCTGTTCCCGGTCTTCGCCCGCGCGCACGTGCTGCGGACCTGGGGCGGCATCGTGGACGTCACTCCGGACGCCTCCCCGATCATCGGCACCACCCCGGTCGAGAACCTCTACGTCAACTGCGGCTGGGGAACCGGCGGGTTCAAGGCCACCCCGGCGGCCGGCTGGACCTTCGCGCACACCATCGCCACCGGTGAGCCGCATCCGCTGAACGCCCCCTTCGCGCTCGAACGCTTCACGACGGGCGCGCTGATCGACGAACACGGCGCCGCGGCCGTGGCCCACTGAGGAGGACAGGTGCTGCTGATCAGGTGCCCCTGGTGCGGTCCGAGGGACGAGACCGAGTACCACTACGGCGGACAGGCCCATGTCCCCTACCCCGAGAACCCCGCGGAGCTCACCGACGAGCAGTGGGCCCGGTACGTCTTCCACCGCGACAACCCCAAGGGCCCCTTCGCCGAGCGGTGGATGCACAGCACCGGCTGCCGCCGCTGGTTCAACGTCCTGCGCGACACCGTCACCTACGAGGTGATGACCTCGTACCGGCCCGACGAGCCCCGCCCCGGAGGGAACCGATGACCGACCAGCGATTCCGCCTCGAGCAGGGTGGCCGAGTGGACCTTGGCAGGGTGCTGCGGTTCACCGTCGACGGCCGCGAGCTGACCGGCCACCCGGGGGACACCGTCGCCTCCGCGATGCTGGCCAACGGCCTCGTCGAGGTCGCCCCGTCGCTCTACCGCGGCCGGCCACGCGGCATCGTCACCGCGGGCGTCGAGGAGCCCAACGCCCTGCTGCGGATCAAGGGCCCGTGCTCGGAGGCCATGCTGCCGGCGACGACGATCGAGCTCTACGACGGCCTGTCCGCCACCACCCTGTCCGGGATGGGCCCGCTCGACCCCACCCCCGACCCCGCCGTCTACGACAAGAAGTACGTCCACACCGACGTCCTGGTCGTCGGTGCCGGACCCGCCGGCCTCGCGGCCGCCGCTGCCGCCGCCGGCTCCGGCGCCCGGGTGATCCTCGTCGACGACCAGCCCGAGCCGGGCGGCTCGCTGCTCTCCGGAGCGCAGGCCGGCCTCAAGTGGGCCGCCGACGTCCGCGCGGCGCTCGACGCCGCCCCCGAGGTCCTCGTACTACGGCGGATCACGGCCTTCGGGTCGTACGACGACAACTACGTACTGGCATTGCAGCGGCGCACCGACCACCTGGGGCCCGCCGCTCCGCCGGCCGTCTCGCGCCAGCGGCTGTGGCACATCCGCGCCCGCCAGGTCGTCCTCGCGACCGGCGCGCACGAACGTCCCCTGACCTTCGCGGGCAATGACCGCCCCGGCGTGATGCTGGCCGGGGCGGTGCGGACGTACCTCAACCGGTATGCCGTGGCGCCGGGTTCACGGGCCGTGGTCTGCACGACCGACGACAGCGCGTACGACACCGTTGCCGACCTCCATGCCCACGGGATCGACATCGCCGCGGTCGTGGACGCCCGCCCCGAACCGACCGGGCGAGCGGCCGAGGTCGCGGCGGCCACCGGGGTGCGGGTGCTGTCCGGCAGCGCGGTCGTCGGCACCTCGGGCGAGGGCCGGCTCACCGGCGTCACCGTCCAGGGGCTGGACGGGAGCGGTCGGCTCTCCGGTGGGCCCGAGTCGTTCGACTGCGACCTGCTCGCCGTCTCGGGCGGATGGAGCCCGGTGGTGCATCTGCACAGCCAGCGGCAGGGGCGGCTGCGCTGGGACGAGGACCTCGTGGCCTTCGTCCCCGACGGCACCGTACGGGACCAGCAGATCGTCGGTGCGGCACGCGGGACGTACGACCTCGACGGCTGTGTAGCGGACGGGGCGCGGGCCGGTGCGCGGGCGGCGACCGAGGCCGGGTTCCCGGTGCCCGTACCGCCGCCCGGCGACACGCGGCGGGCACCCGGTCCGACGCGGGCGCTGTGGCTGACACCTGCCCCGGACGGCGAACCCGCCACCTGGGACACCCACTTCGTCGACCTCCAGCGCGATGTCACCGTCGCCGACGTCTGGCGGTCCACCGGCGCCGGTATGCGGGGCGTCGAGCACGTCAAGCGCTACACCTCGCTGGGCACGGCGAACGACCAGGGCAAGACGTCGGGCGTCAACGCGATCGGGGTGATCGCCGAGGCACTGGGCGGCCGGCTGGGGGAGATCGGCACCACGGCCTACCGGGCGCCGTACACGCCGGTGGCCTTCGCCGCCCTGGCGGGGCGCGAGCGCGGCGAACTGTTCGATCCGGAGCGGACCACCTCGGTCCACCGCTGGCATGTGGCCCACGGAGCGGTGTTCGAGGACGTCGGCCAGTGGAAGCGGCCCCGCTACTACCCCCGGCCCGGCGAGGACATGGACGCGGCAGTGGCCCGCGAGTGCCGTGCGGCCCGGGACGGCGTGGCGTTCATGGACGCCTCCACGCTCGGCAAGATCGAGATCTGGGGCGCGGACGCGGGCGAGTTCCTCAACCGCGTGTACACCAACGCCTTCAAGAAGCTCAAGCCCGGCACCGCCCGCTACGGCGTGATGTGCAAGCCCGACGGGATGATCTTCGACGACGGTGTCACACTGCGCCTCGACGACAACCGCTACTTCATGACCACCACGACCGGCGGTGCCGCCGCTGTCCTGGACTGGCTGGAGGAGTGGCTCCAGACCGAGTGGCCGGAACTCGACGTCCACTGCACCTCGGTGACCGAACAATGGACCACCATCGCCGTGGTCGGCCCGCAGTCGCGCGAGGTCGTCGCCCATCTCGCCCCCGACGTCGACCTGTCGAACGAGGCGTTCCCCTTCATGGCGTTCCGCGAGACCACCCTGGCCTCCGGTGTTCCGGCCCGCATCTGCCGGATCTCCTTCTCCGGCGAACTCGCGTACGAGATCAATGTCTCCGCGTGGTACGGCCCGGCGGTCTGGGAGGAGGTGTACGCGATCGGCCGCCCGTACGACATCACGCCGTACGGCACCGAGACCATGCACGTCCTGCGGGCCGAGAAGGGCTACATCATCGTCGGCCAGGACACCGACGGCACCGTCACCCCGCAGGACGCGGGCATGGCCTGGGTGGTCTCCCAGCGCAAGGACTTCATCGGCAGGCGGTCCCACTCCCGCGCCGACACCTGTCGCCCCGACCGCAGGCACCTGGTCGGCCTGCTGCCGCTGGACCGCGCGACCCGGCTGCCCGAGGGCACCCAACTGGTCGCCCCGGACGTGCCCGTCACTCCCGCGTCGGGGCCGGTCCCGATGCTCGGTCATGTCACCTCCAGCTACCACAGCCCGGCGCTCGGCCGCCCCTTCGCCCTCGCCCTCGTCTCCGGCGGGCGGACCAGGATCGGCCAGACGCTGCTCGCGCCCGTGGGCGACGACCTGGTGCCCGTCGAGGTCGCCGACTGCGTTCTCTACGACCCCGAAGGGACCAAACGAGATGGCTGAGCCGACGATCGACGCGAGCGCCGGCCCGGTGGCGCTGCGCACCAGTCCCTTGGCGCACATGGAGGAGCGCATGCGTGCCGCCGGTGTCACCGGCGCCCGTGGGGTCACGCTGACGGAGCGTGCGTTCACCGGAATGCTGAACCTGCGTGTCGCCCCCGGCACCGAGACGGCCGCCCGAGTGGAGAGGGCTCTCGGGGTGCCGCTCCCGCCCCGCTGCGGCCGGACGGCCACCTCCAGCGCCCACTCGGTCCTCTGGCTGGGCCCCGACGAATGGCTCGTGGTGTCCCGGACCGACGAGACCACCGTGGCACCCGCGCTGCGAGCGGCACTCGGAGTGGCCCCCGGCTCGGTCGTCGACGTCTCCGCGAACCGCACCACCCTGGAGCTGGGCGGTCCGGCCGCCCGGCAGGTGCTGGAGAAGGGCTGCCCGCTGGACCTGCACCCCCGGTCCTTCGGTCCCGGCACGGCCGTGTCCACCACGGTGGGTCCCGTCGCCGTACTGCTCTGGCAGATCGACGACACACCGGCCTATCGGCTGCTCCCGCGGTCGTCGTTCGCCGACTACCTGGCCCGTTGGCTCATCGACGCGATGGGCGAGTACGCCGGACCGGAGGTGCCATAGCCGAGCTGACGGTGTGTTAATCCGTCTAAACGTTGATAAAAGTGCATAGATTGGACACCCCATGTTTTGACGTAAGGACAGAACGAAGGGCCGTCTATGCCGTCGAGGCTTCGCACCCGTCTCAGAGCCCCACTCGCCGCAGGTGTCGTCATGGCGGTCGCGGCAGCCCTTCCCGGCTCCGCGCACGCCCGACCCGCCAAAGCAGCGCCGCAGTTCGAGCAGCGGGTCATCTTCAGAGCGTCCCAGGACCCGGGATACGCGTGCTTCCGGATCCCGGCGATCGTCCGGACGCCCCAGGGCACGCTCCTCGCCTTCGCCGAGGGGCGCGTGGACAGCTGCGGTGACGCGGGGGACATCGACATCGTGCTGAAGCGTTCCACCGACGGCGGCCGCACCTGGGGCCCGCTCCAGGTCGTCAGCGCGGGCGCCGGTGACACCCACGGCAACCCGGCCCCGATCGTGGACCGGACCACCGGCCGCATCCTGCTCCCGCAGACCCACAACCCGGCGTCCGAGAACGGCAACAGCTGTGACGTCCCGTGCGCGCGCAGCCCCCATGTGCAGTACAGCGACGACGACGGCCGCACCTGGACCCGGCCGCGCGACCTGAGCGCGCAGATCAAGCCCTCCAACTGGAACTCCTGGTACGCCACCGGCCCCGTCCACGGGATCCAGCTCGCCCGCGGCGCCCACGCCGGCCGGCTCGTCTTCGGCGTCAACACCGAGACCTGGAACGGCAGCCGGGTCACCGCCAACCACGCCGCCCTCATCGTCAGCGACGACGGTGGCGCCACCTGGCGACCGCGCGCCACCGACTCCTGGCCCATCGCCACCGACCGCACCTTCCATCAGAAGCCGTCCGAACTCACCCTCGTCGAGCGCCCCGACGGCACCCTGCTGGTCAGCGGTCGCGAGCAGGACGGCACCGATCTGGGCCACCGCACCCAGACCTTCAGCCGGGACGGCGGTGACACCTTCACCCAACCGTTCCGGCCGCTCCCCGGCCTCTACGCTCCGCAGGTCCAGGGGTCCACGCTGCAACTGGGCGATCGCCTCCTGCTCTCCTGCCCCGGCGACCCGGACCGCCGCCGGACCATGATGATCCGCTCCTCCTACGACGGCGGCAGCACCTGGGAGAGCGTGGACCGCGGCACCGTGGTGACCCAGGACTGGGCGGGCTACTCCGACATGGCGTCCATCGGCGGCGACGTGGTCGGGCTGATGTACGAAGGCGGAACCGTCGACGCCCGCGACGAGATCCGCTTCGCCCGCTTCAACGAGGAGTGGCTCGAACCCCGCCGGGGCCCCGACCCGACCACGACCGACCGCGCCCCGTCCGCCCAGCGGGCGAGCGTGCTCGGCGGGGCCTCGCCCACGGCCGGCGTGTTCGGCAGCGCCCTGGCCTTCGACGGCAGGGACAACGCGGTGCGTCTGCCGTTCCGCCCCCAACTGGAGCTGGGCACCGGGAACTTCACCGCATCCCTGTGGTTCCGCTACACCGGCCGCACCGGTGAGCAGCCCCTGCTGTGGATGGGCGGCATCGGCGGCGACCAGCCCCAGTTCTGGCTGCGGGGCGAACCGGCGAACAACCGGGTGCGCGGACTGATGACGGTGCGCAGCGGCGCGACGGTCGTACGGTCGGCGTCCGTCAGCACCACCACCGCGTACAACGACGGCCGGTGGCACCACCTCGCCCTGCGCCGCGGTGGCGGACGGCTGACGATGTTCGTCGACGGCAGGTCGACCGGCACGGCGGACGTCTCGGGCTCCGTCAGCCGCAACTCGCCGTTCGGCGTGCACATCGGCCAGCGGATGGACAGCCGGGCGTTCTTCACCGGCGGCATCGACGAGGTCCGCGTCTGGAACCGGGCGCTGACCGACGCCGAACTCACCCGGGTACGCCAGACGAACACCGGCCCCTCCTCGAACACCACCTTGTGGCTGCCCATGGACCAAGTGACCGCCGGCGGCTGAGGCCGTGCGACGGGCGCGAAGGGCGGACGCCCCCGATCGCGTCCTCCTGACCGTGCCGCCCGTCTCGCGGGTTCGCCGGTGGCGCCATAGGGTCGCGGTGCCGCCACCACAGGGCAGGCGGCGCGGCCCTTCGCACGCGTACGAAGCAGTCCCCTCGGCCCGGCGGTCCGGCGGTCCGGCCGACGTCTTCCGAAGGAGCCGCGGGCACGCTACGGCTCAAGAGATCGAGGAGTGCTCATGTCAGGACAGTTCGAAGCGACGGTCGAGATCGACAGACCCGTGGAGGCGGTGTTCGACTACCTCGCGGACGGACGCAACGATCCGCAGTTCAGCCCGCGCGTGCTCAAGATCGAACGGGTTCCCGACGGCCCGACTGCCCTGGGCACGGTCTTCCGCAGCACGGTCAAGGACGCCGGAATGAAGACGGCGAGGGAGTTCCGCATCACGGACCTCCAGGTGCCGTCGAGGATCCGTTGGGCCGAGGTGTCGAAGAACATCGTGATGGCCAGGGAGGGCGGTTACGACCTGGAGCCGCTCGCCGACGGCCGGACCCGCGTCCGTATCTTCAACGTCCTGGAGGGCCACGGCGTCGGCAAGCTCCTCGTCGGCCTGGCCCTGTCCGCCGCCCGCAAGGACGCCGACGCGTTCGGCGCTCGGATCAAGGCGGCGGCCGAGACGGCGATCGTTCAGCGCTGACGCCCCCGGCGCACGGGTGCCCCGAGGCCCTGTCCGGGGCACCCCTGTGTCCGGGCGGTCAGCTCCGGAGCGCCGACGAACCGGACAGCAGAGCACGTGCGCTCGCCCCCGCGAGTAGCAGTCCCGCCACCATGCAGACGAGGCTCAGGGCGGGGCCGGAGCTCCACTCCACCTCTCCGGCGCGGGCGGCGAGGATCACGGTCAGCGCGACCGCGGTGCCGGGGAGGGCCAGGAGGGCGGGTCGGGACCGGGTCAGGTCGTCCTCGGCGAGGGCACCGAGAACCCCGACTCCGAGGGCGAGAGCCCAGACGCCCAGAGCCTGTGCGTCGAGGCGGCCGGTGCGCCAGGGCACGAAGTCCGCCCAGAAGCCGGGGCGGATCAGCAGGCCGGTGCCGATGCCCAGCCAGGCGCACCGGCACCGTCGTAGGCCGCGACGGCCGTGAACCGCTCGCGCTCGGCAGGCACGCCCGAACTGCTGACTCCACCGTAGACGGCGCGGGGAGACAGGCTGCCGAGCCCAACTGGGCCAGGATCTGAAGGAGATACGCGTGAACCATGCCCAGCTCATCGCTCTGGGCCGGTCCCTGCGCGTCGCCGATGAGCACGGTCAACGGCTCACAGAAGGCGACGCGCCGCCCGCCACGGAAGAGATCAGCCGGGATCTCCAGCGGGCCGTGGACCTTCTGTCCGAAGCGGTCACCGCTCCCCGCCCGTCACCCGCTGCCCCGAGCATCCAACAGGCCTGGTCGACGCGGACGCGGTCGACCTGAGCCTTCTGTGCGAGACCCGCCGGTGTGCCGGGCAGCGCCCGCCTGCGCGGCCCTGCTTTGTCACCACTGCCGAGGATGACCGGCCGGCCGAGCGGGTGCAGTCCCGGTACGCGGTTCGTGCCGACCAGCCTGAGTTGCGCAAGCGGTGGATGCCGGAGATGTGGAAGGGGCAGGAGTGGCAGTTGTGCACCACTAAGTCACCACCTCTCAGGACCAGGACGGCACACTGCCCCGATGATCGCCGCCTGACGTGCCCGGACTGGGCCACCGACGAAATGTGCTGACCTGCGGTGATGGCTCCGGTCACGGGTGTGGGATCCCGAGCTCCGTGGACGCAGTTCCCGGCCGGGTCTGCGGTGCGCCACGGTAACTCGTAACACCCGCATGGAAGTAGTACGTGGCGACGTACCGCGCGTGTGGACGGACATCCCTGCGGCGATCGTGGACCTGCTCGCGGGCCATCTGCCGGCGACGGACCGGCGGTAGGGCTCTCCTGGGTGGCGCCCGTGCCGGAGCTCATCGTGGGGCGGCCACGGGGGCCGTTGTCAGAGGCGACCGGCAGAATGCGGCCATGAATGTCACTCCTGTCACTCCGCCACGGCCTTTCGACGTTGTCGCGCTCTTTCCCCAACTGGCCCCGCTGGCCCGCACGGCGACCCGCCTGCACCCCCGCCCTGGGGCGCCGACGTGGCACGACAGCTCGATCGGCGGGCCGCTGCTGTGGCCCGCAGAGGAGCCGTGGCCGCACTGCAAGGAACCGCATGTGGTGGACGGCATCAACTCAGCCCAGTCCCCGGCGGATCTGCGGCTGGAACGACGGATCTTCGCCGACTCGCACGGCCGGGACCTGACTCCGGAGGAACGGGAGACTCTCGAGCGGATCCGGCCCCCTCGGACGTATCCGGTGTGGCTGGCGGTCCAGTCGTACGACGGCCCCATAGCGATGCTGCCCGTCGCGCAGTTGTACGCACGGGATGTGCCCGATCTGAGCCCGCCGGAGGGCAAGGACCTGTTGCAGGTTCTGTGGTGCCCCTTCGATCATCCGATCATGCCCAGGACCCTGCTCTTCTGGCGTTCGGCAGCCGACGTCACCGACATCCTCGACACGCCCCCCGAGCCGCCCGCAGTGCAGTTCGACGGCTATCTACCGGAGCCGTGCGTGCTCGAACCGGAGCAGATCACCGAGTACCCCGACCATCTTGAGCTGAGCGAAGAACTGCGGAAGCAGATCGAGCAGTGGCGTGTGCCGCAGGCAGCAGAGGAAGACATGGACCCGGAGACGTACTACGACTGTGTGCTGTCCAACGCACCAGGCTGGAAGGTCGGCGGCTGGCCCGCTTGGAACTCCACCGACCCCAGCCCGCAGCCCTGCTCCGAGTGCGGTACCCGGATGGAGGTCCTGATGACCGTCGCCACGTTCGAGGAAGGTGACGACGCCGGGAACAGCTGGTCTCCGCACCCCCACCCAGGTGCTGGACCGTACCCCGGCCACCGCGGCTACAACGCGACCGGCGTCCAGATAGGCAGCGGCTACCGACAGCACCTGTTCGTCTGCCCGGCGGAGCCCGAGCATCCGCACATCGAGTTGATGACGTAGCCCGTCCGCAGTGTGCAGCCGGGGCGTCACGGTGCGGGCATGCCGTGACGCCGGGTGGCCGCGAGGCTCAGGGTCCCGGTCACCGACGGATTTCGTTGACCTGTAGGAACTGGTCGACCATGGCCCCGGGATACAAGCCGCACAGGTGCTAGGAGGCGGGGGAGGAGACGCGGGAGGTCGGTGCGGCCGCAGGGGCGGCGGTCGACCGCTTGCGCAGTTCCCGGGCGTACATGACGCGCAGGCTCACCACCGCCGTCGCCGCGGTGGCGAGGACGCCACAGCCGACGGCGACGCCTGCGGACAGGGCCGTGGGGTGGTCGACGCCGAGGGTGCGCTCGAAGACCGGGGTCGCGCCCGCCGAGAGCACCGGGGCCAGGCACAGCGCGGTCAGGTGCAGCCGCCACTCCTCCCGGGCCCAGCCACGCCCCTGCCGTCCCGCACGCCGGGCGCTGACGGCCATCACGGCGTAGGTGACGGCGTACGGCAGCAGATAGCCGAGCAGCAGACGCCGCCCGGCGGGCCCGAAGTCCAGGTACGAGGAGACGATCCAGGCCAGGGCGGCGGCGCCGGCGAGGTGGGCCGCGGCCAGCACCGGGAGCGGGGCCCACGAGCCCGACACCCCGTCGACCTTCGTACGGCGGTCCAGCGTGCGCGACGCGATGAGCGCGCCGAACGTGACCACCGACCCCAGGTGCATGATCGCCACGTGGTTGATCTCCTCCATCGACAGCCCCGGCAGCAGCCACGGCAGGCCGCCCCACTCCAGCCGCAGCAGGGGTGCGGTCAGCAGGAAGCCGTAGCACAGCAGCATCCACCGCTGATGCAGATCCGGGAAGCCGCCGACGGCGCCCATGATGCCGAAGGTCACGCTCAGCACGGTGCCCACCAGGAGGGTGGTGAGCACGATCCAGAACGCGGGCCCGCTGAAGGCGTCTTCCGGTGCGGTGCGTGCCAGGTACAGTCCGGCGCCCGTCATCGAGGCGTACACCGTGACCGCGAAGACCACGCCGAGCACCCGGTGCACCCGGGTCCGCCGCCGGGCCGCCGTCAGCAGTTGGGCGGGCCCCAGGAGCATGAGCAGGCCGCCGAGCACCGAGTGCACGATCATCGGCACCAGGCTGTGCCGGTACGGTCCGACACGGGTGGCCAGGGCATCGGCGACGTACCGCGGGGACACCGTCCGGGACATGACCCACTCGCCGAACGCGGGGGCGCCGGGGCTGGCGTACGGCCACAGCTCCGTCATCGCGATCGGCGCGTAGGCGACGCACACGGCGGTCACCGCGATCGCGGCGCCGCGGCGCCAAATACCGCTCGTCGGACGACGCACGGCCACCTCCTGCCCGTGGAGGCCGCACGGCCGTCCGACGGTCTCGTCCCGATAGTCCAGACTGGACTGTCGAGACGGTAGAGCCGGCCGCCACCGAGGTCAACGGTCCGCGGGGTCGGGAATCGTCAGGAATCCGTGGACGTCCGGTCGTCCCGCTGCCGCACCCAGGCCCAGAAGTCGACCATCATCCGCTCGTACCGGATCCCGAACTCCAGCGCCTCGCGCTGCCCGGGCGTCAGCAACTCACCCACCTCGTCGGCGAGTTCCTCGTACGACCGCAGCGCCTGCCGGTGCTCGTCCACCTGGACCGGGGCCAGCACCTCCGGCCGTCCCCCGAACCACAGCTTGAGGATGCCGCGCTCCCTGGCCTCCACCGGCACGAACTCCGGATCGGCGAGCCACTCCTGAAGCGCAGCCCGCCCCTCGTCCGTCAGCGCCAGCACCCTGCGGTTGCGCCCGCTCTCCTGCCGTACGACGGACAACAGCCCCGCCTCCAGGAGCCGTTCGCACTGCGCGTACACCTGCGCGTGCGGCACCGACCAGAACGGCGCCACCGTCCGCGCCGCCTCCCTCTTCACGTCGTAGGCGCTCGCCTCGCCCAGCTTGCCGATGATTCCGAGCACGAGGTACGAGGAGGTCGTCAACCGTACGTCAGCCATGGGGGGACCGTATCGCCCCAGGTGACGGTGGCGGGGCCGCACCGGCGTTCCGCCGAAGGCGGGGAACGGGACACCCTCGCGCCCGTCCCGTCGTTGAGCCCGGCATGAAGATCATCGCTACCGGCGCTCTCGCCGGCGCCGCCCTGCTCACCGCCGTCGTCCCCGCCTCGGCGGACGACGGGCCCGTCGACTTCGGCATCTTCCAGGGCGTCAACGACACCAAGAGCTCCTCCTCCAGGGGACCGCACGCGGCCTGGGGACAGTCGGGCGGCGAGTCGAACGGGACCGTTCCGAAGTCGCCCCTGGCCTCGCTGCTCGGACTCGGCCAGTGATGCCGGCAAGCTGCTGAGGGCCGGGTCGGCGGAGTGCTCGGCTGCGCCGGAGCGGGTCCCGATGGGAGAATCCTTCTCCGTTCACGGCCCGGCCGACGGGAGTACGGGAAGGAAGTACCAGCGTGATCGAATGGGTGCCCCTGGGCCGGGAATCCAGGCCCGTCCCCACGCCCGCGCCCACACCGCTCGTGTGGGCGGGGGCGTTCGGCGGCGCGCTGGTACTGGTGACGCTCGTCAACACGCTCGTGGGTCCTGGCCGACCCGCACTCGCGCTGACCGTGCTGTCCCTGCTGGCCGCGTCACTGGGCCTGTACGCGCGCTTCAGCGCCGCGCCCGGCATAGCCGTACTGTGCTGGCTGTTCCTCAACGGGTTCGCCATCCCACCCGCGGGCACCCTCACCTGGGCCGGCCCGCGCGACACGTTCTGGCTCGCCTGTCTGCTCGGCGCGGCTCTCGTGGGCACGGTCCTGGCCCGTGTCCTGCACGCGCGTGCCGCGTACCGGCGGATCGGCGAGGGACTCGGTCGGCGGGAACGGCGCAGGCGCACGCGGTGACCGGTGTGACCGAAGATGCTTCTCACACACCGACGGACGTCCGCTCAGCACTCCTTGACGTCCGGCAGCCGGTTGTCGGGTGAGCTGATGTAGATGTTGGAGATCCAGCCGCCGTACTGCGGCAGATAGGCCCACCAGTCATTGCTGTACGGCGGCACCTCGATCTTCTGCCCCCTTGCCTGGCAGCCCACCAACACCTCTACACCCGCCGGGAGTTGGGTGATCCGCGGGTTCGCGGTGGACGGGTCCCGGCGGACGTTCACATGGTCGCTCCACGTGCCGTACCACCACCCCGCCGGCCGCGCCGCCCCCGGGGCGCTCAGCGAACGGGTCAGCCGGCCGATGTCCGTGTACGCCTTCCCGTACGACGTGCCGACCGGATGCAGCGTCAACACGGCCACGACGAAACGGTCGTCCGCGCCCACCGTCCCCGTGCTGTGCAGGGCGGGCCGGGTCAGGTCCACCGCCGCGGCTGCCGGAGCCGGACCCGCCGTACGCGGCACGGCCGCGGTGCCGCCCGAGCCGCACGTGCCCTTCGGGTACGACGATCCCGCCCAGCCCTGCTTCACCGCCCAGGGCTTGTCGAACGCCCCGGCGATCCCGAAGTGCTGGTCGAAGTCGTCCGAAGCGCAGCGCGTGGACCGGCGCAGGTTGCCCATCACGAAATCGCGCACGGGCCCGGGGGCCGAGTCCAGGAGGTAGCGGTAGATCTTCACGGTGTCGCGGGCGGAGAGCGCGGTGTAGCCCCAGAAGCCCTCGTACCCGGTGGGCGGCGGTGCCGTGTCGCTCAGGTCGAGACGGCTGACCATGCGGGTGATGATCGCCGAGCCGCCGTACTGCGACCAGTAGTGGTCGGCCGCATCGTCGTCGCTGCTGCGCAGCATCGGCTCCAGCAGGGCCCGGTCGGCGGCGGGCACGGTGTAGTCGGGGCCCCGGTTCCACAGGAAGTCCAGCGCCAGCAGCAGTTTGACAACGGAGACTGACCGGAAGCGGGCGCTGGTGTTGAGCTCCTCGGTGAAGACACCGGCCTGCCGGTCGAAGACGGCGACCCCGGCCGAGACCCCGTCGGGCACCTGGACGGACGCGGCCGCGACCGCGGCAGGCCGCCCTGCGGGCGCGTCGGCCGTGGCGACCGCCGCCGTTCCGCCGACCAGCGTCAACGCGACGGCGGCAGAGGTGAAGGTGCGGTGGAACGGGCGCATGGATGCCGTCTCTTCCTGTCGGTGGAGGAAGTCCCGTGCTGCGGCCGGGCCTTGGAGGACGAGACGAACCATAGGGACGGATGACGGTGTCGTGGCCCTGAGAAAAGTCAGGGTGCGCGCGCTGCCGCCCACCACAAGCCGTCCGCCATGACCGCGAGCGCGGCGGGGCCCGGCCGGTGCGGCTTCAGCGAGCCCACACCGTACGCACCAGCGGAACCTCGCTCCCCGCGATCCCCCGCACGAGCAAGGTCAGCCTCGACCAACCCGGCGGTACCCAGAGCGAGTCGGGGTCCCCGCCCGAGAACGCGGGCCGGTCGCCGAGCCAGACACGTCCCACGCACTCCCCACCCGCCCATCCGGTCACCCGCACCTGCGTGGCATCCAGCCGGACCAGACGGCCGTCCGCCGAGGCCGGCAGATCGAGGTCGAGCCACGCCTCCTCTCCCGGAGCCAGAGCGAGCGGGAGCGGTACCTCTTCCGCACGGCCCGGCCGGGCGGCGAACGCGGTCAGGAGCTCGTCGTTCTGCACCGCGCACGACCAGTCCCGTACGGCGTCGAGGGCGAGCAGTTCGGCGCGCAGACCCGGCCCGCTCGGGTGGTGGGGCAGCGTGAGCGAGATCCGGTGGCTGCCCGCAGGCAGCAGCAGCCAGGGGTTCTCCGCGTGGACGGTCTCCGGTTCGCCGTCGTTGACGCTCACCCGGAGGGGTTCGACGACCCCCTCCAGACGCAACGCCGACGCGGTGGGGGAGTGGACCGTACGCCGGTACGTGACCGGCGCGGCGACGCGTGTGCTGCTCCAGCCGCCGAGTACACGGACGGGTGCCGGGGCGCCGGCCCAGTGCCCGTGCACGGTCCACAGAGCCGACACGTCCGTCGTCCCGCGCACCTTCCACAGCGTGCCGAGGCCACGCAGCGCGCCGAGCCGGAGTGCCGGCAGGCGGGCGTCGTCGAAGTTGGCGTGGCCCCAGATCTCCACCCCGGCCTCGATCGCGACGCTGCCGGACACGTCCCGCACGTCGATGCGCCGCGCCGCGCCGAACCCGGCGATCGACGGGTGCGTGCGGCCCGCCACGGTCAGGTCGACGATGTCCGCCGCGCCGGTGAGCAGCAGCTCGTCGACGTCCGTCAGGTCCGTCGTGGTCCGGTACACGCCACGCCCCCGGTACACGCCGAGCGACTCCAACGTCGGCGGGAGCGCGTGCCGCCCGGCCCGTTCCTCGGGGGGCACTTCGCGACGCCGGCGCACCGCGGTCGGCGGGGACTCGGCGGGCGGGTTCGGCGCGTCGGCGACGCTCACCGCACCCACCCGGTCGACCGACCGCAGCCGCGCGGCCTGCGCCGACGGCAGCGCGAGGAGCGTCATTCCCGCCAGGGTCCTCCGCTCGGACACCGGGATCTCGGTCCGTGTCCCGTCCAGTACGACCGTCACCGGCACGTCGGAGGAGAACACCAGCACCCCGTCCATCGCCGCCACGAGGTCCGCCGAGGCCAGCGTCAGGGTCGCGTCCACGCCCCAGGGCCGCAGCGGCACGTCCACCGCCATCAAGGGGCACGACCCCGGCGCGACCGCGACCGGCACACCCCGGACAGCCGCCGTACCGGGGTCCGTGCCGAGGTGCGGTACGGCCACCAGGCGTCCGCCCCCGTGCAGGTCCAGCGCCGCCGCCACCGAACTCGTCGGGAAGTCACAGGCCACGTCGGTGTCCGGCGCCCCGGCCACGGCGAGCGCCAGCCGGTCGCCCCACGTCTCGACGACCCGCGCCAGCACCTGCGCCTCGGCGTACTCCGGCCGCTCCACGCCCGTCGACGTCACATAGCCGCCGAAGTCGTAGCCATGGCTAATGAAATTGCCGGGGCGGCCCCAGTTGCCGCACGACGGGGTGTACCCGAAGTTCCAGCCGGACGACTGGAGATAGGGCGCGATCAGCTTGGCGCCGGACGCCAGCAGCCGTCGTAGCGTCCGATGGCGCCGGTTGGTCTCGGTGACCAGCAGCGGCACGCCGCGTGCCGCGACCAGGTCGGCGTAGCGGCGGACCTCGGCCTCGATGTCGGGGGAGTCGTCGTCCGGGTAGAAGTTGCAGGCAGGCACGATGCCGTCGACGTCCCCCGTGGCGCCCGCCAGGTCGCCCTGGCCGGCGCAGGCGATCAGCGGGACGGTGATGCCGTGCCCGAGTGCCGCCTCGCGCAGGGCCGTAAGATAGCCCGCTCGGTCCGCGCAGTCGAAGAAGTCCAGCTCGTTCTCCAACTGCACCATGACGACCGGTCCGTTCGCCGGGTACTGGCGCCCGGCCAGCAGCGGCAGCACCTGGTCGAACCACGCGGTGACCTGCTCCAGATACCGTGGCTCGTTCTGACGCACCCTCAACTCGGGGTCGAGGCCCAGCCAGGCCGGCAGCGCGCCGCCGTCCCACTCGGAGCAGATGTACGGGCCCGGCCGTGCGATGACGTACAGGCCCGCCTCGTGGGCGAGATCGAGGAAGGCGGCGACATCCCGCCGCCCCTCGAACGACCAGCGGCCGGGCGCCAACTCGTGGAAGTTCCACGGCAGATAGACGTCGACGCAGGTGTACCCCGAGGCCCGCACCTGTGCGAGCCGCTGCCGCCACTGCTCGCGTGGCAGACGGAAGTAGAACAGCGAGGCGCACAGCAGGGTGCGCGGCCGGCCGGCGATCCACACGCCCCGGGCGTCGAGACGGACGGCGTCGACGGTCTCCGTACGGTTCACGTCACTCCCGCGCTGGTGCGGCCGGGACCGGCTTCGAACGAGGGTTAAACTAACCCTTGTTCGAATGCCGCGACAAGAGTCACGGCAGCAGACGCTGTTCCTTGGCCACCGCGACCGCCCCGGCGCGGGTGTCGACGCCGAGCTTGTCGTAGATGCGCCGCAGATGGGTCTTGACCGTGGCCTCGCTGATGTACAGGGCGCGGGCGATGTCGCGGTTGCCGATGCCCCGGGCGAGCTGGGTGAGGATGTCGCGTTCGCGGTCGGTGAGGGTGGGACGGGGCCTGCGCAGGTTGGCCATGACGCGGCCGGCGACCGGCGGTGACAGGGCGGGCCGCCCCTCGGCGGCGGCGTGGATCGCGGCGAAGAGCTCCTCGGGGCGCTCCGCCTTCAGCAGATAGCCCGTCGCGCCTGCCTCGATCGCACGGGTGATGTCGGCGTCGGTGTCGTACGTGGTCAGGACCAGGACACGGGCGGCGGCGCCGGGGGCGGCCGTGAGGCGGCGGGTGGTCTCCACGCCGTCGATGCCTTCGCCGAGTTGCAGATCCATCAGCACCACGTCGGGGGCCAGTCGCGCGGCCAGCGCGAGCGCCTCCTCGCCGGTGCCGGCCTCGCCGACGACCTCGATGCCCGGGGCGCTGTCGAGCAGGGCGAGCAGCCCGGCCCGGACGACGGCGTGGTCGTCGCAGACGAGGATGCGTACGGCAGGGGTGGCGCTGGTCATCGGGGTGTCTCCGTGGGGGCGGCGGTGGTCTTGGGCGGTGCCACCGGGGGGACGGTCGTGGTCATCGGGGCGCCCGTAGGGGTACGGCGGCGGACAGTACGGTGCCCTCGCCCGGCGTGGAGTCGACGGTCAGGGTCCCGCCCAGCGCGCGCAGCCGGGCCCGCATAGCGGGCAGTCCGTGACCGCGTCCCGCGCCGGGGGAGTCGGGCAGCGCGGCGGGGTCGAAACCGTGGCCGTCGTCGGTGACGTCCAGGACGACCTCGTCGTCGAGCACGGTGAGGGTGAGGGCGGCGTGGCCGGCGGCGGCGTGCTCGCGGACGTTGGCCAGGGCACCCTGCGCGATGCGCAGCAGGGCCGACTGCACGCGGTCCGGCAGCCGGGGGAGGCGGCCGTCGTCGTCGATGTGGACGCGCACGGTGAGCGCGGCCCCGGACTCCCGCGCGGCCAGGGCACGCAGCGCCTGGTCGAGGCCGACGTCCACCAGGTCCGCGGGGGCGAGGTCGTGCACGAAGCGCCGGGCCTCGGCGAGGTTGTGGCCGGCGACGGACGCGGCGGTACGCACATGGGCGCGGGCCTTGTCCGGTTCGGTGTCCCACACCCGGTCCGCGGCCTGCAACAGCATCTGCTGGCTGGACAGGCCCTGGGCGAGCGTGTCGTGGATCTCCATGGAGAGCCGCTGACGTTCCGCCAGCGTGCCCTCCCGCCGCTCCGAGGCGGCGAGTTCGTGGCGGGTGCGGATCAGGTCGTCGATCAGGACGCGCTGGCGAGCGGTGTGCCGTTCCATCTGGAGGAAGACGGCGGTGGCGAGGGCGGCGACCGCGGGCGGCGCGAGCACCAGGTTCGGGTCGAAGCGGCCCGCGAGCTGCACCTGCGCGGCGACCACGAACGCGGTCAGGACCACCACCAGAACGAGGGCGGCGCGCGTCGGCAGCGTGCGCAGACCGGTGTAGAACAGCGGCACCGCACACCAGGCGAAGCTGGGCGCGAGCACGACCAGGACCATCCACACCACGACGACGAGGGCCAGCCAGGCCACGTGCCGCCGGGTGGGCCGAGGGCGCGCGTCGCCGGCCCGCGGGCCCAGCAGATGCAGCACGGTGAGCACGACGCACAGCGCGATGATCCAGGGCGTGCGCGGTTCGCCGGGGTGACGCAGCACGAATCGGGCCAGCGCCCCGCCGAGCAGCAGGAAGAACGCCGTGTGCATCACGACCCCGAGCCACCGGGTGTCCACGGTGCCCGGTTCGTACGGCCGGTTCGTCATCCGGTGCTCGCCTCCCTTCCGCCCGCCCGCGCTGAACTGGGCAAACACCTCCATTGTGGCCCGGTGCGGGCGGCGGGCGGGTCAACCGATCGGATGACCCCGGTGTCGTCCTTCGCGTCACCCGGAGCGAGCCGGAACGTCGACCGTGCGGGACCCTTTCCGGGCCGAGGGTGGAGAGCGGACGAAGCGGGGCGGCAACCGGGCCGCCCGCCCACCGAAGGAGTCGACCGACCCATGAACCCCGTGCACAAGAAGTTCTCCCGCCGCGCTCGCGTCGCCACCGGCGGTGCCGTGCTCGCCGCCGTCGCCCTGGCGGGCTTCGGCGCGGTGTCCGCGAACGCCTCGGCCCCGGCCACCACCACGGCCACCGCCGCTGCCGCCCCGGCGCGGGCCACGACCACCTCCACCCACCTGACGATCGACGCCGCCACGAAGGCCGCGCAGGCCGCGCTCGACGCCGCCGAGAAGGAGAACCAGCGCGTCACGGTCGCCGTCGTCGACCGCAACGGCAACACGATCGTCACCCTGCGCGGCGACGGCGCCGGCCCGCAGTCCTACGAGTCCGCCGAGCGCAAGGCGTACACCGCGGTCTCCTGGAACGCCCCCACCTCCCAGCTCGCCGAGCGGCTGGAGCAGGCCCCCAACCTGAAGGACATCCCCGGCACCCTGTTCCTCGCCGGCGGTGTCCCCGTCACCGCGGGGAACGCACCGATCGCCGGCATCGGTGTCGCGGGCGCTCCGTCCGGGGCGCTGGACGAGAAGTTCGCTCAGGCGGGCGCGAACGCGGTGGCTCGCTAGCCACCGGGAGAGCTCGACGCTCGACTTCCGTCATCGCGTATCGGTACAGGTCGCGCGAAGCGGTTCATTACCACCTTCGGGTTACGGCTGGCTCACGCCTTGGTGGCGCAGCGGTGAGCACCCGATGATGGACAAATGACCACGGCCTTACGTGCCATGACGCGACTCGCAGGCTGGCCCGACCTCTCCGAGGCTCCCCCCAGCTGCGGCACCGGCCGAGCGCTGCGCTCGGCCGGTGCCGAGATCGTGCACTTCCACTCGGATCACAGCGTCGATCTGCATCTCTCGGCCAGGACGATCCGGCGCTTCCAGGACGAACTGAAGAACTCGACGGCCGTCCGGCTGGTCCTCGGCTCGCACTGGGTGACCATCCACCTGGACTGCGACTCGGACATCGACCTGCTCCTGACCCTGGCGAGCGCCGCCCTCCAGGCCCACCAGGCGTCGCCGTACTTCGACGGCCCGCCGGCCGTGCCCTGCAACGAGTACCGCAGCGCCGCATGCGCGCGTGGCTTCACCTGACGCCCTCGAGGACCCCTGCGCTGAACTTCGCCAGCTTCTCCCGCAGTTCCTCCCGCGGCACCCCCTTCTCCCCGGCCAGGTACTCCACGAGGTCGGCCCGGGTGGCCGCGAGCAGCGCGTGGGCGGTGAAGTCGCCGTCGGCCATACCCGGGACCTGGTCCAGGAGGTCCCGGAGCAGGGCGTGCCAGCGCTCGTAGTGCTCGGCGCGGTAGGGACTGTCCGCTGCGTCGCCCTCCAGGGCCAGGGCGAGATGTCGATGGTCGAGCTTGAAGCACAGGACGGCGTCGAGCAGCGCCGGTACCCGTTGCCGGGGTGCGGCGCCGGGGCCCAGTGGTGGGGGGCCCTCCTCGACGGCGGTCCTCAAGGGTTCGAGCCGCGCGGCGTACAGCGCGCGGATCAGGCCGCTGCGATCGCCGAAGGCGCGGAAGAGCGTCCCCTTGCCGACGCCGGCCGCTTCCGCGATGCCCGCCATCGTGACCTCTTCCGGGGTTCGGCACTCGGCGAACAGGGCGTCGGCGGCGGCGAGGACGGCCGCCCGGTTGCGGGCCGCGTCCTTGCGGGGCTTGCGCTCGGTCATGGGCTCCTCCGTCGGCGGTGTGGCGTGCCGGTTGCGATGCGGACCGGCGGTCCGTATTGTTTCCAGCGAAGCGGACCGTTGGTCCGTATCGTACGGCAAGGAGACACTCATGCCCACGACCACCTCACCGGCGGACCTGTACCGCCACAGCCTGCGGCTGCTCCTGGACAAGGACATCGCCGCCTGGGTCGGACTGTGGACCGAGGACGGCGTCATGGAGTTCCCGTTCGGGCCGCCGGGCTGGCCCGGGCGGCTGGAGGGCCGGAAGGCCATCGCCTCCTACATGCGCGACTACCCCGACCACATCGACCTCCACGACTTCCCCGACCTGCGGATCCACGAGACGACGGACCCCGGGACGATCGTGGTCGAGATGCGGGGCGTGGGCCGACTGGTCGAGACGGGCGGCGACTTCGACATGACCTACATCGCCGTCGTGACCGTCCGGGACGGACACTTCGCCTCCTACCGCGACTACTGGAACCCGCTCGCCGTCGCCGAACCCGGCGTGGACTTCACCGGGAGCGGCGCCCGATGACGGCCACCGGCGCCACTCTGGTCATCGGCGCCACCGGCACCACGGGCAGCCGTACCGCGGCACGGCTGATCGCCGCCGGTCAGCGGGTCAAGGCCGCCGGCCGAAGCGGCACCCCGGTGCCCGGGGCGCAAGCGGCCCGGTTCGACTGGTACGACCCCGCCACCCACGAAGACGCCCTCACCGGCATTGACCGCGTCTACCTCGTCCCCCCGATCGGCGATCCGGACCCCGCCGCGGTCATGCTGCCGTTCCTCCGGCAAGCACGCTCCGTGGGAGTGCGGCGCGCCGTACTGCTCAGCTCGTCGGCGATCCCGGAGGGCGGTCCGGCGGTGGGGAAGGTGCACCGGACGCTGCCCGGTCTGTTCGACGAGTGGGCGGTGCTGCGGCCCTCGTGGTTCATGCAGAACTTCACCGGCGCGCACGCCCACGCGGACAGCATCCGCGAGCAGGGCGTCATCCGGACTGCGGCCGGCATCGGACGCGTCGGATTCGTGGACGCCGACGACATCGCCGCCGTGGCGGCGCACGCCCTGATCGACGAGCATGCACCCAATGCCGACCTGATCCTGACCGGCCCGGAAGCGCTCAGCCACGACGATGTCGCCGCGACCGTCACCGAGGTCACCGGCCGCCGAGTGACCCACCACCACGTGTCCTACGACGACATGCGGGAGCGGCTCGCCGCGATGATCCCGCTCGAATTCGCCACGATGCTGGCCGAGATGGACCGTGCCATCGCCGAGGGAGCCGAGGACCGCACCACCGACACCGTCCGGCGTGTGACGGGCCGCCCGCCGAACGGATTCCGGGCGGTCGCCGAGCGGGAGCTGACGGGTCGGAGCTGATCGGTCGGAGCTGATCGGTCGGGCCGTGAACGAGAGCGCTCCGTGAACCGTTGGGGTGTGATCCGCGTCGTGTCAGGGTGAAGCCGGCGGCGAGCGTGCGCCGGAACCGACGGAGACGGGTGACCGATGACGGGTGAAACGGTGGGCGTCGTGCTGTGCGTCCTCGCGGGTGCGCTGTGCCTGTGGGCCGGCGTCCGCGAGTACCGCCTGATCCGACGGCTCGTCCGGCACGGGGTGCACGCAGAGGGCGTGGTCGTGGACCGGGAGCGGTCCTCGTCGGAGGACCCCTGGACGCCGGTGATCGAGTACACCGACCGGCAGGGGCGACGGGTCAGGTTCCGGCCCCGGGCGACCGGGACAGGTCTCGGCCTCGCTCTCGGCACCCATGTCCCGGTCGTCCATCTCCCCGAACAGCCGGACACGGCACGGGTGTTCACCGCGAGGCACCGCAGGGCGGCGTACATCGGTCTGTCGATCGGCGGAACGCTCTTCCTGGGCACCGCGGTCCTGGTCGTGCTGACTCGCTGAGCACGCCGGTGCCGGCCCGCGCGAGACGTGCCGGGCGCCGGACACGGTGTGAACCGAACGGCCCGCCGTGTCCGGCTCTCTTCCTCAGCCCCCGAGTACGGGCAGCGCCGGACCGCAGCGCACGGGCCGTGCGTGGGCGGGGTCGAGGGCGTTGCTCACGAGCTGGGCGGCGTTGGAGTCGTACGCGAGCGACAGGTGCTCGGAGAGGTCCTCCGGGCAGATGTTCTGGATCAGGATGTTCCGTACGGTCGCGCCAGGCCCCGCGGTCAGGAAGCTGTTCTGGTACGGCGTGGCGAACTCGTCGTACCGGGTGGCGATGACGGTGTAGTGGACGCCCGGCTGGGTGTCGCCGTCCCGGTCCAGCTTCCGGTTCATTTCGGAGCCGACCATCTGATCCGACCACGCCTGGCCGACGACGGCGGACATGGCCGGGTCGAGCCCCAGCTGGGTGGTCAGCCTGCCGACGCCGGAGATGTCACCGCCGTGGTTGGAGGGAGCCAGGGCGACGAGACCGCGGACCTTGTTCCGTTTCGGATGCTTGGGCTGCGTGCCGCCCTCGAAGCGCAGATACCAGCGGGGCGTCGGACCGCCGCCCTGGGAGTGCCCGACTAGGTCGACCTGGCGGGCACCGGTGGCCTTCAGCACGCGGTCGACGTAACGGGCGACCTGCTGGGCGGATCGCGCGATGGGACCGGTGGCCTGGAACGGACTGCCCGGTGCCCCGCCGTAGTTGGGCGCGAAGACGCAGTAGCCCTGCCGCTTCAGCCACGGGGACAGCATGCTCCAGTTGTTGAAGCGGTTGGCGGCGGAGCCGTGCAGCAGGACGACCGGCCGAGGATGCCTGCGCGTGGGCTTGCAGCTCCAGTCGTTGGCCCCGGCCGGCGAGGCATCCGGGTGGAGCAGCCCTTGGGCCACCGCCGCTGGGGCGTCGAGGATCCGGAGAGCGGGTCGCGGCGGTACGGGGCCGTCGGAGGCGGTCGCCACGCCCGGCACGCCGGCCGTCAGCGACAGCGCCAGACCGGCGCAGGCGGCGGCGAGTGCGCCCCGCCGCCCGTGCGAACGTTTCCGGGTAACCATCCGATCCGACATCGGGCCACTCCTCGCCTCAGAGCCGGCCGAGCGCCGACGCGAAGATCATCGAGGAACGGGTTGCCGCAGCGCCCGACACCCGCTCGGGCACCTCTTATGGAGCAGACGCCTTTCATCCGTCCAGCCCATGGAATCCGAGCGGCCCGATCCGTCCCGGCGAAAATCTCCCGGGTACGCCGGGAACTCTTCGGGGCCTCCAGCCGACCTGTGAGAGGAGAGGGCCGTTCGTCGGCCGCTCCACCACGTCCTCGGTACAAGGGAGTCATCCGTGCCCCGCTCCACCCAGACAGACAGCCTGCGCCGGATCGGCGTCCTCACCTCCGTCGCCCTCGCGGTGACCCTGGCCGCCACGGGACCGGCGGCGGCCCACACGGAGGTGGAGGCCGAGGGAGCCCGGGCCCTCGACCAGAACGTCGAGTTGACCTTCTCCGCCGAGTCGGAGTCCGGCACGGCCGGGATAAGCAAGCTGGAGGTGATCCTGCCCGAGGGGATGGTCCCGCAGGACGTCACCTACGAAGAAGGGCCCAAGGGCTGGAAGTTCGCCCCCACCGGCCGTGGCTACACGGTGTCCGGGCCGAAGCTGGCGGTGGGTGAGGACGCCGAGTACGTCGTGACCGTACGGCAGTTGCCGGACGCGAAGGAGGTGGTCTTCAAGACCCTCCAGAGCTACAGCGACGGCAAGGTCGACCGCTGGATCGAACTGGAGGAGGCCGAGGGCGACGGACACGGGCACGGCCACCCCGCACCCCGGCTGGCCCTGAAGGCCGCCGCACCCGGTGCCGAGTCGGTGAGCCCCACCCCCACGGACGCCCCGACCACTCCCGCCCCTTCTGCCACGGCATCGGACGAGCCGGCCGCCGAGCAGTCCTCCACGCAGCCCGTGGCGGACGACGCGAAGGACGACGACGGCATGTCCGCCGCCGTGCCCGTGGGCATCGGGGCGGCCGTGGTGGTGGTGCTCGGTGGCGGGGCGTGGTGGATGCGGAGGCGTCGGGGTGGGGCTGCCTGAGGACGTGGTGGGCGACGCCGTGCGGCAGGCGGTCGTACCTGGAGATGTCCCGTAACCGGTGGGGCGGTTGGTGCGTCGGTCGGGCAAGGGTGGAGTGATCTGAGCAGATGATCCGAAGCGGCTCGAGCCGGTCTCCGGGCTGACCGAGGGGCAGTTCACAGGGCTGGTGCGGCGCCGCGGATATGACGTCCGGCGCGGCCGTCCCGGCGGCTGCCGCCGGCAGACCGGGTGCTGCTGGTGGCGACGTACTGGCGCACGAAGCCCACGTTGCGGCTGGTGGCCGCCGCTGTTCGGGCTGCCCGACAGCCCGCGGGACGCACGGGGTGCGACACGGCACGCGGCCAAGGGCGCGTCACACGTCACGCTCCGGTTCGCTTCCCGTGTTCTCGGACTGACGTGGCATCAAATATCGTCATTGCGATCGGTGTTGGGCGTCGAGGGGCCAGTGCTCACCTTGACCTGAAAGCCCGGCACCGGGGTGGGCAGCCCGGTCCCGATCGCGACCGGGCCGCTGAGGGCTCCCCGTAACGATGCTTTCTTCACGCCTTGACGTAAGTGTGCGGGTCTTGCTTGGATCTCAACTCCCGCTCATCTTCACGTTGTTGCCCCCCACGAGTCCAGGAGCAGCTGTGAGACGTCCCCTCACCACCTTCGCGGCCGTCGCGGTCACGACACTGTCCGCACTGGTCGGAACCGGTCAGGCCGCGCACGGCCAGGCCGTGACCGGCTCCTACTCCACCGGTGCCGCGCACGCCTGGCAGCCGCTGCCGACCGTGCGGACGGGCGACGACCGCGGCGGCCCCGTGGACGCCACCGTGGTCGTCGACCCCGCCGCCACCCGCCAGAAGTACGCGGGCGTCGGCTTCTCCCTGGACGAGACGAGCGTGTCCAACCTGTGGAAGCTCACGCCCGCCGAACGGGAGCGGGCGATCCGGCTGCTGGTCGACCCGAAGCGGGGCGCGGGCCTGGACCGGTTCCGGCTGACGATCGGCAGCCCCGACCTCATCGAGCACCTGCCGTTCTGGTCGCTGGACGACCTTCCCTCCGGCGTCACCGAGGACTTCGGCCTGAAGCACTTCTCCATCCAGCGGGACATCGACCTGCACATCGTCGAGACCATCAAGCTCATCCAGCGCCACAACCCCAAGGCCACCTTCTTCGCCTCGGCCTGGAGCGCCCCGGCGTGGATGAAGACCAACAACCGGTTCACCGGCGAGGTCGCGCTCAAGCCCGGCAGCACCACCGAGCACTACCAGGTCGGCAAGCTGCGCGACGACTGCGTCGACGTGTTCGCGCGCTACTACGTCAAGTTCGTCCAGGCGTACGCCAGGCAGGGCGTCCGGGTCGACGCGCTGACCCTGCTGAACGAGCCCGGCATGGACGTCGTCTACCCGGCGATGGACATCAGCGTCGCCCAGCAGCAGAAGCTGGCCCTGGCGATCAAGCGTGAACTGCGCGCCGCCCGGCTGAACACCCAGCTCTACGTCCATGACTTCAACTTCTGGGACTGGCGCGACCCCAACAGCACGACGACCAAGAACTACCACCGCATCTTCGAGGACGCCCCGGACGGCTCCGTCACCGGGGAGCAGGTGCGGCGCGCGGCGGACGGCATCGCCTTCCACCCGTACTGGGGCGACGCGAGCGTCATGCGCGACGCCCGGCAGCAGACGGGGAAGCCGGTCCATATGACCGAGACGAGCGACCTCTCGCCCGCGACCGTCCTCGACGACTTCCGTCTGGACGCCAGTTCCTACATCCTCTGGGCCCAGGCCACGGACCAGGACGGCGGAACCCTGCACTGGACGCCCTACCGCGACAACGACATCGACTGGGACGAGGTCGCGGCCACCACCAAGTGGCCGGACCGGCTGGTGGAGGTGGACACCGTCGCGAAGAAGTTCACCGTCCGCGACGAGCTGTACGGGATCGGGCAGTTCGCCAGGTACCTCGCACCCGGCGATGTGCGCCTGGAGTCGAGCGCCACGGAGAACGGCGTCAGCAACGTCGTCTACCGCTCCGGCGACCGCACCTACGTGGCGGTCCTCGGCAACAGCGCCGGTACCGACCGCAGGGTCCGGATCGCGGTGGGCGGCCAGCGGTTCGTGGTGACGGTGCCGGCCGGGTCCTTCGCCACCTACCGGTGGAACGGGCACGCGGGACACGGCGAGCGGGACGGAGAGAAGTAACCGGCCGCTCACCGCAGGCGCGTCGTCTCCAGCAGTTCCCGGGCCATCCGCCGCGCGGGCAGGGCGGTGTGGTCGGCGACGCGCCGGAAGGTGTCCTGGGCGGGGCGGGCCGGCCACTCCGGGGGGAGGTGGCGGGCCGGGAGCCTGGGATCGGTACGGATGGTCCACAGCCATTCACTGACCAGCCGCAGCCGGGTGCCGATCGGGTCGTCCCCGCCCCCGGCGTCCAGATGCGCGGTCCAGCGCTTGTCGAAGACGACGTAGCGGGCGGCGATGCTCTCCAGGTCCCAGGTGTCGCGGACCATCACCTCGATGTCGGTGGCCGCGTCGGCCTGCGCGTGGAAGACCTTGACGTGGGCGGCGAGGCCGAGTTCCGCCACGGTTTCGGAGACGTCGACGTGCCCGGGGGCGATCCACAGCCCGCTGTAGAGGGCACCGAACCCGGACCAGGTGAGCCGGGAGCGCAGGTCGTGCCGCTGCCGCTTCCAGGAGTCGGGCAGCGAGAAGCCGAGCAGGGTCCAGGAGCCGTCCCAGTCGTCGTTGACCGCGCCCTGCTGCCAGATGCGGGTCCGACCGTCCCGCAGGACGCGCGTCGCCTGCGGGGTCAGGCCGAAGAACATCTTGCGGCCCTCGCGCTGACGCCGCAGCAGCCCCCGGTTGACCATGCGGGTCAGCGTGGAGCGTACGGCCTGCTCACCGACCCCGACCCGGCCGAGCACGTCGATGATGCTGCCGGAGTAGACGCCGACGTCGCCTTCCTCCAGGACGTGGTTGCCGAAGAAGGCGAGCATCAGTGACTGCGGGCGCGGCTGCGGGCCCTCCGAGGTGTCCTGACCGTCCAGGATGTCGTCGTCCTCCACGGTGGCAAGGGTACGGCCGCCAGCCGAGGGCGCGGCGGGCGGCCGTACGGCTTCACCGGCCGTCGCCGGGGTGCGCGAGGTCGTAGGGGCGCAGGTAGGGGGTGGGGTGGTGGCGGACATAGCGGGTGGGTGTCGTCGGATCGGTTTGCGTGGCACGGGAGTTGAGAGATGCGGCGTCGGTGCCGACCCAGTGGCCCCTGGTCAGGCGGTCCTCCAGGGTGTGCAGGGCGGCGAGCTGTTCGGCGGGGCTGAAGGTGCAGTGGCCCGCGTTGTCGGTGTAGGCCTGCCGCAGCAGGGACGCCGAGCCGGCGGCGGTGACGGCCCGTTTCAGGGCGCTCTCCGTCTGGACGGGGACGAGGGCGTCACCGGTGGTGTGGACGGACAGCTGCGGCTTGGTCAGCTCGCCGGTGAAGGAGCTGGTGCCGGCCATCCAGGACACGGCGGCCGGGTCGGCGGCGATCCGCGGGGCCCGGTCGAGGACGGCGAGGTCGGCGCGCAGGGACAGTCCGGCCTTCCGGTACAGCTCGGTCACCTCCTTGCGGACCGACGACCGCCCGAGCAGCTTCGCGTAGTCCACGCCGGTGTTCCACGACATGTTGCCGCCCGCGCGGGCCTCGGCCTCCTGGCGCCGGTTGAAGGCGGCGATCTTCAGCAGCCCCTTGACGGCCTCGTACTGATGGGCCCGCTGGGCGTCCCAGTCGGTCGGAGCGGGCCGGGTCTGCGTGGGCTGGTTCCACCCGGGGATGTTGTGCAGGGCCGCGGCCAGGGCGATCCGGGCCCGCCCCTCGGGCGTCGACTGCGCCGAGTCGACCACCGCCGTGAGGGCGTCGGCCGCCTCGTCCGCTGCGGTCTGGTCCGCGATGCGCACGAGCGGCACATCGGAGCCCGGCGCGAGAAGCGTCTTGAGGGCGAAAGCGGGATCCAGGGTGTTGTTCCAGTTCGCCACGCCGCCCTGGACGAGCCCGCACAGGGAGACCGAGCCGTCTATCCGTTCCGGATGGCGCTCGGCGATGGCGGTGGTGACGAGTCCGCCGTACGACCGTCCCCAGGCGAGGGTGCGGGAGGCCGCGCCGAAGCGGTCGGTGAACGCGCTGAGGGTGGCCAGCTGGTCCGGGACCGCGTCCGTCACCGCCCAGCCGGTGGTGGCGTAGGAGGAACCGACGAGGGCGTAGCCCTGACCGAGGAGGAGGGCCTTGGTGGCGTCGTCCGGGGCGTCCTGGGCGGGGTTGGTGGGGCCGGAGGCGTAGCCGTGACTGAAGAGCAGGACGGTGCCGTTCCAGTCGGCGGGTACGTCCATCATGTACGTGGCCCCGGAAGGGAGTCGGCCGTCCACGTGGGTGGGCGCGGGGGTCGCGGCGACGGCCGGGGCGGGGAGGGCGGTGACGGCGAGCAGGAGGGCGGTCGCGCAGGCGGTGCGGGTGCCGGGCGTCATGCGGTGATCTCCTCCGTGCGGGCGGTGGCGGGAAGTTCGGTGGCGGGGGCGGAAAGGGAGGTACGGCTGGTCTCCCGGACGAACCACACGGTCACCGCGGTGACGAGGGAGCCGCCGCAGAGCAGCAGCGCGACGGGTGTGCCGTTGCCGCTGCCGGCGACCAGGCTGCCGGCGATCATGGGGGAGAACCCGGCCCCGATGAGCGTCGCTCCCTGGTAGCCGAGGGAAGCGCCGGTGTAGCGGACCCGGGTGCCGAACATCTCGGTGAGCAGGGCGCCCAGCGGGCCGTACATCGTGGACTGGGCGATGCCGTGGCCGATGACGACGGCGAGGATCAGCGAGCCCGGTGACCCGGAGTCGATCAGCGCGAGGACGGGGAAGGCGGTGGCGGCCGAGAGGACGGCGCCGGTGAGGACGACCGGGCGGCGCCCGACACGGTCGGACAGCGCGGAGGCGCAGGGCAGTACGACGAGGGCGACGGCGGCGGAGACCGTGAGCGCGGTCAGTACCTGCGGGCGGGCGTAGCCGATGCCGGTCGCGTACGCGATCAGGTAACTGGTCAGCAGGGACTGGGCGGTGAAGGCGCCGATCCCGACACAGCAGGCCAGCAGCAGCGGCCGGGGCCGCCGCAGGACGTCGAGGATCGGCAGCCGTGCCTCGGCTCGGTCCTTCTTCACCTCGGCGAAGAGGGGGCTCTCGACCACCTTCAGCCGGACGAAGAGCCCGACGCCGAGCAGCACCACGCTCATCAGGAAGGGAACCCGCCAGCCCCATGCCGTGAACTGGTCGCGGGGCATGGCGACCACGAGGGTCACGACGAGCGACGACAGCAGGGAGCCGAGCGGTGCTCCCATCTGCGTGAAGCTGGACCACAGACCGCGGCGCCGCTCCCCGGCGTGCTCGACGACCATCAGCGTGGCGCCGCCCCACTCACCGCCGATGGCGACGCCCTGGAGGACGCGCAGCGCGATCAGCAGGACCGGAGCCCAGATACCGATCGTGCCGTACGTCGGCAGCAGCCCGATGAGGAAACTGGCGCCGCCCATCAGGCCCATGGTGAGCAGCAGCATCGACTTGCGGCCGAGCCGGTCGCCGAAGTGCCCGAAGACGATGCCGCCGAGCGGGCGGGCGACATAGCCGGCGGCGAACGTGCCGAAGGCGGCGATGGTGCCTACGGCGGGGTCGGCACCAGGGAAGAACAGTTCGCCGAAGACGAGCGCGGCGACGGTGCCGTAGACGAGGAAGTCGTAGAACTCCACGGCCGTACCGAGCAGTCCGGACAGGGCGACCCGTCGCAACTGCCGGGTGCGCTCGGGGCTCGTGGACGGGGACGGTGACGGTGATGCGACGGGGGACGGGGGCATCGCGGTCTCCCTAGAGCGGTGGGAAGGACATCGCGAAAGTAGGCTCTGTGGTGACCGCCGTCAAGAAAGTGCACAACATTAGGGACGGTCGGTCGCCCGCGTCCTTACGACGGGTCCTGGGGACGGGTGGTGGTGAAACGCCTGCGGTACTCGGGCGGGGTGGTGCCCAGATGGCGGGCGAAGGCGCGGCGCAGGGTCTCGTCGCTGCCCAGACCGCTTCGCCGGGCTGCCGAGGTCACGAGGTCTCCGACGAGCAGCGCGCCGCCGTCGTCGCGGCCCACCCCCGCCCGGACTTCAAGAACCGGATCCTCGCCGCCTTCGCCGAGGGTCTTCAGGACCGCCCCGAGACGACCTTCGGCAACGTCAAGGCGGGCGTACTGGAGCACTTCGTGCCCGGCTTCGTCCGCGGTGACTTCGTGGATGTGGTCAAGAACTCCGACTGGCCGGCGTAGGCGCATACCCACGGCAGCACAGGCGGCGGCCCCCCACGGTGCTCGTGAGACGCCTGCCGCGTCGGCTTGACGGCACGCACCTGTCGCCGCGCCCGGCCGGCCTGCCGCATGGGCCGAAGGCGGCGCTTATGGCTGCTCTTCGTGGGCCGAATGGGCGCAGCGCGGCGGGCGAGCGGTGCCGCGCGGTTACAGGAAGTCGGTACGCACGGATCCGTCTCGTGAGGCGAGGAAGCCATGAGCCAGCCGCAGGAAACCCCGGGCACCGCAACGTACGACGTGATCGTGGTGGGCGCCGGTCCGGTCGGCCAGAACGTCGCCGACCGCGCACGCGCCGCCGGTCTCACGGTGGCCGTCGTGGAGCGGGAGCTGGTCGGCGGTGAATGCTCCTACTGGGCCTGCGTCCCCAGCAAGGCGCTGCTGCGACCGGTGATCGCCGTCGCCGACGCCCGCCGCGTGGACGGCGCCCGGCAGGCCGTCACGGGACCGCTCGACACCGACCGCGTCTTCGCCCGTCGCGACCGCTACGTCAGCGACTGGGACGACAGCGGCCAGGCCCGGTGGGTCAAGTCCATCGGCGCCGACCTCTTCCGCGGCCACGGCCGGATCGACGGCCCCAGGCGCGTCACGGTCACCCGCGACGACGGTGCCCGCCAGACCCTCGCCGCCCGGCGCGCGGTGGCCGTCGCCACCGGAAGCGACCCGGTGCTGCCCGACCTCCCGGGCATCGAGGAGGCCAGGCCCTGGACGAACCGGAACGGTACCGACTCCAGTACCGTGCCCGACCGGCTCGCCGTGGTCGGCGGCGGAGGCGTCGGCGTGGAGATGGCGACCCTCTGGCAGGGCCTGGGTTCCCGGGTCACCCTCCTCGCACGCCGTCACCTGATCCCGCGCATGGAGCCCTTCGCCGGCGAACTGGTCGCCGAGGGCCTCACCGCCGCGGGCGCCGACGTCCGGATCGGCGTGCGGGTGACCGCGCTGCGCCGCCCCGACCCGAAGGGCCCGGTCACCCTCACCCTCGACGACGGCGGCGAACTGGAGGCCGACGAGGTCATGTTCGCCACAGGTCGCGCCCCGCGCACCGGCGACATCGGCTTGGACACCGTCGGGCTCACCCCGGGCGCCTGGCTGGACGTCGACACCACCTGCCTCGTCCGGGACGTCGAGGGAGCGTGGCTGTACGGCCTCGGCGACGTCAACCACCGTGCCCTGCTCACCCACCAGGGCAAGTACCAGGGCCGCACCGCCGGCGACGCCATCGCCGCCCGTGCCGCCGGGCGCCCCCTGGACGACGGTCCCTGGGGCGACCACGCCACCACCGCCGACCAGCACGCGGTGCCCCAGGTGTTCTTCACCGACCCCGAGGCGGCGTCGGTGGGCCTGACCGCCGAGCAGGCCGAGCGCGCCGGTCACCGCGTCCAGACCGTGGACCTCGACTTCAACGCCGCCCAGGGCGCCAACCTGCACGCAGATGACTACCCGGGCCACGCCCGCCTGGTCGTCGACGTCGACCGGGACGTCCTGCTCGGCGTCACCTTCGTCGGCCCCGGCGTCAGCGATCTGCTGCACTCGGCCACCGTCGCGGTCGCGGGCGAGATCCCGCTCAAGCGCCTGCGGCACGCCATCGCGTGCTTCCCCACGGTCAGCGAGATCTGGCTCTTCCTTCTCGCCGCGTACCGACGCGACCGGGACTGACACGGGTCGGTGCCGTAGGGCCGGACCGGTCGGCCCGATCGGCAGGACAGGCAGGGCATTGGCCCCATACCGGCACGTTCCGTAGCTCCCAACTTCCCTCGGGTTCACCTCGATGTGACGTTCCCCATTGCGCGCCTCGTCGCGCCTCGTGAGGCTCACGGGGAACAAGCGTCCGAAGAAATCTCCGAAGAACTGTTATCCACGGTCCACCGAGCGATCTCCCAGGTATCGGACAGCATCGTTCGGCGTCGAGGGCAGGGAAGTTTTCTGATGAGTACAGAGCGCACGAGGGATCTCGCGGCACTGGTGAACGCCGCCCGCAGCGGCGACCCGGAGGCTCAGGACGCCCTGGTCAGTGCGTACCTCCCGCTGGTGTACAACGTGGTGGGGCGGGCTCTGAACGGATCGGTCGACGTCGACGACGTGGTGCAGGAGACCATGCTGCGCGCGCTGGACGCGCTCGGCGGTCTGCGTGCTCCCGAGAGCTTCCGGTCCTGGCTGGTGGCGATCGCGATGAACCAGGTGCGGGCGCACTGGCACGACCGGCAGTCCGCCCCGGGCGGCGTCGAGGAGGCCGAGGAGCTCGCCGACCCGGGCGCCGACTTCGTGGACCTGACCCTGGTGCAGCTCCAACTGTCCGGCCAGCGCCAGGAGACGGCGCGTGCCACCCGCTGGCTCGAACCCGACGACCGGGGACTGCTGTCGCTGTGGTGGCTGGAGTGCGCCGGTGAGCTGACCCGGCCCGAGGTCGCCGCGGCCCTGGAGCTGTCGCCGCAGCACACGGCGGTCCGCGTGCAGCGGATGAAGGCGCAGTTGGAGGCGGCCCGCGTGGTGGTACGGGCACTCGACGCGCGGCCGCGATGCCAGGAACTGCAAGGCGTTCTCGCGACCTGGGACGGCCGGCCCTCGGCGTTGTGGCGCAAGCGAATAGCCAGGCATGCCCGAGGATGCGCGCTTTGCTCCGGTCTGTGGAGCGGGTTGCTGCCCGCCGAAGGGCTGCTGGCCGGTCTCGCGTTGGTCGCCGCGGCGCCCGCCCTGCTGGAGAGGGTGCTCGCGGCCTCCGGCGGTATGGCACCGGTCGGCTCGACTTCCCTGGCGAGCGGGTCGACGGGTCACGCAGTTCGCGGTAGGGCCGCCGGGCACCGCGGGGCCGGAGGCCGGGCCGTCTCCCGCGGCGAGGCCCGACGCCGCCGGCGCATCAAGCGACGGGCCGTCGGCGGAGCCGTAGTGGCGGCCTGTGTCGCGGGCGGCGGACTCTGGTACCTCGACTCCGACCCCGGCACCGGGACCGAGGAACCGACCGCCGCGCGCACCGCCGGAGCCCCCGTGGCGGACCTCTCGGAACGCCCCCTCGAAACCTCCGCGTCGCCCTCCAAGTCCCCGTCGCCGTCCGCCTCGCCGTCGAAGAAGCCGAGCCCGACCAAGTCCGCCGAGCCGACCAAGAAGGCCTCGCCCACCCCCCGTCCCTCGACCCGGCCGACCCGGACCGCGTCCAGCACCCCCCAGGCCCAGTCGGCCCCGGCCGACACCGTCGGGCAGGTGGTCGCGCTGGTGAACAAGGAACGGGCGAACGCCGGCTGCGGTCCGCTCGCCGAGGACTCCCTGCTGAACAAGGCGGCGCTGGGACACTCCGAGGACATGGCCGCCCGCGACTTCTTCGACCACACCAACCCGGACGGCGCCGACCCCGGGCAGCGCATCACCGCCGCGGGCTATCGCTGGTCCACGTACGGGGAGAACATCGCCATGGGCCAGCAGACCCCTCAGTCCGTGATGGAGTCCTGGATGAACAGCCCCGGCCACCGCGCCAACATCCTCAACTGCTCGTTCAAGGACATCGGCGTGGGAGTCCACGACGGTGCGGGCGGCCCTTGGTGGACGCAGAACTTCGGCGCCGAGCTCTGAGCCGTGAACCGGACAGCGCCGGTCACAGCATTACGTGCTTGACCTGCGTGTAGTCGAGCAGCCCGGTGAGGGAGAGGTCGCTGCCGTAGCCGGAGTGGCGTACGCCGCCGTGCGGCATCTCCGACACCGTCGTGCCATGGGTGTTGACCCAGACGATGCCGGTCCGCAGGGCACGGCTCGCCCGCATGGCACGCTCGTGGTCGCGGGTCCAGACACTCGCGGCGAGACCTTGCGGGACGCCGTTGGCCATCTGGAAGGCCTCGGTCTCGTCGCCGAACGGCTGGACCGTGACGACCGGGCCGAACACCTCGCTCTGCACGATCTCGTCCCCCTGCCCGGCCCCGGTGACCACCGTGGGCTGGTGGAAGTAGCCGGGACGGTCCAGTGCCGAGCCTCCGGTGACGACTTCGGCACGCTCCGGGAGCCGCTCCAACAGGCCTTGTACGGAGGCGAGTTGGGCTGCGTTCGCGAGCGGTCCGAAGTCGGCCTCCGTGTCGTCCTGTGCTCCGGGCCGCCGCTGTGCGGCCCGCTCGGAGAACCGGGTGACGAACGTGTCGTGGATGCGCCGGTCGACCAGGATCCTGGTCGCGGCCGTGCAGTCCTGTCCGGCGTTGTAGTAGGCCAGCGCCGACAACTGCTCGACCGCGTCGTCGAGATCGGCGTCCGCGTGGATCACCACGGGGGCGTTGCCGCCGAGTTCGAGATGCAGCCGTTTGAGGTCGGCCGCGGCGGCGGAGGCGATCTCCTGTCCGGCGCGGACGCTGCCGGTGACCGCCACCAGCCCGACGTACGGGTGGGCGACGAGGGCCCGCCCGGTGTCGCGGTCGCCGCACACCACGTTGAGTGCGCCGGGCGGCAGGTGTTCCGCGGCCAGCCCGGCGAGCAGCAGCGCCGACGACGGGGTGGTGTCGGACGGTTTGAGTACGACCGTGTTGCCGGCCGCGAGTGCCGGGGCGACCTTCCAGACGGCCATCATCAGCGGGTAGTTCCACGGGGTGATCTGCGCGCAGACGCCGACCGGCTCGCGCCGCAGCACGGAGGTGCGGCCCCGTGTGTACTCGGCGGCCGCCGCGCCCGGCAGGTTGCGTGCCGCTCCGGCGAAGTACCGCAACACATCCACGATCGCGGGCAGTTCGTCCGCGACGAACAGCGCACGCGGCTTGCCCGTGTCGGTCACCTCGGCCAGGGTCACCGCCTCGGCCTCCCGCTCCAGTGCGTCGGCGATGCGCAGCAGCGCCGTCTGTCGTTGCGCCGGAGTCGTCGAGGACCAGCCCTGGAACGCCTCCTCGGCCGCGCGGCAGGCCGCGTCGACGTCCTCGGGACCGGACAGCGGGGCCGTGCCGTGGGGGAGTGCGGTGGCCGGGTCGATCAGCGGCTGGGTGGCGCGGGACGCGGCCGGCACGTCCTTGCCGCCGATGTGGTTCAGACGCTCGGTGTCAGCCACGGCGCAACGCCTCCTCGGCGGCGGCGCGGCCGGTGCGGACGGCGCCCTCCATGTATCCGGCGACCCACTGGTCGGAGCCGCAGACGTAGAACGGGGGTTCATGGGTGCCGTGCAGCGGGCCGACGGCCATGACCTCGCCGGGCGGCCACTGGGTGACGTACCCCTGGGTCCACGGGTCGGTGCCCCACAGCCGCAGATGGCAGGAGCTCGGCCGCAGCGCCTCGTCGCCGAACATGCCGGCCACCTCGGCGAGCAGTTCGGGGGTGCGCAGCTGGGGCGGGATGCCGAGCAGGACGCCGTAGCGCTCGGGCGGGACCAGGGCCGACAGGACGCCCTCGTTCTGCGGCCAGGTGCTGCCCAGCACCCCCTCCGCCTCGGACAGCCCGTTGAGGCCGGCGTCCCGCCAGAACGGACGGTCGTACACCGCGGCGAACTTCGCCGCCGTCGCCTGTCGTTGCCGGTGCAGGGAGGCGAGCCGTGCCTCGCTGACACCGCCGACGGCGACCGACCGCAGCGGTCCGACGGGCAGGGCGCTCACCACCGCGTCGGCGGTGACGACCTCACCCGTGGCCAGGCGTACGGCACAGCGGCCGGGGCGGATGTCCAGCGCGGCCACGGGCGAACCGAGCCGGATACGCGGCCCCAGCACCCGGCCCAGCACCTCGGCGAGGGTCGCCGAGCCCTCCGCGAGCCGCAGCCCCTCCCAGTCCTCGTAGTCGTAGTCGCCCCTGCCGGAGCCGGGCACGGCCGCGCTCTTGCGCAGCGCCGCCAGCAGCGAGGTCCGCTCGTAGGAGCCGCCCGCCAGGGCGAGTTGGCCGATCTCCCACAGGCGTACCACGGCGGGGGAGGCCTGCCGGGAGCGCAGCCAGCCGGCGACGGACAGCCGGTCCAGGGCGGTCGCGTCCGGATGCGACCAGGGGTCGTCGGGGTCGACGGAGGCGGCGAGGGCGGTGAACTCGGCGCCCAGGCGCTCGTGCAGGGCCGCGTCACCGGGTCCGAACCAGTGCGGCGGGTCGCCGGCCGAGAGCCCGTCCGGGGTGGCACGCGTGATGCGGCCGGGTTCGTCGACGTAGCTGGGGATCAGTTCGAGGCCGAGTTCCTTGGCGAGTCGCAGATAGGCGGTGTGCCCGTGGCCGACCACCTCGCCGCCCAGCTGGACGGTACGGCCGTCGGGTGTGCGGGTCTGCTCGACCCGGCCGCCGACGCGGTCCCGGGCCTCCAGGACCAGCACGTCGGTGCCGGCGGCGGCCAGGTCCCGGGCGGCACTCAGCCCGGCGAGACCGGCGCCGAGCACGATCACGTCGTGATGCATGGGTTTCGCTTTCGTCGCGGGTGGGTCAGGCCAGGACCAGGCAGTGCTCGGGCCGCCACCCGAACTCCACCGTCTCGCCGCCGCTCCAGCGGTCCTCCATGCGGGCGCGGGCCGTGTTCTGCTCCAGCACCGACAGCGTGACGCCCGGGGCGAGTTCGATCAGATAGGTCGTCGTCGGGCCGCTGTAGACGGTCTCGCGGATCACCCCGCTCAGCATCGACATGCCCGGTTCGAAGTCGGACAGCCAGATCTTCTCGGGGCGCACCGACACGCTCACGGCGGTGCCGTCCGCGATCTCGGAGCGCGCGCCGACGGGCAGGGCGGGCCCACCCTTCTCCAGGGCCACCTCACCACCCCGGTAGGTGCCGGTCATCAGGTTGGAGGTGCCCATGAAGGAGGCGACGAACCGGGTGGCGGGGTGCTCGTAGATGTCCTCGGGGGTGCCGCACTGCTCGATGTGCCCCTCGTTCATCACCGCGATCCGGTCGGACATGGTCAGCGCCTCGTCCTGGTCGTGGGTGACGAACACGAAGGTGATGCCGACCTCGCGCTGGATCTGCTTCAGCTCCACCTGCATCTGGCGGCGCAGTCTCAGGTCGAGCGCGGCGAGCGGTTCGTCGAGCAGCAGCACGGCCGGCCGGTTGACCAGCGCGCGGGCGAGGGCGACGCGCTGACGCTGGCCGCCGGAGAGCGTACGGGGACCCCGGTCGGCGAGCCCGGCGAGCTGGACCAGCTCCAGCATCTCGCCGACCCGTTGCCGTATCTCGGCCTTGGCGACGCCTCTGCGCTTGAGGCCGAAGCCGACATTGTCGGCGATGCTCAGGTGGTCGAAGAGGGCGTAGCTCTGGAAGACCGTGTTGACGTTGCGCTTGTTCGGCGGCAGGTCGGTCACGTCCTCGCCGGCCAGCAGCACCGCGCCCTCGGTGGGGTCGCTGAACCCGCCGATCATGCGCAGCGTGGTGGTCTTGCCGCAGCCGGACGGGCCCAGCAGGGAGAAGAAGTGGCCGGCCTCGATGTCGAGGTCGAGGCGGTGCACGGCGTAGGAGTCGGCGAACTGCTTGGAGACGGCGTCGAGCCGGACGGCGGGGGTCGCGTCCATGGAAGTCACTCCCCGGAGAGGATGTCGAGGCCGCCGCGACGGCCGAAGAGGCGCGGGATGAACAGGGCCAGGGCGATCAGGGCGATGGATCCCGCGAGCATCAGCGTCCCGACGGCGTTGATGGTGGGCTGCACCCCGAAGCGGATCGCCGAGTAGATCCGCACCGACAGGGGCTGCGGGTCGACGCCGGTGGTGAAGTAGGCGAGCACGAAGTCGTCGAAGACCAGCGCGAAGATCAGTACGGCGGAGGCGAGCACAGCGGGCAGCAGCGCCGGCAGGGTCACCAGCCGCACCGCCTGCCAGCGGGTGGCGCCGAGATCCATCGCGGCCTCCTCCACCTCCGGGTTCAGCGCGGCGACCCGGGAACGGAGGACGACCGTGACGTACGAGATCGAGAAGGTGATCTCCGCGAGCATCACGGTGCCGGTGGACAGGGGCACACCCAGCCCCTTGAACAGCAGCATCGACGCCACGCCCGTGACGATCTCCGGTGTGATCAGCGGGACCAGCATGATCAGCCCGGCCAGGGAGCCGAGCCGGGTGCGGCAGCGGACCAGACCGAGCGCGAGCGCCACCCCGAGCAGCACCGAACCGGCCATCGCCACCAGGGAGATCCGCAGGCTGGTGCCCAAGGAGGCGATCAGGACGTCGTCGTGGGCGAAGGCGCGGTACCAGCGCAGGCTGAACCCGTCGAACACGGTCAGGGACTTCTGGGAGTTGAAGGAGAACAGCGCCACGACCGCGATGGGCAGGTAGAGCAGCGCGAAGAACAGGCAGGTGACCGCGACGAGGACGCGGGGCCTGCGGTGAGGGCGCCGGCGCTTCCGCGTCCGGACGGATTCATGGGCCGGAGCGGTGGTGGAGGGGGTGCTGACCAGTGTCATCGCAGGGCCTCCGCCTCGTCCTTGCGGGTGCGCCGCAGATAGCCGAGCATCCCGATCAGCAGGACCAGCATCAGCAGCATGGTGAGCGCGGATCCGAGCGGCCAGTTCTGGCCCTGGAAGAACTTGTCCTGGATGAGGTTGCCGATCATGATCTGGTCCGGGCCTCCCATGAGCTGCGCGCTGACGAAGTCGCCCATCGCGGGCAGGAAGACCAGGACGAGTCCGGCCGCCGCGCCCTGCCGGGTGGCGGGCAGGGTGACGAAGAAGAACGTGCGGACCGGGCCGCCGTACAGGTCTCGGCCGGCCTCGATGAGGGAAACGTCGAGCCGTTCCAGGGCCGCGTACAGCGGGATGATCATGAAGACGACGAAGCCGTAGACCAGTCCCGCGACGACGCCGAAGCCGCTGTTGAGGATCTTCGTGCCCGCGTCCGCGAGGCCGACCGCGCGCAGGGTGCGCAGCACCGGCCCGTCGTCGGACAGGACCACCGACCAGCCGTACATCCGCACCAGGTAGTTGGCGAAGAACGGGACCACGATCGCGGCGATCAGGGCGTGCTTGTACCGCCCGCCGTGCAGGGCGATCGTGTACGCCACCGGATAGGCGATCAGCAGACAGATCAGGCAGGTCAGCAGGGCGTAGCCGAGGGAGCGGGCGAGGACCTCGGTGTAGGCGGGGTCGGCAAGCGCGCGTACGCCGGCCAGGTCGAAGCCGAAGCGGGGGTTGCCGAGTTCGTCGGTAGTGCCGACCGCGAGGACGGCGACGAGGGCGAGCGAGGCGATCAGGAAGCCGGTCATCCACAGGGTGCCCGGCAGCATGAACCACAGCCAGATCCGGTTTCCACCGGTGTCGCGGCGCCGGTTGCGCGAGGAGGGGCGGAGCAGTGCCATGTCTCAGCCCGCCTTCACATGGGTCCAGGCGATGTCGCGGGCTTCCTCCGCCGCGCGGCCGGCGTTGCGGAAGAACACGTCGGCCTTGAGGTCGTCCTGGGTGACCAGGCACTCGGGGAAGGGCTTCACCAGATCGGCGTAGATCTGCTCGGAGCCCGCGACCGGCATCGGGTAGCCGATGTACTCGATGTTCTTCTTCACGTTCTCCGGCCGCAGCATGTAGTCGATGAACAGCATCGCGGTGCCGGGATGGGGCGCGTTCCAGGGGATGGCGTAGCAGTCGGAGTTGATCGGCGTGCCCTCCTTGGGCGCCTCGAACCCGAACACGGACGGATCCTCGGCCTGGTTGAGCATCGCGGCCATGTCGCCGCTCCACGCCTGCTGGATCAGCGCGTTGCCGTTGAGGAGGTTGTTGTAGCTGTCGCTGGAGAAGCCGCGCAGCCGCGGACGCAGGGTGCCCAGCAACGAGGTGATCCGGTCGAGGTCACCGGTGTCACCGGTGCTGACGTCAAGGCCGAGCGAGAGGGCGCCCATGCCGAGCACCTCGTCGCGGTCGTCCAGCAGGAAGACCTTGCCCTTGGCCCGCTCGCTCCACAGGTCCCGCCAGGAGTCGCTGAGTTCGCCGATCCGGTCGCGCCGCCAGCCGATGCCGGTCTTGTACGCCGTGAACGGCACGGTGTGCGCGGATCCGGGGTCGTACCACGGGTCGGCGAAGTAGGCGTGGGAACCGAACACCGCGTGGCCGTTGGTGAGTTGGGCGTGGTCGATACGGCGCAGCCGACCGCCTCGGACCAGCCGCTGGGCCCATTTGGCCGTGGGGAAGATGATGTCGTAGCGGTTGCCGGCGTTGAGCTTGGCGACCATGCCCTCCATCGAGTCGAAGTTCGACTGGACGACCTTGACGCCGTACTCCTTCTCGAAGCCCTTGAACACGGCCGGGTCGACGAAGTCGGCCCAGTTGAAGTAGACGAGATCGCCGTCGACGCGCGCCTCGACCGGGGCGAGTTGCTCGCCGCCGGGTTTCTTGGCGGGCATGAACCCGCAGCCGCCGGCCGCGGCGCCCAGCAGGCCGCAGGCACCCGCTCTCAGCATGGCGCGTCGGGTCGGCGGTGGTACCTCGGGGGACATGGAACGTCCTCTCCGTCGAGGAACGGCACAACTCCAGGGCGGGACCGGCTGGTCGGCTCACTTCAGGCCCTGATTCCGTAGTGAAGACCGGTCTGGGGAGGTGCGTGCGCGGATCAGAGGTCGCGCGGTAAGACGGAGACCGACGGCGGACGCACGGGGGTGCGCGCCGGCGAGGTCGACGGAGGCGTCACCGTGCGTCACCCTCCAGGTCGTCCCTGACCCGTCCGGCGAACCAGCCGACGGCGGCCTCGCGCTGCGACAGCGGGCCCGGCTCGAAACCGGGCGTCCGCATCCCGGTCTGGACCCGCTCCACCAGCTCGGCGTCCTCGTCGTTGGTGACCCAGCCGATGTGGATGTTCAGCCGCCGGGCCAGCCGGGTGCGCAGGCCCTCGCCGAGCTTCGTGTAGAAGGCGCCGGGGATCGCCGCCCGGTCCTGGGCGGTGGGCAGGGCGGTCCACGCGAGCACGTGGTCAGGGTAGAAGTCGATGAGCGTGTTGGGGTAGATCACGGCGTACCGCCAGACCCGCCGGTCGGCCTCGACCAGGCCGGGCATCGGGGTCGCCAGTCGCTGGTAGAGCCGCTCGGTCCAGTTGGAGGAGGGCTTGTCGCGCAGCGGCGACTCGAACAGTACGTAGTTCTCCTGCACGTCCACCGTGTACGCCGCGTAGTCGAGCAGTCGCATCAGCGAGGGGTGGGCCACCGGGACGTGGTAGCCCTCCAGGTAGTTGTCGACGATGACCTTCCAGTTGGCGTTCTGCTCCTCGCCGCCGGCCAGGTCGTGGATGCGGTGCTTGCCGACGGGCACCAGACCGGGTCCGGCGTAGCGGCCCACGGCCTCGGCGAGCCCGGCGCAGCTCTCGGCGAGCGGGGTCGCCTCCATGTCCAGGTTGACGAAGACGAAGCCGAGGAACGACTCCACGTTGACCGCGTGCAGGCCGAGCTTCGGTTTGTCCAGGCAGGGGATCCTGCGCGCCTCGGGGGCACCGACCAGACGGCCGTCCAGCTTGTAGGTCCAGCCGTGGTACGGGCAGCGGATCGCCTTGCCCGAAGGCTCCGGGTCGGTGACCAGACGGGTGCCGCGGTGCCGGCAGACGTTGAGGTGGGCGGCGAGCGTGCCGTCCTCGGTCCGTACGACCAGCACTTCCCGGCCGGCGACGGTCGCGGTCAGGCGGGCGCCGGGGCCGGGGAGGTCGGACTCGTGGCAGGCGAGCTGCCAGGACTTGGCGAAGATGCGGTCCGTCTCGGCCTTCGCGACGGCCGGATCGGTGTAGTAGCGCGCCGGCAGCGCTTCGCCGGGGTGCTCGGGGGGCGGCACCGGCGGGGCAGCGGGAGTGACAGCGGCTGCCTGGGTGGTCGAGGGGTTCATGGGGTCCTCCTCCGCGCCGCTGCGGCGGCGATGGGCGGTGAGGGATGCGCCGGGAACAGGGGCACGTCCGACTTTCGGACCTGCCGCGATCCGACTGACTGATTGGTTAGTCAGACTGGGACCGCCCTGCGGGCAAGTCAAGACTTGTGGGCTGACTAATTAGTTAGTTAGTCTCCTGGCAGGCGGATCGACCTGGCCCGTGGAGGGATGCCCAGGTGCCCTCCGCAAGCCCGCGGGCCCCAGGTCCGCGCCACGTCGGGGTCCGGCTCCGGACACCCGCCACAGCTCCCCGCGCCTCGCGTCACGGCACCGGAGCAGCCCCCTTCCACGGCATGGCCGCGCCACCCCCGTTCCGGGACCACCCGGGGACGGAGCGACCCCGGAGGCACGCATGAGCACTCGCCGCAGTCTCGTCTGGCTCGGCCTCACGCCGGAGCCCGAACAGGAGCTGCCCGCCGCGGTGGCCGCCCTGCGGTCCCCGGCGCCCGGCCGCCCGCCGTCGGCCCTCGTCGCCGCCGAGCGGCACCGCGTCGAGCGGCTGGTGCTGCGCGGCACCCAGCGCGGCTGGCTGCGCTACCTGCGCGAGGTCACCGACCTGGTCGTCGAGGCGGCGGGCTCCCGCGGCGACGACGCGGGGGCGGCGCTGCTGGCCGGCGAGGTCGTCCTCGACCACCACCGCATGCTGATCGGCCTGCCCGGGGCGGGCTACGAGCGCACCCGCGCACAGCGACGGGACCTGGAGCGGGCGCTGGCACACCTGAGGTCGCGCCCCGGCCCCGCGCGCTACGGCCACGCCGAGCCCAGGAGCACCGTATGACCGGCGTGTACTGCCTTCTCCCCGAGGGCCGGGCGGGCCTGCTCGTCCCGTGGCGGGGCTGGGCCGAGGACGTCGACACGTACCTGGCGGGGGGCGGCTACGCGCCGCTGATCCCGCCCGACCGCCTGCTCGACCTGATCACCGCCTCGGGCCTGCGCGGACGCGGTGGCGCCGGCTTCCCGACCGCGGTCAAGCTGCGGGCCGTCCGTGCCGCACCGGGCCCGCGGGTGGTCGTCGCCAACGGCGAGGAGGGCGAGCCCGGCTCCGTGAAGGACCGCTGGCTGCTGCGGCACCGTCCGCACCTGGTCCTCGACGGACTGCGGCTGGCCGCGGCCGTCGCCGGAGCCGAGCGGGGCATCGTGTACCTCTCCGACGCCCCCGCCGAGCGGGCCGTACGACGGGCCCTTGCCGAGTCCGCCCCGGAGCTCCGCATCGACGTCGTCAGCACGGAGCACACCTATGTCGCGGGGGAGGAGACCGCGGTCGTACGACGGATCGACGGCGGCCCGGCGCTGCCCACGGCGAAGCCCCCGCGTCCCTTCGAGAGCGGAGTCGGCGGCGCGCCCACCGCGGTCGCCAACGTGGAGACGCTGGCCCGCATCGCGGCCATGTACGCACGGCCGCACGAGGTCGCCGCGGTGGCCGGGACCCACCTGGTGAGCCTGTCCGGACCGGGTTCGGAAGGCGCCCTGGTCGAAGTGCCCGCCGGTACCCATCTGAAGGTGCTCGCCGACCTGTGCGGGCACGGAAGGGCCGAAGCGGTGCTGCTGGGCGGTCTGTTCGGCGGACTGTACGGCGCGGGCTGGACCGATCTTCCGCTCGACCACGACGGCCTGAACGCGGCCGGCGGGGCCCTCGGCTGCGGCGCGCTGCACTTCCTGGGCCCCGGGGACTGCCCGGTCGCCGTGGCCGTGGAGGCAGCCGCCTACCTCGCGGCGCAGAGCGCCCGCCAGTGCGGGGTGTGCCTCTCCGGCACCGGGGCCATGGCCAAGGCCCTCGCGGCGGTCGCCGGCGGCGAGGCGACCGAGGACACGGTCCAGAAGCTGCACCGCTGGTCGCAGCAGTTGCCCGGACGCGGTGCCTGCGGGCTGCTCGACGCCGCCGCCCGGGTCGGCGCCGGCCTCCTCGCCCACTTCCGCGACCGCGTCGACGAACACCGCGGGTCCGCCTGCCCCGCCTGTTCACGCGCGATCACCGAGGACGGACGCCGGTTCGTGCTGCCGGTGCCCTGACCCCGGTCCCGCCCCCCGACGAGCGCCCGCCGCCCTGACGAGACGCGTGCCCGAACCCGCCGTACCGAAAGGACCGCACCATGAAACTCCTGCTGGACTCCACCCGCTGCCAGGGCTACGGCCTCTGCCAGGAACCCGCGCCCCACCTGATCGACCTCGACGAGTGGGGCTACGCGCAGCTGCGCTCGGCCGAGGTGCCGCCGGGTGGCGAGGAGGCCGCCGAGGCCGCCGTCGCCGCCTGCCCCAACTCCGCGCTGCGGCTGGTGAAGTGACATGGGACGCGACCTCTCGGCGCTCTTCGACCCCGTCTCCGTCGCCGTCGTCGGAGCCAGCGACGACCCCGCCAAGTACGGGCACGCCATCGCGGCCCAGGCGGTCCGCGCGGACGGCCGCCGCCCCGTCCACCTCGTCAACCGCCGTGGCGGCACCGTGCTCGGCCGCACCGCCGCGCCCAGCCTGAGCGCGATCGGCGAGCCCGTCGACCTGGCGGTGGTCTCCGTGCCCGCCGCCGGGTTCGAGGACGCCGTCGACGAGGCGCTGCGGTGCGGGGCGCGGGCCATCGTCGCGATCACCGCCGGATTCGCCGAGACCGGCGACGCGGGCCGGGCCCGGCAGGACGCCGTCGCCGAACGGGTGCGGGCCGCCGGCGCCGTGATGGTCGGCCCCAACTGCCTGGGACTGGCCGACAACACCACCGAGCTCCACCTGGCGTCCGACACCTTCACCCCCGGCGGCATCGCGCTGCTGAGCCAGAGCGGCAACCTCGCCCTCGAACTCCAGCTCCGCTTCCGCCCGCACGGCCTCGGCTTCTCCCGGTTCGTCTCGCTCGGCAACCAGGCCGACGTCACCCTCGTCGACCTGCTCGCCGACTGCGCCCGGCACGAGGGCACCCGGGCCATCGCGGTCTACGCCGAGGACTTCGGCGACGGGCGGGCCTTCGCCGAGGCCGCCGCGGCCGCCGGCAAGCCCGTGGTGCTGCTCACCGCCGGGCGCGGGGACGCCTCCGCGCGCAGCGCCCAGTCGCACACCGGGGCGCTGACCACCTCGTCCGACGTCGTGGCCGCCGCGTGCAGCGACGCCGGGGTGGAACTGGTCGCCACCCCGCGCGAACTCACCGTCGTCCTCGCCGCGTCCACCGGCGGACGCCGGGCGGCGGACCACCGGGTCGCGGTCCTCACGGACGGCGGAGGCCACGGTGTCATAGCCGCCGACGCGGTGGAGACGACCGGGCTCGCCGTGCCCGAACTCCGGGAGCCCACGCGGCGGCTGCTGCGGGAGGCCCTCTGGGACCAGTCGGCCCTGGCCAACCCGGTGGACCTCGCAGGGATGGGCGAGCAGGACCCCGGCTCCTACGCGGCGACCGTCGAGACGCTGCTGGCCGCCGAGGAGGTCGACGCCGTGCTGATGACCGGCTACTTCGGCGGGTACGCCGCCTCGGAGGGCGGGCTCGGGGGCGGCGGTACGGCACTCGCGGAGGGGGAGCAGGCCGCGGCCCGCCTCATCGCCGCCCGGCACCGCGCCACCGCCAAACCCCTCGTGGTGCAGTCGATGTATCCCGAATCGCCGAGCTGCCGCACCCTCGCCGCCGCCGGGGTGCCGGTCTTCGGCGCCACCGAGGACGCCGCCCGCGCACTCGCCGCCACCGCACCGCGCCCCTGGAACACCGGCGTGGCCCCCCTTCCCCGCCCCGCACCCCCCTTGCGCGAGAGCGGGTACCTGGAGACCCGGCGAGCCCTCGAAGCGGCCGGACTCGCCTTCCCCACCGCCCGGGAGATCCACGACGAGACCGAACTCCTCGCCGCCGCGGCCGAGTTCAGCGGGCCCTACGTCCTCAAGGCCCTGCACCTGCTGCACAAGTCCGACGCCGGGGGAGTGGCCCTCGGCCTCGCCGGTCCCGGCGAACTGCTCGCCGCCTTCCGCGAGATGCACGCCCGGCTCGGCGCCTGCGCCTACTCCGTGGAGGCCATGGCGGACCTCACGGACGGCATCGAGCTGATCGTCGGCGTCAACCGGGACCCCCGGTTCGGCCCGGTCGCCATGGTGGGCCTCGGCGGAGTGCTCGCGGAGGCCCTGCGCGACATCGCCTTCACCCTCGCCCCGGTACCCGCCGACCGCGCCCTGCACCTGCTGCGCGGACTGCGCACCGCCGCCCTGCTCGACGGGGTGCGCGGACGCCCGCCCGTCGACGTCCACGCGGCCGCGGCCGCCATCGAGACGATCACGGCATTCGCCGCCGCCCACCCCGAGATCGCCGAGATCGAGGTCAACCCCCTTCTGGTACGGCCCGACGGGGTCCTCGCCCTCGACTCCCGCGCCGTACTCGCCTGACCGAGCCGTACCCGCCCGACCGGAAGAGGTCCCCATGGACATGCGCTACACCCCCGAGCAGGCCGACCTGAAGCGTCGCGCCGCCGAATACGCCCGGCTGCTCATGCGGTACGAGGACCAGTCCGAGCAGGCCGGCGGACCCCTGCCGCAGGAACTCGTCACCGAGCTCACCCGGGCCGCGATGGACGCCGGCGTCTACGCCATCAACATGCCCGCCGAATGGGGCGGCGCCGGGCTCAGCCTGCTCGACCAGGTCATCGTCGAGGAGGAGTTCGGCAAGGTCACCAACTGCCTTTGGGACATTCCCTGGCGGCCCGCCAACGTCCTCGCGTACGGCGACGAGCGCCAGCGCGAGAAGTATCTGCTGCCGGTGATCCGCGCCGAGAAGTTCGACGCCTTCGCCGTCACCGAGCCGGGCGCCGGCTCCGACCCGTCCTCCGGCACCTCCACGGCCACCCGCACCGACGGGGGCTGGCTGCTCAACGGCGAGAAGTGGTTCGTCACCTGCGGCGACATCGCCGACTTCCTGCTGGTGCAGGCGGACGCCGGACCGGAGCGGCTGCCCACGCTGTTCTTCGTCGACAAGGCCGCGCCCGGCGTGCGAATGACGCGGCTGCCGCACTTCATGCACTCCGCGGTCAACGGGCACCCCGAGTTCACCTTCACCGACGTCTTCGTCGCCGACGAGGACGTGCTCGGCGGCGTCGGCAAGGGCTACGAGCTGACCAAGGAATGGTTCACCGACGAACGCCTGATGATCGCGGCCCGTACGGTCGGCGCCGCCGAGCGCGCCCTCCGGCTCGCCCGTGACTGGGCCGTGGAGCGCGAGCAGTTCGGGGCACCCATCGCCTCGTACCAGCTGATCCAGGGCATGCTCGCCGACTGCGCCGTGGACATCGCCGTCAACCGCGCCTACACCCACCAGGTCGCCTGGGAGGCCGACCAGCCCGGCACCGACCGCAAGACCCTGCACGCCAAGGCCTCCACCGCCAAGCTCGCCGCCAGCGAGGCCGCCGGCCGGGTCGCCGACCGGTGTCTCCAGATCTTCGGCGGCCGGGGCTACGACCGCACCTACCCCGTCGAGCGCATGTACCGCGAGCTGCGCGTCGACCGGATCTGGGAGGGCACCTCCGAGATCCAGCGGCTGATCATCGCCAACGAGCTCATCAAGCGGGGCACCCGCGCCCTCGCCCTGCCCACGCACTGACCTTCCCTTCCGAACACAGCGAGGACTTCCATGGACTTCCGCCTCACCCCGCGCCAGGCCCAGCTCAAGGCCGAGGCCCGCGCCCTCACCGACTTCATCGCCGGCTACGAGACCCAGTGCGAGGAGGACAACGGCCTGCCCGCCGACGCCCACGCCAAGGTCCGTGACGCCGTTCTCGACGCCGGACTCCAGGCCGTCAACATGCCCGCCGAGTGGGGCGGCGCCGGACTCACCATCGCCGAACAGGTCACCGTGCAGGAGGAGTTGGGGCGGCTCACCGGCGCCCTGTGGGACATGGTCTGGCGGCCCGCCAACGCGCTGCGGTTCTGCACCCCCGAGCAGCGCGAGCGGTTCCTCGTGCCCGTGATCAAGGGCGAGCGGCGGGACTGCTACGCCGTCACCGAGCGCGGCGCCGGCTCCGACCCGCAGAACCTCGCCACCACCGCCACGAAGAACGACCGGGGCTGGGTGCTCAACGGCGAGAAGTGGTTCGTGACGGTAGGCGACCACGCCGACTTCATGATCGTGCTCGCGGCGGCCGGCCCGGAGCGCGCACCCACCCTCTTCCTCGTCGACAAGGACACCCCCGGCATAGAGATGACGCGGGTCCCGCGCTTCATGCACACCTTCGTGTACGAGCACCCCGAGTTCACCTTCACCGACGTCCAGGTCGACGAGGACGCCGTGCTCGGCGGCATCGGCGAGGGCTACGACATCACCCGCTCCTGGTTCACCGAGGAACGCCTGATGATCGCCGCCCGCACCACCGGTGCCGCCGAACGCGCGCTGGAACTCTCCCGGGACTGGGCGGTGGAGCGCGAGCAGTTCGGGGCGCCGATCTCCTCGTACCAGCTGATCCAGGGCATGCTGGCCGACTGCGCCGTGGACATCGCCGTCAACCGCGCCTACACCCATCAGGTCGCCTGGGAGATCGACCACTCCCGCGCAGAGGACCGCAAGACGCTGCACGCCAAGGCGGCCATCGCCAAGCTCTCGGCGAGCGAGGCGTCGGGGCGCGTGGTCGACCGGTGCCTCCAGATCCACGGCGGCCGCGGCTACGACCGCGCGTACGCCGTCGAGCGGCTCTACCGCGAGCTGCGCGTCGACCGGATCTGGGAGGGCACCTCCGAGATCCAGCGGCTGATCATCGCCAACGAACTCGTCAAGCGCGGCTCAGGGGTCCTGGACCTGCCCACCTCCTGACCCGTACCACCGCGGACCCCGAGAGAGGGAGACGGATGACCGACATCAAGCGCGTGGGAGTCGTCGGCTGCGGGCTGATGGGCGCCGGCATCGCCGAGGTCTGCGCACGGGCCGACGTACCGGTCACGGTCGTGGAGCGCGACGCGGAGGCGGCCCGGGCCGGCCGCCTCCGCATCACCCGCTCGCTCGACCGGGCCGCCGCACACGGCAGGTTGAGCGACGAACGACGGGAGGCCGCCACGGCCCTGATCACCGTCGTCCATGGGCTCGAAGCGCTGCACGACCACGACCTGGTCGTGGAAGCGGTCGCCGAGGACGAGGCCCTCAAGGTCGACGTCTTCACCCGCCTCGACTCCGTGCTCACCGGGGAGCACGCCGTCCTCGCGACCAACACCTCCTCCATCCCGGTCATCCGGCTCGCCGCCGCGACCTCCCGCCCCGAGCAGGTCGTCGGCGTGCACTTCTTCAACCCCGTACCGGTGCTGCGGCTCGTCGAACTCGTGCCGTCGCTGCTCACCTCGCACACCACCGCCGAACGGGCCGAGGAGTTCGTGACCGGCACCCTCGGCAAGGAGGTCGTACGGACCAGGGACAAGGCCGGGTTCGTCGTCAACGCGCTGCTCGTGCCCTATCTCCTGGCCGCCATCCGCATGGTGGAGTCGGGCAGCGCGACCGTCGAGGACGTCGACCGCGGCATGGTCCTCGGCTGCGCGCACCCGCTCGGCCCGCTGGCCCTGACGGACCTCATAGGCCTGGACACCACACGCGCCATCGCCGAGTCGCTGTACGCCGAGTTCCGCGAACCCCAGTACTCGCCGCCCCCGCTGCTGTCCCGGATGGTCGAGGCCGGACTGCTGGGGCGCAAGTCCGGGCGGGGATTCCACGCCTACGACGAGGAACCGCGTCCTGCCGCACCGGTTCCGGCGGGGCGGCCGTGAGAGAAGATGGTCATGGCCCACGACCAGCGAACGAGGGGAGCCGCCGGGTGTCCACCAAGGTGCGCACGGCCGACACACGCGAGCGCATCCTGACCGCCGCGTGCGAGGTCATCGCCGACATCGGCTTCGAGAAGATCCGCATGCGCATGGTCGCCGAGCGGGCCGGGGTGTCGACGGCGCTGCTGCACTACCACTTCGACACGCGCGAGAAGCTGTTCACCGAGGCGATGACCCACTCCTTCGCCAACACGGCCCTCGACGTCGATCGGGACGCGGGAACCGCGCCGGCGGCGGTCATCCTGGCCCGCATCGTGCGCAACCTGCTGCCCACCGACCCCGAACTGCACCAGGACTGGCGGCTGTGGCAGGAACTGTGGGTGCGGGCGCTGCGCGACGAGACGACCCGCGTCTTCGCCGTGGACCTGTACGCCCAGCTGCACGGCTGGGTGTCCGACGCGATCCGGCGCGGCATCGCCTCCGGCGAGTTCACCGCCACCGACGTCGACGACCTCAGCACCCTCGTGCTCTCGCTCAGCGACGGCTACGGCATCCGGCTGATGCTGCGCGACCCGACGGTCACCCTCGACACGGCACTGGCCGCGATCTGGCGGCACATCTCCACGGCCCTCGGTCTGCCGGCCGAGGTGCCGGCGGACTGACGTCCGGCGCCGGCGCTCAACTCCCGGGATCCGCCTGATCGGGCGACAGCGGCTGCTCGGCCCAGATGGTCTTCCTGTTGCGGCCGTAGCGCGTGCCCCAGCGCTCGGACAGCTGGGCCACCAGGAACAGACCGCGCCCGCCCTCGTCGGTACTGCGGGCCTGCCGCAGATGGGGCGAGGTGCTGCTGGAGTCGGAGACCTCGCAGATGAGATTGCCGTCGCGGATCAGCCGCAGCACGACGGGGCCGCCGGCGTACCGGTAGGCGTTGGTGACCAGTTCGCTGACGATCAGCTCGGTGGTGAAGGCGAGTTCGTCGAGCCCCCACTCGGTCAGCCGCTCGCTCACCAGCGTCCGGGCCCGGCCGGCCACGGTCGGATCGGCCGCCAGCTCCCAGGTGGCCACGTCCTGAGCCGCCAGCACCCGGGTGCGGCCCAGCAGCAGTGTCACGTCGTCGGCGGGACGGTCGGGGAGCATCGCGTCCTCCACCGCCTTGCATGTGTGCTTCAGCGGTCTGGCCGCGGCCCCGGCCAGCGTGCCGTGCAGCAGGTCGAGGCCCTGGTCGATGTCGCGGTCGTCGGCCAGCAGGAGGCCGTCGCTGTACAGGGCGATCACGCTGCCCTCGGCCAGTTCGAGCTCGGCCGACTCGAACGGCAGGCCGCCCAGACCCAGCGGCGGTCCCGCGGGCAGGTCGACCGGGCGCACCCGGCCGTCCGGCCCCAGCACCGTCGGCGGCGGGTGACCCGCGCGTGCCATCGCGCAGTGCCGGGAGACAGGGTCGTAGATCGCGTACAGGCAGGTCGCGCCCACGATCTGCGGTGCGCTCGCCCCGGCCACCTGCTGTTCGGTGGCCAGCTGGTCCACCAGGTCGTCGAGGCGGGCGAGGACCTCGTCCGGGGCCAGGTCGAGGTGGGCCAGGGTGCGCACGGCGGCCCGCAGCCGGCCCATGGTCGCCGAGGCGTGCATTCCGTGGCCGACGACGTCGCCGACCACGAGGGCGACCCGCAGCCCCGACAGCGGGATGACGTCGAACCAGTCGCCGCCGACGCCGGTGGAGGCCCGCGCGGGCAGGTAGCGGTGGGCCGTCTCCACCGCCGGGTGCTCGGGCACCTCGCTCGGCAGCAGGCTGCGCTGGAGGGCTTCCGCGGCCTGGTGCTGCTGGGTGTAGCGGCGGGCGTTGTCGATACAGACGGCGGCTCTGGCGGCGAACTCCACCGCCAGGGTGAGGTCGTCCTCCTCGAACGGCTCCGCCGTCTTCGAGCGCCACAGACAGACCACGCCCAGGACCACACCGCGCGCGGCGAGCGGCACCGCGATCAGCGAGTGGACGCCCATGGCCAGCGCCTTCTCGGCCCGTTCGGGTTCGGCGGCGAACCACGCGGCGCTGTCCTCCAGCGCGGGCAGCAGGATCGGACGCCGGTCGGCCAGACAGCGGGCGGGCGCGGTCCGCGCGGGGAAGGCGAACAGCCGGCCCTCGGGACGCATCACCCTCATCGACGCGGGCCGGATGCTGCGGACCGCCATCCTGCGCAGCGGACCCATGGAGTCGGGCGCCGGTTCCTCCCCGCAGGGCACGGGCTCCAGCAGATCCACCGAGACGGCGTCGGCGAGCTCGGGCACCGCCACCTCGGCCAGCTCGCGCGCCGTGGTCGCTACGTCCAGGGTCGTCCCGATCCTGGTCCCGGCCTCGTTGAGCAGCGCGAGCCGCCGGCGTGCCCGGTGCCGGTCGGTGACGTCCTCGACAATCTCGGTGACCCCGAGCACCCGGCCCGACGGGTCCTGCATCCGGAACGCCGAGATGGAGATGACCAGCTCCTTGCCGGGATCGTGCAGCAGCCGGGCCGGCTGCTCGGCGAAGATCACGGGCCGGCCCGTCTCCAGCACCGACCGGAGCTTGTCCTCCGCCAGATCCGCGTCCTGCCCGAACAGGAACTCGGCGGCGCGGCGCCCGCGGTACGCCTCGGGCGGCAGCCCGCCGAACCGCGCGATCGCCCGGTTGACGCGCAGCACCCGCAGATCCGGGCCGAGCACCACGACCCCCACCGGGGACCGGCTGAACAGGCCGTCCAGTACGGCGCGGTCGATCTCCCACTGGACCATGTGCTCGGCGAGCGAGCCGACCAGATGCCACTCGACGGTGTGGTCCAGCCGTTCCATACGGCGGGCCCTGAACCCGACGTGGACGCGTTCGCCCGCCCGGTTGAGGACCGGCAGCAGCCCGAACCAGCCGCGCTCGCGCACACACTCGGTGGTGGCCGCGGCGATCAGATCCTCGTCCCCCTCCGCCACCAGGACCTCGCACACCCGGCGGCCCAGCACCTCGTCGGCCCGGTGCCCGAGGAGCTTGGTGGCCTGTTCGCTCCAGGCGACGACCCGTCCGTGGCCGTCCAGGGCGGCCGAGGCGGACCGGTGCACCGAGAACGGATCCTCCGGGCTCTCATGGAGCGACGTCGGGGATGTGTCGTGCATCGCCCACCCATCTCGCGCCGTTCGCGGCCCGTGGCGCGGGGCCCCGGGCACTCTCATGCCGTTACGCGTGACCGGCCTTGCGGCGGCCGACTCCCAGTATCGGCTCTGCGCTCCTCTCGTGCCTGGTCGCGGCAGCCGGGCCGGACCGGCCGGCGACGCCTCCGACGGCCCGACACCCGAGGTCACCGCGGCCGGGCCAGCAGCACCGCCACGTCGTCGTCGGCCACCTCGGGCAGGACATGGGCCAGGAGGCCGTCGCAGACCTGGTCCAGCGGGCGCCCGGGATGCCGCAGCGCCTGGGCGAGCCGGCGCATGCCCTGGTCGAGGTCCGTGCCGCGGTTCTCGATCAGACCGTCGGTGTAGATCACCAGGAGACTCTCGGGCCGCAGCTTCACCCGCTGCACCTCGCAGCCCTGCCGGCCCACGCCCAGCGGCGGCCCCGCGGCGCCGTCCAGGAAGGCGACCGTGCCGCGCACGTCGGCCACCACGGGCGGCGGGTGGCCCGCGCTGGCGATCAGACAGTCGCCGGTGGTCGGGTCGTGGACGGCGTACAGACAGGTGGCCATCTCGTTCTCGCCCAGGTCCGCCACGGCGGCGTCGAGGGCGGGCAGCACCTCGTCCGGCGGCGTGTCCCGCCTCGCCAGGGTCCGTACGGCGGTGCGCAGCTGCCCCATGACCGCCGCCGCGTGGATGCCGTGCCCCATCACGTCCCCGATCACCAGCGCGGTCCGGCCGCCCGACAGGGCGATGGCGTCGAACCAGTCACCGCCGACCTCGTGATCGCCCGCGGGCAGGTAGCGCGCGGTGATCTCCAGCCCGTTGACGGCGGGCAGGGAGGGGTTCATCAGGCTGCGCTGGAGGGTGAGCGCCGCGTCGCGTTCGCGGCCGTACATGCGCGCGTTGTCGATGTTCAGCGCCGCCCGGGCGACCAGATCGTCGATGAGCAGGGTGTCCTGCTCGTCGAACGGCTCCCGGTCCCGGGTCCGGGTCACCACCACCGCGCCGAGCACGGTGCCCCGTGCCACCAGCGGGACCATACGCGCGGAGCCCACCCGGGCGCGCAGGTACTCGCGCAGCCGGTCCGCGCCGGGGGAGGAGATCAGCGGGCCGATGTCACGCAGATACAGATTCATCGCCCGGCCGGCGCTGATGACCTGCTCGTACATCGAACCGTGCGGGATCTGCATCGTCATGCCGTCCGTGAGGTGGTCGGAGGGCGCCGCCGGATCGGTGAAGGCGGCGGCGACCCGCCGGACCACGCCGTGCGCGGACGCCGCCGTCTCGTCCGGTGCCAGCGCCTCCTCCAGCAGCTGCACGTCCGCGGAGTCCGCGAGCCGGGGGACCAGCACGCGGACCACCTCCCGGGCCGTCTGCGCCAGATCCAGCGTGGACCCCATCTGCGTCCCCGCCTCCGCCAGCAGCGCGAGCCGCTGCCGTGCCCGCTCCGCCTCCAGGTGGGCCCGCTGCCCCTCGGTGACGTCGATCAGCGAGGCGATCACGCCCACCCGCCGGCCGGCGCCGCCGAGCAGCGGGGCGTAGGAGCAGGACCAGGTGCGCCGCCGCTCCGGGTCGGCCGGACGGACCGTGTAGCGGAAGTCCACGATCGCCTCACCCCGGTCGAGGACCCGCCGCATGACCGCCTCCAGCGCACCCGCGCGCGGAGCGATGTCGGTGACGCGCCTGCCCACGTGCTCGCCGACCGGCACCCCGTCGATGCGCGCCAACGCCTCGTTGACCCGGAGGAAACGCAGGTCGGGGCCGAGCATGGCCAGGCCGATCGGGGACTGCGAGAACAGCCCTTCCAGCGCGGCCAGCGAGTCCCGCATCCGCTCCACCGCCGAGGTCTCCGCCGCGATGGCCAGCACACCCGTCCGCCCCCGGGCGTCCGTGATCGGACAGTGCCACATCTCCATGTCGACGAGCGACCCGTCGCGATGCCGGACCGGCAGCCGTCCGACCACCGCCGCACCCGTGCCGACCGTCCGGCCCACCCGGTCGGCCAGCTCGTGGTTCTCCTCCGGTACGAGTACGCGCTTGGCGTCCTGGCCCAGCATCTGCTCCGGTGTGTGACCGAGCAGGTCCTGCGCGGCCAGCGACCACTGCACCAGCCGGCCGTCGGAATCGACCACCCACAGGGCGAGCGGCAGCAGGTCCTCGAACACCCCCGCGTGTCCCACGGTGGACGCGTGCAGGCCCGGCGTCGCGTCGATCGCGTCGTGCGCGCGCGCATCCCGGTGACTCACGCCGGCCATGAGGGCACCTCGCTCACACCACCTCGGACCACAGGCGGCTCAAGGACAGCGTAGGCCCTCGTTAGTGGCCCGGCTCACATAGCGTGAGAGGTGTGCCGCCGACACCATGGGTGATCCGTCAACCGGCAGGCTGAAGGGATCGAGAATGTTCCGCAAGGTGCTGGTCGCCAACCGTGGCGAGATCGCGATTCGCGCTTTCCGCGCGGGCTACGAGCTGGGCGCGCGCACCGTCGCCGTCTTTCCGCACGAGGACCGCAACTCGCTGCACCGGCTCAAGGCCGACGAGGCGTACGAGATCGGCGAGCCGGGCCACCCGGTGCGGGCCTACCTCTCGGTGGAGGAGATCGTCCGCGCGGCGCGCCGTGCGGGAGCGGACGCGGTGTACCCGGGCTACGGGTTCCTCTCCGAGAACCCCGATCTGGCCCGCGCCTGCGAGGAAGCGGGCATCACCTTCGTCGGCCCGAGCGCGGACATCCTGGAGTTGACCGGCAACAAGGCCCGCGCGGTGGCCGCCGCCCGGGAGGCCGGTGTGCCGGTGCTGGGTTCCTCGGCGCCCTCCAACGACGTGGACGAACTCGTCCGCGCCGCCGACGACGTCGGCTTCCCCGTGTTCGTCAAGGCGGTCGCCGGCGGCGGGGGCCGCGGCATGCGCCGCGTCGAGGATCCCGCCCAGCTGCGGGAGTCCATCGAGGCCGCGTCCCGCGAGGCGGAGTCCGCGTTCGGCGACCCCACCGTCTTCCTGGAGAAGGCAGTCGTCGAGCCCCGCCACATCGAGGTGCAGATCCTCGCCGACGGCGAGGGCAACGTCATCCACCTGTTCGAGCGGGACTGCTCGGTGCAGCGCCGCCACCAGAAGGTGATCGAGCTGGCGCCCGCGCCCAACCTCGACCCGGAGCTGCGCGACCGCATCTGCGCCGACGCCGTCCGCTTCGCCCGGCAGATCGGCTACCGCAACGCCGGCACCGTGGAATTCCTGCTGGACCGCGACGGCAACCACGTCTTCATCGAGATGAACCCGCGCATCCAGGTCGAGCACACGGTGACCGAGGAGGTCACCGACGTCGACCTCGTGCAGTCCCAGCTGCGCATCGCCGCGGGCCAGACCCTGGCCGACCTCGGCCTCGCGCAGGAGACCGTCACGCTGCGCGGCGCCGCCCTCCAGTGCCGTATCACCACCGAGGACCCGGCCAACGGCTTCCGCCCGGACACCGGCCAGATCAGCGCCTACCGCTCGCCGGGCGGTTCGGGCATCCGCCTCGACGGCGGCACCACCCACGCCGGTACGGAGATCAGCGCCCACTTCGACTCGATGCTGGTCAAGCTCACCTGCCGGGGCCGGGACTTCGCCACCGCGGTGGGCCGTGCCCGGCGTGCCGTCGCCGAGTTCCGCATCCGCGGCGTGGCCACCAACATCCCGTTCCTGCAAGCCGTGCTGGACGACCCCGACTTCCAGGCCGGCCGGGTCACCACGTCGTTCATCGAGCAGCGCCCGCACCTGCTCACCTCCCGGCACTCCGCCGACCGCGGCACGAAGCTGCTCACCTACCTCGCCGACGTCACCGTGAACAAGCCGCACGGCGAACGGCCCGAGCTGCTCGACCCGCTGACCAAGCTGCCCGCGCTCCCGGCCGGCGAGCCGCCCGCCGGATCGCGGCAGAAGCTCGCCGAACTCGGCCCGGAGGGCTTCGCGAGCTGGCTGCGCCGATCGCCGAACATCGGCGTCACCGACACCACGTTCCGCGACGCCCACCAGTCGCTGCTGGCCACCCGGGTGCGCACCAAGGACATGCTCGCCGTCGCCCCGGTCGTGGCCCGCACCCTGCCCCAGATGCTGTCCCTGGAGTGCTGGGGCGGCGCCACCTACGACGTGGCCCTGCGCTTCCTCGCGGAGGACCCCTGGGAGCGCCTCGCGGCCCTGCGCGAAGCCGTCCCCAACCTCTGTCTCCAGATGCTGCTGCGCGGCCGCAACACCGTGGGCTACACGCCGTACCCGACCGAGGTGACCGACGCCTTCGTGCACGAGGCCGCCGCCACCGGCATCGACATCTTCCGCATCTTCGACGCCCTCAACGACGTCGACCAGATGCGGCCGGCCATCGAGGCCGTACGGGAGACCGGCACCGCCGTCGCGGAGGTCGCCCTGTGCTACACCTCCGACCTGTCCGACCCGTCCGAGCGCCTGTACACCCTGGACTACTACCTGCGCCTCGCCGAGCAGATCGTGGACGCGGGCGCCCATGTGCTGGCCGTCAAGGACATGGCGGGCCTGCTGCGCGCCCCGGCCGCGGCGAAGCTGGTGTCGGCGCTGCGCCGGGAGTTCGACCTGCCGGTCCATGTGCACACCCACGACACCGCCGGCGGCCAGCTCGCCACCTACCTGGCCGCGATCCAGGCCGGCGCGGACGCGGTCGACGGGGCCGTGGCCTCCATGGCGGGCACCACCTCGCAGCCGTCGCTGTCGGCGATCGTGGCCGCGACCGACCACTCCGAGCGGCCCACCGGCCTCGACCTCCAGGCCGTCGGCGACCTGGAGCCGTACTGGGAGAGCGTCCGCAAGGTGTACGCCCCCTTCGAGGCGGGCCTGGCCTCGCCGACCGGCCGGGTCTACGACCACGAGATCCCCGGCGGACAGCTGTCCAACCTGCGCACCCAGGCCGTCGCCCTCGGCCTCGGCGACCGCTTCGAGGACATCGAGGCGATGTACGCCGCCGCCGACCGCATGCTCGGCCGCCTGGTCAAGGTCACCCCCTCGTCGAAGGTGGTCGGCGACCTGGCGCTGCACCTCGTGGGCGCCGGCGTGTCCCCGCAGGACTTCGAGGCGGAGCCGGACAGGTTCGACATCCCCGACTCCGTCATCGGCTTCCTGCGCGGCGAGCTGGGCACCCCGCCCGGCGGCTGGCCGGAGCCGTTCCGCAGCAAGGCGCTACAGGGCCGCGCGGAGGCCAAGCCGGTGCAGGAACTCGGCGCCGACGACCGCGAGGGACTGGCGAAGGACCGGCGCGCCACGCTCAACCGGCTGCTGTTCCCGGGCCCGACCCGCGAGTTCGAGAGCCACCGTGACACCTTCGGCGACACCGGCGTACTCGACAGCAAGGCCTTCTTCTACGGGCTGCGGCCGGGCAAGGAGTACGCCGTCGACCTCGAACGAGGCGTGCGGCTGCTGATCGAGTTGCAGGCCGTCGGCGACGCGGACGAGCGCGGCATGCGCACCGTGATGTCCACCCTGAACGGCCAGCTCCGGCCGATCCAGGTCCGCGACCGGGCCGCGGCCTCGGACGTCCCGGTGACCGAGAAGGCCGACCGGTCCGACCCCGGCCATGTCGCGGCGCCGTTCGCCGGGGTGGTGACCCTCACGGTCGCCGAGGGCGACGAGGTGGAGGCGGGTGCCACGGTGGCCACCATCGAGGCGATGAAGATGGAGGCGTCGATCACGGCGGGGAAGACCGGCCGGGTGTCCCGGCTCGCCATCAACCGCATCCAGCAGGTCGAAGGCGGCGACCTGCTCGTGGAAATCGCCTGACCCTTCGGTCCGCCCCTGCCGGCCCGCGTGAGGAGGATCTCGCGCGGGCCGGTACGTCGAGGCCGGGCGTCACCGCAGGGACCGCCCCCTGGGACGACACCGACGGAATGACCCGGCCTCTCGCGGACCCGCACGCCGTTCCCGCCGAACTCCGTGGCTACCTCCAGGAACTCGTCCACCGCACGCACACCGCCTGTGGACCCCACCTGGTGAGCGTCATCGCCGTCGCCTCGGTCGCGCTCGGCGACCACCGGCACAGGCGCAGCGATGTCGACGTGACGGTGGTCGTGGACGCCTCCTCGCTCCCCCGGGGAGCCCTGCCCGAGCTGGCCGAGGCGCTCGCACACCCCGCATTGCCGTGCCCCGCGGCGGGCCTGGAGCCGGCCGTCCACGACGCGGACTTCGCGGTACGGCCGTCCGGCGAGGCCGGCTACCTGCTGGACCTCAACACCGGGCCGTCGCTTCCCGACCGGGTCAGCTTCGATCCGTCGGAATCCCCGGCCTTCTGGTACGTCATCGACCGTTCGGTCGCCCATCAAGCCGGCCGTGTGCTGTACGGCAGTCCGGCGCGGGAGGTGATCGCCGAACCCGCGCGGGCCGATCTGCTCACCGCGCTGGGCGCCTCGGTCCGTGAGCACAGCGCCGGCGAGGGACATCTCGCGGACAACCGGGTCCTCAACGGCTGCCGCGCCGTGCGGTACTGCCGTACGGGCCCGTGGCAGGCCAAGCGCCGGGCGGGGGAGGAGGTCGCGGCGGACGAGGAACGCTTCCGCCCGCTCCTGAGGGCCGCGCTGCACAGCTACGAACCGCCCTCGCGCGCCGCCGACCTCGAGCTGCCCGCCGCTGACGTACGGACCTTCCTGGCCTGGGTGGCCGACCAGGTCGACGCGACGGTCCGGGCGGGCTAGCGGTCAGCGCCAGCCGAAGCGGCGGTCCACGACCGCCGTGAACTCCTCCAGGGTCAGTACCTCGTCCCCGTTCTGGTCGGCGGCGTCGAACAGCGCGGACGAGGCGTTCTCGTCACCCAAGCCCCAGAACGGCAGGTCCCCCGACGCGGCCAGCGACGGGCCCTTGGTCCGCAGAGCGATGATCACCTCTGTGCGGGTCAGGGTCCCGTTGTGATCGAGGTCGAGCGCCTCGAACAGCTTCCGGGCCTTTTCGCTCATCGTGCCACCTTCGTTCCTGTCGTCGGGAGCCGCCCCGTCGGATCCCGCTCCCGCACGAAGACGTCTCCGCCGTCCTCCAGGTTGCCTCCTACGCGGACGCCGATTCCAGCCGCCACCGGCACGCCGCCGCGCCGAGTACCCCCTCGAACGGCCCAGTCGCGCTCAGCCGGAGGGGCGAGGGTGAGTGAGTGATGTGAACGTGGTGGAAGGGATCGGCGTGCACGCGGAGACGAGGAGGCACGATGTCGGAGGCACTGGCCCACAGCGGCCCGGCGCACGCTGTCCCGAAGGACGGCTCCCCCCTGCCGTCGACCTCGTCCCCGGGGGTCTTCGAGCAGATGAGCGCCGTGGCCGACGCCGTGCTCTACGAGGGGTACCTGCTCTACCCCTATCGCCGCTCCTCGGCCAAGAACCGCGTCCGTTGGCAGTTCGGGGTCCTTTCCCCCCGGGACTGGGTGGAGGCCGACGGCCCCGTCGTGCCGGGCGTGTCCGGCTCCGCCGACTCCTGGTACCAGCAGACCGAATGCCTGCTGCGGGTCCTGCGGCCCGACGCGTCGCTGCGGGTGCGGCTTCGGTACCTCCAGATGCAGCGCAAGCAGGTGGAGGAGACCGGCCCCGACGGCAGCCACCGGCCCGTCGAGTCGCTGCGGACCGAGGACGGCACGGTCCACCTGACCTTCGACGAAGCGGTGCCCCGCGAGATCGACGTCACGATCGCGCCGGCCGACCTGTTCCAGGGCGAACACACCGTTCCGGCGGGAGCGTCGGCCGGAGAGGACGTCGAGCCGCTCCCCGGACAGGCCGGACGGGTCGTACGACGGCGTCAGGAGGTACGGGCGAGCACCACGGTCTTTGTGGAGCGGCTCGCACCGGATCTGAGCCGGCTCAGGGTCCGCACCACGCACACGGGACCCGCCCCGGATCCGCGCACGGCGCGCGACGAGGTCCTGCGCGCCTCGCTCATCGCGACCCACACGCTCCTCGCCGGCGAGGGCGTGGAGTTCGTCTCGCTGATCGATCCCCCCACGGACCTGCGCGCCCACGCTGCCGCGTGCCGCAACGAGTTCACCTTCCCCGTCCTCGGCGGCGAAGACGGAACCGGACACCTCCTGCTGTCCGCGCCGATCATCCTCCCCGACCACCCCCAGGTGGCCCCGGAGAGCCCGGGAGATCTGCACGACGCGGGGGAGATCGACGAGATCCTCACCCTGCGCACCATGCTGCTGACCGACGAGGAGAAGCGCGAGGCACGCGCCACCGACCCGCGGGCCGCCGCGATCCTCGACCGCGTCGACACCATGCCCCCCGAGGTCTTCGCCCGCCTGCACGGCGCCGTCCGCTCCCTCGCCCCGGCCGCACCGGCTCCCCAGGGCGCCGCCCCGTCCGTGGAACGACCCGCCTGGTGGCAGGAGGGCGCCGACGACGGGCTGTCCCCGACCACGGACACGGTGCTCGTCGACGGCGTACCCCTCGGCGGCGGCAGCCGCGTACGGCTGTGCCCGCGGGGACGGGGCGCCGACGCCCAGGACATGTTCCTGGTCGGGCGCACCGCCGAGGTGGCCGCCGTCTTCCACGACGTGGACGGCAGCGTCCACCTCGCCGTCACCCTCGACGACGACCCCGCGTCCGAACTGCACACCTGGTACGGCCGCTTCCACTACTTCCGGCCCGACGAGCTCGAACCCCTCGAGTCCGCCCCGGAGGCCGCTCCATCCGAAACCCGCCGCAGTGGAGGCCGATGACATGACAACGCACAGCAGCACCACCGAGGTGAGCGGCGAACCGAGCCGCGCCGAGGACCGGCAGGGCTTCGACGAGATCACCATCCTCTGGATCTCCGAGGGCATGAGCTGCGACGGCGACACGGTCTCCCTGACCGCCGCCGACCAGCCCTCCATCGAGGACCTGGTGCTCGGTCTGATCCCCGGTGTGCCGAAGGTGAACCTGGTCAACAAGGTGCTCTCGCCCAGCCTCGGCGGCGAGGACTTCCTCGCTCCCTACCGGGCCGCGGCTCGGGGCGATCTGGAACCGTTCATCCTCGTCATCGAGGGTTCGATCCCCAACCAGAACATCATCAAGGGCGACGGCTACTGGACGTCCTTCGGCAACGACCCGGAGACCGGCGAGCCCCAGACCCTGAACTCGTGGATCGACGACCTCGCCCCCAAGGCCTGGGCGGTGGTCGCCGCCGGCACCTGCGCCACCTTCGGCGGCATCCACGCGATGGCGGGCAACCCGACCGGCAGCATGGGCCTCGCGGACTACCTGGGCTGGGACTACCGCTCGCAGGGCGGACTGCCCGTGGTGAACGTGCCCGGCTGCCCGATCCAGCCCGAGAACTTCATGGAGACCCTGATCTGGGTCCTCTACCACGCGGCCGGCACCGCACCCCCGCCCCCGCTGGACCACATGCTGCGCCCGCAGTGGCTGTTCGGCAGGACGGTGCACGAGGGCTGCGACCGCGGTTCGTACTACGAGCAGGCCAGCTTCGCCAAGGACTACAACTCGCCCAAGTGCCTGGTCAAAACGGGCTGTTGGGGACCGGTCGTCAACTGCAACGTGCCCAAGCGCGGCTGGATGGCCGGCATCGGCGGCTGCCCGAACGTCGGCGGCATCTGCATCGGCTGCACGATGCCCGGCTTCCCCGACGCCTTCATGCCGTTCATGGACGAGCCGCCGGGCGGCACCCTGTCGTCGCTGGCGATCAAGCCGTACGGGGCCGTCATCCGCCGACTGCGCGGCTTCACCAACGAGTTGGTGAACCACGAGCCCAGGTGGCGCCACAACAAGCGCAAGCTGACCAGCGGATACGACCCGCACTGGCGGCCCTGACGCCATGCGCCGCGCACTCCACCACCACGCGACCCACCCACGGAACACCGACAGCGAGGGGCAGTACCGCACATGACGACAACCGAGGCCCGGCCCACAGGGCGCAAGCCGCCCCAGCTCGTGGACATGTCCTGGGACCCGATCACCCGGATCATCGGCAACCTGGGCATCTACACGAAGATCGACTTCGCCAACCGGGAGGTCGTCGAGTGCCACAGCACCTCGTCGCTGTTCCGTGGCTATTCGGTGTTCATGAAGGGCAAGGACCCCCGCGACGCCGGCTTCATCACCTCCCGCATCTGCGGTATCTGCGGTGACAACCACACCACCTGCTCCGACTACGCGCAGCAGATGGCCTACGGCGTCAAGCCGCCCCCGCTCGCCGAGCACATCGTCAACCTCGGCGAAGCGGCCGAGTACATGTTCGACCACACGATCTTCCAGGACAACCTGGTCTTCGTGGACTTCTGCGAGGCCATGGTCAAGGCCACCAACCCGGGTCTGCTGGCCCGCGCCGAACGCACCGACGCACCCCGCGGCGAGATCCACGGCTACCGCACGATCGCCGACATCATGAAGGCCTTCAACCCCTTCGAGGGCGAGGTCTACAAGGAGGCCCTGAAGGTCAGCCGGGTCACCCGGGAGATGTTCTGCCTGATGGAGGGGCGGCACGTCCACCCGTCCACGCTGTACCCGGGCGGCGTCGGCACGATGCCGCAGCCGACCGTGTTCACCGACTACCTCGCCCGGCTCATGCGGGTCATCGACTTCGTGAAGAAGGCCGTCGCCATGAACGACGACGTCTTCGACTTCTTCTACGAGGCGCTGCCCGGCTACGAGGAGGTCGGCCGCCGCCGCGTCCTCCTCGGCTGCTGGGGCGCCTTCCAGGACCCCAAGGTCGTCGACTACCGCTACGAGACGATGAACACCTGGGGCAAGGCGATGTACGTCACCCCCGGCATCGTCGTCGACGGCGAACTGGTCACCAACAACCTCGTCGACATCAACCTCGGCCTGCGCATCATGCTCGGCAGCTCGTACTACGAGGACTGGGTCAACGAATCGCCCTTCGTCACCCACGACCCGCTCGGCAACCCCGTCGACATGCGCCACCCCTGGAACCAGACCACCGTCCCGGTGCCGCAGAAGCGCGACTTCGACGACAAGTACAGCTGGGTGATGAGCCCGCGCTGGTTCGACCAGCGCACCGGCGACCACCTCGCCCTGGACACCGGCGGCGGCCCGCTCGCCCGGCTGTGGTCGACCGCGCTCAGCGGACTGGTCGACACCCCGTACATCAAGGCCACCGGCAACAGCGTGCGCATCTCGCTGCCCAAGGGCGAGTCCCTGCCGGAGACCACCCTGGAGTGGCGCATCCCGAAGTGGAGCAACACCATCGAACGGGACCGCGCCCGGCCGTACTTCGTCGCCTACGCGGCCGCCATGGCCCTTCAGTTCCTCGAAGAGGCCATGGGGCTGGTGCGCGCCGGCGAGACCAAGGTCTTCGAGAACTACGAGGTGCCGGACGAGGCGATCGGCTGCGGCTTCCACGAGGCGGTGCGCGGCGTCCTGTCCCACCACCTGGTGATCAAGGACAAGAAGATCGCCAACTACCACCCGTACCCGCCCACCCCGTGGAACGCCAGCCCCCGCGACATCTACGGCACCCCCGGCCCGTACGAGGACGCCGTCCAGGGGCAGCCGATCTTCGAGGAGAACGGCCCCGACGACTTCAAGGGCGTCGACATCATGCGCACGGTCCGCAGCTTCGACCCGTGTCTGCCGTGCGGTGTCCACATGTACGTCGGCAAGGGCAAGACCCTGACCACGCTGCACTCCCCGACCTACGGAGCCAACCGTGGCTGAGGCCGGCGCGGCACGGCTGGCCGACCCGGAGGTGGAGGCCCGGCTCGCCCGGCTCGACGAGCTGCTCGCTGGCCTGGAGTCCGCGCCCGGCCCCACCGCCCGCCCCGCGACCGAGGCGGTGGGACTGCTGACCGAGGTCTACGGCGAGGCACTGGCCCGCGTCATGGACCACGCCGACGGTGAGCTGGCCGAGCGCCTGGCCGACGACGAGCTGCTGGGTCACCTGCTGGTCCTGCACGACGTCCACCCCGAGCCCGCCGAGCGCCGCGCCGCCCGTGCGGTCGAACGGCTGCGGCCCGCCGTGCAGGAACGCGGCGGGGACGTGGAGTGGGCCGGCGTGGAGGGTCAGGTGGCCCGGGTGCGCATGACCGCGGGCGGCGGATGCGGCTCGGGCTGCGGTGCCGGGGCGATGGACGTCACGGACGCGGTCCGCGAGGCGGTGCTGGCCGTGGCACCCGAGCTGACGGCGGTGGAGCCGGTCACCGCGGCTCCTGCCGCACCCCCGCCCGCGTTCGTTCCGCTCGCCACGCTGACGCACCGGGGCGCACGGTGACCACCGACGGCGCCCTGGCCCGCCTCATCCGCTCCACGGCCGACCGTACGGCGGCCGCCGCGGTGGAGGCGTGCGACCTGTGCGCGGCGCCGGTGCCGGACGAGCACGCGCACCTGCACGACAGCGGGCAGGACGAGGTGCGCTGCGTCTGCGGCCCCTGCTCGGTGCTGTTCGCCGGGGCCGGGGCGGGCGACGGCCACTACCGGCTGGTGCCCCGGCGGCGGGTCAGGCTGCCCAAGGTCGACACGGCGGTGCTGGGCGTACCCGTCGGCCTCGTCTTCTTCGTACCGCGGGCGGACGGCACGGTCACCGCCCAGGGCCCGAGCCCGGCCGGAGCCATGCGCTGGGAGGTGGACGCGGCGGCCTGGCGGAAGCTGGCCGGGACGTGTCCGCAGCTGGCCACCGTGGCACCCGAGGTGGAGGCGCTGCTGGTGAACACCGTCCACGGCCTCGACCACCACTGGATCGTGCCGATCGACGACTGCTACCGCATGGTCGCCGTGGTGCGCCGAGAATGGAAGGGACTGTCCGGGGGCGGCCAGGTGTGGCCCGCCGTCGAGCGGTTCTTCGCGGACCTCACCGAGCGGACTTGAGCACGCACTCCGCACACCGGAGGCGAGGAAGGAGATCCCCATGGGCAGCATCAGAGTGGGCCGGCCCCAGGCGAAGCCCGACATGACCGGGCACGTCGCCGGCATGCACCAGGGCAACAAGGGGCGCTACGAGGACCAGACCGGTCACCACAAGGACGGCACCGCCGACGCGCGCCGCTCCACCGGGATCCACTGGAAGCGGCACGACACCCTCGCGGAGTCCATGCCGAACATCTCACCGGGATGACAGAGAGCTGGGAGTCGCCGGAATGAACGTCCAACTGGCGCGAAGGCGCGCCACCGAGGGCAGAGGAGCCGGGATGAACGGACAGCGGGTGCTGATGACGGAGGGTCTCGTCGTCGGCGCGCTGGCGCTGGCGGTGCTGATCTGGGAGCTGCCCAGCCTGCGGCGCGAGGTGCGGATCTGGCGGATGGCCGGTGGCCTGCGGGCCGGCCACCGCTACCCGTGAGCGGGCCGTGCACGAACTGTCGATCGCGACCGCGATCATCGAGCGGGCCGGCGAGCTGGCCCGGGCGGACGGGACGGACACCGTCCTGGAGGTGACCGTCCGGGTCGGCGAGCTCGCGGGGGTGGTTCCCGACGCCCTCGACTTCGCCTTCGAGGTGGCCCGCGACGGCACCGCCCTGGCCGCGGCACGGCTGGTGGTCGAACAGGTCCCCGCGCGGGCCTGGTGCGACCCGTGCGCGGCGGAGTTCGCGGTCGGGATACCACCGTTCTTCTGGTGCCCGCGCTGCGACCGCCCGTCCACGGAACTGCGCAGCGGCCGGGAACTGGAGATCACCGGGATCGAACCGGCCCTCGCCTGACACGACCGGGCCCCGCCGGTGCTTCGAGCACCGGCGGGGCCCGGTCGCGCGCGTCAGCAGATCCGCGGCAACTGCTCGCCCAACGGCAGATCCACCACCCGGGTGCCACCCAGGCCGGTGGCGACCACGACCATCCCGGGGTGCTCGGCGACGCACTCGCCGATCAGCTCTGCCCCGGACCCCTGCGGGTGGGCCCGCATCGCCGCGAGCACCTCCTCCGCCGCCGCCGGAGGCACGAAGGCGACCAGCCTTCCCTCGTTGGCGACATACAGCGGATCGAGCCCCAGGAAACCGCAGGCGTTCGCCACCGCGTCCGGCACCGGGACGGCGCGCTCGCGCAGCCGGACACCGGTTCCGGAGGCGCGGGCGATCTCGTTGAGGGAAGCGCCGAGACCGCCCCGGGTGGGGTCGCGCAGGACATGGATGTCGGGCGTGACGGCGAGCATGGCGGCCACCAGGTCCGCGAGCGGAGCGGTGTCGCTGGCGATCTCGACACCGAACTCCAGCCCCTCGCGGACACTCATGATCGCGACCCCGTGCAGACCGATCGGACCGCTGACGATGACCGCGTCTCCCGGCCGGGCACGCTGGGGGCGGATGTCCACACCGGCGGGGACGAGCCCCACACCGGCGGTGGTGACGTAGACCCCGTCGCCGTGTCCGGACTCCACCACCTTGGTGTCACCCGTGGCGATCGTGACGCCGGCCGCCTCGGCCGCCCCGCCCATGGCGCGGGCGATCCGCTCCACGACGGCCAGCTCCACGCCCTCCTCCAGGACGAAGGCGGCGGAGAGATACGCGGGCCGGGCGCCGCTCATCGCCAGGTCGTTGACGGTGCCGTTGACCGCCAGGTCACCGAGGCAGCCGCCGGGAAAGAACAGCGGCCTGACCACATACGAGTCGGTGGAGAACGCCAGCCGGGCGCCCCCCAGTTCGAGGACGGCGGAGTCGGTGAGCTCGGCCAGGGTGCTGTTGCCGTAGGCGGGGGTGAAGACCTGCTCCATCAGCTCCGCCGACAGCGCACCTCCTCCGCCGTGCCCCATCACCACGACCGGCTGGTCACGGAGCGGGGCCGGACAGCTCCAGGCGGCCGGGTCGACCGTCTCGGCGAGTTGTTCAGGCAACGGGGTTCATCTCCTCCCGCGCGGCCGGGGTGGCCTGCGGTGTCGGCCCGCTCATCCGGCGGTACAGGTAGTAGGCCGCGCAGGCGCCCTCGTTGGAGACCATGGTGGCGCCGAGCGGGGTGCGCGGGGTGCAGGTGGTGCCGAACGCGGCACATTCGGTGGGCTTGATCAGCCCCTGGAGCACTTCGCCGGCGCGGCACTCGGCGGGCTCCTCGGTGCGGATGCCGGTGACGTCGAAGCGGTGCTCGGCGTCGTAGGCGCGGAAGGCGTCGGTCAGCCGCCAACCGCTGCCGGGGATGGGCCCGATGCCGCGCCAGTTGCGGTCGGTGACCTCGAACACTTCCTCGATCATGCGCCGGGCGGCCGGGTTGCCCCGCTCCTGAACGGCACGGGCGTAGGCGTTCTCCACCCGGTGCACGCCCCGCTCCAGCTGGTGGACGGCGAGGCGGATGCCCTCCAGGATGTCCAGCGGCTCGAATCCCGTGACCACGATCGGCACCCGGAACCTCTCCGCCAGGTCCGGGTACTCCTGCGTCCCCATCACGCTGCACACGTGTCCGGCGGCCAGGAAGCCCTGCACCCGGCAGCTGGGGGCGGTCATGATGGCCTCGATGGCCGGGGGGACCCGGACGTGGGAGACCAGCAGGGTGAAGTTGTCCAGGCCGAGACGGCGGGCCTGGTGCACCGCCATGGCGTTGGCGGGGGCGGTCGTCTCGAAGCCGATGGCGAAGAAGACCACCTGCCGGTCCGGGTGCGCGCGGGCGAGTTCGAGGGCGTCGAGCGGCGAGTACACCACCCGGACGTCACCGCCCTCTCCCTTCACCCGGAACAGGTCCCGGTCGGTGCCCGGCACCCGCAGCATGTCGCCGAACGAACAGAAGATCACGCCCGGTCGGGCGGCGATCTCCAGTGCCTTGTCGATGACATCGAGCGGGGTGACACACACCGGGCAGCCGGGACCGTGGATCAACTCCACCTCTTCGGGCAGGAGTTGGTCGATCCCGTGCCGGATGATGGAGTGGGTCTGGCCGCCGCACACCTCCATCAGCGCCCAGGGCCGGGTGACGGTGGCCTTGATCTCGTCCAGCAGCCGGCGCGCGAGAACCGGGTCGTTGAACTCGTCGACGTACTTCACTGGACCTCGCTCCCCTTCTCCTGCCGGGCCGCCTGTTCCCAGGCGTCGCCGAACTCCTCCTCCAGCAGCCCCAGTTCCTCGAAGAGCTTGAGCGAGGCCAGGGCTGACTTCTCGTCCAGGCGCTGGAGCGCGAACCCGACGTGCACGATGACGTACTCACCCACCCGCACATCGGGCACGTACTCCAGGCACGCCTGCTTCTGCACTCCACCGAAATCGATCAGCCCGGTGAGCGGATCCGCGGCGCCGTCGATGGCCACGACCTTGCCGGGCACTGCCAAACACATGGGTCACTCCTCTTGTCGTCGGTGCGCGGCGACCACCAGCTGGCCGAGGGCCAACCCGCCGTCGTTCGGGGGGACTTCGCCGTGCCGCAGCACCGTGAAGCCGTCCTCGCCCAGCAGCCGTGCGGACTCCTCCTCCAGCAGCGCGTTGGCGAACACCCCGCCGCTGAGCACGACGGTGTCCAGCCGCACGTCCTGGCGCGCTTGCCGGCAGACCGCGACGACGGCCCGCGCGACACCCCGGTGGAAGCGGGCGGCGAGCACGGCGGCCGGGGTGCCGTGCCGCAGGTCGGCGATCAGCGCGCGCAGCACGGGCGCCGGATCGAAGGCACCGGCGGCGACACCGAAGGCGTACGCCGGTCCGGCCGCGTCCCAGGCCGAAGCGGCGGCCGCTTCCAGTTCCAGGGCGGCCTGTGCCTCGTACTCCGCGCGGTGGCACACACCCACCAGGGACGAGACCGCGTCGAAGAGCCGGCCCATGCTGGAGGTCGCCACACAGGCCACGCCCCGGGTCAACTGCCGTTGCAGCAGGGCCAGTTCCTCAGTGGTGCAGGCCGCGAGGCAGGGCAGGTCCGGGTCCCAGCGCAGGTCCGCCGCCCACAGCCGAGCCAGCGCCAGCCGGCAGGGGTTGGCGACGCCCGCGTCCCCGCCGGGGAGCGGGGCGGGGGTCAGCCGGGCGAAGCGCCGGAAGCCCGCGTAGTCGGCGATCAGGATCTCGCCGCCCCAGACGGTGCCGTCGTCGCCGTAGCCGGTGCCGTCGAACGCGACGCCGATCACGGGCGTCGTGCCGTCGAGTCCGTGCTCGGCCATGGCCGAGGCGATGTGCGCGTGGTGGTGCTGCACGAGCACGGGGGTGCGGTCGGGGAGCCCGGCCGCGCGCCGACGGGCCCAGCGCGCCGAGTGGTAGCCGGGGTGGCGGTCCGCGGCGACGAGTTCGGGGACGACTCCGGTCAGCCGGCGCATCTGGGACTCGGCCCGCCGGGCCGCCTCCAGCGTGGCCAGCTCGCCCATGTCGCCGATGTGCGGTCCGAACCAGGCCTGATCCCCCTCGCCGAGGCACAGCGCGTTCTTCAGGTCGCCGCCCACCGCGAGCGCCGGACGCACCGGCACCGGAAGGCGCAGGGGACGGGGAACGTATCCCCGGGACCGGCGCAGCACCTGCTCGGTGCCGTCGGCCCGCACCCGCAGCAGGGAGTCGTCGCAGGGAGCGGCGACGGCCCGGTCATGCGCGAGCCAGGCGTCGGCCAGAGGGGCCAGCCGGGTCAGCGCCTCGTCGTCGTCCGTGACGATCGGCTCACCGGAGCGGTTGCCGCTCGTCATGACCAGCACCCGCGGACCCGCTGGATCGCCGGGCAGCCCGAACAGCAGGGTGTGCAGGGGCGTGTACGGCAGCATCACGCCGAGGTGCGGGCTGCCGGGGCAGATCCCGGGGGCGAGCACATCCTGCCGCGCATGTCCGCGCAGCAGCACGATGGGGCGCCGGGCGCTGGTCAGGGCGGCCAGTTCGGCCGGGGAGGGCGCGGCGACGCGTCGTACGGCGTCGAGGTCGGCGCACATCACCGCGAACGGCTTGCCGCCGCGCTCCTTGCGGGCGCGCAGGGTGTCGACGGCCCGCGCGTTCGTGGCGTCGCACGCCAAGTGGTAGCCGCCGAGGCCCTTGACGGCGACGATCCGCCCCTCGGCGAGCAGCCACCGGGCCGCCGTGAGCGCGTCGGCGTCCCGTGCGGCAGCGGCAGCGCGGCCGGCCGCGGTCACCAGACGCAGCCGGGGACCGCAGTCGGGGCAGGCCACGGGCTGGGCGTGGAAGCGGCGGTCGCCGGGATCGCCGTACTCCCGGGCGCAGTCCGGACACATCGGGAAGCCGGACATGGTCGTGACCGCCCGGTCGTACGGCATCCCCGTCGCGATGGTGAAGCGGGGCCCGCAGTGGGTGCAGGTGACGAACGGGTGGCGGTGGCGGCGGTCGGCCGGATCGGCCAGCTCCCGCAGGCAGTCGTCGCAGGTCGCCGTGTCCGGCGGGAGGAGGGTGCGGCCGGGGGAGCGGTCGGTGGAACGGATGGTGAAGGTGTCGTCGGCTCCGGTGACGGGCAGGTCCTCGACCCCGACGCCGAGGACGGCGGCCAGCGGCGGCGGCCGGCTGGCGAGCCGGTCGCAGAAGCTGGCGATGCCGTCCGGCGGGCCCTCCACCTCGATGAGCACACCGCTCGCGGTGTTGCTCACGAACCCGGCCAGCGCGAGGTCCGTGGCCAGGCGGTGCACGAACGGGCGGAACCCCACGCCCTGCACCGTGCCGCGCACGGTGACTCGACGGCGCACCGCCTGCGTGACGGGAGCCGTCACGAGACGCCGCTCGTCGCGTGGACATGTCCGTGCGGGTGGGGCGCGAGCGGCGGCCGGTGGACGGCGGCCCCGTCCCGGACGGCGAGCACCCGCTCCAGGAGCGTGTCGACTCCCTCGCCGCTGCGGGCACAGGAGCGCAGCACCTCCACGCCGGGGTTGACGCGCCGCACGTTCTCCTCGAAGGCGGGCGCGTCGAATCCGGCCGGCTCGGCCAGGTCGGTCTTGGTGAGCACCACCAGATGGGCGGAGCCGAAGGCCGTGGGGTACTTCAGGGGCTTGTCCTCGCCCTCCGTCACCGCCATCAGCACGATCCGCAGGTTCTCGCCTAGGTCGTACGACGCGGGGCAGACCAGGTTGCCGACGTTCTCCACGAACAGCAGCGAGGTGTCCCGCGGCAGCCAGCCCTCCACATGGGCGGTCAGCTGACGGGCCTCCAGATGACACAGCCCGTCGGTCAGCAGCTGCTTCACCGGCGCCCCCGAACGGGCCAGCCGGTCGGCGTCGTTCTCGGTGGCGAGATCCGCGGTGAGGGCGGCCACCGGGATGTGCCGCTCCACCGCCCGGGCCAGCACCCGCCCGAGGAGTTCGGTCTTGCCGCTGCCCGGGCTGGACAGCAGGTTGACCACGCTCACGCCACGCCGGGCCAGTTCGTCGCGCAGGCTCGCGGCCAGACCGTCGTTCTTCGCCAGGACGGCCTGGGTGACCTCGTCCATGGACTCACACATGGGGCGGCTCCTCGCGCTCGACGGGGACGGACCGGGGTGGCCGCCCGCTCACCGATCCTGCGCGCCGCCGCTCACCGAGTGCAGGAGCCCGGCCGGGGACGGGGCGGCGGATTCGTCCGGGCGGCTCAACGGGCCGGTCGCCGCCGGGTCGGCGAGCAGCACCGGGACCATGTCGTGCAGGGCCTCGACGGCCCGCTCCACCGCGTCGCGGACCGTCGCGCTCATGCCCGGGGCGATGTCCTCGTCGCCGCGCGGCCGCAGCTCGGGCTCGCAGGCCAGGACCAGCACCCGGGGCAGCGGCTCGTCGCCCAGATGCGTCGCCAGGGCCAGCACCTTCGCCGGGTCCATGCCGTGCGCCTCCGGCGGGGGCCCGCCCGAGGCGCCGTCGGGGAGCTCCGGCTCGATCAAGGACAGGGTGCCGGGCGGCAGCCCGCGGGCCGCGGCATCGACGAGCAGCGCGACGTCGTAGCCGTCGAGCAGCTCGTAGGCGAGATCCATGCCGCGGATGCCGAAGTCCCGCACCCGCACCTCGGCCGGCAGCGGCTGCCGGTCCAGGGCTCGGATCACCTCCGGGCCGAAGGCGTCGTCCGCGAGGAAGATGTTGCCGACACCCGCCACGAGCAGCCGGGTGCTCATCGGGCGTCCCCGATGGTGAGCGGATGGGCGGAGCCGCTCGGCTGCTTGCGGACGAAGGCCGATCGCAGGGTGTGGTACGGGGCGTGCGGGTCGAAGAAGATGTCCCGCATCCGGGCGAGTTCGGCCCGCCGGTACTCGGCGAGCGGCTGGCGGGCCTCGTCCGACTGACGTGCCGCGGCCTTCGCGGCGATCCGCCGCGCGAGATCCGGGTCCTCCGTGAGCGCCGCCGCCATGTGTCCGACCTCGGCACCGAACTCCTGCGCCGGTACGGACACCAGACGGTCCACCAGCCCGATCCGTTCGGCGTTCGTCGCGCTCACCGGCAGCGCCTCGGTGGTCAGCCGCCGGGCCGTCTCGCTGCCGACGCGGCGCGGCAGGGAATAGGTCCACAGCTCCGACCCGTACAGGCCCATCCGCCGGTAGTGCGGGTTGAGAACGGTACCGGTGCGGCACCACACGAGGTCGGCGGCCAGGGCGAGCATGACCCCGCCGGCCGCCGCGTTGCCGCCGATCGCCGCCACCACCAGGCGATCGGTGGTGCGCAGCACCGCTTCGACCAGGTCGTCCAAGGCGTTGAGGTTGGTCCAGGACTCACCCGCCGGGTCGCCGGCCGCCTCGATGACGTTCAGGTGGATGCCGTTGGAGAAGAAGTCCCGGGAGCCGCCGAGCACCAGCACCCGGGTGGGGCGGGTGAGCGCGAACCGGTAGGCGGCGTGCAGCCTGCGGCACTGCTCGGTGCTCATCGCCCCGCCGGGGAACGAGAAGTGCAGGAAGCCGACGTCGCCGTGCTGCCGGTAGCGGATGTCGGTCCAGGTCTGCCGGTCGGGGGCCAGTTCGAGCGGGGCGGCGATCTCCGGGAGCCGCGGCTCCGCCGGCCGCTGGAAGGAGGCCAGCACGGCGGCCGCGGGGCGGCGGAAGGGCGCCGGGTCGCCGGAGTTCTTGCGCGGACGCAGCTCCGGGATCCACACCGCGCCGTCCACGGTGGCCCGGCAGACCGCCCCGGCCCGCGTCGCGAGCAACTCTCCGGGGTGTCCCCGAAGCCGGTCCTCGGGATACCCGCCGTGCAGGAACACCTCGCGGCCGACGACCTCGTCGAGGACCCCGGGCTGCGAGTCCGCAGCCCTGAGCTTGCGCAACACCGTGCCGGTGTCGTCGGCGTCCCAGTCGATCCGCCGCCGCTCCTGGCGGAAGAAGTCCCGCCACAGCACGCGGATCGCGGGGTCGCTCTGGGCCTGCGGCTTGAACGATCCTTCGGCGTACCGCTGCACCGCCAGCAGGATCGCGGCCGAGGCGGCGTCGGCGACCTCGCCTCGGTACAGGTCGGCCTTGCCGACCAGCGGCACCGGGAAGGTCCGGGCGGCCCAGACGGGGCCCGCGTCCATCGCCGCCTCGGCCTGGAGCACGGTCACGCCCCAGTGGGTCGCCTCCTCGGTGATCGCCCAGTCGAGGGAGGAGGGGCCCCGGTCGCCCGGCGGACCGGGGTGCACGACGAGGCAGGTGTGCTCCCGCCACACGTCCTCCGGCAACGCCGACTTCAGCATCGGGGCGATGATCAGTTCCGGGCGGGTCGCGTGCACGGCGGCCCGGACCGCTTCGGCGCCGTGCGAGGCGAGGACGACGTCCACCCGGTGCCCTTGGTCGGACAGTTCCGCGTACACGCGCTGGGACAGGCTGTTGAACGCGCTGGCGACGAGCAAGATCTCCATGACGGGGCATGTTCGCTCGTTTGCGGAAGCGGACGAAGCACCACGGCGGCGTTTCGCCGACCTCCCGTAAAACTCATCCTCTGTTCGGATTACCTGAGTGGTGCGTCGGTGCCCCGCGCAGGATGGGCGGCTGCGCGGGGCACCGGTCGGTGGAGCGGGACGTCAGGCGCAGAGCACGCGCGTCTCCGGCGTGAAGACCGGCCCGGCGCTGGTGTTCGTCGCGTCGCTGAACTCGGCGTAGTAGTACGAGTAGAAGCCGATGTTGCCGTTGCAGCCCGAGTCGGCGGCGACCTGGAGGGTCAGCGTGACGGTCCGGCTCTGACCGGGCGGGACGGTGGCGCCGTAGTTCGAGCCCAGGTTGCTGGGGCCGGTGCCGGCGCAGGGCGTGCTGCCGGTGGCCGTGGCCAGCGTGCAACCGGTGAAGCTGTACTTCAGGTCGGGACGCTGGGTGGTGAGCCAGGTGGGCTCGATCGTCTGGTAGACGAACAGCACGTCGTACGTCTTGTTGTTGGTCAGCGTCATGGAGAGCTGTACCGTGCCGCCGGGCGTGGTCGTGGCGGAGTCGGTGGCGAACGTCAGGCCGGCCGGCGCGGGGTCGGCGGCGCTCGCGCTGGGGGCCAGGCCGAAGACGGCGAGCAGGAGAGCGAGGACGGCGGTGAGACCGGTGCGTCTCATACGTGGTGATCGCATGGCCCGGGAGGTTAGGCAGCCGGTGACCACGCCGTCTGCCCCGGGGAACAGCTCCGGGGCACTGATCGTCCGAATGTGTTCGCCACGTGATGAAGCTGTGTGGCACATGTGAAGTGCCTGTTCTGGGGCCGCTGTACGGCGTGTCGGCGATGCGGCGCCCATCGCGATATTGGCGCGATAGCGCGCACCACGGGAGCCGCGGCGCCCCGCGCGTTCCGGATGTTCTCGGGCATTCGTCGATTTCCGGCCTCGGGAACCCGGCTCGGGCACTGAGATGCTGTGATGACGAGCACCGTCCCGTCCGAGGAGGCGCCATGTCCGAGCCGTCCGTCCTTGCCGCGCTGGTGTCCGGGCTGCGAGGAGGTTCGATCCAAGTCGTCGATCTCACCTCGCCCCTGTCGTCGTCGACACCCGTGATCCAACTGCCGCCGCAGTTCGGGCAGACCGCCGTCTTCGAGCTGGAGGAGATCAGCCGGTACGACGACCGGGGCCCGGCCTGGTACTGGAACAACTTCCGCAGCGGCGAGCACACCGGCACCCACTTCGACGCCCCGAACCACTGGGTCACCGGCAAGGACCTCGCCGACGTGGCCTCGGTGCCGGCGAGCAGACTGCTCGCGCCCGCGGCCGTGCTGGACTTCACCGCCGAGGCCGCCGACGACCCCGACTTCCTGGTCGAGATCGACCATGTGAAGGCGTGGGAGGCGGCCAACGGCCCCTTGCCAGAAGGTGGTTGGCTGTTGCTGCGCACCGGCTGGGACGCCCGTTCGCACACCCAGGAAGCGTTTCTGAACGCCGACGAGAACGGACCGCACACGCCCGGACTGTCCGTGGAGTGCGCCCGCTGGGTGGCCGAGGAGTCACCGGTGCTCGGGCTCGGCGTCGAGACGGTCGGCACCGACGCCGGGCGCGCGCACTCCTTCGAGCCCGCCTTTCCCTGCCACTCCTATCTGATGGGCAGCGACAAGTACGGTCTGACGCAGCTGAGGAACCTCGCCGCGCTGCCGCCGACCGGCTCCGTGGTGATCGCGGGACCGCTGCCCATCGTGGCCGGATCCGGCGCGCCGGCGCGTGTGCTGGCCCTGGTGGAGCGGTGATGAAGGTCGCGGAAGCGGTCGGCAGGGCGCTGTGCGCGGCCGGGATCGGCCAGGTCTTCGGCGTCGTCGGGTCGGGCAACTTCCACGTCACCAACGCGATGGTCGAGGCGGGCGCGCGGTTCGTCGCCGCACGGCACGAGGGCGGGGCGGCGACGATGGCCGACGCGTACGCCCGGACCAGCGGCACGGTCGCGGTGGTCAGCGTGCATCAGGGCCCCGGCCTGACCAACGCGGTGACCGGAATCGCGGAGGCGGCCAAGAGCCGTACCCCGCTCGTCGTGCTCGCGGCCGAGGTGACCGAGCGCAGGTCCAACTTCCATGTGGACCAGGACGCGCTGGCCCACGCGGTGGGTGCGGCGACCGTCCGCGTGACGTCGGCGCGGGAGGCCGTCGAGCAGGCGTGTGCCGCCGTACGGCTTGCGGTGGCGCAGCGGCGTACCGTGCTGCTCAACCTGCCCCTGCCGGTCCAGGCGCTGGACGTGCCCGACGCCGCCCTGGAGCGGGCGGCGCCGCCACCGCGACGGGCCGCGGTCGAGCCGGACGCGGAAGGAGTGACCGCGCTGGCGGAGCAGCTCGCGCGGTCCTCGCGGCCGGTCTTCGTGGCGGGCCGGGGAGCCCGGGAACCCGGCAGCCGGGAAGCCCTGGAGGCCCTCGCCGAGCGCCACGGCGCGCTGCTCGCCACGTCGGCCGTCGCCCGCGGCCTCTTCCACGGCAACCGCTGGTCCCTGGACGTCTCCGGAGGCTTCGCCTCGCCCCTGGCCGCCGAACTGATCCAGGGCGCCGACCTGATCGTCGGCTGGGGCTGCGCGCTCACCATGTGGACCACGCGGCACGGCGCGCTGATCGGCGCCGACGCAACCGTCGTACAGGTCGACGACGACCCGGACGCGCTCGGCGCGCACCGGCCGGTGCACCTCGGTGTCACCGGCGATGTCCGGCTCACCGCGCGCCGGGCGTGCGAGGCGGGCGGCGGACAGCGGGAGGGCTACCGGACCGCCGAGGTCGGCACCGCCCTCGCGGCGCGACTGCGCCTGCGTGACGTGCCGTACGAGGACACGAGCACCCGGGAGCGGATCGACCCGAGGACGCTGAGCATCGCGCTGGACGAGATCCTGCCCGCCGAGCGGGTGGTCGGCGTGGACTCCGGCAACTTCATGGGCTACCCGAGCGCCTACCTGTCGGTGCCCGACGAGAGGGGTTTCTGCTTCACCCAGGCCTTCCAGTCGATCGGGCTGGGCCTCGCGACCACGATCGGCGCCGCGCTGGCACAGCCGGACCGGCTGCCGGTGGCCGCGCTCGGGGACGGCGGTGCGTTGATGAGCGCCGTGGAGCTCGACACCGTGCGCCGGCTCGGGCTGCCCATGGTGGTCGTCGTGTACGACGACGAGGCCTACGGCGCCGAGGTGCACCACTTCGGGCCCGACGGGCACCCGCTGGACACGGTGCGCTTCCCGCCGACGGACATCGCCGCCGTGGGGCGCGGATACGGCTTCGAGGCGGTGACGGTCCGCACCCGGGCCGACCTCAAAGCCGTGGCGGACTGGGCCGCCGGCCCCCGGTCCGCGCCACTGCTTGTCGACGCCAAGGTGGTCGCCGACCACGGGTCCTGGTGGCTGGAGGAGGCCTTCCGGGGCCACTGAGCGGACGGGAACGCGACGACCGCCCGGTGCGCGCTCGCGCGGCACCGGGCGGTCGGGCAGTGACGGCCGGGCCGGATCAGACCGCCGGCGCCGGGTAGGTCGGGTACTCCACCCCGGAGACGTGCTGGACGACGCGGATGACCTGGCAGGAGTAGCCGAACTCGTTGTCGTACCAGAGGTAGAGGATCGCGTTGTCGCCCTCCACCTTCAGCGCGCCGGCGTCCACGATCGAGGCGTGGCGGGAGCCGATGAAGTCGCTGGAGACCGCGTCGGGCGCCGTGATGAAGTCGATCTGGCGGCGCAGCGGCGAGGTCAGCGACACGTCGCGCAGGTGGTCGAGGACCTCCTCGCGGCTCGTCTCCCGTCCGAGCTGGAGGTTGAGGATCGCGATCGAGACGTCCGGCACCGGGACGCGGATCGAGCTGCCGGTGATCCTCGCCTTGAGGTCGGGCAGCGCCTTGGCGACGGCGGAGGCGGCGCCGGTCTCGGTGATGACCATGTTCAGCGCCGCACTGCGGCCGCGGCGCTCGGACTTGTGGTAGTTGTCCAGCAGGTTCTGGTCGTTGGTGAACGAGTGGACGGTCTCCACGTGGCCGCGCAGCACGCCGTACTCGTCGTCCATCGCCTTCAGCGGCGGGACTATGGCGTTGGTGGTGCAGGAGGCGCAGGACAGGATCTGCTCGTCCGGCTTGAGGGTGTCGTGGTTGACGCCGTGCACGATGTTCGGGACGTCGCCCTTGCCCGGCGCGGTCAGCACGACCTTGTCGATCCCGGGGCGCAGGTGCTGGGACAGGCCCTCGCGGTCACGCCACTTGCCGGTGTTGTCGATCAGGATGGCGTTCTTGATGCCGTACGCCGTGTAGTCGACCTCGCTGGGGTCGTTGGCGTAGATCACCTTGATCGCGTTGCCGTTGGCGCTGATCGTGCTGTTGGCCTCGTCGACCGTGATCGTGCCCTGGAACTGGCCGTGGATGGAGTCCCGGCGCAGCAGCGAGGCACGCTTGACGATGTCCTGCTCGCCGCCGCCCCGGACGACGATCGCCCGCAGCCGCAGGCCGCTGCCCGAGCCGGCCTTCTCGATCAGCAGCCTGGCCACGAGCCGGCCGATGCGGCCGAAGCCGTACAGGACGACATCGCGTCCCTCGCCACGCTCGATCTTGTTGGCGCCGGTGGCACCGGCGACGGCCTCGGCGGTGAACGCCTCCACGGTCAGACCGCGGTCGTCGGCCTTGTACGTCGCGGCCAGCATGCCGAGGTCGATCTGCGACGGTCCGAGGTCGAGCCCGGTGAGAGCCTTCAGGAACGGCAGGGTCTCGGTGACCGAGAGCTCCTCGCCGGCGATCTGCCGGGCGAACCGGTGGGTCTTCAGAATGCTGACCACCGACTTGTTCACCAGGGAGCGGCTGTGGAGGAGGACGGTGACGTCCCGCTCCCGGTGCAGCTTCCCGATGAGCGGGATCATCGACTCCGCGATCTCCTCGCGGTTCTTCCAGTTGGTGAACGAGTCGTCGTTGACAGTCACAGGCCTATCTTTCGAGCTAGGAGGCGCTCATATGCTAACCGCAGCATCCGATGAACATTGGGCGGGGGGTCTGTGTACGGCGAGAGGATGCTGGTCTGTGGGTATTTGACCGTATTGTTCGGGTGTGGGTTCTGCGGACCGGAGGAGGAGTGGGCGGGTGGAGCTGGAGCTACGGCATCTGCGTGTGCTGTGCGCCATCGCGGACGCGGGCAGCGTCGGCCGGGCCGCGGCCGAGCTCGGGTACTCGCAGCCCGCCATGAGCACCCAACTCCGGCGGATCGAGCGGTACTTCGGGGAATCCCTCTTCGAACGCGGCCCCACGGGCGTGCGGTTGACGCCGTACGGCTTCGAGGTGGTCGCCCAGGCCCGTGACGTCCTCACCCGGGCCGAGGCGATCGGGCGCCGGCCGGCCTCCGGTGCCGCCTCCGTGCGCCGCACCCTGCGGGTCGCCGCGACCAACTCGCCGATGCTGGCCGGCATGGTCTCCGGGGTGCGTTCCCGGCTGCCGGACCTCTCGCTCGCGGTGAGCAGCGTGTACGCCTCCTCGCGCATCGTCGAGCTGCTGGAGGAGGCCCTGGTGGACGCGGCCATCGCCGCCGACTACCCCGGCCGGGAACTGGAGCACTCGGACGAGGTCGCCCATCGCGGCATCGTCACCGAGCCGACCTTCGTGGCCCTGCCGTCCCGGCATCCGCTCGCGCAGCGCGCACAGGTCGCCCTCACCGATCTGGCCGAGGAGGCGTGGTTCCTGACGCCGGACGACGGCGCGGGCTGGCCCGGCGTCTTCTACGCGGCGTGTACGGCCGCCGGTTTCACGCCCGCGGTCGCGCACGAATTCCTGGGCGACCAGCAGCAGTTGCAGGGGATGATCGCCGACGGCCTCGGCGTGGCCGTGGTGCAGCCGACGATGCGGCCCCTGCCCGACGTGGTCGTCAAACCGCTGGCCGGTACGCCGCTGTGGTGCCGGTACGTCCTGGCCTGGCGGCGCACGGCACTCGACGAGGCCACGGTCGACGCCCTGTTCCGGTCCGCGACCGACGCCCATCGCCAACTCGTGGGCCAGTCACCACATTTGAAGACGTGGGCCGCCCGGACCTGGAGCGCTGCCGGGGGATAGGGCGGCAGGCTCTCCGCCGTCCTGATCGGGCCGGGTGTTATGTCCCGGCAGTGCCATGTGCTATGTCACACGGCATTGTTGAGCCATGGTGGCGCTGAGACATTGCCTCACACGCCTCAGCACCCGTATCGAGGCGCATCCATCCGTGGAGGAATCAGATGCGCTACCGCTTCGTGCTGCCCGGACGCCTGGTCACGACGCTCTCCGCCTGCGCCACCGTCTGCGGCTTACTGTCGGCACCGGCCCTCGCGACACCCGCACCCCGGGCCGACACCGCCCCGACCGCCTACCGGGACTCGACACAGCCCCCGCCGCCGGCCGGCCCCACCCCCGGCACCGCCACCCGTCCCGCCGTACAGGACCGACCGGTCACCCCCGCCCACCTGCCCCCTCTCGCGCCGACGCGCCTCCCGACCCACCCGAAGCCGGATCCCGGCCTTCAGGCCGCCCCCTGCACACCGGGCGACTTCGGCGGCAGGAACGGCGCCGCGCTCGTCGCGTTCGTGAAGGCGTCGACCACGGACTGCGTCAACACCCTCTTCGCCGTCACCGGCACGGACGCCCGCGCGGTCTTCCGCGAGCCCCAAATGGTCACGATCGCCGAGGCGTTCACCCGGACGGCACGGCAGTACGCCGGTGACAACTCCGCCCGCTTGTGGCAACTCGTCCTGTTCCTCCGGGCCGGCTACTACGTGCAGTTCAACAACCCCGAGGACGTCGGCCCGTACGGCACCTCCCTGGCCCGGAACACCGTCCGCGGCCTGGACGCCTTCTTCGCCCGCCCGCACTCCCGGGACGTCACCGCCGCCAACGGCGACGTCCTGGGCGAGGTCGTCATCCTCACGGACAGCGCCGACCAGCAGGCCCGCTATCTGCGGGTCCACCAGCGGATATTGAAGGCGTACGACAGCTCCTACGACACGGTGTTCAGCATGCTGGCGGCCGTCAACGCCGTCTACACCCCGCTCTGGCGCGGCAACTGGAACCCCGAGTACGTCAGCGCGGTCACCGCCGACCCGTCCGTGGTCCGCACCCTGCACACCTTCGCGCTCGACCACCTCGACCTGCTCGGCACCGACCGCGCCTACCTCACCTCCAACGCCGGGATGAACCTGGCCCGTTACGTCGAGCACCCCGCCCTGCGGCCCACGGTGCGCCCCCGGGCCCGGCATCTGCTGGACACGACCCGGATCACCGGCCGCACGGCGGGACTGTGGGTGGCGGTGGCGACCCAGGCCGACTACTACGACCGCGCCAACTGCGCCTACTACGGCGTCTGCGACCTCACCGGCCAACTGACCCGCGCCGCCCTGCCCGTCACCCGAGACTGCGACCCGACCCGCACGATCCGGGCCCAGTCGCTCACCCCGGCCGACCTCGACGCGGCCTGCGCCAGTGTGCGGAACCAGGACGCGTATGTGCACGACCTGATCAGGGACTCCGGCCCCATACCGGGCCAGTACCTGTCGACGCTCGACCTCTTCGTCTTCTCCAGCCGCGACGACTACCGGACGTACGCCGGGGCGATCTTCGGCATCAGCACGGACAACGGCGGCATGACCCTCATCGGCGACCCGGCGGACCCCGCGAACGAACCCTTCGCGGTCATGTACCAGAAGAGCGAGGACACCGGGCACGCCGCCCGGATCTGGAACCTCAACCACGAGTACACCCACTACCTCGACGCCCGCCACAACATGAAGGGCGACTTCGCCCAGCAGATCTCGGTGCCGGACGTCTGGTGGATCGAGGGCCTCGCGGAGTACGTCTCCTACGGCTACCGCGGCATCACCTACGACCAGGCGGTCACGGAGGCGGGCAGGCACACGTACCGGCTGAGCACCCTGTTCCAGAACACCTACACCAACAGCGACGTCACCCGGACCTACCCGTGGGGCTACCTCGCGGTCCGCTACATGTTCGAAAGGCACCCCGCCGACGTCCACCGTATGCTCGACCGCTTCCGCGTCGGGGACTACGCCGGGGGATACGCGGTCTACGCCACCGACATCGGCACCCGCTACGACGCCGACTTCGACGCGTGGCTGACGGAGTGCGCGGCGGGCGGCTGCGCGGCGGCCCGGCCCGTCCCCGCCTACGGCTGAGAGGTCTCGGACTCCAGCGACGCCCGGGTCGGAGCGCCGTACACGCCGGACTCGTCGTCGAGGATGACGCGGGTCAGCTGGTAGGTACGCACCGAGCTCTCGACCCGGCGGTCGTAGTCGCCGTCGATGTCGCCCGAGTACAGGCCGATCTCCTTCAGACGGAGCTGAAGTTCGGTGACCTCCGGCCCCTGGTCGCCGAGGCCCAGGACCGGGGGCTGCGCCTCGGCGTCGCTCGGGTCGGGGGCCGGGCCGGCGGTGGCGCCCGCGCTGGAGGGAGCCGCGGTGGGGGTGGCCGGGGAGGCGGACGGCGTGGGGGAGTCCTCGGTCGGGGTCGCGTCGGGGGAGGGCGTGGTGCTCCGGGACGGTGACGCGGAGACCGCTTCGGCGGACTGGCCCTCGGGAGACGTGCCGTCCTCGGTCGTCGCGTCCGGGACCGGTGCCCGCACACCGTCGGACGCGGCCCCGTCGCGTGAGGGGCTCTCGTACGTGAACAGCCCGCCCAGGAAAGCCCCTGTCAGCAGCACGGCGAGGGTCGCGCCCGCTCCGGCGACCAGCGGGGCGCGGCGCGTGCGCCGGGGGCCCGGCCCGGGGTTCGCGGGGGAGACGGGAGCCTCGTCGGCCGCCGCCGCGTGGTCGGGCGAGGCGGGCAGGTCGAGCGTGCTAGCCAACTCCTCCGACTGCTGCGGTACTTGGGCCTGCCCGGTCCCGCTGTCGTCACCGAGTTCCACGTACGGTCGTATCCGCACCGGATCGAAGTCCTCCGCTGCCGCGGCCTCCGCCGTGCGCGCCTCGCGACGGGCGTCGGAGGCGCGGCGGCCGCAAGAGCAGGCGGGGGTTCCGTCCGATGCCCGGGGCGTGGCGCACTCCGGGCAGACGGGGCCGTTCGGTTCACTCACGTAAGGGTCCCTCTCCGTGCAGGATCCAGAGTTTAGGCATACGTTCTGCACGGGATCTCCACGGCCCCGCAGGTTGCCGGAAGCCACGTCCGAGGATCGACCGGGGCAGCGGGGAAGAACCGTCGTTCACACCGACCGGCGTGGCGGCGTGCCCGCGGTGGGGCGGTCGAGATGGGCCGTGAACCAGTCACGGGCCAGCTCGGCGACCGTGGTCAGGGCGCCGGGTTCCTCGAACAGGTGGGTGGCGCCGGGGACGACGGCCATCCGGTGCTCGCAGTGCATGCGGTCGCCGGCCAGGCGGTTGAGGCTGAGCACCTGGGTGTCGAGGCTGCCGACGATGAGCAGTGTCGGGGCCCGCACACGAGTCAGCGCCGCCGGGTCGCGAGGTCGGGACGGCCGCCGCGGCTGACCACCGAGAGGATCCCGGAGCCGGACAGCGCGGCCGCCTCCAGCGCGGCGGCGGCGCCGGTGCTGGCCCCGAAGTAGGCCACGGGCAGCCCGGTTTCGCCACGCAGCCACACCGACGCGGCGTGCAGGCGCCGGGCCAGCAGAAGGATGTCGAAGACGTTGTGCCGGTCGTGCGCCTCGTCGTCGGTGAGCAGGTCGAGCAGCAGGGTGGCCAACCCCGCGCGGTTGAGGGCGGTGGCGACGTACCGGTTGCGGGGACTGTGCCGGCCGCTTCCGCTGCCGTGCGCGAAGGCCACGGCCGCCGGCGCCCCGTCCGGCACGACCAGACGGGCGCCGAGTCGCGCGCCGGCGGCCGGGAGTCGCACCTCGCGGTTGTGCGGGGGCGCCGGCTCGGTGGTGGACCCGGGGGCGGAACGGTCCGCCTCGGCCAGCAGCGCGGTGACCTCCGCGTCCGAGGTCTGGGTGAAGTCCCTGTACCAGGCCCCCACCGAGCCCAGGACCTGCTGGGGCTGCGGACAGACGACGTCGTCGGCGACCTGGCGCAGCCGGGCGACACTGTGCGTGGGTCCGACAGGAACCGCGAGTACGACGCGGGCCGCCCCCTGACGCCGTACGACCCGGCAGGCCGCCTCGGCCGTGGCTCCGGTGGCGAGCCCGTCGTCCACCACGACCGCGGTCCGTCCGGCGACGGGTACGGCGGGCCGCTCGTGCCGGTAGCCCTCCACGCGCCGGTCCAGCTCGGCCCGCTCGACGCCCTCCACGGCGTCCTGCTCGGCGGCGGCCAGCCCGGCCTCGCCGATCACGTCCTGGTTGAGGACACGGACCCCGTGCTCGCCGATCGCCCCGAAGGCCCACTCCGGCTGCCAGGGCACCCCCAGCTTGCGCACCGCCAGCACATCCAGCGGGGCACCGAGATGCCGGGCGACCTCCGCCGCCACCGGGACCCCACCGCGCGGCAGCCCCAGCACCACGACGTCCTGCCCACGCAGCCCGTCCAACTCCACGGCCAGCAGCCGTCCGGCCGCCCTGCGGTTCTCGTAACGCATACGCCGCCTCCCGCGCCCACCAGGGCGGGAGCCTGTCCCGTCCCTCTCAGGCTACGACTGTTCGCACGCCACGGAGACGTGAGGCGAGGCCGATCCCGATCGCGTGCCCGGCTCCGCTCGACCGCGACAGCGAAACCGGATGCCGCAGGTCGGGCGTGCGCCGAGGGCGGCCGGGAACTGCTCGGTGCACGCAGGGGCATCGGTGCTCGCGGCGGGCAGGAAGCGGACCTGGGGCCGGGCGGTGCCGGCGTGGGACAGGAGCCGGTCGGCGAGGGGGCCGTCCTCGTAGGTGGAGAAGCCTTCGCCGAGCAGACCCAAGGCGTCCGGCAGGGGCGCCAGTGGCCGTCAGGAGTCGGTGGGCGTTGTGCGGCATCAGTGAAGGCGCCACGTACGCGCGCCACCCGCGCGAGCACGAACTGTGCCGTGCCGAGTCCGGGGCCTCTGACCAGGGCAGATGCCCCTGCGTACACCCTCCGGGCGCGCTGCCCGATCCCGTGGACAGCCATAGGAATGCTCCCGTCCGGATCGGGTACGCGAGCAGGGCTGCAATACCGTCGCTACCAGGGGATCTGTCATGGAAACACCCGCGAACGACAACACCGCCACACCGGCACGGCGGGCGCTGGACGCGCTGGCCGACAACACCGAGGACAGGGCGGCGCTGGACACGCTCGCCGGAAGTGAAGTCCTCGTCCCCGTGCCCGACGACGTGGGCGAGGCGGACGCGACCGACCCCGGCGCCGTGGCGCTGCCGGTCATCGAGCGGTCGGACGGCGAGCCGATCGTCCCGGTGTTCACGTCCGAGCCCGCGATGGCCGAGCTGCTGCCCTACATCTCGCGGTACCGCCTGGTGCCGCTGGGCGCACTCGCCTCCCAGTGGCCCGCCGACGATCTGGCCCTGACCATCGACGCCGGATCCGCGCATCCGCTGACCCTCACCTCGGAGGGCGTACGCACCCTGCTCGCCCGCCCGTGACCCCTCGGGGTGCGGGGCCGGGCACCTGAGTCCGGCCTCCCCCGACAGGTTCCGGCCGCCGCCTTTCAAGGTCGGCCGGAACTGCCCCCTGCCGCGAAGTGGTTCGGCCGTACGGAGAGGGAAGGTCCCACCGAAGGGTCGACGCGAAAGGGTGGGGGGTCGTCTTGAGGGTCGTCCTGCTCGGCACCGCCGCGGGAGGCGGCTTTCCGCGCTGGAACTGCGCCTGTGTGCGGTGCGACGCCGCCCGTGACGGGAAGCTCCCCGTCCGCGGCCCGGAGTGTGCGGCCGTCACCGGCAACTCCCGCGACTGGTGGCTGCTGAACACCTCGCCCGACATCAGGGCCCAGCTCACGGCCGCGTCCGCCCTGTGGCCGGGCGCCCGGCACACCCCGGTCCGGGGCGTGCTGCTGACCGACGCCGAGGTCGATCATGTGGCCGGCCTCGCCGTGCTGCGCGACGCCGCGGGGCTGAAGACGTACGCCGCACCACCGGTGCTCGCCGCCCTGACCCCGGCGCGGGCGGCCCTCGGCCGGCACGCCCCCTGGGAGTGGGCGGACAGCCTCACGGAGGGCGGGTTCGTGCTGGCCGGCGGCCTGGTCGTCACGGCCCATCCGGTCGCGGGGAAGGCTCCGGCGTACGTACCGGACCGGGTCCCGGATCGCCGCTGGGTGACGGTGTACCGCGTCGAGGACCTGGCCACCGGCCGCGTCCTCGTGTACGCGCCCAACGTCAGCGCCTGGTCCCCGGTGCTCGACGACCTGATCGAGACGGCGGACTGCGTCGTACTGGACGGAACGCACTTCACGGCCGACGAGGCCCCGCAGATCGGGTGCCATCTGCCCGTGGCGGGCCCGGCCGGAAGTCTCGCCGCACTGGACCGCCACCCGCACGCCCGCCGGATCTACACCCACCTCGCCGACACGAACCCGCTGCTCGACCCGGGCTCGGCGGCCCGTGCGCAGGTGGCGGAGGCGGGCGTCGAAGTGCTCCCGGACGCCACCGAGTTCGTGCTCTAGCCGCTCGGGGCAGGGGCCCGGCTCCTACCCCCGGCGCGGTCAGCCGCCCAGCGTCCGGGCGAGTGCTTCGCGCTGCAACGGCAGGACCTCGGCGTGCAGGTCACGGCCCTTGGGGGTCAGGGTGACGTACACGCCGCGCCGGTCCTCCGCGCAGACGGAACGCTCCAGCAGACCGTCCTTCTCCAGCCGGCCGATCAGCCGGGACAGAGCGCTCTGGCTGAGATGCACCCGTCCGACGAGGTTCTGCACCCGGCACTGCTCGCCCTCCCGGGGAGCCGCCGTGACCAGGATGTCCAGCACCTCGAAGTCGCTCGCGCCCAGGCCGTGCGGGTGCAGTACGCGGTCGATCTCGCACATCGTGCGCGCGTGCAGCGACAGGATGTCCCGCCACCGTTCCTCGAGCCCCACGTCGGCCGTCTTCGCTGCCATACCCGCACGGTAACACCGATTCACCCGTTCATTGCCTGTGCAACTAGTGCGCGTGCAAGTGTGCGAAGGGCGCCCGTCGGCCGGCGGGGGTGGTCAGGCCGTCGGGTCCTGGAGCAGCCCGACGAGGTTGCCGTCGGCGTCCTTCACGGAGGCGATCAGCCGGCCGCCGCCGACGTCGTGGACGTCCTGGAGCGACTCGGCGCCCGCCTTCAGCAGCGCCGCGTGCGTCGCCCTGATGTCGGTCACGTGCCAGTAGGGGACCGGGCCGGTCATGCCCTTGGCGTGGCCGTTGGGGTCCAGACCGACGTCCTGTCCGGCGTCCTTGTAGCCGACGTAGTACGGCTCGTCCGCGTACGGCTCCGTACCCAGCAGGGCGCTGAACAGGGCCTTCGCCCGGTCGAGGTCCTTGACGGGGTAGATGATCGTGCTGACTCCGGCGGTCATGACGTCCTCCTCGGTGAAGCGTGGCCGACGGGATCTCGTCGGTGGTCCCACGCTAGGACGGGGGAGCGGCGGGCGGCTTCTCGATTCCTGACCGCCTGCGCGCCACCATCAGCCCGCCCTGCCACCGTGGCCCTACGTCGAATCCCGCTTCACCAGCTCCGTCGGCAGGATCACCGCCGCCGGGTCCTCGCCGCCGATCTGGGCGAGCAGCAGCCGGACCATCTCGGCGCTGATGCGGTCGTAGGGCTGCCGGATGGTGGTGAGGGCGGGGGTGGCCTCCGTCGCCGCGGTGGAGTCGTCGAAGCCGCCCACGGACACGTCCTCGGGCACCCGGCGCCCCGCCCGGCGCAGCGCCGCCAGGGCGCCCTGGGCCATCAGGTCGGAGGCCACGAAGAGGGCGTCCATGTCGGGGGCGCCCGCCAGCAGCCGCTCGGCGCCCGCCTCACCACTGGCCCGGCTGTAGTCACCGGAGACGATCAGCCGCTCGTCGATCTCGACGCCCGCTTCGGCGAGCACCTCCTTGTAGCCGGCGAGGCGGTCGACACCGCCCGGGGTGTCCAGCGGACCGCTGACCACGCCGATCCGGCGGCGCCCCAGCGACAGCAGGTGGCGCACCATGTCCCGGGCGCCGTCGCGGTCGTCGGCGGCCACGTAACTCACCTTGGAACCCAGCCCCATGGGCTTGCCGCACTGGACGAGCGGCACACCCGCCTCGCGCAGCTCCTCCGCGACCCGGTCACCGGAGTGGCTGGAGACCAGCAGCACCCCGTCGACGTGCCCGGCGGTGATGTACCGCGTGATGCGCCGCCGTTCGTCCTTGGTGCCGGCCAGCATCAGCAGCAGCGGGATGTCGTGGGTGGCGAGGGCCTGGGTGCAGCCGCTCAGCAGGACGTTGAAATTGGGGTCCTCGAAGAACCTCTCCTGCGGTTCGGTCAGCAGGAAGCCGATCGAGTCCGACCGCCCCGTGATCAGTGACCGGGCGTGCCGGTTCACGACGTAACCCGTCCTGCGGATCGCCGCGTTGACCGCGTCCTGCGCGGCCGGGCTGACGTAGTGCCCGCCGTTGAGCACGCGCGAGACGGTGCCCCGTGAGACTCCGGCCTCGCGCGCCACGTCGTGGATCGTCGGCGGTCTGCGTCGGCCCCCCGTGTTGCTCATGGTCATGACTTTACGGCCCCGGAGAGCAGATCCAGACTCCAGAACCGCTGGATGACCAGGAACAGCGCCACCAGCGGGAACACCGCGAGGAACGCACCGGTGATCACCAGGGTGTACAGCGCCGGGGTGTTGGCGCCCTGTTCGAGGAGCGTGTACAGACCGAGCGTGATCGGGAACTTCTCGTCGTCGCTGAGCATGATGTACGGCAGCAGGAAGTTGTTCCAGATCGCCACGAACTGGAACAGGAACACCGTGACCATGCCGGGCACCATCATCGGCAGCGCGACCCGGGTGAAGATCCGCCACTCGCCGGCCCCGTCCATCCGCCCGGCCTCGATCACATCGGCGGGGACGGCCGCGGACGCGTAGATCCGCGAGAGGTAGACGCCGTACGGCGAGAGGAGCTGCGGCAGCAGCACGGACAGGTAGGAGTCCGTGAGGTCGGCCTTCGCCAGCAGCAGGTACTGCGGGACGGCGAGGATGACCGGTGGCATCAGCACGCCGGCCAGCAGCACGTTGAAGATCGCCTCGCGGCCCGGGAAGCGGTAGATCGCCAGCGCGTAGCCGCTGAACGCCGAGACGACCGTCGACAACAGGGCGCCGAGACCGGCGTACAGCGCGGAGTTGCCCATCCACTGCCAGTAGACGCCGTCGCGGTAGGCGCTCAGGTCCGAGAGGTTGTCGGCGAAGCCGGTGCCCGGGAGGAAGGTGAACGTGGAGAACAGCTCACTGCCCGACTTCGTTGCGGCGATCACCACCCACGCCACCGGCAGCAGGCAGTAGACCGCTCCGAGCAGCAGGGTGACCGTCGGGACCAGCGCGATCCTGTGGCGCAGCGGCGGGCGGCTGCGGGCGGTGCCGGGGGTGCTGCCGGCGGCCGTGTCGGCCTTGCCGACGGCAAGCGAACTCATCGTGCTGCCTCCTGCTTGTTACGACGGTTCGCGGCCCGCAGGAAGCCGAAGGACAGCAGCAGCGTGGCCAGGGCGATGATGGTCGCCTGGGCGGCCGCCGCGTAGATGTCACCCTTGCCGAAGGCGTCCTGGTACACCTTCATCAGCGGACTCCAGGTCGTGGACACGGAGTTGGTGAGCGGCTTGAGGGTGGTCGGCTCGTTGAACACCTGGAGCGTGGCGATGATCGAGAAGAAGAAGGTCAGCACCAGCGAGGGCGCCACCATCGGGATCTTGATCCGCAGCGCGATCTGGAGCGGCGTGGCGCCGTCCAGCTTGGCCGCCTCGTACACCTCGGCCGGAATGGCCTGGAGCGAGGTGTAGATGACGATCATGTTGAAGCCGGTGCCGCCCCAGACGGCGATGTTGGACAGGGCGAGGTACAGCGGTCCGCCGTCCAGCAGGTCCGGCTGCGGCAGGCCCAGCCTCTCCAGTACGTAGTAGAAGGGGCTGACGTCCGGCAGGTACAGAAAGCCCCACAGCAGCGCGGCGACGACGCCAGGGATGGCGTACGGCAGGAAGATCGCGAGCCGGGTGAAGGGCGTGAGCCGCACCTTCTCGGAGTCGAGCATCAGCGCGAACAGCAGGGCGAGGCCCAGCATCACCGGTACCACGACACAGCCGTAGCCGAGCACCCGCAGCGCTCCGGCGACCAGTTCGCTGTCGGTGAGGGCGTCGGTGTAGTTCTCCAGGCCGGCCCAGACCTCCTTTCGGGCGCCGGAGCCGAGACCGAGCCCGGAGACCCGCACCTTGCGGAAGCTGAGCCAGATCGCGTAGCCGATGGGCAGGGCGAAGAAGAGCAGGAACAGGACGGTCGCGGGGAGGAGGAAGAAGTAGGGGGCGCTTCGCGCTCGTTCGAGGGTGGTGGTGGGAGACGGGTGGGCGTACGGGGCCCCCTGCACCCCGTACGCCCGCCGGCTTGTGCTGGTCACTCGGCGACCTCGAAGCCCTGCTTCTCGAGGTCGGCGACCGTGTCGTCCTGCATGGCCCGAAGGGCGGCCGTGAAGTCCGACTTGTCCTTGGCGGCCTTTCCGAACGCGTCCTTGAAGGTCGTGTAGGCGACGTTCACGTTCGGGCCCCAGGCGGACGGCGCCGTCGTCTCGGCGATCTCGGCCGCCTTGGTGTAGAAGTCGGCCTGGTTGGAGAAGTAGTCCGGCGGAGTGGTGAACGCCCCGCTGAGCTGCGCCGAGGTGGAGGCCGGGTAGATGCCGCTCTCCTTGGCCAGTGCGTTGAGGGCGTCGCCGTCGGTGTTCAGCCAGGCGGCGAACTTCGCGGCGGCGGCCTGGTGCGCGGAGTCGGTGGTGACGGCGGTGGAGGAGCCGCCCCAGCTGCCGGTGACGTTCTCCGACTGCGACCACTGGGGGAGCGGGGCCATGGCCCACTTGCCCTTGGTGTCGGGCGCGGCCGTGGTCAGTGTGCCCGGCGCCCACACGGCGCTGACCCAGGCGATCTGCTTGCCGGTGTTGAGCGCCTTGTTCCAGGCCGGCGTGTACATCGGCTGGTTGTCGACGGCGCCCTCCTCGACCAGGTCGCCCCAGAACTCGGCGACCTTCTGGGAGGCGGCGTCGTCGATGCCGACCTGCCACTTGTCGCCGGAGGTCGTCCACCACTTGGCGCCGGCCTGCTGGGCGAGGCCCGCGAAGAGGCCGGAGTCGTTGGCGGAGAAGGTGGTCAGGTCCGTGTCCGGGGCCTTCTTCTTCAACGCGCGGGCCGTCTCGGCGAACTGCTCCCAGGTGGTCGGGACGGTCAGGCCGTACTTCTTGAACAGGTCCTCGCGGTAGTAGAACATCATCGGCCCGATGTCCTGCGGGACCGCGTAGACCGCGTCCGTGCCCAGCGTGGTCTGCTGCCAGACGCCGTCGGCGAACTTCCCCTTCGCGTCGCCGACTTCGCCGGCTATGTCCGCGACCGCGTCATTGCTGACCAGGGTCGGCAGCGCCTGGTACTCGGCCTGCACCAGGTCGGGCGCCTTGCCCGCCTTGTGCGCGGTGAGGATCTTGGTGACCAGGGTGTCGCCGGACGCCTGCTTCTTCACCGTGACCGTGATCTGGTCCTTCTTGCCCTGGCCCTTGTTCCAGAGGTCGACGACCTTGTCCATGCCGGGCGTCCAGGTCCAGTACGTCAGCGAGACGGGACCGGACTCGGCCCCGCCGTCGTCCTCGGAGCCGCAGGCGGTGAGGGCGGTCGCGCCGAGGGCGACCGCGACACAGGTGGCCGCGCTTCTGGACAACAGTCGTCGGCGGTGCGAGATGGGCATGGATCTCTCCCCTGACCTGGGGCCCACGCCTGCTGCGAGGGCCTGCCATGCTTCTGTGAGCGTTCACAGTAGAGAAACATCCCGGACACTTGTCAATGGTTGTTGCTGTGCGGTTATGTTGGGCTCGCACCGCCGATCGGGTGTGTGCACGTTCCCAAATGATCGACTCAATCGGGAGAGATCCATGCCGGAGACCACCCCCAGGGGCCTCACCAGGCTCGCCTTCGGTGGGGACTACAACCCCGAGCAGTGGCCGGAAAGCGTCTGGCAGGAGGACGTCCGGCTGATGCGGGAGGCCGGCGTCACGATGGTGAGCGTCGGGATCTTCTCCTGGGCCCTGCTGGAACCCGCACCGGGTGTGTACGACTTCGGCTGGCTGGACCGCGTGCTCGACCTGCTGCACGAGCACGGCATCCGCGTCGACCTGGGCACACCGACGGTCTGCCCGCCGGTCTGGTTCTATCGCGATCACCCCGAGGCCCTGCCGGTGACGGCCGAGGGCGTGCGCCACGAGTTCGGTTCACGCGGCGCCATCTGCCACAGCAACGCCGACTACCGCGCCGCCGCCGCGGCCATCACCACCCAGCTCGCCGAACGCTACGGCGACCACCCGGCGCTGGCGATGTGGCACGTGCACAACGAGTACGGGGTCCCCGTCTCGGCCTGCTACTGCGACTCCTGCGCCGCGCACTTCAGGCGCCGGCTGCGGTCGACGTACGAGACGGTCGAGGCGCTCAACGAGGCCTGGGGAACGGCCTTTTGGGGCCAGCGGTACTTGGACTTCGAGGAGATCAACCCGCCGCGCCTGACGCCGACCGTGGTCAACCCGGCCCAGGCGCTGGACTACAAGCGCTTCGCCGACGCCACCATGCGCGAGAACTTCGTCATGGAGCGGGACATCCTGCACCGGCTCTCACCCGGCGTCCCGGTGACCACCAACTTCATGACCGCCCTCAGCCAGTGCGACTCCGTCGACTACTGGGCCTGGGGCCGTGAGGTCGACCTGGTCACCAACGACCACTACCTGATCACCGATGGCCGCCGCACCCACGTCAACCTCGCCATGGCCGCGGACCTCACACGCTCGGTGGCCGGGGGAGCGCCCTGGATCCTCCTGGAGCACTCCACCTCCGGGGTCAACTGGCAGCCCCGCAACCCCGCCAAGGCCCCCGGCCAGATGGCCCGCAACTCCCTCGCCCATGTGGCGCGCGGCTCCGAGGGCGCCATGTTCTTCCAGTGGCGGCAGTCCCGGCGCGGCGCCGAGAAGTTCCACTCGGCGATGGTCCCGCACGGCGGCACCGACACGCGCGTGTGGCGGGAGGTGGTCGAACTGGGCGCCGCCCTCGACTCGTTGAGCGCAGTGCGGGGCACCCGTACCCGGGCCGACGTGGCCATGGTGTGGGACTGGCACTCCTGGTGGGCGCAGAACCTCGACTGGCGCCCCAGCCAGGACCACGACGCCCGCGAACGTGCCGACGCCTTCTACGAGGCGCTCTACGACCGCCACCTCACCGTCGACTTCGCCCACCCGGAAGCCGACTTGTCGAGGTATCCCCTTGTCGTCGTACCGGCCCTGTACCTGATGACCGAGGCGGCCGGGCAGAACCTCAAGGAGTACGTCGACAACGGCGGCACCCTCGTCGTGTCGTACTTCTCCGGCATCGTCGACGAGCACGACGCCGTGCACGAGGGCGCCTGCCCGGGTGCGCTGCGGGACGTCCTCGGTCTGACGGTCGAGGAGTTCTCCCCACTGCTTCAGGAGCAGTTGGTGCGGCTCACCGGACCCGACGGCTCCGAGCTCAGCGGCGACGTGTGGTCGGAGTTCGTGGTCCCGCGCGGCGCGGAGACCGTCTGGACGTACGCCGACGGCCTGACCGCCGGTCACCCGGCCGTCACCCGGCACCGCCTCGGCGAGGGCACCGCCTGGTACGTCTCCACCCGGCTGGGCGCCGAGGGCCTGGACGCGCTGCTCGGGTGGGCGATCGAGGACGCGCAGGTCGCGCCGCGTGCCGACCTGCCCCGCGATGTCGAGGTCGTGCAGCGCGTCGGCGAGTCGGGCAGCTTCCTGTTCGCCATCAACCACACCGGGGCGGACGCCAAGGTGCCGCTGGAGGCGCCCGGCACCGAGCTGCTCACCGGCGAACGCGCGGCGGGCCGCCTGGAGATCCCCGCGGGAGCCGTGCGGGTCGTACGACTCGACGGCTGAGCCGACCCCCCTCCGCCCGCGCGTGCCGCGAGCCGCGGGCGGAGGGGCTCCTCACCGCGTCGAAGCGGCGAGGAGCATCCCCATCCCCCTACGTCGAAGGGACGACGGACGAAGATGTTCCATCCCAGACGCACTCTCCGAGCCCTGCTGATACCCCTCGTCGCCGGACTCGCCCTCACCGCCCTGCCCGCGCAGACCGCTTCGGCGGCGAGCACGCTCACCAACGGCGGCTTCGAGTCCGACGGCACCGGCACCGCGACCCCGGCCGGCTGGTCCACGTACTCGGCCGCCGGACAGAACTCCGCCTCCTTCACCGAAGCCGGTGGCCACGGGGGGAGTTACCGCCTGACCCACTGGTCGTCGTCGGCGTACAAGGTGGAGACCTACCAGTACCTGTCCGGCCTGACCAACGGGAACTACAAGCTCACCGCCTGGGTCCGGTCCGGCGGCGGCCAGAACTCCGCGTACCTCGCGCTGAAGAACTGCGGCGGCGCCGAACAGCGCACCGACCTCCCGGTCTCGGCGAGCGGCTGGATCCGCATCGTCGTGCCGGTCAGCGTGACCGGCAACCAGTGCACGATCAGCGTCACCAGCGACGCGAACGCGGGCAACTGGATCAACGTCGACGACCTCACCTTCGCCTCGGGCACCGGCGGCACGTCGATCCATGGCGCCGACATCTCCTCCCTCGCCAAGAGCGAGGCCAAGGGCGGTGTCTACAGGACGAGTTCGGGCACCGTCGGCGACGCGGTCACCATCCTGAAGAACACCGGCATGAACTACGCCCGCCTGAAGGTCTGGGTCGACCCGGCCGACGGCTACAACAACAAGACGCGCGTCCTGGCCACGGCCAAGCGCGTCAAGGCGGCCGGCATGAAGCTGCTGGTCGACTTCCACTACTCGGACACCTGGGCCGACCCGGGCGCCCAGTCCAAGCCGGCCGCGTGGTCCGGGCACTCGTACGGCCAACTCAAGACCGACGTGTACAACCACACGTACGACGTGTTGAACGCGTTGAAGGCTCAGGGCACCACCGCCGACATGGTCCAGGTCGGCAATGAGATCAACGGCGGCATGATGTGGTCCGAGGGCTCCACGGACAACTGGTCGCAGCTCGCCGGACTGCTCGACTCGGGCTACGACGCGGTCAAGGCGGTCAACTCGTCGACCGCGGTCGCCCTGCACCTCGCCAAGGGCGGCGACCTGTCCGGCACCCGCTGGTGGTTCGACAACGCCGTCGCGAACGGCGTGAAGTTCGACGCGATCGGCCTGTCGTACTACGGCTACTGGCACGGCACGCTCTACGACTTCCAGACCACTCTGGACGACGCCGCCTCCCGCTACGGCAAGCCGGTCTTCGTCGCCGAGACGGCCTACCCGTTCCGGCTGGACAGCGAGGACGCGCACGAGAACATCATCGACACCACCGCCGAACTGGTCTCCGGCTACCCCGCCACCGTGGCCGGGCAGACCAGGTGGATGAACGACGTGGCGAGCATCGTGGAAGCCGTCCCGGGCGGCCGTGGCCTCGGCGTCTTCTACTGGGAGGCGACCTGGACCGCCGTCACGGGCAACGGCTGGGACCCGACCGACGCCTCCTCCGGCAACGGCTGGGAGAACCAGGCCCTGTTCGGCTACGACGACAAGGCGCTCGCGTCGACGTCGTGGTTCAGCCACCGTTGAGGCCCTGACCACGGGGCCCGGCCGCGCGGGCGCGCAGCCGGGCCCAGCGCTTCAACGGCCCCTTGCCGCTGTGTGATGGCGCCAAGTCAGTTCTCGCGTGACGGACGGCGTCCGGTTGCGAGGCCCTTCCGTCCCTCGGGCATGGGCAGGACCGCCATCGCGGTGTCGGCAATGTTCCGCAGGGTCTCCGGGTCCAGGCCCGCCTTGCCTACCGCCTCGACACCGCGGACCACCGTCAGCAGCAGTGCCGCCAACCGCTCCGGATCCGCGGCGCTGTCGATGTCGCCGTGGCGCTGGGCGGCGCTGATCTCCGTCCGCAGCAGGGTCAGCAGTGCCGTCATGGTCTCGGCCGACCGTCCGGCGACCGTCGGATCGTGCTGGGCCAGTTCCGCCGCCCCCTTGGCCAACAGGCACCCTCGGCGCTCGGTGTCGGAGGCGGTGTTCTCCGCCATCAGGTGCACGTACTCGGACAGCCGGGCCAAGGCTTCGGAGTCCGGGCCGCCCGCCAGCCGCCCTTCGGCCACCTCGACAACCGCGGTGCACCAGTCGCCGAACACACGGTGGAACAGCTTGCCCTTGTCGCCGAATGCGCCGTACAAGCTGCCCTTGCCCAGGCCGGTCGCCTGGGCGATGTCGTCCATCCGGGTTCCCGCATAGCCGGTCGCCCAGAACTGTTCCCGCGCCCGCTCCAGGACTTGGCGTTCGTCGAACGCGCGTGGTCTCGCCATGGGCTCAGCCTACCCATTCTTGACTCGATCGTCCATTACTGCCTACGTTATGGACGATCGATTCCACAACTGAAGGGGTTCGACATGCCAGGCGTGCTGCACGAGAAGGTGGCCGTGATCACCGGAGGAACCAGCGGGATCGGGCTGGCCATCGCCCACCGCTTCGTCCGGGAGGGCGCACGGGTCTTCGTGACCGGCCGGGACATCGACCGCCTCGAAGCGGCAGTCAAGGAGATGGGCCCCGCGGCCACCGGCGTTCGATCCGACGTCTCGGTTCTGGCCGACCTGGACGCGCTGTACACGCGAGTCCGCGAGGAGGCCGGACGCATCGACGTCCTGGTGGCCAACGCCGGAATCGTCGCGGACGCCGCGCTCGGCGCCCACACCGAAGCGAACGTCGACCTGACACTCGCCGTCAACGTCAAGGGCCCACTGTTCACCGTTCAGAAGGCGCTTCCGCTGCTGGCGGAGAACGCCTCCATCCTGGTCGTCGGCTCGAGCAACAGCGTGCGGCCCAACGAGCAACTCGAGGTCTACAGCGCCTCGAAGGCGGCGGTGAGCAACCTCGTGCACAACTGGGCCCGGCAGTCGCGGGACCGCCGATTCCGGGTCAACGTGCTCAGCCCGGGGCCCACTCGGACCCCTGGCCTGCTGGGCGTAGCGGGGTCGGACGCCGACCGGTTCGCCGAGGCCGTCGTGCCACTGGGGCGGCTGGCCGACGCCGAGGAAATCGCCGAGGCCGCCCTCTTCCTGGCGTCGGACGCCTCGTCGTTCGTCACCGGCGCCGAACTCTTCGCCGACGGCGGCTACACCCGGGCCTGAACGACGGCCGGCGGTGCGCATTCGGTTCCTCAGCGCGTGCCGGGATGCCCCTGTCGCGGCGCGACCTCGAGGTAGCCGGAGAGCACTGGCCAAGGTCGTGAGCCCACGGCGAGGGCTGTGACGTTGAAGCGGATCTCGATCCCGGCGCGGTGGCCGGCGCGCTCAGACGCCGTTCGTTCTGGTGCGCATGACTCCGACGTCGTCTAAGAACGCCGCCCCGCGCCGCTCGCCTCCACCGGATCGACCTCACGATGCTCGCGTACCGCGATCCGGGCCAGCTTCGTCAGCATCATGCCGTTGCGGATCGCGACGACGTAGTCGACGGGCAGGCCGTGCATCCGGGTCCCGGGGCCCCGTAGCGGATGCCAGTCGATGACGAACAGGGTGTGCTCGCCCCAGGGAACCAGTTCCATGGCGATGCGGGCCGCGCCGAAGGGGTCGGCCCTGGCTTCCAGTTCCAGCCGCCGCCGCGGTTCGCTGATGCGGACGACGACGGTGTCGTCCAGGGTCGCGGGGCCCACCCCGACCCGCACCCGCAGCCGGGCGCCCACGTCCGGCCAGTCGGGGTCCACGGCGAGGACCTGCTGGGTCCCGGTGACCCACTCCCCGTAGCGACGGCCGTCGGACAGCAGGCTCCAGACCTCGGACGGCGAGCTCAGAATCAGACGGCGGTTCCGGGCCACGCCCCACGCTCCTTCACCTCGGCCGCTCCGCGGGCTCTTCGACACTAGCCGCGGTGTGCCGTGCGGGCATCCGCAGTGAACCGGCGGGACGATGGGCCGACCGGACCGTTACCCTGTTGATCAGCCGCGATCACCCTCGCGGCGCGGCGGTGGGGCCCGCCGTACCCGAACCGCGGCAGTGGTGCCGCCAACGGTCCCTACTTGCATCCGCGAGGCCCGCACACCCGGGTCCAGGCGAGTAGGAGACGCACGGTCATGAGAGCCCCGGACACCGAGAGCCTTCGCGCACCCGCCGGCACCCCACGACCGCGGGCCTGGCGGACGCAGGCGCCGGTCGTCGGGGTGGTCGCGTTCGGCGGAGCCGTCGGCGCCACGGCCCGGTACGCGATGTCGCTGTGGCTGCCGGTCCAGCCGGGCGGCTTCCCCTGGGCGACCTTCTGGACCAATGTCGTCGGCTGTGCCGTGATCGGCGTGTTCATGGTGGTGATCACCGACGTATGGGCCGCCCACCGACTCGTCCGTCCCTTCTTCGGCACCGGAGTGCTCGGCGGCTTCACCACCTTCTCCACGTACGCCGTGGACATCCAGCGGCTGATGGACGGCGGCCACCCGCGCACGGGGCTCGCCTACCTGGCCGCCACCCTGATCGCGGCGCTCACCGCGGTCTGGCTCGCCGCGGCGGCCACCCGCCGGGTGCTGAAGCGGAGGCAGACATGACCAGACTGACCGGCAGGGCCCTGCGCCTGACCGTCTTCGTGGGCGAGCACGACACCTGGCACCACAAGCCCCTCTACGCCGAGATCGTGCACCGCGCGCACGCGGCGGGCCTCGCGGGCGCCAGCGTCTTCCGCGGCATCGAGGGTTTCGGCGCCTCCTCGCTGATCCACACCGCCCGGCTGCTGTCCCTGAGCGAGGACCTGCCCGTCGCGATCGTGATCGTCGACACCGAGGAGCGCGTCCGGGCGTTCCTGCCGCAGCTCGACGAACTCGTCACCGAAGGGCTCGTCACCCTCGACGACTGCGAGGTCATCCGGTACGTCGGCCGCGACGACACGCCGGGTGGAACGGCCCGGAAGGGTAAGAAGTCGCCGTGAACTGGCTCCTGGTCGTCGCGGGCGCCGTGGTCGGCGCGCCCCTGCGCTACCTCACCGACCGCGCGGTGCAGTCCCGGCACGATTCGGTGTTCCCCTGGGGCACCTTCGTCGTCAACGCCACCGGCTGTCTGATCCTCGGCCTGCTCACCGGCTCGGTCGCGGCGGGCGCGGCCGGTTCACACCTCCAACTGCTGCTCGGCACCGGGCTGTGCGGGGCCCTGACCACGTACTCGACCTTCTCCTACGAGACCCTGCGGCTGACCGAGACGGGAGCGGGGCTCTACGCCTTCGCCAACGTCGTGGGGAGCGTCGTCGTGGGCCTCGGTGCGGCGTTCCTCGGCGTGTCGGTCGCCCAGGCACTGTGGTCATAGGGCGCCTCCGACGGCGTCGTGGGCCACGGGACCACACCCGTACCTGGTAGGACAGTGCGCACCAGCTGTCCCGCCGACCCCCGGAACTGGATCCCATGAGCGCCATCAGCGTCGGTCAGGCCTTCGTCCTCGGAGCCGTCGAGGGGGTGACCGAGTTCCTGCCCGTCTCCTCGACCGGCCATCTGAAGATCGCCGAAGGGCTGATGGGCATCCCCGTCGAAGACGACGCGGTCGTCGGGTTCTCCGCCGTCATCCAGGTCGGCGCCATCGCCGCCGTCCTCGTGTACTTCTTCAAGGACATCGTGCGGATCCTCACCGCGTGGGTGCGCGGGCTGCGGGACAAGGAGGAGCGCTACCACCACGACTACAAGTTCGCCTGGTGGGTCATCTTCGCGACCATCCCCATCGTCGCCGTGGGCCTGGCGGCCAAACCGCTCATCCAGGGACCGCTCGCTTCCCTGTGGGTGGTCGCGGGCTCGTTGATCGTCGGCAGTGGAGTGATGTGGGCGGCCGACCGCACGGGACGGCACAAGCGAGGGGAGGACGACACCTCCTTCAAGGACGCCATGCTCGTCGGCAGCTCCCAGATCCTCGCCCTGCTCTTCCCGGGCTTCTCGCGTTCCGGCGCCACGATGTCCACGGCGCTCATGCTCGACCTGGACCGCCTCGCCGCCACCCGGCTGTCCTTCTTCCTCGGCATCCCGGCCCTGACCGGCGCCGGCATCTACGAGCTGAAGGACGCCCTCGGCACGACGGGCACGGGCGCGCTGCCGCTGGCGGTCGGCACCGCCGTCTCCTTCGTCGTCGCCTACGCCTCCATCGCCTGGCTGCTCAGGTTCGTCGCCAAGCACTCGTTCGACGCCTTCGTGATCTACCGCATCGTCGTCGGGCTGCTGCTGTTCGGGCTGCTGGGGGCGGGGGTGATCAACAGCTGACCCGGACCGGCGCGTGATCGCTGACCGGGGCCGGGTGTGATGCCGGCATTCAGGTGTCACGCCCGGTGAATCTCTCCATTCGCCGCCCTTGACAGCACCCACGGCGCACCCGGAGTATCGCTCTCGTGAACCTGTCAGACAGCCGGACAGCCGGACAGCCTCCGCGTCGAGTCAGCGCCATGGAAGCGGTGCTGGCGCATCTGCGCGACGCCATCGAGCGCGGCGAGTACGCCGTCGGCGACAAGCTCCCCTCCGAGGCGGAGCTGTGCCGCACGCTGGAGATCAGCAGGCCCGTGCTGCGCGAGGCCCTGCGGGCCCTCCAGACCATGGGGCTGACCGTCTCCAAGACAGGCAAGGGCACCTTCGTCGTCGCCGCCACCGTCGAGGACCCCACCTTCGGCGACTACTCGGCGAGCGACCTGATGGAGGTGCGCCGGCACGTCGAGATCCCGGTCGCCGGGTACGCGGCACTGCGCCGCACCCCGGAGAACCTCGACCACCTGGCTCATCTGCTGGACCGCATGGAGCGGGAGACGGACACCACCGCGTGGGTCGCGATGGACACCCTCTTCCACCTGGCCGTGGCAGAGGCCGCCCAGAACCCGGTGTTCCGCCGGGTCATCGAGGAGATCCGGGACGCTCTGGCGCGTCAGTCGGCCTTCCTCAACGAGCTGGGCGGCCGCCGCGAGCAGTCCAACCGCGAGCACCGGGCGATCGTCGAGGCGCTGACCGACGGTTCCGAACTCGACGCGACCGACGCCATGGCCCACCACCTGGACCGCGTCGAGACGACCCTCACCGACATCGTGCGTCCCCCGCGCACGGACAGCACCACGGAAGGCGGACCCGAGGCGTGAGTGAGCAGTCCCTGCGCGAGGGCGTGCAGAAACGTTCCGGCCATGTCGACGCCGGTGACCACGGCTACAGCAAGTCGCTCAAGGCCCGGCACGTCAACATGATCGCCATCGGCGGCGCCATCGGCACCGGTCTGTTCCTCGGCGCCGGCGGCAGGCTCGCCGACGCCGGCCCGTCCCTGTTCATCGCCTACGCGGTCTGCGGCCTGTTCGCCTTTCTCGTCGTCCGCGCCCTGGGCGAACTCGTCCTGTACCGCCCGTCCTCCGGCGCCTTCGTGTCGTACGCGCGGGAGTTCATGGGGGAGAAGGGCGCCTACACCGCGGGCTGGATGTACTTCCTGAATTGGGCGACCACCGGCATCGCCGACATCACCGCGGTCGCCACCTACACCCACTACTGGGGCATGTTCTCCGACATCCCGCAGTGGGTGATCGCGCTGATCGCCCTGGCCGTCGTCCTCACGGTGAACCTGATCTCGGTGAAGTTCTTCGGCGAACTGGAGTTCTGGTTCGCGATCATCAAGGTCGGCGCCCTCGTCGTCTTCATGCTCATCGGCATCTTCCTGCTGGTCACCCAGCAGCCCGTGGACGGCCACACCCCCGGCCCGTCCCTGATCACCGACAACGGCGGTGTCTTCCCCAACGGCCTGCTGCCGATGCTGCTGATCGTCCAGGGCGTCGTCTTCGCCTACGCCTCCGTCGAGCTGGTCGGCGTCGCCGCCGGTGAGACCGAGAACCCCGAGAAGATCATGCCGAAGGCGATCAACTCGATCATGTGGCGGGTCGGCCTGTTCTATGTCGGCTCGGTCGTCCTGCTCTCGATGCTGCTGCCCTGGTCGTCGTACAAGGCGGGCGAGAGCCCCTTCGTCACCGTGCTGTCCAACATCGGCGTCCCGGCGGCCGGCGGCATCATGAATCTGGTCGTGCTGACCGCGGCCATGTCCTCGCTCAACTCCGGTCTGTACTCCACCGGCCGCATCCTGCGCTCCATGGCCATGAACGGCTCCGCCCCGAAGTTCACCTCGGTGATGAGCCGCAGCCAGGTCCCGTACGGCGGCATCCTGCTGACCAGCGGTATCTGTGTCCTCGGCGTCGGTCTCAACTTCGTCGTCCCCGCCGAGGCCTTCGAGATCGTGCTGAACTTCGCGGCCATCGGCATCCTCGCCACCTGGGGCATGATCATGATCTGTCACCTGCTCTTCTGGCAGAAGACCCAGAAGGGCGAACTCACCCGCCCCGGCTTCCGACTGCCGGGCTCCCCCTGGACCGAACTCGTGACGCTGGCCTTCCTGGCCTGCGTCCTGGTCCTCATGTACGCCGACGGAGGCGCCGGCCGCACCACCGTGCTGTGCCTGCCGCTGATCGTCGCAGCGCTGGTCGCGGGCTGGTACGGCATCCGCAGCCGGGCCGGGCGCACCACGACCGAGGCCGACGCGTGACACCCGTGTCGGTCGACGACCCCTCATCGACCCAGGACAACCAGGCAGTGATGTACAGCAGCTCCATGGCGGACGCACCCCTTGTCCGCGAACCCCTCCACGCCCCCGTCGCCCACCTCGTACGCGGCGGAATGATCGAAGGCATCCACTACGGCTCCGTCGTCGTCCTCGGTGACGACGGCGAGGTCCGGTTCCAGCTCGGTGACATCGAGGCGGCGTTCTACCCGCGCTCCGCCCTGAAGCCGGTCCAGGCCGTCGCCATGGCCCGGGCCGGGCTCCCGCTCGACGGCGAGCTGCTCTCCCTCGCCGCCGCCAGCCACTCCGGCGAGGAACGCCACCTCGCCGGGACCCGGCGGATCCTGGAACTCGCCGGGCTCACCGAGGACGACCTGCGCAATGTCCCGGACATGCCGTTCGACCCGGTCGTCCGGGACGCCTGGGTGCGGGAGGGGCGACTGCCGTCCCGGCTCGCCCAGAACTGCTCGGGCAAGCACGCCGCGATGCTGTACACCTGCCGGTTGAACGGCTGGTCCCTGGAGGACTACCTCGATCCCGGGCACCCCCTCCAGCAGGCCGTCGCCGAGATCGTCGAGGACCTCACGGGTCAGCGGATCGCCCGGGTGACGGTGGACGGGTGCGGGGCGCCGTTGTTCTCCGTCTCGCTTCACGGGCTCGCCCGCGCCGCCGCTCGGATCACCACCGCGGTGCCGGGCACGCCGGAGGCCCGGGTCGCCGACGCGATGCGCGAGCATGCCGAGATGGCCTCCGGTTCGGGGCGGGACGTGGCCGCGCTGATGCGGGCCGTGCCGGGGCTGCTGGCCAAGGACGGGTTCGAGGGCGTCCAGGTCGCCGCGTTGCCCGACGGCCGTGCCGTCGCCGTGAAGATCGCCGACGGGGCGAACCGGGCGCGGGTGCCCGTCGCCGCGGCGGCGCTCGCGTGGGCCGGCGTCGATCCCGAGTTGCTCATCGAGTTTCAGGGGGAGGCGCTACTGGGTGGCGGACGTGAGGTCGGGTGTGTGCGGCCCGTTCGATCACTGGAGCCGGTTGGGGTTTCGGCTTGCGCCTAAGGATGTGCCGGATTTCTTGATTGGCGACTGACGGCCGTATCTGGCTTGTCGCGCAGTTCCCCGCGCCCCTGAAGGGGCGCGACACGCACCCTCTCCGAAAGAAGAACCGTTCCCTCATGAACGCCGCCACCCGTAGCGAGCACGATCTGCTCGGCGACCGCGATGTTCCGGCCGACGCCTACTGGGGTGTGCACACCCTGCGCGCCACCGAGAACTTCGCCATCACCGGCACGCCCATCTCCGCCTACCCGCACCTCGTCGACGCCCTCGCCGCCGTCAAGGAGGCCGCCGCGCTCGCCAACCAGGAGCTCGGGCTGCTGGCGCTGGACAAGGCCGCCGCGATCGTCGCCGCCTGCCGGGAGATCCGGGCCGGTGAGCTGCACGACCAGTTCGTCGTGGACGTCATCCAGGGCGGTGCCGGCACCTCGACCAACATGAACGCCAACGAGGTCGTCGCCAACCGGGCGTTGGAGCTGCTCGGTCACGAGAAGGGCCAGTACGGGTACCTGCACCCCAACGAGGACGTCAACCTCGGTCAGTCGACGAACGACGTCTACCCGACCGCCGTCAAGATCGCGACGGTGTTCGCGGTGCGCGGGCTGCTCAAGGCGATGGCGGTTCTCCAGGACGCGTTCGCCCGCAAGGCCGTCGAGTTCCGCGACGTGCTCAAGATGGGCCGTACGCAGTTGCAGGACGCGGTGCCCATGACGCTCGGGCAGGAGTTCTCCGCGTACGCCGTGATGCTGGACGAGGACCGGGCCCGGCTCGCCGAGGCGGTCGAGCTGATCCAGGAGATCAACCTGGGGGCCACGGCCATCGGCACCGGCCTGAACGCCCCGCCCGGGTACGCCGAGGCGGCTCGCCGTCACCTCTCCGAGATCACCGGGCTGCCGCTGGTCACCGCCGCCAACCTGGTGGAGGCCACCCAGGACTGCGGCGCGTTCGTGCAGATGTCCGGCGTCCTCAAGCGCGTCGCCGTGAAGCTCTCCAAGAGCTGCAACGACCTGCGCCTGCTGTCCTCCGGGCCGCGCGCCGGCCTCAACGAGATCAACCTGCCGCCGGTGCAGGCCGGTTCGTCGATCATGCCCGGCAAGGTCAACCCGGTGATTCCCGAGGTGGTGAACCAGGTCGCCTTCGAGGTGATCGGCAACGACGTCGCCATCACCATGGCCGCCGAGGCCGGACAGCTCCAGCTCAACGCCTTCGAGCCGGTCATCCTGCACTCCCTGTCCGAGAGCATCACCCATCTGCGCAACGCCTGCGTGACCCTCGCCGAGCGCTGCGTGGCCGGCATCACCGCCAACACCGAGGCGCTGCGCCGGACCGTGGAGAACTCCATCGGCCTGGTCACCGCCCTGAACCCGCACATCGGGTACACGGCCGCGACCGACATCGCCAAGGAGGCCCTGGTCAGCGGCCGGGGCGTGGCCGAACTCGTCCTGGAGAAGGGGCTGTTGCCGGCCGAGCGGCTGGCCGACCTGCTGCGGCCGGAGGTGATCGCGGGCAGCGGCCGGAGTCTCGTCTGAGCAGCACGATCAGGCGCCTCGACGGCGCGCGGGGACCGGCCGGGAGGCACAATGGTGATCATGGCAGCGTCGACGTCGTCACTGACCTTCCAGCCGGTCCTGGAGCGCATCGCGGAGGAGATCGAGCGAACCCCCGGCCGCGGCCGGCCCGCCGACTACATCCCCGCGCTCGCGGCCTGCGACCCCCGGCGCTTCGGCATGGCCGTCGCGGAACTCGACGGCACGGTGTACGGCGTGGGGGACTGGCGTGAGCCCTTCTCCACGCAGTCCATCACCAAGGTCTTCACCCTCGCGCTCGACCTGGCCCGCGAGGGTGACGAACTCTGGGAGCACGTGGGCCGCGAGCCCTCCGGCAACCCCTTCAACTCCCTGGTTCAGCTGGAGTACGAGAACGGCATCCCGCGCAACCCGTTCATCAACGCGGGCGCCCTCGTGGTCACCGACCGCCTCCAGACCCGTACCGGTGACGCGGCCGGCGAACTCCTCGCCTTCCTGCGCGCCGAGAGCGGCAACCCCGCTCTGGACTTCGACGAGGACGTCGCCGCCTCCGAGTCGGCGCACGGCGACCGGAACGCCGCCCTCGGCCATTTCATGGCGTCGTACGGCAACATCGACAACCCCGTACCGGCCCTGCTCGACCAGTACTTCCGCCAGTGCTCCGTCATGGCCTCCTGCGCCGACCTGGCCCTGGCCGCGTCCTTCCTCGCCCGCCACGGCGTCCGCGCGGACGGCACCCGCTTGCTCACCCGCAGTCAGGCCAAGCAGATCAACGCGGTCATGCTGACCTGCGGAACGTACGACGCGGCGGGCGACTTCGCGCACCGGGTGGGCCTGCCCGGCAAGAGCGGGGTGGGTGGCGGAATCATCGCGGTGGTCCCGGGGCGGTGCACGCTGTGCGTGTGGAGCCCGGGTCTGGATGAACGGGGCAATTCGGTGGCCGGGGTGGCGGCCCTGGACAGATTCACCACGCTGACGGGCCTGTCGGTGTTCTGAGAGGGGGGCCGCTGAGGCGCCCCCGCAAGGGCGCGGGGAACTGCGCGACCAGCCACAACAGTCCCGCGGTCTGCCATTCACCGCACCAGGCAGACGCGTCGCAGCCTTCAACCGACGGCCACAATCGATCACCGGGCGGTCATACCCCGGCTTCCCCCCGGAGGGAACCCCGTCAACTTACGGCCACTCGGTGTTGACACGCTGACCGAGTGTTGGCCATGGCTTTCCCCGTCGATCTCCGCCGCTGCCAGATACTCGGTCTGGCCGGTACCGCCTTTCTCGCCCTGGGCGGTGAGACGTCCGGCGCGCTGCCGGTCCGGGAACTCCTGGCCCCGAGCTCGGTTCACGCCGCCCTCGGCCTGGTCGGCGTGTACTTCGGCGTCGTCCTGCTGATAGCGGCGTGGCTGCTGCTCGGCAGGCTGGTGCGCAGCGCCGACCCGCCGACCCCGCGCGCCCTGCTGCTGGTCCTGGCCGTCTGGGCCACCCCGCTGCTGATCGCGCCGCCGCTGTTCAGCCGGGACGTGTACAGCTATCTGGCCCAAGGGGCCATGGTCGACGCGCACATCGACGTGTACGCGTACGGCCCCTCCCACCTCGGCGGCCCCCTCGCGGACGAGGTCGCGCCGCTGTGGCGGCACACGGGTGCCCCCTACGGGCCGGTGTTCCTCGGTGTCGCCTCCGTGCTGTCCGGCGTGACCCGCGGCGAACTGCCCGCGGGGCTGCTCGGCATGAGGGTGATAGCGCTGCTCGGCGTGGCGCTGATGGCTGCCGCGCTGCCCCGGCTCGCCCAGCACAGCGGAGCCGACCCGTCGGCAGCCCTGTGGCTGGGTGCCCTCAACCCGCTGGTGCTGCTGCACCTGGTCGCCGGCGCCCACAACGACGCCATCATGCTGGGCCTGCTCGGCGCCGGCCTGGTCGCCGCGCTCGGCAGGTGGCCCATGCTGGGGGCCGTACTCGTCACGCTGGCCGCGCTCGTCAAGGCGCCCGCCGCACTGGGCCTCGTCGCGGTGGTCCTGCTCCAGATGCGCTCCGGTCACCACCCGGTGAAGGCCGTCCTGACCACGGCTGCCGCGTCCGCCGCGACCACGGTCGCCGCCACGGCCGTCGCGGGCACGGGATACGGCTGGATAGGCGCCCTGGACACACCGGTCTCCTCACAGAACTGGGCGCTCACCAGCCTGCTCGGCCGGGCCACCGGCTCGCTGCTGGAGCAGGCCGGCAGCGATTTGGCACCCCTGGCCGTCCCCGTGTGGCACGCCTTCGGACTCGTGCTCACCGGCGTCCTGGTGATCCTCATATGGTGGCGCTGGCGTCCGCGTCCCGTATACGCGCTGGGTCTGAGCCTGGCGGCCGTGGCCGCCTTCGGACCGGCGATCCGCCCCTGGTACGCGCTATGGGGCCTGTTCCTGATAGCCGCCGCGGCGCCCAGCACCTCGGTACGGCACCGCGTGGCCGCACTCACCGGAGTGCTCGCCCTCGCGGTACTGCCCAGCGGCGGCCCCGCGGACGTCGGCCAGCTGGTGCTGGCGGTCTCCGGCGGCGTGCTCGCCGTGGTCGTCCTGTGGCAGGCACACATGGCCGCGCAGGCCCCGGCGTTGGAGCGCACCGCATGAATCTGCCCCGCACCGATCGCGGGCGGCTCGCGCTCGTCGTCGTGCTCGTCGTCGCCGTGACGGTGTTCACGGCCACCGTGCCGCTGCTGCGCGACTGGTTCGACCTGCGCGTGTACTACGGCACCGTCGACAGCTGGATGCACCACGGCGGCCGGCTCTACGACTACCGGGTGCCCGGCACCACGTACGGCTTCACCTACCCGCCGTTCGCCGCGGTCGTCATGCTGCCCATGGCGCTGGTGGACCTGCACGTCGCCATCGCGGTGGCGCTGCTGCTCAACCTGGCGGCGCTGGCCTTCGTGCTGCGCGTGCTGGCCGGGCGGTCCTGGCGGCGCCATGGCTGGTACGGCTGTGCGCTGGCCGTCTGCGCGCTGGCCCTGTTCGAACCGCTGCGGGACACCTTCAGCTTCGGCCAGGTGAACATCCTGCTGCTGGCGCTGGTGCTCCTCGACTGCTGGCTGCTGTCGAGCGGCCGGGAACGCTGGGCCGGCGTGGGCATCGGACTCGCGGCGGCGATCAAGCTGACGCCGGCGGCATTCATCGGCCTGCTGCTGGTGGCCCGGCGCTGGCGGGCCGCGGCCGTGGCGACGGCCGTGGCCGCGGCGGCCACGGCGGTGGCGGCGTGGGTGGCGCCGGAAGCGTCCCGCTTCTACTGGACGCACGCGATGTGGGACACCACCCGGGTGGGCCGGCTCGACTACGTCTCCAACCAGTCGCTGCAAGGCATCCTGGCCCGGCTGGACGTGGACAGCCGCGCGGTCTGGGCGGTGCTGGTACTGCTCGTCCTGGGCGTCTGGGTGGCCCGCACCCGCCGGGCGGTCGTCGCGGGGGACTGGACGGCGGCGTTCGCGCTGACCGGGCTCACCGCCTGTCTGGTCAGCCCGATCACCTGGGTCCACCATCTGGTGTGGCTGCTGCCGTCCTTCGCCGTGCTGGTCCGCGAGGGGCACCGGCGCGTCGCGGGCGTGCTGTTCGCGGTGCTGTGCACCAGTGTGGTGTGGCTGTGGTTCGACGACGCGTCCGGCGTGGACGGCTTCCTCGGCAGCAACATCTACGCCTGGATCACCCTCGGTCTGCTGCTCCGGCTGCCGGTGGGTCAGCTCGGCGTCGACCGCTCGACCCTGCCGCGGGTCACGAGCGAGACGGCTCCGGCCCCGACTCCGGCGGCGCCGGCGACGGCGCAGGCCTCGGCCCAGCCCGTCTCGCCCTCGGGCGCGACCGCGGCCACCACGGGCACCGTCTCGGGCCCCGGGCTCGGTCTGGCCCGCAAGCCGTCGAGCGACCCCACCGGCTCGACCCGGCCGGCCGCGCCGAACCCCCAGTCGAGCAGTTCACCGGCCTCCTCGTAGACGGCGTGCCCGCCGCCCGCACGGGGATTGAGCACGGTCACGACGAGAGTGCGACCGTTGCGGCGGGCGGCGGCGACCAGGGTGTTGCCCGCCTCGCTGGTGTAGCCGTTCTTGATGCCGATCACCCCGGGGTACCGGGTCACCCCGTCCGCACCGGTCAGCAACCGGTTGGTGTTGCGGATCGGGTACTCCCAGCCGCCCCCGCCCGGGAACGTCGCCACGGCCGTGCCGCAGTACCGCGCGAACTCCGCGTTGCGCAGCCCCGCCCTGCCGAACACCGCCAGGTCGTACGCCGATGACACCTGGCCGGGCGTGTCGTAGCCGTCGGGCGACATCACGCGCGTGTCGAGGGCGCCCAGGCCCCGTGCCTTGGCCTGCATCCGGGTGGCGGTGGCGCGCCAGCCGCCGTTGAGCGAGGCCAGCACCCGCACGGCGTCGTTGCCGGAGCTGAGAAACACCCCGCGCCACAGATCGGCGATCCGGTACGTACGTCCCTCGGCGACCCCGACCAGACTGCTGCCGGCGCCGATCCCGGCCAGCTCCTCCTCGCGCACGGTGTGCGGGACGCCGGCGGGCAGGGTGGGCAGCAGGGTCAGGGCGAACAGCGTCTTGAGGGTGCTGGCGGGCGGGAGCTTGCGGTGCGCCTCGTGCGCGGCGAGCACCTCGCCGGTGTCGGCGTCGGCCACCAGCCACGACAGGGCCGAGAGTTCCGGCGCGGCGGGTGCTCCGGGGAGCGGCCGCACCTGGGTACCGGACCGGTACAGCAGCGCGGGCCCCGGGGTTCCGGCCGGCCGGGGTTCGCCGGACAGGCCGGGGTCGCGCCCGTTGCGGGCGACGGCGGTGGCGGGCGCGAGCGCCAGCAGTCCGGCCGCGCAGAGCGCACAGGTGGATACGACAGCCCGGGTAGTCAATCCGATCTTCATACCGCCAACGTAGGAAGGCATCGGTCCTGGAACGCGCTGGCCGGGCCGGTCGGGGCAGGCGTGCACCCGGACGGGCGATGCCCGTGACGTCTCACGCGCCGGGCAGCGTCGGCTGGATCCGCCGAAGGAAGCCGGCGTTGTCGGGCGCCTCGCGCAGCCGCTCCAGAAGCGTCTCCAGGCTGGACTGGCCGTCCCGGGTCTGTAGGGCCCGGCGAAGTCCGCGTACGCCCGTCAACTCCGCCGGGGTCAGCAGGAGTTCCTCGCGTCGGGTGCCGGAGGGGTTGATGTCGACGGCGGGGAAGACACGGCGCTGCGCGAGCTCCCGGCTCAGCCGCAGCTCCATGTTGCCGGTGCTCTTGAGCTCCTCGAAGAAATAGTCGTCGGCCCGGGAGCCGGTCTCCACCAGGGCGGTTGCCAGGATGGTGAGCGAACCGCCCTCCTCGGCGAGGCGCGCGGCACCGAAGAACCGCTTCGGCCCGTGCAGCGCCGCCGCGTCGACACCGCCGCTCAGGGTGCGGCCACCGGAGGACGCGGCGTTGTTGTGCGCCCGGCAGAGCCGGGTCAGAGAGTCCAGCAGGATGACGACGTCCTCGCCCGCCTCGACGAGCCGCTTGGCCCGCTCGATGACCAGATCGGCCAGCGCGATGTGCTGCTTGGGCGTCCGGTCGAAGGTCGAGGCGTACACCTCGGCCCGCACCGAGCGCCGCATGTCGGTGACTTCCTCGGGACGTTCGTCGAGGAGCACCACCATCAGCCGGCACTCGGGATGGTTGCCGGTCACGGCGGCCGCGATCTGCTGGAGGAGGACCGTCTTGCCGGTCTTGGGCGGGGCCACGATCAGACCGCGCTGACCCTTGCCCACGGGGGCGATCAGATCGGCGACCCGGCCGGTCAGGCCGGACGCCGGGTGTTCGAGACGGATTCGCTCACGCGGGTGAAGCGGCGTCAGTTCGCCGAAGTGGCGCCGGTTCTTGTCGGGGGCGCGCCCGTTGACACGGGCGACCTCGGTGAGCGCGCGCCGGTCGCCGCGTACGCCGTCGACGTGGTCGCCCTTGCGCAGGCCGTACCGGCGGATCAGCGCGGGGGAGACCTGGAGGTCGGCGGTCGACGGCAGCAGGTTCCCGGCGCGCAGGTGCCCCTTCCCGCCCGCGTCGATGTCGAGGACACCGGTGACGGCCTGGGCCTGGGCCTGGGCCTGGGCTTGGGGCTGCTGCTGGACTGGGGGGTGTTCGAGTGTGGTGGTCATGGTGGTCGGTCCTTTCGCGGACGGAAGGCATGGGACATGCGGAGGGAAGGGATGAGCCGCGGACTTCGGGGAGGCGCACAGCGCGCTTCCGGCGGCGGGAAACAGCACCTCGACCGCGAAAGAACCGCTGGTCACGAGGTGGTGATGAGAAGCCGGTACATCGACCGGCGATCTGAGGAGAAACCGCACCGGCGCCCAGGACTGGGCGTACACAGGTGCTTAACGGGACGGTACCACGGTCGTTCGGCGCGTGGCGAGCAGTCCGCATATGGGGGAACGCACCCCGGGCATCCCCTATTCCACGCGTCCGCTCAGCCGGGTGTCGATTCGCGCCGGTCCCGTTCGTCGGTGGGGTGTAGGAAGCTCATGAGGACCGGGAGGATCCATGAAGTACATGCTGCTCGTCTGCGGCGACGACACCGCCGACGCCTCGGGTATGGCTCCCGTCGAGCCCTGGGTGGAGGACCTCGGCGACCGCCGCGTACGCCTGCACGGGCATCGCCTGGCGCTTCCCGACCGGGCCGTCACCGTGCGCGTGCGGGACGGTGAGGTGCTGCGTGCCGACGGTCCGTTCGCGGAGACGAAGGAGTACGTCGCCGGGTTCGACGTCCTGGAGTGCGACGGCATCGAGGAGGCGATCGAGGCGGCCGCACGGCATCCCGTGGCCGCCGTGGGCGCCCTGGAGGTGCGGCCGTTCTGGGACGACGAGGACGCCGAGGCGGAGATCCGCGCGCTCGACGCCGAACTGACCTCGGCGCTGCGGGAACGGGACGTCGACCGCATGGCCGCCTGCTACACACCGGACGTGGCGGAGTTCCGCGACGGCCAGGTGCACCGTGGGGTCGGCGCGCTGCGCAAGTCGATGGAGGAAGGGCTCGGTCACCTCACCGGTCCCGTGACCCGTGAGGTACTGGAGTCGCACCTCCAGCTCGACGAGAGCGTCGCCTTCGCCCAGGCCCTCGTCCGGCTGCGCGCCACCCGCGTGGACGGCGCCAGGATCGACGACCTGATGCACGTGACCACCGGCTACCGCAACGTCGGTCCGCGCTGGCTGATCGCGCACGAGCACGTGTCTCCCACCACCCCCACCTCTCCCACCAGCCACATCTCTTCCACAACCGAGGAGCGGTCATGAAGTACGTCCTGTTCATCTGCACCCCCGTCGGCGGTGAGGAACTCAGCCCCGAGGAGATCGCCGCCGACCCGCGCTTCACCGACTACATCGACGAGGTCCGCAGCCGCGACATCGTCAAGGGCGGCGCACGACTGCGGCCGCACACCGACGCCACCACCGTGCGGGTCCAGGGCGACGAGGTGCTGCTCAGCGACGGGCCCTTCGTGGAGTCCAAGGAGTATGTCGCCGGGCTGGACATCATCGAGGTCGCCGACCTCGACGAGGCCATCTCCCTCGCGTCCCGGCATCCCGCGGCCCTCGGCGGCGGCTCGGTGGAAGTACGGCCGGTCTGGGAGTGAACGCCACGAACGACGCCGGGAACGACGTCGAGAAGGCCGTCGACGCCGCCTTCCGCGAGGAATGGGGCCAGGTCGTCGCCACCCTGATCCGGGTGACCGGCGACTGGGACCTCGCCGAGGAGTGCGCCCAGGACGCCTTCACCCAGGCCCTCGACCGGTGGCGGCGCGACGGAGTGCCGCGCCGCCCCGGTGCCTGGCTGACCACGACGGCCCGTAACCGTGCCCTCGACGTACTGCGCCGGGAGGCGGTGGGAGCGGCCAAACTCAGGGAGGTGGCGGTGCTGGCCCGCGACGGCTCGTCGTACGACCCCGAAGACGGTGATGACGACAGTGGCGTGCAGGACGACCGGCTGCGGCTGATCTTCACCTGCTGCCATCCGGCGCTGCCCATCGAGGCCCGGGTCGCCCTGACGCTGCGCACGCTCGCGGGACTGACCACGCCGGAGATCGCCCGTGCCTTCCTCGTCCCCGAGGCGACCATGGCGCAGCGACTGGTGCGTGCCAAGCGGAAGATCCGCAATGCCGGGATCCCGTACCGGGTGCCGCCCGCCCACCTCCTGCCCGAGCGCACGACCGGTGTGCTCGGCGTGATCTACCTGCTGTTCAACGAGGGATACGCGGCCACCGCCGGTGCCGATCTCCTCCGGGCGAACCTCTGCGCGGAGGCGCTCCGGCTGGCCCGGGTCCTCGCCCGCCTCATGCCCGACGAGCCCGAAGTGCTGGGCCTGCTCGCGCTGTTGCTGCTGCACGACGCCCGCCGGGACACGCGGGTCGACGCGGCCGGCGAACTGGTGACTCTGGAGGACCAGGACCGCTCGGCCTGGGACCGCGCGAAGGCCGACGAGGGCATCGCCCTGCTGGAGACCGCGCTGCGGCGTGGCCGCGCCGGGCCGTACCAGATCCAGGCCGCCATCGCCGCCTGCCACACCGACGCGGCCACCGCCGAGGACACCGACTGGGCCGACATCGCCGCTCTGTACGGCGAGTTGAGCCGTTTCGTCCCCTCGGCCGTGGTCCGCCTCAACAGGGCGGTGGCCGTCGGCATGGCCGAGGGTACGGAGGCGGGCCTCGCCGTGGTGGCGCGGTTGGAGGAGGAGGGGGAGCTGGCCGGGTACCACCTGCTGCCCGCCACCAGAGCCGACCTGCTGCGCCGCAGCGGCCGCATGGACGAGGCGGCCGACGCCTACCGGCGGGCGTTGGAACTGGTGGAGAACGAGGCGGAACGAAGGTTCCTGGAACGGAGGCTGGCCCAGTGCCGATCCCGGTAGAGGCTGTCGGACGCGGGAATCGCGTGTCCCCTCCGGACCGGCACACGGCGTTCCGGCCGACCGGGCGCGGCCCTCACACCGCCCCGGCCTCGGCCTCCTTCGTGATCCGGTCGAACTGCGCCCCCATCGCGTCGGACAGCGCCTGAAGGCCCGACAGCGGGCGGACCATGACCATGAAGTCGTCGATCAGTCCGTCCTGGTTCACCCGGAGGAAGTCGCAGCCGGTGATCTGCCGGTCGCCCACCCGCGCGGTGAAGACCAGCGCGTGATCCCGGCCGTTCGGGTCGTTGATCTCGCGCACATAGCGGAAGTCCTCGAAGACCCGCATGACACCACGCAGGATCGCCGCCGTGATCGGCTTGCCGGCGTACGGCTTGAACACGGCCGGGCTGGTGAAGACGACGTCCTCCGCCAGCAGCGTCTCGATCGCCTCGACGTCGCCTGCCTCGACGGCCTCACGGAACGCGCGCATCGGATCACCCCATAGTCAATTTGTTGAGTAGGTGCGGATGACAATAATCACCTGCTGTTAACGTGTCCACATGTCCCTCAAGTACGCCGTCCTGGCCGCGCTCCTGGAAGGCGAGGCCTCGGGCTACGAACTGTCCAAGGTCTTCGACATCTCGTTCGCCAACTTCTGGCCCGCGACCCCGCAGCAGCTGTACCGGGAGCTGGAACGCCTCGCGCAGGACGGCCTCGTCCAGGCCAGGTTCGTACGGCAGGAACGGCGGCCGAACAAGCGGATGTTCACGCTCACCGAGGCAGGACGGGAGGACCTGCGCGCCTTCGCCGCGGAGCCGCCCCGCCGGCCCACGGCCATCCGTGACGAGCTCATGGTCAAGCTCCAGGCCATGGAGGACCCCGAGGCCACCCGCGCCATGGTCGAGGAGCGCATGGCGTGGGCGCGCGGCAAGCTCGGTCGCTACGAACGCCTACGGGAGCGCATGCTCGACGGGCGGACCGAGGACGAGTACCTGCGCGAGTACGACCGCGTCGGGCCGTATCTGACCCTGCTCGCCGGAATCTCCTTCGAGGAGGAGATCCTGCGCTGGTGCGAGCGCGTCCTCACGGTCCTCAAGCAGCGCGTGGCGCAGGGGTGACGCGCATGTTCAGCCCCGAAGGCCCCTCGCTGCGCGAACTCGCCGTCCAGGCCCTGTCGTCCGTCGAGCGCGGATACGACCTGCTCGCCCCGAAGTTCGACCACACGCCGTTCCGTACGCCCGACTCGGTCCTGACCGCCGTCGCCTCGGCGCTCGCCCGGACCGGCCCGTACGACGACGGGCTCGACCTGTGCTGCGGAACCGGCGCGGGGGTGGAGGTGCTGGCCGAGGTGTGCCGGCGCAGCGTCACCGGTGTGGACTTCAGCGCCGGGATGCTGGACGTCGCGCGGCGGCGGGTGCGGGTGGGGGAGGGGGAGGGGCGTGCGGGGAAGCCGTATGTGGACCTGGTCCGTGCGGACGCCCGTGCGCTGCCCTTCGGCCCGGCCTTCGACCTCGTGGTGAGCTTCGGGGCGTTCGGGCACTTCCTGCCCCGTGAGCTGCCGGGCCTGTTCGCCCAGGTCCACTCCGTCCTGCGGCCCGGCGGACACTTCGCCTTCCCGGTCGTCGCCCCGCCCCGTCCCGCCTCCCTCGGCTACTGGATGCTGCTGGGCTTCGACGCGGTGATGCGCGTACGCAACGCCCTGTGGCGGCCGCGGTTCGTCATGTACTACCGGGCCTTCCGGCTCGGCGAGGTTCGCGGCGAACTGGCTCGCGCCGGGTTCCAGGTGGAACTCCAGGCCCTGCCCGAGTTCGGACGACGGCGGGACGGGAGCCCGCGCGTGCGGATGGTCGTGGCACGCAAACCGGACCGGTGACGGGCCCCCGCGCTCAGCCGGCGGCCGGCAGTGTGAACTCGTAGACCAGGGCGTCCTGTTGGGCGTCGACGACAAGGTCCGTGATCTCCAGCGGGCGGGCGTGCTGGTCGTGGACCCAACGGGTGACCCGCACCGCCGAGCCCCCCGGGAAACGGGTGATGGTGTCCCGGTGGTGGAGCGTGAGGCCCGCCTTGCGCATCCAGTCGTAGGTGCGGCGCAGTTGGGCCGAACCGGAGAAGTCGGTGCGCTCGCGATAGCGGCCCAGTTCCGCCACCTCGGTGAGTGCCACGGGGGAGAAGGACGTCACCGCCGTACGCCGGCCGCGTCCGTCGGCGTCCGCGGACTCGTAGCGGTGTACCAGGGTGGGCCGGTGCGGGGCGAGCCCCAGGGCCTCGGCGTGCTCCGGGGGCGGTGTCTCCCAGGCGACCGTGGCCCGGTCCATGGCGCCGGTGCCCGCGGTCCTGGCGCCGACCGGAAAGGTGAGCGACGCGGCGGTCTCGACCGGCGCACCGGGCAGCGTGGCATGGCTGCCCCGCCGGTCGGTGGAGACCAGACCGCCCCGCCGCAGCACCTCCAGAGCCTGCCGTACGGTCTCCCTGCTCACCCCGAAGTGCTCCGCCAACTGCCGTTCCCCCGGCAGCCGTTCACCGGGTGGGACGGTCCCGTCGCGCAGTTCGTCGAGCAGCCGGGTGGCGATCCTCCGGTACAGCGGCTGCGCTTCGGTGAGCGGAGGGTCGTGCGGGGTGGTGCGGGCCATGCCGCGCCTCCTGTTGGTGACGTGTCGTAGCCGTGCGGGCTCCTTGCGTCACCAGATCTAGCATTGGTCTAAACCACCAGGGAAGGGTGATCGCTCACTTCGGCCGAAACGACCCGTGCCGGGCGGAGGCTCACAGGGCGCTGTACAGGGCGTCGACCAAGGCCATCTTCCGTGGGTCGTCGGCGATATGAGGCCCCATCCGGTTCATCGCGTACCCCAGGGACACCCCTGCCTCCGGGTCCGCGAGCCCGCACGAGCCGCCGAAGCCGTCATGTCCGAAAGCCCGCGGGTTCGGTCCGTACGAGCCGTTCGCCCCGCTCAGCCACAGGCCGAGGCCGACCTCGGTGTCCTTCGCGAACCCGGCGCCGAGCACCAGATCACGGCAGCTGCCCTGCCCCTCGCGCACCCGCTCGGCCGCCTCGGGTGACAGGACGCGATGGCCGGCGTACGACCCCTGCCCCGCGAAGATCCCGTACAGCGCGGCGACCGCGCGTGCGGTGCCGTGCCCGTTCGCCGCCGGGATCTCGGCGCCCCGCCACTGCGGCGAGTTGGCCTGGGCCGCCCCGAGGACGGGGTTGGTCAGCGCGGCCAGGGCGGCCGGGCTCAACTGGCTGAAGATCGCCGCCTGTTCACTGGTCCGCTCCATCGGCGGCTGCACCAGCTCCGCCACCCGCCCGGAGTCCTTCTCCGGCAACCCGATCGCGAAGTCGATCCCGAGCGGTCCGGTCACCTCACGCTCCAGGAAGGCCCCCGGCAGCAGTCCCGTGACCCGCCGCACGACCTCGCCCACCAGGAAGCCGTAGGTGAACGCGTGGTACCCGGAGTGCGTCCCCGGCGCCCACCACGGCTCCATCGCCGCGAGCCGCTGCGTCGTCAACTCCCAGTCGCAGAGCTGCTCGAAGGAGTGCGGCTCGCGCAGACCGGACAGGCCGGCCCGGTGCGACAGCAGATGCCGTACAAGGATCTGCTCCTTGCCCGCCGCGGCGAACTCCGGCCAGTAGGTGGCCACCGGGGCGTCGAGGTCCAGCATGCGCCGGTCGGCGAGGATGTGCGCGCACAGCGCCGTCGGGCCCTTGGTCGTCGACCACACGTTGACCAGCGTGTCGCGCTCCCAGGCGCGGCTGCGGGCGGCGTCGGCCCACCCGCCCCACAGGTCCACCACCGTCCGGCCGCCGACCGTGACGGCGACCGCGGCACCCAGTTCCCCGCGCTCGCGGAAGTTCGCCTCGAACGCGGCCCGCACCGCCGCGAACCGCGGATCGCAACTCCCCCGCACCTCTGCCTCGTGCTCCGCCATGAGCCACCCACCCCTCGTCGTCCACCGGGAACCCGGGCTGCTGTACCACGCCCCGGGCTCCCTGAACGTACCGACTGGTCGGACCGGCCGGAAGGTGACGGGCATCCCCGTCTCACGCGTCTCACGCGAAGAACAGCGCGCCCTCCGGCTCGCGGTGGCCCTCGACCGTGTGCCAGTAGTCGCGCGTCTCCACGGCCAGGCCCGCGGCGTCGAAACGCACGAAGACACATCCGGCGAGCGTGGTCGGCCCGCCGTCCTCCTCACCGAGCACCCGGAACTCCGCCACCGCGACGCCGTCCCGGCCCACCACCGGTGCCGAGAAGCGCACGTCCGACACCCGCTCCCCATCGAAGGACCGGCGCAGATACGCGGCCAGTTCGGCGTGCCCCCGATGCGGCTCCCGGAACGGCATCGAGCGGTGGACACAGTCCTCGGCGTAGAGCCCGACCAGCGCCTCCACATCGTGTTCGGCCCACGCGCGCCGCCAGACCCGGACGAACCGCTCGGCGGCCTCAAGCGTCTCCACCCCGGCCTCCTCAGGCGTGCGAGCGCAGCCAGTCCAGCTTGGCCGCCTCGTGGAAGGGGCCGCCGCCCTCGTGGTCGTTGAAGTCGTAGACCTCGATGGCCTTCTCGTCGTGGGCCCAGGCGTTGAAGGCGGCGAACACGGTGGACGGCGGGCAGGTCTGGTCCTCCAGGGCCGCCGAGAACAGGGCGGGCGCCCGGCCGCGGGCCGCGAAGTGGACGCCGTCGAAGTAGGACAGGGTGCGCAGCACGTCCTCGGCGCGGCCCCGGTGGGTCTTCAGGTAGAGCGCGATCTCGCGGTACGGGTGCCGGTCCGTGAGGGTAGCCGCGCGCGGGTAGTCGAGCAGGAACGGTACGTCCGGCGCGATCGCCACGAGGTCGGGCACCAGACCACCGACCGCGATGGTGATGCCGCCGCCCTGGCTCGCGCCCAGCGCGATCGTGCGCGAGGCGTCGGTCAGGGGGTGCGAACGGGCGGCCTCGACGGCACGGACGGCGTCCGTGAACACCCGGCGGTAGTAGTAGTTCTCGGGTGCGTCGACGCCCCGGGTCATGAAGCCGGGATACGCCGGTGCCGCCCCCACGGGGTCGGGCGTGCCGCCGCCGGCGCCCCACGCGCTGCCCTGGCCCCGCGTGTCCATCATGAAGTGCGCCCGGCCCGAGGAGGCCCACAGCAGGTTCTCGTGCGGCAGACCGCGCCCGCCGCCGTACCCGAGGAACTCCACCACCAGCGGCAGCGGCTCGGTGGCGCCGGCCGGCAGCCGCAGCCAGCCCTTCACCGGGTGACCGCCGAACCCCGCGAAGGTCACGTCGTAGACCTCGACCGTGGACAGCCCCGTGTCGACCGGCTCGAAACGGGCGTCCAGATCGTGCTCGCGCGCTTCCCCGAGGGTCTTGGACCAGAACGAGTCGAAGTCCTCGGGCTCGACGGACTCGCTGCGGTACTCGCGCAGTTCGTCGAGCGGAAGGTCGAACAGAGCCATGGAGGACCGCCTTTTCGAAGAGTGACCGCGGATGATCACACCGTACGTGGATGATCGGAGGACTCGCCAGATCTCTGCCGGTCAACGGCCCTACGATGACGTCATGACGTCTGCCGTCGATCATCCGGTCAGGACCGCGGAACTACTGATCAGGGACGCCGAACTGCTCGTCGTGGACACAGAGCGGGAGATCCCCGGCGGCTGGCTGGCCGTCACCGGTGGTCGCGTGACCGCCGCCGGCACCGCCGGAAGCGAACCCGAGGCCCGCACCACCGTCTCGGCGGCCGGCCGGCTGGTCACCCCGGGCCTGGTCAACACCCACCACCACATCTACCAGAACCTCACCCGTGCCTACGCGCCCGCCGTGAACGGCTCCCTGTTCGACTGGCTGACCACCCTCTACCCGCTGTGGGCCCGCCTCGACGAGGAGGCCGCGTACGTGTCGGCGTACGTGGGCCTGGCCGAACTGCTCATGGGCGGCTGCACCACGTCCTCCGACCACCTCTACGTCCATCCCCGCCCGCGCCTCGTCGACGCTGAGATCCGCGCCGCCCGCGACATCGGCTTCCGCTTCCACGCCACCCGGGGCTCCATGACCCGCTCCGTCGACGACGGAGGGCTGCCGCCGCGGAGCGTCACACAGACGGAGGAGGAGGTGCTCGCCGACAGCGAGCGCCTGATCGCGGTGTACCACGACCCCGAACCGGGCGCGCTGGTCCGGGTCGCCCTGGCGCCCTGCTCACCCTTCTCGGTGACCAAGGAGCTGATGACCGCGACCGCCGAACTCGCCGAGCGGCACGACGTACGCCTGCACACCCACCTCGCCGAGGACCACGACGAGGACGTCTACTGCCTTGAGACGTACGGCTGTCGCCCCGTCGAGTACTTCGAGCAGACGGGATGGATGAGCGACCGCAGCTGGGTCGCGCACTGCATCTACCCGACCGGCGACGAACTGCGCCGCCTCGCCGCGGCGGGCGTCGGCGTGGCGCACTGTCCCAGCTCCAACATGCTCATCGGCGGCGGTACCGCGCGCGTGAAGGAGATGCGCGAGCTGGGCCTGCCCGTGGGCATCGGCTGCGACGGCTCCGCCTCCACCGACCACGCCTCCCTCTGGATGGAGACCAGGGCCGCGCTGCTGCTGGGCCGGTACCGTGGCGGACCGGGCGCGATGACCGCCCGTGACGCCCTCGACATCGCGACCCGCGGCTCGGCGCGCTGTCTGGGCCGGGACGACGAACTCGGTCATCTGCGGCCCGGTGCCTGCGCCGACCTCGTCGTCTGGGACCTGCACGAGGTGGCACTGGCCGGTGCGCTGAGCGACCCCGTGGAGGCGTGGCTGCGGTGCGGGCCCGCCCGGGCGTGGACGACGGTGGTGGCGGGCCGGATCCTCGTCGACCGCGGCGAGCCCAGGCTCTCCGGGCTGGCGGACGCCTTGCGGACACATGGCGGGATCGCGCGACGGATGCAGGACCCGGGATAGACGGGACGGAGGGACAGGCCTACGGTGTCGCTCCGCTCAGGCCCGGCGGCCCGTCCACTCCGGCTCCGTCCGCGCCCACTCCTGCTCCCACTCGGCGAGGCGGCGGCTCATGGCGCTGTGCCGTACGAGGGTGTGACCGAGGAGGATCACACCGACCACGCCGGCCGTCACACACACGCCGATGGTGATGGTGTGCTGCCACACCGCCGTGCCGTCCGGCGGCGGGGCAACGCCACGGCCCTGGGCGTCCAGCCAGACGTCGACGGTCTCGCCCGCCCGGGTGCCCGCCGGCACGTGGGCCGTGGCCGTACGGGTGCCGTGCGCCGGGTCCGTCCAGCGGACGGTGACGTTGGCGGACGGCTGCCGCCCGCCATAGGCCATGGGAACCGCCTTGGAGGTCCGGCCGACCACCTCGGCCCGGACCTGACGGCGATCGTCGCGCCGCTCCTGCACCGTGGCCGTCGCCCCGTCATGGGCCCACCACGCCGCGACCACCCCGACCAGGGGCGCGACCACGACCAGCAGGAGTGCCACGGCTCGTAGGGTCCACGCCTCCACGACATCCGACCGGCGCCGCAGCGGACTTGGCCGCCGACGCCAGCCACGCACCTGGGTTCGCATGCCGTTCAGGTACCCCGCACGGCGGACATCGTTCCTGACAATCCGGGACGGATACGCCTGCCCGTGCCCTACGAACGGTCAGCCGAAGCGTTCGATCCGGATACGGTCCACGGGCTGACCGGCCGCCACAAGCAGCCGTGAGGCATGTTCGGCGAACCCATTGGAGCCGCACACATAGACTTCCCACCCACCAGAAGGCGGTTCGGCCAGGAGCGGCGCCACATGTGCGGCGGCCATACGTCCCACGAGCACACCCTCCGGCGCATTTCGTGTGAACACCGGCGTCGTCTCCGCACCGAACTCCCGCGCGTAGATGAGCTCCTCGGGGCTGCGCGCCGACACCAGCAGCCGCAGCGGCACGTCCAGGCCCCGGGCCCGGTGGTGCCGGACCATCGACATCAGGGGCACCACACCGGAGCCGGCGCCGACCAGCAGCGCGGGCCGGTCCCCGGGCCAGGCGAAGAAGCCGCTGAGCGGGCCGCGCACCTCGACCGTGTCACCGGGCTTCGCCACCGAGTGGAACCAGCCCGAGACCTCACCGCCCTCCACATGGTCGAGAGTGAGTTCGATGTGCCCGGAGTCGTCGGGTGCGGACGCGATCGAGTAGTGGCGTTGCGCCACATAGCCGTCCTCCGCGGTGAGCCGCAGTGCCAGGTGCTGGCCGGGCAGATGGCCGGCCCAGGCGGGCACGGCGAGCCGGTACGTGGCGGCGTGCCGGGTCTCCCGGCGGATCTCGGTGATCGTGGCCCGCTGCCACACCGTGGCGGCCTGTTCGCTCACGGCGATCCGGCCGGGCACGGCGAAGCGCGTCGGCGGCGTGAAGGTACCTGTCACCTCGGTCGTCTCAGTCACCGGAGTACCGCTGCTCCTCCCACGGATTGCCACGGGCGTGGTAGCCGTTCCGCTCCCAGAAGCCCGGCTCGTCCTGGTCGACGACCCGCAGACCCGCGATCCACTTCGCGCTCTTCCAGAAGTACAGATGCGGCACCAGCAGCCGTGCCGGGCCACCGTGCTCCGGTGCGAGCGGCTGCCCGTCGTACTCCCAGGCGATCCAGGCGCGTCCCCCGGTCACATCGGCGAGCGGCAGATTGGTGCTGTATCCGGTGTGTGCGTAGGCGACCACATGTGTGGCGGACACATGGGGCCGCACCACACGGAGGAAGGCGTCCAACGACACACCACCGAACCGCACACCGAACTTCGACCAGCCGGTCACACAGTGGATGTCGCCCTCGTACACCGACGTGGGCAGATCGTGTGCCTCCTGCCAGTTCCATTCCCGCGGTTCCTCGACCAGGCCGTCGACGCGGAAGGACCACTCGTCGGGCGACAGGTCGGGCGTGACCTCGGCGGACAGCACGGGCCAGTCGTCGCCCGCGTCGTACTGGCCGGGCGGCAGCGCGGCGTTCCGGACGCGTGGGCGGCCGGTGAAGCCTCGGGTGACGTTCATGGGGGTGGCGCCTCCAGGCCGTCGTGGCGACGGCCCGCGGTTCGAGCGTGTTCTGTACCTGCTTCGTACAACCGTACGTGCTCCGGTGACCCGAGCCGAGCGCGGGCCGTGTCACCAGGCCGAGCGGCTCAGCGAGCGTGCCCCGGCCGACCTCCCTCTTTGCGTGTGAGCGTTCGTGATCGTTGGGGTAGGGTGGCCGTCCGGCCGGGACAGCCTTGGTCGTGGAGAGGCCCGGGAGGTGAGACCCATTACCGCTGTGTCAGGTCGGGTGCTCTCCTCTCGGATCGGCGCGGATCACCGCCGGTAGACGACCGATAGAGCATCCTTCGGCTTCCGAAAGGCTCTCGGCTTTCCATGCTCCCGCTGTCTCCCTCCTCGCCCGCCTCGCCTTCACCGCTCTCGCCCGACGGAGTCGTGTCCGCGCTGCGCGCCGCCGGCTGTGTCTTCGCCGAGGACGAGGCCCGGCTGATCCTGGCCGCCGCCCGCACCCCGGACGAACTGGCCGCCATGGTGGCCCGGCGCGTCGCCGGCCTCCCCCTCGAACTCGTCGTCGGCTGGGCCGAGTTCCACGGCTTGCGCATAGCCGTCGAACCCGGCGTCTTCGTCCCCCGCCGCCGTACCGAATTCCTGGTGGAGCAGGCCCTCGCCCTCGCGCCCGACGCGTCCGTCGTCGTCGACCTGTGCTGCGGCTCGGGAGCGGTCGGCGCCGCCCTCGCCGCCGTACTCGGCCCACGCGCCCCGATCGAGCTGCACGCCACCGACATCGACCCGGCCGCTGTGCGCTGCGCCCGCCGCAACGTGGCCCCCTACGGCGGTCAGGTGCACACCGGCGATCTGTTCCAGGCGCTGCCCGGCAGCCTGCGTGGCCGGGTCGGCATCCTCGCGGCGAACGTGCCGTACGTACCCACCGACGAAGTCGGCCTACTGCCCGCCGAGGCGCGTGACCACGAGCCGCGCGTCGCCCTCGACGGCGGTCCGGACGGCCTGGACGTGCTGCGCCGGGTCGCCGCCGAGGCTCCCCACTGGCTGGCGCCCGGCGGCTGTCTGCTGATCGAGACGAGCGAACGCCAGGCGCCGGCGGCCCTGGAGGCGTTCACCGGTGCCGGGTTGGCCGCGCGGCTCGTCGCGTCGGAGGAGCTGTACGCGAACGTCGTGATCGGCCTCAGGCTGCAGCCCTGATCAGGTGTCCGCGCCGCCCTTCGAAGGGCTCGCGGAGGGGTCGGGGTCGGGGTTTCCCCGGTCCCAGTGGCGCGGACCGGGGAACCGGTCGCGCCACCCCTCCGGGCCCCGCTTCCTGCCCTTGTCCTTCTTCCACTTCTCCCAGTCGCCCGCCAGCACTCGCGACGCCGTCCTCGTGTCGCCGTCGGACCGGGTGCCGACGAGGAAGATGTCGTCGCCCTTCTTCAGGGCTTCGGCGCCGGTGCTCTTGTCGCCCTCGCGCCGGACGGTGGTGTCCGAGTCGACGGTCCAGGTCCACTGCGCGCCGTCTTCGCTCTTGACGGTCACCCGGTCGCCGTCGACCGTCTCGACGGTGCCGCGCTGCCAGGTCCGTACGACCCAGTCGTCCGTGTCGGGGTCCTTGACGGTCGTCTCGCCGTGCACACCGCCTCCGCCGAGGCCGAACCGCAGGCCGGGACCGTGGCGTTCACCGGGGGAGTCCGGCCCCGGCGCCTTCGACGCGGAGGCCGACGGTGAGGCCCCGTCGCCCGAGCCCGACGAGGTCGCGGCGAAGGCGACCGTACCGCCGAGGGCCAACGCGGCCATCGTGGCCGCCGCCGTCACGGTCCGGGCGCGGACGGAGTGCCGCTGCCACAGTCCGCGCAGGGCCGCACCGCGTGGCTGCGCGCGCTCCGGGCCGCCGGGCCCGGAGAGAAGCTCGAAGTCGATGCCGGGCGGTTCGCCGCCGACGTGGTGTTCGTGATCCGGATCGTGTGTCACCGCTCGCTCCCCTCGGTCCCGGCACCCGGCATTCCCATGCCATGCCCTACCTTGCTGTGATTCTGGGCTGCGGACGGTAAGGAACGAGTAATCGGTTCCTGTGAATACGGGTGAACACGGCGCCCTCGCGTCGCCGGTGTCGCAACGGTCAACTCGGCGGCAGCACGCGCGCGATGAGCAGCGCGACGTCGTCGGAGTTGTCGGGCCGGTGCAGTGTGCGCAGGAGGAGGTCGCAGCACTCCTCCAGGTCGCGGCCGGGGTCGTCGAGGAGTTCCAGCAGCGCGTCCAGGCGTTCGTCGAGGGGATGCTGGCGGGTCTCGACGAGCCCGTCGGTGTAGAAGACCAGCTGGTCGCCGGGTTCCAGGTCCACGGTCGTGGTGGAGAAGGCGACACCGCCCACACCCAGAGGTGCTCCGGTGGGCAGATCAAGGAGCTCCGGGGCGTGTCCGTGGCGGACGCGGACGGGTGGCAGATGGCCGGCGTTGGCGATCCGGCACTGCCGCAGCCGGGGGTCGTGGACGGCGTAGACGCAGGTGGCGATGGAGTGGTCCAGGCCCTCGGTGATCCTGTCGAGGTGTTCCAGCAGCAGGGTCGGTTCGAGGTCGAGTGAGGCCAACGTGTGGGTGGCGGTGCGCAGTCGGCCCATGGTGGTGGCCGCGTCGATGCCGCTGCCCATCACATCGCCGACGACGAGCGCTGTCTTGTCGCCCTCCAGCGGGATCACGTCGAACCAGTCGCCGCCGACCTCGGCGCTCGCGCCCGCCGGCTGGTAGCGGGAGGCGACCTCCAGACCGCCGGTCACCGCGGGGTGGCTGGGCAGCAGGCTGCGCTGGAGCGTCAGGGCGGTGTCGCGGGCGTTCTGGTACCAGCGGGCGTTGTCGATCTGCACGGCCGCGCGGGCGGCCAGTTCCCGGGCCAGCAGCAGGTCGTCCTCGCTGAACGGCAGCGGATTGCGGGTGCGCTTGAGGTCGAGCGCACCGAGCACCTCGCCGCGCGCGATCAGCGGCACCGCGAGATAGGAGTGCACGCCCGCGCGACCCAACTGCACCGCGGCCTCGGGGGAGCGGGCGATCCGGGGGAGGTCCCTCTCGTCGACGTGGGCGATCATCACGGGGTTCGCGGTGCGCACACACTCGGTGACGAGGCGGTCCGGGCCGTAACGGGCGACCCCGCCGGGCGGATCGGCGGCGTCCAGGGCCTCGGTGGCGTGCTCGGCCTTGACCGCCAGAGCGCGGATCACGGCCGGCTCGGTGGGGCCTAGGGCACTGCGTCTGCCCTCCACCACGGCTTGGAGCAGATCGACGGCGGCGATGTCGGCGAGTTCCGGTACGGCGACGTCGGCCAGCTCGTGCGCGGTGCGGTCCAGCTCCAGCGTGGTGCCGATCCGCGCGGAGGCGTCGGCGATCAGTGCCAGGCGCCGCCGTGCCGTCTCGGCCTCCAGGGCGGCCTGATGCTGCTCGGTGATGTCCACGGCCATCCCGGCCACGCCGAGCACCGTCCCCGTGGAGTCCTCCAGCCGGTAGAGCGAGACGGACCAGTGGTGCTCCCGGTCGGGATCCGCCTTGGTGCGGCCCACGATGTGCTGGTCGACGAACGGACGACCGGTGCGCAGCACCTCGACCAGAGCCGCCTCCATGGCGTCGGCGTCCACGTCGGGCAGCAGCTCGCGCGGGGTGTGCCCGATGTGGTCCTCGGCGGGGATGCCGTTGAGCTGCGCGAGCGCCGGGTTGACCGTGACGTAGCGCAGTTCGGTGTCCAGCACGGCGAGGCCGACCGGCGCCTGCGCGATGGTGCGGTTCGACAGCGCGACGTCGCGCTCCACCTGGCGCACGGTCGTCTGGTCGGCGCACAGGCCCAGCGCGTAGACGTCGCCCTGGTCGTCGAGCAGCCGCATGTTGCGGAACTCCACCAGACGCGTGGTGCCGTCCTTGCGGCGGATCGGGAACGCCCCGGCCCAGCCCTCACCGGTCTCCAGGACGTCGGCGAACAGCTTGACCACCAGGTCGACGTGCTGCTCGTGGACCATGATCCGGGCGGCGAACTCGCCCAGCGCCTCCTGTGCGGAGTACCCGAACAACTCCTCGGCCTGGGGGCTCCACAGCACGATGCGCCCCCCGGCGTCCAGCACGACCGAGGCCACGCCGAGCACGTCGAGCAGCCCGCTCGGACCCATGGGCCCGCGCACCGGCTCGCCGCCGTCGGCGCCGGGTGATTCGGCTGGAGACATGGCACGCACCGCCTTCGCCCTTCCTCGCGGCACGCCGTTCCCCCGTGCCGACTCCCCTTGTTCTACCGCGTTCAACCGTCTCCGGGCCCCCTCGGTCGTTCACCTCCACCATCCCTCAACACAGCGGTGGACGTCCGCCGAAGTCAGGACCGGGGCACGTGACTGTGGCCGATCAGACAGCGACCGTTCGTCTGCTTGGTCTGTACATGACCACACGGGCCCGCCAGACTGTCCGCCGACACGCACCCCACCCCCCAAGGAGTCGCTCCATGACCCTGCGTGCCCGGCAACGTTGTCATGCCGCTCTCACCGGCCTCGTCGCCCTCGCCTCCGCCGTCGTCCTGAGCACCGCGGCACCCGCCCAGGCCGCCGACACCTGGACGGAGGTCGGCTCCGACCGGGCCGACCCGCTCACCGAGAGCCAGGGTCTGACCTCCGTCGAGGTCCCGGCCAACAGCCCGAATCGCTACACCGGCATCGGCACCATCCCCGTCTCCGTCAGCAGCCGCGGCTGGAACCACGTGGGTGACCCCGACGCCTCGTACAACGGCTACTACATCGAGCCGTACCAGGCGGACTCGGGCACCGCGAAGATGTTCCGGGTGCAGGCGCCGAACGGCACCTGGTCCGAGTACGTCCACACGCTCGGCTCGGGGGAGGCGCTGAACAACTCCTTCGCCGCCGTCTCGCCCGGCGGCCAGTGGATGGTCTCCGGCGAGTGGGGCACCATGACCCGCCTGCTGGTCCACCCCACGCCCGGCGTCAACCCGAGCACGTCCCCCTCGGCGAACCTGCCGTGGACCTCCAGCATCCGGCTCGACCACGCCGTACGCGATGTGCAGGGCTGCGACTTCCTGACGGCCACGACCCTGCTGTGCGCCTCCGACGACCCGGCGGGCACCCTCTTCGGCATGACCAAGCCGCTGCTCCAGATCGACCTGTCCGCGGAGCCCGGCTCGTCCGACGTGACCGGCCATGTCACCGCCCTGCGCCAGCTCCCGCTGCGCAGCTCCTGCTCCGGCGAGTTCGAGACGGAGGGCATCGACTACGACCGCCGTACCGGCACCCTCCGGGTGATCGTCATCTCGCCGGGATTCTGTGTGCTGACCGACAGCAAGACGTACCGGTTCACCCGGAGCTGAGGCGCGCGCGGCACGGCTCCGCCGGTAGTGCTCCGGCTCACGTGGTGCTTTTCTTGGGGTTGGGTCCGGTTCCGCGGGCTACCCGTGGCACCGCGGTGTGGCCACGAGAGGAGCGATCACGATGGATCGTGAACGACTGCACGAGGAGCCCGTGTCCGTCGAGATCAGCGGATGCAGCAAGGAAGACGCCCGGATCGTGTTCGACGCGCTGAACCAGTGCTTCGAGTCCGACCGGGGACCCGAAGACGTGCCGCAGCAGCTCCACGAGACCCGCCCCATGGTGTGGCTCGGCACGTTCGAGGTGACGGACGCGCAGGAGTGCGCGCCCCCCGCCCGGCTCTCGTCGACCGTCGAGGCCGACGCGCAGGGCGGCTACTGGGCCATCGAACGGCTCCGCACGACGCTGGACTCCCTGTTCACGGTGCACGACCTCACCTCGGCCTCGGGTGACCAGGAGCGGGAGCTGCACGTGGTGCTCAGGAGCCGTCCCGGCCTGTGACGGCCGAGTCCGGCAAGGGCGGGCTCGGTCAAGGTGAATCCGGCCCGGGCGAACCCAGCAGGCCGAGAACGGCGCGCCGGTAGACGGCGTGGACGACGGGCAGGTCCTCCAGGCAGGCCCGCTCGTCCACGCCGTGCAGGCCCGCGTAGCGCACCCCGAAGCCCGCCGTGGCCGGGATGCCCCGGCCCGCGAGCAGATTGCCGATGTTCGACGGGCCGGCCGTCTTCGGGCGCACGGTGAGGCCCTCCCCGGAGGCCGCTTCCAGCAGCGCGGCCGCGGGCTGCCGGCCCTCGCCGAGCCGGTACGGCGGCCAGGACGCCACCGGCGTGATCGCGGTCGGCCGGGGCGCGGGCAGGCGCAGGTCGAGTTCCCGCACCGCCGCGCCGACCAGCCGCTCGGCGGCGCGAGCGTCGAAGCCGGGGGTGGTGCGGATGTCGACGCCCAGTTCGCACCGGTCAGGCACGACCGAGAAGCCCTGGCCGCCGTGGCAGAAGGTCACCGTCAGCTTCGGCGGCAGCGGGAACTCGCCCTCGGCTCCCGGAAGTTCGGCCTCCTCCAGGAGTCGTACGAGCTGTGCCGCGCGTGAGACCGCTCCCGGCGCCGTACGCCGGGAGCCCGAGTGGCCGGAGGCCGCGTGCACCGCGATCGTGGCCCGCCACAGTCCGCGCCCGCCGACCACGACCTCGTCGAGCCCCGGGTAGCCGATCAGCACGCCGGCCGGCCGGATCGCCCGTGCGTCGGCCAGGTAGGCGCGGGCCCCGCCGAAGGTGCCGGTGTGCTCGTCGGCGTCGAGGAGCACCGCGAGGCCGCCGGACAGGTCGTCGGCCCGGCCGTGCAGCTCGGCGGCGATGCCGCAGAACATCGCCGCGGCGAGCTTGGAGTCCGCCGCGCCCCTGCCGAGCAGCCAGCCGTCGACGACCTCGCCGCAGTCCGGAGGGAAGGACCACGCACCCTCGTCGCCGTAGGGCGCGGTGTCGACGCAGGCGTCCAGGGCCCACCAGGGGCCGGGTCGGCCGCCCGCGACCTCGATCAGCAGGCCGACCGTGACGCCCTCGCCGTCGTGCAGGCGGCGGTACGGCAGTCCCCGCCCCGTCAGCCAGTCCTCCAGGACGCCGATGACGGGGCCGTAGCTGTCGATCCCGGCACGGCTGGGGCAGCGGACCAGCCGCTGGGCGAGGTCGATCACATCGGCGTATGCGGTCATGGGGGCCACTGTGCCCGACGGCGACCGGTGTCGGCGGCGGACCGTCGCCCGCCGAGGGCAGTGGCCCGTGTCACCCTCCCTCGGTTGTGCAACTAGTTGCATAAACGTCGCGCGGTCCTCTACAACTACGTCAGGTACGACACCGCGACGGAGGACCCGATGAGCCGCTACCCGCACCTGCTGAGCCCGCTGGACCTGGGCTTCACCACGCTGCCCAACCGCGTCCTCATGGGCTCCATGCACGTCGGCCTGGAGGAGGCCGAGCGCGGCTTCGAGCGCATGGCGGCCTTCTACGCCGAACGGGCCCGCGGGGGAGTGGGCCTGATCGTCACCGGCGGCATCGCCCCCAACGACGAGGGCCGGCCCTATGAGGGCGGCGCCAAGCTCACCACGGACTCGGAGGCCGAGCAGCACCGGGTCATCACCGACGCCGTGCACCGCGAGGGCGGCCGGATCGCCATGCAGATCCTGCACTTCGGCCGGTACGCCTACCACCAGGACCTCGTCGCGCCGAGCCCGCTCCAGGCACCGATCAGCCCCTTCCCGCCGCGCGAGCTGACCGACGCCGACGTCGAGCGGACCATCGACGACTACGCGCGCGCCGCCCGTCTCGCCCGGCAGGCCGGGTACGACGGCGTGGAGATCATGGGCTCCGAGGGCTACCTGATCAACGAGTTCATCGCCACGCAGACCAACCACCGCACCGACCGCTGGGGCGGCTCGTACGAGAACCGCATGCGCTTCCCGGTCGAGATCGTCCGGCGGGTGCGCGAGGCCGTCGGCGAGGACTTCATCATCGTCTACCGGCTGTCCATGCTGGACCTCGTCCCGGGCGGGTCCACGCTGGACGAGGTGATCACGCTCGCGAAGGCGATCGAGGCCGCCGGTGCGACGATCATCAACACCGGCATCGGCTGGCACGAGGCGCGCATCCCGACCATCGCCACCTCCGTGCCGCGCGGCGCGTACACCTGGGTCACCAAGCGGCTGATGGGTGAGGTGTCGGTCCCGCTCGTCACCACGAACCGCATCAACACCCCCGAACTCGCCGAGGAGTTGCTGGCGGACGGTTGCGCGGACATGGTGTCAATGGCCCGCCCGATGCTCGCCGACCCCGACTTCGTCGCCAAGGCCGCCGCCGGGAAACCGGAGGCGATCAACACCTGCATCGGCTGCAACCAGGCCTGCCTCGACCACACCTTCAGCGGCAAGATCACATCCTGCCTGGTCAACCCGCGCGCCTGTCACGAGACCGAGCTGACGCTGTCCCCGACCCGTCTGCGCAAGCGCGTCGCGGTCGTCGGCGCCGGACCGGCCGGACTCGCCTGTGCCGTGAGTGCCGCCGAACGAGGCCACGAGGTCACGCTGTTCGACGCCGCGAGCGAGGTCGGCGGCCAGCTGAACGTCGCCCGCAAGGTCCCCGGCAAGCAGGAGTTCGACGAGACCCTGCGCTACTACCGCCACCAGCTCGACTGGCAGGACGTGAACGTACGGCTGAACACCTGGGTGTCGGCCGAGGACCTCACGGACTACGACGAGGTGGTGGTCGCCACCGGCGTCACCCCCCGCACCCCCGACATCCCCGGCGTCGACCATCCGAGTGTCGTGGGCTATCTCGACGTCCTGCGCGAGGAAGCCCCCGTCGGCCGGCGCGTCGCCGTCCTCGGCGCGGGCGGCATCGGGTTCGACGTAGCCGAGTTCCTCACCGACGGCGGCGAGAAGGCGAGCGAGGACCCCGCGACGTACTTCCGCCAGTGGGGCGTCGACATGGACTACACGGCCCCCGGCGGCCTCGCCGCACCCGAGCGGCCCGCCCCGCCGCGCACCGTCCACCTGCTCCAGCGCAAGACCAGCAAGGTCGGCGCCGGCCTCGGCAAGACCACCGGCTGGATCCACCGCACCGAGCTCAAGCACCGGGGCGTCACCATGGTCCCGGGCGTGCGCTACGACCGTATCGACGACGCCGGACTGCACGTCACCGTCGGCGAGGAGAGCACCGTCCTCCCCGTCGACACCATCGTGCTGTGCACCGGACAGGAGCCGCGTCGCGACCTGTACGAGGCACTGCTCGCCGCGGGCCGCAGCGCGCACCTCATCGGCGGCGCCGACGTGGCCGCCGAACTGGACGCCAAGCGGGCCATCAAGCAGGGCACCGAGCTGGCGGCGAGCCTCTAGGGCGCCCGAGCGCGTCCCTAGGATGACCGCATGTCACTCCCGCACGCGATCCTCACCGCCCTGCTCGAGAAGCCGTCGTCAGGGCTGGAGCTGACCCGCCGCTTCGACAAGTCGATCGGCTACTTCTGGTCGGCGACGCATCAGCAGATCTATCGCGAGCTGGGGAAACTGGAGGCCGAGGGCTTCATCCGGACCCTGCCGTCGCAGCAGCCGGCCCGGGGGCAGAAGAAGAGCTACGAGGTCCTGCCCGCGGGCCGCGCCGAACTGGCCCGCTGGACGGGCACGTCCCAGGACCCCCGGCCGCACCGCGACACGCTGCTGTTGCGGATGCGCGCCGCGGCGGTCGTGGGCACCGAGGGCATCGAGGCGGACCTGCGCCGCCATCTCGACCTGCACCGGCGGCAGTTGACCGAGTACGAGGAGATCGAGAAGCGCGACTTCCCGCCCGGCAGGGACAGCTCCCAGGACCGGCTGCGGCACCTGGTGCTGCGCGCGGGCCTGGATCTGGAGACCTTCTGGATCCAGTGGCTCACGCGCGCGCTGGACGAGTTCGCGGAGTTGCCGGGACACGAGACGGCTTGAGCTCCGGGGGCCTGTCCGGTGCTTGAGCTCCGGGCCGCCCTGCGGCTGCCGCCGCTCGACGCGCCGGCCTCAGAGCCGGTACGGCTTCGACTTGCGCCGCAGGTACCAGGCCGTGCCTCCCACCGCCGTGGCGACCAGCACCCCGCCGCCCACCAGCGACAGGGTGCCGAAGTCGCTGGAGGATCCGCCCACACCGCCCATGACACCGCGCGACGGCGAGGCCGTGGCGGAGATCGTGCGGGTGGGGGTGGCCCCCGAGACGACGACGGACTGGGTGCCAGCGGTGGTGCCGTTGGAGCACACGACGATGACCGTGTAGGTGCCCGGACTCACGTTCGCCCAGGCGGCCGACTGAAGCGCGGCCGTCCCCGACAGGGAGACCTGGCGGCCCTGCGCGAAGTTCGCCTGCCGGCTGTTGAGCAGCGAGGCGTTGCCCCAGCTGCCGTTGACGTTGGTGCACGCGCGGGTCGTGACGGAGACCGTGGACCCGGTGGTGCTCACGGAGATCCCCGACTGCGCGGCGGCCGGGACGACGGCCGCGAGGAAGGGAAGTGAGGCGGCTGCCACGGTCAGGCCCGAGCGGAGGAAGAGCGATGAGTTGCGCATGTGGATGCCCTCCGGCGGCACGGTCGGCGGTACGTCCGTTGCGCCGCCGAGGGTCGGGAACGCCCGTGCTGCCTCAGGGGTAGCCAACGCGCCCCGGAGCCGTCCCGCATGCGGGCACCCCCCGGACAGGTGACTCCCTGCTGCATCCGGGGGACTTCGGGCCGGCGGTCAGCCCGATCGCCGCTCGCGCGGCGGCACCCAAGTGGTCAGCCCGCTCGCCGCTCGCGCGACCGCTCGCAGGTGGTCAGCCCGATCTCCGCTATTGCGCCCGCTCGCCGTCGGTCAGTCCTGCTCGCCGGTCGTCACGGTCCGCTCGGCCGAGAAGCCGCCCCAGGTGCCGTCCGGCAACCGCCCCCGGATCCGGACCCGGTGGCTCACCCCGCTCTCCGGGCCCAGGTAGAAGCTGTACGTGGCCTTGTCGCGGGGTGCGCTCCCGCCGTACACGAGCGAGGTCGCGGCACGGCCGTCGAGCTGGACCTGGTACTCCGTGACGATGCCGTCCGTGCGCGGCGGCACCCAGCTCAGATCGAGGTGGTAGGCCCCGTCCGCGCGATGGGTCGAGGCGCGGAAACCGGTCGGCGCGGTGCCGCGCCCGTCGTCGGTGCCGGGGGTCGTGACGGGGACGGCCGCCGTGGCCGGGGAGAGGTTGTCGGCCGCGTCGCGGGCCCGGACGGTGAAGGAGTAGCGAGTGCCCGGCCTGAGCCCGGTGACCACGGTCGCCGTCTGGTTCCCGCCCACGCTGTGGATCTTCGCCTCGCCCTGGTAGATGTCGTAGGACACCACGTCCCGGTCGTCCGTCGACCGCGACCACGACAGCTGGACGGCCCGGCTGCCGACCGCACGGCCGTCCGCCTTCCCGGGGCGCGTCGGGGCGGACCGGTCGGCGGCCACGGCCCGGGGAGTCGTCGCCCGGACCTGCTTGCTCGGCGGGCCGAGACGGCCGTCGGTGTCCCGGGCCCGCACGGTGAACGCGTACGTGGTCGCGGGCTTGAGCATGGTGACATCCACCATGTGGGCCGAGCCCGGTACTTCCTTGACCTTTGTGGGGCCCCGATACACCTCGTAGACCTGGATGTCGCGTTCGGCAGAGACCGCGTTCCACATGACGTGCACGCTGGTCGCGCTGCCGGCGTCGGCCGTGACACCCGTGGGCGCCCCGGGCAGCCGTCCGCCGCCCTCTCCGTCCGCGGCGCCCCAGGCGCAGGAGGAGAGCAGCAGCGCGAGTGCCGTACAGACGACGGCGGACAGGAGAACGGGAACGCGTCGCACGACTGTGCCTCCCGGGGGCGGCCTCGCGGCAATGGTCCGGACCAATATGACGCGGATGACGCGATCACATCAAGAGGGCGGGTCGGAGACGGGTGGGCCGCCGGTGACCGGTCGGCCGTCGGTGACTTCCCGGACGTTGGTGAGCCGCCCGGCTGATTACGTATGCTGAAGTTCCTCGCGGCGAACTCTTCTTGGGGGAGGGGCAGTTCGTGCCGCCCGGCGCGGGCCGCTGTCGTCGCTGATCCGGCGCCGGACGCGGGTGGCCGGGAGGCCGGGTCCGATGCGGGCCCAGGCCCCCGGCCCCTGGCGGAGCTCCGCGGAGCGGATGACGTGTCGCCCGGATGTGCGTCGTACGGACGCCTGTGGTGGCAGCATGATCGAAACCCCGGCAGATTGAGCTGGGTGTTCGTCAGGACCTGATGAGCGTTCGTCAGTACCCGATGAGTGTTCGCCAGTGCCCGATGAGTATGCGTCCCTGTCTCCGGCGAGAGGTCCCCCTGTCGTGCGTCTACAGTCGCTGACGCTGGCCGCGGCAGGTGCCGCCCTGCTTGCCCCGACGGCACCACCCGCCGACTCGCACGCCCTGCCGAACGGGCCCGAGGTGCGCCGTGAGGCCGACGTCAGCGCCGCTGACCTGCTGTCGAAGGTGAGCGCGTGCAAGGCCGTGTCCCAGGGGCGCTTTCGCAGCGACAGCGGTGCGTCGGCGACCATCCCGGTCTGCGGGACGCCCGACGTGGTGTTCTGGAAGGCCGACATGGACATCGACTGCGACGGTCAGCCCACCGAGCGCTGCAACAGCAGTACCGATCCGTACTTCTCCGACACGACGGCCTTCCAGCAGTCCGACGGCCGCCAACTGAGCGCCGAGCATCTCCCGTACATCGTCGTCCCCACCCCGAGCGGCATCTGGGACTACCGTGCCCACGGTGTCCGTGGCGGCTCGGTCGCCGCCGTGGTGTACGGGGACCGGGTGCAGTACGCGGTCGTCGGCGATGTCGGGCCGAGCGACATCATCGGCGAAGCGTCGTACGCCACCGCCGAGGCCCTGGGCATCCCGCCGGATCCGCGCACCGGTGGCACGGCCTCCGGTGTCACCTACATCGTCTTCAAGGACTCGCGGGTGACGCCGATCGAGGACCCCGAGGCGGCGGTGGCGGCGGGGGAGCGGCTGGCGAGGGAATTCGTCGGCGGTGGGTGAGGTGGTGGCCTGACACCGCTTGCCCAGGCCTGGTGGGCGGGACTCGTCCAGGCACGGGCAAGCGAGGCTCGTTGAGGTGCGGGCGAGCGGGATTCACGCAGGCCGGGTAAGCGGAATTGGCGCAGGCCGGGCAAGCGGCCCGCATAGCCTCCTGAGGGGGCGTCAGACCGCCGACCAGCCGTCGTCGACGGGCAGGATCGCGCCGTTGATGTTGCTCGCGTCGTCCGAGGCCAGGAACACGATGGCGGCCGCCTGCTCCTCGGGCTCGGCCAGCGTGCCGACGTTGACGAAGTGCGGCCCGATGGTCGCCGGTCCGTGCGCGTCCTGCGCGGCGTCCACGACGATGCCGGTCCGAGTGCCGCCGGGGGCGATGGCGTTCGCCCGTATCTCCTGCTTGCGGTACATCACCGCGAGGGACTTGGTCAGGCCCACCACCCCGTGCTTCGACGCGGTGTAGGCCGCGCCCGCCGCGCTGCCGCGCAGACCGGCCTCGGACGCCGTGTTCACGACGGCCCCGCGGCCCGCCGCCAGCATGTGCGGCAGCACGGCGCGGGTGAGCAGGAACGGGGCGGTGAGATTGACCCGGACGACCCGCTCCCACTCGGCGTCGGAGACGTCCGCCAGTGCCGACATCCGGTCCATGATCCCGGCGTTGTTGACCAGGACGTCCACGCCGCCGAAGCTCCGTACGGCGGTGTCGACCACCTGGTCGACGACGGCCTGCTCGCTCAGGTCGCCCACCACCGCGACCGCGGCGCCGCCGGACTGCTCGATCTCCTTGACGACCTCCTGCGCGCCCTCCGCGTTCAGGTCGGCCACCACCACCTTGGCCCCCCGCTCGGCGAAGGCCAGGGCCGCCGCGCGCCCGATGCCCGAGCCCGCCCCGGTGACGATCACGCTGCGTCCGTCCAGTCCGCCGCTCATGAGGTTCTCCCATCCGTGGGTCCGAAGGCGGTGTTCGAACGCGCCCGGGGTCACCCTAGCGACTTTATGTCTCTGAGTGACATAAAGTCTTCGTGGAGAATTCCGGGAGAGCGATCAGCGCCGGCCGGAAGGGACACCATGAGCACAACCCGTGGACGCACGAGCCGCCCGACGGGCCGGCCGCCGCTGACCGACGAGCGCAAGGCCGAGATCCGGCTGGAGATCGCGCGGGCCGCGGTGGACCTGTTCGTCACCCAGGGCGTGACGGCGACGACGGGCGAGCAGATCGGAGCCGCGGTCGGCGTCTCGGCACGTACCGTGTGGCGCTACTTCCCCAGCAAGGAGAGCTGCGTCCGGCCGTTGTTCTCGGCCGGGATCGACATGATCGCCGACTGTCTGCGCCGGTGGCGCCCCGGGCAGCCCGTGGCCGAGCTCTTCGACCAGGAACTCGCCGACGAGGACCACCTCCTCGCCGGCCCCGACCGCGCGACCGTCGGCGCGCTGGTCCGCCTGACCCGCACCGAACCCGGCCTGCGCGCGATCTGGCTCCAGACCTACGACGAGGCCGAGCCGGCGTTCGCCCGTGCCCTCGCCGAACGGGCCGGTCTGTCCGCCGACGATCTGCGTCCGACGATCCAGGCGGCGATCTTCAACGCGGCCCTGCGCGCCGCGGTCGAGCACTACGCGTGGCACACCGCGGGCATCGACGCCGACCGGGACACGGCACAGACCGAACTGGCGGCGACACTGCGCTCGGCGCTGACGGTCGTGGGGGAGGGAGTCGTGTAGGGGGCGGCTTCTAGGGAGGGTTGCCGGTCTCGACGCCGTCTCGTTCGCGCTCGCGGAGGTACGTCTCCAACTCCGCTGCTCCGATCAGCAACGCCCGTCCCCGGGCCGACAACCGGCCCTGCCAGTCGTGCAACGTGGCCTCCAGCGGCTCCAGCCCGCCGGCGGTCCGCACCTGGGCGATCAGCGGGGCGATCTGTTCCAACAGATAGCCGCCCCGCCGGAGTTGGTGGGCCAGCCGGGCGTCACGTACGTCGGCCTCGTCGTAGACGCGGTACCCGGTGTGCGGGTCGCGGCCGGGGCGGACCAGTCCGGCGCGCTCCCACTTGCGCAACGTCGCCGGCCGGACTCCGAGCCTCCCCGCCAGCGGACCGATGAACGTGCCGCCGGACCCGGCTGCCGCAGCCGGTTCGGACCCGGCGTCGGACTCGGGTGCCGTGAGAGGTCCCAGGTCACGGAGCGCGTTCTCCACGGCCTGGAGGGTCCGCCGGTCGTCGAGCAACTCGGCGTGGCTCTCGTCGATGATCCGGAACGCCTCGTCGGCCGCGCCCCGGTTCACCGCACACATGATCGCCGTCGCCGTCCGGTGGCCATGGCCCGGCAACAGGGCGAGGAACGCGCGCAGGGCCACCGCGTGCACAGGGGTGTAGGTGCGGTAGCCGGAAGGGGTGCGGGCGGCGGGCGGGAGGATGCCGGCCTCCTCGTAGTTCCGGATCGCCTGCGTGGACAGATCATGTCCGCGCGCCAGATCAACCGGCCTGAGCCGCACGCCCCTTTGAAGGTTCTGCCCCATGAAGCCGACGATATCGCGGAAAAGTTTCCACCGGAGGTTCAACGATACCGTTGAAGGCATGCCGACCCACATCAAGGACACCACCCATGCCGTCGAGGCCGCCGCCCTCATGAGGCTGCTGCCGACCCGGCCCCGGCTGCTGGGCCTGGGCGAGCCCACCCACGGCGAGGGCACGCTGCTCGAACTGCGCAACGAGCTGTTCCGGCAGCTTGTCGAGGAGGAGGGCTATCGGACGATCGCGATCGAGAGCGACTGCCTCATGGGTCTGGTCGTGGACGACTACGTCACCTCGGGCACGGGCACTCTCGACGAGGTCATGGAGCGCGGATTCAGCCACGGCTGGGGCGTCCACGCGGCCAACCGCGAGCTCGTGCGCTGGATGCGCGCCCACAACGACGGCCGGCCGCCGTCCGAGCGACTCCGCTTCGCCGGCTTCGACGGCCCGCTGGAGATCACCGCCGCCGCGAGCCCCCGCCAGGCCCTCACCGAACTCCACGACTACCTCTCGACATGGACGCGGGCGGACCTGCTCCCCTGCACCGCCGAGACGCTCGACCGTCTGCTCGGCGCCGACGAGCGGTGGACCGAGCCCGCCGCGATGATGGACCCGGCGCAGTCCGTCGGGCGGTCGGCCGACGCCCTGCAACTGCGGCTGGTGGCCGATGAATTGGTGGCGCTGCTCGAAGCGCAAACACCGCACCTGCTCACGACGACCTCGCGCGACGACTGGGACCGGGCGCGCCTCTACGGGCGCACGGCGATCGGCCTGCTGCGCTACCACCACGGGATGGCCGACGGTTCACCGGCCCGCATGAGCCGGCTGACCGGCGTACGGGACCAGATGATGGCCGACAACCTCCTCGCCCTGGCCGCTCGGGGCCCGGCGCTGGTCCACGCCCACAACGCCCATCTCCAGCGGCAGAAGAGCTCGATGCGGATGGGCGCGACGCGCGTCGAGTGGTGGAGCGCCGGCGCGCTCGTCGACGCCCGACTGGGTCCGGAGTACGCCTTCGTGGCGACGGCCCTCGGCACCATCCGGCACCGGGGAGTGGACACACCGCCCTCGGACACCGTCGAAGGACTGCTGTACGCACTTCCGCAGGACCGCTGCGTCATCGACGCCCGGCAACTGGCCGCCGCCCTCGGCGACCGACTGCCCGAGCCTCGGGTGTCCCCCTGGTTCGGCTACGCCCCGCTCGATCCGGCACATCTGCCTGACAGCGACGGCATGGTGTTCGTGAAGGACGTCCTGGAGAGCTAGTGCCGCCGACGGCGCCCGGCACTTGAGGCGCGCCACCCGCGCGTGGCGCGCCTCAAGCCGCGGGCTCAGGGGCCGGCGGGTCACACCTTGCGATACGTGTACGCCTCCGAGGCCGCCGCCTCCACCGCCGCGAGGTCGGCTCCCGCCGAGGCCGTGACGACCGCCGCCACCGCGCCCTCGACGAACGGGGCGTCCACGAGGCGTGTGCCCTCCGGGAGTTCGTCCCCTTCGGCGAGCAGGGCCTTCACGGTGAGGACCGCGCTGCCGAGGTCGGTGAGGACGGCGACCCCGGCGCCACGGTCCACGGACGCGGCCGCCGCGGCGATCAGTTCGGCACTGGTGCCGAGCTCGCCGCCCTCGGTGCCGCCCGCCGGGGCCACCGGAACCGCCGTACCGCCGCCCGCCAGCCCACGCGCCAGCTCCGCCACGGACGCGGCGACCTCCGCGCTGTGCGAGACCAGCACGATGCCGACCACCTTGTCGTCACTCACCGTTCGCCTCCGCAAGGCCCGCGATCAGCAGCGCCGAGGACGTGGCACCCGGATCCTGGTGCCCGATGCTGCGCTCCCCGAGATAACTCGCCCGCCCCTTGCGGGCCTGCAACGGCGTCGTCGCCAGCGCGCCCTCCTCGGCGGCGGCCCGGGCCGCGCCGAAACCGTCACCGAGCGCGTCCACGGCCGGCGCCAAGGCGTCGATCATGGTCTTGTCGCCCGGCGCCGCGCCACCGAGCGTCATGACCGCGTCCACCCCGGCCCGCAGCGCCTGGGCGAACTCGTCCTCGCTGACCTCCCCGGCATCCCCGAGTGCCTTGCCGGTCCGGCGCAGCAGCGTCCCGTACAAGGGGCCGGACGCCCCACCGACCGTCGAGATGAGCTGCCGTCCGGCGAGCGTCAGGACCGCGCCGGGTGTCTGCGGCGCCTCCTTCTCCAACGCCTGCATGACGGCGGTGAACCCGCGCTGGAGGTTGCTGCCGTGGTCGGCGTCCCCGATGGGCGAGTCGAGAGCGGTGAGCCGTTTCGCCTCACGGTCGACGGACGCGGCGGTGGCCGTCATCCAACGGCGGAAGAAATCGGCGTCGAGCACTGGATCTCCTTGCGTGGCAGGTGCGTTGTGGTCGTCCGGCTCCGGATCACATACCCCAGCGCAGTCCCGGTGTGCCCACGGGAGCGTTCCACAGCCGCAGCAGCTCCTCGTCGACCTGGCACAGGGTGACGGAGGCGCCGGCCATGTCGAGCGAGGTGACGTAGTTGCCGACGAGGGTGTGGGCGACAGCGACACCGCGCTCGGTGAGCACCCGCTGGACCTCGGCGTTGAAGCCGTACAGCTCCAACAGCGGTGTCCCGCCCATGCCGTTGACGAGCACGAGGACGGGATTGCGCGGGGGCATGTCGTCCAGGATCGCGCCCACCGCGGCGTCGGCGATCTCGCCCGACGTCATCATCGCCCGCCGCTCCCGACCGGGCTCGCCGTGGATGCCGATGCCCAACTCCAGCTCGCCGGGCGGCAGATCGAAGGTGGGGCTGCCCTTGGCGGGCGTGGTGCAGGCGCTGAGGGCGACGCCGAAGCTGCGGGAGTTCTCGTTGACCTGACGCCCGATCGCCTCGACCCGCTCCAGCGGCTGCCCCTCGTCCGCCGCCGCGCCGGCGATCTTCTCCACGAACAGCGTCGCGCCCGTACCGCGCCGCCCGGCCGTGTAGAGGCTGTCGGTCACCGCCACGTCGTCGTTGACGAGCACCTTCGCGACCTGGATGCCCTCGTCCTCGGCGAGTTCGGCGGCCATGTCGAAGTTCAGCACGTCGCCGGTGTAGTTCTTCACGATGAACAGCACGCCCGCCCCGCTGTCGACGGCGGCCGCGGCCCGCATCATCTGGTCGGGCACGGGCGACGTGAACACCTCGCCCGGACACGCGGCCGACAGCATCCCCGGACCCACGAAGCCGCCGTGCAGCGGCTCGTGCCCCGAACCGCCTCCGGAGATCAGGGCGACCTTGCCCGCCACGGGCGCGTCCCGCCGTACGATCACCCGGTTCTCCACATCGACGACCAGTTCGGGATGGGCGGCCGCCATCCCCCGCAGCGCGTCGGCGACGACGGTCTCCGCGACGTTGATCAGCATCTTCATGAGTGCCTCCTGGTGACACTGACAGGCTAGCCTTTGACCCGTGTTTACGCAGGTCAGATGACCCAGCGCAGACATCGATGACGGCTCGTCAGGCGTGCGCTGCCGTGCTGCTCGGTGTTCTCGACGTGTGCTCTCGAAGTATCGACGCTGATCACGCGTGGGTCACGTGCGAGGACGGCGAACGACACGTGCGCGACGCGTTTTCCACCGCGCGGAGGGACCCGGCGGTACGTCGGGTGAGTGCCGCGCGGCGGTGGGAAGGCGGGCGGCACCGACGAACAGGCCGCCCGGCCTCGGCCCTCAGAGCACCCAGGCCATGCCCACCAGTCCGACCGCCACCAGGACCACCACAAGCATGATCACGATCAGCGGCATCGCAGCCCACCCTTTGCGCATGCTGGGCGGCTCGTTGTAGGAGATGCCGAAGTAGCCACCTTCGGCGGGCGGGGTGTCACCGGGGCGGACCTCACCGCCCGGTTCGAGGCCGGGGGTCCGGGCGGGTTCGGGGTCGGGAGTGGTCATGACGCACCCTCTTCTCGGATGGGAGTCACTGGTCGGGCCGGGCGGCGCTGATGTCGCCCAGCGCCGAGTCGGGGTCGCGCTCGATGGCCAGGTCACCGATGGAGACGATGCCCACCGCGTGCCGCTCCTGGTCGACGACCGGTACACGGCGCACGGAATGCTCACGCATCACGTCGACCGCCAGGTCGAGAGCGTCGTCGGGTCCGACGGTGACCAGTTCCTCGCTGCACGCGTCGGCCACCGTCGTGCTGCCGGGGTCACGGCCCGCTGCCACCGAGCGGACCACCAGATCCCGGTCGCTGACCAGGCCACGCAGCCGGTCGCCCTCGGTGACCAGCACGGTCCCGATGTTCTCGTCACGCATGATCCGGGCCACGACCGCCACCGAGGCCAGCGGTTCGACTGTCACCAGGTGCGTGGTCATGACGTCACGGACAAGCTGAGCCATGGAAACGTCCCCTCGTCCTGCGACGGCGCCCTTCACCGCCGCTCCGGCCCGAGTACCCGCAGCCGGCGTGTGGCTGTGCGGCCGCCGTCGCGCCGGCCTCGTGCTTGCCCGCAGGAGGCCCTCGGAGAGAGGATGTACACGCGGTGAGGCAGCCGCCGCGCAGGTCGCGGCACCCACAGGCGGCCCCGCGCCACGCGTGCGATCGACCGGCAGATCCATGCACACCACCGCCCCGAACCTTGAACGCCGTTCAGTGACCGGGCGGCCGACGGAGGAGCGAACGACCCCCGCTACAAGACCATCGTGGCATGAAATGTGATTGATGGGCGGAGATGGGTACGAAGCGGTCTCATGTCGGACCTTTCCCGGGAGGTGGCTTGACGCGACGGACGACGCGGCTCTCGACCACGACAGAAACCGTTGACGCGGCCCTGCTGGACGTGGTCCGGGACTGCGGTGCCGCCCGAGGGCTGCTCTACGTCCTGCCGCGCTCCGGCGACGCCCTGCGGCTGCGGACGCTGACCGGCGCGCCGCGGGAAATGGCCACACCGTGGACCCGGGTCGTCCTGTCCGACCAGGTTCCGGTGGCGGACGCCGTACGCGAGAACCGGTTCGTGTGGATCGCCGACATGGAGGAGATGGCCCGTCGATACCCGCGTACGGCACTCGTGCTGCCGTACGCCTTCGCGCTGGCGGCCGCGCCGCTCCACGCGGCGGGGGCACCCGTGGGCGGGCTGGCTCTGCTGTGGCCGGGCTCGCATCCGCCCCGGCTCAGCGACGACGAGCGCGCCGCCCTCGACGCCGGCTGCCACCGGCTCGGCGAGCTGCTGGGTGACGCGGGCGAGGACGTCCACGCGCCGGAACAGCCGCGGATCCTGCCGCACCCCTCGTACACCCGGGTGCCGCCGGCCGAGGCGGGCGAACTGACCGCGTTCATCGCGCGGCTGCCAGGAGGGGCCTGCGCGCTGGATGTGACGGGCCGGTTCACCTTCGTCACGCCCGAGGCGGCGCGGCTGCTGGGGGCGGAGGCGGCCGATCTGATCGGAACCCTGCCCTGGGAGGCACTGCCCTGGATGGACGTTCCCGAGATCGAGGACCGCTACCGGAGCGCCCTGCTCAGCGAACAGCCCACCGCCTTCTCGGCCCTGCGCCCGCCCGACCGCCCGTTGCTCTTCGAGCTCTACCCCGACCCGTCCGGCATCAGCGTGCGCATCACCCCGGGAGCCCCGTCGCAGGCACTCTCCTCGGAACCGTCCCGGTCGACGTCCGGAACGGCCGAACCCGCGGCCGGACCGGGCCGCGCCGGCCTGCTCTACCACCTCATGCACCTCGCCGGAAGCCTCACCGAGGCCGTCGGCGTCCGGGACGTGGTCAACCAGACCGCCGATCAGCTCATGCCGGCGCTCGGCGCGACGGCGATAGCGCTGATGGCGCCGCGGGACGGACGGCTGAGAATCCTCTGCCACCGCGGCTACGACGCGGATCTGATGCAGCACTTCGACGACCTGCCGCTCACCGCCGACACCCCGGCCGTGCGTGTGCTGGACACCTGTAGCCCGCACTTCTTCGCGAGTTTCGACGAACTCCAGGGGACCTACCCGCACGCCGTGCACCTGGACGACAAGTGCTCCTGGGCGTTCCTCCCACTGGTCGCCTCCGGCCACGCCGTCGGATCCCTCGTGCTCGCCTACGACCGCCCACAGCACTTCCCGCCCTCCGAACGCGCCGCGCTCACCGCCCTGGTCGGCCTGGTGGGCCAGGCCCTCGAACGCGGTCGGCTCTACGACACCCAGTACGCCGTGGCCCATCGGCTCCAGGCCGCCCTGCTGCCCCGGCGGCTGCCCGAGATCCCCGGCCTGAGCGCGGTCGCCCGCTATCGTCCGGCCGGCCACGGGCTGGAGGTCGGCGGTGACTTCTACGACCTGATCCGGCTGGGCGACACCAGCGCGGCGGCCGCGATCGGAGACGTCCAGGGACATGACGTCGACGCCGCGGCCCTGATGGGCCAGGTACGCGCCGCCGTGCACGGACACGCGGCCGCCGGCGCGGCACCGGGCGATGTCCTCGGCACGACCAACCGGCTGCTGGACGACCTCGACTCGGGCCGGTTCGCCAGCTGCCTGTACGCACGAATCGACCTTGCGCGCGAGTCGGTGTGCCTCGCGGGCGCGGGACATCCGCCGGCCGTGCTCCGCCACCCGGACGGCCGTACCGAGGTGCTGCGGGTCCCGCCGGGGCTGCTCCTCGGCATCGAGCGCACCGCCGAGTACCCGGCCGTCGACGTCGCCTTCAGGCCCGGCGCCGTGCTCGTCCTGTACACGGACGGTCTGATCGAACGCCCCGGACTCGACCCGGACGTCGCCGTCGACGCGCTCGCCGAACTCGTCGCCCGCGCCGACCCCACCGACCTGGACGACATGGCCGACCGTCTCGTCCGCCACGCGGGCGAGCCCGTCGACGACGTCGCCCTGTTCCTGATCCGCCGTGGGTCTTGATCCGTCGCGGGTGCTGATGCGCCGCGGGTCCTGGCGCGCCACGGGCGGGGTTCGCCGCGCCGGGGTGTCGGCTGAACGCCGGGGTGTCGGCTGGACGCCCACCGGGGCTGGCAGTCCGCCCGCGGCCGGGACGATCAGTTCCGGGACGATCAGCTCCGGGACGTCAGAAGGCTCAGTGCGTTGGCGGCGACGATGGCGCCGATGCCCGCCCACTCCGGCGAGCCCAGGCCCTGACCGAGACCGACGAGGCCGACCACTGCCGCGAGGACCGGGTTGACGCTCATGAACAGGCCGAAGGCCCGGGGCGGGACGTGGCGCAGCGTGAACAGGTCGGCGAGGTAGGGCACGGCCGAGGACAGCACACCGGCGGTGACCGCGCAGGCGACGGCGCCGGCGGTGGGCGGGTGCTGTACGGCCACCGCGATGCCCACCGGCAGGAACATCACCGCCGAGATGCCGGCCGCGGCCGCCGCCCCCTGAGCTCCGGGGACACGCCGGCCGACGGTTCGGTTGAGCAGGATGTACGACGCCCAGCAGACGGCCGCCAGCAGCCCGAGCGCCATCCCGAGGTAGTCGGCCGACGGCTGCGGGCGCATCAGCGTCAGGACGCCCGCCGCGGCGATCACCGCGCAGCACACGTCCACCCGGCGGCGCGAGCTCGCCAGGGCGATGGTGAGCGGGCCGAGGAACTCCAGGGTCACCGCCAGGCCCAGGCCGACGCGCTCGATCGCCGAGTACAGCGAGAGGTTCATGGTGCCGAACACCAGGGCCAGCAGGATCACCGGCCACCACTGACGCCAGGTGAACGACCGCAGCCTCGGCCGGGCGACCGCGAACAGGACGAGGGCGGCGACGTACTGGCGTACGGCGACGACGCCGACGGGGCCCAGCACGGGGAAGGCGAGCGAGCCGATGGCGGCGCCGGTCTGGTTGGACAGACCGCTGCCGAGCATCGTGGCCACGCCTGCGAGGCGTCCGCCGGTCGGCTCGGGGGTGTCCGGCGCCGCGGGTGCGGGTGCGGGTGCGGGTGCGGGTGCGGTCGCGGGGACGGGGACGGCGTGGGGTGCAGATGCGGGCGCGGGTGCGGGGCGAGTGCGCATGTGGCGATCGTCTGCGGCGTCGGTCCTTGCACAAAATGCGAGGGTGAGTCGATCTATACGCTGTACTCATAGATTCGCGGTCATGGATACGGGGTCATGAATCCGCCGTCATGGGGTCATGGAGTCCCGGTTGGCCGGGTCACGGACGGGGTTGGTCATGAACGTGGAGCTGAGACAGTTGCGCTGCCTCGTCGCGATCGTCGACGAGGGGACCTTCACCGACGCCGCCATAGCCCTCGGCGTCTCCCAGGCGGCCGTCTCCCGCTCGCTGGCCTCGCTGGAACGCGCTCTCGGCGTCCGACTGCTGCGGCGGACCTCCCGCCAGGTGACCCCGACCGGGACCGGGCTGCGCGTCCTGGCCCACGCGCGGCGGGTGCTCGGCGAGGTGGACGAACTGGTCCGGGAAGCGTCCTCCGGGCATGCCCGGCTGCGGATGGGCTATGCCTGGGCCGCGCTCGGCCGGCACACCCCGGCCTTCCAGCGCCGCTGGGCCGCCGCCCACCCCGGGACCGACCTCCAGCTCGTCCGGGTCAACTCGTCGACCGCGGGACTTGCCGAGGGCGCCTGCGACCTGTCGGTCGTACGGCGGCCGGTGGACGACCGGCGGTTCGACTCCGCCATCGTGGGACTGGAGCGGCGGTTGTGCGCGGTGGCCGCCGACGACCGGCTGGCCCGGCGCCGCTCGGTCCGACTCGCCGAGCTCAGCGGTCGTACCCTCCTGGTCGACCGCCGCACCGGCACCACGACCACCGACCTGTGGCCGCCCGACGCCCGCCCGGCAACCGAGGAGACCCATGACGTCGACGACTGGCTCACGGTGATCTCGACCGGCCGCTGCGTCGGAGTGACCGCCGAGGCCACCGCCCACCAGTACCCGCGCCCCGGCGTCGTCTACCGGCCGCTTGGCGACGCCGAACCCATCGCCGTACGGCTGGCCTGGTGGCGCGACGATCCACCGCCTGGCGCCCAGGCCGTGATCGAACTGCTCACAGCGCTCTACCGGGGGGACTGAAGCCGGTCCAGGAAGGCCTGGTCGCACGCATGGGGGCGGGGTAGACCGGCGCGTGAGGAGGGGTGCCCGGCGCGGGAAAGCGGGAACGCCGGCGCATGGGGGCGGGAAGGGCCCCATCCACTTCTCGCGGATCCGGATTGCGCGGTGCGCGGCCGCTAGCCGCTTCCCCGCGCCTGTGTGGGTCCTTCCCGTCACCTCCAGCAGACCACGCGCGCGGCGGGCGCGCCAGGGCCGTTCGGCACTTCAGGGGCAGAGAGGTAACAAGGCACGCTTGACGGGTACCCATGAGCGGATCCCGCCGGGCGCGGGAGACCGTCGACTGGAGGTGAGGAGGCCGTGCGCCTCGCGTTCCGCGGTGCCGTCCCGGCCCGGCGTCCCCCGGATGCCGTACCGCATGCCGAACACACGCGACGTCACACCGCGTCGTGCCCGATCGCCGTCCGTCGTGAGCGGCGGGTGTGACCATGCGTCGCCCCCTCGACCCCGACCTGGCCGGAACGCCGCTCGCCGACGCCCTGCGCGCCGTGCGGGCCGTCGTCTTCGACACCGACGGGGTCATCACCGACTCGGCCAAGGTGCACGCCGCCGCCTGGAAGGTCGCCTTCGACGACTTCCTGCGCGCCCACCCGCCCGACGACCCCGACCGGCGCCGACCCTTCGACGTGCGGGACGACTACCTGCGTCACGTGGACGGCAAGTCCCGGCTCGACGGCGCCGCGGCCTTCCTCGTCTCGCGCGGCATCGACGCGACGCCCGAGACGGTGCGGGCCGTGGCCCAGGACAAGGAACGTCTCTTCACCGAGCGGCTGCGCGAGCGCGGCGTCGACGCCTACCCGGGGACCGTACGGCTGGTGCAGGCGCTGCGCGACGAGGGAGTGCCCCGCGCGGCGGCCTCCGCCTCCAGGCACGCCGGAGAGTTGCTGAGCCGGGCCGGGGTGCTCGATCTCTTCGACGCCCTCGTCGACGGCGGCGAGGCGGCCCGGCTGGGCCTCGCGGGCAAGCCCGAACCCGATCTCTTCCTGGAGGCGGTCGGCCGGCTCGGTGTGCCCGCCGACCGGGCCGCCGTGGTCGAGGACGCCCTCGCGGGCGTGGAAGCCGGGCGGCGTGGCGGGTTCGCCCTGGTGGTCGGCGTGGACCGGGCCGCCGGTGCGGACACGGGTGCGCGGCTGTTGCGGCACGGCGCCGACATCGTCGTACGCGACCTCGGAGAACTCTGCGCGTCAGGAGAGCCGAAGTGACGGCGGGAGGAGAGCCGAAGTGACGGACGAGCCGGGCCCGGAGGCCGAGGTGGCGGGCTGGAGCTGGGAGTACGAGGGCTACACGCCGGCCGACGAACGCCTTCGTGAATCGCTGTGCACCCTCGGCAACGGTTACTTCGCCACCCGGGGTGCGCTGCCCGAGTGTGCCGCTGACGACATCCACTATCCGGGAACCTATGTGGCCGGTATCTACAACCGGCTCATCTCCAATGTCTCGGGGCGCCATGTGGAGAACGAGGACATGGTCAACGTCCCCAACTGGCTGCCCCTGCGTTTCCGCCTGCCCGAGGGTCCCTGGATCGACCCCGACACGGCGACCGTGCTCGAACACCGGCAGATGCTGCACCTGCCCGACGGTCTGTTGGAGCGCCGGACGCGCTACGACCTCGGCAACGAGTGTGTGTTGACGGTACGTCAGCAGCGCATGGTGCATATGGCGGACCCACATATGGCCGCGCTACGTACCGAGTTCACTTCCGAGGGATACTCCGGACCCCTGGAGGTGGAGGCGGCCCTGGATGGCGGCGTGACCAACTCCGGTGTGGCCCGCTATAGGGACCTCGACGGCCGCCATGTGACCCACGTCCACACCGGAGCCTCCGCCCCGGACACCGTCTGGCTGCGCTGCCGCACCCGTACCTCCGACGTCCGGATCGGCCTCGCGGCCCGGCTCACCGCGGAGGTACCTGTCCAGATCCGCCATGAACTGCCAGCCGTCATCCAGCGGTTGACGATCGAGATGGTGCCCGGCCGTACCGTCACCGTCGACAAGGCCGTCGCCCTGCACACCTCCCACGACCCGGCGATCAGCGACCCGCTGCACGCCGCCGTCGACCGGGTCGGCCGGGCCCCGGGCTTCGAGGCGCTGGCCCGATCGCACCGCACCGCCTGGGGCCAGCTCTGGCGCCGCGCCGAGCTCGACGTCCCCGGCGAGTCGGGCCTCATCCTGCGGCTGCACCTCTTCCACGTCCTTCAGACCCTCTCTCCGCACACCGCCGACCTCGACGTCGGCGTGCCAGCCCGGGGACTGCACGGCGAGGCCTACCGTGGCCACGTCTTCTGGGACGAGCTGTTCGTCCTGCCCTTCCTCAACCTGCACTTCCCGGAGGTCTCCCGGGCCCTGCTCCACTACCGCCACCGCCGCCTCGAACAGGCCCGCACGACGGCAGCCGCGGCCGGCCGGCGAGGTGCCATGTACCCCTGGCAGAGCGGCAGCGACGGACGCGAGGAGACACAGCAGCTCCATCTCAACCCGCGCTCGGGACGCTGGCTGCCGGACCACTCCCACCTCCAGCACCATGTGGGATCGGCCATCGCCTACAACGTGTGGCAGTACAGCGAGGCGAGCGGCGACATGGAGTTCCTGCACACCAAGGGCGCCGAGATGCTGTTGCAGATCGCGCGCTTCTGGGCCGACAAGGCCGTCTACGACGACAGCCTGGGCCGCTACCGCATCAAGGGCGTCGTCGGCCCTGACGAATACCACGAGGCGTACCCGGACGCCGGGAACCCGGGCCTCGACGACAACGCGTACACCAACGTCACCGCGTCCTGGGTGCTCGCCCGCACCCTGGAACTGCTGGACACGCTGCCCGAGCCCCGCCGCCGCGAACTCGTCGAACGCACCGGCCTGGACGGCGGCGAACTCACCCTGTGGGAGGACGTGGCGCACACCCTCCACGTCCCCTTCCACCGCGACGTGATCAGCCAGTTCGCGGGCTACGGCGACCTCGCCGAGCTCGACTGGAACGGATACCGCGAGCGGTACGGCGACATCCGGCGGCTCGACCGCATCCTGGAGGCGGAGGGCGACACCGTCAACCGCTACCAGGCCTCCAAACAGGCCGACGTCCTGATGCTCGGCTACCTCTTCGCACCCGCCGAACTACGCGACCTGTTCCACAGGTTGGGCTACCCGCTCGACGAGGACATGTGGCGGCGCACCGTCGACTACTACATGCACCGCACCAGCCACGGCTCCACCCTCAGCGGCCTGGTCCACGGCTGGGTGCTGGCCCGCTGCCGACGCTCCGAGGCGTGGAAGTTCGTACAGGAGGCCCTCCAGGGCGACATCGCCGACGTCCAGGGCGGCACCACCGGCGAGGGCATCCATCTGGGCGCGATGGCCGGCACCCTCGACCTGGTGCAGCGCGGACTGACCGGCCTGGAGACCCGCGACGGGGCGCTGTGGCTCGACCCCGTGCCCCTGCCCGAGCTGTCCACCTACGGATTCGCCCTGCGCTACCAGGGGAACTGGGGTGTACGGCTGCGCCTGGAGCGGGGACTGCTGGAGATCGAGGTCCCCTCCTCCGACGCCTCACCGATCGACGTACGGCTCCCGGAGCGCGAGGTCTTCCTCCAGCCGGGGGAGAAGGGCCGGCTGGTCCTTCCCGACTGACCCGCCCGGTGCGCGACACGGCCGGTGGGTGGAGGCTGGGAGGACAGCGATCGGCGGTCCGCGGCGGGACGGCCGCGGGGAGCCGTGCGGCGCTCGCGGATCCTGTCCGGAAAGGGGAACGCGATGACGGGCCCGGTGGTCGTAGGGGTGGACGGTTCGCCGTCGAGCACGGCGGCCGTGGAAGTCGCGGCGCGCGAGGCAGGGCTGCGCGGGGTGGGGCTCCGGCTGGTGCACGCCTTCGGCCGGCCGCTCGCGCACATACCGCCCGGCGGGCGGCCCTGGGAGCCGAGCGACGCCGGGGTGCGCGAGCTGATCGACGGCACGCTCGTCAAGGCCGAGCGCAGCGCCCACGACACGGCACCCGGCGTCGAGATCACGCGCGACATCGTCGTCGGGGAGCCGGTGGAAGTGCTGGAGATCGAGTCGCGCACCGCGTCCCTGGCGGTGGTCGGCAGTCGGGGCCTGAGCCGTTTCGGCGCCCTGCTGCTCGGCTCCACGGCCGGGCATCTCGCCGCGCACGCCGCCTGCCCCGTGCTGGTGGTGCGCCGCCGGCCCGACCCCGCCGGTCCCGTCCTCCTGGCCGTCGACGGGTCACCCGCCGCCCGCGGGGCGGTCGAGTTCGCCTTCGCCCACGCCTCCCTGCACGGCGTCGGCCTGGTCGCCCTGCACGCCTGGAGCACCCGGAGCGAGCGCGCCTACGAGTCGCCCGCCGACCCGCCCTTCGTGACGTACGACGAGGGCCGGCTGCACGACGAGGAGGAACGCGTGCTCGCCGAGGCGCTGGGCGGGCTGCGCGACCGGTACCCCGATGTCGCGGTGGACCGCAGGCTGGTGCGCGGCCGGGTCCGGCACTCCCTCATCGAGGCCAGTGCGCAGGCGGGGCTCGTGGTGGTCGGGGCGCGCGGACGGGGCGGATTCGCCGGGCTGCTGCTGGGCTCGGTCAGTCAGGCGGTGCTGCACCACGCCGAGTGCCCGGTGGCGGTCGTCCGTTCCGGACACGAGTGACGTTCGGGTTCAGAGATCGGCCGTGTGGTCCGGGACGTAGTGCTGAAGGTCGCGCGGGGGACGCCGGTAGCCGCTCGGCTCGGGTCGTTCCGGCAGCTCGATGACCGGCGGGTGGACGTCGTGGTACGGGACGGAACTCAACAGATGGGCGATCATGTTCAGCCGGGCGCGGCGCTTGTCGTCGCTCTCCACCACGTGCCAGGGCGCCTCGGTGATGTCGGTGTGCACCATCATCTCGTCCTTGGCCCGTGAGTACTCCTCCCAGCGGGTGATCGACTCCAGATCCATCGGGGACAGCTTCCAGCGGCGCAGCGGGTCGTCGAGCCGGCGGCGGAAACGCTCCTGCTGCTCTTCGTCGCTCACCGAGAACCAGTACTTGCGCAGCAGGACCCCGCTCTCCGTCAGCATCCGCTCGAAGATCGGGCACTGGCGCAGAAAGAGCTGGTACTCCTCCTGCGTGCAGAAGCCCATGACGCGCTCGACGCCGGCGCGGTTGTACCAGCTGCGGTCGAACAGCACGATCTCCCCGGCGGCCGGCAGATGCGCGATGTACCGCTGGAAGTACCACTGGGTGCGCTCGCGCTCCGTCGGCTTGGGCAGGGCCGCGATCCGTGCCACCCGCGGATTGAGATGTTCGGTGACGCGTTTGATGGTGCCGCCCTTGCCCGCGGCGTCCCGGCCCTCGAAGATCACGACCAGCCGGGCACCCTCCGCCCGCACCCACTCCTGAAGTTTCACCAACTCCGTCTGTAGGCGCAGCAGTTCCTGTTCGTACGTCTTGCGCGGCAGCTTCACCGCCTTGTCGCCGGCCATGTCGCCTCCCCACAGCCGAACACGGGCACCAGAACTGCACCGTACTGACCGACGCCGGGACGCGCACCCCGGACACCGGCGGACAGCCGGGCGTGGGCGGTCGGCGGGCGGGCAGGATGAGCCCATGGACGGTGCAGATCCACACATCCATGTCGAGCGGAGTGTGCCCCGCCACGACGCCCGGGTGCGCAACCTCCTGGCCGGCACCTTCGGTCTGGCCGGCGACCTGCCCGCGACGGTCGTCACCGGCTGCTCCTCGCGGGTGCCGTACGCGATGACCTCACCGCGACCCGAGAGCGTCACCTGCCTCGCCTGCCGCGACCACGCCCGTGCGCAGCATCTTCGTCTCGCCGAGCAGATCGAACGGCTGGGGGGCATGCCGGGCGCCGTCATCACGGGGGGCGAGGCGCGCGAGGTGGCGGAGCATCACCGGGACCTCGCCCGGAGGTTCGGCGGCGACGACTGAGGTCGTGACGACTGAGACCGTGACGACTGAGACCGTGACGAGGCTGCGGCGACTGAGGTCGTGGCGACAGCCCCGGAGGGCCGGCCGCGGAGCCCCTTTGCGACTCCGCGGCCGGGACCGGATTCAGCCCTGCCCACCGCCGCCGAACGATCCGCTGCGGCCCTCGTCCCAGCGGCGCCGTTGCTGCGACGAACTGCGCCGGGAGGGCATGTTGCCGTGGGCGGGGAGGTCGTGCGGCGTCAGCCGGTGGTCGCTCCTGGGCACCTCGTCCGGCTCCCGGTGCTCCCGGACCTCGTGGACCGGCCCCCCGTCCGGCATCCGGGGCTGCTCCTCGGGACGCGGCGGAGGCAGTTCCCGGCGCTTGATCCGGGCGCCCAGTACGAAGGCGCCGATGAGCAGCGCCACGACGATCAGACCGGCCACGGCCAGTCCGATGCCGAGCGCGCCTTCCGCGGCGATGTCCGTCGATGCGATGTTCATGGCCCCGCGAGTACCCCTGGCACCTCACGTGAACCCGATCTGACGGCCGGTCCCGCACGCGTCACCCGCCTGGCGCACGAAGACCGGCCGGAACCCGTGCGAGCACCGGGTTTGGGGTCATTCGCACCGGCTACCCGAGCGCTGTGACACAGACAACGCCTCAGCAGCAGCCAGTCCAGTTCCTCGAGGACCGCTTCACCTGTGCGCAGGCCTGCACCGAGTGCGCCCGGGCCTGTGCCCTGCGGGCGAGCCTGGTCGACCCCGACGGGCCCGAGGACCAGGAGCGCTTGCGACGCAAGGGCATCCTGTGTGCCGAGGTGTGCGACGCGACGTGCCGAGTGCTGGCCGAGCAGAACCAGCTGGACGAGGCCGCCCTGCGCCTCCAGCTGGAGTGGACCCGGACGGTGTGCCTGGAGAGCGCGCAGGCGTTCGACCTTCTGCCGGCCGCCGAGGACACCGCACAGGCCTGCCGTGACTGCGCACGGGCCTGCACGGAGTTCATGAGCACCCTCGACTGAGAGCGCGTCCGACCGAGGAACCCGGGCCGCGGGCGGCCCCGCCCGCCCCATCGCGCTTGTTCCGGCGGCGCCCCCGCCATTCCCAATTTCTGGAACACGTTCTACGGTGTGCGCCGTCAGGACCGCCCTTGGGGAGCCTGGAGGCGCCGTGCACCTCGAATACACGCCCGAGCAGCAGCGGCTGCGCAGCGAACTGCGCGACTACTTCGCCGAACTGGTGCCGGACCTCGCCCAAACCCGTTTCACCGACCCGGCAGCCCAGAAACGCCACTACCGCAAGACCATCCGGCGCCTCGGCGGCGACGGCTGGCTCGGCGTCGGCTGGCCCAAGGAGTACGGCGGACGCGGCCTGACCACCATCGAGCAGTTCATCTTCTTCGACGAGGCCGCCCAGGCGGGCGTACCGCTGCCCCTGATGGCACTCAACACCGTCGGCCCGACGATCATGCAGTACGGCACGGACGAGCAGAAGTCGTACTTCCTGCCGAAGATCCTCTCCGGCGAGATCGACTTCGCGATCGGCTACAGCGAGCCCGAGGCGGGCACCGACCTCGCGTCCCTCAAGACGCGCGCGGTACGGGACGGCGACGAGTACGTCGTCAACGGCCAGAAGATCTGGACGACCAACGGCGACACGGCCGACTGGGTGTGGCTCGCCGTCCGTACCGACCCGGACGCCCCCCTCCACAAGGGCATCACCATGCTGCTCGTCCCCACCACCGACCCCGGCTACTCGTGCACCCTCATCAACACGCTCGCCTCGCACGACACGACGGCCAGCTACTACGAGAACATCCGCGTCCCCGCTTCCCGCCGCGTCGGCGCGGAGAACCAGGGCTGGCGTCTGATCACCAACCAGCTCAACCACGAGCGCGTCACCCTCGCCGCCCACGGCACCATGGCGATCCGCGCCCTGCACGACGTCCAGCGCTGGGCCATGGAGACCAAACTCGCCGACGGCCGCCGGGTGATCGACCTGCCCTGGGTGCGCCGCCGCCTCGCCCAGACCCACACCAGGCTCGACGCGCTCAAGCTCCTCAACTGGCAGATGGTCAGCGCCGTCCAGGAGGGCACGCTCACCCCGCAGGACGCCTCCGCCGTCAAGGTCTACGGCTCCGAGGCGCGCCGCGACGCCTACGCCTGGCTGATGGAGATCGTCGCGGCTCCCGGCGCGCTGAAGGAGGGCTCGGCCGGCGCCGTTCTGCACGGAGAGCTGGAGCGCGGCTACCGCTCGGCCGTCATCTTCACCTTCGGCGGCGGCAACAACGAGATCCAGCGGGAGATCATCTCGTGGATCGGGCTGGGGATGCCGAGGGTGCGGCGTTAGCGAGCGTCGCCGCCGACTTCTCGTAAGGGCCAATGGCTTTATTCCGTACCGGAATCAAGTCGCCATGGTGGTTGACCGGGCAAAAGCTGAATGAGCAACTGAGGCCCGCGGCGGCCCAATCGTGCGTTTGCCGTGCGGCAAAGGCACGAGGAGACTGGCAGAGAGGGGGTTTTTGAAGGCCGCGAGTTTCGGCGCCGTGACGTCACCGGCGCGGGCTCCCGGTGCCGATCTGAAGAGGCGAGCGCAATGTCACGTCAGTACTATCAGCGTGGTCATCTCGTCGAGGCCGAAGAACTCGATGACGTCGTCGCGGTCAAGATGGACACGGACGCCCGGGTGAGTTCCGCCGCCGATATGGAGGCGGAATTGGGAAGCAGCGTCCGCGGGGAGATGCGCGAGGCCGGCGTGGACGACGAGACCGCCGACGCCTTCGCCCGCGCGAGTTGGGTGTTCGTCAGGCCCAACCAGCGGACGCGTGAAGCGTTCTCGGCCGGTACAGGAATTCGTGGGGCGGAGACGAGCGGTACGGTCATCCGACGATCCAACGGCAGGATCGGCATCGCCACCGACGCGTTGACCGTCCGGCTGGAGCCTGCCCTCTCCGAGGAGCAGGCCGAACGCGAGCTCGAGGCAGCCGGCTTGACCGTCGTCGGCAAGCTCGGCTTCGCGACGAACCTGTACGAGGTGCGCGCGCCGGCGTCGCAGGACGCCCTCGCGGCCTCCGTCGAACTGCACGACAACGACCGCTTCGTCTTCGCCGAGCCGGCGTTCATCGAGCACGTCCCCGGGCGGTTCAGGCCCACCGGGGCTCGCTACGGGGAACAGTGGCAATGGCGCAATCCCGGAACCAACGGCGGTACCCCGGACGCCGACGTGCACATCGAGACGGCCTGGGACCGCACCTTCGGAGCCGGGATCCGGGTCGCCGTCATCGACAACGGCTTCGACACGGGGCACCCGGACCTCGCCGCCGGGCTGGACCCACTCTCCGGCTTCTTCGCCGGCGGCGGGCAGCGCCCGGTCTTCGTCCAGGACACCGCGGGGATGCCCGACGAGGATCACGGCACGTTCTGTGCCGGCATGGCCGGGGCCCGGCACGGCAACGGGGCGGGCGGCACCGGTGCGGCCCCCGAGTGCGCTCTGATGCTCCTGGCCTGTCTGCCGGACCAGATCGGCACACAGACCACGCTCGCCCGTGCCGTGGGGTTCGCGAGCGACCCCTCGACGGAGGTCCCCGGGATCGATCCCCGGGCCGGTGCGGACATCCTGGTCAGCAGCCTCGGCCCGAACGGCGCGGACTGGGACATCTCCGACACCCTCGCCCTCGCTCTCGAGTCCGCCGCCTCCAACGGACGGCAGGGCAAAGGGCTGCCGATCTTCTGGGCCGCGAGCAATGGCAGGAACGTCGACGTCACCAAGGACGAGGTGGTCTCGCACGCGGACGTCATCGCCGTAGTGCGCTCGACCAACAAGGATCGCGAGGACCACGCGGCACGCGGCCCGGAGGTGGAACTGATCGCCCCCGGCGTCGATGTCCTCAGCACCACGTCCGGCGGCGGCTACGGCATCAGCACCGGCACCAGCTTCGCCGCTCCCTGCGCGGCCGGCTGCGCCGCCCTCGCGCTGTCGGTGAACCCCCACCTCACACGGGATCAACTGCGCGACGTGATGCACCGGTCGGCCGACCGGATCGGCGGACCGCAGGTTCAGTACGACGCCTCCGGGCACAACGACGACTACGGATTCGGCCGGGTGAACGCCGCCCAGGCCGTCGCGCTCGCCGGCGGGATCCAGCCATGAGCGAGGAGCCCGCGGTCCTCCGCTGCCATGTCGTCGCCGAGAGTGCGGAAGCGCTCAGGGAGTTCGTCCATGAGACGCGGCCCGACGTCGGCTGCCGCCCCGTGGTGCGCGGCAGCCGGGCGGGTGTCGGACTCGACCTCTACTTCCGCCAGGATCAGCTCGACCGGGCCAGGGCGGCCAGATCGGCCCCCTCGGTGGACATCACCGCGGTGGAGAACGTCACGGAGAACTGGCTCGCCCGCAAGGAAGAGGTGGGCACGGGCGACCGCTTCGCCGCTCGGGACGCCGTACCGCACGGCCTTGGCCGCAAGGAGTGATCGTGTATCTCAACGTGGCCGAGATCGAATCGGCGATCACCAGTCTGCAAGCCGCCTATCCAGGCGCGACCGAGGTCATCACGCCGCCTCACCCCACCCATGAAGGGCGGACGACGCACCTGTTGCGAGTAGGGACACGGCCGTCCGACGAAGTGCCCGGGATCCTGTTCCTGGGCGGGGTGCATGCGCGCGAGTGGGTGCCGCCCGACGCGCTGGTCTCGCTGGCGGCGGACCTGTTGGAGGCCCACGACCGCGGCACCGGGCTCGGTTACGGGGCGTCGAGCTTCACGGCGGCTCAGGTCAGGGGGGTGCTGGAGGACGTCAATCTGTTCTTCTACCCCTGTGTCAACCCGGATGGCCGGGCCTTCAGCCAGGCCACGTCCGCGATGTGGCGCAAGAACCGCCGGCCCGCACCTGCCGGCTCCACCGCCCCTTCGTGCGTGGGAGTCGATCTGAACCGGAACTTCGACTTCCTGTGGGACCACAAGGCGAAGTTCGCCCCGGACGCGGACGTGCACACCTCGGACAAGCCGTGCGATCCGCAGGTCTACCGTGGACCGGCGGCCGCTTCCGAGCCCGAGACCCGAAACGTGGTCTGGGCGCTCGACAACCACCCGCGGATCCGATGGATGGTCGACGTCCACAGCGCGGTTCCGGTGATCCTGCACAACTGGGGCTCCGACCAGAACCAGTCCATCACGCCCACGGACAACTTCCGCAACCCCGACCGAGACGGGGTACGAGGGCGTCCCGACGACGGCATCGGCGAGTTCATCCCCGAACCGGACCTGAAGATCGCGGTCGAAGTGGCGGAGCGGATGAACGACGCGGTGCGCGCGGTGCGCGGGGTCGACTACGGGGTCGAACCGGCGTACGGCCTCTACCCCACCTCGGGCACGAGCGACGACTACGCCTACAGTCGGCACTTCACCCACCCACCCGCCGCCAAGGTGTTCGGCTACACGATCGAGTGTGGTGACGCCTTCCAACCCGTGTTCAGCGAAGCCGAAGAGGTCATCCGGGAAGTCTCGGCCGCGTTGCTGGCACTCGCGCTCAACGCTCCGGTGGTCACCGACGGCTGAGGTCACCGACGGCTGAGGCCCGGCGGCGCACCCTCGTTCGGGGCAATCAGCGCCTGCTGCGCACCGCGAACTTCGTCGGCACCATCACCTACGGCACCACCGAGGCCGTCGAGAAGGCCGGCGCGAGGGTGCGGAAGATCCACAGCATGCTCGGCGCCACCGACCCGGACACGGGGGAGCGGTACGGCGTCGACGAACCCGAACTGCTGCTGTGGGTGCACTGCGCCGAGATCGACTCGTACCTCCAGGTTGCGCAGCGCTCCGGCATCCGCCTCACCGACGAGCAGGCCGACCGCTACATCGACGAACAGCGCCTCGGCGCCCGCCTGGTGGGCCTCGACCCGGACGTCGTACCCGCGAACCAGGCCGAGATGGCGGCGTACTTCGAGAAGGTGCGCCCCGAGCTCGCGAGCGGACCCGAAGCACGTGCGGTGGACGACTTTCTGCTCCGCCCGCCGACGCATCCACTGCTCGTCCCGGCGCGTGAGGTGCTGTGGCGGCGCGTGGCCCACCTCGCGTACGCCGCCCTGCCGCCGTACGCCCACGAGCTGTACGGCAGACCGGCACCGGAACCCGCCGCCGTCACCCGCCAGTTGCGTGTCACGGGCACCCTGCTGCGCTGCGTTCCCGCACGTCTGCGCTGGCAACTCCCGCCCAAACACATCCTGCGTGCCATGGCACGACTCGGCCCAGGCTCGCGCCCGGCACCGTACAAACTCGGACGATAGCTCGCCATACTGGACGAGCCGAGGGAGGGTGGGGCGGACCAACGGGGGGCGAGCGCGGGAGATGGGGGACAGCAGGCTGATCCAGGGCCGGTACCGGCTGCTCGAACCGATCGGGCGCGGCGGTATGGGCGAGGTGTGGCGTGCGCGCGACGAGTCGCTGGGCCGGCATGTCGCGGTGAAGTGCCTCAAGCCGCTCGGACCGCACCACGACCACTCCTTCGCCCGAGTCCTGCGCGAGCGGTTCCGTCGCGAGGCCCGGGTGGCCGCGGCGCTCCAGCACCGCGGTGTGACCGTCGTCCATGACTTCGGCGAATCCGACGGTGTGCTGTTCCTGGTCATGGAACTGCTTCAGGGCCGCAACCTCAGCCAGCTGCTGGAGGACAACAAACAGCATCCGCTGCCCGTTCCGGACGTCGTCGACATCGCCGACCAGGTCGCCGCCGCCCTCGCCTACACCCATCAGCAGGGCATCGTGCACCGCGATCTGAAACCGGCGAACATCATGCGGCTCGCCGACGGCACGGTGAAGATCTGCGACTTCGGCATAGCGCGCCTCGCCCACGACATCGGCTTCACCTCCCGGCTGACCGGCACCGGCATCGCGATGGGCACCCCGCACTACATGTCGCCGGAGCAGATCGGCGGAGAGGAGGTGGACCAGCGCAGCGACCTGTACTCGCTGGGGTGCGTGCTGTACGAGATCGCCACCGGCGTGCCGCCGTTCGACCTGGACGACCCGTGGGCGATCCTCGTCGGGCACCGCGACACCCCGCCCCGGCCGCCGCGCAGCCACCGCGCCGAGCTGCCGGAGTACTTCGAGCAGGTCATCCTCGACCTGCTGGCGAAACGCCCCGAGGAACGCCCGCACGACGGACGGGAGTTGGGCCGCCGGATCAGCGTCGGCCGTACGACACCGGCCTATGTGCCGACCGTGGTGACCGGGCAGCCCGTGCTCCGCCCGCGGGAGCCCGTGGCACGCGAGACCCGTCTGCCGTCCTGGACCCGTGGCATGACCACCGGCCACAAGGCCACCGGCGCCCCACTGCGCACCACACCCCCCGACGCCGCGGCCGGCCTCACCGGCGAGTGGATCCCCCGCCCCACCACCGGCCGACCCGACGGGACCGCCGCGGACGAGGATCCCCCGGCCCCGTCCACGGCCACGCTCACCGCGCTGGCCGCCCGGCACAACGCCGGACTGAGCCTCGGCCGGCTGGGCCGCTGGACCGAGGCGGGCGAGGTGCACCGCGCCGTCGCGGCCGAGCGCGAACACCTGCTCGGCCCCGAGCACCCCGACACGCTCGCCAGCCGCTACGAGGTCGCCTTCACCCTCAGCCGCACCGGGCGCGCCGCCGACGCCCTGCGCGAGTACAAGCACGTCGCGCGCGCCCGCAGCCTCGCCCTCGGCCCGGACCACCCGGACACGCTCGCCGCCCGGCAGGAAATGGCGTACGTACTGGGCCAGTTGGGCCGCCACTTCGACGCACACCAGGTCTACACGTCGGTGCTGATCGCCCGCGAACGCGCCATGGGCGCCGACCACCCCGACACCCTGCGCTGCCGCCACAACCTCGCCTTCAACCTCAGCAGGCTCGGCCGGCTGGAGGACTCGTACCGCATGGCCGACGAGGTCGCCGCCGCCCGCGCCCGAGTCCTCGGCCCGCACCACCCCGACACCCTGGTCACTCGCTACGAAGTCGCCTACGCACTCGGCCAGTTGGGCCGCTGGCCGGAGGCCCTGCAAACCTACGGCGAGGTCGCCGAGGCCCGCGCCCAGGCCCTCGGCCCCGACCACCCGGACACCCTCGCCGCCCGCTACGAGGTCGGCATCAGCCTCGGCCGGCTCGGCCGCAGCACGGAGGCGCTCCGGCTCTACCACGATCTGATCGACGACCGCACCCGCGTCCACGGCCCCGCCCACCCCGAGACCCTGCGCGCCCGGCACGGCCTCGGCGTCAACCTCGGACGCCTCGGCCGCTGGGAGGAGGCCCTCGCCGAATCCCGTGACGTGTGCGCGATCCGTGGCCGTGTACTGGGCCACGACCACCCGGACACCCTGGTGAGCCGTCGCGAGGTCGCCGTGAGCCTCGGCTGGCTGGGCCGCTGGCCGGACGCGCTCACCGAGTACCGGGCGGTGGCCGACGCCCGCGAACGCGTCCTCGGCCTCGACCACCCCGACACCCTCGCCAGCCGCAACGACGAGGCCCACTGCCTCCAGCAGCTCGGGCGGGGCGCGGAGGCGGTCGAGCTGTACCGGAGGGTGGCCGTGCTGCGGCAGCAGCGGATGCCGGGAGGTGCGTGAGTCCGGACGCCCGTACCTCTGGCCCACCTAGATCATCACGTGTTACGAAGAACCATGCCTGCACACGAGGGAACCCCGGGACACCGTACGTACGACGCCGTGATCGTCGGCGGAGGCCACAACGGGCTGGTCGCCGCCGCCTATCTGGCACGGGCAGGACGGTCCGTACTGGTGCTGGAGCGGCTCGACCACACCGGGGGCGCCGCCGTGTCCACACGGCCGTTCGCCGGGGTCGACGCACGGCTCTCCCGCTACTCGTACCTGGTCAGCCTGCTGCCCCGGAAGATCGTCCAGGACCTCGGCCTGAACTTCGGCATCCGCACCCGCGACGTCTCCTCGTACACGCCCGTCGAACGCGACGGACGGCCCACCGGGCTGCTCGTGGGCGGCGGAGAGGAACGCACCCGGGAGGCGTTCGCCCGGCTGACGGGCGGGCAGCGCGAGTTCGAGGCCTGGCAGCGCTTCTACGGGATGACGGGGGAGGTCGCCCGGCGGGTGTTCCCGACCCTCACCGAGCCCCTGCCCAGCCGGGCGGAACTGCGCCGCCGGGTGGACGACGAGGAGGCCTGGCGGACCCTCTTCGAGGAGCCGATCGGCGTCGCCGTCGAGGAGCGGTTCGGCGACGACCTGGTGCGCGGCGTGGTGCTGACGGACGCTCTCATCGGCACCTTCGCCGACGCCCACGACACCTCCCTGAAGCAGAACCGCTGCTTCCTGTACCACGTGATCGGCGGCGGCACCGGCGACTGGGACGTCCCCGTCGGCGGCATGGGCGCCCTCACCGACGCGCTCGCCACGGCGGCCCGCGAGGCGGGCGCGGTCATCGCCACCGGGCACGAGGCGGTACGCATCGACACGGACGGACGTACGGCGGAGGTCGGTTACCGCACGGCGGACGGCGAGGGCGTCGCCGCCGCCCGGCACGTCCTGGTGAACGCCTCCCCCCAGGCCCTGGCCGCCCTCACCGGCGACACAACCCCGCCGCCCGCCGAGGGCGCCCAGCTCAAGGTGAACATGCTGCTCAAGCGGCTGCCCCGGCTGCGCGACAGCTCCGTCGACCCGCGCGAGGCGTTCGCCGGCACCTTCCACATCGCCGAGGGCTACGACCAGCTGGCCACCGCCCACGCCCAGGCCGCCGCCGGGGAACTCCCCGCCGCGCCGCCCTCCGAGATCTACTGCCACTCGCTCACCGACCCGACGATCCTCGGGCCCGACCTCGTCGAGCAGGGCTACCAGACCCTCACCCTCTTCGGGCTGCACACCCCCGCCCGGCTCTTCCAGCGCGACAACGACGCCGTACGCGAGGAACTGCTGAAGTCGACGCTCGCCCAGCTCGACGCCCATCTCGCCGAGCCGATCGCCGACTGCCTGGCGACGGACGCGGACGGGCGGCCGTGCATCGAGGCCAAGACCCCGCTCGACCTGGAGCGCGACCTGCGGCTGCCCGGCGGGAACATCTTCCACCGCGATCTCGCCTGGCCCTACGAACAGGAGGGCACCGGCCGCTGGGGCGTGGAGACCCGCCATCCGAACGTGCTGCTGTGCGGGGCGGGCGCGGTGCGCGGGGGAGGGGTGAGCGGGGTGCCGGGGCACAACGCGGCGATGGCCGTGCTGGAGGCCGCCGACTAGGCGTGGACCCCGCCGTCCACCTGGAGGATCACGCCGGTGACATAGGTGGCAGCGAGGAGTTCGGCCGGCTGTGGGCCGCCCACGACGTGACCGCCGACCCCACGCTCCGCAAGACCTTCGACCACCCGGTCGTCGGCCCTGTGACGGTCATCGCCGTCCGAGGAGGCGCTCCGGCGGCTGTCCGTCCTCGGCACGCAGCGACTGGTCGTACCCGGCTGACCGGTCAGTTCGTGGCGGCGGTCCAGCCGCTGGCCGTGATCCGCGCCGCGTCCGCCGGCCGCGCCTCGTCGAAGAGGACCGTACGAGCCGACTCGACGCGCAGTCCGTCGACGTAGGCGCCACGCCCCACGTACAGCCGGTCGGTGGCGTAGCGCCAGCGCACCAGCAACTGCTCGTGCGCGGGAAGCGGGGCAGCGAGGCGGTGCCAGACGCGGCCGGACCAGCCGGTGGCCGTACCGGTCGGATGGTCCTCGGGCCGCTCGCCGTGCCGGGTCGTGGTGAAGGGGAGCGGCTGCCAGGTCATGCCCCCGTCGGTCGTCGCCTCCAGGGCGAGGAGGTCCGCCTGGGGTTCGGTGTCCCACCAAAGGGCGCAGCACAGCCGGGCGTCGCCGCGTGTGGTGTCGAGCGCGGGGAGCGCGAGCGTCGCGGTGGCGGCGGTCGCCATGCCCGAGAACCAGGCTGTACGGCCGTGCCGTGGGCGGACCGGCACGGCGCGGGCCATGTTGTTCGCGGCGGCGACCCGCGGAGCGGAACCTGAACGCCAACTGCGCACCGGATGGACCGAGTTGCCGAGCACGACGAGGAAGGAGTCGGTGGTCGGGTCGAGCACCAGGGAGGTGCCGGTGAAGCCGGTGTGCCCCGCGGTGCGCGGAGTGGCCATCGCGCCCATGTACCAGTGCTGGTAGAGCTCGAAGCCGAGCCCGTGTTCGTCGCCGGGGAAGGCGGTGTTGAAGTCGGTGAACATCAGCTCCACCGACTCCGGCTCCAGGATGCGGGTGCGGCCGTAGGCGCCGCCGTTGAGCAGGGTGCGGCCCAGGACCGCGAGGTCCCACGCGTTCGAGAACACGCCCGCGTGGCCCGCGACCCCGCCCAGGCTGAAGGCGTTCTCGTCGTGCACCTGGCCCCACACGAGCCCTCGGTCCAGACCCGACCAGGGCTTGCGGGCGTCCTCGGTGGCCGCGATCCTCGGCTTCCAGGAGGCGGGCGGGTTGTAGCGGGTGCGGCGCATCCCGAGGGGGCCGGTGATCTCCTCGCGGAGGAGAGTGTCGAGTCCGCGGCCGGTGATCTTCTCCATGACCAGCTGGAGCGAGATCAGGTTCAGGTCCGAGTAGAGGTACGCACTGCCCGGCGGGTTCAGCGGCGTTTCGTTCCAGATGAGCTTGAGCTTCTCCTCGTACGTCGGTGCCGCGTACAGCGGGATCCAGGCCCGGAACCCCGAGGTGTGGGTGAGGAGCTGACGGATCGTGATGTCCTGCTTGCCCGCACCGCCGAAGTCGGGGAGATAGGAGGCTACGGTCGCCTCCAACCGCAGTGCGCCCCGCTCGATCTGCTGCACGGCGAGGATCGAGGTGAACAGCTTGGAGACCGAGGCCAGATCGAAGACGGTGTCGTCGGCCATGGGGATCTGCTGGTCGGCCGGGAACTCGACGCCGGTGTCGGTCTTCTCGTCGTACGCCTGGTATCGGACCGCCATCCCGATCGGCTGATGCAGGGCCACGGTACCGCCGCGCCCGGCGAGCAGAACGGCGCCCGCGTACCAGGGGTGCTTGGGGGAGGGACCGAGGAACGCCTCGGCGTCCGTGACCAGTTGGCGCAGGTGGGTGGGGAGCAGGCCGGCGCGCTCCGGGGAACCGTGGCGCAGGGTCGTGGCGCGGCGGGCGGAGTGGGCGGAGGTGGAGGCCGCTGCCGCTGGTCCGGCGGGAAGGGGGGCGATGGCCAAGGCGCCGCCCAAGGCAAGGACGGCTTTGTTCAGTTGACGCCGAGTCGGTCTGCTGCTGTCGTCCGTCATCGAGGTTCCTCCCACCGCCGCGGCTGAAAGTATCTTTCCGGGATCACCTTGCGTGATGAAACTTTCGTGTCAGGAGTGGGTCGTGTCAACGGTGTGGCCGCACCAACAGACCTGACGGTGTATCAGAAAAGGCCTTCCGTCGTCCGGGGGACTGCGGCATCCTGCGCCCATGCAGACGGAGCTGAGCAAGAAACTGGGAGTCGAGCACGCCATTTTCGGCTTCACGCCGTTCCCCGCCGTCGCCGCGGCCATCAGCCGGGCCGGCGGTTTCGGAGTGCTCGGCGCGGTCCGCTACACCGCCCCCGACGACCTCAAGCGCGACCTCGACTGGATCGAGGCACATGTCGAAGGCCACCCCTACGGCCTGGACGTCGTCATGCCGGCGAAGAAGGTCGAAGGCGTCAGCGAGGCGGACGTCGAGGCGATGATCCCGGAAGGGCACCGGCACTTCGTCAAGGACACCCTCGCCAAGTACGGCGTGCCCGAACTCGCCGAAGGTGAGGCCTCCGGGTGGCGGATCACCGGCTGGATGGAGCAGGTGGCCCGCACCCAGCTCGATGTCGCCTTCGACTACCCGATCAAGCTGCTCGCCAACGCCCTGGGCTCACCGCCCGTGGATGTCGTGGAACGCGCCCACGACCGACGCGTGCTCGTCGCCGCGCTCGCGGGCAGCGCCCGGCATGCCCGCAAGCATCAGGAGGCGGGCATCGACATCGTCGTCGCTCAGGGCTACGAGGCCGGCGGGCACACAGGGGAGATCGCCTCAATGGTTCTCACCCCGGAGGTGGTGGAGGCGGTCGACCCCCTGCCCGTGCTCGCCGCCGGAGGGATCGGAAGCGGCCAACAGGTGGCCGCAGCGCTCAGTCTTGGCGCCCAAGGTGTGTGGCTCGGCTCCATATGGCTGACCACCACCGAAGCCGATCTGCACTCGGCCGCGCTGACCGCCAAGCTGCTGGCCGCCGGCTCCGCCGACACCGTCCGCTCCCGCGCCCTGACCGGAAAACCGGCACGGCAGCTGCGCACCGAGTGGACCGACGCGTGGGACGACCCCGACGGGCCCGGCACCCTCCCGATGCCCTTGCAGGGGCTGCTCGTCGCCGAAGCCGTCTCCCGCATCCAGAAGTACGAGGTCGAGCCGCTGCTCGGCACACCCGTCGGCCAGATCGTGGGCCGGATGAACTCCGAACGAAGCGTCCAGGCCGTCTTCGACGACCTCACCCGCGGTTTCGAACGAACCGTCGACCGCATCAACCGCATCGCCGGAAGGAGCGGCCAGTGACCGGCACATCCACGGCCCACACCGTCAGCACACCTCCCGTCGGCTTCTGGGCCCAGGCAACCGCCGACCCCGACCGCATGGTCCTCGTCGCCCCCGACGGCGAACGATGGACCGCCGGACGGCTGCACGCCGCCACCAACCGCCTGGTCCACGGCCTGCGCGCGGCCGGCCTCAGGCGCGGCGACGCCTTCGCGGTCGTCCTCCCCAACGGCGTCGAGTTCTTCACGGCGTACCTGGCCGCCTCCCAGGCCGGCTTCTACCTGGTCCCCGTCAACCACCACTTCGTGGGCCCCGAGATCGCCTGGATCGTCGCCGACTCCGGTGCCAAGGTGCTCATCTCCCACGAGCGCTTCGCCGAGTCCGCCCGCCAGGCCGCCGACGAGGCGGGCCTCCCGGCCACCCACCGGTACGCCGTCGGCGAGGTCGAGGGCTTCCGACCGTACGCCGAACTCCTCGACGGGCAGCCGGAGTCCGCGCCGGCCGACCGCACGCTCGGCTGGGTCATGAACTACACCTCGGGCACCACCGGCCGCCCCCGCGGCATCCGTCGCCCCCTGCCCGGCAAGCCGCCCGAGGAGGCCTATCTGGGCGGATTCCTCGGGATCTTCGGCATCAAGCCGTTCGACGACAACGTGCACCTGGTCTGCTCACCGCTGTACCACACGGCGGTGCTCCAGTTCGCGGGAGCGTCCCTGCACATAGGTCACCGCCTGGTGCTGATGGACAAGTGGACCCCCGAGGAGATGCTTCGTGTCATCGACACCCACAGGTGCACGCACACTCATATGGTCCCGACACAGTTCCACCGCCTGCTGGCCCTCCCGGAGGAGACACGGTCCCGCTACGACGTCTCCTCCATGCGACACGCCATCCACGGCGCGGCCCCCTGCCCGGACCATGTGAAGCGGGCGATGCTCGACTGGTGGGGCCCCTGTGTGGAGGAGTACTACGCCGCCAGCGAGGGCGGAGGCGCCTTCGCGACGGCGGAGGACTGGCTGAAGAAGCCCGGAACGGTGGGCAAGGCCTGGCCGATCAGTGAACTCGCCGTCTTCGACGACAACGGCAACCGGCTCCCGCCCGGCGAACTCGGCACCGTCTACCTGAAGATGAACACGGGCGGCTTCGCCTACCACAAGGACGAGGCCAAGACGCGGAAGAACCGCATCGGCGACTTCTTCACCGTCGGCGACCTCGGCTACCTGGACGAGGACGGGTACCTCTTCCTCCGTGACCGCAAGATCGACATGATCATCTCCGGCGGGGTCAACATCTACCCGGCCGAGATCGAGTCCGTACTGCTGGCCCACCCGGCCGTCGCCGACGCCGCCGCGTTCGGCATTCCGCACGACGACTGGGGCGAGGAGGTCAAGGCGGTCGTCGAACCGGCCCCTGGCCACGAGCCCGGCCCCGCCCTCGCCGCCACGATCCTCGACCACTGCGCCGGTCAACTCGCCGGCTACAAGCGGCCCAAGAGCGTCGACTTCATCGCCGAGCTGCCGCGCGATCCCAACGGGAAGCTGTACAAGCGGCGGTTGCGGGATCCGTACTGGGAGGGGCGTGCGCGGCCCGTGTGAGCGGAGCCGCCCGGCGCTCCTCCTGGGTCACGTCCGGGAACCCGGGAAGGTCTCCAGGGCCCTGGCGAGACCCGCGGCGTCGGTGCCGATCTTGCGGTAGGCGGAGGACAGCAGTTGCCGCACCCCCTGCTCGGTGAGGCGCAGTTCCTTCGCGATCACGCCCACCGAGTGGCCCTGGACGGTCAGCTCGGCCGTTCGTCGTTCGTGAGCGGTGAGGGTGTCCGTCTGCGCGTAACGCAAGGGCAACGGCCGCAGTCCGGCCGCCGAGAGCTCTTCCCTGGCCCGGGCTGCGAGGGCGTCGGCGCCACAGTGAACGGCGCCTTCCAGCCCCTGGTAGAGCCTGTCGGCGGCCTCCTGCACCCGCCCGTTGCGGGACAGCGCGGAGCCGTGCCCGACGAGCGCTCGGGCCAGTTCGTACGACGCGGGTGACCGTTCCAGTTCCGCGACGGCCTCGGCATGCAGATCCAGCGCGGCCGGACCACCGGTCACCTCGGCCTCGGTATGGAGCGCCTGGCCGATCGCGGACGCCGCACCGAAGTCCCGCGCCCGCTTGACGGCGTCCCGGGCGAGGGAGACCGCCCGATCGGGGGCGGTAGGCGCGAGGGCGGACGCCAGGTGCAGCTGCCACGGGCACCAGGAGGGGTTGCGCCAGGCCCGCGACTCCAGCCATTCCCCGACGGAGGACAACAGCCGTGCCGCCTCGGGGCGTCGCTGCTCCGCCAGGAGCAGCTCGGCGTACACCGTGCGCGGGTCGGGGAAGATGACGGCGTTCGGGACCACCTCGCCGTAGTGGTAGGCGTCCGCGAGCTCACGCGCGTCGGCGGTCCGTCCACGGGCCAGCAGGATCTGGATGAGGATGCCGATGGCGAACCACTGGGCCGGCACCGCGCCTTCGACCCGCTCGGCGGTGCGCAACCCGGCCCGGACGAGTTCTTCCGCCTCCGAGAGGCAGCCGCGGCGGTAGCGGATATAGCCGAAAAGGGTCTGCCCCTGCGCCAGGTGGGAGCCGCTCCATCCCTTGTGCTCGCACTCGGCCATACCCTTGGTGAACAGGTCTTCGGCCTGCCACGGCTGGTCGCAGTACATGAACAGCAGGGCGACCGCGACGGGCACCTCGAAGCCGCGGTTCTCGTCGGTCCAGCTCATCCCGCCGCGCAACGCCTCCTCGGCATGTTCGAGGGCGGTGCGCCGCGGCTCGCCGCGTACCAGGGCGTCCCAGGCCCGCAGTCCGAGGATGTAACGCTCCTCCAGGCCGCGGCCGGTCAGCTTGTCGGCCAGCCTCGTCAGCCGGCGCGAGCGGGCGGACGAGTCGGGCTCGTCGGTGCGGAACGCGCTCCAGACGAAGTGATCGGCCTGCATCCGCAGTTTGATACGCGGATTGGGGGCCCGCCGCGCCTCGTCGGCGGCCACATCCGCGGCCTCGGTCAGCCGGTCGGTGTTGGCCAGCGCCTGAGTCAGCCGGTAGACGATGGACGCGCGCAGGTCGGGGTCGATTCCCGGCTCCTTCAGCGCCTCCCGGAGGTAGCTGACGGTGGCCGTGGGCTCGATCAGGAAGGTCGAGCAGGCGAGATCGTGGAGGACCGCGGCGCGGTCCTCCGCAGGGGGCGGTTCCTGGAGTGCTCGGGTCAGCACGCGCCGGGCGGCCTCCGGGGCTCCGGCGCGGAGATACTCACGTGCGGCGGCGCGCAGGCACGCGACAGCCTCGGGCCGGCCGTCGCAGGGGACCTCCAACAGGTGCCGGGCGGCGGAGGTGGGGCCGAGCCCGGCCGCGTGTGCGGCGTCGGCCGCCGCGTTGTGCATGCCGACCCGCAAGCTCGAGGGGATGGCCCGGTAGATCGTCGTGGCGATCAGCGGGTGGACGAACTCCAGGCTGCCCTTGGGCCCGTCGCCGTCCGCGAGGATACGGGCGGCGCGCAGCTTCTCGGCCGCTTCGGCGGCCTCCTCGCTGCCGAGGACCGCGATGCCCGCGGCAAGCTCTCGTGAGAAGGTCCCGCCCAATACGGCAGCGGCCCATGCGAAGCGAACGGTGCTGGTGCCGAGCCGGTTGAGGCGCTCGATCAGCCCCGGGCCCTTGACCGCCGTGGCGAGGTCCCTCATCACGGGCAGATCTTCCTGGGTTCCCTTCACCTTCCGTTCGCCGAGCCGGATCGCGAGTTCGACGGTCTCGAAGGGGCTGCCCCCGGTGACCGTCCAACACTCCCCGCAGAACTCGTCCTCGGCTGCCTCGCCCAACTTGTCCCTGACAATCCGCGCCACACCGGCCTCGCCGAGCGGGGACAGGGCATGCGGACGCTTCTCGTGGCGCTCGACCAGCGTGCGGAACGAGGTCGCGTCCTGCGGGAGTTCGTCGGGCCGGTAGGCGACGACGATCAGGAGCGGGAGGTCCGCGACGCGAGGCGCGAAGGAGGCGAGCCAGTCGAGGGATTCGGCATCGGCCCAGTGGAGGTCGTCCAGGAGCAGAACGAGAGGCGCGTTCATCACCGTGAGGCGCGTCATGACCCAGTCGAGGCCGTCGCGAACTCCGGTCGGGTCCGGCATCTGACTGGTGTCCGTCGCCTCGAGGCCGAGTGTGGTGCCGACGATGTCGTACCAACTGCCCAGGAAGGCACGACGCTCCGTGTCGCTCATCGTGGCCAGGGTGGGCTGCATGACCTGGCGGACGACGCGGAACGCCAGGCCCTGCTCCTTCTCCCCACCCCTGCCCGAGACCACCCTGAGTCCGTGAGCGGCGGCGCGGGCGCGCGTCGCCGCGATGAGTGTGCTCTTGCCCATGCCGCCCGCACCGGTGAAGGCGAGCAGTCCGCCGCGCGGCGCCTGGGGCACGCCGTCGACGGAGTCACGGAGGCATGCCAACGCGGAGTCGATCGCCTGGAGTTCTTGGTCGCGTTCGAGTAGAGGCCGGTGTTCGGTGATCGGTTGCCGCAGCCCATGGGTCATGTGGTCTACCGCTTCCTGTCGTTGCTCCCCGCCGGACGGGGCGAGCGTACGCCTGATGGCGACCCGTTGGACGGGTTGGAACAGGAGGTCGGTAGAGAAGGGTGAATTTTTCGGAGTAGGCGTTCGAGGCTCGGCCCGTTGGGTACCATTTCCCGCTCCCCTTCGGGCCCCCTCCGCTGCGGGTGACGGTCGGGCAGAGGCTCAGAGCACGGCGGAGGCCAGCACGGTGTCCGCGTACCGTGGCACGGTACGGGACCAGAAGTAGCATCCGGGGATCCAGCCGCCCATGCCCTCCACATAGCCGACCCCGGCTGGACTCAACTCCGGCCTGATCTCACGGTAGAGCTCCTCGAACTCGCCGATGGTGCTGTTGATGTGCCCGATGGCCAGCGTGACGGCCACCGGCAGGGAGCACTGGTGGGAGCGCTGGTAGGCAAGGGCCAGATTGATCACGCCGCCGGCCCGCTGCTCCTTCACCGCGGAGAAGAGGTCGGCGATCCACACCGCCGCGTCGACCGACAGCCGGCCGAGGCGCTGTACGACGGGATGCCGCAGTTCCTCCGCGACCAGCTCGCACGGATGCGCGGCCTCGCACAGCGGGTGAAAGGGCTCGATGCCCGCGATGAGAGAACGGATGGACCGGCACTGACCGCTCCCCAAAGGTGCGGGGTGGGTCTGGGCCACCGCTTCGTACAGCAGACCGTGCACGTACTCGCGGCTGTTCCAGGCCCATCGTGCGGCCTGTGCGGGTGTGCAGCGCTCATGGACCTGCCGACGGAGATCGGCCAGCGCGGCACCGAGTGGGGTGTCCGGCGGTTGGCCGTCCCGCAGGATCCTGACGCTCTCGCACAACATGGGCATCAGCCGGCCGGGCCGCTCCGTGCCGACGTCTTCAGCCTGGTCGTCGAAGATGAACTGGTAGGCGATCTGGTTGGCCATGATCTGGAGGAGGCCTGAGTCCACGGTCGGGCTGTTGTAGGCCGCGAGTTCGGCGGGGCGTGTGTAGGCGATCATGGCCGCCACTGCCGGATCGTCGGTGAGCCCCCATGCGCTCAGCCACTTCTCGACACCCGCTGCTGCTTCCGCTGCGTGGGGATTGCTCTGGAACGGGAAGGGCATGTAGAGGTTCGTGTCGATCAGTTCCCGCAGATTGGTGACGGGGATGTCGTCCGTTGCGACGGGGATGTCGCCCGTTGCGGTGAACGCGATTTCCTCATGCGTCGTGGACATGGTCGCCACCTGCCGTTCGGGGGTCGTGGACGCCAGGGGTCTTCGTTGCGTGGAGGGCGAGGGAGGGCGCCTCGGTCGGTGTGGCCACCGGTCGTTGTCCTCGTGGTTCGCAGACCATCACCAGGTCCCGCTGCCCCAAGGAGGCTGCGGGGCGCAGCCGTTCGACGTGGCCGGGCAGATGGCGCAGCCGCCAGTGGCGGGCGATGAACGCGACGGCCACGGTGGCTTCCGCCATGGCGAACGTATCGCCGATGCATTTCCGGGCACCGGCGGCGAACGGGATCATCGCTCCGGGTGGGATGGTGGCTGCCTGCTCCGGCAGCCAGCGATCGGGGAGGAACCGCTCGGGGTCGGGGAACGAGGCCGGGTCGTGGTGCAGAAGGTACGGGCTGTACAGGACGGTGGCGCCCCGTGGGAGACGCTGCCCGGCAAGAACGGTCTCTTCGGTGGTCATCCGGGTGAAGAGCCAGCCCGGCGGGCGGTGGCGCAGCGTCTCGGTGACAACGCACCGGGTGTGCACGAGGCGTGACAGCTCATCGGCTCCGGGCGGCCGCCCTCCGGCGAGTACGACGTCGACCTCGGAGTGCAGGCGGCGCTCCTCTTGAGGGTGCCGCGCCAGCAGTTCGAAGGCAGAAGCAAGGCACAGGGCGGTGGTTTCGGCTCCGGCGAATATCAGCGTGAGTACCTGGCTGCGGAGCTCCTGCTCGGTGATCGCCGCCCCATCGCCGTTGCTCCGCGCGGCCGTCAGCAGGACTCCCAGGAGATCGTCACGGGCACGTGGGGGAGTCTCTCGTCGGCGCTCGGCGATGGCCTCGTCGACGATCGCCCGCAGACGGGCGGAAGCGTGCTGGAAACGCCGGTTCGCGGGGGTGGGAATCCGGAACGGGGCGTCGACGGGTATGACGGTCCGGAGGAACAGACCGCGGACGATGGTGACGAGGCAACCGTGCACCTCGGCGACCTTCGCGGCGTCGAGCGAGTCGGAGAAGAGGACCCGGCTGATCACCCGTGCGGACAGCGTCAGCATGGTCGCGCTGATGTCGACCTCCTGCCCGGCCCGCCACTCGCGGCACACCGCCTCCACTTCCTGGCCCATCAGTTCCGTCTGGTCGGTGACCCGGGCCGCGCGGAAGCCGGGCTGGAGCAGCCTGCGCTGCCGCCGGTGCGCCTGATGGCGGCACGTACCGACGCCGTCGCCCAACAGCATGCGCAGCCTGTCGTAGAGCGGGCCCCCCTTGTCGAAGGTGCGCGGGTCCATGAGCACCTGGTGGACCAGCTCCGGATGGCACACCATCCAGGCGCGCTGAGGCCCCAGCCGTATCTCGACCAGATCCCCGTGCGCGGGCAAAGAATTCAGAAACTCCAACGGTTGTCGGTAGAACGCGATACCGTGGCCGAGGAGTGGGAATATGCCTGGTGCAGTTCCTGTCCGCCACGTTCGGTTTTGTTCAGGCACAGCACGGCTCATGAAAACCTCCTGCCAAACATGGCACGCGAAATCACTCAACGTGCCACGGACTTGAACACTTGAGACAAGTCCTGCCCAGTCCGAGCGGCTCCTGGTTTCCGGAAACCTTTCTCCAAAGGGGCGCACGGGAGCACGAGGGAGCATAAGAAGCATTCACTGAACAGCCCTTGACACATGGCGCATTGACAACACATCCCATGTGTCACTCACATGTGGTCCCGCCCCATGTGGAACGGGACCACACTTGATCAGGGTTCGCGTACGTGGACGGTCTTCAGGGCGGGCGACGACACGATGTCCTTCTCGCAGAACCGCGAGGTCACCCACTTCTCACCGGAGAACAGCCGCGTCTGATCGCTGTAGTGGCGCGAGTTGGGGTTCGAGGACTGTGAGTACGTCAGCAAGGTTCGCGCCACCGGGCAGCGACCGCCGTCCCAGCCCACCGCCTGGATGTGGCTGGAGCCGGTCGTCACCTCGGTGTAGCCACCCCGTGTCTGGTCCCACACCGGCTCGATCTTGTTCCACACGCCCATCCCCTCCGTGCCGCCGTGCACGGGGATGCGTTGACCGTTCCGTACGACGACTTGATGCTCGCCGAGGTGGGAGTCGAGCGCGATGCCCGCGGCCCGGAGCTCGGTGACCGCGTCCGCGAGGGCTGTGGCGAAGCCGGCGGCGTCCGTGTTGAGGGTGTTCGGTGTGCGCACCGGGTCCGCCGCCGAGAACGGCACCTTCCAGCGCTGGGCGGCCGGCACCTTCGTCGTCAACTTCCGCCAGAACCGGTCGAAGAGCAGGGCGCCCCTGCTGCTCGTGTCCATGGTGCGATCCCAGGTCGCAAGCACCGAGCAGGCCTCGGAGACGTCAACGGCTTTGCCGTCACTGCCCGTCGCCGTCCCGCCCGGCAGCGCGGCACACGCTTTCGCCGCGTCGGCCACGGCCAGACCGGCCGCAGGCACGCGATTCGTGAACTGCTGATGCTCAAGGTCACGGACGGTCAGACCGCCCCGCTCCGCCATCGCGGCCACGTCCTCGATCGCGCCGCGCGTGCGCAGGGAGCGCTGTGTGCCCACGGTGCCGAAGATCCGCTCATAGCCGGTCAGCGGCCGGTCGGCGTTGGCGAGCCAGGCGCTGTCGTTGGAGTTCTCCACGTACGCCGCGTCCTTCAGGGTCGGCATCCGCGCGGGCCCGAACGTCCCGGGCTGGACGGCGTCCCGGTCGCTGCCCAGCGCGCAGTCGCCGCGCGAGCCGTCGAGAACCGCCAGACCCGCCGCCGGGTATGTCGTCCTGCCCAACCCTGTCGAACAGCGCGACACCAGGTCGTCGGTGATCCGGGGCAGTATCTGCGACTGGGTGTAGAGGGAGTGTCCCGAGGAGTCCGCGGCGATCGTGTTCACCCAGGGCAGGCCCTGAGAGCGGGAGAGGGACCTCTGGACGTCGGCCACACCGCGTGCCTTGCCGAAGCCGAGCGAGGTGTCGGCGAACCGCATGTTGGCCGCGTTGGGGTCGTTGTAGGCGTACGCCGTGGTCGCGGTCCAGGTCAGTGGGAGACCGGCGCCGGCTTCGGTGGCGGCGGCGACCGGACCGTAGCGGGTCCACCACTGGGTGCGCGTCACGGGTGCGCCGCCCTTGACCGCGACGGTCACGGTCCGCTTCCTCATCCGCTCGCGCTTTCCGTCCACGAGATAGACGGTGGGGTCGGCGGGGTCCAGGGTCAGCTGGTGCAGATTGAACGGGACCCCGGTTGACACTGTGTGGCTCCACGCCACATGGGAGTTGAAACCGATGGAGATCGTCGGCGACCCGAGCAGCGCCGCGCCGGCCACGTTCAGCTCGCCGGGGATCGTCTGCTGCGCCTGCCAGAAGCGCCGCCCGCCGTGCCACGGATAGTGCGGGTTGCCGAGCAGCAGGCCACGTCCGTTCGCGGTGGTGGCGCCGTTGAAGGCGACCGCGTTCGAACCCATGTCCGCGTCGGCTGTGCGTTCACGCACGGTCCGTACCAGGGCATCGGCGTCCGGGCTCGTCCCCAGGCCCTTGGCGCGGGCGGTGGTGGTGGTGGTGGTGGTGGGCGGCTGGGCCGAGGTGATCTCGTCCACGGCGCCGCCCTGCCCGCCGAGCACGGCGAGTGCGTAGAAACGGGCCGCCACGTCCAGTGAGGTGACCGGCCGCACCCAGGAGGCGCCCTGGCATGCGGGGTCGTTGATCCGGTTCTGCCGCAGCCAGGTGTTGTACCCGACCGCGAAGCCTCGCATCAGGTCCTTGACCTGACGGCTGGGGCCGCGCGGCGCCGGTTCGGCGAGCAGCTTCTCCACGGTGCGCGTCTGGCGCACCCCGCCGAAGTACAGGTCGCTGGAGAGATTGCTGGTCGCCGAGGACAGCGCGGAGTCGGCCGGCGCCTTCGGACCGAAGAACCTCGAACGCTCGCCGCGCACGGTCACGAAGCCGTCGGCGAGCACGCACACCTGGTCGGCGGCCTGCGCCCAACCGGTGCCGAAGCCGAGGGACTCGTAGTCCTGGGCGACGATGTGCGGGATGCCGTACTCGGTATAGCGGATAGTGGCGGACAGGCCGCCGTGCGAGGGCCGGTTCCGTTGTTCCGGCTGATCGTGCCGTTCGGCCGCGGTGGCGGGTAGCCCGGCCACGGTGGCGAGCAGGGCGACGGTCGCGACGACAAGGCGTCTGGGGCGGGTGCGCATCGTGCCTCCCAACGTCGATGAGGGAAGGAGCCGTTGAGCGTACCAACGGGTATGTGCCCCGGTCGCGTGTCCGGCCCGTGCCTTGACCCGTCTCTCCGAGGCACCGAGGATCATGTGTCATGACGCCAGGACACGGCAGCACGGTTGACGGAGTGCTGCGCCGCAGCGCCCGACGCACCCCCGCGCGCATCGCGATCGAGGACCGCGCGCAGGCATGGACGTACGACGAACTCGACCAGGCGGTCTCCCGCGCGGCGAGCGTCCTGCTCGACCAGGGCCTCGGCCGCGGCGACCGGGTCGCCGCCTACGGACACAACTCGGCCGCCTATCTGATCGCGTTCCTCGCCTGCGCCCGCGCGGGCCTCGTGCACGTCCCCGTCAACCAGAACCTGACCGGTGACGACCTCGCCTACATCGTCGGCCAGTCCGGCAGTTCCCTGGTCCTCACCGACCCGGCCCTCGCCGACCGGCTCCCCGACGGGGTTCCCACGCTGCCGCTGCGCGACGCCGACGACTCACTGCTGACGCGACAGGCCACCGCACCCGCCTACGACGGCCCCGAGCCGCGCAGCGAGGACCTGGTGCAGCTGCTCTACACCTCCGGTACGACGGCCCTGCCGAAGGGCGCGATGATGACCCACCGCGCCCTGGTGCACGAGTACCTGAGCGCGATCACCGCCCTGGACCTGAGCGCGGGGGACCGCCCCGTGCACTCGCTGCCGCTGTACCACTCGGCGCAGATGCATGTGTTCCTCATGCCGTACCTCGCCGTCGGCGCCACCAACGTCATCCTGGAGGCGCCCGACGGCGACCGGCTCTTCGAACTGATCGAGGCGGGCCGCGCGGACAGCCTGTTCGCCCCGCCCACGGTGTGGATCGGCCTGGCCAACCGCCCCGACTTCGCCACCCGCGACCTCGACGGACTGCGCAAGGCCTACTACGGCGCCTCGATCATGCCGGTGCCGGTACTGGAGCGGCTGCGCGAGCGCTGGCCCGAACTGGCCTTCTACAACTGCTTCGGACAGAGCGAGATCGGCCCGCTGGCCACGGTGCTGGCCCCGGACGAGCACAAGGGCCGCATGGACTCGTGCGGCCGAACCGTCCTCTTCGTGGATGCCCGTGTGGTGGACGGGCACGGCGAGGACGTGCCCGACGGCACCCCCGGCGAGATCGTCTACCGCTCCCCGCAACTGTGCGAGGGCTACTGGGACAAGGCCGAGGAGACCGCCGAGGCCTTCCGCGACGGCTGGTTCCGCTCCGGTGACCTCGCGGTACGGGACGCGCACGGCTACTTCACCATCGTCGACCGGGTGAAGGACGTCATCAATTCCGGTGGCGTACTGATCGCCTCACGTGAGGTCGAGGACGCCCTGTACACCCACGACGGCGTCGCCGAGGTCGCCGTGATCGGCCTGCCCGACGAACGGTGGATCGAGGCCGTCACGGCCGTCGTCGTGCCGCGCGGCGAGGTGAGCGAGGCCGAATTGATCGACCACGCGCGCGAGAAGCTCGCCCACTTCAAGGCGCCCAAGCGGGTGACGTTCGTGGACGAGCTACCGCGCAACGCGAGCGGGAAGATCCTCAAGCGGGAGCTGCGGGACCGCTTCGCCGACGCCTAGACCGGATCTTCAGCCAGGCTGAGTGCTATGCGTGGCCACGTGTCCAGCGAGGGGCCACGTGCCCGGCGAGGCCACGTGCTCAGCGAGGCCAGGTGCTCAGCGAGGCCAGGTGCTCAGCGAGGCCAGGTGCTCAGCGAGGCCGTAGATCCTGGATCCGCCGGATCTTGCCCACGGAGCGCTCCAACGACTCCGGTTCGACGATCTCCACGGCGACGGACACCCCGATGCCGTCCTTCACCGCCGCCGCGATGGCCTGCGCGGCCGCGTCCCGGGTCTCGGGGGAGGCGTCGGGCCGGGCCTCCGCGCGGACGGTCAGGGAGTCGAGCCGGCCCTCGCGGGTCAGGCGCAGCTGGAAGTGCGGTGCCACGCCCGGGGTCCGCAGCACGATCTCCTCGATCTGGGTGGGGAAGAGATTGACCCCGCGCAGGATGACCATGTCGTCACTGCGACCCGTGATCTTCTCCATCCGCCGGAACACCCGCGCCGTCCCGGGCATAAGCCGCGTCAGGTCCCGGGTGCGGTACCGGATGACCGGCATCGCCTCCTTGGTGAGCGAGGTGAAGACGAGTTCGCCCTCCTCGCCGTCGGGCAGCGACTCGCCGGTGATCGGGTCAACGATCTCGGGGTAGAAGTGGTCCTCCCACACATGCAACCCATCCTTGGTCTCCACGCACTCCTGCGCGACGCCGGGCCCGATCACCTCGGACAGCCCGTATATGTCGACGGCGTCGATCGCGAACCGCTCCTCGATCTCGTGACGCATCTGCTCGGTCCAGGGCTCGGCGCCGAACACACCCACACGCAGGGAAGTGCGGCGCGGATCGACGGCCTGTCGTTCGAACTCGTCGAGAAGGGTGAGCATGTACGAAGGCGTCACCATGATGACCTCGGGCCTGAGGTCCTGGATCAGCTGGACCTGGCGGGACGTCATACCGCCGGACGCGGGGATGACCGTACAGCCCAGCCTTTCGGCCCCATAGTGTGCGCCGAGCCCACCGGTGAACAACCCATAGCCGTAGGCCACATGAACCTTGTCCCCGGGACGTCCGCCGGCCGCCCGGATGGAGCGCGCCACCATGTCGGACCACAACGAAAGGTCGGCGTCGGTGTAGCCGACGACCGTGGGGCGTCCGGTGGTGCCACTGGAGGCGTGAATACGGCGGATACGGTCCTGGGGCACGGCGAACATGCCGTACGGGTAGTTCTCGCGCAGGTCGGCCTTGGTCGTGAACGGGAAGCGGGCCAGATCGGCGAGGGAACGGCAGTCGTCGGGCCGTATGCCCGCCTTGTCGAAGGATTCACGGTAGAAAGGCACGTTGTCGTACGCGTGACGCAGCGATCTCCGCAACCGCTCCAGCTGGAGCGCCCGCAGCGCCTCCGGGTCGAGCCGTTCCCCCGAGTCCAGCAGTTCCGTCGCGTCCGCCATGGGGACTTCTCCCTCGCCAACCATGTCAACAACCATGCTAATCCGGACGACCGATCATTCGGTCTGGGTGTTGGGGATCAGTAATCCAGGCGTGGGTTGATCAGGCAAGGGGGTGGGGCGCACTTTCTGCCGCCGAGTGCCCGGCCGGTGGTGTGCGCAGTCGTGTGACCTGCCTCGTTGCGGGACAGTCGGCCGGCGACCAAGATCGGTCCACATGCCGACCTTCAGCGCCTCCGACGGGACCCGGATCACCTACCACCTGCGGGGCGACGGCGAACCACTCGTAGTCCTGCCCGGCGGGCCGATGCGGGCCTCCACCTACCTGGGCGACCTCGGCGGACTGTCGGCGCATCGGCAGCTCGTGCTGCTCGACCTTCGTGGCACCGGCGACTCGGCCGTGCCGGCGGACCCCGCCACATATCGCTGCGACCACCTGGTGGACGACGTCGACATGTTGCGCCACCACATGGGGCTGGCCCACATAGATGTGCTCGGTCACTCCGCGGGCGGCAGCCTCGCCATGCTCTACGCCGCCCGCCACCCGGCGCGGGTGTCCCGGCTGGCCCTGGTGACCGCGGCGCCATGGGCGTTGGGGCTACTGCCCACGGTCGAGGAACGGCTGGCTGCCGCCCGGCTGCGGGCGGGTGAGCCGTGGTTCGCGGCGGCCTTTCCGGCGTTCGAGACCTGGCTGGCAGGAGACGGCGACTTCGACCCCGCGTTCGCGCCCTTCTTCTACGGGCGCTGGGACGACACGGCCAAGGAGCACGACGCGCGGGGTGACGACGAGTCCAACGACGAGGCCGCCGGCATCTACGGCTCCGCAGGCGCCTACGACCCGCCCACGACACGCTCCGCACTCTCCCGGTTCGCCGCCCCGGTCCTCGTCCTCGCCGGCGAACTCGACGGATCGCCCAGCCCCGACCTCGCCCGCCGCACCGCCGACGTCTTCCCCAACGCCGAGGTCGCCGTGCAGCCCGGCGCCGGGCACCACCCATGGCTCGACGACGCCGACTGGTTCGTACGGCGTGTCGTCGCGTTCCTGGGCGGGAGCGGCCGACGAGAGGGCTGAGTTCGGCCCGGCCGCACAGGAGTAGTTAAAGTTTCGTCAAAAGAGTGCTGGAAGAGACACCTGAACGAGGGGGGACAGCTATGGGCGCGCCACGCCTGAGCAGTACGCCATTGCCCGGGATCGGGGTCCGCTACGACCTCACCACGCGCGAACAGCGCCGGTTGTCCGTGGTCGCCCACCGGGACGGCTCGCGGACGCTGAGCGCGTACCGCCAGGACGATCCGGACGCGTGCGCCCTGTCGGTGAAGCTCAGTTCCGCCGAAGCGACCACGCTGATCGACGCGTTGATGCCGGCGCACCACAGCCCGAACCTGCTGTCCACCACCGAACTGGGCCTGGTCGCCGAGCGCGTGGAGTTGTCCGCCACTTCGCACTGGAACGGACGTCTGCTCGGCGACACACGGATGCGCACGGAGACCGGCGTGTCCATCGTCGCGGTCCTGCGCCGCGCCGAGGCCTTCCCGTCGCCCGCCCCGGACTTCCGGCTGGCCGGTGGCGACACCCTGATCGTGATCGGCACGCGCGAGGGCGTCGACGCGGCCGCCGAGATACTCGGGCGGGTGTGAGCCGCGATGCACTCCTCCGCGGTCTTCCTCATAGAGTTCGGCGCCATCATCTTCGGTCTGGGTCTGCTGGGCCGGTTCGCCGGACGGTTCCAGTTCTCGCCGATTCCCCTCTACCTGCTCGCCGGACTCGCCTTCGGCGAGGGCGGGCTGCTTCCGCTGGGCACCAGTGAGGAGTTCGTCGCCATCGGCGCCGAGATCGGGGTGATCCTGCTGTTGCTGATGCTCGGCCTCGAGTACACGGCCAGCGACCTGGTCTCCAACCTCAAGACCCAGTACCCGGCCGGACTCGTCGACGCCGCGCTCAACGCGCTGCCGGGTGCCGCCATGGCCCTGCTGCTCGGCTGGGGTCCGGTCGCCGCCGTCGTACTGGCCGGCGTCACCTGGATATCGTCCTCCGGCGTGATCGCCAAGGTCCTCGGCGACCTCGGGCGGCTCGGCAACCGTGAGACGCCGGTGGTCCTGAGCATCCTCGTCCTCGAGGACCTCTCCATGGCCGTCTACCTGCCGATCGTCACCGCCCTGCTGGCCGGCGCAGGCCTCGCGGCCGGGAGCGTCACCCTCGCCATCGCACTCGGCGTCGCCGGGCTCGTTCTCCTCCTCGCGGTCCGCTACGGCCGTCACATCTCGCGCTTCGTCTCCAGCGACGACCCCGAGAAGCTGCTCCTCGTCGTGCTCGGTCTGACCCTGCTGGTGGCCGGGCTCGCCCAGCAGCTCCAGGTCTCGGCCGCAGTCGGCGCGTTCCTGGTCGGCATCGCGCTGTCCGGTGAGGTGGCGGAGGGAGCGCACAACCTGCTGGCGCCGCTGCGGGACCTGTTCGCCGCGGTGTTCTTCGTCTTCTTCGGGCTGCACACCGACCCCGCGAGCATCCCGCCGGTCCTGCTGCCCGCGCTCGCCCTCGCCGTCGTCACGGCGGGCACGAAGATCGCCACCGGCTACTGGGCCGCCAAGCGGGCCGGGATCTCCGCCAAGGGCCGCTGGCGGGCGGGTGGCACGCTGGTCGCCCGCGGCGAGTTCTCCATCGTCATCGCCGGCCTCGCGGTCACAGCCGGCATCGAGCCGAACCTGGGCCCGCTGGCCACCGCCTATGTGCTGATCCTGGTGATCGTGGGCCCGCTCACCGCCCGCTACACCGAACCGCTGGCGACGCGTCTGACACGGTGGCGGGTCGCCCGGTCCGCCGCGACGGACACGGCGGCGGTGGAGACCGATGCGGGCCGCGCGGACCGAGAGAGGGGTGCCGAGGGCGAGACCCCGGTCGAGCCTGCGACGGACGCGGCGTACGACGCGGTGGACGGCCGGGACGTGCTCGGCAGGTCTTGAGGGAGGCTGCCCCAAGGCACCGGGTTGCCGCAAGGGACTGGGTTGCCCCAAGGGACCGGGTTGCCGCAAGGGACTGGGTTGCCCCGAGGGACCAGGTCGCCCCAAGGGACTGGGTCGCCCCCAAGGCACCAGGTCGCCCAAGGGACTGTCACGGCCGGGAGTTGTCGCTCCCGGCCGTACCCGTGCCACATACGCCGGCGTACGTCCGCCCGGACCAGAGGCACGGCCAAGGCACTGCTAAGGCACGGCCAAGCCCCGCCCAGGCACAGCCAAGGCCCGCCCAGGCACGGGCATACCGGACCGCCCGTCGGAGCAGATTCAGCACGATGACCGACGATCACCACAGCAACCGCACCCCTCACGAGCCCCCGAAGCTCACCCGCCGGGCTCTGGCGGAATGGGCCCGCGCCGTCACGGAGGCCCGCTGGTTCGCCGTCGCGGTCCTCGGCGTGATCCTGGCCAACGCGGCGCTGCTGGGGGCGGAGACCTACGACGGCCTGGCCGGGGAGTGGCACCGCGGGCTGGGCCTCGCCGAACATCTCTGTGTGGGCGCCTTCACCGTCGAGATCGCGCTGCGCGCCTGCGCCCACGCCGACCGGCCCTGGGACTTCGTACGCGATCCGTGGAACCTGTTCGACCTGGCGGTAGTGGTCTGCGCGTTCTTGCCCGTCGTCCGCGAGAACGCCACCGTTCTGCGCCTGTTGCGCCTGGCCCGCGTCCTGCGCACCGCCCGCTTTCTGCCCCAACTGCGCATCATCATGGTCGCGATGGCCCGCAGCCTCCCCGGCGCGGTCAGCTTTCTGCTCGTGGGCGCCCTGCTGCTGTACGTCTACGCCATGGTGGGCTGGATGTTCTTCGGCCGCCATGATCCCGAGCAGTACGGCTCGATCGGCCGCGCCGTCCTCACCCTCTTCCTGCTGATGACCCTGGACGGACTGGGCGAGGCGGTCCACGCCGGCCTGGAGATATCCCGCTGGAGCGTCCTCTACTACGCCTCGTATGTGCTGCTCGCCTCGTTCGTCCTGGTCAACGTCCTCATCGGGGTCGTTATCAGTTCCATGGAGGAGGCGCGAGAACTGGAGCGGGAGCACACCGCCCGGCGAAGGCCGGCCCAGGATGCCGTACAGGACGAGGCCGAAGAGACGGGTTCTCGCGAGCATGACCCTGACCACGACCACGAGTTGACCGCCCGCATCGCCGTGGCCCGACGAGCCCTCGACGACCTCGAAGCGGGCCTTCGTGGAACGCACGTGGGGTTGCCACGAAGGACCGAGGAGGGCAGATCCCGGCGCTCGGCGTGATGCGGCCGACCTCGCAGACCTCCGTCGACCTCCGTCGCGAGCCGGACCCGTGCCGAAAGGAGGCGGATCAGATGTGTGCCTCAGCGCTTGAGGCGGCGTCGGTACACCACGACACCGGCCGTCAGGGCGACCGCGGCGACGGCCAGGCCGGCTCCCAGGGCCACTTCGAAGTCCGCGGGTCCCGTGCTGCCGCCCATCCCGCCCCTGACGCCCTGGGTGGGGAGGACCGAGCGCGTGGGGAGGGGAGACAGCGTGGGAAGAGGCGTCTGGGTGGGGGCGGGCGGGACGAATCCGCCGCGGTGCGGCAGGACCTCACAGGCGACACCGTCGTCCGCGCCGTGGTCCTGGTCCAGCCGGTGCGGGTCGTCGCGGTTCCGGTCGAACTCCGCCTGCGCGTCCTCCTGGAAGGTGAAGTCGCGGCAGTCCAATTCGTCGCCGGCGGGCGCCGCGTGGGCCGCCGGGCCGGTGATGACGAGAACGGTGATCGCGGTCGTGCATATCGCGTGGACGCGTCGGTTCACGGGGTGCCTTTCGGTCCGGAGGCCTCTACGACCCCTCCTTGCGACCGTAGATAGGGCACCCGTGCGCCGTCGCGTGCTGCTACGCCGGACGGGCCTCGCAAGATCCACGACACCCGAACGGCGCAACCGCCGGCCGCTCAGTCCCCCTGCGGCCCGTACGCCGTCATGAAGCGGTCCCGGAAACGGTCCATCCCCCAGGTGGGGGCGTTCTCGGCGGGCTTGAGGCCGTCCGTCCAACGCCAGTCGGCGATCCGGTCGAGGACCTTCGGGTCGCGGGCGACGATCGTGACGGGGACGTCCCTGCTGGTGCTCCCGGCGGTGACGGTGGGCACGGGCTGGTGGTCGCCGAGGAACACGAGGACGGTGTCGTCGGTGCCGTAGCGTTCGACCCACTCGGTGAGGCTGTGCAGCGAGTACTCGATGGCCCGGCGGTACTCGGTGCGCACGCGCTCCGGGTCCTGCCAGACCTCCTTGGGATCGGTGCCCTCCTTCTTGATGCCGTGGAAGACGGAGCCGTCGCCGAGGTCGTTCCAGTCGACCATGCGGGCGATCGGCGACCAGGGGTTGTGGCTGGAGGCCAGGATGATCTCCGCCATGATCGGGTCACGGTCCTTCTTGCCGTGCTCCAGCCGTTGGAAGGCCTCCAGGCTGAACTGGTCGGGCACGGGCGTCCAGCTGAAGTACGGGCCGTGGTAGCCCAGGTGCTCGGAGTCGTAGATGTGGTCGAGCGCGAAGAACCGGCCCTCCGGCCAGGCCCGCCGCACCCCCGGCACGATGCCGACCGTGCGCCAGGCTCCCGTCTTGCGGAAGTAGCTGTTCAGAGTGGCTCGGTCGCTGGTCGTCAGACTCCGGTAGCGCTGCTGGTTCTTGATCCAGAGGCCGGAGAGGAACGTGGAGTGGGCGAGCCAGCTGCCGGCGCCCGTCACCGGTGACCTCAGCCAGGCGCTCCTCGACTCGAACCCGGCCGCCTTGAGCGAACTCGTCCCTTCCTTGAGGACCTTGTCGATCTGCGGTGCCATCGCGGGGTCGTCGATCGCGACCCGGCCGTAGCTCTCGATGAACGTGAACAGCACGTCCTTGCCGCGCAACCCCGTCAACAGCTGCTCCGGCGGCGTCTTCGCGAAGGCGTCGACGGCCGCCTGCTTCTCGAAGATCCGCCCGTCCTTGAGCCCCGCCCGCACCTGCTCGACGCGGTTGCCGACGAACTCGGCGTTGCCCTTGGTGGCCAACGGCACCCCGCCGACCTGGATGGCCAGGGTCATGCAGGTGATCCACGCGGTGCCGAGGACCAGCGTCGTACGGGCGGCGATGTGACGATGGCCGACCATCAGGTTCGTCACGCGGACCATCGCCAGCGTCATCAGGACCAGCACCGCCACGAACAGGACGATCACCCCGATCACGGCCAGTACCTGCCCGGTACGGCCGAAGGACTCCCGGACGAACTCGGCCGCGTCGTCCAGCAGGATCCAGTCCAGGACCAGGTCGAAGGGGCGGGCCAGCACCGAGTAGAAGCCCATGTCGACGAACTTCAGGACGGTGAGCAGCCCGAGCAGCGCACCCGAGGCCACCGCCAGCAGCCGCCGCGAGCGAGGCGGCACCGCCAGCAGCAGCCCGGCGAGCAGGATGCCCTCGGCCGGCAGGCGGAAGAAGACCTCGGGACCGAGCCGTTCGAGACGGTTCGGGACGAGCAGCGCGAACAGAAGTAGCGCGCCGGCCAGGACGGTCGTGCCCACGGTGACGCCGTGTGCCGTACGGGGGTAGCGGCTCCGCCAGTCGAACAGGCGGAACCGGGCGAACCGGCCGGTCGGCGAGGATTCGGAGGGCGGTTTCCGGGTGGGGCTGTCCTCGGTCTCCTCCCCGCTCTCAGCGGTGTCGAGCGGCTGACGAGAGCGAGTGAAGAGCGACACCCGGCGGTCCTTCCGTGCGGTCGTGCGATGGCATGGCAAACAGCGGCCGATGACCTGGCCTGCCACCATCAGTACGTTCGCACGTCACCTCACGTTCAACCAGACCTGCCCGGGATTCACCTGTCGGTCGCCGCCGCCACCTCTCGTGCCCACCGGTAGTCCGCCTTGCCGCTGGGCGAGCGCCGGATCGCGTCCGTGATCACCAGCTGGCGAGGGATCTTGTAGCCAGCCAGATGGGAGCGGCAGTGCGTCTGGATGTCCGCCAGTGACGGCCGGACGGCTCCTTCGCGCAGCTGCACGACCGCCGCCACGTGATGCCCCCACTTCGCGTCCGGCACGCCGGCCACCAGCGCGTCGTACACATCGGGGTGGGATTTCAGCGCCTGCTCGACCTCCTCGGGGTACACCTTCTCGCCCCCGGTGTTGATGCACTGCGAGCCGCGCCCCAGCACCGTGACGACGCCCTCTTCGTCGACCGTCGCCATGTCACCGAGCAGCACCCACCGCCGGCCGTCCTTCTCGAAGAAGGTCTCGGCGGTTTTCCCCGGGTCGTTGTAGTAGCCGAGCGGCACATGGCCGCACTGGGCGACCCGGCCCACCTCGCCCACGGCGACCGCCTCGTGCGTGGCCGGGTCGACCACCCGGGTGCGGGAGTTGACGCGGATACGGAAGCCGCGTTCGGGGCCGGAGTCCTCGGTCGCCGTACCGTTGAAGCCGGATTCCGAGGAACCGAAGTTGTTCAGCAGCATGACGTTCGGGACGAGCTCCTGGAACTGTCGGCGCACCGTGTCCGACATGATCGCCCCGGACGAGGACACGCTGAACATGGACGAGCAGTCGGTGCCCTTCATGGGGCCGCTCAGCGCGTCGACGAGCGGGCGCAGCATCGCGTCGCCGACCAGCGACACGCTGGTGACCTTCTCCTTCTCGATCGTCCGCAGCACTTCCTCCGGTGCGAACTTGCGGTGGATCACGACGCGTTGGCCGAAGTTGAAGCCGATGAAGGCGGTCAGCGTGGACGTGCCGTGCATCAGGGGAGCGGTCGGGAAGAAGGTGATCCCGTCGCCGCCCGCCGCCACGCGTTCGGCGAGTTCCTCGGGCTTGTGCACCGGCTCACCGGTCGGCGCGCCGCCCCCCAGCCCGGAGAAGAACAGGTCCTCCTGGCGCCACATCACACCCTTGGGCATCCCGGTGGTGCCGCCGGTGTAGATGATGAACTGGTCGTCGCCGGACCGCGCCGGGAACCCGCGCTCGGGCGACCCCACGGCCTCGGCGTCCGCGAAGGCCACGGCGGGAACGACGGGCGCCGAGGCCGGCGCCGCCCCGCCCACCCGCAGCAGGTGCCGCAGCCCGTCCACCCGTGGCAGGGCCGCCGCCACCCGGTCCGTGAACTCCGCCTCGTACACCAGGGCCGCCAGGTCGGCGTCCCGGTACAGGTACACCAACTCCTCTTCGACGTACCGGTAGTTGACGTTGACCGGGACGATCCGCGCCTTCAGGCAGCCCAGCACCGTCTGCAAGTACTCCACGCCGTTGTAGAGATGGAGGCCGAGGTGCTCGCCGGGACGGATCCCGTTGTCGAGCAGGTGGTGCCCGATCCGGTTGGCCGCCGCGTCCAGCTCGGCGTACGTCAGACGGCGCTCCGCACCCGTACCGGGATGGTCGACGTACACGAGCGCCTCGCGGTCGGGGACCGCGTCGACGACCGACTCGAACAGGTCGGCAAGGTTGTACTCCACCGTTCCTCCTGCCCTCGCGCTCCACCGGCTGCCGGTCATCAGAGCAAAGGGCGGCACAACTGTGAAGGGTCCGCGCACAAGAAATCTGACTACCTGTCAGAAAACCCTTGAAGTGCCCCGGCGCCTCCTGCAACCTGTTCTCGTTCTTTCAGAGGGGAGAGGGCCATGGGTGGGACGGAACACCTCACGGTGCGACGCGAAGGCGCCACACTGGTGCTCACGCTCAACAGGCCGGAAGCCAAGAACGCGCTTTCGTTGCCCATGCTCGTCGGCCTGTACGACGGCTGGCTAGAAGCCGACGCCGACGACACCGTGCGCTCGGTCGTGTTCACGGGCGCCGGCGACTCGTTCTGCGCCGGCATGGATCTCAAGGCCCTGGCCGGCCAGGGCATGGCGGGGGAGGAGTACCGCGACCGGCTCAAGGCCGACCCGGATCTCCACTGGAAGGCGATGCTGCGCCACCACCGCCCCCGCAAGCCGGTGATCGCCGCTGTCGAGGGGTACTGCGTCGCGGGCGGCACCGAGATGCTCCAGGGCACCGACATCCGCGTCGCGGGCGAGTCGGCCACCTTCGGCCTGTTCGAGGTCAAGCGCGGCCTGTTCCCCATCGGCGGCTCCACGGTCCGCCTCCAGCGACAGATCCCGCGCACCCACGCCCTGGAGATGCTGCTCACCGGCCGCCCGTACAGCGCCCGCGAGGCCGCCGACATCGGGCTGATCGGGCACGTCGTCCCCGACGGCACCGCACTCACCAAGGCCCTGGAGATCGCCGAACAGATCAACACCTGCGGCCCGTTGGCCGTCGAAGCCGTCAAGGCGTCCGTCTACGACACCGCCGAGATGACCGAGACCGACGGCCTCGCCACCGAGCTGAAGCGCGGCTGGCCGATCTTCGACACCGCGGACGCCAAGGAAGGTGCCCGCGCCTTCGCGGAGAAGCGCCCACCCGTCTACAAGCGAGCCTGACCGCCGTGGCCGGCCCGTGCGCCCAACCTCCAAAGGAGACCAGTGGGATGCCCGAACTCCTCAAAGCGCCGCTCGTCGTAGAGTTCCCCTTCACCCGCTCCCTCGGCCCCGTCCAGAGCGCCTTCCTCACCGGACTGCGGGAACGCGTCGTCCTGGGGGTGCGCACCGTCGACGGCCGTACGCTCGTCCCTCCCGTCGAGTACGACCCCGTCACCGCCGAGGAGATCCGCGACCTGGTCGAGGTCGCCCCCACGGGCACGGTCACCACCTGGGCCTGGAACGACACCCCCCGCCGTGACCAGCCCCTGCACACCCCCTTCGCCTGGGTACTGGTCCGCCTCGACGGCGCCGACACCGCGCTCCTGCACGCTCTCGACGCCCCCGGCCCCGCCAGCGTGCACACCGGCATGCGTGTCCGCGTCCGCTGGGCCGAGGAACGCACCGGCGCCATCACGGACATCGCCTGCTTCGAACCGTACGACGACGGACCGGGTGACCACGACGCCTCCGAACCCGTCGATCACAACGGCGAGTTCGAGGACGCCGTCACCGGCATCGTCGCCGCCGCCCGCCTCGACTACACCTACTCACCGGGCCGCGCCCAGTCCGCCTACATCCACGCGCTCGCCGAACAACGCAACGTCGGCGAACGCTGCCCGTCCTGCCGCAAGGTGTACGTCCCGCCGAGGGGTGCGTGCCCCACATGTGGCCTCGCCACATCGGAACAGGTCGAAGTGGGTCCCGGCGGCACAGTCACCACCTTCTGCATCGTCAACATCAAGGCGAAGAACCTCGACATCGAAGTGCCCTACGTCTACGCCCACATCGCCCTCGACGGCGCCGACCTCGCCCTGCACGGACGCATCGGCGGCATCCCCTATGACCAGGTGCGGATGGGTCTGCGCGTCGAACCGGTGTGGACGGAGGGCGCCCGCTACCCCGACCACTACCGGCCCACCGGCGAACCCGACGCGGACTACGACACCTACCGGGAGCTGCTGTGAACCGCGAGATTGCCGTCGTCGCCTTCGCGCAGACCGACCACCGGCGCACCAGCGCCGAGCTCTCCGAGGTGGAGATGCTCATGCCGGTGCTGCACGAGGTGCTCGCGCAGACCGCCCTGAAGACCGCCGACATCGACTTCACCTGCTCCGGCTCCAGCGACTACCTCGCCGGCCGCGCCTTCTCCTTCACCCTCGCCCTGGACGGCGTCGGCGCCTGGCCGCCGATCTCCGAGTCGCACGTCGAGATGGACGGCGCGTGGGCGCTGTACGAGGCGTGGACCAAGCTGCTCACCGGGGACGCCGACACCGCCCTCGTCTACTCCTACGGCAAGTCCTCACCCGGTCCCCTGCGCGACGTCCTCACCCGCCAGCTCGACCCCTATTACCTCGCCCCGCTCTGGCCCGACTCCGTCGCCCTGGCGGCCCTCCAGGCCCAGGCCCTCATCGACGCCGGCGAGACGGACGAACCCTCGCTCGCCGCCGTCGCCGCCCGCAGCCGGGCGGACGCCACCGCCAACTCCCATGCCCAGCTGAAGGGTTCGGTGCCGCACGGGGACTACACGGTACGACCGCTGCGTACCGGCGACTGCCCGCCCATCGGCGACGGGGCCGCCGCCGTGATCCTCGCGGCGGGGGAGCGGGCCCGACAGCTGTGCGAAAGGCCCGCCTGGATCCGGGGCATCGACCACCGCATCGAGGCACACGGTCTCGGCGTGCGTGACCTGACCGACTCTCCCTCCACCCGCCTGGCCGCCGAGAAGGCCGGCGCCTTCGAACGGCCTGTCGACACCGCCGAACTGCACGCGCCCTTCACCTCGCAGGAGGTCGTCCTGCGCAAAGCGCTCAGGCTCGACGACGGCGTGCGCGTGAACCCGTCGGGCGGGGCGCTCGCCACCAACCCGGTCATGGCCGCCGGGCTCATCCGCCTCGGAGAGGCCGCGGCCCGTATCCACCGGGGCGAGTCCGACCGGGCGCTCGCACACGCCACGTCCGGCCCCTGTCTCCAGCAGAACCTGGTCGCCGTACTCGAAGGGGATCCGCGATGAGCAAGGAGCCTGTGGCCGTCGTAGGCGTCGGTCAGACCAAGCACGTCGCGGCACGCCGGGACGTGTCCATCGCCGGGCTGGTCCGGGAGGCCGCCCGCGGCGCGCTCGACGACGCCGAGCTGACCTGGGCGGACATCGACGCCGTGGTCATCGGCAAGGCGCCCGACTTCTTCGAGGGCGTGATGATGCCGGAGCTGTATCTCGCCGACGCCCTCGGCGCGGTGGGCAAGCCCATGCTCCGGGTGCACACGGCCGGGTCGGTCGGCGGTTCCACGGCGCTCGTCGCCGCCAACCTGGTCGCGGCCCGGGTACACGGCACCGTGCTGACCCTCGCGTTCGAGAAGCAGTCGGAGTCGAACGCCATGTGGGGCCTGTCCCTGCCGATCCCCTTCCAGCAGCCCCTGCTGGCCGGGGCCGGCGGATTCTTCGCCCCGCACGTGCGCGCGTACATGCGACGCAGCGGCGCGCCCGACGCGGTCGGATCCCTGGTGGCGTACAAGGACCGCCGCAACGCCCTGAAGAACCCCTACGCCCACCTCCACGAGCACGACATCACCCTGGAGAAGGTCCAGAACTCGCCCATGCTGTGGGACCCGATCCGCTACTCCGAGACCTGCCCGTCCTCCGACGGCGCCTGCGCGATGATCCTCACCGACCGCGCCGGAGCCGCCCGGGCGCCCGGCCCGCCCGCCTGGATGCTGGGCGGCGCGATGCGCAGTGAGCCGACCATGTTCGCGGGCAAGGACTTCGTGTCGCCGCAGGCCGGCAAGGACTGCGCCGCCGACGTGTACCGGCAGGCCGGGATCACCGACCCGCGCCGGGAGATCGACGGGGCCGAGATCTACGTGCCGTTCTCCTGGTACGAGCCCATGTGGCTGGAGAACCTCGGCTTCGCCGCCGAGGGCGAGGGCTGGAAGCTCACCGAGTCCGGGGTGACCGAGCTGGACGGCGACCTGCCCGTCAACATGTCGGGCGGTGTGCTGTCCACCAACCCCATCGGCGCCTCCGGCATGATCCGCTTCGCCGAAGCGGCTCTTCAGGTGCGCGGACGGGCCGGAGAACACCAGGTGGAGGGCGCCCGCAAAGTGCTGGGACACGCCTACGGCGGCGGATCGCAGTTCTTCTCGATGTGGCTCGTGGGCGCCGAGCCCCCGGACGCCTGAGAGCGCTTTCGACGGGCGGTGGAGGGGCCTGGGCAAAGGTCCCCCTCACGTGGCCTGTTGGCACCCGGAACCGATCGCTAGGCTGGCCGCGGACTACGAAATCGGGAGGAGCACGGACGTGGCCGAGAGCACCATCCAGCAGCAGCCGCCGCTCACGGGCTGGGACAAGCCGGAGCTGGACCTCAGCACCGCCGACTGGCACTCGAGCAGCCGCGGCCTGGGCGATGTCGAGATCGCCTTTGTCGAAGGTTTCATCGCGATGCGCAACAGCGGCCGCCCGGAGAGCCCTTCCCTGATCTTCACACCCGCCGAGTGGGGTGCGTTCGTGTCGGGTGCGCGGGAGGGCGAGTTCGACCTGACCTGACCTGACCTGACCCCGACCGGTCGAACGGCGCCGAGCCGACGTGCACCCGGCGGCTCGGCCGTTCCGCTCTCCGCCGGTCGGCAGGCCGCACGTGACAGCCGCCGGCGGACACAGGGAGCAGTGGTCGAACGCCTGCCCTCACGTCACGTGACAGGCCCGGCCACGTACCATGGCGACATGTCGTTCCTCCGCCGCCGCAGCGCCACGCCCGCCGGGCCCGACTTCGACGTACTGGCCATGGACCCGGGCGACTGGCCCGGCAATCTGGGCGCCGGGCTGCTGCCCGCCCCCGACGGCAGCTGCCAGGGTGTCTTCCTGCGCTACGACCTCTTCGGCGGCCGCGGCCCGGCGATGATCATCGGCAACCTGCCCGAGGGATCCCCGGCCCGCGAGATCGAGGAGGGCGAGATCCCCTTCGAGGTCGCGCAGCTGCTGGTGGCCCTGGAGAACGACGAAGAGGTCACCGTCGTGGGCAGCGAGGACGTGCCCGTGATGCAGGGCGACAACCTGCTGATCGTGCGCCGTCTGAAGCTCTCCGAGAGCCGGATCTCGTGCGTGCAGTTCGACCGCAGTGACAACGTCCTGGTGACCATCGCCGCCTGGGACCGCCCCATCACCGACGACCTGTACGCCCTCCTGAAGCCGCTGCCGGCGGAGCTCTTCCAGCAGGGCTGAATCCCGCGCGGCGCCCGGGCCCGAGTGGTCCCGAGTGGTCCTCTCTTCTCCCGTCCTCACTGCCTTGGCATGACCGCCCTGCACTGACTGTCTTGTCATGACCCTTGTCGCCGAGTCATCGGATCTCTAGCGTCAGGGGTCATGTCGCATGAGCCGCAGCGGGTCACCCGAAGGACCACCTTGAAAGTAGCGGTCGGAGGGACGGGGGCGATCGCTCTGGGCCTCGGTGCCGCCGACGTCGCCACCGCCGATTCCTCCGATGTGTCGCCGACGTCATCACTGCTCTGGTACACCTCGCCGGCCTCGGACTGGGAGCGCGAGGCCCTGCCCATCGGCAACGGCGCGCTCGGTGCCATGGTGTTCGGCACCCTCGCCTCGGAACGGATCCAGTTCAACGAGAAGACCCTCTGGACCGGTGGCCCCGGCTCCGCCCAGGGCTACGACCACGGCAACTGGCGCGCACCCCGCCCCGACGCGATCACCGCCGTACAGGACGACCTGGACGCCTCGACCACCCTCGACCCCGAATCCGTCGCCGACCGGCTCGGCCAGCCACGGATCGGCTATGGCGCCCACCAGACCTTCGGCGACCTCCACCTCGACCTCCCCGGCGCACCGACGACGCCACCGGAGGACTACCGCCGCGAGCTGGACCTCGACCGCGCGGTGGCGTCCGTCGCCTACACCCACCAAGGCGTCCACCACCGAAGGGACTTCTTCGCCTCCCACCCCGACGGCGTGATCGTGGGACGGCTCGCTGCCGACCGGCCGGGCACCATCGGCTTCACCCTGCGCTACACCTCACCCCGCGCCGACTTCACCGCCACCTCGGCCGACGGCACCCTCACCGTGCGGGGCGCGCTCGCCGACAACGGCCTGCGCTTCGAGGCACAGGTCCGGGTACGCGCCGAGGGCGGCACCGTGACCTCCGGCGCCGACGGCACCGTCACCGTGACCGGGGCCGACAGCGCCTGGTTCGTCCTCGCCGCCGGCACCGACTACGCCGACCGCTACCCCCACTACCGCGGCCCCGACCCGCACGCCGCAGTGAGCCGTACCGTGCGGCGCGCGGGCGCCCGCCACGAAACCCTGCTCGACCGCCACATCCGTGACCACCGAGCCCTCTTCGGCCGAGTCGCCCTCGACCTCGGCCAGGCACTCCCCACGGACGTTCCCACCGACCGGCTGCTGGCCGCGTACACCGCCGGGACCGGCGCGGCCGACCGCGCGCTGGAAGCCCTCTACTTCCAGTACGGCCGCTACCTGCTCATCGCCTCCTCGCGCTCGGGCTCCCTGCCCGCCAACCTCCAGGGCGTCTGGAACAACAGCACCACGCCCCCGTGGTCCGCCGACTACCACACCAACATCAACATCCAGATGAACTACTGGCCGGCCGAAGCCGCCAACCTCGCCGAGACCACGGTGCCGTACGACCGTTTCGTCGAGGCCCTGCGCGCACCCGGCCGCCGTACCGCACGGGAGATGTTCGGCTCACGCGGCTGGGTCGTGCACAACGAGACCAACCCGTACGGCTTCACCGGAGTGCACGACTGGGCGACGGCCTTCTGGTTCCCCGAGGCGGCGGCCTGGCTCACCCAACAGCTGTACGAGCACTACAGATTCGGCGGCTCCACCGACTACCTGCGCACCACCGCGTACCCGGTGATGAAGGAGGCCGCCGAGTTCTGGCTCGACAACCTGCGCACCGACCCGCGCGACGGAACCCTCGTGGTCACGCCCAGCTACTCGCCCGAGCACGGCGACTTCACGGCCGGTGCCGCCATGTCGCAGCAGATCGTCCACGACCTGTTCACCAACACCCTCGAAGCGGCCCGCACCCTGGGCGACGCGCCCGACTTCCGGCGCCGACTGGGATCGGCGCTGGACCGGCTCGACCCCGGCCTGCGTATCGGCTCCTGGGGGCAACTCCAGGAATGGAAAGAGGACTTGGACGACCCGGCCGACACGCACCGCCATGTCTCGCATCTGTTCGCCCTCCACCCAGGGCGACAGATCGAACCCGGCAGCGCCTGGGCGCGGGCCGCCGAGGTCTCGCTGACCGCACGCGGTGACGGCGGCACCGGCTGGTCCAAGGCCTGGAAGATCAACTTCTGGGCACGGCTGCGCGACGGCGACCACGCCCACCGGATGCTCGGCGAACAGCTCAAGTCCTCGACCCTGCCCAACCTCTGGGACACCCATCCGCCGTTCCAGATCGACGGCAACTTCGGCGCCACCTCCGGAGTCGTGGAGATGCTCCTCCAGAGCCAGCACGACATCATCGAGGTGCTGCCCGCCCTGCCCACGGCATGGCCGACCGGCTCGGTGCGCGGTCTGCGTGCCCGCGGAGGCGCCACCGTCGACCTCGACTGGGCGGACGGCCGGGCGACCCGCCTCGCCGTCACTGCGTCACGCAGCCGCGAACTCACCGTACGCAGCGACCTGTTCGAGTCCGGTCAGCTCACCTTCAAGGCCGTGGCCGGACAACGTCTCACCTGGGAGCGGGCGGGGTAGCCGCGCCGGGCCCCGAGGGAAGCACCTCCACGTCCGCCGCCCGTACGAAGCCCACCCGGTGGCCGAACTGGATCTCGTAGTAGAGATCCTTGCCGGTCACCACCCGGTGCGACGCCTCGTCGAAGGTCACCGCGTAGTAGTACTCGCCCGGCACCTGCCCACCCACCACATACCGCTGGCCGGCCGGAATGGTGTACGGCAGCGCCGACACGGCCTGTGCGGGCACGTCCGCCGGATAAGCGGAGGCCTCGGGGTAGGCGCGGCCGTACACCGGGACGCTCTCCACGCCGTCCTTCGGCGTCACGACCTGGCCGGCCGCGTGCACCGCGGTCGGGTTCTCCTGGGTGTTCTTGAACCACGCCTTCTGGCCCAGGTACCAGATCGCCGTCCAGTCGCCGTCCTGCCCGGCGACCGCGTACTGCTGTCCGGTGGAGACCCGGGAGGACAGGTCGTTGACGCCCTTGGACGGTGTCGTGCCCAGACCGATGTCCTTGATCAGCGGATACGACTCGCCCGGCCCGGAGTACAGCCGCACCGCGCTCGAACCGTGGTCGGCGCAGCGCTCGCCCGCGGAGACACAACCCGTGTACTCGGGCCGGTTGGTCGCGTAGTCGGGGCGGATCGTCACCATGCCGCCGTCCGGGCCCGCCGAGGGCTCGATCGGGCGTCCGAGCAGTTCGAAGTAGTGCCGCCAGTCCCAGTACGGCCCCGGGTCGGTGTGCATACCGCGGACCGTCGACGCGGTCGGGCCCGGCACCGTGTCATGGCCCAGGATGTGCTGGCGGTCCAGTGGGATGTCGTGCTCCTTGGCGAGATACGCCACCAGGCGAGCCGAGGACCGGTACATCGCCTCCGTGTACCAGGCGTCCGGCCGTGCCAGGAAACCCTCGTGCTCCAGACCGATCGACTTGGCATTGACGTACCAGTTGCCCGCGTGCCACGCCACGTCCTTGGCCTTCACATGCTGAGCGATGTGTCCATCGGTGGAGCGCAAGGTGTATTGCCACGACACATAGGTGGGGTCCTGCACCATGGTGAGGACGCCGTCCCAGGCGCCCTCCGTGTCATGGATGACGATGTAGTCGATGCCCTGCGAGGCGGGACGGTCGGCCAGGTCGTGGTTGCCGTAGTCGCCGTCGCCGAACTCCTCGTACGGCGCCGGGATCCATTCGCAGGACACCGTCGGCGGGCACTCGGTCTCCGTCGTGTCGAGCGTGCGCAACCCCGCCCGCCGCAACTGCCGGGCGTCGGGGACCAGACGAGGCTGGGCGGCCAGCGCCACGAGCTGGCCCCCGTCCGTCTCCCGCTCCTGGCCGGTGCGCAGCACGTCGTAGACGTCGTTGGCGTACGCCGTCGCCGTGGCGGTGTCGTCGGCGCCCGAGAAGCGGGCCACCGCTGCGTACCAGTCCGCCGGGTCCGAGCTCAGCGGTTCGCCGAGTGCCCGTTGCGCGGCGGCGAGCAGCGCGGCGCCCCCGGCCACGTTGGCGGCCGGGTCGGTGCGCAGCCGCGCCGGGCTCAGCCCGGTCAGTTGGGCCGCCCTGGGCAGCGTCCTGAGGCGGGCCGGAAACCGTGCGGGCTTCGGCGGCTTCGCCTTCGGGAGCAGGGCGGCGCGGGCGCCGTCGCCGCGTGCGTCCTCCGAGCCGTCGCTGTGGTGGGGGGTGGCCCCGGCCAGCGCGGTGCGGGCGTCGGTCAGGTGCATCGGGCCGTAGCCGCCGGTCACACTGGGCGCCCCGCCGTGCGCGTCCCAGCGCGACTGGAGGTAGGAGACGCCGAGCAGCACGCTCTGGGGCACGTGGTACTCGGCCGCGGCGGAGGCGAAGGCCGACTGGAGGCCGCTCTCCGCGCCTCGGGCGTCGGACGGGGCCGCGCCGAGCAACGGCACCAGCAGGGTCGCGGCGGCGATGGCGGTGACGGATGCGCGCAAGGCAGCCTCCTGGGACGGTCGGGCGCGATGAGCCGTGCGGGGCCGGGCGTGCGTCTGTGGTACCGGCTGTCCGACGATCCGTCAATCATGCCAAGCGACCGACGAATTCCCTTGTCAAGCGGGATTCCCGGGAGTTTCGTGGTGACGGCGCCCTGGCCTGCGGGGCGTCATTGGCGTACCCCAATGTGCCCGTTTCACGGCTCACCCGAATGGTCCGCGCACACGAAAGCCCGCGGTACGCCGCTGGGGCGTACCGCGGACCACCGTCCCCGTCAGCGAGTGCCGACCGCCGCACGAACGGCCCGGCGGGCCAACTGGCAGTCGTCGTGCAGCCGCCTCAGCAGCAGCCGCTGTTCCTCGCCGGACGGCGCAGCACCCGGGTGGGCCACTCCCGGTGCCGCCGGGGTCGGAGCATCGTGCATCGAACGCTGCACGGCCGTCTCGTACGTACGGATCTCGCGGGTCAGCACGAGCATCAGGTTCACCAGGAACGCGTCCCGTGAGGCGGGACCCGCCGACTGGGCGATCTGGCTGATCTGCCGCCGGGCCACCGGTGCGTCCCCGAGCACCGACCACAGCGTCGCCAGGTCGTAGCCCGGCAGGTACCAGCCCGCGTGCTCCCAGTCCACCAGCACTGGACCGGCCGGTGAGAGCAGGATGTTCGACAACAACGCGTCGCCGTGGCAGAACTGGCCCATGCCCTGCCGGCCCGCGGTGGCCGCGATGCCGTGCAGCAGCTTCTGTAGATCGCCCATGTCCCGGTCGGTGAGCAGCCCGAGCTCATGGAACCGGGAGATCCGCGCGGCGTAGTCCAGCGGCGCGTCGAACGTGCCCGCCGGCGGGCGCCACGCGTTGAGCCGGCAGATCGCGCCGAGTGCCGCCCTGATGTCCGCTCGTGGCGGCACCTCCAAGGGGTGCCGCTGTAGGGCCGCCACCCGGCCCGGCATCCGCTCGATGACGAGGGTGCAGTTGTCCGGATCCGCTGCGATCAGTCTCGGCACGCGCACCGGGGGGCGGTGCCGGACGAACGAGCGGTATGCCGCTATCTCGTGCCGGATCCGCTCGGCCCAGGCCGGCGAGTGGTCCAGTAAACACTTGGCGACGGCCGTGCTGCGCCCGGTCGTGCCGACCAGGAGCACGGACCGCCCGCTGCTGCGCAGGACCTGGACCGGGGCGAACTCCGGGCAGATCCGGTGCACCGACGCGATCGCGGTACGCAACTGGGTGCCCTGGGGGCCGGACAAGTCGAGTCTCCCGCTGAGCGGTTGGGTGCCGAGCCCCGCGGCGCGCAGCGGCCGGCCCGCGCCGAGCACGGGGGCCGCCGCCGGCCGCGCGGGGGCGAGGTAGGGGCCGCCGCCCGCCGGGCGGGCTCGCAGCGACCGGGGCGGGGCGGACACGGAGGACGATGCTGCGTACATGGGAGAAACAGATCCCTTCGTGTGCCTGCGACGTCAATGCGCTGCCCGATCCGGTCGCCCGGGTGCACCCTGGGGAGTGCACCGGCCTTCTCAAGGGCGACCGGGTCGGGGTGGCGCGTTCCTACCTGACACCCGATGCGCAGTGGCACACCATCTGGCGCACCCTGGCGAACCCTGGCGAATAGTCCCGAGGCAACTCTCACCGGGCTACTGTCAACTCAGCCGAGAACCTGGGGGCTTGACGTGAGCGGAGAACCCAACACCCGCCTGGCGGACCTGTTCGGCCTGGCCGGCTGGTCCAAGGGCGAACTCGCGAGGATGGTCAACCGGCAGGCGGCGGCCATGGGCCACCCCCAGCTGTCGACCGACACCTCGCGGGTGCGGCGGTGGATCGACATGGGAGAGATCCCGCGCGATCCGGTGCCGCGGGTGCTGGCAGCCCTGTTCACCGAGCGACTCGGCCGTGTCGTGACCATCGAGGACCTCGGTCTGGTCCGGCACGGGCGTACGGGGAAACGGCAGGACGGCGGGAGTGTGGAGCATCCCGACGGAGTGCCGTGGGCGCCCGAGCGGACTGCTGCGGTCCTCACCGAATTCACGGGAATGGACCTCATGCTCAACCGACGCGGCTTGGTGGGCGCGGGTGCCGCGCTCGCCGCGGGATCCGCACTCAGCAGCGCCATGCACGACTGGCTGCGCACCGACCCGGCCCTCAAGGCCGACGCCCCCCAGTTCGACGACCCCTTGCACGCCGACCCCGCTGGGTTCGACCGTTACGAGGCCGCCCCCATCGGGTCGCAGGAGATCGAGGAACTGGAGCGCTCGGTAGAGGTGTTCCGGGCCTGGGACGCGGCCCGCGGTGGCGGGCTCCAGCGCAAGGCGGTCGTAGGACAACTCAACGAGGTGGGCGGCATGCTCGCCTACCGTCACCCCGACCATCTCCAGCGGCGCCTGTGGGGCGTCGCCGCCAACCTCGCCGTCCTCGCGGGCTGGATGTCGCACGACGTCGGCCTGGAGCCCACGGCCCAGAAGTACTTCGTCATCGCCGCCCACGCGGCCCGGGAGGGCGGCGACCGGCCACGCGCCGGGGAGGCGCTCTCCCGAGCGGCTCGCCAGATGGTGCACCTCGGCCGGCCCGACGACGCACTCGACCTGATGAAACTCGCCCAGTCCGGCTCGGGCGACGAGGTGCTGCCGCGCACCAAGGCCATGTTCCACACCATCGAGGCCTGGGCGCAGGCGTCGATGGGCAAGGGCCAGGCCATGCGCCGCACACTCGGCCGGGCGGAGGACCTCTTCGTCTCCGACCGCAGCGATGTGCCGCCCCCGAGCTGGATGCAGACCTTCAAGGACGAGGATCTGTACGGCATGCAGGCCCTGGCCTATCGCACGCTGGCCGAGTTCGAGCCGACCGCGGCCGCGCACGCCCAGCACTACGCGGAGAAGGCCCTGGCCCTGCGCAACGACGGCCGGGAGCGCTCGAAGATCTTCGACCATCTGTCCATGGCGTCCGCCTGCTTCATCGCGGACGACCCCGAACAGGCCGACCGCTACGCACGGCTGGCCCTGATGTCGATGGGCGCCAACTCCTCCGGCCGCACCTGGGACCGGCTCCGGCAGATGTACCGGCTCACCGCGGAGTACTCCAGCTACCCGAAGATCAACGAACTGCGGGAGGAGATCCGTTCGGCGCTGCCCAAGCCGAGGAAGCCGAGCGGCGACAGCGCACAGACGTAGCCGTAAGGCAGCACATGGACCTACGGCGCACAGCCACAGGGGGACTGTGCGGCTGACCGAATCCGCCGGAGCGCTCTAGGACGTCACCCTGGCCACGAGTACACAGGCGTCGTCCTCGCGCTCCCTGTCACCGAACTCGTCCACGACCAACCGCAGGCAGTCCTGTGCCGTGCCCGCCTCGTCGAGGCGGGGGCCCAGGTCCAGAAGGAGGTGCACGGAGTCCGCCGCGCTGTGCCCCGGCACCAGTCCGTCGGTGTGCAGCACCAGCAGGTCGCCCACCTCAAGGGTCTGCTCCGCCTGGGCGTAGACGGCGCCCGAAGTGGCACCGAGCAGGACCCCGTCCGGCGCCCTCAGCCTGCGCCCCGTCCCGTCGCGGAACAGCAGCAGGGCGGGGTGCCCTGCCTGTGCCCAGGTCAGGGTGCGGGTGTCGGGCTGGTAGCGGCAGCAGACGGCGCTGCCCAGGGCCGGCTGGACGGTCGCGTCGAGCAACTGGTTGAGCCAGGACATCAGTTGTCCCGGCTGGGTGCCGGCCATCGCCATGCCGCGTACGGCGCCCAGCAGGGTCGCCATGCCGGACGCGACGGCGACTCCGTGACCGGTGAGGGCGCCGACGCTCAACAGGGTCTGCCCGTCGGCCAGTTCCAGCGCGTCGTACCAGTCGCCGCCGATCAGCGCGCTCGTCGACGCCGGCAGCTGGCGGGCCGCCAGGTCGAGCGTCTCGGGGCCCTGGTGCGGGAGTCGCAGGGAGCCGCGCCACGGCGGCAGTACGGCCTCCTGCAACTCGACCGCGATCCGGTGCTCGGTCTGTGCCTGATGCCGGTGGTGGTGGAGCGAGTCACGGGTCTCGCTCACCGCGCTGCGGCATCGGCGCAGTTCGCTGACGTCCCGCAGCACGGCCCACATCGATGCGGTGCTGCCGTCAGAGTCGAGCACGGGTTCGCCCATCATGTGCACGGTCCGCGCCTCGCCGTCCGGCCGGACGATCCGGAACTCCCCGTCGATGGGCTTGGCGTCGACCAGGCAGTCGGTGACCATCGTGGTCAGCTTCGGCCGGTCCTCGTCGTGCACCAGGGACGGCAGTTCGTCGAGGGTGAGCGGTGCCGTGGCGGGGTCGCGACCCAGGATCTGGTAGAGCTCGCCGGACCAACTGGCCTCGTCCGTCAGCAGGTCCCACTCCGCGCTGCCGACCCGGCTCAGCAGCGAGCCGCGCCGGGGAGCGGGCGCCGCGGCACGGTCGGGAGGTGCGGCGGCGGGAGCCGGCGGGCCCTCCCTGAGCTGGCCGAGGTGTGTGTCCAGGTCGTGGAGCTGGTGGAGCGCGAGGTCGCACAGCGCCCGCTGCCATCGTTCCTGCGGGTCGGAGGCGTCGCTCGGGGTGTCCCGCCGTACGGCGTCGACGTCGCCCTTGAGCCGCCGCGCCTGCGATATGAGCGCGTCGACCGAGCCGCGCCCTGGCGGCTGAGCGGCGGGGCGGTCCGCAGAGAGATGGGGCGGCATGACGCACTCCGATGCGGGGACGGTACGACCAAGGCTGACGGAGGGACCGTTACGACTGTTGCACAGCCCGCGACGCCCCGTAAGGGATTTGGCAACACCCGATTCGGTGGTGCGTCTGGCATATGCCAGAGTCTTCCCGGAGGGCTTGTGTGGTGCGAATGGTGTACGTCGTGAACAGGGTCAAGTCGTAGGTGACGTACGGGATTTGACGGGCCGATGGGGCGATCGTACGGCCCTCATCCGGATGTTCGACGGCCGGATGTTCTAGGGGTGGGGCGGCGGTGGGGGGCCGTCGGGCGGTAGCCGGTCTTGAACGTGACGCAGCTCACAAAAGTTGTCAGCGCTTCCGTGTAATGCAAGAGGCGTCTGCGGGGTCGTAAAGGCACAGCGGCAAAACCGTCCGCCCGCCGACCCGCAGGGGAGACCGCCCATGGACATCGCCCTCGAGCAGCCCGCCCGCGCCCGCCTGATCACCGGCGAGGAGCACGAGGTCCCCGTTCCCGCGAAGCTGCGGTACGCGTCCACGGACCCGCTGGCGGTCTACATCGACTTCCCGGGCGACGTCTCCCTGGACGGCCAGGGCGCCACCTGGACCTTCGCGCGCTGTCTGCTGGAGGCGGGGCTGCGCGGTCCTGCGGGGGAGGGCGACGTGCACATCTGGCCGTGCAGCGAGCAGCGGACGGTGGTGGAGCTGCACTCGCCGTACGGCATGGCCCTGCTCCAGTTCGACACCGCCGCCCTCAACCGCTTCCTGGTGCGCACCTACGCCGTCGTCGCGGCCGGCGAGGAGGACCTGGAGGCGGTCGTGGAACGCGGGCTGAGCGCGCTCTTCGACGGCGTGTGAGGAGACCGGCGCGGGCGCGCCGCCCGGTCTCCTCGCCGCCGAGGCGTCAGAACCGCAGCACGCCCGCGATGCCACGGGCGTCGCTCAGGGTGCCGTCCGGTACGAAGCGGACGTCGGCGCCGGTCTCCAGGCACTGCTCGACGATCTCGTCCACGATGTCCTCGCGGGCGTCCAGTTCGTCGCTCCCGGCCGGGATCAGATGTTCACCGCCCTCGCCGCGCACCGTCATCCGGAAGTTCTCCTCCACGGCCAGCAGCCGGATCCGGCCCTCTCGGGCGCTGCGCCAGACCTCGTCCACGCCGGCCGCGAACGACTTGCGGCCACGGGCGTTCACGAGTTCGCGCGTCACCGCGTCGGCGTGCGCGCGGTTCTCGGCGACGATCCGGGGCTCGATCGCCTGCCACACCGCCTCGCGGGTGCCGTGCGCGAGCCCGCCGTGCGGGATGTGCACGGCGTGCCTGCCGACGCCGCCGATCTCCTCGAGCAGCGACAGCGCCGCCTGCTCGCCGGTGACGTACAACGGCCGCGGATTGCGCCTGAGGATCGCGCTCAGGGCGGAGTCGGCGTCCTTGAGGAAGTGCCGGGTGCCGTCGTCGCGGAACGTGCTCGGTGTGTCGCCGATCCGCTCCCGGCGCTCGGCGTCGAAGTTCTCCACCCGCCGGGTCAGCGGGAAGCCGCCGACGCGGGCCTCGGTGATGCGGTCCAGGCTGCCGTGCCACAGGGTGGCGCGGTCGGCGGAGACCGACAGCACCCAGTACGGCCGCTCGGCGGCCTGGGCGGAGACCAGGTTGCGGGTCAGGAAGGTGTCCGAGAGCACCACGCGCTCGGGGACGGAACGGGCGAGCGACCACACCTGGTGCTCACCGGGGGCCGCGAAGATCACCAGGCCGTCCTCGGCGTAGGTGAGATCGACCTCGGCGAGGGCCTGGTCGAGCTGCCGCCCGACGTCCGCCCGGCGCTCGCGGGTGACCGAGGGGTCGGCCTCCAGCTGCTTCTTCGCCTCGGCCACGACATTGCGCAGCCGGACCTGGTCCTGGGCCCGATAGGGCTCTCGGCGATGCGTCGGCGTCAGTACGGACACGGCCGGATAGGGGCGCGGGCGCCGCAGCTCGGTGAGGGTGGTGGGACTGAGTGCGTGCTCCATAACAGAACGATAGGGCCGATTCACCGATCGGGCATTAGGGGCAATCCCCTCACCCGTCCGTGGGCCTACCGTTCGTCCTCGTCCGGCCCGCAGGAGCTGCCGTCGGCCGGCAGCGTGCCGTACAGCAGGAAGGCGTCGACCTTGCCGTGCACGCACTTGGAGGAGGCGTAACCGGTGTGGCCGCCGCCCTTGTTGTCCAGGACCACCGCCGAGGAGCCGAGGCGCTCCGCCGTCTCCACGGTCCAGCGATACGGCGTCGCCGGGTCGCCGCGGGTGCCCACGAGGAGCATCTTGGGCGTGTCCACGTCCTTGACCTCGTCGCGTATGAAGTCCGTGCCCCTGGGGCGGCCGTAGCACATCAGCACCGCGCTGAGCCGGTAGGGCCCGAAGACGGGCGAGGCCCGGTCGTACTCGGCGCGCAGCCGGTCGAGGTTGTCGACGATCTGCCGGCCGGTGGGGCGGTCGGGGTCGTCCGCGCAGTTGATCGCCATCAGTGCGGCCGGCATGTTGTCGAGGGGGATGTCCTGCTCGTCGACGAGGCCGCCGTCGGGGTCGTCGGTCTCGTCCCGGCGCGAGAGTGCGGCCCCGCCGCCCGCGAAGGTCTCGATGGCGTGGGTGTCGCCGTCCTCCACCAGCGTGGCCAGGGCGCGCTCCAGGGAGGGCCACAACTCCTCGCTGTAGAGCGCCTGTCCCATGGCGCCGACCAGGTCCTGACCGGTGAACGGCTCACCGAAGGCCGACGGCACCGGGTCCTCGTCCATCGAGTCGACGAGCTGGACGACCTGCTCGCGCGCCTTGCGCGCGTCCTGCCCGAACGGACAGGCGATGTCCCGCACGCACCAGTTGATGAAATCGTCCAGCGCCTTCTGCTGCCCCTGGGCGCCGGCCACGCCCTGCTCGGCCAATGGCTCGGTCAGGGTGTCCACACCGTCGAGCACCAATCGGCCGACCTTGTCGGGGAACTGGGCGGCATACACCGCGCCCAGCCGCGTTCCGTACGAGAAACCCAGGTAGTTGAGCTTGTCGTCGCCGAGGGCGTCGCGCATCACGTCCATGTCGCGCGAGGCGTTGACCGTGCCTATGTGGGGAAGCACGGGCCCGGAGTGGCGTGCGCACGCCTCGGCTGCCTTCTTCAGCTGGGTGAGGACGGCCTGCGGATCACGGCTGATCTCGTTGCCGTCGTCCGGCATGTCGATGTTCTCCTCGCCGTCCCCGCAGCTGACCGGGGAGGACCTGCCGACGCCGCGCGGATCGAAGGTGACGATGTCGTAGTTGTCCGTGAGATCCATGAAGCCCTCGGCGCCGCCCATGAACTCGGGGATGCCGGGACCGCCGGGCCCGCCGAAGTTCAGCAGCACCGAGCCGCGCTTCTCGCCGGTGGCCCGGTAGCGGGCGAGCGCCAGATCGAGGGTGCCCTTGCCGGGGTGCGCGTAGTCGAGGGGCACGGTGACCTTGCCGCACTGGAGGTCCTTGGGCAGGCCCTCGCCCGGACACTTGCTCCAGGCGACCTTCTGGTCGTAGAAGCGGTGCAGATCCGATTCGGCGTCGTTCGTGGCCGTCGAAAGGCCGGTGGCGAGCAGGGCCAGACCCACCGCGCCGGTGACCGCGCAGCGCCGCAGCGTGAGCCGCGTTGACAGCTTGGCCAGCATCGATGCCTCCAGGACGCCCGTCGCGGACCGGGAAACGGCGTCCCGATCACGATAAGCGGGCCCTGCGGGGGACGCCTCCCGGGCGAGCGGGACCGTCGGGAGCGCCGTAACTTGCGTCCCTTGCGTTCCTCTCGGGCGTTTTTGCCACTAGTTCGACAATGGTGACACTCGATGGGGTGAAAGGCCGATTAGCCATAACTCGAATGGTTCCCCGGCGTTTTATCCGGTGCGGGCGAACGCTCGCGACCAAGTCTGGAAGGCAGGGAACCTATGAGACGGGTTACCCGAAACGGTGTGATCGCCTTCGCCGCCTCGGGCGCGATGGCTGTGACGGTGCCGGCTTACGCCGACTCGGCGGCGGACGGCGCCGCGGCCGACTCGGCCGGGCTGCTGGCCGGCAACACCATTCAGGTCCCGCTGCACGTCCCGGTGAACGTGTGCGGGAACACCGTGAACGTGGTGGGGCTGCTCAATCCGACCGTGGGCAACAAGTGCACCAACGAGGACGACGGGGCCAAGCCGGCCGCCGCGTCGCACGGCGGGGCATCGGCCGAGGGGAGCGGAAAGGATTCGCCGGGCGTGGGGTCCGGCAATGTCGTGGAGCTCCCGGTTCACCTCCCGGTGAACGTCACCGGCAACAGCGTGAACGTGGTCGGTGTCGGCAACGCGGCGATCGGCAACGAGTCGGTGAACGGCCCCGGAAAGGAGCCGCCCCCCACCACGCGGCCCGCTCCGAAGCCGACGGTGCCGCGGGCCCACCACCCGCGGCCGGCGCCGCCCGCGCATGTGCCGCACGGGCCCGGGGTCGCCCTCGCCCAGACCGGAGCGGACCAGACCGTCCCCGCCATCGCGGGCGCCACGGCCCTCGTCCTGGGCGGGGCCATCCTGTACCGCCGCTCCCGCTCGAAGGCGGTGCGCTGACCCCGTCACGGGCAAGCGGTACGGCAGGCCCCACCGGGCAGACGAGCGGTGGGGCCTTTGTCGTACGTCGTACGGCGCTCGGGGAGGGACCGGTGAGCCTGGTCGCACGGCGTCGCTCAGTGCGCTCGCTGTCCTGCGAACGTCCGTCCGGCCGGTCACTCGCGGAGTGCGTGATCGGCTTGATCATGCCGTGACGCCCTCCGGGAAGATCCGCGAGGATGCTGCGTGCGCGGTCGATCACCGCGTGTCCGGCAACCCCCACGGAACGGAGCGCGTCCATGGCCTCTCTGGCCCCCGAGGACCTCGTCATCACGCAGGCCGGCCTCGACGACTGGCCGGTCGTCCGCGGGTGGGCGGCCGACGAGGGCTGGAACCCGGGCCTCGTGGACAGCACCGCCTTCTTCGCCCAGGACCCCGAGGGCTTCTTCATCGGCCGGATCGACGGCGAGCCCGTCTCGGCGATCTCCGTCGTGAACTACGGCTCCGACTACGCGTTCCTCGGCTGGTACCTGGTCCGCCCCGACGCCCGGGGCCGCGGCCACGGCCTCGCCATCTGGAAGACCGCGCTGGCGCACGCCGAGAACCGCACGGTGGGGCTGGACGGAGTCGTCGCCCAGCAGGACAACTACCGCCGCTCGGGCTTCGAGCCGGCCCACCGCACCTTCCGGTACACCGGGACCGCCCCCGCCATGGAGTCCCCGGCGGACGTCCGGGCGGTACGGCCCGAGGACGTCGAGGACATCACCGCCTACGACGGCGCCTGCACCCCGGCCGACCGCCCGCGGTTCCTCCGGCACTGGCTGACCTCGCCCGGGCACCACGCCGTCGTCCGCCGCGCCGGCGACCGGGTCACCGGCTACGGCGTGATCCGCCCCGGCCACAATTGCCCGCGCATCGGCCCGCTCTTCGCGGACACCCCCGAGGACGCGTGGGCCGTCTTCGCCGCCCTGACCGCCGACGCGGCCGGCCGCGAGGTCGCCATCGACGTGCCCGACAACAACGCGGCCGGCGTCGCCCTCGCCGAGGAGGCCGGCTTCACGCCCTCGTTCGAGACGGCCCGGATGTACACGGGCCCGGTGCGGCCCTACGCCCAGGAGCGCGTCTTCGGCGTGACCACGCTGGAGCTGGGCTGACGAGGCCGGTCCCGGCCCGGAACGACGGCACCCAGGACGCCGGCGGTCAGCCCGTCCGCCGGTGGAACCGGAAGTGCAGCGCCCGGACCTCCTCCGTCAGCTCGGGCACCGGGCCCGCCACGGCCACCCCCGGCGCGATCTCCTGGATCGGCAGCGGCCGTACCGGGCCGGGTGGTACGCCCAACTCGCCCAGCCACCCGACGAGTTGCCGCGTCGAGGCCACGTACACGATGCGTCCCAGGCCCACCCACGCGTGCGCGGCCGCACACATCGGGCAGTGCTCGCCCGACGTGTAGACGGTCGCGGCGGCCCGCTCCTCGGGTGACATGTGGGCGGCGGACCAGCGCGCCAGCTCGAACTCGGGGTGTCGGGTGTGATCGCCCGAGGCCACCCGGTTGTGGTCCTCGGCGAGCACCTCGCCGTCCGCGCCCACCAGCACCGAGCCGAAGGGCTCGTCCCCGGCCTCCAGCGCCTCGGCGGCCAGCGCGACACAGCGGCGCAGGTGCGGCAGTTCGGTGTCCTTCACGACCATGGTGTACGGCCCTCCTCGCGGCACGGATCTCCCTGCGCACCCATCTTGGCGGACGCGACGCCGGCGGGCGGGTCCGGGAGACCGCGCCGAAAAGGCCTTGCCCCGGCGGGGGCGCGGTGCTGGAGTGTGCCCATGGATCACACCGGCGTGCTCGCCCTGTTCGACCGGGACATGCGGGAAGGCGCGCGGCCGGACGGTCCCGACGCCCTCGTGGAGCGGGTGAACGGGGTCGTCCGCCAGGTCTCGTCCGCGCACGGCTGGAACGGCGTGGTGTGGTCCGACCTGGACGAGGCGAGCGCCGACGCGGCGATAGCCGAACAGATCACGCACTTCTCCGGGCTCGGCCTCGACTTCGAGTGGAAGCTCTACGGCCACGACCTCCCGGTGGACCTCGGACCGCGGCTCAGGGACGCGGGCTTCACGCCGCAACCCGAGGAGACCCTGATGATCGGCGAGTCCGCCGACCTGGACCTGGACGCCGAGCCGCCGGAGGGCATCCGGATCCTCCCCGTGACCGACCGCGCCGGCGTCGACCTCGTCGCCCAGGTGCACGAGCTGGCCTTCGGCACCGACGGCTCCCGGCTGCGGCACCAGCTGCTCGCCCAGCTCGAGGCCGACGCGGACACGGTGGTCGCCGTCGTCGCCCTGGCGGGGGACACCCCGGTGAGCGCCGCCCGGATGGAACTCGTGCCGGGGACGCGGTTCGCCGGTCTGTGGGGTGGCGGCACCGTCGAGGGCTGGCGGGGCCGCGGCATCTACCGCGCCCTGGTCGCCCATCGCGGCCGGGCCGCCGTGGCGCGTGGTTACCGGTATCTCCAGGTCGACGCCATGAGCACGAGCCGCCCCATCCTGGAACGGCTCGGCTTCGAACCCCTGACCACGACCACGCCGTACGTGTACACGCCGTAGCCGCCGAAGCGCCCGGCCCGCCGCTCAGTCGAGGCCGAACGCGTCCGCCAGCGAGTCGATCTGGGCCGTCAGAAGCGTGCCGCCGTCATGGCCCATGCCCTGGAACTGGCCGGACACCTCCAGCCCGATCGCCCCGTGCATATGGGACCAGGCGAACACCGAGCCGGCCAGTGCGGCGCCCTCCGCCCGCGCGGCCACCTGTCCGCGCACCCATTGCGACACCGCCGCGTCCCGCCGCGCCCAGGCCGTCATCTGCTCCACCACCGGCAGCACCGCCGCCGACGGCTCGGCCGCTTCGAACGCCGGCAGGAACGGCCCCAGCACCGCACGCGCGCTGTCGACCGTGTCCGGGGGCGCGGTGTAGCCGGGCACCGGCGTGCCCTCCAGCAGCAGATAGCGGTGCGGCTGATCCACCGCCCAGTCCCGGCATGCCCCGGCGAGGGACCGCAGCCGCGCCCGTGGTGACGTGCCCGGCGGCAGGGCTCCGGCGGCTGCTGTGACGGCGTCCGCCAGGTCGGCGTAGGCGTCCCTGATCAGCTCGGTCAGCAGGGCGTCACGTGAATCGAAGTAGCGGTAGAGGGCGGGACCCGAGAGCCCCACTTCCTTGGCGATCCGGGTGAGGGCCACTCCGTCCGTGCCGCCCTCGGCCAGTTGCCGGAGCGCGATCTCCTTGATCTCCGCGCGGGTCTGCTCGCGATATCGCGCTCTCGGGGTCTGCGCACTGCTGCTCACGACGGCTCCTCCTCGGTTTCGCGACACACCTTAACGAAAGTCCGTACCTCCCACTCTTGCTATGGTCCATCGAAAGAGTTACGGTGTCTAACACAAGCAAGGATGAATAACCGAGAAGTCGAGAAGGAGTCACCATGAACGCCACCACCGACCGGACCCGCTCCCTGCACGCCGTGCTCGGCTCCGGTCCCGCCGGCACCGCCCTCGCCCGGGAACTGGTCCGGCGCGGGCACCCCGTGCGTCTCGTCGACCGCAAGGGCGAGGGTCCCGCGCCGGACGGAGTGGAGCGGTTCGCCGCCGATGTGAGCACCGCGGAGGGGGCCCGGGCCGCCACGGCCGGAGCCGCCGTCGTCTACCACGCGGTCAACGTCGGCTATCACCTCCAGGTCGAGGTCATGCCTCGGATCCAGGAGGCGATCCTGGGTGCCGTGGAGGCCTCCGGCGCGCGACTCGTCGTACTCGACACGCTCTACCCGTACGGCGAGACCGGGGGAGCGGTGATGACCGAGGACTCTCCGTGGAACGCGACGAGCCGCAAGGGGCGGATGCGTGCCGAGCTGGACGAGAAGTACCTCGCCGCGCACCGCGAGGGACGAGCCAGGGTGGTCCTCGCCCGCTCCGCCGACTTCGTCGGGCCCGGCGTGCTGAACTCCTCGCTCGGCGGGGCCGCCTTCCCGGGCGCGCTCACGGGAGGGGACGTCCTGGCCCTCGGCGACATCGACCTGCCGCACAGCTACACCAACATCGAGGATGTGGCCGCGGGTCTCGCCACCCTCGGCGAGCGTCCGGAGGGGGACGGGCGGGTCTGGCATCTGCCGACGGCGCCGGCCGTCACCACCCGCGAGATCCAAGGGATGATCGAGAAGCGGGTGGGCCAGGCCCTGAACGTCGTGGTTCTGCCCGAGCCCCGGCCCTTCGGCCCGTTCGACGAGCAGGTCATGGCCGAGTACGCCGAGATGTTCTACCAGCACACCGAGCCCCAGATCGTGGACTCCTCGGCCTTCGAGCAGGCTTTCGGCGTCACGCCCACCCCGCTCGCGGACACGATCGACGCCACGGTGACCTGGTACGAGCAACTGCTCGCCGGACGGTGACCGGTCTCAGCGACATGGCCGACCGGGGTCCCAGGGGGCACCGGAGGTCATGTCCCGTGTGGGGCCCGGGAGTTCGGGTCGGCGGACCGATGCCTGATGCCGCCCTTGCGCACACGACAGCCCGCGACGGCCCTGCCGTGAAGCGGGGCCGCCGCGGGTCTCACATGACGCGCGCGCTGCCGTCCCGTGTGTTCGGCCGCGTTGTCAGCGGCGCGCCTTCGTCCGGTCCAGTGCGGCGACGCCCACTGCGGCGAGGCCGATCTGGATGAGCCACTCGACCCAGTCCACACCGTCGGTGTCGCCGACGTCGAGACCGGCCGCGATCGCCGACCCGATCAGCGCGGCCACGATGCCGACGAGGATCGTCCACAGAATGCCGATGCGCTGACGACCAGGAACCACGAGTCGCCCCAGCACACCGATGATGATGCCGATCACGATGGCACTGATGATGCCCGAGATCTCCATATCGCCCCTCTTCCTCCTGTCCCCGCAGTAGTCCGAGTTCCCCGTGGAGCGAGGGACAGTCCGTTCCGCCTCAACCGGCGTCCGGCGCGGGGCCGGTGGCGGTCCCGGTTCCGTCCACGACCCATCCGGTGGCGGCCACCACCTCCAAGGCGATGTCGACCACCGAGCGGCCGTCGGTCACCACCCGCAGCACGTCCGCGGCGGCCCGCTGGTCCAGGAGCCGCGCCTTGCGCGCACTGCCCGCGAGTTCGTGTGCCAACTCGGACCCGAGCTCGCGCCCGGCCAGCCGCTGTTCGGCGGTCTCGTCGGTGGCGGTCAGCAGCACCCGTACGAACCGGACGTCGTCGCCCAGGGCTCGGCGGAAGATGGGCGTGGCTTCGTCGAGCACGCTCACCGTGTTCGTGTAGACCAGACGCCGGTGGCCGAGCTCGGCGTAGTTCGCCCACACGGCGGCGAGGTTCCGTGTCGTGATGCCGGCCCGACGGGTGTCACCGGCCGGTGCCGGATGGACCGCTCCCATGAAGTCGCCGTCGATCACGGCATGCGCGACCCGCGCGATCCTCAGCCGGGCCGAGACCTCCCAGCCGACGGTGGTCTTCCCGACCCCGGCCCGGCCGCCGATGAGCAGCACCTCCACCTGGTCCATGTGGGGAGGGTGCCTGGCGGCGGGCATGGTTGGCGAGTGGATTTGTGGCTGGTGATCGCTGGAGGTGCGCATGGAGGAGAGGGTGCTCGGTGGCGGAGCCGTCAACCAGGTCGTGCGGGTCGGGACGACGGTGCGGCGACGGCCGTCCGAGCGGTCGGGGTATGTCCGGGAGCTGCTCGCCCACTTCGAGTCCCGCGGCTGGGAGGGGGCACCGCGGCACCTCGGGACCGACCAGCAGGGACGGGAGGTGTTCGGCTACGTCGAAGGGCGGGTCGCGATCACCCCTCGGGAACGTGCGGCGGCGTGCACCGACGCCGGGCTCCTGCGGGTGGTCCAACTGGTCCGTGCCGTCCATGACATGACGCACGGAACGCCGCTCGCCGCCGGCCTGGACGTCGTATGCCACAACGACCTCGCTCCGAAGAACACGGTGTACACGGTGGAGGACGGCGACTGGTGGCCGACCGCCCTCATCGATTGGGACCTGGCCGCGCCCGGCGAGCGCGTCCACGACCTCGCGCATCTGTGCTGGCAGTACCTGGACCTGGGACCGGGAGTCGGCGATGTGGCCGAGGCGGCTCGGCGGATCGCGCTGGTCCTCGACGCGTACGGACCCTGCCTCGGCGGCGAGGGGATCGTCGACGTCATCCTGTGGTGGCAGGACCGCTGCCTGCGCGGCATCGAAGAGGGTGCGGCGCGCGGCGAGGCGTCCATGCTGGGGCTGCGGGAGCGCGGGGCCGTGGACGACGTGCGGAACGCGTACGCCTGGACGGCCGAACACCGGCGTGAGCTGGGGGCGTTCCTGCGCTGATGCCGGGCGCGCGCGTGAGGACGGTCTCCGTCAGGGCGACTCGTCGAGCCAGGACGTCAGTCGGCCGTCCGGTCGCAGGGCGACATGCAAAGTGTTGTTCTCGCCGTACGCGGTGCGGCCGTCGGCGACGAGGGTGTCCAGTCGGGTGCCGTCGGTGGCGAGGTCGGCCTCGTAGTGGTCGTCGGCGATGCGGTGGATCTTGGCCGTGGTCGTCCCGTCCGCCAGCGTCGCGGTGCCGATCAGCTGTCGCTGCTGCTGAGCCTCCGCGTGCTCGACCCAGGAGGTGACCTTGCCGTTCGGGTGGAGGGTGACGTGCAGCCCGTTGTGCTGGGCGTGGGTGGGAAGGCCCTGGGTGTACAGGGTTCCGTACCTCGCGCCCTTGGCCCAGATCTCCGCCTCGTAGCGGTTCTCGCCGGTCTTGTAGATCTTCGCCCTGCTCACCTTGTCCGCGAGTTCGACCGTGGTCACATAGGTGCGCTCGGCCTTGGAAGGGTGGGCCGCCGGCGGGACGGTGGTGGACGTCGGCGCCTCGGCGGCGAAGACGCCGGCGGCCGAGACGGACAGGGCCGTGGTCACGCCGGCGGCGATGAGGGTGGTGCGCAGGGTGCGGGGGGCGCGCATCAGTGAGTCGTTCCCTTCGGTGGGGTTCGTTCCGACGCGTTCGAAGCTACGGATCGCCCATCAAGGGCACCCATACGTCATGTAACAGTCGTTTGGCTTATAGGGCGCGAAACGAATAAAGCGCTCATCCTGGCCTGCTCGCGATTGACATGCAGGTGATTGCCTGCATAACGTTGAGTGTGCGATCAGACAGTGACCCCGCCATGGACAAGGTCTTCAAGGCGCTGGCCGACGAGACACGCAGAAGGCTCCTGGACCGGCTGCACGAGGACAACGGGCAGACGCTGGGGGAGCTGTGCGCGCGGATCGACATGACGCGCCAGTCGGTGACCCAGCATCTGGCCGTCCTGGAGGCCGCCCATCTGGTCACCGCCGTGCGGCGCGGGCGGGAGAAGCTGCACTACCTCAATCCGGTCCCGCTCCACGAGATCCAGGAGCGATGGATCGACAAGTTCGAGCGCCCGCGCCTGCGCGTGCTGGGGGCCGTCAAACGACGAGCTGAGGAAGCCATGACCGACAAGCCCACATTCGTCTACGTCACCTATATCGAGAGCACGCCCGAAAAGGTCTGGGACGCCCTCACCGACGCCGACCTGACCGCCGCCTACTGGGGCCACAGCAACGTCTCGGACTGGCGGCGCGGCTCCCGTTGGGAGCATGTCCGTACGGACGGCTCGGGCGTCGCCGACGTGGTCGGCACCGTCGTGGAGAGCGAACGCCCCACCCGTCTGGTCACCACTTGGGCGGCGCCGGAGGAGGAGGGCCAGGAGGACAAGTACTCCAGGGTCACCTTCGACATCCAGCAGCACGCGGAGATCGTCCGGCTCACCGTGACCCACGAGGACCTGCCGGACGAGGGCGCGCGCGCCGACGTGTCGTCCGGCTGGCCGGCCGTGCTGTCCAACCTCAAGTCGCTCCTGGAGACCGGCCATGTACTGCCCCAGGAGCCGTGGCTGATGCCGACCCGTTGAGCGGGTGCCGTCGGCAGGGCTGTCGTCCGCAGGGTGTCGTTCCTGGACGGACGCGGAAGGGCCGGTCCGCAGGCGCGGACCGGCCGGTCGGGACGGTCTCTCCGGTGTGCCGCTACGGCCTGGGGGCGCTCTTGGCCGCCGTGACGGCGCACATCAGCCCCAGGACCACGGCCAGGGCGCCGATGATGATGTTGTTCACCACGACACCGGCGTCCGGGCTGTCCCCGACCACCCACGGCGCGATGATCATCCACACGCCCATCGCGCAGAACGCCCAGCTCAGGCCGTACATGCGCTCAGGCGCCCGGGTGAAGCCGAGGGCCAGCAGGCCGATCGCGATCCCCACGATCAGGTTGTGGGTCACGAGCGGGGGCTGGCTCGTCGTGTAGTGGAGTATCCAGGGGGACACGGCGCAGTACAGACCGAGCAGGAACACCGGTCCGTCCAGGAGCGTCACATCCCGGCCGCCGAGCATACGGGCGTAGCGGTCCCGCATTTCGGATACGTCGGGGTGGCTGGTTATGTCACCTCTGGTGGGCGAGACGTTGGCCATGACTCGTCTCCTTTGACTCGCAGGCCTGACCGCGTCTGGTGCGGTGTGCGGTTGGCGCCGCCTACGGGCCATTCTGCGCTTATTTTTTCTTTATGTGTAGGGCTGGGCGAAGTGCGGGCCGGTGGGTCAGGGGGCCCGGGTGCGGTCCGGCGCCGGGACGCTCGCGCTCGCCGCGGCCCGCGCGATGTTGCGGGCCATGCCGCCGAACACGACCGCGTGGAAGGGCGAGACGCTCCACCAGTAGGCCTGGCCGAGCAGCCCGTGGGGGTGGAAGAGGGCGCGCTGCCGGTACCTGGTGCGGCCGTCCCTGTCCGTGAGGACGCGCATCTCCAGCCAGGCCAGCCCCGGCAGCCGCATCTCCGCCCGCAGCCGCAGCAGCCGGCCGGGCTCGATCGCCTCGACCCGCCAGAAGTCCAGGGAGTCACCGACCCGCAGCCGCGTCGCGTCCCGGCGTCCTCGGCGCAGCCCCACCCCGCCCGCGAGCCGGTCCAGCCAGCCGCGCACCGCCCACCCGAGGGAGAAGGAGTACCAGCCGTTCTCGCCGCCGATCCCCTCGATCACCCGCCACAGCGCCTCGGGGGCGGCGTCGACCCGACGCTCCCGGTCATCGGCGTAGAGACTTCCGCCGGCCCAGTCGGGGTCCGTGGGAAGCGGGTCGCTCGGGGCGCCGGGCACCGACGCCGACGACCACCGGGTCGTCACCCGCGCCTCCCGCACCCGGCGCAGGGCCAGCCGTACGGCCTCGTCGAAGCCGACCGGATGTCCCGGCGGATCGGGGACGTAATGGGCGATGTCGTGCTCGGCGCACACCACCTCGTGGCGGAGGGACTCGGTGAGCGGCCGCGCGATGGAGGAGGGGACCGGGGTGACCAGACCGACCCAGAGACTGGACAGCCGAGGCGTGAGAACCGGCACGGCCAGGATGACCCGGCGGGGCAGACCGGCGACCGCCGCGTACCGGACCATCATCTCCCGGTACGTCAGCACGTCCGGCCCTCCGATGTCGAAGCTCCGGGTCACGTCGGCGGGCATGGAGGCGCTGCCGACGAGGGCGCGCAGCACGTCGCGGACCGCCACCGGTTGGGTGCGGGTGTGCACCCAGCCGGGGGTGACCATCACGGGCAGGCGCTCGGTCAGATAGCGCAGCATCTCGAAGGAGGCGGAACCCGAGCCGATGATGACGGCTGCCCTCAGTACGGTGGTCGGCACCCCGGAGGCGAGCAGGATGCGTCCGACCTCGGCGCGCGAGCGCAGATGCGGCGAGAGAGCGTGCTCGGGCACGCCGGCGGGGGTGAGCCCGCCGAGATAGACGATCCGCCGGACGCCCGCGGCCCGGGCCCGGTCGGCGAAGATCCGCGCGGCGCTGCGGTCGGTCTCCTCGAAGTCCTTGCCGGATCCCAGCGCGTGCACCAGGTAGTACGCCACGTCGATGCCTTCGACGGCACGGGCGACGGACGCGGCGTCGGTGACGTCTCCGCGTACCACCTCCGCGTCGCCGGCCCAGGGGTGGTCGCGCAGCCGCTCGGGGGAGCGGGCCAGGCAGCGCACCTGGTGCCCGGCGTCGAGCAGTTCGGGCACGAGGCGCCCGCCGATGTACCCGGTGGCGCCCGTCACGAGGCACCGCAGTCCCTCACGCGCGTCGTCGTGCTCCATAGGCCTTCGGTCCTCACGTGCCGGTTCACTGACGGCGGGATGGACCGTCCGGACCATGGTTTCGCGCTCGACCGTGGTCCGCACCCCACGGACAGCACATCGACATTGGGGGCGTCGGCGGTCATGGGCGCTGCGAGGGTGTGCGCCCGCCCCTCGGAGAAAACACGAAGAGGTGAACATGCTCCCGCCGATGGCGGGAAGGCGAAGTGTACGAGGCAAGTGGTCGACGGGCGAGATGAAGTCCGACTCTGGAGGTGTCTGCCGCTATGGGCGCGAAGGTGTTGGAGCGGTTTCCCGCGGGAGCTCCGCGCGGATCGTGGCCGGCGGAGGAGTACGCGGCGCAGCGGCGTGCCACTGGTGAGCCGGCGACGGTCGTGATGGACCTGAAGGCGGACGCCTTCCTGGTCGTCGTCCCGACGCGCGACGAGGACTGAGCGCGCGGCCCTAGGACGAGCGGGCCACCAGTACGTCCAGGTGGGCCTCGCGTGAGAGCGCCGTCTGGCCCTGCACCAGGAGGAACAGGGCCTCCCGCGCGAGGCGTTGCGCCCTGGCGGTGAGCGGCATCGACCGGCCGCCGCCCGCCACCACCGCCGCGGTGGTGGCCGTGCGCATCAGCTCGGCCGCCTCGATGCGCAAGGGCCAGACGTTCGGCGGTGTACTCGCTCGCCACGGGGTGGTCGGCCAACTCGTAGGCCCTGCGACGGACTTCGTCCAGGCGGGTGCGCAAGGGTCCGGTGGTTTCCTCGTCCAGGAAGGCGAGGGCCGTGTCGGTGATCCCGAAGACCGCCGGGGAGGCGTTGACCGTGCGCGCCCGGTCCGCTGTGGCCCATTCCTCGTACGGCTTGCGGAGTGCCACGCTCTCCTCCGGCAGCCACAGTCCGTCCAGTTCCAGTGCCACCGTGCGGGACGCGGTGAGCGCCGCCAGGCGCATCGGCTCCGAGGCCCGGAGACCTGACTGCTCACGGGCCTCGGTGAAGGCGAAGAGCACCTCGCCGGCCTCCGTGACACCGGCGAGCAGCATCACGTCGTTCAGACCCCAGCCGGTGTACCAGGGCACCGACCCGTCGAACCGCCACCCGCCCCGCGCCCGAGCGGCGCGCACCGGCGTAAGCGGAAACGTCCGCACATGCGCGTACGCCACCCCGGACAGCAGTTCACCGCGGGCCAGCGGACCCAGCAACCGTTCCCGTACCGGGCCGTCGCACCCGGCCAGCGTCGCGACCGGTGTGTGGTGCTGGGTCTGCACGAACCATGTCGAGCAGCACGCTCCGGCCAGGATCTCCGCCGTACGCCGCGCCACCGCCGCGGGTGCCGCCCAGCCGCCGTACGCTTCCGGCGCGCTCACCCCCAGCAGTCCCGAGCGCCTGATCGCCTCGATATGGCTCGCGGGGATGCCCTCCTGATCGACGAGTTCGGCCTGCGGGGCGAGGAGGTCGTTCGCGAGGTGCTGGGCGCGGGTGACGAGCGGGTGGTCCGTGGTGGTCATGGAGGAAATTCTTCCGGCGTGGTCGTGCCGGGTGTCGATCCGGGGGCGTGTCGTTCGTGTAGGAGGTGAGGGACCGCCCCCCCGAGAAGCACGGTCACCGAGAGGCACGGTCACCCGAGAAGCACCGTCACCCGAGGGAGTCCCTCACCCGAGAGGGCCCGCCGGCTGAGAGAGCCCCTCACCCGAGAGGCCCGCCGCCGAGACAGCCCCGCACCCGAACAGGACCGCCACAACGCCCGAGGAGCCCGTGATGAAGTACTACCTGCTCAATGTGATCCAGCCCGTCGGGGGACCGCCCGCCCCGGACGTCCTCGGCGAGATCGAGAAGAACCTCGACGCACTCAACCGGGAGCTGCGCGAGGCGGGCGCCTGGGTGTTCGCCGGGGGCCTGCACGGACCGGAGTCCTCCACCGTGCTGCGCCCCCGCGACGGCGACGTCCTCGTCACCGACGGCCCGTACGCCGAGGGCAAGGAGATGCTCGGCGGCATCAGCCTCATCAAGGCGCCCGACCTGGACGCGGCTCTCGAATGGGGCCGCAAGCTGGCCCTGGCGACCACCCTGCCGATCGAGGTCAGGCCGTTCATGGGCGAAGCCGAGGACCGGTGACGGTCCCGGACGTCGAGGCCGTCTTCCGTGCGGAGTACGGCCGCGCGGTCGCCGTCCTGGTCCGCTTCCTCGGCGACATCGACCTCGCCGAGGAAGCGGTCCAGGACGCCTTCACCATCGCCCTGCGACGCTGGCCGGAGACGGGCGTGCCGCCGAGCCCGGCCGGCTGGATCATCACCACCGCCCGCAACCGCGCCGTCGACCGGCTGCGCCGGGAGGCCACGCGGGACCGACGCCAGGCCCAGGCGGCCCTGTTGAACGCCCCCGACGCACCCCGCGAGGAGGGCCCCGTGCGCGACGAACGGCTCCGGCTCGTCTTCACCTGCTGTCACCCCGCCCTGGCCGTCCAGGCAAGGGTCGCGCTCACGCTGCGGCTGCTCGGCGGTCTGACCACCGCTCAGATCGCCCGGGCCTTCCTGGTGCCCGAACCGACCATGGCGCAACGCCTGGTGCGGGCCAAGGCGAAGATCCGCGACGCCGGCATCCCGTACCGCGTGCCCCGCGACGCCGACCTGCCGGACCGGCTCAGCGGAGTGCTGGCCGTCGTCTACCTGATCTTCAACCAGGGGTACGAGGGTGACGCGGCCCTGTGTGCGGAGGCCGTACGCCTCGGCCGTCTGCTGGCCGAACTCATGCCGGACGAGCCCGAGGCGACCGGGCTGCTCGCGCTCATGCTCCTGGTCGAGTCCCGCCGGCCCGCCCGGCAGGACGAGCACGGCACGCTCGTGCCGCTGCCGGAGCAGGACCGGGGCCTCTGGGACCGTGACCTCGTCGCCGAGGGCCAGTCGCTCGTCCGCCGATGCCTGCGCCGGGGGAAGCCGGGGCCGTACCAGCTCCAGGCGGCGATCCAGGCCGTGCACAGTGACGCACCGACCGCGCGGGACACCGACTGGGAACAGATCCGACAGCTCTACGACCACCTGATGGCCGTCGCCCCCAGCCCGGTCGTGGCCCTGAACCGGGCGGTAGCCGTGGCCGAGGTCGAGGGCCCGGCCCCGGCGCTCGACCTCGTGGACGCGCTGGACCTCGACACCTACCACGTCTTCCACGCCGTCCGCGCGGACCTGCTGCGCCGCCTCGGCCGTGGCACGGAAGCGGTACGGGCGTACGAGAGGGCCGTCGAGCTCACGCAGAACCCGGCCGAGCGCGGCTACCTCGAACGCCGGCGCGGGGAGCTCGTCGGTGGGTGAGCCTTGCGGCAGTAGTGGCGAATGTGCGTCCCTCGCCCGAGAAGTGCCAGGTCACAGGCGAGGTGAAGGGTACTCAGGTGGCGCAATGACGCAGTAACACCACTGGGCGGACACCGTCGGTATGGTCACCGCATGCCAGCCGAACGAACCCGCGAGCACACCGCGCCGCTCGCCGCCGCACGCCGCCGACGGCTGCGTGCGGACCGGGCGCGGCAGCTCGCGGATCTGCTGCGGCACCTGGTCCTGACCGGAGGATTTCCCAGCGGCGCGCTGCCCCACGAGGACGTGCTCGCCGCCGACTACCAGGTGTCCCGCAACACCGTCCGGCACGCCCTGGACCTGCTGCGCGCAGAGCAGCTCGTCGAACGGCAGCCCGGCGTCGGCACTGTCGTCGTCGCCGAGAAGTACCCGCACGGCCTCGACCGGCTGATGGGACTCGCGGAAACCCTGCGGGAACACGGCCGGGTCACCAACGAGGTACGCACCATGGGCCCCGTCTCCGCGCCGGCACCCGTGGCCGCACGACTGCGCCTGCCCACCGGCACCGACGTGCTCTACATCGAGCGGCTGCGCAGCCTCAACGGGCTGCCGCTCTCGCTCGACCTCACCTATCTGCCGCTGGACATCGGCGGCGAACTGATCGGCGCCGACCTGGAGAACACCGACGTCTTCCGGCTGCTGGAGCAGACCACCGGGCAACCACTCGGACACGCGGAGATCACCCTGGAGGCCGTCAACGCCGACGCGCACTCCGCCACCGTGCTCCAGGCGCCGCGCGGCACCGCCGTACTGATGCTGGAGCGCCTCACCCACCTGTGCGACGGCAGGCCCGTGGACCTGGAGTTCATCCGGTTCCGCGGGGACCGGATCGCGATGAGCGGCCTGCTGCGCCGCTCCCTCTGAACGCCCTCGCGATCCCGCGAGGCGTTTCTCCCGCCCCGAGCAGTACCTCACTGGAGACAGCCATGCCCTTGGTGCCCCAGCGGGCCGACGTGCCCGTGACCGTGGACGAGTCGAAGTGCATCGACGGCTGCACGCTCTGCGTCGACATGTGTCCGCTTGACTCCCTGGCGATCCACCCCGACAGCGGCAAGGCGTACATGCACGTCGACGAGTGCTGGTACTGCGGCCCGTGTGCCGCACGCTGCCCCACCGGGGCCGTCACGGTCAACATGCCCTACCTGCTGCGGTGAAAGGCCACCGATGAAACGCGCCCGCGCGATGAAACGCACGCCCGCGAAGAAGCACACGACCCCCGCCGCCCTGCTCTCCACCGCCCTCCTCGGCACCCTCCTCACCGGGTGCGGCGACGCGTCCGCCGGCGACGCCACCCACGTCACCGTCACCGTCGGCTACCAGTCCAAGACCATCAACACCGTCACCGCGGGCACCCTGCTGCGCTCCCTCGGCTACTTCGAACGCGAACTCGCCGCACAGGGCGAGCGCGACGGCATCACCTACAAGGTCGACTGGCAGGACTACGCCACCGGCGCCCCGATCACCGCCCAGATGACCGCCGGGAAGACCGACATCGGTTCCATGGGCGACTTCCCGCTGCTCATCAACGCCGCCCGGGGCGAGCAGCTGAACCGCCCCACCCGGCTCGTGTCCGTGACCGGCTACAACCTGCGCGGCGCCCTCAACACCGTGGTCACCGCCCCGCAGTCCACGCTCGGGTCGCTGAAGGACCTGCGGGGCAAGAGGGTGTCCACCAGCGTCGGCTCGGCGGCCGACGGGACCCTCGTACGGGCCCTCCAGCAGGCCGGGCTCGACCCGGACGAGGACATCCGCAAGCTCAACCAGCAGCCGTCGGTGGGCGCTTCGGCACTCCAGGCCGGCAGCGCCGACGCCCTCTCGCAATTCGTGGCCTGGCCCGGGCTGCTCGCGTTCCAGGGCAAGGCGAAGGCGCTGTACGACGGGGCGGAGCTGAACCTGCCGACCTTCCACGGCGTCACGGTCCGCGAGGACTTCGCCGAGCAGCGGCCGAAGGTGCTCGACGCCTTCCTCACCGCGCAGATCGAGGCCACGCGCTATCTGAACGATCACCCCGTCCAGGCCGCCGAGAAGGTCGCCGCCGCCACCGGTCTGCCTCCCGAGGTCGTCTACCTCTACAACGGCAGGGGCGGCATCGCCACCTTCGATCCCGCCCTCAAGCCCGGCCTCGTCGCCGCGCTCAAGAAGGACGTCCCGGTGCTGCGTTCGGCGAAGCTCGTGGGCGACGTGGACGTGGACGCCTTCGTCGACGACGGCCCGCTGAAACGGGTGCTCGGCAGCGCGTACCCGAAGCAGCTCGCCGCCGCCCCCGAACCCTCCGGCGGCGAGGTCTGGCTCAAGGGCGAGGACCGCACCCGGGCGTTCGAATCGCCCGCCGCGCTGTTGCGATTCGTGGCCGCGCACAAGGGCCGGGTGCGCGCCGCCTACGTCCCGGACGCCACCACCGGCACCCGCTGGTACGCGGACCGGGCCGTCTGGGTCCGGCACGGCCAGGAGCTGAGCCCCTTCGTCACCGCCTCCGCCGCCCGCGCGTTCATCCAGGCCCACCCCGGCGCCCGGACCGTCTCCTACTCGGCCGCACTGGGGCACGCCTCATGACCGCGCTGACCACTCCGACGCGTGCCCCGGTGCCCGTACGGCGCGCACACCGGTTCCGGCCCGTCGTCCGCGTCCTGTCACTGCTCGCGGCGCTCGCGCTGTGGCAGTTGCTCACCACGCTCGACGTCCAGCTGTGGCTGCGCTTCGACCAGTTCCCGTCCGTCACCGACGTGGCCCGGGAGTTCGGGCGGCGGCTCGGTGACGGGGCCTACTGGCAGGACGTGACCGACAGCCTGCGCAGGATCGTCACCGGTTTCCTGCTGGCGGCGGTACTCGGCGTCGCCGCGGGCGTGGCCGTCGGTCGCTCCCGGTGGGCCGCCGACCTGATCGGGCCGGTCCTGGAGGTGCTGCGGCCCGTTCCGGCCATCGCGCTGGTACCGGTGGCGATCCTGCTCTTCCCGACCAACGAGCAGGGCATCGTCTTCATCACCTTCACCGCGGCCTTCTTCCCGGTGCTGGTCGCCACCCGGCACGCGGTGCGGGCGCTGGCACCGGTGTGGGAGGAGGCGGTGCTGACCATGGGCGGCGGACGGTGGAGGGTGCTCGCCTCCGTGGTGCTGCCCGGCGCGCTGCCGGGGATCTTCGGCGGGCTGTCGGTCGGGATCGGGGTCTCGTGGATCTGTGTGATCTCCGCGGAGATGATCTCCGGCGAGTACGGGATCGGCTACCGCACCTGGCAGGACTACACGGTCATCGACTACCCGGGCGTCCTCACCGGCATCGTCAGCATCGGCCTGCTCGGCTGGCTCACGTCCACGCTGGTGGAACTGCTGGGGCACAGGCTGACGCACTGGCTGCCGCGGCGTGAGGGGAGGGCCACATGACGAGCACGGGAACGGACATCGCGACCACGGCCTCGCGGACCGGCGGGCCGCCGTTCGGGGCACGGCTCGGCCTCACCGGCGCCCAGCTCGGACGGCCGCGTGCCGTCGTGCTGCACGAGCTGGACCTCGAAGCCGCGCCGGGCGAGACGCTGACCGTCGTCGGCCCGTCCGGGTGCGGGAAGTCGACCCTGCTGCGCACCCTGGCCGGGCTGCTGCCGCCGCTCGCCGGCCAGGTCACGCGGGACGGGCGGCCCATCACAGGGCCCGGCGCCGACCGGGCGCTGGTCTTCCAGGAGGACGCGCTGCTGCCCTGGCGCACGGCCCGCGCCAACGTCGAACTGCCCCTGGCCATCAGGGGACTGGGCCGAGCCGAGCGCCGGGACAGGGCGCGGGAGTGGCTGAACCGGGTCGGACTGGCGGGCCGGGAACGGCAGTTGCCGCACCGCCTCTCCGGCGGACAGCGCCAGCGGGTACAGCTCGCCCGCGCACTCGCCGGACAGCCGCGCGCCGTGCTGATGGACGAGCCGTTCGGTGCCCTGGACGCGCAGACCCGGGCCGGTATGCAGCAGTTGCTGGTGGAGGCCCTGCACGGCACCGGCGCCACCGTCGTCTTCGTCACGCACGACGTGGACGAGGCCCTGTTCCTCGGCGACCGGGTCGCCCTGCTCGGCGACGGCGGACTCACCGGGGTGCGGACGGTGCCCCGGCCCCGTGACCGCGGGGCCCGCGACGACCCCGCGACCGTGGCTCTGCGCCGCGACATCTTCGACTCCCTCGGCCCCCGTACGTCCTGAAAGGCGCCCCGCCATGACCCCCGCCCCCCTGACGGAGATCCCCTCCCTCGACTCGGCCGAGGAGCTGACCTGCGACGTCCTCGTGATCGGCGGCGGCACCGCCGGCACGATGGCCGCACTGACCGCCGCCGGGCGCGGCGCGTCCGTCCTGCTGCTGGAGAAGGCCCACGTACGGCACTCCGGTGCGCTGGCCATGGGCATGGACGGGGTCAACAACGCCGTGATCCCCGGCCGCGCCGAACCGGACGACTACGTCGCCGAGATCACCCGCGCCAACGACGGCATCGTGGACCAGTCGACGGTCCGTCAGACCGCCACCCGGGGTTTCGAGATGGTCCGGCGCCTGGAGTCGTACGGGGTGAAGTTCGAGAAGGACGAGCACGGCGAGTACGCGGTCCGGCAAGTGCACCGCTCGGGCTCGTACGTGCTGCCGATGCCCGAGGGCAAGGATGTCAAGAAGGTCCTCTACCGGCAGTTGCGCAGGCGGGAGAACCGGGAGCGGATCCGGATCGAGAACCGGCTGATGCCGGTGCGGGTCCTGACCGCCGGCGGGAGGGCGGTCGGCGCCGCCGCGTTCCACACCCGCACGGGCGCCTTCGTGACCGTGCGCGCCGGCGCCGTCATCCTCGCGACCGGGGCATGCGGCCGGCTCGGACTGCCCGCGAGCGGCTATCTGTACGGCACGTACGAGAACCCCACCAACGCCGGCGACGGCTACGCCATGGCGTACCACGCGGGCGCCGAGCTCACCGGTATCGAATGCTTCCAGATCAACCCGCTCATCAAGGACTACAACGGCCCGGCCTGCGCGTACGTCGCCAACCCCTTCGGCGGCTACCAGGTGAACCGGCACGGGCAGCGGTTCGTCGACTCCGACTACTGGTCCGGGCGGATGATGGCGGAGTTCGCCGCCGAGGTCGCCTCCGACCGCGGTCCCGTCTACCTCAAGCTCAGCCATCTCCCCGAGGAGTCGGTGTCGGCGCTGGAGTCGATCCTGCACTCCACCGAGCGCCCCACCCGCGGCACCTTCCATGCCGGACGCGGCCACGACTACCGCACGCACGACGTGGAGATGCACATCTCCGAGATCGGACTGTGCGGCGGACACTCCGCCTCCGGCGTACGGGTCGACGACCACGCCCGCACCACCGTGCCGCGCCTGTACGCGGCGGGTGACCTGGCCTGCGTACCGCACAACTACATGATCGGCGCGTTCGTCTTCGGAGACCTCGCGGGCGCGGACGCCGCCCAGTACACCGCGTACCAGGGCGAGTTGCCGCGTGCGCAGCTGGCCGAGGCCCATGAGCTGATCTACCGGCCGCTGCGCAACCCGACGGGCCCGCCACAACCCCAGGTCGAGTACAAGCTGCGCCGTTTCGTCAACGACTATGTCGCCCCGCCCAAGAGCGGAGCCCGGCTCTCCCTCGCGCTGGAGCACTTCGAGCGGATGCGGGACGAGATCGCGGGCATGGGGGCGGGCACCCCGCATGAACTCATGCGCTGCGCCGAGGTGTCGTTCATCCGTGACTGCGCGGAGATGGCGGCCCGGTCCTCGCTGGCCCGCACCGAGTCCCGCTGGGGCCTCTACCACGAGCGCCTGGACCATCCGCGCCGCGACGACACGGCCTGGCTGCACCACCTCGATCTGCGCAAGAGCCCGACCGGGGCGATGGAGTTCACCGCGCGTCCCGTCGATCCGTATCTCGTCCCCGTGTCCGAGTTCACCCCCACCGGCGGCCCCTCCCGTCACCTGGGGGAGGTGCACCCGCTGCCGACCGCGACGGCGGGACGGGCGGACACACCGCCGGCAGCGTCCGACGAACCGTCGGGCAGCGCCGGCCCCGCCACCGGCACGACGCACGGAACCTCGTCGGAATCCGCCCGGGAACGGCTCCTCGAACTCGTCGCGCTCACCGAGGAGGAACCCGATCTCCCCGCCCTGGAGCCCTACTTGAAGGACACGGACCCCGCCGTGCGGCTCGGCGCGGTGGCGGCGCTCACCGAGACGGCCCCGCTCGGAGCCGGCCCCGCGCTGGCCCACGCCCTGCACGACCACGACGGGCAGGTGCGGGCGGCGGCCGCGTCGTCGCTGAGGGAGCTCGCCGAAGTCCTGCCCGCCGACGGTGAGTTGCGGGCCCCGCTGGTGTCGGCCCTGACGTCGCCCGACCCCACGGTCCGCGCGGCGGCACTGGACGTCCTGCGGGCCCTGCGGCTCGGGGACGCGGCGCTGTTCGCCGGGCACGGCCACGACCCGGAGATCGATGTGCGGCTGGCCGCCGTACGGGCCCTGGTGTCGGTGGACGCGGCCGAGTCTCTGTCCGCGGCGGCCGGCGACACCGCCCGAGAGGTACGGGTCGCCGTGGCGCGCGGGTTCGCCGCACTGGCCCCGCGGGAAGGGGACGTCCCCGCCCTGCACGGCCTGCTCCACGACCCCGACGCCCTGGTGCGCGCCGCGGCCCTGGAAGCACTCGGCGTCCTCGGCCTCCCGGACGCACTCCTGGCCACCGTGACGGCGGCGCTCGCCGACCCGGCCTGGCAGGTCCGTGCCGGGGCCGCCAAGGCCCTCGGCGGGACGGCACCGGAACACGGCGTTCCGTCGCTGGCGGGGCTGCTGGGCGACCCGGACGCCGATGTGCGCAAGGCCGCCGTGCTCGCTCTGCTGCGCCATGCCGCGCACGAGGAAGCCCGTGCCGCACTGGCCACCGCGGTCGAGGACCCGGACGCCGACGTCCGTGCGTACGCGGGACGCGCGGCGCGTTGAACCGGTGCCTTCGAATCCCGGAGCGTCGAGGCGCGTTGGGCCCAGCGGCGCTCCGCGGCTCTCACGGCTTTGGTCTATACCTTGTCTGGTCTACACCCTTGACTGGTACAGACCAAAGCGGTTGAGTGTCTCCCCAACACCCCCCACCACGGCCGCCCCCACGCCGTGACCGACACCGTCGGTGCGTGCGCACAAGGTGCTGGTTCCTCCTGCCCTTGGACGGGTGCGGCCGTGCTCCGCAAAGGAGTTGATCCTGTGTCGAGGCGCCGCATAGCCGCACTTGTCTCCTCGCTAACCCTGGGCAGCGCAGCGCTGCTGCTCCAGCCGGCCCCGAGCGCGTCCGCCGCCGGGTTCGTCGTCAGCGAGGCGCAGTTCAACCAGATGTTCCCGAACCGGAATTCGTTCTACACCTACAGCGGTCTGACCGCCGCGCTGAGCGCCTACCCCGGCTTCGCGAACACCGGCAGCGACACCGTGAAGAAGCAGGAGGCAGCCGCCTTCCTGGCCAACGTCAACCACGAGACCGGCGGGCTCGTCCACATCGTCGAACAGAACACCGCCAACTATCCCCACTACTGCGACCGGAGCCAGCCCTACGGCTGTCCCGCCGGCCAGGACGCCTACTACGGCCGTGGCCCGATCCAGCTCAGCTGGAACTTCAACTACAAGGCCGCCGGTGACGCGCTCGGCATCGATCTGCTCAACAACCCCTGGCGGGTGCAGAACGAGTCGGCCGTCGCCTGGAAGACCGGCCTGTGGTACTGGAACACCCAGTCCGGCCCCGGCACCATGACCCCCCACAACGCCATGGTGAACCAGGCCGGCTTCGGCCAGACCATCCGCTCCATCAACGGCTCCCTGGAGTGCGACGGCAAGAACCCGGCCCAGGTGCAGAGCCGCGTCGACGCCTACAACCGGTTCACCTCGATCCTCGGCGTCTCCCCGGGCGGCAACCTCTACTGCTGACGCTCCGTGTGCCCGTGGCGTGTGCCAGACTCCGCTGATGACCTCCGAAACGATCACCGCGGACGCCGCGGGCCCCTGGAAGCTCGGCGACCTGTCCGTGAGCCGCGTCGGCTTCGGCGCGATGCGGCTCACGGGCAGCGCCGCCTTCCACCACGGCACGCCGAGCGACCGGGCACGCTCGATCGCGGTGCTGCGCAAGGCGGTCGAGCTCGGCGTCGATCACATCGACACGGCCGCCTTCTACTTCTCGGCGACGCGCTCCGCGAACGAACTGATCAACAGCGCGCTGGCGCCGTACCCCGAGGGCCTGGTGATCGCCACCAAGGTGGGGCCCTTCCGCGACTACTCCGGCGACTGGGGCACCGCGGCCCGCCCCGACCAACTGCGCGGCCACGTCGAGGAGAACCTGCGCCAGCTCGGCCGCGACCACCTGGACCTCGCCTACCTGCGCCGCACGCGACAGGACTCCATCGCCGAGCACTTCGGCGCGCTGGCCGAGCTGCGGGAGGCGGGCCTGATCCGGCACCTCGGCATCTCCGCCGTGGAACCACGGCATCTCGCCGAGGCGCAGGCCATCGCGCCGGTGGTGAGCGTGCAGAACCGGTACGCGCTCGACCGGCCCGACCCCGAGGGCGACGAACTCCTGCGCCGGTGCGGCGAGCAGGGCATCGCGTTCGTGCCGTTCTACGCCGTCGCCGGGGACGCGGGGGAGCGGGGTGCGACCGCCGCCCACGACGACGAGGTGCTCGCGGTGGCGCGGGCGCACGGCGCGAGCCCCGCCCAGGTGCGCGTCGCCTGGACCCTGCACCAGGGCCCGCACGTCCTGGCCATCCCCGGCACCGGCAACCCGGAACACCTCGCCGAGAACGTGGCCGCCGGCGCCCTGCGCCTGACCGCCGACGAACTGGCCCGGCTCAACGCGGCCCGCGAGCAGGTCGGTTGAGCCGGCCCTTCGGTGAGACTCAGCCCGTGTACCCGGTCACCGGGTAGTGGTCGGACAGGTTCGTGTACGTGTAGTCCGTGCCCCAGCTCGACACCGTCCAGGGCGCGCTCTGCTCCTTGACGACGTCGTTCTTCCAGATCGCCGGCCGGGCGTGACCCGCACGGTGCAGGACGTAGTCCAGGTCCTCGCGCGGGTCGTCGGGGTACCGGTCGCGGGCGATGGAGTTGTCCTGCGTGTCGAAGGAGTACGGGTGCCCGGTGCGGGCGTCGGCCCCCACCAGCCCGCCGTCGGCGAGCATCGAGGCGTACTCCGACGTACGCGAGTCGACGTTCAGGTCACCGGCGAGCAGCACCTGCTCGTTCGCCGGGATGTTCTTGGCGTCCAGGAACGCGTCGATCGTCTTGAACTGCCGGCTGCGCATCGCGGCGGCCTCCCCGGCGGCACAGCCCGGGTCCGTCGACTGGGCGTGTGTGCCGACGACGTGCACCTTGGTGCCGTTGACGTTCAGCACGACGTACGCGAAGCCCTTGTTGGACCACCAGTCGGCCCCGCAGGCGTCCTTGTAGACCCACTGCTCCTTGCGCACGATCGGCCACTTGCTGAGGATCGTGACCCCGCCGTCCTCGGGCGTGGTCGCCGAGTAGGCACCGCCCGTGGCGTCCCAGCCGCTCTTGGAGCGGCCGACCACCGGGGTCTGGTACGGGTAGCGGCCGGCGAGCGAGCTCTTCAGCGCGTCCGAGGACGAGTTGTCGAACGCCTCCTGGAACACGACGACGTCGTTGCCCTGCGTGAACGGGGCCTTGGCGATCTCGGCGGCCCGGTGGTCCTGGCCCCAGTTCGGGTACAGGGTCTTGCTGAACAGGAAGACGTTGTACGACAGCACCTTGAGCGGCGGGGCCTGCTCGGCGGCCGTCGCCTCGGGCGCCGCGCCCACGAGACCGGCGGTGGCGAGCGAGAGGGCGAGCACGGCCGAACCCTGTGCACGGCGATGTGCGTTGAGCGTCACTGGAGCTCCCTGTGATCGAAGGGGGTTGAGTGGCGTCGCACATCAAATCAGCAGGGATTACCCCTAGGTAACACGTGTGCGGGAATTGGATGGCGTAGGGACGTACGCAGAGAACTTGTTCAGACAAGCCACGTTCCGTTTCGCATCAGATGCCGTTGCGGCAGTTCCCGCTGCCCGTGCCACGCCTGCACCGCGCGCGGGCGCACCCGGTAGAAGGCGTACCGCGCGGAGTCGCCGCGTGGATCCCACCCCGTCTTCGCGCGGAACGCCTCGGCCGCCTCGGCCGGCACGTCGTCGCGGTCGTGGACCTCCACATCGCCGTCGATGAGGACGACGTCGCTCGTGTCGCCGAAGGCGAGCCGGGTCCGGCGCCCGGCGCGCAGGTTGCGGCCCGTCGGGTTGCCCGGGCGTGTGGCCATCCAGAGCGCCTCGCCGTCCCAGACGAACCACAGCGCGACCAGACACGGCACCGCGTCGGCGTCCGCCGTGGCCACCCAGATGTCGGTCTCCCGCTCCAGCCGGTCCAGCACGTCCCGCTTGCGGTGCTCGGCCGTGCGCGGTTCCTTCATGATCGTCATGCCCGGAACGCTAGTGATCGGCGGCTCCTCGCGCCTCGGGCGGCAGGCGTAGGACCGTGGTCCCGGTCATGACTGGCGCCGCCGAGGTTTTACGTATAACCTCTCCCGTCAACCGCCTGCCCCGGAAGGTCCCGATGAGCCGTATCGCCCTGGTCACCCTCGTCGTCGACGACTACGACGAGGCGATCCGCTTCTATACCGAGGCCCTGGGCTTCCGGCTCGTCGAGGACACCCCGCGTCCCGACGGCTCCCGCTGGGTCGTCGTCCAGCCCGGCGACCAGGGCACCGCGCTGCTGCTGGCCCGAGCCAAGGGCGAGGAGCAGCGCGCCCGGGTCGGTGACCAGACCGGCGGGCGCGTGGGGTTCTTCCTGCACACCGAAGACTTCGCCCGTGACCATGCCCGTATGCTCGCCGCGGGCGTGACCTTCCTGGAGGAGCCCCGGCACGAGCCGTACGGCTCGGTCGCCGTCTTCCAGGACCTGTACGGCAACCGCTGGGACCTGCTCCAGCCTGTCGGCTGACCCGCCTCCCGCCCTCTCCGAACCGCCCGATCGAGGAAAGACCACGCCATGACCGCTACGCGCGTAGACGCCGAAGTGATCCGCCGCCTCCCCAAGGCCGTCCTGCACGACCACCTGGACGGCGGCCTGCGCCCCGCCACCGTGGTGGAGCTCGCGGAAGCGGTCGGCCACACCCTGCCCACCACCGACCCCGACGAGCTCGCCGCCTGGTACTTCGACGCCGCGAACTCCGGCGACCTGGTCCGCTATATCGCCACCTTCGAGCACACCCTCGCCGTGATGCAGACCCGCGAGGGCCTGCTGCGCACCGCCGAGGAGTACGTCCTCGACCTGGCCGCCGACGGTGTCGTCTACGGCGAGGTGCGCTACGCCCCCGAGCTGAACACCAACGGCGGGCTGGCCCTGGCCGAGGTCGTCGAGACCGTCCAGGAGGGCCTGGCGGCGGGCATGGCCAAGGCCGCGGCGGCGGGCACCCCGGTGCGCGTGGGCACCCTGCTGTGCGGCATGCGGATGTTCGACCGGGTGCGCGAGGCCGCCGACCTGGCCGTCGCCTTCCGGGACGCCGGTGTCGTCGGCTTCGACATCGCCGGTGCCGAGGCCGGCTTCCCCGCCGCCGACCACCTGGCCGCCTTCGAGCACCTGCGCCGCGAGAGCGTGCCGTTCACCATCCACGCCGGTGAGGCCGACGGCCTGTCCAGCATCCACCAGGCCGTGCAGATCTGCGGCGCCCAGCGCATCGGCCACGGCGTGCGCATCACGGACGACATCGTCGACGGCAAGCTCGGCCGGCTGGCCGGCTGGGTGCGCGACCGCCGGATAGCGCTGGAGATGTGCCCGACCTCCAACCTCCAGACCGGCGCCGCCACCTCCATAGCCGGGCACCCGATCACCGCGCTGAAGGACCTCGGCTTCCGGGTCACCCTCAACACCGACAACCGGCTGGTGTCGGGCACGACGATGACCCGGGAGATGTCGCTGCTGGTCGAGGAGGCCGGCTGGACGGTCGAGGACCTGCGCACGGTCACCGTGAACGCCCTGAAGAGCGCGTTCATCCCGTTCGACGAGCGCAAGGCCCTCATCGAGGACGTCGTTCTGCCGGGTTACGCGGCCGAACTCTGAAACAGCCCGCGGGCGCGGGTGTCGGACACCTAGGACACGAGCCCGCGGACGTAGGCGGCCTGTCCGACGTGCTGGAGATCGTCGGACAGGACGCTGACCAGCCGTACGCCGAGGGTGACCGGTGGATCCCAGCGCTCGTCCACGACACGTTCCAGGTCCTTGGCGGCCACCTCGCGCAGCGCCCCCAGCGTCCGCGCGTGCACGGCGTCGTGGTAGCCGGTCAGCAGGTCACCGGAGTCGACCCGCACCTTGGCGACCTTCGCCGAGGTGTGGCCGTAGCCGGTGTCGTGGCGCGGCAGATCGAGCCCGAAGGTCTTCTGCCAGTCCTCGGTCAGCCACACCTGGTCGAGTGCGAAGGCGTCGGCGATGTGATCGTCCTGGACCCGGGTCAGATGCCAGACCAGCCAGGCGATGGAGTTGGCGTCGGGGGTCGGGCGGCTGTGCAGGGCGTCGGGGTCGAGACCCTCGACGGCGGCGTGGACTTCTTCCTGGATGCGGTTGAACCCGTCGATGAGGATGTCCTTGGCATGCATGGATCCACCATCGCGCACCCTTCCGTCAGGCGCCCTCGGTCTCCAGCAGGGCCATCAGCGCCCGGGCCGCCGGGCTCGTGGCCTGTGCCGGCGGCAGCAGGGCCACCGTCTCGTAGACGGTCTCGCCGGTGCCCTTCACGGGCAGCGCGGTCAGGGCCGGCCGCTTGTGCCGGAAGTGGCGCGGCACGACGGCGATGCCCAGGTTCTCGTCCACCAGGTCCAGCAGACTGTGCACGTCGTTGACCTCAAGGGACACCGTCCGCCGCACGCCCGCCGCGGCGAACACGGCATCGGTCGCCCGGCGCGGCCCCCAGTCCGGGTGGAAGTCGACGAAGACCTCCCCGCCCAGCTCCTCCGGGGTGACCGGTGCCCCGGCGGTCGCGAGCCGGTGGCTCGGATGGCACAGCACGGTCATCGGCTCGCTGGTCAGCGGTACGACGCGCAACTGGTCGGTGTCCTCCTGCGCCGTCCGCACGGCGAAGGCCAGATCGAGCCGCCCGGCCGCGACCTCCTCCGCCAGCGCGCCGGAGCCGGCCTGCCGCAGACAGATCTCCACGTCCGGATGTTCCCGCCGGAAAGCCGCGAGCAGCCCCGCCACATGCACCCCGGCGATGCACTGCTCGGACCCGAGCGCCAGCATCCCGCGCAGCACGCCCTGCACCGCGGCGACCGCCTCATGGGCGGCCCGCACCTGCGCCAGGATCCGCTCCGCCTCGCAGAGCAGGGCGCGGCCCGCCGGAGTGAGGGTCACCCTGCGGGTCGTACGGACGAACAGCGGGGTCTGCAACTCCCGCTCCAGGGCCCGGATCGAGGCCGACAGGCCGGACTGGGACACCAGCAGGCGCTCGGCCGCCCGGGTGAAGTGCTGGTCCTCGGCGACCGCCACGAAGTGCTGGAGATGGCGCAGTTCCATGATTGAGCAGCGTAGCCGCTGAATCCCATCTGATTTACCTGTTGGACCACTGCACGCAGGTCGCGACAGCATGGACGGCAACCGGAACACCGGCTCTGCGGAGCCTCCCCTCGTGTGCCAACCCCTCTGGAGTCGCGTTGTACACCGCACACCCCGACCGCTACGCGGACATGCCCTACCGGCGCACCGGACGCAGCGGTCTGAAGCTCCCCGCGCTTTCCCTCGGACTGTGGCACAACTTCGGTCCGGACCGCCCGGTCGAGACCCAGCGAGCCATCCTGCGCCGCGCCTTCGACCTCGGCGTCACCCACTTCGACCTGGCCAACAACTACGGCCCGCCGCCCGGGGCCGCCGAGTCGGCGTTCGGCGAGGCCCTCAAGGCGGACTTCGCGCCGTACCGCGACGAGATGATCATCTCGACCAAGGCCGGCTATCTGATGTGGCCCGGCCCGTACGGCGAGTGGGGCTCGCGCAAGTACGTGCTGTCCTCGCTCGACCAGAGCCTGAAGCGGATGGGCCTGGACTACGTCGACATCTTCTACTCGCACCGCCCCGACCCGGAGACTCCGCTGGAGGAGACGATGGGAGCCCTGCACTCCGCCGTGCAGCAGGGCAAGGCGCTCTACGTCGGCGTCTCCAACTACTCGCCCGAGCAGACCCGCGAGGCCGCCCGCATCCTGCGCGAGCTCGGCACCCCGCTGCTCATCCACCAGCCGGCCTACTCGATGCTCAACCGCCGCCCCGAGGAAGAGGGACTCCTCGACACCCTGGACGAACTCCAGGTCGGTTCGATCGTCTTCTCCCCGCTGGCGCAGGGGCAGCTGACCTCCCGCTACCTCGACGGCATCCCGAAGGACTCGCGGGCCGCGAGCGGCAGCCCCTTCCTGAACGCCGACGCGATCACCGAGGAACTGCTCGGCAAGCTGCGCGCGCTAGACGAGATCGCCACATCCCGTGGCCAGACCCTGGCCCAGCTCGCCCTGGCCTGGGTGCTGCGCGGCGGCCGGGTGACCTCGGCGCTGGTCGGTGCCAGCAGCGCGCGGCAGATCGAGGACAGCGTCGCCGCGACCCGCAACCTCGACTTCGACGCGGAGGAGCTGGCCCGCATCGAAGAGGTGCTCAAGGGCTGAGCCGTTCGGTCAGCCGAACGGTGACGGAGTCACCCTCCTGCTTCCCGATGGCCTGGCGCACATCCGCCTTCACGGGGAGCTTGTGGGTGCCGTCCCCGAGGGCCATGAACGAACTGCGGAACGGATGTCCGTCGATCGTCCCGCTGATCTTGACCAGTCCGCGGGTGCCGAAGAACTCGACGGACTCCGGCCATACGACATAGGTCCAGCCGCCCTTGCTCGGGCTCTTGCGCAGGACGGCGGTGAATTCCGCTTCCACGCGCGCACCTGTGGTCATGATGTCCTCCGTTCGCGGCGGTCTCTCCGGCTTTCACTGGACAAGACCGCCGCAAGACGGAGAACTCATCGGTCAGGCGCCGGCGGGCAGCTGGTCGAAGAAGCCGAGGACCATGGTGATCCGTCCCTCGGCGTCCAGCGTGATCACGTCGGAGCCGGCCACGGCCGCGGAGCCGGCGGCTGAAGGAGACGATCCCAAACGGCGGTCGGAGTTGGCAGTGACGGTGGACCAGATACGGCGAAGGAGGTGGCGCCAGGTCAGGTGCCGCCAGCTTTCCAAGCCGACCTGATCGAGGCGGTCGTGGTCGTCGCCGTCCCGGCGGGTCAGGCGACCGCCCTGCCGGTGTCAGACACACGGATGGTTCCCTGTCCGCCGCTGCCCCGGCTCACCTGGGCCGCCCACACGGCGGCCCCCAGCCCGGCCACACCCGCCGGCGCCGAGATGACCCCGGCCACTTGATCGGCCCGGTCCCAACTGAGCGCGGAGAACACAGCCGCGAGCGCCGCCACCGCCCCGGCGCTGACTCCGATGACAACGCGTTGCGCTCCAGCCATGAACCCGTCATGGCCCACGGCCCGGGCCTGGCGGGAGACTTCTGGGACGGTGGGTGACGACCGTTAGCCAGGTGTGGTCGGGCGCACCAGATGACCACAGCGACCGGATGGCCGCGCCGAGGTACACCCGGCGGGTCATCTGGCCCTTCGCGCAGACCGGAGCGGCACTGAGGTGCTGGGCGTCCAGGTGTCGGCCATCGTTCTCCGACGCTGCGTATGCGGACGGCGCGGGGGGACTGTGCCGCCCTGGTCGATCTAGATGGTCGTAGATGAATGCGTGCGGGACCACGTCGCCCCTTGATGACCATGCTGATCTCGGCGGCCGCGATTATGAGGCTGCCGATGTCGATGGCCGCTTCGGTGTCCGGCACGGCCAGACCCGGAGCTGCGTGCCCACGGGATCCGAGCCGGCCCAGCAGGGACCGGATGACAGCCGACTTCCGGTTGTGTCGACGGCGTAGTCCACGCCACCGCTGGCTATTTCCTTGATGTATGCCGCTGCGTTCTCCGTGCGGCCCAGGCCAGCGTGATCAGCGCGCCTGCCCAAGCCCGGCCTGACGTTCGTTGGGGCATGGCAGCATGGACGCCGCTCGACCAGATGTCGACATCAGGCGAACTTGACGTCTTCGATGTCGATGGTGATGAGTTCGATGTCGCGCTGCACCACCCCGTCCTCTCCCAGTGGGTAGACGCGTCGCCTGGTGGGAAGTGTGATCCCGCCGAACTCCCTGTGGTCGAAGGCGTAGTGCGCGGCCGGTCCAGCATTGATGACCTCTGCGGTGTAGTCGTGCCTGCGGAGCAGTCCTTCCTGGTCGAAGTAGAAGACTTGCTCCCGGCTGTGCGTGGCGATTTCGTCGGGGAAGGTGACCTTGAGCCGATTCCACTGCTCGTCACCCTCAACGACGGGCGGCAGTTCCTCGGTCCGGAAGCCGGGAGAACCGAAGGTGAACGGGGACGTCAGGTACGTCCACATCGCGTAACCGGCGAAGTAGGCGACGTGCAGGTCGTCCCAAGGGGTCTCGAGCGTGTGCCCGGCGAACGCGTCCCGGGGAGCCAGTCGCTCAGCCTGCACCTCGCCGTCGTCACTCTCCACGGCCACCCGGTCGGCCGTGAAGGAGGAGCGAAGCCCTGGTGCGGTGAAGGGGTAGTGACTTGCGTGCTGCCGATGAAGGTCGACTCGGACGGCAGCACGGTCGAGTATTCCCTCCTTGCCTTTCAGGGCCCAGAGCACCCCTCCGGAGCGGAAGTCGACGGTGGCCGACTCGTACTGGGCATAGCGGTCCAGACCGCCGTGCGCCCTGATGACATGGGCCGTGAGATCACTCATGACGTGGTCCTCTCTGGTGTACGCCGTCGCCTCTCGGTGGCGGCCTCGGGTATCCGATGCTCGATAATGACCGGTCGTCTTGAAATGCGCAAGTGGTGAACTGGCGCCGCCGAACCGACTCGCGCGCTCGCCGTGGTCCCTGCGCGGGAACACGGTGCAAGGTCTCCTGTGATCTAGAGGGTCGCAGGCTATGATGAGACGGTTGGTCGTATTACCTTGGGAGTTAAGATGGCCAGAGCCAGCCTGCGTGAGAACATCGTCAATGCGGCGGTCGAGCAGTTCCACATCTTCGGTTTCACCGCGGCCGGGGTGAAGGACATCACCGGCGCGGCAGGCGCGCCCAAGGGCTCCTTCTACAACCATTTCGAGAGCAAGGAAGCCCTGGCTGTCGTCGCCGTGGAGCGGTACGGGGCCACCCGTGGGCTGACGGCCCTCGGCGACACGAGCGTGCCGCCCCTCGTCCGGTTGCGTCAGCATTTTGAAGCCCTGCGCGACGAGAGTCTCGCCTACGGGTTCAGCCGGGGCTGTCTCATCGGTGATCTGGCCACCGAGATCGCCGACCACAGCGAGGTTGTTCGGAAGGCCGTACAGGACAGCTTGCAGCAGTGGTGCAACGCCCTGAGCGGGGCGATCGCCGAAGCCCAGCAGGCGGGCGAGGTCACCAAGGCCATGGAGGCCGACACCATCGCGCGGTTCATCCTCGGCGCCTGGGAGGGAGCGCTTGTCTCGGCGCGCTCCGACAAGTCGTCGAAGGCGTTCGAGTCCTTCTTCACCGTCGTCTTCGGCGTCGTCCTGCGCTGAACGACCGGCCATCAGCGCTGGATGCAGGCAGGCCGTTCACATGCCCGGGACACGCAGGTCCACCAAGCCTGTCGTGCTGCGGCCGTTGGCACGTGCTGGCCACCACTTCCACGATGAGCAGGCCGCTGCCGTGCTCTGCCTCGGCGTTCTCCTCCTGGGCCGAGGCCAGCGGTGAGGGGACCGGCGGAACTGCGGCCACGACAGGGAACCAGCAGGTCAGGCTCGTAGGTGACGGCGCCAGTGATGTGCGCACGCACTCGCCGCCGGACTGTAGCGCTGTTGCATGACAAGTCGCGGTCAGTGCCGGTTCATGAGTCCGGTTTCCCATGCCCAGGCGGCGATCTCCACGCGGTTCCGGGCGGACAGCTTGGTCTGCACGTTGCCCAGGTGGGTCTTGACCGTGCCCACGGTGATCGACAGTTCGGTGGCGACTTCCGCGTTGGTCAGTCCCTGGGCCACCAAACGAACCAAGTCCAGTTCGCGGGTCGACAGTGCGGAGTGCGCGGTTCGGCGGGTGGTCGCCGCACTATTGAGGGTGCGCAGCAGCCGTACCGTGATGGAGGGGCTGACCAGCGCCTCACCCGAAGCCGCCGCCCGGACGGCCTCGACCAGCAGGGCGGGACCGGAGTCTTTGATGAGGAATCCGCTGGCGCCGTCGCGCAGGGCGCGGTAGACGTACTCGTCGTCATCGAATGTGGTAGCGATGACGACTTTGGGCGGGTTGACGACACCGGGGCGGGCCAGGCGGCGCAGCGCTTCGAGGCCGTCGAGGCGGGGCATCCGGATGTCCATCAGCACGATGTCGGGGCGGTGCCGCTCCGCAAGTTCCACTGCCTGCAGGCCGTCCGCGGCCTCGGCGACGACCTCGATGTCGTCCTCGGCGGCGAGGATCATCGCGAACCCGGCACGAACCATGGCTTGGTCGTCGGCTATCAGTACGCGGATGGTCATCGGGGCGCTCCGATCGGAACTGGGGTGGCCGGGAGAGTGGCTTCGACAGCCCAACCACCGCCTACCTCCGGGCCCGCCTGGATACTGCCGCCGATCAGACGCACTCGTTCGGCGAGGCCTTTCAGCCCGAAGCCGCCGGCGGAGCCGTGGCTGCTCCCGCGCGGCCGTCCGTCGTCGCTGATCCCTACTGTGACCGCGCCCGCGGACCGGGCCACGCACACCTGCACCTTGGTGCAACCGTGCGCGTGTTTACGCACGTTGGTCAGCGCTTCCATGACCACGCGGTGTGCGGTGGTGGTGATCTCCACGGGCAGATCGTCGAAGCTGCCCTCCAGCTCGAGCCGAGCTCGCGCGCCGCCGACTGCCGAGAAACCCGCGACGAGCACACGGATCTCGGGGATGCCCGCAAGTGGTGCGAGAGCCGGTTCCTTTTCTCCGCCGCCGGTGTCGCGCAGCATCCCCACCATGTGCCGCATGGAGGTCAGAGCCTCCGCTCCAGCCTGCTCGATCCGTTCCAGCGAGGGCCGCACGAGTTCCGGCCGTCGCCCGGCGATCGCCAGCGCGCCCTGTGCCTGGACGACGATGCCGGTCACATGGTGGGCGACGAAGTCGTGCAGGTCGCGCGCGAACTCCGTGCGCTGCTCAATGCGCAGTGACTCCGCCCGGCGCCGCCGATCCACCCGGATCAGACGCCAAACGACGCCGGCACCGAGAACCGTCGTCGCTCCGACAGCGAAGAACAGAGCGATGATGAGGCTCATGTCTCCGACACGGACCGCGATCGGCCGGAGCACGATGGCCGCCCACATGAGGGGAGGGGCAGCCCACGACATCCACCACCGCCGTCCACGCAGGGGGATGAGCATCAACAGCCACAACAGCGCGAACGGCTCGGCGAATCCGTGGGCAGTGCTGGAGGCGCTCCCGTCTTCGCTTCCGCCGCGCAGGACGGCCGAGACAACCAGTGACGCCGCCGCCGCCAGTGCTCCGACCACTGGCAGCACCCGGGCACCGAGCCAGGGGGAGACGAAGACTGCGGCCACGGCGAACAGAGCGACGAGCAGCTTGGCGAAGGCCATCCCGTGGGAGCCGATCAGATTGGCCCCGTAGTCGTACCGCAGCTCCGCAAGGAGTGCCGTCAGCCAGAGCAGCCATGCCGCCCAGGGCAGCAGGGGCCGCGTCCGTGCCCACATGTGACGGACGGCGACAGAAACTGCTCGGCCTTTGTCCGGCCGCCCTGGATGGGTCTTTCGCGGGATTTGGTGCGCGGGGCGGTCCAGCAGACTTGTCGCCCAACGGGTGCTTCCGCTCTCCGTCATACCGGCAGCATGTCATGATCGGCATCGGTCATTTTCACCGAGTTCACGATGCTGCTCGCGGTGCGTCGCGCGCAGGCGCCCCGGCTGGTACGGAAGGCCGGCTCTGACCGGCTCTGGCAGACGTCCACTCCGCCAGCACGTTTGAGCGGCCCATCGGGGCCCGCCTCCGAACCCGAGCGGCGCTTTGCTGCACCACCTTTGCCGTCTTGCTGTTACCCGTTACCCGCTACCCGCGGCACCGGCCATTCCTTCGCGTGACGGAGAGCCTGTCTGTCAGTCGGCCGAAAGTCGTAGCGGCCACCGCAGGATCTTCCTTTCGCCGGATCCGCTTCCCGACGTCGTTGCGGAAGGGTCATCTGCGCCGGTCATCGGTTCGTCATCCATCCCCGGCGGGAGCACGCGACCGGCGAAACCCGCGTCGCAAGCGTTGGAGATTGCGTGCTCGGCCACCTGGCGGCGCTGGCGCAGTCACACACAACTCTGGAGGAATCAAACATGGGCGATGTCAACTTGCGATTTGAGGCGATACCAGTGTTCGCGCCCCTGATTGCCTTGTTTCTTGCCTTCCTCGCCCTGCGGGCGGCGCGCGGCAAGGCGGGGCCGCGGTGGGACTGGAAGTACGTGCCTGTCCGGATGCTGACGGCGATCTACATCGCAGGTGTACTTGGCTTCACGTTCTTCCCCTTCCAGATCATGTATGGCAAGTACGCGGATCACATGGTCTGGTACAACCAGGTCAACTGGCTGCCGTTGGTCACCCTGGACTCGAGTGCCATACCCAACGTGATCCTGACCGTTCCGCTGGGGATGGCGCTCCCAATCCTGTCAGGAAAGGTCACTTCCGCGCGGCGAGCCCTCGCCCTCGGAGCCGCGTTCAGTCTCGCCATCGAGGTGGCGCAGGTACTCGGATGTGTTCTCTTCAACAACTACCGCGGAGCCGATGTCAACGACGTGATCGTCAATGCCCTCGGCTGCATGCTGGGGTATTGGATCGTCCGGCAGGCGTCCAAGGTCTCCTTCCTGAAAGACCTCCTGCAACGCCTGGCGCTGCCCGGTTCCGTTCTGGCGACCGGAGTACAAAGCCTCGGTGCGGTGACCCACAGCCAGGTCCAGCCGAGGTGAGCTCACAAGCATGGACCGCGCGTCCGTGCGTGTCCTTGTCCCGCGTGTGCCGCCAGAAGGTGTAGGCGCGAATCCCCGCGGGAGAGTCCGCGGGTATGGCCAGCCAGGTGATGGGCCCACGATCAGGTAACGGATGGCGCCGATCCCCTGCCTGGAGGGCAGTGGTCCTCCGGCTGCCCACTGCCCTTCGGGCATGCAGTCACTGGCAGCTGCTACCGCACCTCGACGCACTCGGGGCCGGTGTCCGCTGGCCGCAGTGTCGCCGGCGCTGCGGACGGACGGCTGGCATTGCACTACACGTGCGCGAGGCAATCACACGAGGAGGCAGCCGAATTGGAGGACGAGAGCACCGGAACGCACGAGTGGGGTACAGGGATGGGACGCTCTGCCTCCAATGGCGAGTATCTGCACGCCACCGGGCCGGGGCGGGCCTGCCCGGTTTCCGTCGTCACCCCCGATGCGTTCCGTGCCCCATACGTCGGTGAGTCCCTACGGCTGCACGTTCATGCTCTTTTCGAGGGGCTCATGCCCTCGCTCTAGCCGAATGGGTGGCTGAACAACGACGCCGCAGGCATCCGTGATGCTTCGGCCCTGTATCGCCGCTCCCAGTTGAAGGGCCTCTGATGCTGGCTTCGACGCCAGACGTTTCCCACCGACGCTGCCGGCCTGCCGACAGCTATCCGGCCGGACTTCCGCCGGCATGCGACGAGAAGCCTCCGAACAGCAGGTCCACCGCTACGTCACGGTGTCACCTCCTGCTCTGCTGGACGCACGAGAAGCGTCGCCGACCTGCGCGGCCGGCTGACCGACGACGCCTCAGGTGACTGGGGGATCCGCCCAGCGGCCCTGACGGCCTAGAATAGGTGACACTTGTCATCTAAAGCGGGTGGGAGCTCTCAATGGGGCGCGTATCCAAGGCGCAGGCACAGGAGAACCGCGAGCGCGTGGTGGCTGCAGCTTCCCGGCTGTTCAGGGAGCAGGGGACGGACGTCAGCGTCGCCGATGTGATGAAGGCTGTCGGGTTGACTCATGGTGGGTTCTACAAGCAGTTCGCCTCCAAGGAGGCGCTGGTCGCAGAGGCCGCCGCCCGGGCATTCACCGAGCAGGAGGGGATCCGGGCGCAACAGGACGATGCGCATGCGGGGCGGCGCGGCGCCGCCCGCCAGGCCCTGATCGACTGGTATCTGTCGGACGAGCACCGCGACGCTGCCGCCGATGGCTGCCCCACTGCGGGGCTTGCTGTGGACATTGCCCGCGACGGGGGAGATGCCGCGGTGCATCGGGTTTACGCCGATGGCGTGCGTGACTTCGCCGAGTGGCTCGCCGTAGAAGGTGAAGAGGATGGTCTGGTCTGCTTGGCCACCATGGTCGGTGCCCTTCTCCTTGCTCGGGCCACTCACGGCTCGTCGCTGTCCGACGCATTCCTTCACGCCGCGCGCCAGGCCCTGTCTGTGCGCGATTGATCAGGGCGTCGCCACCTGGCGTGGCACCTGGACGCCCTTTAGATGCTAGATGTAATCTAAAAGCGGCGCGGTCCGGCTGCCGCAAAGCACCGAAACTCACACGTGGAGATCCCATGGCCACCTACTCGACAATCCAGACGCAGACTGTCAGTGCGGACAACGGCGTGGACTACGCCTATCGCAGCGTCGGCTCAAGCACCGCCGCGCTGCCCCTGCTTCTGCTGCAGCACTTCCGCGGCAACCTGGACAACTGGGACCCCGCGCTCATCGACGCGCTGGCGCAGGAGCGCCGAGTGATCACATTCGACAACACCGGCGTGGGTGCCAGCAGCGGGCGTACCCCGAACACGGTCGCCGCGATGGCCGCCGACGCCATCGAGTTCGTCGACGCGATGGGCCTGGACAAGGTCGACCTGCTCGGCTTCTCCCTCGGCAGCTTCGTTGCCCAGGAGATCGCACTTCACCGCCCTGACCTGGTCAACCGAATCATCCTGGCCTCCGCAGCGCCGCAGGGTGCTACGGGAATCCACGGCTGGCACCCGGACGTCATCGCAGCGGTCGGCGGGCAGGAGCCGTCGCCGGAGGGCTACATGAGGGTCTTCTTCACGAGCACCCCCGCAGGACAGGAGGCTGGTCAGGCCGCAGCCGGCCGCATCTTCGGCGGGCGAACCGATGGGCATGACGAGCCCACCACGTGGCAGACCCGCCTCGCCCAGTACGACGCGGTGACTCACTGGGGCATCCCCGACCATGCCAGGCTTCAGCGGCTCCAGGGGATCACGCAGCCGGTGCTCGTCGCCAACGGGGACAGCGACCCGATGATCCCGCCGAAGTACTCTCATCTGCTGGCCGGCCTGCTGCCCGACGCCCAGATCAAGATCTACTCCGATGCTGCTCACGGATTCCTTTTCCAGCACCACAAGGAGTTCGCCGCCGACGTCAACACCTTCCTCGGTCGTCAGTAGCCGGGCGACTGGTGAGCATTTCCGGGCCACTGCACGGGTAGGCGATCGAGCAGAGATGGCGATGGGCGGGTTGAAAGCCCAGCTGTCGCGTCGGAGGTCGGCCTCCGGGAGGGCAAGCGGGACGCCGTCCTGCGTCCAGTGGTACGCGCTCACTTCGTGCTTCTCGAACCAGTCCTCGCTGAGGTTCCGCTGCCCGTCCTCGGCGTGCCACCAGAGGTCCCCTCGACCGGCATGGGTCGGCTGGTGCACCGCGCCTCGGGGTGCCCCCGGGGCGCGGGATGGCGGTGGGTGAGGTGCTGGTCAGTCGAGAGGGTTGGTGGTGTCCCGCAGAGCCGAGGTACCCGACCGCGGCGTGATTACGGCGTAATCACTTGCGCCCGTCAGCCGGAAGACAAATCCGGGGAACTGCTCATGGGCGGCCGCGATCACCGCCTCGATCTGCGCATGACCTGCGACGTCCGAGAGCGGGTCGGTGTAGGTGCCGCCCCCGGCCCGGGCGGCCGCGACCGCCTTCGACAGCTCCTCCGGCTCGCCGGCGTTCCAGGCCTCGAAGTAGCGGGCGACGGCGCTCTCGTATCGATCGGTGTTCGCGGACACGGGCGATCGGCCTCCATCAAGGTCGTCACCACTGCTGCGGATCCGGAGCCCCCTCGCGGCGACCCGGCACCCGCAACGATGCCCGCCCGCGCCGGAAATCTCGATTACGCCCGAGGTCATGAGTCGCTCACCACGTTGCTTGACGTGTACCCGGCCCATTTCGGCCATCAGATGCTGTGAATATGCCAGGAGACTGGCCGGAAAGTCATGGTGACAGTGTTTCAGTAGTGAACATACTCACTACGAGGGCGCTTCACATGGGGCGACGACGCCCTTACGCACCGCTCACGAGCCGCACCGAAAGCGAGGTCCGCCGACAGGCGAACACGGCACCACGGGGGAGGCTACGTGCACGACGAGTTCCTTTGCCATGTCACCGCGTACGGCGTCTGCGGCGGGCGGCGCATCGGAGTCCCCCTCGGGACCTACCGGGCACCCACCCTGGCCCTCGCCCTGTGGTGGTTGCGCGACCGGGCGTCCTGGATCGCCGAGCGATTAGACCCGCGACCGGAGGCCGAGCACTTTCCCCCGAGCTCGCTCGTCCCGGTCGCCGACACCGTGCCCGACGTCCCCGCAGTGCTGCGCACCTGGTGCGGCGACGTCGGCCAGCAGGAACTGGTCGCCGACGAGTTGGCGGCCGGACGGCTGGTGCGCATCGCTGTGAGCGACGACACCACCGAATACGAACTGCTCGCCGAGTCGGTGGACGCACTGCGCATGCAGCGGACCGTCCCGGGGCTGGTCGTACCCGTCGCCTGACCTCCCGTCCGGACGGCCGGCGCCCTCGCGCAGGCAGGCGCATACAGGGGCAGATCGATAGAATCCTGGCATGGCGGAGCGTTCGGTCGCACCGACTGCGCCCGTACTCGTCCTGGAGACCGAGTCGGGCTCGACCGTGATGACCCCGGGCCGCGACTACTCCGTCGGCCGCGATCCGCTCAGCGACATCGTCATCGACGACTCCCGCGTCTCCTGGCACCACGCGGTCCTCCGCCCCGAGGCCGGCCGCTGGATCATCGCCGACGCCGACAGCACGAACGGCACCTACACCGACGGCCACCCCGTCCAGCAGTGGGACGTCGGCCCCGGCACCGTCATCCGCTTCGGCAACCCCACCGACGGCCCGCGCGCGGTCCTGCTCGACCGCCCGGCCCCGACCCGGGAGCCCGAACGCCCCTCGGCCGTCTCCATGCCGGGACACACCGGCACCTTCCGGCAGCCCACCAACGTCCGGCCACTGCCCACCCGCACCGTGCGCATCGGCCGTGCCGCCGGCAACGACCTGGTCATCGACGACCTCGTCGTCTCCCGCCACCACGCCGAGCTGCGCGCCCTGGCCGACGGCACATACGAGATCGCCGACCTCGGCAGCCACAACGGCACCTACCTCAACGGCCGCCCGGTCACCGCAGCCCCGATCGGCCCCGGCGACATCGTCGGCATCGGCCACTCCGCGTTCTGCCTGGTCGGGGACCAGCTCCAGGAGTACGTCGACACCGGCGAGATCTCCCTGGAGGTGCAGGACCTCGCCGTCACCGTCGACCACGGCCGCAAGACCCTCCTGGACCACGTGTCCTTCCCCGTGGGGGAGAAATGCCTGCTCGCCGTCGTCGGCCCGAGCGGCGCCGGCAAGTCCACCCTGCTGAACGCCCTCACCGGACAGCGCCCCGCCGACCACGGCACCGTGCTCTACGACGGCCGTGACCTCTACCGCGACTACGCCGAACTGCGCCAGCGCATCGGCCTGGTCCCGCAGGACGACATCCTGCACGCCCAACTCACCGTCCGCAGCGCCCTGTCGTATGCCGCCGAACTGCGCTTCCCCCAGGACACCGCCAAGGCCGAACGTCGGGCCCGGGTCGACGAGGTCATCCAGGAGCTGGGCCTTCAGCAGCGGGCCGGGCAGCACGTGCACAGCCTGTCCGGCGGGCAGCGCAAACGCGTCAGCGTCGCCCTGGAACTCCTGACCAAACCCTCGCTGCTGTTCCTCGACGAGCCGACCTCCGGGCTCGACCCCGGCATGGACCGCTCGGTGATGCACATGCTGCGCGGCCTGGCCGACGACGGCCGCACCGTCATCGTCGTCACCCACAGCGTGCTCAGCCTCGACGTCTGCGACCGTCTCCTCGTGCTGGCGCCCGGCGGTCGTATCGCCTACTACGGGCCGCCCGACGAGGCCCTGCCCTTCTTCGGCTTCGCGCACTGGCCGGAGGCCTTCGAGGCCTTCGAGCGCGACCAGGAACGCGACTGGGCCGGCGACTACCGCGCCTCGCTCTACCACCAGCAGTACATCGCCGACGCGACCGCGCAGCCGCGCCGGTCCGGCTCCGGCCCGGTCGCGGTCGGCCGCCCGCCCCGCCCCCGCGGCCGGGGTGCCCAGCTGCGCACACTGGTGCGCCGGTACGCCGCCGCGCTGAGCGCCGACCGCACCTTCCTGATCATCATGATCGCCCTGCCCTTCGTCATGGGCGCGATGGCCCGCGCCCTCGCGGGCGGCGAGCTGACCCGGGACTCGGCGATGAACGCGCTGCTGATCCTGTGTGTCGGCGGCGTCCTGACGGGCTCGGCGAACGCCGTGCGCGAGATCGTCAAGGAGCGCGTCATCTACCAACGGGAGCGGGCCGTCGGCCTGTCCAGATCGGCGTATCTGCTGTCCAAGGTGATCGTCCTCGGCACGATCACCGTGGCCCAGGCCGTCGTGCTCACCCTGGTCGCCCTGCTCGGCGTCGATCTCGACGCTCCCGGCGGCGACGGCGTGCTGCTGCCGCCGCTCGTCGAAATCGCCGTCGCCGTGGCTCTGCTGGCCTTCACCGCGATGATGCTCGGCCTGGTCGTCTCCGCGCTGGTGCGCAAGGAGGAGGTGACCATGCCGCTGCTGGTGCTGCTCGCCATCGTCCAGGTCGTCTTCTGCGGAGCCCTGCTCAAACTGCACGGCGTCCCCGGCCTCGAACAGGTGGCCTGGCTGGTTCCCTCGCGGTGGGCGCTCGGCGCGATGGCCGGCACCGTCGGGCTGGTCCGGATCGTGCCGGGCGACCTGACCGAGGATCCGCTGTTCGAGCACTCGGTCGGGGTGTGGCTGCTCAACGTGGCCATGCTGGTCGTGCTCTGCCTGGTCTTCGGGTTCCTCGTCTCGCGGCTGCTGCGTCGGGGCGAACCCGCCGTGATGCGGAAGTAGGCCCGGACGATGACTTCCCCCGGCTTCCGGCCCACCCACGTCGTCCCCGGGCATGGCATGCCCGCCTGGGAGGCTCCCGACCCCGCCCGGCCCACCGTGCCCCTCGACCCGCTGCTGCCGGTTCAACTGGTCGAACGGCGTGGCGACTGGGGGCACATCCTGTGCGCCAACGGCTGGTCGGCCTGGGTCGACGGCCGCTTCCTGGTCGCCGTACCCGAGGACCCGCCCACCACCGCCTCCGGCCCGCTCGCCCGCACCGCCGACCCGCGTCCCCTGCTGGCCCGCGCCGAGCGGGCACTCGCCGGCTACCGCTCCGCGGTCGAGGACCTCGCGGCCGGCGGCCTGGACGGCGAGGCGTTCCGCGCCCGTACGCAGGGGCTGCGGATCGGGGTCGTCGTCGACGGGGAGTCGGTGTGGCTGTACGACGCCGAGCACGGGCGGTGGGTGTACGCCGACGGCACCCGGCTGAGTACCTATGCGACGGACGAGGGGCCGCGCGCCGAGGACGAGCCCGACCACACCTCGACCCAGGTCGTGACACCCGATGGCCCGTGACACCGGCCTGTTCTCGGGCCGGCCCTCCGAACTCGTCGGCCGGCAGGTCGCGGGCTACCGGATCGAGCGCGAGATCGGCCGCGGCGGCATGGCCGTCGTCTACCGCGCCCGGGACCTGCGCCTGGACCGCACCGTCGCCCTGAAGCTCCTCGCCCCCGAACTCGCCCGCAACGACACCTTCCGGCGCCGCTTCACCCACGAGTCCCGGGCGGCCGCCGCGATCGACCACCCGCACATCGTGCCGGTCTTCGAGGCCGGCGAGACGGACGGCGTCCTGTACATCGCGATGCGCTACGTGGCCGGCCGGGACCTGCGTCATCTCCTCGACCGGCAGGGCCCGTTGGCGCCGGGAACCGTGCTGCGCATCGCGGCGCAGGTCGCCTCCGCGCTCGACGCGGCGCACGAACACGGGCTGGTGCACCGGGACGTCAAGCCCGGCAACATCCTCGTCGCGCGCGGCACCGACAGCGACCACCCCGAGCACGTCTACCTCACCGACTTCGGCCTGACGAAGAAGTCCCTGTCCCTGACCGGCTTCACCACCGTCGGCCAGTTCGTCGGCACCCTCGACTACGTGGCTCCCGAGCAGATCTCCGGCAAGCCGGTCGACGCGCGCTGCGACGTCTACGGGCTCGCCTGTGTGCTCTACGAGTGCCTGGCCGGCCATCCGCCGTTCCGCCGCGAGGAGGACATGGCCCTGCTGTGGGCCCACCAGTACGACGAGCCCCCACCCCTGACCGACGCCCGCCCGGACCTCGCCGCACCCGTCGACGCCGTCTTCGACAAGGCCCTCGCCAAGAGCCCCGACCAGCGCCAGGACTCCTGCCTCGGCTTCGTCACCGAACTGCGGGCTGCCGTGGCGGGCGGCACGGGGCAGGGTCACGCGCCGACGGAGGTCGACCTGAAGGTCGCGGCACTGCGGGAAGAGTCCGCGCGTCAGGAACCGGGCACACCGGGGCGCTCCGCGAGGAACGCGCCGAAGCCGCCGCCGCGCTGGGCGGAGCCTGTGTTCCGGCGGTGAGGGGTGTTCCGTACGCTCCCGTGAACGGCCCCCCGCTCAGCGACCCACCGACCCCGCCGGCACCTCACCCCGGTGCCGGACCCGTCGCGCCGCCAGCCCGCCCAGGAACCCGGTGACCAGCCCCCACAACAGCGCGAGTCCCAGGGCCGACCACGTCTCGGGGTCGAAGAACAGTTCGCCGCCCAGGTCTCCGCCGAGGTCGCCGATGCCCAGGACCGACAGGCCGTAGTGCGCGGAGATCCGGCCGAGCAGGCAGATCATCAGCACCGTGAGCGCCAGGGCGACCGCCATGTGCACGGCGTGCTGCCAGGCCCGGATCCGAGCCGGTGATCGCCTCGCCATCACGAACGCGGCGGCCAGCAGCAGTACCGCGTCCACGACGACCAGCCACCACACCCGCCCGTCGTGCTCGGCGAGCGTGCCCAGATTCAGCTCGGTGACCTCCTTGCCGCGCAGGACCTCATCGAGCACATGCGGCATGGGCAGCCCGAACGGGCCGTCCACCCGGCCGTTCCAGGTCGCGCCGAGACCGATCGTCAGGGCCGGCCACACCAGGTTCGGCAGCCCGAGGAGGATCACCGCGAACGTCTCGGCCGTATGCCCGCGCGTCGCCGCGACGACCAGCCCGATGACGACACCCAGGACGACGTACGCCAGCAACAGCGCCACCATGGCGTAGGCGGCCGGACGGACCGACTCCTGGAAGCGCAGCAGCCGGCCCGGCAGCGGGGCCCCGCGCGAGACCAGCAGGGCCAGCACGAACACGCCGGCCAGCCACAGCAGGCCGAAGAGCACGGTCCCGGGGACGTCCGTGGTGAAGCCGACCTCGGGGGAGATGCCGAACAGGTCGCCGAGGTCGCCCAGCTCTTCCTGTCCGAGGTCGCCGAGCGACAGGCGGAACGTCTGCCGGGCGGAGAAGGCCAGCGCCAGCAGGGCGGCCAGCCACAGTACGGCGATCCTCCCGGCCCACCCCGCCAGCTCCGCGGCGCCGGCGACCGCCCGGTGCCGCAGCGGCCACAGGAAGCCGGCGGCCAGCACCAGGGCTCCCGTGAGCGTGACGGACAGCGGGATCACGGTCAGCCCGGCATCGGACTCGGCCAGCCCTCCCACGCTCCCCGAGAGCTCGACCGTGCCGCCGACGGCCGTGACCACCGTCGCCGCCACGACCCGGGGGAACGCGCCGTCCGGGAGGTCCGCCGCCCCGGCCGCCCACAGTCCCAGCGCGGAGACCACCCCCATGGCGACCACCCCGGCCAGCACCACCACGACCGCCTGCACCCAGCCATGGGCGGCCACGGCCGAAGGGGAAGGGGGCTGCGCGCTCACCCTGCCCACGCTAGGCAGCCCCCCGGTGCCGCGCCTGCCGGGAGGTCCGTCCGCGTCGGCTTGCGGGTGGTGCCGGATCGGAACAGAGAATGGGAGCGTTGCGAAAAGCCGCAGATACCAGCAAAAGCGGCAGATCCGCTTCGGGAAGAAGGCTTCGTGAGCGTCGAACCTCCGTCGTCCGGCGGCCCCACAGGACCGCCCTCGGGCCCCCTGTCGGGCCCCTCCCAACCGCCCTCCGGCCCGCCCTCGCAGCCCCCGCCCAGCGGTGGCGGCGCGCAACCGCCCGGCCCGGAACCCCGCCGCCCCTGGTGGCGGTCGGCACCCCGGATCGCGGTGCTGGCCGCCGTCGTGGTGGCCGCGGTGGTCCTGGCGGTCGTTCTCTCACGCGGCGACGGCGACGGCGGCACCGGCGCGGGCGGAGAGGTCTTCCTCCAGGCCGCGGACAAGACCGGTCCCGACCCGTTCACCGACTCCACCGCCGAGGACAGCTCCGCCGCGCCCGCCACACCGTCCGCGGCCACCGAGTCGGCACCCGCCAACGCGGTACGCGGGGTCGACGGCGGCGCGCCCGGCCTGTACGGCGGCAGTCGTGACGTATCGGCCTGCGACGTGGAGAAGCAGGTCGACCACCTCCGGTCGGCCCCGGAGAAGAACCGGGCCTTCGCCTCGGTCGCCCGCGTCGGGGCGTCCGACGTCCCCTCCTACCTCCGCTCGCTCACCCCGGTCCAACTGCGCCTGGACACCCGCGTCACCAACCACGGCTACGTCGACGGCGCCGCGACCAGCTACCAGGCCGTCCTCCAGGCCGGCACCGCGGTCCTCGTGGACGACCGGGGGGTGCCCCGGGTGCGCTGCGCCTGCGGCAACCCGCTGACCCCGCCGGTCGCCCTGAAGGGCACACCGAAGCTGACGGGTGACTCCTGGCCGTCGTACCGCGCCTCGGACGTCGTGGTGGTGGTGCCCTCGAAGACGGTCATCAACGTCTTCGTCATCTTCGACGACGAGGGCGACGGCTGGATCGCCCGCGCGCGCGGCGACGACGGCGACAAGGACCGGCCGACCGACCGGCCGAAGCCGCCGTCCCCCTCGGCGCGCGAGTCGACCCCGACGCCGCCGAGCACCCCGACGACTCCGGAGGAATCCACCCAGACCACGCCCGCGGAACCCACGACCACCGAACCCGAGCCGTCCGGGACGACCGCCCCGCCACCCCCGGACGAGGACCCCGCCACCACATCGGAGTCGGCGCCCAGCGAGCCCGCGCCGCAGTCACCGGATCTGTGACGTACAGCGCCACCTGCACTTGGACTGCAAGTCCCGGCTCTGGGTAACAGGACTGGTGCAGCAGCATCCGGCCAGTGCCGGCTTCCGAGAGAGAAACGCATGATCGAGCACGTGGACGGGGCAGTGATTCCTACTGGTTTCGACGTGCCCGTGGAACCGCTGAGGCGGGCAGCGCACTACAGCGGTGAACCGGGATGCATCGCCGAGGCGCGGTCCTTCGCCGCGCTGTTCCTGGGCCGGCTCAGGACCGAGTGGTGCGCCACGATCGGCGAACCCGCCGAGGACAAGGTGCTCCTGGTGGTCAGCGAACTGGTCACCAACGCCGACCGGCACAGCAACGGCCCGTACATCCTGGACCTGGAGGGCACGGACGACGCGGTGACGGTCTGCGTGTACGACAGCAGCTCCGCCCTGCCCCGCCGCTACCCCAAGGACCCGGAGCGGGTCGGCCGGCACGGCCTAGAGATCGTGCACGCGCTCGCGGCCGAGGTGGCCGTGGAGCGGGTACCGGTCGGCAAGCGGGTCCGGGCCGTGATGTGGCTGGGCGACGAATGACCCACGGGCCTGCCCGAGGACAGCGGCCCGCGCGCGGTGCTCGGTGGTCGAGGCGCCGCGCTCCAGTGGATTTCCCCCAGGGCGGAACGCCGACCCCTTCCCCTCGCGCCGCGCGCTCCTAGGCTGGGGACGTGAGCGAACAAGCGCCGAACGAAGCCCGCGTCATCCCCCTGCGCCCACCGGCCGCCCGCCCGCCGGCCACGCGCCCCGGGAGGACCAGCCCCCCGTCCGAACGCCCCACGACCGCCGCACCCGTCACACCGCCCGGAGCCCCGCGGACGCCGCAAGCCGCGCCCAAGGAACCCCTCTGGCGCGACCTGGTCGGCGACGTCCTGCGCCGTGAACGCCTCGCCCAGGAGCGGACGCTGAAGGACGTGGCCGACGCGGCCCGGATCTCCATGCCGTACCTCTCGGAGGTGGAGCGCGGCCGCAAGGAGGCCTCCTCGGAGGTGCTCGCGGCCGCCGCCCACGCCCTGGGGCTCGGCCTCGGTGACCTGCTGTCGCTGGCGCAGGGCGAGATCGTCCGGGTCACCGCCCGCCGGGTGCCGGGCGGCAGCCGCGGCCGGGCGGGTTCTTCGTACGACGGGATGTGCCTGGCGGCGTGAGTCCGCGCCGGCGCCTCAGACCCGCACGAGGCGCCGGCTCACCACCTCGTCGGCCAGCCCGTACGCCACCGCCTCCGGCGCGGTGAACACCTTGTCGCGGTCCATGTCCGCGCGCAGCGTCGCGATGTCGTGATCGGTGTGCCGGGCCAGCACCTCCTCGACCTGCGAGCGGATCCGGGCCATCTCCTGGGCCTGGAGGGCGAGATCGGAGATGCTGCCCCGGCTGCCGCCCGAGGCGGGCTGACCGAGCAGCACCCGCGCGTGCTCCAGCACGAACCGTCGCCCCGGATCGCCCCCGGCCAGCAGCACGGCGGCCGTCGAGGCCGCCTGGCCCACGCAGAACGTCGAGATCGGCGCCTGCACGTACGTCATGGTGTCGTAGATCGCCATGAGCGAAGTGAACGAGCCGCCGGGGGAGTTGATGTAGATCGCGATCTCGTTCTCCGGCGCCGAGGACTCCAGATGGAGGAGCTGGGCGATGACGACGTTGGCGACGCCGTCGTCGATCTCGGTGCCCAGGAAGATGATCCGCTCCGACAGCAGCCGGCTGAACACATCGGAGGAGCGCTCGCCGTGCGTGGTCCGCTCGACGACGTACGGAATCGTGTAGTTCCCCATGTCACAGCCCCATCCGTCGCTTCGAGGCGGCCGGGCGCACGTCCGCGAGGGACTGGACGACCTCGTCCACCATGCCGTACTCCCTGGCCTCCTCGGCCGTGAACCAGCGGTCACGGTCACCGTCCCGCGAGATGGTCTCCGCGGTCTGGCCGGTGTTCTCGGCGAGGAGCCGCTCCATGGTCCGCTTGCTGTGCTCCAGGTTCTCCGCTTGGATCTCGATGTCGGCGGCGGTGCCACCGATGCCCGCGGACCCCTGGTGCATCATGATCCGCGCGTTCGGCAGGGCGTACCGCTTGCCGGGCGCGCCGCCGCAGAGCAGGAACTGGCCCATGCTGGCCGCGAAACCCATGGCGAGCGTCGAGACGTCGTTCGGGATGAGCCGCATCGTGTCGTAGATCGCGAGACCCGCGTACACGGACCCGCCCGGGCTGTTGATGTACAGGCTGATGTCGGTGCGTGGATCCTCTGCCGACAGCAGGAGCAGCTGGGCGCAGATCCGGTTCGCGGACGCCTCGGTGACCTCGGTCCCGAGGAACACGATCCGCTGGCCCAGCAGTTGGGCGGCGAGATGGTCGTCGAACCGGGTCGGCGGGGCGTCGCCCTCCTCGGCCCGGGGCTGGAGCGTCGAGAGTGGAGTCATCGGGTCTCCTCGTGGTGATGGATGCCGGTGACTCCACTGTTGACCTCGCGGGACCCCGAAGGCGCATCTCTCTGCCCGTGGCAGATCAGCTGACGGCAGAGGCCTCCCGCAGCTGGCGGAAGAACGCCCGCACATCGTCGACCAGGAGATCCGGCTCCTCCATCGCCGCGAAGTGCCCGCCGCGGTCGAGCTCCGTCCAGCGGACGATGTTCTCCGTCCGCTCCGCCTTGTGCCGCAGCGGGATCTGCGGGTCGCCGGGGAAGGACGCCACCGCGGTCGGGGCGGTGGAGGGTTCGTGGGGCGCGGCGACCCGGTCTCCCTCGGCGTGGGCGCGCTCGTAGTAGACCCGGGCGGACGAACCGGCCGTGCCCGTCAACCAGTACAGCATCACGTTCGTGAGCATCCGATCCCGGTCGACGGCCTCCTCGGGCAGGTGCTCGGAGTCCGTCCACTCCTGGAACTTCTCCACGATCCAGGCGAGTTGGCCGACCGGCGAGTCCGTGAGCGCGTACGACAGGGTCTGCGGGCGGGTGGACTGCACGTGGAAGTAGCCCGTGCTGTCGCGGAGCCACCGAGCCCACCGGCGCCAGGAGGCGAGCACCCGTTCGGCCTCCTCGGCGCTCAGCGCCTTCAGCTCCTCCGGAGTCGGCTCGGTGGCCGCCTGAGCCCCGGGCAGCAGATTGAGGTGGATGCCGATCACCCGGTCAGGGTGGACGCGGCCCAGCTCGCGTGAGATGCCCGCGCCCCAGTCGCCGCCCTGGGCACCGAACCGCTCGTAGCCGAGGCGCGTCATCAGCTCGGCCCACGCGTCCGCGATCCGGCGTGCCTCCCAGCCGGTCTCCCGGGTCGGCCCGGAGAACCCGAAGCCCGGAATGCTCGGCAGTACCACGTGGAAGGCGTCCGCCGGGTCGCCACCGTGCGCGGCAGGGTCCGTCAGGGGACCGACGACGTCCAGGAATTCGACTATGGACCCCGGCCAGCCGTGCGTGATGATCAGGGGCGTGGCGTCGGGCTCGGGGGAGCGGATGTGCGCGAAGTGCACGCGCGCGCCGTCGATCTCGGTTGTGAACTGCGGCCACTCGTTCAGCCGGGCCTCCGCCGCTCGCCAGTCGTACGTGTGCCGCCAGTGGTTCACCAGCTCGCGAAGGTAGTCCGACGGTACGCCGTACGCCCATCCCACCCCCGGCAGCTCGTCGGGCCACCGGGTCCGGTCGAGACGGTCGTGCAGGTCGTCGAGGTCGCTCTGGGGGATGTCGATGTGGAAGGGGTGGAGGCCGTGGCCGGCGGGCGAGGAGGTCATGACCGCGATGCTAGTTCCGAACGGTGTAGCGGCCACCTGGATTAGTGGGCCCTGCGACCGATGAGTTCCGGGGCGAGGATCGGTCGACACGGATGACAGCGGATCCACGCTCCCGGAGGTAGTCATGGCAAGCGACGGTTTCACCACGTGTCTGTGGTTCGACGGCCAGGCCGAGGAGGCCGCCCACTTCTATGTCTCGGTCTTCAAGAACTCCAGCGTCGGCAAGGTCGCGCGCTATCCCGAAGGGGCGATGCAGCCCGCCGGCAGCGTGATGACCGTCGAGTTCACGGCCAACGGCCAGAAGTTCCTCGGGCTGAACGGCGGGCCCCAGTTCAAGTTCACCGAGGCGACCTCCTTCATGATCTTCTGCGAGAACCAGGAGGAGATCGACCACTACTGGAACAAGCTCACCGAGAACGGCGGCGAGCCCGGCCCGTGCGGCTGGCTCAGGGACAGGTACGGCGTGTCCTGGCAGGTCGTCCCGGACCGGCTCGACGAGATGGTCACCGACCCGGACCCCGAGAAGGCCGCCCGTGTGACCAAGGCGTTCATGGCGATGCACAAGTTCGACATCGCCGCCCTGGAGAAGGCGTACGCGGGCGAGTGAGCCCCACGCCTCACGCGTTGCCGCGGATCGCCCGGGTGATCTCCAGGGCGATCCGCCGGATGCCGGGGGAGCGGACCGGACACGGCTTGGGCGTGGAGGTCGTGGGCGCCAGACAGAAGTGCAGATAGTCGTCGTCGCGGTGCAGAGCGGTGCGGTCGCGTCCCGGCTGGGTGCAGTACTCGCCGTGCGCGCGCTCGTACGCCGTGCACGGCAGGTACTGGACCCAGGAGTAGCGGGCCCCGGCCGCGCTCAGCGCCGCGCCCGCGTCGGCGACCAGATCACCGGAGGCGGCGGCCCCCTCCTCGTACAGGTCGTTGACCCGTCGGACCCGGTCGGGAGTGATCGGGTCCGGCCCCTGGAGCACCCAGACGATCCGGGCGTCCCCGGCGGCGGAGATCTGGTCGGTGAGCCGCCTCATGTCCGCCGCGTACCGCTCGAAGTACCGCTTCGGGGAGGCGCCATGGGTGATCCCGTCCATGCACGGCGTGTAACCCCACGCGTTGCCCCAGAACTGGAGCACCACGAAGTCGGGGCGCACCGTGCGCACCAGGGTCGCCGCCTTGTCCGCGGCCGGGACCAGGGACCGTTTGCCCGTGCCCTCCAGGTAGTCGCACAGGGTCGTGCCCGAGTACGGCGCGCTCCGGTACGTCGCCCGCAGCTCCCGGCGCAGCTCCTGCCCGAGCACCTGCTGCGCCTCCATCGCGAGCGAGTCCCCGAGATACAGCACGGTGGGTGCCTTCGCGGGGCGGGGACTTCGCGAGGCGGGAGCCTGCTGCCGTGTGGTGACGGAGGCGCTCGGCACCTCCGTCGGCGGCTCGGCCGGCGGACCCGACACCGGATCCCCGCATCCGCCGAGCAGCACGGCGGACAGCAGTACTCCCACGATCCACGCTCTGCGCATACGGCGACTCCCGCCCCGGACACCGAAAACGGCTCCCCAGGCAAGCACGGCCGGGCGCGAGGCGGAAGACACGCGTCGGCCACGGAACACCCGTGGCCGACGCGCGCCCGATCACCGTCAGACGCGGTCCGCCGCGATCATCAGGTACTGGAAGCTGCCGTTGCGGTAGGCGTCGATGAACGTGTCCTCGATGCCGGTCACCAGGTGGTCGGCCTCGCGCCGCAACTCCCAGTAGGGGAGCGCCGCTTCCGTCAGATCCTGCACCTGGACCGGGACCAGCCGGTTGCGGGCCATCGCGCGGAAGTACTCCGAACGCGGATGGATGTCGCAGATGTAGTGGGCGTTGATCAGGGACACCTCGCGAGAGGCACGCCCGTACGTGTCGTTGTAGCAGCCCGTGATCACCACATAGCGGCCGCCTCGGCGCAGCAGCCGGGCGTGCTCGGCGAACAGCAGGTCCAGCTCGACGTACATGGTGGACTCGTTGTTCCAGGAGGCCGCGTACGCCCCGGACGCCAGACCGGTGTCCAGCATGTTCCGGTGGTGGTAGCGCACCCGGTCGTCGATACCCCGCTTGCGGGCCTGCGCGTTGGCGAATTCCGCCTGCTTCTCGGAGATGGTGACCCCGTCGGCATGGCAGCCGTACCGCAGATGCGCCACCACACTGCCGCCGCCGCGCCCGCAGCCGGCGTCGAAGACCCGGTCGGCGGGGGACAGGGGGCCCAGACGGCCGGCGAGGAGTTCGGCCTGGGCGTGCTCCAGCCGGTGAAGTTCGGCGGTGACGCGCTCCCGGCGCAGCTCGGGGTCGGGCTCGTCGAGCACCGAGCGGTCGGCGTCCCCGATGCCGTAGTGGTGGTGGTACAGGTCGTCGAGCTTGCCGAGCTCGAGGTTGACCGGGTTCTCCTCGGCGTTCCAGTAGTCCGCCACGCGGGTCTGGTACGTGGACTGGGTCGGCACCGACTTCGCCTTGGTGCGGGCTTCGGGGGCGATGGTCAACGGTGACTCCTCGCGTTGGTGCGTGTGACGTTCTGTCATTCGATCGCGCTCTACCAGTAGTTGGGCAGGTGGTAGCGGTGGCTGTTGGTGGCGTGCCACTCGTGGTTGCCGGCCACCCAGTCGTCCAGGCCGCGGGCGTAGCGCTCGACGAGCGGTGAGCCGGCCGAGAGCAGCACCGACTCCTCCTCGAACGCCTCCATGATCCGGTTGTGGATCTCGACGGCCTTCAGATAGGCGGCCTTCAGGCCGCAGCGCTCGTTGGCGGCGATGACCTGCGGCAGATTGAGGTGGGTGGGGTCGGAGGCCAGTTCCTTGGTGAACGAGTACAGGTCGTTGACGATCGTGGTGGCGTTGCAGGCCAGTGCCGTGATGCGCTGGATCTCGGGGCGGGCGTACAGCGCCTCGGGCAGTTCGTAGCCGTCGACGGCGTCGACGATCGACAGACACGGACGGAAGTTGTTGAACTGCCGCATCACCAGGTACTCCCACACATGCGGGACGTACCGCGTCTCGCTCCAGGCCGCCTCGGCGAGATAGCCCATGTGCAGCCGGGCGAGATCGTGCACGAGACGGTCGGTCTGACTGGGCGTGGCGACACCGGAGTAGTCCTTGAGCGCCCAGTGGTACGAGCGCAGCGGGCCGTCCCCCTGTATCCCGTGCGCCCACTGCTCCTGGAACTCGGCGGGGCCGTGGTACGGGTCCAGCGCCGACTGGGCCATGATCAGCCGCCCGCCGAGGCCGCTGCGCGAGGCTCCCCTGCCCTCGTCCTCCTCGCAGTAGCAGGAGTCGACGATGTTCTCGGCGAGCAGCAGCTTCCCGGCCACGGTCAGCCGTTCCAGGTCGGCCGCCGCCGGATGCTGGAGCACGACCGCCCGGCCGAACTGGAACCCCGAGAAGTCCCCCGACCAGGCCGGTGGGAACAGGTCGAGGCCGCCGGCCCACTCCTCCAGCCTGCGGTCGACCTCCGCGGCCTTCTCCGGGTCGGCCGGGGCGACCTGCCGGTACTTGAGCCCGGGGATCGCTCCGCCGCGCCGGGTCCGGAGGGTCCGGGCGAGGTTCGGTGGTCCGGGCAGGGACGGCGAGGAGGCCGTCGTACTCATCGGGTGCTCCAAGCGGTCACTCGGCCGTCCGGCCGATCTGGGCGTTCTCCAGGACCCCGACCGCGTCGGGGACCAGGATCGCCATCGAGTAGTAGGCGGTGACGAGGTAGCGGATGATCGAGTTGGCGTCGATGCCCATGAACCGCACGTTCAGACCGGGCTGGTGCTCCTCGGGGATGCCGGTCTGGTACAGCCCGATCGCCCCCTGGTCGCCCTCGCCGGTGCGCAGCGCGATGATGCTGCTGGTGTGCTGCGGGCTGATCGGGATCTTGTTGCACGGGAAGATCGGGACCCCGCGCCAGGCGGGAATCTCGTGCCCGTCGACATTCGCGGTGCCGGGCACCAGGCCGCGCCGGTTGCACTGCCGGAAGAAGGCCGCGATGGCCTTCGGATGGGCGATGAACAGCTTGGTCTTGCGGCGCATGGACAGCAGTTCGTCCATGTCGTCCGGGGTCGGCGGCCCGGTGAAGGTGCTGATCCGCTGCCCGTAGTCGGCGCTGTGCAGCAGCCCGAACTCCCGGTTGTTGACCAGCTCCCACTCCTGGCGTTCGCGGATCTCCTCGATGGTCAGCCGCAGTTGCTGCTCGGTCTGGTTCATCGGGTTGTTGAAGAGGTCGGCGACCCGGGTGTGCACCCGCAGCACGGTCTGGGTCAGGGACAACTCGTACTCGCGCGGGGCGAGTTCGTAGTCGACGTAGCCGCCGGTGATGGTCGGCTCACCGATGTGGCCCGCCTGCACGGGGACGTCGGCCTCGCCCTTGCGGTTCATGGGCAGCGCCTGCCGTTCGGCGTACGCCTCCAGGTGCGCCGCGAGCGAGGGCGACCGCTCGGTGATCTCCTGGACCACGGTCCACGGGAGCACCAGCAGCACACCGGCGGTCTCGGCCCGGATGGAGCTCAGCCACAGCGGGTCGGGCTGACCGATGGCCTCGTCGCCGATCTGGTCGCCGTCGGTGACGACGCCGAGGATCTCCTCCTCGCCGTACTTGCCCTCGGTGAACCGGGTGAACCGGCCGTGCGCGACGAGGTAGGCCTCCGTGATCGGCTGGCCGGCCGCGACCAGCACCTGCCCGGCGCGGACCTCGCGCACCCGGAAACGGCCGGCGACCTCCCTGAGCACCTCGATGTCGGAGTAGCCGCGCAGCACCGGCAGTTCGGTGAGCGTCTGGGGGATGACCTTGATGTCGTCGGCGCCGTTCTGGTCGAACTGCACCCGGCCCCGGCCCACGCGCAGTTGCAGTCGCCGGTTGACGCGGTAGGTACCGCCCTTGACGTCCACCCAGGGCAGCATCTTCAGCAGCCATCGCGAGGAGATGGCCTGCATCTGGGGTTCGGACTTGGTGGTGGTGGCGAGCTGTCGTGCCGCCTGGGTGCTGAGACTGGTGAGCGGGGCGTCGGGGGCAAAGTCGTCGGGGGCGGAGTCGGTGGCACTCTCGGGTACGGACACTTATCCCTCCCTGGAGGGTGATCAGAGGTGTGAGCGGAGTGGTCGTTGACGACGGCAGCCTCTGGGCGCGATGACGGCGGTCTGGTGGCACGGGTGGGTCGTACGCGCCGCAGAGACAAGCCAAACAGCGCCGGTGGTGGGCCCGGTACGGCGCGAAGGGGGCGGTTTCACCACCTGGGTGGCGCAAACCCTCCCTGGAAGCTGAGGGCGCACGGCCGTGCCGTCTCACGCCGGTCGCGATCATCCCGACGGGCGGGCGCACGGGAGCGCGAGCCGTGCTCCGCCCGTGCCGTCGGGCGCCGGGGGGCGGCTCAGGACAGGTCGTTCACCAGCACGGCAGCCCCGTCGAACCGCCCCGCCTTGAGATCCCGCAGCGCCTCGTCCGCCCGCGACATCGGATAGGTGTGCGTCGTGGCGCGCACCCGGTGCTCGGCGGCGAGCGCCAGGAACTCACGCCCGTCCGCGCGCGTGTTGGAGGTGACGCTGCGCAGCTGCTTCTCGTAGAACAGCTCGCGCTCGTACGTCAGCGCCGGGATGTCGCTCAGATGGATCCCGGCGATCGCCAGCGTCCCGCCCCGGTCCAGGGCGCGCAGCGCGACCGGCACCAGCTCACCGGCCGGCGCGAAAAGGATCGCGCTGTCCAGCGGCTCCGGCGGAGCGTCGTACGCGTCGCGCGCCGATGCGGCACCCAGGTCGAGCGCCAGCTTCCGCGCGGCCGCCCCGCGGGTGAGCACGTGCACGGTGGCGCCCTCGGCCAGCGCCACCTGGGCGCACAGATGAGCGCTGCCCCCGAAGCCGTACAGCCCCAGCCGCCCGCCCGCGGGGAGCGCCGCCCGCCGCAGCGCGCGATGGCCGATGATCCCGGCGCACAGCAGCGGCGCGAGCGTCACGTCGTCGAGGACACCCGGCAGCCGGTAGGCGAACGCGGCCGGGACGGTCGTGTACTCGGCGTATCCGCCGTCGGCGTCCCAGCCGGTGTACGACGAGGCCGGGCAGAGGTTCTCCGCGCCCCGCTCGCAGTAGCCGCACACCCCGTCGGTCCGCCGCAGCCACGCCACCCCGACCCGCTCCCCGACGTCGAAGCCCTCCACCGCCGGCCCGGCACCGGCGACCACCCCGACCACCTCGTGCCCCGGTGTCACGCCCGCCCGGTGGACCGGCAGATCACCCTCGGCGACATGCAGATCCGTACGGCACACCCCGCACGCCCGCACCCGCACCAGCAGTTCGTCGTCCCCGGGCACCGGCACCGGCTTCTCGACCAGCCGCAGCGGTCCCGACTCGACCGGCCCGGGCTCGACCACCGACCACGCGCGCATCGTCCCGTCCGCCATGCCGAGCCCCGTCCGTCGACCGGTCGCCGTCCCACCCAGTCTGGAACGTAACCGGACATTCGGCGCGCGACCCGTCGTCCCGGTGACTAGCGTAAGAATCCGGACAACCCAGCGATCCGGGAGAGGGCCGCAGCCATGGCCGCAACACCTGAGGGAACCCCCATCTGGGCCGACGCGATGTTCACCGACATCGAGGGGGCCAAGACCTTCTACGCCGACGTCCTGGGCTGGACGTTCGGCGAGGAGTCGACGGAGTACGGCAACTACACCCAGGCCTATGCGAACGGCAAGGCCGCCGCCGCGGTCGTCCCGCCCATGCCGGGCCAGGAGGGCCAGTCGCAGTGGTGCCTGTACTTCGCCTCCTCCGACGCCGCCGCCACCGCCGCCAGCATCCGGGAGAACGGTGGCGAGATCCTGATGGAGCCGATGGCGGTCGGCGAGTTCGGCAGCATGTGCCTGGCCCGCGACCCCGGCGGTGTGGTCTTCGGTGTGTGGCAGAGCGGCACGCACCAGGGCTTCGAGACGACGATGGACCAGCCCGGCGCCTTCGCCTGGTCGGAGATCTTCACCCGCGAACCGAACACGTCCGACACCTTCTTCCCCGCCGTCTTCGGCTTCGGACAGCAGCAGATGGAAGACGACACCATGGACTTCCGCCTCTACACGCTGGGCGAGGGGAACGTGGTCCTGGGCCGGATGCTGATGACCGAGGACTTCCCGTACGACATCCCGCCGTGGATCAACGTCTACTTCAACGTCCCGGACTGCGACGACGCGGTCGCCAAGGCCACCAAGCTCGGCGGCGTGCTCCGCTTCGGACCCATGACCAGTCCGTTCGGCCGGTTCGCCGCGCTGAGCGACCCACAGGGCGCCAACTTCTCGGTGATCGACACCACCACCACCGAGGGCGAGATGCCCAAGCTCAGCGACGTCAGCTGACCGACTCCGCGACCTGGCACCCGGCACGTCCATGGCATGATCGGACCCATGCGTGAACGTGTTGTGGCCGCGTGCGACGGGGCTTCGAAGGGAAACCCCGGGCCGGCGGGCTGGGCCTGGGTCGTCGCCGACGAGACGGAGACCCCGGCCCGCTGGGAGGCGGGCCCGCTCGGCCGGGCCACCAACAACGTCGCGGAGCTCACCGCCCTCGAGCGCCTGCTCACCTCGACCGACCCGGGCGTACCGCTGGAGATCCGGATGGACTCGCAGTACGCCATGAAGGCCGTCACCACCTGGCTGCCGGGCTGGAAGCGCAACGGCTGGAAGACGTCCGCCGGCAAGCCGGTGGCCAACCAGGACCTGGTCGTGCGCATCGACGAGCTGCTCGACGGTCGCGCGGTCGAGTTCCGCTACGTCCCCGCCCACCAGGTCGACGGCGACCCGCTGAACGACTTCGCCGACCGCGCAGCCAGTCAGGCGGCCATCGTGCAGGAGTCCGCGGGCAGCGAACTCGGCTCGCCCGAGCCGCCGCCCTCCCCGGACACCCCGCAGGCCAAGGTGCCGCGCCGCCGGTCCCCGGCGTCCGCGTCCCGGAAGAACGGCAGCTCCTCGCGCACCATCAAGGCCAAGTTCCCCGGCCGCTGCCTCTGCGGTCGCGGCTACGCGGCCGGCGAGTCCATCGCCAAGAACGCCCAGGGCTGGGGCCACCCGGAGTGCCGTACGGCCGACGCCTGATCAGGCCGCGTCGAAGGTGTAGTGCGCGGTGTGGTCCAGCAGATCCGCCGGCCGCACGTCGTTCCACGGCTTCATCGTGTCGTTGAGGTCGATCACGTTCGGTGTCCCGGCGGCCGGTACGTACGCGGAGCCGGGGTGCCGCTGCTGCCAGTCCGCCCAGAGCTTGTCGATGTAGGCGTGGTGCATCCAGAACACCGGGTCGTTCGGCGACACACCGGTCGCCATCTGCCCGCCGACCCAGACATGAACGCGGTTGTGCAGATTGACGCCGCGCCAGCCTTCGAGGTGGTTGCGGAAGCCGTCCGACCCGCTGTTCCAGGGCGCCATGTCATAGGTCGGCATCGCCAGCACCGACTCCACCTCGGCCCGGGTCGGCAGCTCCTGCACGGCGGTGCCGAGCGAGCGGCGCAGGAAGGTACGGCCGTCGACGCGCACGTTGATCGGCCAGTTGCCGGCCGACGCCGCGAACGGCCCGTCCATCACCTGTCCGTCGCGGCTGCGCCCGGTGCCGCCGAGGAAGTCGGGCGCCCACAGCGAGGACCGTATCGAGCGGTCGGTGCTCCAGTCCCAGTACGGCAGCGCGACCGACGCGTCCACCTCCTGCAACGCTCTCTCGAAGTCGAGCAGGAATCTGCGGTGCCAGGGCAGGAACGACGGTGAACGGTGGCCGGTGCGCTCGCCGTTGTCGGTGTCACCGACGATGAAGGCGTTGTGCGTGGTGACGAAGGTGTCGTAACGGCCGCTGCGCTTCAACTCCAACAGAGCGGCGACGAATCGGCGCTTCTCGTCGGCGGTCAGGGCGGCCTGGTTCTTGCGGACGGTCATGGTCGGACGTGCTCCAAAGTGCTGGTACGGCTGATCAGTTGGCGGGGAAGGGCAGCAGGGCCGCGCCCTGGAGCTCGTCCACGGCCGCGCGGGCGACGGCGCGCGGGTCGGGCACCGGTTCGTAGTGGCTGACGACGCTGATCCAGCTGCCGTCGGCGTTGCGCATCACATGCAGCTCGACCCCGTCGACGAAGACGGCGTAGCCGCCGCCGTGATGCTCGTGTCCGCCGCCCGAGGCGGGCCGGCCCTGTATCCGGCGGCCCTTGTAGACCTCGTCGAAGGACGACGGGCCGTGATGGTCGTGCCCGGTGCCGGAGAGGGTGGCGGCGATGGCCGGCTGGACTCCGGCCGCGGTGGCGAGGGCTGCCGCGGCGGTGAGCGCGCGGCGTCGAGTGAGTTCCGGCATACGGACCTCCTGGGTCTCTTCGGTGGTTTGTTCGGTTGCTGGCTCCGTATGCCTACCGGGCCCGCCGAGAGCGGGCGAAATCGATCCGGAGTGGTTGGCCGCGATCCGGACAAGTAGCCACATGTCATGCAGAGTTGAACAAAGACGATCTTGCTCGGTTGGTGTCCCCTTATCGCCGGAACAGGGAGTTCCTTCTCCCGGAGGCGGCTTTTCCGGTGATCCTTCGCGGGCGGGCGCGTCACCAGTGGTGTGTCTCACCCGGCGAAACTGGCGCGATCACGAACACCACGTAGGGGCGGCCGCGCCCTGCTAATCTGCGGATCCGAAATAACCTGGATCGGGTAATTCATAGGGGTTTGCGTGAAGGTCGTCTGCGTCGGCGGCGGGCCCGCCGGTCTGTATCTGTCGATCCTGCTCAAGCTGCGGGACCCGTCCCACGACATCACCGTCCACGAACGCGATCCCGAGGGGTCCACCTACGGCTGGGGCGTCACGTACTGGCGCGCACTGCTCGACAGACTGCACGAGCACGACCCCGAGTCGGCGCGCGCCGTCGAGTCCGGCTCGGTCCGCTGGAGCGAAGGCGTCGCGCACGTACGAGAACTGACGACCCGCCAGGCGGGCGACGAGGGCCACGGCATCGGCCGCCACCGGCTGCTGGAGATCCTCGCCGAACGGGCCCGCTCACTGGGCGTCCGCCTGGCGTTCGAGCACGGCGTCACACCGGACGACCTGCCCGCCGCCGACCTGGTCGTGGCGGCCGACGGCGTGCACAGCGCCCTGCGCACCCGGCACGCCGACCACTTCGGCACCCGGATCGACACCGGCCGCAACCGCTACATCTGGCTCGGTACCAGCAAGGTCTTCGACGCCTTCACCTTCGCCTTCGTCGAGACCGACCACGGCTGGATCTGGTGCTACGGCTATGGCTACGGCCCCGAGTCGAGCACCTGCGTCGTCGAATGCGCCCCCGAGACCTGGACCGGTCTCGGCCTCGACACCGCGAACGAGGCCGACGGACTCGCCCTGCTGGAGAAGCTCTTCGCCGGTGTCCTGGACGGCCACCCCCTCCTCGGCCACTCCTCCGCCGGCGGCGGCGCCCAGTGGCGGAACTTCCGCACCCTCACCAACCGCACCTGGCACCACGGCAACCTGGTCCTGATCGGCGACGCCGCGCACACCACCCACTACTCCATCGGCGCCGGCACGACGCTCGCCCTGGAGGACGCCATCGCGCTGGCCGGCGCCCTGCACGAGGAACCCGCCCTCCCGCGGGCCCTCGCCCGCTACGAACACGAGCGCAGACGGGCCCTGTTGTCCGTCCAGAGCGCGGCCCGCCACAGCGCCCGCTGGTACGAGAACCTGCCCCGCTACATCCAGCTGCCCCCGCAACAGATGTTCGCCCTGCTCGGCCAGCGCCACTCGCCGCTGCTGCCCCACGTACCGCCCCAGCTGTACTACCGCGTCGACCGGGCCGCCACGCGCTCGCAGACGCTGCTCCGGGTCAAGCGCTGGCTCGGACCGAGGGTTGCGCGCGCCGTGCACGCCAGGACGTCCGGCGAGTGAGCGGACCTCACTCGAACAACCGGTCCAGAAAGGTGTTGCCGAACACCCGGTGCGGGTCGAGCCGCTCCAGCGTCGCGTCGGCCTGCCCCCACATGTCGTGCCCGAAGCCGCCGGGCACGACATGCCCCAGCACCTCGCCGTCCGCCCAGGCGGCGTCCTTCGTGTAGGCCCAGCCCTTCGACCACTCGACCCTCGTCATGGCGTACTCACCGTCGAACGTACGCAGCAGGAACCGCTCGATCTGGCAGAGGAACTCCTCCGCGTACGGGGTCCCGGGCAGCGTCAGGATGTTCAGCCACACGGCGGTGTCCCACTCGGGGCGGTCCTCGCGCGGCCGGAGCGCCGACAGCAGCGGCGCCCGCGACCCCGCCACCCCGACGTCACCCGGCTCGTCGAGGCCCGTCACCCGGATCTCGACCGACCCGTTGACCGGGAACCGGCCCCGGTCGGCGTAGGCCGTGAGCCGCTCCCGGTAGAAGGCGGCGAACTCCGCGACGACGCGCTGCACCTGGTCCCGGCCGGTGAGCACCGCGTATCCGTTGGTGGCGATCCGCAACGTCGTCGGCCGCAGATAGAGCAGCGTGTTCTTGGACGGCCCCCAGATGTCCGCCGACAGCGTCGCCAGCAGCCCCAGTGCCGCCGCGTCGTACTGCGCGTTGCCGAGCACCGGCGCCAGATACCAGGCCCCGTCCGCCACGATGCGCCCGACGAGGTCCGCCACCAGCGGCGGGACGTTGTCGGAGAACGGGTAGTTGTACGGCGTCGTCACCCGCCGCGAGGTCAGGGGACGGGTGGGGGAGACGCTCCACACCTTCAGCCACGGGTGCTTGGTGAAGGCGAACCAGATCGCCTCCACGCGTCCCGCCCGGTCCAGGAAACTCGCCAAGGTCCGGCCGTCACCGCCGGGCGCGGCGAACAGCTCGCCGGCCGGGATGTCCGTACGGCTGACGCACCGCAGGCTGGTGTCGGCGCCCACGCGCAGCACGACCTCGGTGACGAAGGACCGGCCGAGATGGGTGAGCAGCGCGGCGCAGTCCGCCTCGTCACGGCCATAGGTGCGCAGCACATACGCGCCGCTGCCCTCGTCCCAGACGACGGCCGTCAGCGACAGCACGAGATTGCTCAGTGAGCCGTACGTGTGACCGGGCAGCCGCTCCTCGCCCCGTGCGGGAACTGCGGTGCCGTGCGCGTCGATGGCCAGGGCGCCGCCCAGGGTCAGGTTGCCGGGCGCCGGCGAGGCCGTGACCCCGAGGCCGTGTTCCTCGAGGTGGGTGAGCAGGGCCTCCAGGGTGACGCCCGCTCCGGCGCGTACGGCAGTCGGCGACTCCAGGGACACGCCGGTGAGATGAGCGGTCGTGTCGACGAGCAGGACCGGTGCGTCCGACGGTGTGCCCGGTGTGATCGTCAGCGGCGACCAGCCGTGCGAGGCACCCCGGGCGCGCACTCTCCAGCCGTGCCGCCAGGCCCAGTTGACGACCGCGACGACCTGGTCCGGGCCGGCCGGAGCACACGCCCACAGGCCGTCGGCGGTGATCTCGCCCACCCAGTTGCGGTAGGCCGAGCGGTACAGCGCGACGGCCGGCGGGAAGTCCGGCAACTCCTGCGCGGCCACGGCCGGGTCCGCCGGGAGAAGCGTCGGTACGGCGGCCAGGGCGGCGGTGCGGAGGAAGCCCCTGCGGGTGAACCTGTCGATCACAGGCCCAAGCTAGGGACCTGCCCGACGGCAACCGCTTGCCCCCGGGGTCGATTCACCCGTGTGAGTGAAGGATTCACAGGTGGCGGTGCTCGGGGGCCCGGTCCGCACCCGCCGCCGGCGAATGACACACTGACGCCATGGACGAGCGTGCAATCGGTAGGTCGGGTCAGCGGGTGTCCGTCGTCGGTCTCGGTACATGGCAGCTGGGCGCCGACTGGGGAGACGTGGACGACAAGGAAGCCCTTTCGGTACTGGACGCCGCGGTCGAGTCGGGGGTGACCTTCTTCGACACGGCCGACGTGTACGGCGACGGGCGCAGCGAGCAGACCATCGCCGGCTTCCTGCGCGGCCGGCCCGAGCTGGACATCCTCGTGGCCACCAAGATGGGCCGTCGCGTCGACCAGCTGCCCGAGAACTACGTCCTGGACAACTTCCGCGCCTGGAACGACCGTTCGCGGCGCAACCTCGGGGTGGACCGGCTCGACCTGGTCCAGCTGCACTGCCCGCCGACGCCCGTGTACTCGACGGACGAGGTGTTCGACGCCCTGGACACCCTGGTCGAGGAGGAGCGCATCGCGGCCTACGGCGTCAGCGTGGAGACCTGCGCCGAGGCACTCACCGCCATCGCCCGGCCGGGTGTGGCCAGTGTGCAGATCATCCTCAACCCGTTCCGTATGAAGCCCCTCCTGGAGGTGCTGCCCGCGGCCCGGGAGGCGGGCGTGGGCATCATCGCCCGGGTTCCGCTGGCCTCCGGTCTGCTGTCGGGCAAGTACACCAAGGACACCGTCTTCCCCGCGAACGACCACCGCACCTACAACCGGCACGGCGAGTCCTTCGACCAGGGCGAGACCTTCTCCGGCGTCGACTACGAGTCCGGTGTGGAGGCGGCCGTCGAATTCGCCGCCCTCGCTCCCGAGGACTTCACTCCGGCCCAGCTGGCCCTGCGCTGGATCATCCAGCAGCCGGGCGTGACCACGGTGATCCCCGGTGCCCGCTCGCCCGAGCAGGCCCGCGCCAACGCGTCCGCGGCGGCGCTGCCGGAGCTGTCCGAGGACACGCTCACGGCCATCCGTGACCTCTATGACCGGCGGATCAAGGAACAGGTGGAAAGCCGCTGGTAGCGGCCGACCGCTCCGGGGGTGGCCGAAAGGTGGCTCCCGGAGCGTCGTCGTTTGAGATCTCGGGCTTCGGGTTACTCGGGGCTTCATGACCGAGGTGGAAAGCCGGACGGGACGCGACGAGACCGCCGACGAGCGGGCCGACCGCATGTGGGGCGAGCTCATCCAGGAGGTCCGGGTGGCCCAGATGGGCGTCCAGATCCTGTTCGCCTTCCTGCTCACCGTCGTGTTCACGCCGAAGTACGACACCCTCGACGACACGAACCAGACGATCTACATCGTGACCGTCGTCCTCGGGGCCGTCGCCACCGGCGCACTGATCGGTCCCGTGTCGCTGCACCGTCTGGTGGCCGGGCGGCGCATCAAGCCCAAGGCCGTGGAGTGGGCCTCCCGGCTGACCTTCGTCGGGCTGATCCTGCTGCTCGCCACGACGGCGTGCTCGCTTCTGCTGATCCTGCGGGTCGCCACGCACGACGACTTCGTGCCCTGGCTGGTCACGGGCGTGGTCATCTGGTACCTGATCTGCTGGTTCGCCCTGCCGCTGTGGGCACGCCGCCACCACACGGAGTGAACGGTGGCGCGCCGGCCGGATGAGAGCGCCCGGGTGGTCGTCGGTGACCGTGAACGCGTGAGGGCCGTGGGTGTCCACGACCGTCCGCAGGAGACGGTCGGACCACGCCGAGGGGGCCGGGGCCGGCTACCGCCATCGCCCGGCCGGAATGACGCCGAGCCGGACCTCCCTGATTGATGCCACATAGTTCGATGACGCTCTTCAGATCACATCGACGCTCACTCCCTGGAGTCTGGCCGCGTCCTGGGCGGGCGGTGCGCCGAACATGCGCTTGTACTCGCGGCTGAATTGGGACGGACTGTCGTAGCCGACGGCGTGCCCGATCGCGGCGATGTCGTGGGAGTCGGCGATGAGTTGGATGCGCGCCTTTTGGAGGCGCAGCTGCTTCTGGTATTGCAGCGGGCTCATGGCTGTGACGGCGCGAAAGTGCCGGTTGAGTGAGGAAACGCTCAGCCCGACGTCGGCGGCGAGGTCGTCGATGCGGATGACTTCGGCATAGTGCGCCTGGAGCCAGCGGATGGCGCGGGCAATGAGGGAGTGCCTGCTGTCGGCGAGTCCGATCTGCCTGACGATGGCCGCTTGGGGGCCGGTCAGGAGGCGCCAATGGATCTCACGCTCGATCGCCGGTGCGAGGACGCGTTGGTCGACGGGGTTGCCGATGAGCCGGAGGCGTCGGACTGCTGCGTCGATCAGATCGTCGTCGGCGTCGCTCGTGGCAATGGCTCCGCCCGCGTCTCCCCTTCCCGTGCCGGGAGCGGTGCCGGCGTCGAGCAGGAGCTGTGCGATGACCGCGGGCTTGAGCCGAAGCCCGAAGAAGAGGGCGGGCTCGGCCGCGTCGGCGCGCGTGATCTGTGAGGTCAGGGGGAGGTCGAGGGTGACCACCAGGTACTGGCCGGCACGGTAGTCGAAGATCCGCTCTCCGAGGACGGAGCGTTTCGCCCCCTGGGCGACCATGACCAGGCTCGGCTCGGTGACCGAGCCCAGCGGTTCCGTCACCCGGTCGGTGGCGAACACCTGCACTCCGTCGATCCGTGTCGGCGGGGCGTTGCGCGGCGCGAGCCGGGTGATCTGTGCGCAGAGTTCGGCGAGCTTGTCCACCGTCCCATTCCACCACGCGCCCACACCGGGGCGGCGAACGATCCCGGCGAACCTGAGCGGATCGTGCATCGCTTTGAGCGTATTGGCCTAGGGCTGGGACGCGGTCGGTGTTCGGATGGAAGTGCTGGTGGCGGGGCCGATCCGTTCCGCCGGTTCCCCTTATCCGACACATCGGGAGTTGCACCATGGCGCTGGACTCGTACGTCACGCTCGGCCGCTCGGGGCTGAGGATCAGTCCGTTCACCCTCGGCACCATGACCTTCGGCGAGGACCACGGCTGGGGCACCAGCCCGGCGGAGTCGAAGGACATCCTCGCGGCCTATCTGGAACGCGGTGGCAATTCCATCGACACGGCCAACATCTACACCAACGGGCACTCCGAGAAGATCATCGGCGACTACATCGCCGGGAAGGGATCGCTGCGCGACCGCGTCGTGATCGGCACCAAATTCTTCGGGAACCTCTACGCGAAGGACCCCAACGGTGGCGGGGCCGGCCGCAAGGGAATCGTGCAGCAGCTCGAGAACTCGCTGCGGCGCCTGATGACGGACTACGTCGACATCTACTGGCTGCACAACTTCGATCCCGCGACGCCGGTCGAGGAGACCATGCGTGCCTTGGACGATCTCGTGGCGAGCGGCAAGGTCCGCTACATCGGATTCTCCGACGTGCCGGCGTGGAGGACCGCCGAGGCGGTCACCCTCGCACAGTTCCGGGGCTGGGCTCCCGTCGTCGCGCTTCAGCTGGAGTACTCCCTGCTCGAGCGCACCTCGGAGGGAGAGCTGATTCCGCTGGCCCAGTCCAAGGGAATGGGTGTGCTGCCGTGGAGTCCGCTCAAGAGCGGCTTCCTGTCCGGCAAGTACTCCAGCGCACGGACCGGACCGGTCGACACCGCGCGCTCGGCCCTGGTGGGCACTCCTAGCCAGAACGACTACGTCGTCATCGACGCGCTCAACGAGATCGCCGCCGAGGTCGGCGCCAGCCCGGCCGCTGTCGCCCTGAACTGGGTGAACAACCGCCCCGGCATCACCTCGACCCTGGTGGGGGTCCGGCGCCTGGCACAGCTGGAGACCAACCTCGACGCGTTCGCCGTCACCCTCACCGATGCCCAGCGCGCGACCCTCGACGAGGTCTCCGCCCCCACCTTGAACTTCCCCGCCGAGAACAACAGGACGCTCGCCGCCATGCTCGCGTTCGCCGGCGCGACGGTCGACGGCCAGGAAACCATCGTCTCGCCCCTGCTTCAGACCAGTCCCACCCGCTACTGACCACACGTCGCCACCCGCACGCGACGCGACACGACGAATGAATGAGACGCAGATGACCCAGCAGTTCGCAGGCAAGACCGCACTGGTCACCGGCGGCGGATCCGGTATCGGTCGGGCATCCGCCCTGGCCCTGGCCGCGGAAGGGGCGCTGGTGACGCTCATCGGCCGCACCGCGAAGACCCTGAAGGAGACGGCGCGCCTGATCGAGGCGGCCGGCGGCTCCGCCCGCCATGTGGTGGCGGACATGACCGACGAGGCCCAGATCGAGCGCGCCGTCCGGGACGCGACCGCGGGCACCGGCCGCTTGGACGTCGCCCTGAACAACGCGGGCTACGACGGCGAGTACCAGCTCACCAAGGACTACTCCACCGAGATGCTCGACCACATGCTCGCCCTCAATGTGCGCGGTGTGTTCCTGTCGATGAAGTACGAGCTGCGGCACATGACGGCGCAGGGTTCCGGCGCGATCGTGAACATGTCCTCCGGCGCGGCACTGGTGGGTGTCCCCGGGTTCTCCGGTTACGCGGCCACCAAGGCCGCCGAGGTCGCCATGACCAAGAGCTCGGCCCTCGAGGTCGCGGCCCGGGGCATCCGTATCAACGCCGTGTGCCCCGGCCTGGTGGAAACCCCGATGATCGCGGACATGCCGGCGGAGGACCGGAAGGCGTTCGGCGCCGCCCACCCCCTGGGCCGGATCGCCCGCCCGGAGGAGATCGCCGACGCCGTCGTCTGGCTCGCCTCCGACAAGTCCAGCTTCGTCACAGGCATCGCCCTGCCTGTCGACGGCGGCTACAGCGTCCCGTAGTCACGGGCGAGACGTCGGCGGCGTATGTGCCCGACTCTCGGGCGGCCGTACCCCGCGGCACACAGGCACCGGCGAGCGTGCCATCCGCCTGCCACACCAGGGCCGGTGACGGCACGAGTCAAGAAGGAACTCCCTTACTGCGCTCGACCCTCGTCTCCCCGAGCCCCGCGCAGTGCCGTGATGCACGTGGCGATGGCCTGCTGGAGTTCCTCCAGCTGCTGGACCATGTCGTCCTCGACGAACTCCTGCACATCGTCGAAGGTCAGCTCCTCGAAGACCTTCGTCGCCCGCTGGAGGCTGTTGTAGAACTTCGTCCGCCGTTCTTGCACCCGCAGTTCGGGGTCGGCCTCCACCGCCTCGGCGACCAGGGACTTCATGCTGTCGTAGGCGTCGGTCGCCCACTCGCCGGTGTCCTCGTCCTCCTCCAGCTCGTCGATGAGCGACAAATGCCGCTCGGCCTCCTGACGCAGGTCGACGGGCGCGTCGACGGTCTGTCCGGCAGGCGTCTTGATCTGGCCCGACTCGGCGATCTGACGGACGTAACCGATCCGGTCGGCCGCCCGGCTCTCGGAGGCGACGGCCTTCTTCAGGTCGTCGGTGCGTACGACGTCCCGCGCCAACTCGGACTGGAGCTCCGGGTCCTCGCGCACCCGGTCGAGGAGGGCCTGGCGGGCGGCGCGGGCGGTCGAGGGGTCGGCGAGGATCGCCGCGCGCAGCGCCGTGGGGTTCTCGGCGACCTCCAGGGCCTTGGTCGGGCGGATGCCCTCGGCCTCGGCGGCCTCGGCGATGGCGGTGCCGCGCTCGGAGCCGGCGCTGCTGCGGGAGACGTAGTAGCCGAGCCACACGTCGGCGTCCGGCAGCTCCACCTCCTGGCCCGGGGCGAGCGCCTCGAAGTGCGGGACGAGCCCGTCGTCCGCGGCCCGGTCCCAGGCCTTGTAGTAGCGCATGACACGGTCGGGGGAGCACCCGGCGAGCTCCGCGAACTCCTTCGCGGACACCTTCGGTGTGTCACCCGCGCCCTGGCCGCCGGGCCGCACGCTGCGCGCCACCATCAGACCGAAGGCCCAGCCTCCGGTCCGCGCGTAGACCCCGAACTCACGCGCGTCCCGCGCGACGAGATCGGACAGCGGGGCCTGGGGCGCGGGGGACGTCTCGGACGGGACGTACGCCAGTGTCACGGATGACTCTCCTGTAGGGCTGCTCGGACGGCAGAAGTGCCGACCGGCAGCTTATGGCACCCCGGCAGGCGCCCGGTCAGCCCAGAGCGTCCCGCAGCGCCGGCAGCATCGCGGACTGCGCCCAGTCGAGATAGGGCAGCTGCTCCTCGCCGCCGATCTGCACCAGTGCGATCTCGGTGAAGCCCGCCTCGGCGTACGGGCGTACCGCCTCGACGAAGGCGTCCGGGTCGGCGCCGCACGGGATCGACTCGGCGACGTCGTCCGGCGTGACGAACTGGGTCGCCGCGTCGAAGGAATCCGGGTGCGGCAGCTCGGAGTTGACCTTCCAGCCGCTGCCGAACCAGCGGAACTGGGAGTGGGCGCGCTTGATCGCGGTGTCCCGGTCGGGGTCGTAGCAGACGGGCAGTTGCCCCACGCGCGGCTTGCCCTCGCCGCCGTGCCGGTCGAACGCCGCCAGCAGGTCCGCCTTCGGCTCCGTGGCGATCACCAGGTCGCCGAGCCGGCCCGCGAGTTCGCAGGACTGGTCGCCGGAGACGGCGATGCCGATGGGCGGCGGGTGGTCCGGCAGATCCCACAGGCGGGCCGACTCCACGTCGAAGTGCGTGCCGCGGTGGTTCACATGGCCGCCCTCGAACAGCGCCCGGATGATCTCCACCGCCTCCTCGAACCGCTCGTGCCGCACGTCCACCGAAGGCCAACCACCGCCCACGACATGCTCGTTGAGGTTCTCGCCCGAGCCGAGCCCCAGCCGGAACCGGCCCTCGGACAGCAACTGCATCGTGGCCGCCTTCTGTGCCACCACCGCGGGGTGGTAGCGGAACGTCGGACACGTCACATAGGTCATCAGCGGAATCCGTGAGGTCGCCTGGGCGGCCGCGCCCAGCACACTCCACGCGTAGGGCGCGTGACCCTGCGAGTCCAGCCACGGAAAGTAGTGGTCCGAGGTCACGGAGAAGTCGAAACCGACCTCCTCGGCGCGGACCAGGTGGTCCACCAGTGCCCGGGGACCGGCCTGCTCGGTCATCATCGTGTATCCGATCTGCACCATGCGGGCCGAGTCCCCGGGGGCAGGCGGTGAAAACGGGACGGAAGGGGCGGATGCGAAACGGGACGGCGTCGCAGGGCTCCGGTCGAGGCCGTCCCGCGTGGCCTCTTGCGGTCTCAGTTCGCCGCGATGAGGTCGCTCAGCGCCCCGAAGCCACCCTCGGCCACGGCGGCGCGCTGTCGGTCCGCCCCGGTTCCCTCCTGCCGGAGACGCTGGATCAGCGACGTCACCCGCCCGGTGTCTCCGAACGCGTCGAGCGCGGGAGCGACGTGCCGCATGAGCTGGTCCAGCACCTCGCCGACGGGCCGCGTGTTGCCGTCCAGGTCGACCAGGGTGTCGCTCAGACCGTGCCGGGCGGCGTGCCACAGGCCTGCCCGGAGCAGCTCGGGAGCGCATTCGGGGGCGGGGGTACCGGCCGCGACCGCGTCGAGCTCCGTCCGCACCAGGGCCCGTACCAGGCCCGCGAACATCACCGCGTCGTCGACGCGCAGCTGGACGTCCATGCAGCGCACCTCGATGGTCGGATACCGGGCCGAGAGCCGGGCCAACCAGTACAACTGCCCGATGTCCGAGATCAGCCCGCTCTTCAGCAGCCGCTGCACACGCCGGTCGTAGTCGGGCACGTCCTGGAAGTAGGGAGGCATGCCACTGACCGGCCACCGGCCGAACACCACGGTGCGCCAGCTGGCGAAACCGGTGTCGTGGCCGTCCCACAGCGGGGAATTCGCCGACATGGCCGTCAGGGTCGGCAGCCAGACACGGAGCCGGTTCATGACCTGGAGGCCCTCCTCGCGGCCGGGCACGGCGACATGGATGTGCATGCCGTTGACCAGCTGCTCGGCCACCAGCTGCGGTGCCTGGGAGCGCATGGCCCGGTAGCGGGCCTTGTCCGTGACGGCCACGGGGCGGCTGCGACGCAGCGGGGACGTCCCGCAGGGCGCCAGCCTGCACCCGTGCCGTTCCGCGGCCGCCGCGACGGCGTGCCGCAGCCGCAGCAGATGCCCCTCGACCTCCTCCAGCGAGTCGCACACCGGCGTGGCCACCTCGACCTGCGCCTGGAGCAGCTCGCTCTGCACTTCCTCGTCCGCCACGAACGGCGCCAGTCCCACGGCGGCGCGCACCTTCTCGGCCAGCGGGACGGGCAGGCCCGTGACCGGGTCGAGCAGGAGGTACTCCTCTTCCACACCGAGCGTCGTCATCGGCCGCCTTCTGTTCCGCCCCGTCGCCGGAGTCCCGATCTCACCGTTGGTGATCACCCCCGACGGGTGCGTACTCACCGGTGAACCGAGTGCCTCGAACACCGCGGGGGAAACGGACTTCGCGGACCGCGTCCCAGGATTCCCTTGCCCTCACGCCGGCCGGACTCAGTCCCCGGGCACCCGGAAGGTCCGCAGCAACACGTCCAGGGTCTGCTGGTTCGCCGCGTCGTTCCAGTCGTCCTCCGGGGTCGTCCAGCGCAGCGAGTAGCCGCGGTGTTCGGCGATGAGGAAACCGCGGCCGAAGGTGCGGAACCGGGTGCCGTCGTCCTTGTCGGAGAGCCACTCCATGTCGGCGGCCTTGTATCCCTGGTACGTGGTCGCCTCGATGTCGCCGATCCGCTGGAATCCGGTGCGCTCCTCCAAGTCGGGCTGGACGTCGTCGCGCCAGACGGCGACGGGGTCCGGGCCGAGCGCCTCGCTGTAGGTGACCGCCAGCCGGCGGTCGTCGCCGTCGGTGCCGAGGAAGACGCGGTACGCCACGTCCCCGGCACGCGTGGTGGCCAGCGGCTTCCATCCCTCGGGCAGCGCCACGGAGAAGCCCTCCGGTGACTTGTACGTCCGGTATCCGGCGGGCAGCGCCGTGTTCGAGGGCGAGGCGGGGGGCGTCGCGGGCTCCGTCCTCTCCTGGGTGGGGGACGTGCTCGGCGTCACCGAGGGGGCGGCACCGTTGGACGCCCCGGCCGAGGTGGAAGGAGCGGGCGCCGCACCCGGCGCCGGGCCCGGATCGTCGTCGCGGCTGGTGGTCACGACCAGGACGGCGGCCGCGACGGTGACCACCGCCAGGGCCGTGCCGAAGACCATGGCGCGTCTGCCCCAAGCGGGTCCCACCGCGCAACGTCCGCGCAGCCGGGGCCGATCCATCGCCTGGGTGGCCGCTTCGGGGTCCTCGTTGAGGACACGCGCGAACGCCTCACGGACCACCGGTCTGCTCAGGCGTTCGCGGGAGTCCTTGCGCAGCAGCCCCTGCACGGCCTGGGTGAGCGGGCCGGCCCGCACCGGAGCGCGCAGCGGAAGCCGGTCCACCCCCTTCAACGTGGTCTCCGGACTGTCCCGTTCGCGATACGGCGGTCGTCCCTCGACCATCGTGTAGAGGATCGCGCCGAGCGCCCACAGATCGGACGCGGGCCCGATGCGCTCGTCGCGGGCCTGCTCCGGCGAGGCGTACGAGGGCGCGGCAACGCGGGCCGCGAGGGTCGCGCCGGCCAGCCCGAAGCCGGTGACCACGACCGATCCGTCGTCGCCCACGAACACCTGCCCGGGGCTCAGTTCGCCGTGCGTGATGCCGGCGACGTGCGCGGCCTCCAGCACGTCGAGCAGTTCGAGACCGATCCGCGCGGCCCGTACGTAGTTGAACGAGCCCTGCTGGGCAATGAGTTCGCCCAGCGGCGTGCCCTCGAGCCACTCGGTGACGATCCACAGGCTCTCGGACTCCTCGAAGGCGTCCAGCACGGTGGCCACCCGGCCGGGCCGCAGCAGCCCGATCCGTTCGGACGTGCGCAGGATCCGCGAGGTGGCCCGACGGCGGTCGTCCGGGCTCGGATCGTCGGGCAGTCCGATCTGGGTGAGGAGGCACGGGCGTTGGGTCTCGGTGTCCTCGCCGTAGTAGCTGACGCGGTTCGTCTCGCGATGGACGACATCGACGAGCCGATACCTTCCGGCGACCAACTCGACTGTGGAGACGCGCGCCTTGACCATGGCCATCCCTCGCTGAACACCGGGCTCTCATTTCTCACAGGAAGTACGAGAGGCGCGACGGGAAGTGTTCAACGAAAACCTCAACCAAAGGACGCCACTTTCCATTTGCATTCTGACGCCGGAGTAAGTTCGGGAAAAGCGCAGGGAAATTGAGTGTGAATCCTTCAGCGAAGGTCGAAATCGGCTGCCCAGCGCTGCACATCCGAAGTCGCCGCGTTGCCCCCGCACACGACCAGCCCGAGCCGGGCGCCCTCGCCGACCCGCTCCAGGACCCGGCGGGCGGCGGGCAGCAGCGAGCCGGCGGCCGGTTCGGTCCACACCTTGGCGTGCTCGGCGAGGTCGAGCACGCCCCGCACGGCCTCCCGGTCCGGCACCACGAGCACCTCGTCGACCAACTCGGCCACATGGTCGTACGTCAGCCGCGACACGGCCGGCGCGCTCAGCGTGGACACGATGGACGACAGCTCCACGGGCACCGGCCCGCCCGCCGCCAGGGCCCGCGACATGGCTTCGGCGCCCTCGGTCTCCACTCCCCAGATCCGCACGCCCGGACGGCGGGCCCTCAGCGCCACGGCGACACCGGCGATGAGCCCGCCGCCCCCGACGCTGACGATCACGTCCGTGAGCTCACCGGCGTCCTCGGCCAGCTCCAGCCCGACGGTGCCCTGCCCCGCGATCACCAAGGCGTCGTCGAAGGGATGGACGAGCGTCAGACCCTCGTCCCGCAGCCGGTTGACGAGCGAGAACGCGCCGTCCATGTCGTCCGTCAGCCGCACCGCCGCCCCGGCGTCCTCGACGATCCGGACGGAGCCGGCGGGCGCCGACCGCGGCATCACCACCGTGGCCTTCACATCGAGGGCGGCGGCCGTCATGGCCAGCGCGATCCCGTGGTTGCCCCCGCTGACCGCCACGACCCCCGCGGCCCGCTGGGCCTCGGTCAGCGACAGCAGCTTCGCCGTGGCACCCCGGGCCTTGAACGACCCGGTGCGCTGGAGCAGTTCGAGCTTCGCGGTGACCGGAACGCCGAGCAGGGCCGTGAGGCCCGGGCTGGGCACGGTCGGGGTGCGCACCACGTGTCCGGCGATGAGACCGGCCGCGGCTTCGACGTCGGAGATCCCGATCAAGGCAGTCACCTTTCCGGCGCGGGGGCGGGGTTCCGCGCCGTTCGGCACCCTGACGCGGGAGACGTCCCCGGTCAAGCCGGTCACCCGAGTGCGGCGAAAGGCATTGCCGTGCGCGTGCGGCGCGGTCTCACAGATCGCGCCGCACGAGGAAGTCCAGCAGCGACCGCAACTCGTCGGCCGGCCCCTGATCCAACCCCACGTCCGCCAGAACCTCCTCCACGGCGCCCAGATGCCGCCGTGCCTCGGCGAGCGCGGCCGTGCGGCCGCCCGCCCGCTCGATCAGCGCGGCCACCTCGCCGGGGTCGGCGGATGACGTCAGGAGAGCGGAGAGCCGTCCGGCGGCGGGGGAGTCGAGCGCGGCCAGCACCGGATAGGTCTTCTTGCGCTCCCGCAGATCGCCGTGCACGGGCTTGCCGGTGACGGCCGGGTCGCCCCAGATGCCCAGCAGGTCGTCCACGATCTGGAAGGCGACGCCCAGATGCCGGCCCGCGCGGTCCAGGGCGGCCACGGTCGCGGGCGGCGCGCCGCCGAGCAGGGCGCCCAGCGCGGCGGCGCACCCCAGCAGGGCGCCCGTCTTGTGCTCGGCCATGGTCCGGTACGCGTCCGGACGCACCCGCTCCGGTCCCGTCCAGGGACGCGTGGTGAACAGCAGGTCGTCCGCCTGCCCGCGCACCAGGTCCCCCAACGCCACCGACAGCAGCCGTACGGCCTCGGGGCCTCTCGGAGCCGCCGCCAGCGTCTCCACGGCGAGGGCGAAGAGCGCGTCGCCCGCCAGGACGGCCGGTCCGGTGCCGTACGCCTTCCACACCGTGGGGCGGCGGCGCCGTGCCTCGTCGCCGTCCATGATGTCGTCGTGCAGCAGGGAGAAGGCGTGCACCAGCTCCACCGCGACCGCCCCGGGCACCGCGACCCGGCCGGGGGCGCCGGCCGCCTCGGCGCCGAGCACGGCCAGCGCCTGCCGTACACCCTTGCCGCCGGAGCCGGCGGCCGGTGTGCCGCCCACCTCGCACCAGCCGAAGGAGTACGCGGCCATCTCCGCGACCCAGGGATGGGTCCGCCCGACCGCCTCCCGCAGCGCGGGCCGCACCAAGGCGCGGCAGCGTTCGAGGACTTGGCGGGCGTCCCCCGGGGCGTGAGGCGACGAGGGGTGGGCCCGCACCGGGGCGGATGGCCGGTGGCCGTCGCTCGAAGCCGCGGCCGTGGAAGCGCGCTGGTGGGCGTCGGACGGAGTCCGGAGCGCCGAAGGGAGCGCCGTCACCGTACGCCCACCGCCCCGGCGCCGGCCATCGCGCTCTCGTCGACACCGAACTCCTGCTGCGCCCGGGCCACCATCTCCCGCGCGTGCCGCAGCCCGATCCGCTCCAGCACCCCGGCCAGCTCGGCCAGTTCGGCGGCGGTCTCGGAGCGGTCGCGCCCCAGCTGTGCCAGCGACTTCGCCAGCCCCAGCCGGGAGAGTGCCTCCCCGCGCGGCTCGCTCATCTCACGGAACTCCGCGAGGGCCTGCTCGTAGAGGTCGCGGGCCTCGGCGTAGCGCCCCGCGCGGTAGAGGACATTGCCGCGCATCTTGTGGTTGTACGCCAGCGCGCTGGAGAGCTTCATCGCCCGGCAGGAGGCCTCCGCCTCGGACAGCAGGGCCAGGGCCCGCTCCACGTCGCCGTCGCGCACCGAGACGATGTCCGCGAGCCCGCGCAGCGCCCAGGCGTGACCGCGCCGGTCCTCGGCCCGCGCGGCGATCTCGGCCGCCTCCTCGAACAGCGCGAACGCCGTGTCGTACGAGCCGGTGTTGCGATGGATCTGGGCGATGCCCTCCAGCGCCCACACGGTGTGCCGGGCCTCGCCACGCCGCCGGGCCTCGGCCAGCAACTGCTCGTGCAGCCGGTGGACGGCCTCGTAGTCCCCCTGGATGCGGCCGGTCTCCGCCAGACCGGCGAGCGAATAGCCACGTACGACGATGTCGCCGCCGCGCTCGCCGAGATCCGCCGCGAGCTGGAGGAGCCGCCGGGCCAGCGGGAACGCCCCGCGCTGCCGGGCGAGCGTGCCGCCGCTCCACAGCGCCCAGGCCATCGCCCCGGTGTCGTCGGCCTCCCGGGCGGCCCGATAGCTCGCCTTCCACGCCCGGTCCGCGTCACCGATCTGCCCCAGCCGGCGGTGCGCCTCCGCGACCGCGAGCCCCGAGCGCGCCGCCTCGCCGTGCTGCCCGGCCCGCTCGGCAGCTCTCAACTGCTCGGTGCCGGCGGCCAGTACGTCGGTGAGCGACGAGTTCACGGACAGGGTGGTGAGGGCCCCCTGGTACTCCGGGGCGAATGCCTTGCCGTACATCGAAGCCTTTCGATCGATATGCACCCCGTGTCTACTCGCTGTGTATACGCAGTGCGTATACGTGACGGGTATACATGGCGTGTATAGAGCGTTGAAAACCGGCCCTGGCCGGAAGGGGTGGCCAGGGCTCCACTTGTTGTCGATCAAGACGTCGGCAGGGCGGACGGGGTTGCCTGTGAGGCACAGATCACCTCACGGCGGCGATTCAGTGCTGCTGAGGCTTCTGCGGTGTCGCCTCGCTCGGGCGGACGACGACATATCCCTGACCTTGCAGCATCAGTTGGACGGCCTCGCCGGAACCGCCGCGCAGCATCGAGCCGAGGGACTGCGAGCGATGCAGCGAGGTCTGGAGCCCGGCGGTCCAGCCGACCACCGCGTCCGTGTCGACGTACACCGGGTACTCGGGGGACACCGGGATGACCAGCGGATTGCCGTCACAGACCAGCCCGAGCCTGCCCTGGCCCGTGAAGACACTGTTGAACAGACCGCCACCGGCGATGCCCGACCCCTTCACCGTCGCTATCCGGTACGACAAAGTCGCGTCGAAGCACAGGACGTTGCGTCCGTTGACCGTGAACTCGTCGCCGGGGTCGACGTCGACGATGAAGCAGTTCTGCGCCTCGTGCGCGAACCAGGCCTCGCCCTGCCCGCGCACCGCCATCAGCGGCAGCCCCTCACCGGTCACCGCCCGCTTGAGCATCCCGCCCACGCCCTGGCCCTTGCGCTCGAACTGGAGGTTGCCGCGGTAGGCGACCATCGCACCCTGACGGGCGTGCATCTCGCCGTTCACCGCGTACTTGATGCACTTGGCGTTCTCTGTCGTCATGCCCGGCGCCGTGGCCGGCTGGACCATGTGCTCGCTGGAAAAGAGGTCACCCTTCATACGTGCATCCTGTCCCGGACGGGACCCTTCCGCCTAGATCGCGGCGTGTCGGCGCTCTCGGGCCGTCAGCCGCCGAAGAGTTGGGTCCAGTAGGTTCCCGCCGGGCCGCCGCCCGCGAAGCCGATGCCGATGTGCGTGAAGTCCCGTTTGAGGATGTTGGCGCGATGTCCCGGACTGTTCATCCAGCCCTCCATGACCTCGGCCGGGGAGCGCTGGCCGCACGCGATGTTCTCGCCGATCGTGCGCATCCGGGAGCCCGCGGCCGCCGCCCGGTCCCAGGGCTGGGTCCCCTCGGGCGAGGTGTGGGAGTAGAAGGCGCGGCTCGCCATGTCGGCGCTGTAGGCCTGTGCGGCGGTGCCGAGCGCGGTGTCGACGGCCAGCGGGCGCAGCCCGGCCCGCACTCGCTCCCGGTTGGTCAGGTCGACGACCTCGGTGGCGGTCCGGGCCAGATCGCCCGGCGTGAGCGGCCTCGCCCACAGCGCCGTCCAGAACGTGTCGCCCGAGCGGCCGCTCGTGACGTGGGCCAGCGCGGCGTGGGTGAAGGACGAATCGTGCAGGATGCGGCGGGGGCGGTCGGTGCGCAGACAGTACGAGACGAACTCGCTCGGCGTGCGGGGACCGGACACCAGGTGCTCGCCGACGGTGACGTAGACGTATCCGGCGGCGCTGATCCGCTGGTACACGGAGACGCCGTCCGGCCCCTCGACGCCGAGCCGTCCCGCCGAGGCCATGGCGCCGGCGTGCGCCCTCGCGGCGGAGGCGAGCCGTGCGTCGAGGGTGACGGGCGGCGAACCGGCGCCCGCGCGGGCGGAGTTGACCAGGCCGAGGAAGCCGTCGGGATCGGGGGAGGGGATGTGCGGGACGCCGACGCCCGCCAGGGTGTGCATCGTCGGCCGGGCGGCGGGCATCGAGGGCACGGTGGGCGTGGGCGTGACCGGTGTGCGGTGGGCCGGAGCCGGTGTCGCGTCCTCGATCACGTCCACCCCGAAGTCCCGGGCCAGTCCCGCCAGCCCGTCCGCGTACCCCTGGCCCAGGGCCCGCAGCTTCCAGCCGCCGCCCCGCCGGTAGAGCTCCGGGAGCAGCAGCACCGTCTCCTCGCGTGGGCGCGGCGGGGCGAACCGGGCTATCGGGCGGCCGCCCGAGTCGGTGACGTGCAGCGCGGGTGCGGGCAGTCGGCCCAGCGGGGTGCCGGGGTCGGCCGGGCTGACGACGACCGTCACCCGGGTCGCCCCGGGGCGCAGGCGTGGCGGGTCGACGGTCAGGGTGTCGCCCTGGAGCCGGGCGCCCGGCGCGGACGGCTGGTTGTAGAACACGAAGTCGGCGTCGCCCCGGACCTTGCCGCTGTCGTCGGTGACGAGCGCGGACACGTCGAAAGGGCCGGGCACCCGGACGGTCACGCTGCCGCCCGGAAGGGGCAGATTGCCGCCGGGGACCAACTCGCTCATCGCGCCGTCCTGGTGGGTGGTTCGAGATCCGGTGGGGATGTCCGTGATGGCCGGACATCCGGAGAACGCCCACCGGATCCCGGGGGTTCCCACCCGTCGTACGGCCCTCAGCCCAGGTCGGCGGCCGACGCCTTCCCCGACTCGGCGTCCTCGCGCGGGTCGGCGGGCCCGGCGGCACCGCGCGACTTCTTCGTCTGCTTGCCGCAGAACGCCGACTCCAGCGTGCTCAGCATCGTGGCGTGCACCGAGCCGTTGTTGGAGGCGTTGGCGAGCGCGGCGAGGCTGCGCCCGCCGTCCTTGGAAGCGAACGCGTAGGAGTAGTAGCCCTGTACGGCGCCCGTGTGGCCGTAGACGGAGATCCCGCACGACAGATCACGGCGCCTGAGCCCGAGCCCGTACGCCTGCGTGCTGCCCGCCGGTACCCACCGCTGCATCTGGGTCAGCTGCGCGCGGGAGGTCAGCCGGCCGCCGAGCAGGGCCGACAGGAAGGTGTTGAGGTCCCGCGTGCTGGAGATGACCGCGCCCGCGCTCTGCGCCCAGGACACCGTCTGCTCGGTGGCGTCGACCAGCGCCGCGCCCGCGGTGTCCGGGGTGAGATAGCCACGGGCATGGCGGCCGGGGATCTTCGTGCCGGGGTGCACGTAGAAGGTGTCGCCCAGCCGCAGCGGCTCGATGATCCGGTCGCGGTACTCGGTTGCCACGGAGTGCCCGGTCAGCTTCTCGATCAGCATGCCGGCGACCACGAAGTTGGTGTTGGAGTACGTGTACGCGCCGCCCGGCTTGGTGGTGCGCGGCTTGCTCAGGGAGCGGCTCACCAACTGCCGGTAGGTGAAGACCTTCTTGCGGACCGCCTCGAAGCCGGGAACCGTCCGCGCGAACATCTCGTTGGTGTAGTCGTGCAGGCCGCTGCGGTGGCTGAGCACATGGCGCACCGTGATGCGGTCGTCGGGCAGCAGGCCCGGCAGATAGCGGTTGACCGGCGTGTCGAGCTTCAGCTTGTTCTCATCGGCCAGTTGCAGCAGGACGACGGCCGAGAAGATCTTGGTGACGCTGCCGATGCGGAACCGGTCGGCGTTGCTGAGCGCCCTCTTGGTCTTGCGGTCGGCCACGCCCACGGCCGCCCAGTGGGCCACGTCGCCGTCGTCGAGGCGTGCCATCGCACCGGGTGCGCCCTGCCGGCTCGCCGTGCGCAGGACGTTCCACAGGCCCGTGACATCCGGGGCGGGCAGCGCGTCCGCCCGGGCGGCGAGCGGGATGGTGCCGGGTTCCTGGGGTGCGGCATGGGCGGGGACCGCCAGGAGCGACACCAGGGCCGCCACCACCGCCGTACCTCTGACCACCGCTGTCGAGACCATCCGGATTCCTCCACGTGAGTCGATGTGCTGCCGGGACGTGCAGCCGAGATGCGCTGCTGCTACGAGAACGATCAGCTTGATGCGGGGCAACCTTCTCGCATCCCGTCACATCGCCACAGACGACGCACAGTTGGACAAGCGTCCATCACTGAGTGGGAGTCCTCTCGGGGACGGCTTCGGTGTTCCTTCAATCAATCCTGCTTCTTTTATTGACGGCGGAAATTAAGGGTCATAGGTTCCGCACATGTCCTCGCTCCGCCGCACCGAGACGTTCCCGGCGAACACGCCGGCCGCCTCGCAGATCTTCACCACGGTCCTCAGCCATGGGCCCCTCACCCGTCTGGAGGTGGCCCGGCGAGCGGGTCTGTCACCGGCCGCCGTCACCAAGGCGGTACGGCCCCTCATCGAGGCCGGCTACCTGGTGGAGGACGTGGACGAGTCCGCCCGGCCCACGCTGGGGCGGCCCGCCAACCCCGTACGGGTCGACGGGGGACGGGCGCTGTTCATCGGCGTCAAGGTGACCGGCGACGAGATCATCGGCGTGCTCACCGATCTGTGCTGCCGCATCCGCGTCGCCCGGCACACCCCGCTCCCGGACCCCGACCCCAAGGTCGTGCTGGCCTCGGTCGCCGAGCTGACGGCCGAACTGCTGTCGGAGGCGGGCGACTTGGGCATACCGGTCCTCGGCCTCGGCATCGCGGTCTCCGGCGACGTGGACCGCGGCGCCGGCGTCGTCCGCTACTCGCCCTTCCTGGAGTGGCGGGACGTCCCCCTCGCCGAACTCGCCGCCGCGACCACCGGCCTCCCGGTCACAGTCGACAACGACGTCCGCGCCCTCACCGTCGCCGAGCAGTGGTTCGGCGCCGGAGTGGGACTGTCCGACTTCGCCGTGGTGACCGTCGGCGCCGGCATCGGCTGCGGCCTCGTGGTGCACGGGCAGGTGGTCGCCGGTGCGCACGGCGTCGCCGGCGAGATCGGCCATGTGACCGTCGACCCGGCCGGGCCGCCCTGCCACTGCGGCAACCACGGCTGTGTGGAAGCCATCGCCGGGGATGCCGCGATCCTGCGGCGGATCCGCGAGACCACCGGCCTCGAAGTCGCCGACACCGCCGAGGCCGTGGCCCTGGCCCACCAGGGAATCGCCGGCGCCCGCGAGGCCTACGCCCGCGCGGGCGAGGCGATCGGCCGCGGCATCGCCACCGTGGCCAACCTGCTCGGCCCCGAGCGGGTGATCATCTCCGGCGAGGGCCTCGCCGCCCACGACCTGTTCGCCGAACAGATCCGCGACGCCTTCGCCTCGGCCGCGTTCGGCTCCGCCGACCGGTGCGACGTACAGACCCGCCCACTGCCCTTCGAGGAGTGGGCGCGCGGGGCCGCCGCCACCGCGATCCAGTCCTTCATCCGAGCCGACGACCAGCGCCAGAACCGCTGAACCGACCCAGGGAGGTACGACCCATGCGGTCATCCTCGTACTCCGTCATGCCCGCACGCGCCCTGAGAGCCATGGTTGTCCTGGCCCTCACCGCCGGTGTCACCGCCGCCGTCCCCGCCGCCGTCCCCGCCGCGCGGGCCGAGACACCGTCCCCGTCGACCACCCCGGTGGCGGCCAAGCCCTACATGGGCTGGACCAGCTGGACCATGCAGTCGTCCAAGTACCCGGGCCTCAACCCCAAGGGCGACTACAGCTATCTGTCCGAGGCGAACGTCATCAAGCAGACCGACGCCATGGCCGCCAAGCTGAAGAAGTACGGCTACGAATACGTCAACATAGACGCCGGCTGGTGGATGGACTGGTCCTGGAAGTCGCAGTTCGACGAGTACGGCCGGCAGAAGGCCGACCCGGTGCGCTTCCCCAGCGGCATGAAGGCCGTCGCCGACCGCATCCACTCCAAGGGCCTCAAGGCCGGCATCTACCTCCCGGTCGGCCTGGAGAAGGGGGCGTACAACGACGGGAAGAACCCGATCTGGAACGCCGAGGGCTGCACCACCGGCGACATCGTCTACGACGACCTGCGCACCACCAACGGCTGGGACAGCGCCTACAAGATCGACTTCTCGGACCCCTGCGCACAGAAGTACATCGACTCCCAGGCGCAGATGTTCGCCGACTGGGGCTACGACTTCCTGAAGCTCGACGGCGTCGGCCCCGGCTCCTTCAAGAACGGCGACAACTACAACAACGTCGCCGACGTCGCCGCCTGGCAGAAGGCCATCGCCACCGCGGGCCGCCCCATCCACCTGGAACTGTCCTGGTCCCTCGACTACGGACACGTCGCCGACTGGAAGAAGTACTCCAACGGCTGGCGCATCGACACCGACGTCGAGTGCTACTGCAACACCCTCGTCACCTGGGAGAACTCGGTCGACGACCGCTGGGACGACACCCCCGCCTGGACCGACCACGCGGGCCCCGGCGGCTGGAACGACCTCGACTCCCTCAACGTCGGCAACGGCGAGATGGACGGCCTCACCAAGGCCGAGCGGCAGAGCTACGCCACGCTGTGGGCCATCGCCAAGTCCCCGCTGTTCACCGGCGACGACCTCACCAAGCTCGACTCCTACGGCCTGTCGCTGCTCACCAACCGCGAGGTCATCGCGATCAACCAGAGCAGCGCCCCGCCCGCCGAGCCCGTCACCGCCTCCGACCCGCAGCAGGTCTGGGCCGCGAAGAACCCCGACGGCACCTACACCGTCGCCCTGTTCAACCTCTCCGACGCCCCCGCCTCGGTCACCGCGAACTGGTCCACGCTCGGCTTCAAGGGCAAGGCCTCGGTGCGGGACGTGTGGAACAAGGAGAACCTCGGCTCGTACACCGACAAGATCACCCAGGCGCTCCCCGCGCACGGCTCCCGTCTGTTCACCGTCACCCCGCGCGGCACGGACCTCGCCTGGACCGCCCACGAGGCCGAATCCGGCAGCCTGAGCGGGAACGCCTCGGTGGCCGACTGCTCCGCCTGCTCCGACGGCCGCAAGGTCGGCAACCTGTACACGGGCGGCAAGGTCACCGTGAACGACGTCGTGGTGCCCAAGGCCGGGACCTACCAGATCAAGGTCGCCTACGTCAGCGGCGACTCCCGCTCGGCCCTGGTCTCGGCCAACGGAGGCGGCGCCACCTCGCACAAGTTCGCGTCCACCGGTGACTGGGGGACCGTCAACAGCGTGTACGTACCGGTGAAGCTCAAGGCCGGGACCAACACCATCACGTTCGACAGCGGCACCGGATACGCGCCGGACATCGACCGGATCGACGTACCGAAGTCCCTCTGACCCCCTTCTGTCTTCTGTCGGGGCCCGGCGTACCGCCGGGCCCCCACCCGGACGTACCCCGAGCCGCACAAGGACACCACCGCCCACCACCCCCGCAGAAGATCCGTCCACACCCAGGCCACCACCCCGGGCCACACCCCCCCCCGCGGCGCCCCGCCCCCCCCCCCCCCCCCCCACCCCCCCCCCCCCCCCACCCCCCCCCCCCCGCCCCCCGCCCCGGGGGGGGGGGGGGCCCCCGCCCCCCCCCCCCCCCCCGACCCGGACGTACCCGGAGCCGCACATGGACACCAGCGCCAACGACCCGAGCAGAAGATCCGTCCTCTCCCTGGCCACCACCGCGGGCCTCACCGCCGCCCTCGGCGCCCTGCCCGCCTTCACCGCCTCCGCCGCACCCGCCCGCCCCGCCGAAGTCCCGCTGCCCGCCGACGCCGCCCGGCACCGGCTGTGGTGGCAGGCACCCGGCGACGAGGGCTCGCTGATCGAACAGGGCCTGCCCGTCGGAAACGGCCGCATCGGAGCCCTCGCGAGCAACGACCCCGGCCGCGAACTGCTGCTGATCACGGACGCCACCATGTGGACCGGCGGCCTCAACGACACCCTCGACCAGGACGGCCAGTTCCCCTACGGCCGCTCCGACTTCGGTTCGTTCACGCTGCTCGCCAAGCTCACCGTCGACCTCCCCGACCACGACCTCGGCGCCGTGACCGGCTACCGCCGCACCCTCGACCTCGCGCAGGGCCTGGTCACCAGCTCCTACGTCCGCTCCGGCGTCACCTACCGGCGCGAGATGTACGCCAGCCACCCCGACGACGTCATCGTCCTGCACTTCACCCAGAGCGGCGGCGGCCGCTACACCGGTGCCATCACCCTCACCGGCACCCACGGCGAGAACCCCACCGCCGCCGAGTCCTTCGGCGCGACCCTCCCCAACGGCCTGCGCTACGGCGCCGCCGTCAAGGCCCGCGCCGACGGCGGCAAGGTCACCGTCCACGGCACCCGCATCGACTTCGCCGGCTGCAAGAGCCTCACGGTCGTGGTCAGCGCCGGCACCAACTACGCGCCCGACGCCGAGGCCGGCTTCCGCGATCCCGCCCTCGACCCCGAGCGCCTCGCCCGTACGAAGGTCCGAGCCGCCGCCGCGGAACCGGCCGACGCCCTGCGACGCACGCACGTCGCCGACTACCGCGCCCTGTACGGACGACTCGACCTCTCCCTCGGCACCTCCACGGCCGACCAGCGCGCCCTGGACACCTGGGAGCGCCTGCACGCCCGCACCCGCGATCCCGAACCCGACCCCGAACTGGAGGCGGCCTACCTACAGTTCGGCCGCTACCTGATGATCTCCGGCTCACGCGACAGCCTGCCGCTGGGCCTACAGGGACTGTGGCTGGACGGCAACGACCCGGACTGGATGGGCGACTACCACACCGACATCAACATCCAGATGAACTACTGGATGGCCGACCGCACGGGCCTGTCCTCCTGCTTCGACGCGTTCACGGACTACTGCGTCGCCCAGCTCCCGTCCTGGAACGACCTCACCCGCCGCCTGTACAACGACCCGCGCAACCGCTACCGCAACTCCAGCGGAAAGAACGCCGGCTGGGCCGTCGCCTTCTCCACCAACCCCTTCGGCGGCAGCGGCTGGTGGTGGCATCCGGCGGGCAACGCCTGGCTGTGCACCACCCTGTGGGAGCACTACGAGTACACCGGGTCACGCGAGTACCTGGAGAGGATCTACCCGCTGCTCAAGGGCGCGTGCGAGTTCTGGCAGGCGCGGCTGCTCACGATCACCCTCCCCGGCACCTCCAGGGAGGTGCTCGTGGACGACAGCGACTGGTCTCCCGAGCACGGCCCGCAGGACGCCAAGGGCATCACCTATGCTCAGGAAGTCGTGTGGACACTGTTCGGGAACTATTGCACCGCCGCCGCCGAACTCCGGCGGGACACCGACTACGCGGATACGATCGCCTCACTGCGCAGAAAGCTGTACCTGCCGCAGGTCAGCCCGACCACCGGCTGGCTGGAGGAGTGGATGTCGCCCGACAACCTGGGTGAGACGACGCACCGCCACCTGTCGCCGCTCATCAACCTCTTCCCCGGCGACCGGATCCGCCCCGACGGCTCCACCCCGGCCGACCTCGTGGCCGGCGCCACCGCCCTGCTCAAGGCGCGCGGCATGGAGAGCTTCGGCTGGGCGAACGCCTGGCGCAGCCTGTGCTGGGCCCGCCTGAAGGACGCGGACAACGCCTACCAGCTCTTCCTCAACAACCTCCGCCCGTCGACCGACGGCAGCAACGGCACGGCCTTCAACCTCTTCGACATCTACGAGGTCGAGCGCGGCCGGGGCATCTTCCAGATCGACGCCAACTTCGGTACACCGGCCGCGATGATGGAGATGCTGCTGTACTCCCGGCCGGGCCACCTGGAACTCCTTCCGGCCCTCCCCGCCGCCTGGGCCGATTCCGGCCATGTCAAGGGCGTCCCCGCGCGAGGCGGCTTCGAGGTCGACCTGCGCTGGCGCGACGGGAAGCCCACCGAGGCCCGGATCAGCAGCGTCGGCGGCCGCACCACGACCGTCGCGTACGGCGACGTCTCCCGCACGGTCACCCTGCGGCCCGGCACGTCCGTCACGCTGAAGGACTTCACCCCGTGAGGGCCGCGCTTCCGCTGGCCGCCCTGCTGCTGACGGTCGTCGCCTGCCAGTCGGCGCCGGCCGAGGCGACCGGCGACGCCAGCGGTGTCATCACCTGGGGAGCCAGTGCAGACCGCATGAGCGAGGGGGTCGCCGGCCGCAGCTACCGGCTCGTCGTGCACACCAGTGTCGGCGGCACCGGCGTCCGGGTCCGGCTCTCCAACGCCTTCGGCGACCGGCCGATCACCTTCGACAGCGTCTACGCGGGCATCCAGAAGCAGGGCGCCGAGCTGCGGCCGGGCAGCAACCGGAGGCTGGCCTTCGGCGGCGAGCGCTCGGTCACCGTACCGGCGGGCGAGACCGTCTGGAGCGACCCGCTGCCCGGCCGGCTGCCCGCGGCGACCAACCTCGTCGTCAGCGTGCACAGCCCGAACGCCGGCGGCCCGGTGAGCGGCCACTGGATGGCGATGCAGACCTCGTACGCCACCCAGGGCGACCACACCGACGAGGACAGCGGGGAGGCCTGGACCATCCCGACCGGCTCCTGGTTCTACCTCGACGCCGTCTCCGTGCACGCCCCCGCACGCACCGGAGCGGTCGTCGCCCTCGGCGACTCCATCACCGACGGCTGGCAGTCCACCTCCGAACTCAACCGCCGCTGGCCCGACTACCTGGCCCGCCGGCTCCAGAAGACGGACACGCGGGTGAAGGGCGTCGCCAACGAGGGGATCTCCGGGAACAAGGTCCTCGCGGACGGCCCCGGCCAGAGCGCCCTGAACCGGCTGGACCGGGACGTGCTGTCCCAGCCGGGCGTGCGCACGGTGTTCCTGTTCCAAGGAGTGAACGACATCAAGGCCCATTCGGGCGTCACCGCCGACGACCTGATCGAGGGCTACCGCGAGATCGTCGACCGGGCGCACGCGGCCGGCAAGTGCGTCGTCGGCGCCACCGTGGGCCCCTTCAAGGGCTGGCACGAATGGGACCCGGCCGCCGAAGCCGTACGCCAGGAGGTCAACACCTTCATCCGCTCCGGCGGCGAGTTCGACGCCGTCACCGACTTCGACCGCATCCTGCGCAGCCCCTACGACCAGGCCAGGATGCTGCCGGCCCTCGACGGCGGCGACCACATACACCCCAACGACAAGGGGATGCAGGCGATGGCCGACGCCGTCGACCTGACCGCCCTCGACTGCGAGGCCGGCGGATGACGGGGCGTCAGCCCACCGTCTCCTCGCGGGTGATCAGGCCCTGCCGATAGGCGATGGCCACCGCCTCCGTACGACTCGCCGCACCCAGCTTGGCGAGGATGTTGGAGACATGGACACTCGCCGTCTTGCCCGTGATGTACAGCTCCTCGCCGATCTGCCGGTTGCTGCGGCCGACGGCGAGGAGACGCAGGACCTCCTGCTCGCGCGTGGTCAGCGGGGAGGAGCGGTCGGCCGCGGTCTCCGCGAGCCGGCCACGGCGGACCAGGGCGTCCACCCGCTCCAGCAGCGGCGTCGCGCCGAGCCGGGCCGCGGTCTCCCGTGCGGCCCGTGCCTCGGAGGCCGCCGCCGCACGGTCCTGGGCCACCAGCAGGGCCTCGGCGTGACGCAGCCGGCACCGGGCCCGCTCGTACTCGTCGCCGTAGTCGAACGCGGCCATCGCCTTCGCCCACGCGTCGACGTCCGGCCCGGTGACGGCCCGCGTCCACTCCGCCTCCGCACGGGCCAGCCACGCCATGCCCTCCGGGCCCTGCGGTGTGGCGTCCTCGCCCCGCACCGCCGCCGTCCGCGCCGCCTCGACCAGTTCGGTCGCCGTGTCCACCCAGCGGCCCGCCCCGGCCTCGTCCCCGGCCAGGCGCAGCTCGACGGCCCGGTCGGAGACCGCGGACAGCGCGAGGGCGGCGAGCCGGACCGTGGCGTCCGGCAGCCGTCCCGCGTCGTCGGTGAGGGCCGCGACCGTGGACCGCATCCGCTCCACAGCCGCCTCCGCGTCACCGCGCAGCGCGGCGGCGTCGGTGAGCGCGATGCCCGCGACGAGCATGCCCAGCCAGTCGAACGGCCCCCGCAGCAGGGCACGCGCCCGCTCGGCGCCCTCGAAGTCCCCGCGCGCGAGCATGACGTACAGCGCCGGGCCGACCGTGTAGCCGCCCGCCGCGGGCAGCACGTCGGCGTCGGTCTCGGCGGCGGTCAGGCACTCGTCCCAGCGGCCCAGCGTGTACAGCACCAGCAGTTGCAGATACCGCATCTCCAGCGGATACGGCGACGACAGCAGCCCCGCACGCCGGGCCCGGTCCAGGCCCTCCGCGAGCCAGGGCAGACACCCCTGAAGGTCACCGGACTCGAAGCAGCCGACGGCGAGGTTGAACAGGGCGCGCATCTCGACCGGCGCGTTCCCCGAGCTGCGCGCCAACTCCCGTGCCTCACGCAACCTTTCCCGGCCCTCCGGGGTGCGCCGGCCGCCGCCCTCCAGTCCGGCCAGCGAGATCAGGAGATCCGCCCGGGCGTCCGTCACCTGGAGTCGCTCGGCCGTGCGCAGGGCCTCGCGGGCGACCCGCAGCGCCGTCTCGTTCTCGCCGACCTGCCGGGCCGCGAGGACATGGGTGGCCGCCGCCCACACCCAGGTCCGCGACGGAGGTTCCGCCGGGATCAGGGCGAGGGCCTCGCTGCTGTAGGCGAAGGCGGCCGTCAGGCTGTCCACGCCGAGCAGATTGCCGGCGAGCGTGTAGCGGACCCGGGCCGCGAGCTCGGCGTCCGCGTCCTGGCCGACGCCCGCGAGCGCGGAGCGGGTGAGGGAGACCGCCCGGTGCGACTCACCGGCGTGGGCCGCCGCCGCCGACGCGCGCAGGGTGAGGGTCACCCGGTGGGTGCCCTCGCCCGAGGGCCGCGCCGCCGGCTCCACCGCCGGCCACAGGTCCAGGGCCGCCTCCAGATGCCGTAGCTCCTCGGCCGGCGCGCCGACCCCGTGCGCGTGCGCGGCGGCCTCCAGCGAGGCGGCCAGGGCCTCGGCCAGGTCATGGCTCTCGCGGTAGTGGTGGGCGCGTTCCGCCGCCGTCTCGTCCGGACGTCCGCGCCCGGTGAGCAGCCGGGCGAACGTGCCGTGCAGCCGGCCGCGTTCCCCCGGCAGTAGATCGGCGTACACCGCCTCACGCGCGAGGGCGTGCCGGAAGGCATAGGTGTCCCCGTCACCCGGCGCGAGCAGCTGCCGCCCGACGGCCTCGCGCAGCGCGGACTCCAGCTCCTCCTCCGGGATGCCCACGGCATCCCGCAGCAGATCGTGCTCGACGCGGCGCCCCGCGACCGCCGCCGTGCGCAGCACCTGCTGGGCGGTGTCGGACAGTTGCTCGAACCGGATGAGAAGGACGTCGGCCAGCCCGCTGGGCACCCCGCCGGCCTCGGTGTCCGTGGCCGCGACGAGTTCCTCCGCGTAGAACGCGTTGCCCTCGGCACGCTCGACGATCCGCCGGACCGTGGTGTCCGGCAGCGGCTGCTCCTGCACGGCCCGCACCAGCTCCGCCACCTCGGCGTCCGCCATGGGCCGCAGCTCCAGCCGCTCCACGGCGGGCAGCCGCACCAGCTCGGCGAGCAGCGGCCGCAGCGGATGACGCCGGTGCAGATCGTCCGCGCGGTACGACGCGAACACGGCGATCCGATGCGTGGGCGCCCCGCTCGCCGAGCGCTGGAGGATCCCCCGGCTCAACAGGAACCGCAGCAGATCCCGCGACGACTGGTCGGCCCAGTGCAGGTCCTCCAGCACGAGCAGCACCGGAGCGATGTCGGACAGGTCGGCCAGTAGTCCCGCGATGCCCTCGAACAACCGCAGCCGGTCGCCGACGGCGTCCGTCCCGCCGCCCAGCAGCCGGCCCACCAAGGGGTGGGCGTCGAGCAGGCCGGAGAACCGCCCGTCACCGGCGAGCACACCCAGGACCTCGGTGAACGGCAGATACGGCAGCCCCACATCGCCGAGGTCGACACAGTGCCCGGTGAGCACGGTCATCCCGTCCGCGCCGGCCCGCCCCGCGACCTCGTCCAGCACCCGGGTCTTGCCGACCCCGGCGTCACCGGCGACCAGGACGGCCCGTGCCTCGCCGCCCCGGGCACGCTCCAGCACCCCGGAGAGCCGGGCGAACTCGCTGTCCCGCCCGATGAGCGGAGTACTGAAGGAGGCTGTCGACACGAAGACATCTTGCCACTCGGCACCGACGGTGCCGGTGGTCGTCCTGTGGCACTCACGGGAGTGAGGCCCTGTCGATACGCGACTCGGTCGCGTCGGGGTGACAGGCCCTAGGCGCGCACGGTCTTGGCCCAGTCCGCCGGGACCCGCCCCGCCGGTCCCGGCGTGGGCTGGTCCGCCGGATGACTCGCCGGCGGAGTCAGCTCGGGACCGGAGTCGAACAGTTCGTTGGTGTCGTAGTTCCAGTACCAGTCCTCGCCGGGCTCGTAGCTCTGCACCAGCGGATGCCCGGTGTCGCGGAAGTGCGCCGTCGCGTGCTTCGCCGGCGAGCTGTCGCAACATCCCACGTGACCGCACTGCGCGCACCGCCGCAGGTGGAACCACCACCCACCGGCCGCGTCGCACTCCGTGCACCCGCTGCCGCTCGGCGGCACGCTCGGATCGATACCGTTGATGTCGGTCATGAGGCCTCCTCGGAGGTGAGCGGGAGCAGCACCTGGAAACGCGTGTCGCCCGGCTCGGACTCCACCTTGATGGTGCCGTGGTGCTTGTTGGTGACGATCCGCCAGGAGATGTCGAGGCCGAGCCCGGTGCCCTCGCCCACCGGCTTGGTCGTGAAGAAGGGATCGAAGATCCGCCCGCGGTTCTCCGCCGGAATACCGACCCCGGTGTCGCGGAACTCCACCAGCAGCCGGTCGTGGTCCGCTGCCGTCCGCACGGTCAACGTCCCTTCGCCGCCCGCGCTCTTGATCGCCGAGACCGCGTTGTCGATCAGGTTCGTCCACACCTGGTTGAGCTCCGCCGGGTACGCCGGGATCTTCGGCAGCGTACGGTCGTACTCCTTGACGACCTCGATCCGCGGGCCGATCTTGCCCGACAGCATCAGCAGGGTGCTGTCCAGGAGTTCGTGGACGTCGGCGTTCTGGAAGGGCGCGCGGTCGAGCTGGGAGTACTGCTTGGCCGCGTCGACGAGTTGGGAGACGCGGGTGGTCGAGTCGTTGATCTCGTCCATCAGCAGCTCGGTCTCGACGGTGTAGTTGAGCCAGCCGATCGCGCTCGGCAGGATCTGCTCGTCCACCGCCGCCGCGACCTGGTCCAGCCAGTCCACGTCGAGACCGGCCTGGACGAAGGTGGGCGCGATCCGCCAGCCCTCCTGGATGTCGTGGTCGTCGAGCCAGTCGGTGACCGAGTCCTCCCGGTCGGCGGCCTCCAGCGGACTGAGCGTGGGTGCCTTGGCGACCCGCTCGGCGGTGCGTTCCTGGAGGTCGATGAGGTTCGCCATCACCTCTGGGGTGTACGAGCCCTGCGCGATGACGGCCAGCTTGTGCCGCATCTTGCCGACCCGCTCGCGCAGCGTCGCGGTCGCCCGAACGGCCGCCGCGGCGGGGTTGTTGAGTTCGTGTGTGAGCCCGGCGGACAACGAGCCGAGCGCCAGCAGCCGTTCCCGCTGCCCGACCGCCTGCTGGGTGCTCTTCGAACCGAAGAAGAGGCCTTCCAGCAGATGCACCGCCATCGGGAACCACTCCTGCATGATGGCCGCGAACGTGTCGGCGGGCAGCACGAAGAACCGCGTCGGCTCGGTCACATGCATGGAGTTGTTGTAGACCTGCCGCACCCGGTCACCCAGGTACGCCTGCATGGATCCGGCGTACACCCCGCGCTGGGAGGTCCGGGTCACCTCCACGTCGTCCCCGGCGACCCGCCGGTACAGCACGACCGTGCCCTCGATCATCACGTAGAAGCAGGTGGCCGGCTCGCCCTCGGTGTACACCGGACCGGGCTCGTACTGCTCCACCCGCCCCTCGCGGCACAGCCGTTCGAGCTGCTCGGGGGTGAGCTTCTCGAACAGGAACAGCGACCCGATCTCCGCGGGCCGGCACGGGATCGACTGCTCGCTCATGACTGCTCCAGATAGCGATGGACCAGCATCACGGCCATGGCTCCCTCTCCCACGGCGGACGCGACACGCTTGGCGGACTCGGAGCGCGCGTCGCCCGCCACGAACACTCCGGGCACATTGGTCTCCAGGTGGTACGGCGGCCGGTCCAGCTCCCAGCCGGCCGGCGGCCGTCCGTCGGCGGCGAGGTCGGGCCCGGCGAGGATGAATCCGCGCTCGTCCCGCAGGACCGTCTCGCCCAGCCAGTCGGTCAGCGGGGCCGCGCCGATGAACACGAACATCCACTGGGCGTCGACGAGTTCGGTCCGCCCGCTGTCCACGTCACGCAGCGTCAGCTGCTCCAGATGGCCCGAGCCGTGCGCCGACTCGACGGCCGTCCGGGCGCGCACCGAGATGTTCGGCGCCTCCTCGATCTGCTGGACCAGGTAGTACGACATGGACGCCGACAACGACTCCCCGCGCACCAGCAGCGTCACCGACTTCGCGCCCCGCGCCAGATACATCGCCGCCTGCCCGGCGGAGTTGGCGCCGCCGACGATGTACACGTCCTGGCCACGGCACGCGGGCGCCTCCGTCAGCGCCGACCCGTAGTACACCCCGGCCCCGGTCAGGTCCGCACAGCCCGGCGCCTGCAACTGCCGGTAGGACACGCCGGTCGCCAGGATCACACTGTGCGCGGCGACCGCCGAGCCGTCCGAGAACCGTACGATCCGGGCGGCGCCGCTCGCCTCCAGTCCCGTCACCTCGCGCGCGGTGAGGATCTCGGCGCCGAACTTCGTCGCCTGGCGCCGGGCCCGCTCGGTGAGCTGGGCGCCCGACACGCCGTCCGGGAAGCCGAGGTAGTTCTCGATCCGGGAGCTCTGCCCGGCCTGTCCACCGGTCGCCGACCGTTCCACCAGCACCGTCCGCAGACCCTCGGACGCCCCGTACACGGCCGCGCCGAGCCCGGCGGGTCCGCCACCGATGACGACCAGGTCGTAGAAGTCGGCCGTCGGGGTCGTGGCCAGCCCCACCTTCGCGGCCAGCTCGGGTGCCTCGGGCGCCACCAGGGGCGTGCCGTCGGGGGTGACGACGAGCGGCAGCCGCTGACCGTCGTGCCCGGCGGCCGACAGCAGCCGCTGTCCCTCGGGTTCCTCCGCGGAGTACCACCGGTAGGGCACCTGGTTGCGCGCCAGGAACTCGCGCACCTCCGAGGAGCGTGCCGACCAGCGGTGCCCGACCACCTTGGTGCTGGGCACCGGCCGGTAGTCGCTGCGCCGCCAGGCCTCCAGCAGGTCGTCCAGGACCGGGTAGAGCTTCTCCTCCGGCGGGTCCCACGGCTTGAGCAGATAGTGATCGACGTCCACGACGTTGATCGCGTCGATCGCCGCGTTCGTGTCCGCGTACGCGGTCAGCAGCACCCGCCTGGCACCCGGGTACACGTCGAGGGCCTCTTCGAGGAACTCGATGCCGTTCATCTGCGGCATGCGGTAGTCGGCCAGGATCACCGCCACCAGATCGCCGCGCAGCTTCAGCTCACGCAGCGCCTCCAGCGCGGACTGGCCGGACTCCGCGCGCACGATCCGGTGCGACTCGCCGTAGCGCCGCCGCAGATCCCGGGCGACCGCCCGGGACACTCCCGGGTCGTCGTCCACGGTCAGGATGACGGTCCGCGCTGTTTCGGCGGCCTGTGTCATACGTCTCCCACCCCGAGAGTCCGGTGTCAGGGCACGGCGTCCCCGTCGTCACCGGCCCGGTCCTGCCCATCGTATGTTCGATCGCCCTGATGCGCGCGGGTGTGCCGGACCCTGTCGGTGTCAGCCTCGGCGCGGTCCGAGCACGCAGAACTCGTTGCCTTCGGGATCCTCCAGCGTGACCCACGGCTCCTGGCCGGTCTGCCCGATGTCCGCGTGACGTGCCCCGTGGGCGAGGAGGCGGGTGACCTCCGCCTGCTGGTCGTCGGGCCGGAAATCGAGGTGGAGGCGGTTCTTGACGACCTTGCCCTCCGGCACCCGGACGAAGAGCAGGCCCGGCAGACGCTCCTTCGCGGGCCGGATCTCGTACTCCTCGGCCGACTCGTCCACCAGGACCCAGCCGAGCGCCTCGGCCCACCAGCGTCCCAGCGCCACCGGATCGGCGGCGTCCACGATCACTTGCTCCCATTCGAGTGCCATCCCCGCAGCGTAGTGAAGACTGGGTGCGACGACATGACCACGGCACGAGGAGGAAGCCGGAGATGACGCGCCCGATCACGGCAGGGGTGGACGGATCGGAGGAGAGCCTCGCCGGGCTGGCCTGGGCCGCCCGGGAGGCGGTGCGCAGGGGGCTCGCGCTGCGGGTGGTGCACGCCTGGCAGTTCCAGCCGCACGACGCGATCGACGCGGGTGACGCGGACAGCCAGGCCGAGTGGGTGCGGGACGGACTGGCGCAGGCCGCCCGCACCGTCACCGAGAAGCACCCGGGACTGCGGGTGACCACCGACGTCGTCGAGGACTCGCCCGCCGAGGCCCTGACGGCCGCCGCGGCCGAGGCCGAGATGCTGGTGCTGGGATCGCGCGGCCACGGCCGGGTCGTCGGGTTCCTGCTGGGCTCCGTCGGACAGCAGGTGATCGCCGGGGCCACGCGGCCCGTCGTGCTCGTGCGCGCGGGCGACGAGCCCTCGGCCGAGGTCGCCGGACATGAGATCGTCGTGGGCCAGCAGGGCGAACCGGAGGACAGCGCGGACGTGCTGCGGTTCGCGTTCGAGACGGCCGCGGCGCGCGGCGCGACCGTACGCGCGGTACGGGCCTGGACGCTGCCGCCGCTGTTCGCCTACAGCCCGGGCTCCCTGAAACTCCTCGACGAGGCCGGGGGACTGGAGCCCTACGAGAAGAAGGCGCTGGGCGAGGCTTTGCGGCCGTGGCGGGAGCGCTTCCCGGACGTCCCCGTCGTCGAGCACGTCGAGATGGGCAGCGGCGGGCAGGTGCTGCTGTCGGTCGCCGGGCGGGCCCAGCTGATGGTCGTGGGGCGCCGCGTCCACCGCACGGCCGTGGGCGCCCGGATCGGCTCGGTGGCCCACGGCGTGCTGCACCACGCGGACTGCCCGGTGGCCGTGGTCCCGCACGACTGAGTCAGTCGGACACGGTCGGCCGCAGCGTCTCCCGGGCCGTGGGCAGGATGTTCCTGATGTAGTCCTCGACCACCGTGTCCAGGCCGATGTCGTGCTGCGCCCGCTCGGACAGGTACCAGCGGTGTTCGAGCAGTTCGTGGTAGATCTCGGCCGGGTCCATGGTCCCGCGCAGTTCCGGCGGCACGGCCCGCACGGTGGGCCGGAAGACATCCCGCACCCAGCGGTGCGCGAGCACCTCCGGGCGGGCGCCGAGGGGGTCGCCCGGGTCGTAGTCGTCCTGGGTGGCCATCCAGCTCTCCAGGTCGTTCAGCAGCCGCCGGGCCTGGTTCTCCTCGGTGTCCAGGCCGGTCAACCGCAGCAGCTGGCGCTGGTGGTGACCGGCGTCGACGACCTTGGGCACGAAAGTGACGGTGTCACCGTTGGTGGCGTGCTCGATCTGCATCTCGGCCACGTCGAAGCCGAGCTCGTTCAGACGGCGTATCCGGCGTTCTATGTAGTGGTACTTGCCCGCCGGGTACACCGAGGTGCGGGTCAGCTCCTGCCACAGGCTCTGGTAGCGGGCGCAGATCTCGGTGCCGAACTCGATCGGGTCGACGGAGGGGTGCAGGGCCCCGGAGGCCTCCAGGTCCAGCAGTTCCCCGCTGATGTTGACCCGGGCGAGGTCCAGGTCGTAGTCGCGCTGGCCCTCGCTGAGCCGTGGGTGCAGTTCGCCGGTCTCCGCGTCCACCAGGTACGCGGCATAGGCGCCCGCGTCGCGCCGGAACAGGGTGTTGGACAGCGAGCAGTCGCCCCAGGCGAACCCGGCGAGGTGAAGGCGGACCAGCAGCACGGCCAGCGCGTCCATCAGCCGGTGCATGGTCGCCGGGCGCATCGTCGTCTCGAACATGGAGCGGTACGGCTGCGAGCCGCGCAGGTGCCGGGTGACCAGGACCGACTCCAGCGGGGCGCCGGCGGCGTCCGTGCGCCCGGTGACCACGGCCAGGGGATCGACCGCGGGGATGCCGAGCCGGTCCAGGTCGCGCAGCAGCTCGTACTCGCGCAGGGCCGGGCGCTCGGCGAGCTCCTTGACGGCGATCACCTCGTCGCCGGCCCGCGCGTAGCGCACGATGTGCCGGGAGATACCACGCGGCAGCGGGACCAGGACCTCCTGCGGCCACTCCTCCAGCGGGAGGTGCCAGGGCAGCTCCAGCAACAGGACGGGGTGCTCCGGATTGGTCGCGCTGATCTGGAGTGCCATCGGCCGTTCGTCCTCGCCTCGCGCTGATCGTCAGCTCACACTAGAGGGCGCGTTCCCGTGCCTGAAGAGCCGCTTCCCGCACCGGGCCCCGGTGCAGCGGTCCGTGTCCGGGCAGGAGGACGTCGCCCTTGAGTCCTTCGAGTACGGCCAGCGAGGCCACGGCCCGGGCCCGCTCGTGGTGGAACATGTCCGGCAGCAGCTGCGGCCCCTTGATCCGCGAGGTGGGGTGCCCGCTGACCAGGGCGTCGCCCGCGATCACCACGCCGGCGTCCGGCAGATGGTAGGCGCAGTGGCCGTCGGTGTGGCCGGGCGTGTGCACGGGGACGGGGCGGCCGGGCAGGTCCAGCGGGCCCGCCGACGGGAACGGCTCGGGGGAGGTCACCGGAACGTGCGCGGTGCCTCCGGAACGCACGGCGTGCAGCGCCCAGGGCAGCACACCGGGACGCCAGCCGTTCCGCAGGACCGTCCCGACGCTCACCTGGTGCAGGAACTCACGCCGGGCGTGCGGCACTTCGGCCTCGTGGAGATGGACCGGCGTGCCGTACTTGTCGCGCAGGTACTCGGCGTTGCCCAGGTGGTCGGTGTGCGCGTGGGTGATCAGTACGGCCTGGACCGCCTCCGGTGAACCGCCCACCTCCGCCAGCGACGCGAGCAGCTTCGCCCGGTCCCCGGGGTATCCCGTGTCGATCAGCGTGATCGCGTCCCCGTCGGTGAGGATCACCCAGTTCGTGTTGCTGCCGTGCACCAGATGGATGCCGTCCGCGACTTGCTGCACATCTGCCCGCATGATCGTCCCGCGTGGTGAGGTCCGTGCCCGTCGGACACAGCAAAGCAGATCACCTGTGTGTCGTCGCACCTGGGGCACCGTCCGGAGAACGGGCTGCCTCCGGCACCGTCCGCCGGAGGCAGCCCCCGCGTGCGCCCGAAGCGGCCGCCTCTCCGCCTCAGTGCACGCCGTGCGGACGGAACTGCACGCTGATGCGCGGTCCCGCGGCGCGTGTGGTCTTGGGGATCGAGTGTTCCCAGGTCCTTTGGCAGGAGCCACCCATCACGATCAGGTCGCCGTGCCCCAGCGGACGCCGAATCGTCTCGCCGCCGCCCCGCATCGGGCGCAGCAACAGGTCCCGGGGCGCTCCCACGGAGAGGATCGCGACCATGGTGTTCTCGCGGGCACCCCGCCCGATCCGGTCCCCGTGCCAGGCGACGCTGTCCCGTCCGTCGCGGTAGTAGCAGAGCCCGGCCGTGGTGAAGGGCTCGCCGAGTTCCGCTGCATAGTGCGCGGACAGGGTGTCCCGTGCCTCGGTGAGGACCGGGTGCGGCAGCGCGTCGTCGGCGCCGTAGAAGCAGAGCAGTCGCGGTACGTCGACGACGTGGTCGTACATCGTGCGTCGCTCGGCACGCCACGGGACCTCGGTGGCGAGCTGTTCGAACAGCGCGTCCGCCCCGCTGAGCCAGCCGGGCAGGACGTCGATCCAGGCGTCATGGGCGAGCCCGGTGCGGCGGATCCCGGCGAGGGAACCGAGCCGCAGCTCGTCGGTCTGGTCGAACAGGGAGCCCTGGAGGTGCGTGGCCATGGTTCCAGCGTACCCCTTAATCGAAAATCTGTTCCCCTTCGAGGTGATGCGATACCCGGCGTGGCGATGCGCGGTCCGTTCCGCACGAATCTCGGATCGGCCCTATGGATACATTCCTGTATCGGATACATTCCCGTATCGAACGGAGGTGCCGGCATGACGGTGCGGGAAACGACCAAGCGCGTCACCAAGCGCCGCGTCCGCACGCGGGCCAACCTCCTCGACGCCGCGTTCGCCGTGTTCGCCGCCAAGGGGTTCGGCCGCGTCTCCATCGAGGAGGTCTGCGAGGCGGCCGGCTACAGCAGGGGCGCCTTCTACTCCAACTTCGACAGCCTGGACGAGCTGTTCTTCGCCCTCTACCGGCAACGCGCGGACCTGATCGCGGACCAGGTGTCCGGCGCGCTCGCCCTCGACGGACCGGACCTGGACGTGCCGGCCGCCGTGGACCGGGTGACCGACGTCCTGCTCCTGGACCGCGACTGGCTGCTGGTCAAGACCGACTTCCTGGTGCACGCCGCCCGCCACCCGGCCGTCGCCCACACCCTGCTGGAACACCGCGCCCGGCTGCGCGGCGCCATCGCCGAACGGCTCGCCCGCGCGCGGGGCCACACCGAACTGCCCGCTGTGCTCGGCGACATCGACGGCGCCGCCCACGCGGTCGTCGCCGCCTACGACGGAGTCACCACCCAACTGCTGCTGGACGAGGACGTCGAGCACGCCCGGGAATGGCTGGGTCAACTGCTCACCGCGCTGCTCACCGACGGCAGCGACACCACCCGATGAGGACTTGAGGAAGGGACGGTCGCCATGGATGCCGACGTCATCGTCGTCGGAGCGGGACTCGCGGGCCTGGTCGCCGCGAGCGAACTGACCAGCCGGGGCCGCAGGGTCGCACTGGTGGACCAGGAGAACGCGGCCAACCTCGGCGGGCAGGCGTTCTGGTCCTTCGGCGGGCTGTTCCTTGTCGACTCCCCGGAGCAGCGGCGCCTGGGCATCAAGGACTCCCTCGACCTGGCCTGGAACGACTGGCAGGGCAGCGCCGGGTTCGACCGGATCGACGACGAGGACTCCTGGGCGGTGCGCTGGGCGCGCGCGTACGTCGAGTTCGCGGCCGGCGAGAAGCGGGCCTGGCTGGACACGCACGGCATCAAGTTCCTGCCGACGGTCGGCTGGGCCGAGCGCGGCGACCTGCGTGCCGACGGCCACGGCAACTCCGTGCCCCGGTTCCACATCGCCTGGGGCACCGGCACCGGCGTGGTGGAGCCGTTCGTGCGGTACGCCAAGCAGGCCCAGCGCGACGGGCTGCTCACCTTCTACCACCGGCACCAGGTCGACGAGCTGGTCATCGAGGACGGCTCCGCGCGCGGCGTGCGCGGCACGGTCCTGGCCGACGACCACTCGCCCCGGGGCGTCTCCTCCAACCGCGACCGCGTCGGCGAGTTCGAGCTGACCGCCCAGGCCGTCATCGTCACCAGCGGCGGCATCGGCGCCGACCACGAGATCGTCCGCCGCTACTGGCCCGAGCGCCTGGGCACCCCGCCCGCCGAGATGGTCACCGGCGTCCCCGCCTACGTCGACGGGCGGATGCTGGACATCAGCGACCGGGCGGGCGTACGGCTGGTCAACCGCGACCGTATGTGGCACTACACCGAGGGCCTGCGGAACTGGGACCCGATCTGGCCCGGCCACGGCATCCGCATCCTGCCGGGACCGTCGTCCATGTGGTTCGACGCCATCGGCCGCCGTCTGCCCGACCCCTGCCTGCCCGGCTACGACACCCTCGGCACCCTCAAGTACCTGCGTACCGACGCCGACATCGCGGGCTACGACCATTCCTGGTTCATCCTCACCCAGAAGATCATCGAGAAGGAGTTCGCGCTCTCGGGCTCCGAGCAGAACCCCGACATCACCGCCAAGGACCGCGCCGGGTTCCTCAAGGAGAGGGTGCTCGGCAAGGGCGCCCCCGGACCGGTGGCGGCGTTCCTGCGCAACGGCGCGGACTTCGTGACCGCCTCCAATCTGGAGCAACTGGTCGGCAAGATGAACCAGTCGACGGACAAGCCGCTCCTCGACGCGGAGTTCATCCGGCGCCAGATAGAGGCCCGCGACCTACAGATCGCCAACCCCTACAGCAAGGACGCCCAGGTGCAGGGCATCCGCAACGCCCGCCGCTACATCGGTGACCGCCTCGGCCGGGTGGCCACCCCGCACCGCATCCTCGACCCGGCGGCCGGCCCCCTGATCGGCGTCAAGCTGCACGTCCTGACCCGTAAGACGCTCGGCGGCATCCAGACGGACCTCGACTCCCGCGCCCTCGATGCCGACGGCACGCCCGTCGACGGGCTGTACGCTGCGGGCGAGGTCGCCGGGTTCGGCGGCGGTGGCGTCCATGGCTACAACGCCCTGGAGGGCACCTTCCTCGGCGGCTGTCTGTTCTCCGGCCGGGCCGCCGGGCGGGCGGCGGCACGGCAGACGGCCTGACGGCAGCGAGCGGCCCGCCTCCTCACGCCTCGAGGAGGTGGGCCAGCACGGCGGCGTGGCTCTTCTCGGGATGCTTCGAGGCGGTCAGCAGCGTCACACCGCCCTTGCTCGCCAGCTGCCGCACATGATCGACGAGTTCCGCCGCCTCGGGTTCGTCCAGCTCCGCCTCGTAGCGGCGCGCGAACTCCTCGTACGACCCCTCGTCGGCGTGATACCAGCGCCGCAGCTCGGTCGACGGGGTGAGCCCCTTGGGCCACTCGTCCACATGGGCGGCCTCCTTCGACACCCCCCGCGGCCACAGCCGGTCGACCAGGACGCGCACGCCGTCCTCGGATTCGGGTGCCTCGTAGACGCGGCGGATTCGAACGCTCATGACCGGGCCTTTCTCGGACGCTCACGCCCGCGAGCGAGCTCCTCGGAAGCGTGTGACGACCCGCCGAGTCCGACGGATCCTTATAAGTTCCTTACAAGTGTCGGTCAAGGTCGATGCATGTTCACGCTAGAGTCCCGTGTCGCACTGCTGGTCGCCTCCTTGCTGCTGACCGGCTGCGGCGCCGGTTCCGCCGCGACGCCGGACGGGGAGCCCGCTGTCGCCCGCGCCCCCAGGGCCGCCCACGCCGCCGGAGCCGCCGCCCGAGCCTCCAGCGAAGCCGCCGCCCGGGCCGCTGCGCGCAGGCTGCCCGGACTGGGCCCGGTGACCTGGGCCAAGGTGCCGTCGCAGACCCGGCAGGCCGTCGTCGTGACCGGACGTGACCGGAACTCCTCACACTCCACCGCCGTCCTGTACGAGCGCACGGTGACCGGCTGGAAGGCGGGCGGCAGCTGGGCCGCCCGCAACGCGCTGCGCGGCTGGACCGACCACCACCTCGCCGGCGACCTGCGCTCACCGATCGGGGTCTTCACCCTGACGGACGCCGGCGGCCTGCTCGATGACCCCGGGACCAGGCTGTCGTACCACTACACCGATGGATTCACCGCCAGTGGTACCGGCTTCGAGGGCGAACCCCTCGCAGGTTCCTTCGACTATGTGATCGCCATCGACTACAACCGCAGGACCGGCACTTCGCCGCTGGACCGGACCCGTCCGCTCGGCATCGGACGGGGCGGCGGGATCTGGCTCCACGTGGACCACGAAGCGCCCACCCAGGCCTGTGTCGGTCTCGCGCGGGAGCACATGAGGCGGCTGCTGCTGGCCCTGGATCCCGAGCGGCATCCCGTCATCGTCATGGGCGACGCCGAGTCGTTGGCCCACTGACCTCCCCCGAACGGCTCAGGGATGCCCGACGAACTCGCCGAGCGGCGCGAGTGGTTGATCCACGGGTCATCCGGCCCGCTGCCGCAGCGCCCTTCGCTCGGCCTCGCTCGTGCCGCCCCAGATCCCGATGGACTGCTCCATCTCCAGCGCCCAGCGCAGACACTGTTCCCGGACCGAGCAGCGCCGGCAGACGGCCTTCGCCTGCTCCGTCTGTAGCACCGTCGGTCCGGACGTGCCTATCGGGTAGAAGAGGTCGGGGTCCTCATGGCGGCAGGCGGCGTGGTTTCGCCAGTTGTCCATCAAAGTCACCTGCGATCGTCGACATGCCCTCGGTGGATGCATTACTCGTTTTCGAGTCGCCTGTCGATGCGCGAGTGAAACCCGGCGAATCCGGTCACTGTTCCCGCATGCCCCACGGGGAGCCGTAGGCGGTCAGCAGATCCAGGAAGGGACGGGCCGGGAAGGCCTCCGGGCCCAGCACGCCCGCACCCGACCAGGCACCGGTGGCGAGGAGTTCGAGGGCGACGACGGGGTTGACGGCGGTCTGCCACACCACGGCCTGGCTGCCGTACTCCTTCATGGACCACTGGTTGTCGACCACGTGGTACAGGTACACCTCCCGCGGCTTCCCGTCCTTCACGCCCCGCACCCAGGTGCCCGCGCAGGTCTTGCCGTGCATCCGCTCGCCCAGCGTCGCCGGGTCGGGCAGACACGCGGCGACGACGTCCCGGGGCGAGACCCGCACCGGCCCGTCGGCGCTCGGCACGGTCACCGGCTCGGTGCTGTCCAGGCCGAGCAGGTGCAGCGTCTTCAGGGTGCCGATGAACTCCTCGCCCAGGCCGTACTTGAACGTCACCCGGCGTGCGTCGACCCAGCGGGGGACCAGCAGCACCTCCTCGTGCTCCACGTTCACGCACTCCACCGGCCCGATGCCCTCGGGGAAGTCGAACACCTCGGGCTCGCTGAAGGGTTCCGTGGTGAACCAGCCGCGCCCGGACTCGTAGACCACCGGCGGGTTGAGGCACTCCTCGATCGTGGTCCAGATGCTGAAGGACGGCGCGAAGTCGTAGCCGTCGACGGTGAGGTTCGCTCCGTCCCGGACGCCGATCTCCTCGATCTCGTCGAACAGTTCGTCGGCCGCGTACCGGGCGAAGACGTCCGACAGACCCGGCTCCACGCCCATGCCGACCAGCGCCAGCGCGCCCGCCTTCTCCCAGTCGGCCGCCTGCTCGAACTGGCCGTCGCCGAGCTTGACCCCGCACTCCTCGTACGGCCGCTCCGGATGCGGGCGCGACAGCGACATCGCCATGTCCACATAGGTGGCCCCGGCCGAGCGCGCGGCCTCGAACAGCGGCATCACGAAGCGCGGGTCGGTGGCGTTGAGGAGCACGTCGCACGCGTGCCGCTCCAGCAGCGAGGCCACCGCCGCCCGGTCGTTCGCGTCGACGCGCTCCGCCCGGAACCGGGCGTCACCGCCGAGGGCCGCCACGGCTCCCTCGGCGCGCGCGGTGTCGTAGTCGGCGACCACCATCGCCTCGAAGAACGGACGCCGGGCGGCGATCCGGGTGACGGCGGTACCCACCCCGCCGGCGCCCACGAGCAGTACACGCATGACAAGACTCCCTCGGTTGAAGGTCTACGACGTGATGGGGCCCCGCCGGAGATACAACGCCGCCCCGTCACATAAGGTCAATGGCGTTGGCATAAGGATGGAGGACGCGATGCCGAAACCGGTTGTACCGGAGGAAAAGCGGCGTCGGCGTCGCCCCACCAAGAGCGGCACCGTGCTGTCCGAGCGGCTGATAGTCGACACGGCGCTGCGCATGCTGCGCGAACACGGCAGCGCCGGACTCACCGCCCGCCGCCTCGGGCTGGCCCTGGACGCCGACCCGAGCACGCTGTACCGGTACTTCCGCGGCATGGACGACCTGACCCTCGCCATCGGCGACGCCCTCATGGGCCAGGCCCTTCAGGGCTGGCGGCCGACGGGGGAGTGGCGACAGGACCTGCGCGCCGTCGGACTGCGCATCCATGCCGCGTACCTGGACCATCCGCAGGCCGCCGTGCTGACCACCAGCCGGGTCACCGGCCGGGCCAACGAACTCGCCGCGGACGAGGCCGTGCTGGAGATCCTGCGCACCGCCGGACTCCCGCTGCCGGACACCGTGCGCGTCTACCACGCCTTCATCGACCAGACCCTGGCCTTCGCGGCGCTCGACGCGGCGTCGCTCGCGCTGCCCAGCGAGTCGCTGCGCGCCGACGAGGACATGTGGCGCTCCACGTATGCCCGGCTGCCCCGCGCCAGTCACCCCCGGATCGCCGAGGCGGCGCCCTTGCTGGCGACCCGGATGGTGACCAGCGCCTATCCGACCGCTCTGGAGATGCTGCTGGACAGCGTCGCCGGCCGGCTGGACTGCTGACCTCGCCGTGCCGTGTCGGGGCCGTGACGCCCGGGTCCCGTCGCGCCGCCCCGGGACTCAGCCGCGCAGCGCCTGCGCCGCCGCCGACGTCACCGCCTCGGTCACCGCCACCAGCGCCGGCGAGTCCAGCTTCCATTGCTGCCAGTACAGCGGCACGTCCACCGGCCGGTCCGGCGCCAGCCGGACCAATCGGCCCGCCTCCAGCAGCGGTGCCGCCTGCGTCTCGGGGATCAGACCCCAGCCCAGGCCGGCGGTCACGGCCGACAGGAAGCCCTCCGAGGTGGGGACGTGGTGCCGTACGGCACTCGCGCCCGTGCGGGTGTGCCTCAGCCTGCGGACGAAGGCGTCCTGGAGATCGTCGCTGCGGTCGAAGGTCATCACCGGCGCCCGCGCGAGCGCGTCCCCCAGCGAGCCGCCGAGATGCCGCTCGGCGAACTCCGGGCTCGCGGCCGCCAGATAGCGGATCCGGCCCAGCGGACGCACCGAACAGCCCGCCACCGCGTCCGGTGAGGAGGTCACCGCGGCCATCACCAGCCCCTCCCGCAGCAGCGTCGCCGTACGGCTCTCGTCCTCACGGCGCAGCTCGAAACAGAGCCGCGGCTCCTCGGGAACCCGGGTGAGCGCCGCCATGAACCACGTCGCCAGCGAGTCGGCGTTGACCGCGATCGACACCCGGGTCGCCTCCCCCTCCGCGCTCAGCCCCAGCTCGGCCCGCGCGTCGCGCTCCAGCCGGGCCAGCTGACGCGCGAACCGGACCACGACCGCGCCCGACTCGGTCGGCCGCACCGGTTTCGTCCGCACCAGCAGCACCCGCCCGGTGCGCTGCTCCAGCGCCTTCACCCGCTGGCTCACCGCCGACGGCGTCACATGCAGCGCCGCCGCGGCCGCGTCGAAGGTGCCCTCGTCCACCACCGCGAGCAGCGTCCGCACCTGGTCCAGGGGAAGCTCGGTCAGCTCGGTCTTCACGACAGCTAAGGATACGTAAGAATCTTTAGCTGTACGCCAAGAGATCGTTTCCCTAGCGTCAATGGCATGACAAACGCGTTGACCACCGCCGCCGCCGGATTCGGCACCGGCCTCTCCCTGATCGTCGCCATCGGCGCCCAGAACGCCTTCGTGCTGCGCCAGGGCATCCGCCGTGACGCGGTCCTCGCCGTCGTCGGCATCTGCGCCCTGTCCGACGCCCTCCTGATCACCCTGGGCGTGGCCGGCGTCGGCGCGGTGGTCGTGGCCTGGCCCGGAGTGCTGACCGCGGTCGCCTGGATCGGCGGGGCGTTCCTGCTCTGCTACGGCGCCCTCGCCGCACGGCGGGTGTTCAAGCCGGCCGGTGCGCTGCTGACGGACGGCGACGCGGCGGGATCACGCCGGCGGGCGGTGCTGACCTGCCTGGCGATGACCTGGCTCAACCCGCACGTCTACCTGGACACCGTCTTCCTGCTCGGCACGATCGCCGCCGACCGCGGACCGCTGCGCTGGACGTTCGGCCTGGGCGCCGCGCTCGCCAGCCTGTGCTGGTTCGCCGCGCTCGGCTTCGGGGCGCGGCTGCTGAGCCGCCATCTCGCGAGGCCCGGCGCCTGGCGTGTGCTCGACGGAGTGATCGCCGCGACGATGATCGCCCTCGGCGCCTCCCTCATCGCCGGAAGCTGAGACGCCGGTCCGAACGCCCGTCCGGTCCTGCCATAGTGATCCCCGACGAGAAAGATGTAACGAGCATCCAGGAAGCGCGTGGACACCAGCGAGAGCAGTACCGAGTCCCAGGAGAAGACCCCGTCCGCGGTGGCACCCGCGCGCCACGGCTGGCGCCGCTGGGCCATGGACACCCGGCCGCTGCGCCGCCCGGCCTACCGGCGCCTGTGGTCCTCGACCATCGTCACCGCCGTCGGCAGCCAGCTCACCGCGGTCGCCGTGCCCAAGCAGGTCTACGACATCACCGGCTCCTCGGCATGGGTCGGCGCCGCGAGCCTCGCGGGACTGCTGCCGCTCGCGGTGTTCGCGCTGTGGGGCGGGGCCATCGCCGACACCATGGACCGCCGCAAGCTGCTGCTGATCACCAACGGCGGCATAGCGGTGACCTCGCTGCTGTTCTGGCTCCAGGCCGTCACCGGACTGGAGTCGGTGCCGGTGCTGATGGTGCTGCTCGCCGTGCAGCAGGCGTTCTGGGGGATCAACGCCCCCGCCCGAAGCGCCTCCATCGCCCGCCTGGTGCCGGCCGACGAACTGCCCGCCGCCAACGCGCTCGGCTCGACCGTCATGCAGACCGGCCAGGTGGTGGGCCCGCTGCTGGCGGGTGTCCTCATCCCCGTGATCGGCCTGGCCGAGCTGTACCTCCTCGACGCGCTGGCCCTGTGCGTCACGGTGTGGGCGGTCCTGCGGCTGCCCGCCCTGCCGCCGTCGGCGGCCACCGTCCGACGCCGGGCGGGCGTCCGGGAGATCGCGGCGGGCTTCCGCTACATCGCCCTGCACAAGGTGCTGTTGCTGTCCTTCCTGGCCGACATCATCGCGATGGTCTTCGGCATGCCCCGCGCGCTCTTCCCCCAACTGGCCAACCAGACCTACGCGTCGTACGGCGAAGGGCTCGCCCTCGGCTTGCTGTTCGCGGCGATCCCGATCGGCGCCGTGGCCGGCGGGCTGTTCTCCGGCACCTTCTCCCGGGCCCGTCGGCACGGCTGGATGGTGATCGGCGCGGTCGTCGCCTGGGGCGTCGCCGTCACCGGGTTCGGCCTGAGCGACAGTCTGTGGCTCGCGGTGGCGTTCCTGGCCCTCGCCGGCGTCGCCGACATGGTCTCCATGGTCTTCCGCGGGGCGATCCTGCTGTCCGCCGCCGACGACGACATGCGCGGTCGGATGCAGGGCGTCTTCACGGTCGTCGTCGCGGGCGGCCCACGGCTCGCCGACGTCCTGCACGGCACGGCGGGCTCCGCCTTCGGCGCGCGCACGGCGACGGTGGGCGGCGGCCTGCTGGTCGTCGTCCTCATGCTGGGCTTGGCCGCCGCGGTGCCCGCCCTGCGGCGCTACCGCGTCTGACCCTCAGAGCACACTGCGCCGGTGCTGCCGGTACTGCTCCATCAGCTTGCCCCGGGTCATCTCCAGCCGGTACGCGAGGATTTCGGCGATGTTGCGCACCAGGGTCATCCCCAGTTCGGGCTCCTCCTCGCACAGCCGCAGCACCGCCGCCGCCTCGAACTCGTCGGCGCGCACCTGGCTGAAGGCCTCCGCGCCGAAGTCCCACTCGAAGGGCGGGAAGAGCCAGGACCAGCCGAGCAGGTCGCCCGCGCCGAGGCTCGCCACGGTGACCCGCTGAAGGGACGACACGCGCTGGTCGAGGGAGACGGCGCCGGAGCGGATGACCCAGAAGCGGTCGGCCGTGCCGCCCGCCTCGAAGATCCGGGTGTCCTCCGGGAAGGAGACCTCCCGGGCCAGCGACATCAGTTTCCCCCGTTGCGGCGGAGGAAGGGCGGTGAGCAGTTTGATCGCTTTGGTCATGACACGGGGCTCCTCGCCGACGACTGAGGTTCCGGTGCGTTCCCTGCGTCCATTTCAGCGCCCGACGCCGCCCTGAGCACCTCGGCGGCGGGGGATTCCCTCGGGAAATCCCGCCCGGCGGGTCCGCCTGGGCATTAAAAAGCCCTGGCTGGACGGGGGAGGCCAGCCAGGGCCGTAGGTGGTGGCGCAGGGGGGACGATCACTGTCTACCCCGAGACCACGTATGGATGAACCGTAAACCATTTTCGGAGGTTCCGCGTAACCGAGAGCGGGGTAAGTGACCGGTTTCACTCGGCCACGGGTTTCAAGGGTGCCCGGTGTGCCTGCCCGGGGTGAGGATCTCGTCCAGCACCGCGATCACGGTCTCGTAGGCCAGGGTCCGCACACCGGCGTCACGGGCCGCCTCCGGGTCGGTCGACCTCAGCGTCTCGCTCCGTGCCCGCCACGTCCGCTCCTCCTGCCGGGCTGAGGCCCTGGCGCGCTGCATCCGCCGCAGCAGTTCGTCTGAGTCCACGACTTCGGTCATGAGATACGCGTACCCAGTAATCGCCCCGACGTGCGGTCAGCCGTCCGTCGCCCGCAGCGGGACGCCCAGGGGACGGGCCAGACCGGTCACGCCCTCGTCCAGGCGTTGCAGATGCCGCAGAACCCGATCGGTGATCCGGCCGTAGCGCGGGGTCCCCGGCCCGCTCGGTCCCAGCAGGGAGGCGATGCTGGGGCCGGTCTCGATCTCATCCTTGGCGTGCTCGTCGGTCACATGCGCGGCGATCGCGTCGATGTTGTGCGCGATGCGCCCCGCGGCCCCGCGCAGCCGGGGGTCCGCGGCGATCGAGGGGTGCGTGGGCAGCAGCTCGGCGGTCGCCCCCAGGGTCCGCGCGTGGTACGCGCACGTCTCCAGCAGCGCCACCACATAGCGGGCGTTCTCCCGGCGGGCCCGCAGCGGTGTGCCCGGATGCGTGAGCGGCTGCGTGGCGGCCCGCAGGTCGGCCAGCGCCTTGTCCAGATCACGCGCCTCGTCGAGCAGCTCGACGGGCGGCCCGCCGCTCAGCTGGTCGACGGCGCTGCGGGTGACGTCGCCGAGCCGCTCCAGCACGGTGGCGAGCAGCTCGTTCGTGCGGCGGTCGGTGTGCACCGGCAGCACGAAGGCCGCCGCGATCACCCCGCACGCCGCGCCGAGCGCCGTCTCCTCGATGCGCAGCACGAGCACCGAGAGGCTGTAGGTGTGCAGCATCGTGTACAGCAGGCCCAGGGCCGCGGTCACGAAGAACGACATCAGGGTGTAGGACAGCGGTGCCGAGTAGAACATCGCGAAGACGAACAGCAGCACCAGCGCGAACGCCGTCAAGGTGTGCTGCCCGACGGCGCCCGCCAGCAAGATGCCGGCCAGCACGCCGAGCACGGTACCGAGCAGCCGGCGGTAGCCCTTGACCAGGATCTCGCCCGTGGATGCGGTGTTGAGGAAGACGATCCAGCAGGTCAGCACCGCCCAGTACCAGCGGTCGCTGGACAGCAGCTCGCCGCCCACCATGGCCAGCGCCGACCCCACGGCCACCTGGACGGCGGCCCGGGTGGTGGGCCGCCGCAGTCCGGTGGCCTCCTCGGCGGGGGTCTCCTCCTCGGCGTCGAGCACCGCGTCCTCCGCGTCCAGCTCCTCGCGGGAGCGGGCCGTCGCCGGGGAGTCGTCCGCCTCGTCCTGGGCTCCGCCCAGCGCGATACGCAGCCCGAGCACGGCACGCGTGGCCTCGCCGACGGCCCGGAAGACATCCTGCACGGGGGGTGCGGCGGCGGGCAGGTTCTCCTCGTCGCGGTAGCCGAGCAGCCGGTTGCGCACATGGGCCACCGAGGCTCCGGCGGCCTGGTCGACGGGGCGCACAACGAGCAGGCGCAGCGCCTGGAGGTCACGGCGCAGGGTCTCGCTCGCCGCGTCCCGTACGGGTTGCCGCCCGCCGGACGGGACGGGCGCGCCCGGCAGATGCATGGCCAGCGTGTCCACCCGCTCGGCGCCGCGTGCCCGCAGCACCGACAGACCCAGCCGCTCGGCGGCGATCTCGGCGTCCGCGACGCGCCGTTGGACGAGCCGGGCCTCGGCCTCGTCGGCGGCCCCGATGTCGAGCCGGCCCTGGATCAGCAGCGCCGTCTCATGCAGGCGCGCGGTCCCCTCGCGCACCTGCTCCAGCGCCCGGTCCGCTTCCCCGGGACCGGCGTCGAGCAGGTCCAACTGGGCGGACAGCAGCTGGGCCAGCCGGGCACGGAAGGCCTCGCGCAGCCGCTGGAGCACGCCCGTCGGCGTCTCCGGCAGGAGCAGGAACCGCACCACCGCGCTGCACCCGAAGGCCACGGCGACCGAGCGGAACAGTTCGGGCAGACCGCTGACGGTGGCGCCGACGAAGAGCGACATGAAGTAGATCTGGAAGCCGATCAGGCCGAGCGTGGTGCCCCGCTCGCCGAACCGTCGGCTGTAGACGGCACAGAAGATGAGCGCGACGAAGGCCAGGTCCCCGGCGATGACATTGCGGTGCAGCGCCGCCGCCAGGGTCATGGAGGCCAGCGCCACCGGGAGACCCAGGGCCAGCGTGACCGCCTGCCGTCCGCGCTGCTTCTCCCGGATGGCGAAGGTGGAGACCATCGCCGCCAGCGCCCCCGCCACGAGATGGGTCAGGTCGGTGCCCAGCAGGGCGAGCACGGCGACGGAGAGCGCGATCGAGCCCGCCGTGCGCAGGCCCGCCGTCAGCCTCAGCAGCCCGGGGTCGGACGCGGCGACGCGGTCACGCAACCGCGGCCGGACCGGACCTCCCGCTGCGCTCACGCCGTCGTACTCTCTCCCGCTCTCTTCGTGCTCACGACCTGAGCCCCGGCGCGGCCGGGGCCGTCACCTCAGCCATCCGTCCCCTCGCCGGCTTCAGCCGCGGCCTTCGCGCCGATCTGTGCCCGCAGCTGCTCCGGTGTCAGATACGCGTGGACGAACTCGAAGTCCTTCAGCTTGGCCGGGCTGCGGGACAGGAACCCGGTCCGCACGAAGTCGTCACCGGCCACGGCGTTGAGCAGCCAGTTCGTCATGACGCGGGTCTTGGCGACGTTGGTGCGCAGCGCCGACCAGTGGTAGCCGCGGGCGACGGCCACGGCGGGCAGGCCCTTCAGCTCGACGCCGACCGGTTTGGAGACGGCGTCGCGCCCGCCGAGGTCGACGACCAGGCCGAGGTCCTTGTGCCGGTACGGCCGCATCGGCTGCCCCCGCAACGCGGAGATGACGTTGTCGGCCACGACCTTGCCCTGCCGCATCGCGTGCTGGGCGGTGGGCGGGCAGACGGCGTTCTCCTCGTCCTTGGCCATATCCGGTACCGCGGCGGCGTCGCCGAGCGCGAACACACCGTCGTGTCCGGGCAGGTTCATCTCGGCCGTGACCGCGAGCCGGCCCCGCACCGTCTCCGCGCCCAGCGTGCCGATCAGGGGGCTGGCGACCACGCCGGCGGTCCAGATCAGCGTGCGGGTGGGCACCACCCGGCCGTCGGTGAAGGTGACCTCCTCGGGGCCGGCCTTCGCGATGGACACGCCGAGGGAGATGTCGATGCCGCGCTTGCGCAGGATCTCCTGGGCGTCCAGGCCGAGCTTCTCGCCGAGCTCGGGCATCAGCTTCGGCGCGATGTCGATCAGATGCCACTTGATCAGACGCGGGTCGAGCCGCGGATAGCGCTTGACCGCGTTGTGGGTCAGCATCTGTAGACACGCGGCCGTCTCGGTGCCGGCGTACCCGCCGCCCACCACCACGAACTGGAGCCGGGCGGCGCGCTCGTCCGGGTCCTGGCTGGCGTCGGCGAGGTCCAGCTGGGAGATGACGTGGTCGCGCAGGTAGGCGGCCTCCGCGAGCGTCTTCATGCCGAAGGCGTTGTCGGTCAGCCCCGGGATGTCGAAGGTGCGGGTGATGCTGCCGGGGGCCAGCACGATGTAGTCGTACGGCTCGTTGACGACCTTGTCGGTGATGGTGCGCACCACGCAGACCTTGCGCGCGAGGTCCACGCCGATGGCGCCGCCCGGGATGATCCGGGTGCGGTACCGGCGGCTGCGGCGCAGGGACACGGCGATCGACTGGGGGGTCAGGACGCCGGAGGCGACCTGGGGCAGCAGCGGCAGATAGAGCTGGTAGGAGGACGGTGTCACCAAGGTGATCTCGGCCTCGTCGGGGGAGAGTTTGCGTTCCAGCCGGCGCACGCATCCGACTCCGGCGAAGCCTGCTCCAACCACCAGGATCCTGGGTCGTGTCACGGTGATCATCCCTTCTGCGGCTCCAGGTGGTCTGCCTCGACGACGTTCGTCTGCCCCTGGATCGCTGCTTCGCACGCCTCGATCCCACCGCGCCACCGGTCGTTCCGCCAGCCGGGCGCGGCAGGCAGATGAACCCGTCGTCAGCCACCCTGCCCCAACCGGCGCCCGGGCACACCGGTTCGGGAGTGAAAGACATGTCCGCACGGTCTCTTGACGGGTGGTTGGTCTGAACCTAACGTCCGTAACGCTCATCCATATGAGAGACCACAGTTCACATATATGACCTGCGTGAGGTGTGGTCCACCGCGATTCACCCCCCACATCCGACAGGAGGCAGGATGCACCCAGGCCTGCGCACCCTCACCGTCACCACGGCGCTGTGCGCCACGTCCTTGCTCGCCGCCCCGCACGCCTTGGCCGAAGTCGAGCCCGGCGGCTGGCAGTCGGTGTCACCCACCTTCACCGAGCAGGAGCGGGGCTGCGGCCAGATCGACGGCCTGACCTTCCGGCTCACCTGCTCCACCGCCAGCGGCGACCAACGGGCTGAACGCCGCTACGCCACCTACACCGGCGGAACGCGCCAGTTCGAGGGCTACTTCCGCATCACCAGCCTCAGCGGCACCCGGATCAGCCTCAAGCAGACCTTCCACGAGTCCGGTTCGGGCCCCTACTTCATGCTCGCCGTCGAACGCGGCGGCAGGCTGTACGCGGTGCACGGCGGCACCACGCTCTCCAACGCCGGAACCGTCGGAGCGAGGGTCCGCGTCAACACCGTGCACCAGGTCGGCGCCGAGCACCGCACCTACATCAACGGCTCGCTCAAGCACACCTACGCGAGCCCCGGCGGCAGCTTCTACGACAAGTTCGGCGCCTATCGCACCAACAGCGGCAACGGGACGGCCACCGTGGAGTGGAGCGACATCCGCTTCTGGCGCAAGTAGCGGCCGCCGTATGCGAGGGAAGGCGCGCATCGCGGTGTCGGCAGCGCTGATCCTGGCGCTGCCGGCCTGTTCGGCCGAGCCGGAACAGCCGCTGCGAGGCGCCCTCACGACGCCCACCGACATCGACCTGGACTGGCGGGACGAGCGGCCCGGGATCGCCGGCCACGTCCTGGAGTTCGCCACCGAGGAGGCCGGCCCCTACACCGTCCTGAAGTACCTCGCACCCCAGGTGACGAGCTACCGGCACCCCGACCTCATGCCGCACACCACCTTCTACTACCGGCTGTGCTCCTACCGGGGCCCCACCCTGCGTCCCCACCGGGCCGACCGGCCGGACGGCCTCCGGTTCACCTGGACCGACCGCTCCTCCCAGGAGGACGGCTTCCTCCTGGAGCTCCGCGAGCGGGACGGTGACCGCTACGAACCCGTCGCCGTCCTCCCCTCGAACACCGAGGCCACCGACTTCGTCCCGCTGCCCGACGAACGGCACGCCGTCTACCGGGTCCGCGCGTTCGTCCTCGGGGAGCGGTCGAACACCGCACGGCTCACCACGGGCGAGTAGACGCGGTCAGCGGAAGACGTTGTCCGCGTCCTCCCAGTGCGCGAACTCCTCCGACAACTGCTCCCGCGGCGCGCGCGACCGGGCCTGGTACATCGCGTCGATCTGGAGGGCGTAGTGCCGCACGATCTCGTCCCGGCGCAGCTTCATCGACGGCGTCAGCAGACCGCGGGCCATGTCGAACGCCTCCGGCAGCACCCGGAACACCCGGATCGACTCCGCCCGAGACACCGCGCTGTTGGCGGCGGCCACCGCCCGGGAGATCTCCTCCCGCAGCGCGTTCTCCTCCCGTGCCTCCCGCATGCGCGCGTCGCTGCGTGCCGCCAGGGAGTCCCGCCAGAAGGCCAGGAACTCGGGGTCCAGGGTGATCAGCGCCCCGACACAGGGCCGGTTGTCGCCCACCACGACCGCCTGATGCACCAGCGGATGCATCCTGAGCCGCTGCTCCAGCAGCGCCGGCGAGACGTTCTTGCCGCTGCTCGTGACGATCACGTCCTTCTTCCGTCCGGTGATCGTCAGATAGCCCTCCGAGTCCAGCCGCCCCAGATCCCCGGTGGCCAGCCACCCGCCGCGCAGCGCGGCCCGCGTCGCCGCCTCGTCGTGGACATAGCCCTGGAACACCGACGGCCCGCGGACCAGGATCTCCCCGTCGTCGGCCACCCGGATGTCCATGCCCGGCAGGGCCTGCCCGACCGTCCCCGACATCTCCCGGCCCAACGGCTGCGCCGTGACCCCGCCGCCGGTCTCCGTCAGGCCGTACCCGTCGTTCACGTAGATGCCGGCGCCCTCGTAGAACAGGGAGAGCTCACGGTTCAGGGACGAGCCGCCGGACGTCCCGAGCAGCACCCTGCCGCCGAGCGCGGCGCGGAACTTGCGGTACACCGTCCGTTCGTACAGGGCGTGTTGCAGCCGCAGATCGAAACCGGGCCCAGGTCCGCCGCCCAGCCGCTGCCGCTCCAGCGCCGCCGCGAAGTCCCGCGCGGTGTCGGCGGCCCGCTCGAACAGCGCACCCCGGCCGGCCTGTTGGGCGAAGCGCAGGGCGTTCTTGTAGATCTTCTCGAAGATCGACGGCACGGCGCAGAAATAGGTGGGCCTGAACGTGCGCAGGGCAGCCGACAGGGCCTCCTCGCGCAGGTCGGGTTCGTGACCCATCACCATGCCGCCGCGGATGCAGAGGGTCTGAAGCAGAAGGCCGTACACATGGGACAGGGGCAGGAAGGCGAGGACGCTCGCCTGCCCTCCCGGTGGCACCACCGTGTGGCCCCAGCCCGCGAGCAGTGTGTCGCAGGAGCTCGCCAGGTTTCGGTGACTCAGCGCGCAGCCCAGGGGCCGGCCGGTCGTGCCCGACGTGTAGGCGACCACCGCGGTGGAGTCCGGCAACACGATCCGCCGCAGCGAGTCCACCGTGGCCAACGGCACGAACTCGCCCCGCTCCACCAGCTGCTGGAGCCCGCCCGCGTCCAGCTGCCAGACATGGCGCAGCCGCGGCAGCGACCCGCACACCGAGCCGACCGTCATGATCGTCTGCTCGTCCTCGACCACCACGGCCACGCACTCGGCGTCCCGCAGGATCCACTCGACCTGGTCCCGCGAGGACGTCGGGTAGATCGGGACCACCTCGGCGCCCACCGCCCACAGCGCGTGGCTGAGCACCGTCCACTCGTAGCGGGTGCGCGCCATGATGGCGACGCGATGGCCGGGTGAGATGCCGGACGCGATCAGACCCTTGGCCAGTTCCGTCACCTCGTCGCGCAGTTCCACGGCGGTGACCTCCTCCCAGGTGAGGGAGGAGGGGCCGGGGCGGCGCGCGAGCATGGGCAGCGTAGGGTTGACGGCCGCCGTCTCGAAGACACTGTCGGCGAGCCCGCCGGTCAGGGGCCTGACGGTCGGGGGAGCGAGGCCGTGGTCGCGCATGCGCTGCTCCAGATGTGTACCGGGTGTGACGTCACCGACGAGTTCCGTTATCGGCGCTGCCCGAATCTAGCCCAGCTGAGACCGGATGGTGTCCGGAACAGAGAACTCGACCGTCACATCGTGTACGGCTGGAGCCACACCGTCGCCAGCGGAGGCAGCGTCAGGTGGATGTGCCCGTCCACCGGCGCGACCGGATCGACATTGACCACATCGCTGCCGCCGTACCGCGCGGCGTCGGTGTTGAGGGTCTCCTGCCAGGCGATGACGTGGTCCGGGACGGCGAGACGGTAGTCGTGGCGGACCACGGGGGAGAAGTTGCTGACGGAGAGCAGCGGGGTGCCCTCGGCGCCGAACCGCAGGAAGGCGAACACGTTGTCCTCGGCCGCGTCCCCGAGCACCCACCGGAAACCGCCGGGGTCGGTGTCGCGCTCCCACAGGGCCGGGGTGGCCCGGTAGTGCATGTTGAGGTCGCCCACCAGGTCCTGCACTCCCCGATGGTCGCCCGCCGACGCGTACCCGGCGTCCATCAGCCACCACTCCGGGCCGTGCGCCTCCGACCATTCGGCGCCCTGCGCGAACTCTTGCCCCATGAAGAGCAGTTGCTTGCCCGGGTGGGCCCACATGAAGCCCAGGTAGGCGCGGTGGTTGGCGCGGCGCTGCCACCAGTCGCCGGGCATCTTGGAGACCAGCGCCTGCTTGCCGTGCACCACCTCGTCGTGGGAGATGGGCAGGACGTAGTTCTCGCTGTACGCGTACACCATCGAGAACGTCATCTCGTTGTGGTGGTACTTGCGGTGCACCGGCTCCTTGGCGATGTACTGGAGCGAGTCGTGCATCCAGCCCATGTTCCACTTCAGCCCGAAGCCCAGCCCGCCGCTGTCGGTCGGCCGGGTCACCCCCTCCCACGCGGTCGACTCCTCCGCGATCGTGACGACCCCGGGGTTGCGCCGGTACACGGTCGCGTTCATCTCCTGGAGGAACCCCTTCGCGGCCAGGTCCTCCCGGCCGCCGAACATGTTCGGCTCCCACTGCCCCGGCTCACGTGAGTAGTCGAGGTAGAGCATCGAGGCGACGGCGTCCACCCGCAGCCCGTCGATGTGGAACTCCTCGCACCAGTACGTCGCGTTGGCGACGAGGAAGTTGCGTACCTCGGTCCGACCGTAGTCGAACTCGTACGTCCCCCAGTCCGGGTGCTCGGCCCGCCGCGCGTCCCCGGGTTCGTACAGCGGGTCCCCGTCGAACCGGCTCAGCGCCCAGTCGTCCTTGGGGAAGTGGGCCGGCACCCAGTCCATGATCACACCGATGCCGGCCCGGTGCAGGGAGTCGACCAGGAACTTGAAGTCGTCGGGCGTGCCGAGCCGGGCCGTGGGCGCGTAGAAGCCGGTGACCTGGTAGCCCCAGGACCCCGCGAAGGGATGCTGTGCGACCGGCATGAACTCGACATGGGTGAAGCCGAGCTCGTTCACATACGCGGGCAGCTCGGCGGCGAGCTGGCGGTATGTCAGCCCCGGCCGCCAGGACGGGAGATGGACCTCGTACACCGAGAACGGGGCCTGGTGCACCGGCACGTCACCGCGGTGCGCCATCCAGTGCCCGTCGCCCCACTCGTAGTGCGAGGCGTGCACGATCGACGCCGTGTCCGGCGGGACCTCGGCACGGCGGGCCATCGGGTCGGCCTTGAGGAAGCGGTGACCGTACCGGGAGGTGATCTCGAACTTGTACCGGGTGCCCTCGCCGATGCCGGGCAGGAACAGCTCCCACACCCCGGACGCCCCGAGCGACCGCATCGGGAACGCCGTCCCGTCCCAGCAGGTGAAGTCCCCGGCGACCCGGACGCCCTGTGCGTTCGGCGCCCACACGGTGAACCGGGTGCCGGCCACGCCCTGATGGGTCATCGGCTCGGCACCGAGCGCCTTCCACAGCTCCTCGTGCCGGCCCTCGCGGACCAGGTGCAGGTCGAACTCGCCGAGGGCGGGCAGGAAGCGGTACGGGTCGTGGACCTCGCGCTCGTCGGACCCGTCCTCGGCGTACGACACCAGCAGCGTGTACGCGGGGATCGCGTCCAGCGGCAGTACGGCCGAGAACAGGCCGCCGCCCTCCGAGACCAGCGCGGTGCGCTCGGCGCCGACCAGCACGCTCACCGTCCGCGCGAACGGGCGCAGCGCCCGGAAGACGATCCCGCCCGGCACCGGATGGGCGCCGAGCAGCGCGTGCGGATCGTGGTGGGCGCCCGACAGCAGGCGATCGCGGTCGCCCGGGTCGAGGGCGGGCGCGGTGACCGCCCGAGCCGGTCCGGCCGACTCGGGGCGCGTGGTCTCGTGCAGGGCCATGGGTCAGGCTCCTCTCACGGCGAGGCGTTCGATCGCCGCCATCGGTACGGGCAACCAGTCGGGGCGGTGCCGGGCCTCGTACAGCACCTCGTACACGGCACGGTCGGTCTCGTAGGCACGGAGCAGGCCGTGCTTCTTGCGGGGGTCCCACCCGGCGCGGGCGGCATAGCCCGCGCAGTAGGCCTCCCGGCAGCGGCGCGCCCACTCCGGACGCCACGGCCGGCGCTGCCGGGCGGCGTAGTCGAAGGAGCGCAGCATGCCGGCGATGTCCCGCACCGGGGAGTGCACGCCACGCCGCTCGGCGAGCGGGCGCGACGGCTCGCCCTCGAAGTCGATGACGAACCACTCCCGGCCGGCCCGCAGCACCTGACCGAGGTGCAGGTCGCCGTGGATGCGCTGGGCGGCCGGGCCGGGATCGCAGCCGGCGAGGGCACCGAAGGCGGTGCGCAGGCCGGGGACGTAGGGCTGGAGCGCGGGGACGAAGTGTGCCGCGAGCTCCAGGCGCTCGGTCATCGCGGCCGCGGTACGGGCATTCTCGGCATGCGCCCCGGAGGGGAACGCCGAAGCCAGCGCCAGGTGCACCTCGGCCGTGGCCCGCCCCAGCTGACGGGCCTCGGCGGTGAAGTCGTCACCCGAGGCCAGCGCGTCCAGCGCCAGCGTCCAGCCGTCCGAGGCGTCCCGCAGGAAGGGCTGGAGCACCCCGAGCGTCGCCTCCCAGGGATGCGTCGTCCGGAACCAGGCCACCGGGGCCGGTACCCGGCCGCAGCCCTGCTGGGCCAGCGCGCCGGACAGCTCCAGGTCGGGATTGACGCCGGGCTGGATGCGCCGGAACAGCTTCAGGATGAACGAGTCGCCGTACACCAGCGAGGAGTTGGACTGTTCGGCGTCCAGCACCCGGGGCACCAGCCCCGCCGGCACCGACACGGACGGGTCCGCCTCGAAGCGCAGCGGACCGGCCGTCCCGGGGTGCCGCAGACGATCCAGGAGGAGCTGGGCCGAGCGCGGGTCCTGAAGCGCGTCGAACACCGTCAGCCCGGCGAGCGGACCTTCCTCCGCCCGGCCGATGAGTGCCTTCCCCAGGCGCGGCGACAGCTGCTGCCGTACGCCGAGCAGGAGTTGGTAGCAGTCGCCGGCCGGGGGTGCGCCGCCGGGCGAGGGCACCGCCGAGTGACCGGCGTGCACCAGCAGATGCAGACAGCCCGGGAACAGCTCCGTCATCGACAGCAGCACGAGGTCCGTGACGGGCCGGTCCTTGCCCGCGAACCAGCGCTGCCGCGGCAGCCACTCGCGCAGCAGCCCGGCCAGCGAGGCCATCGGGTTGGCGTCGACCGTACGGGTCGGGCGGGGAGATGCGGTCTTCTGCATGGTGACGCGTCCTTTCCTCGGCACACGCTCGAAGCTCACGCTCAAAGTCGTCTGCCGATGCGGGATGCGACTCGGGTGAGCCGGAACCAGTAGAAGCCGTGGCCCCCGAGGGTCAGCAGATACGGCAGTTCGCCGATGGCCGGGAAGCGCACGCCGCCGAACAGCTCGACCGGGTGGCGCCCGCTGAACTCGCGCAGGTCGAGCTCGGTCGGCTGGGCGAAGCGGGCGAAGTTGTGCACGCACAGCACCAGGTCGTCCTCGTACTCGCGCAGGAACGCGAGGACCGCCGGGTTGGAGGAGTGCAACTCGGTGTAGGAGCCGAGTCCGAACGCCGGGTTCTGCTTGCGGATCTCGATCATGCGCCGGGTCCAGTGCAGGAGAGAGGACGGCGAGGCCATGGACGCCTCGACGTTCGTCACCTGGTAGCCGTAGACCGGGTCCATGATGGTCGGCAGGCAGAGCCGCCCGGGGTCGCAGGTGGAGAAGCCGGCGTTGCGGTCCGGGGTCCACTGCATGGGGGTGCGCACCGCGTCGCGGTCGCCGAGCCAGATGTTGTCGCCCATGCCGATCTCGTCGCCGTAGTAGAGGATCGGCGAGCCAGGGAGGGACAGCAGCAGGGCGGTGAACAGCTCGATCGAATGACGGTCGTTGTCGAGGAGCGGGGCCAGGCGCCGGCGGATGCCGATGTTGGCGCGCATGCGGGGGTCCTTGGCGTATTCCGCCCACATGTAGTCGCGTTCTTCGTCGGTGACCATCTCCAGGGTCAGCTCGTCGTGGTTGCGCAGGAAGATGCCCCACTGGCAGCCCGAGGGAATGGCCGGGGTCTTCGCGAGGATTTCCGAGACGGGATAGCGGGATTCCCGCCGTACGGCCATGAAGATGCGCGGCATGACGGGGAAATGGAACGCCATATGGCATTCGTCGCCACCGGCGGCGTAGTCACCGAAGTAGTCGACCACGTCCTCCGGCCACTGGTTCGCTTCGGCCAGCAGCACGGTGTCCGGATACATCGCGTCGATGTCGCGGCGCACACGCTTCAGAAACTCATGAGTGGCGGGACGGTTCTCGCAGTTCGTTCCCTCTTCCGCGTAGAGATAGGGCACGGCGTCCAGCCGGAATCCGTCGATGCCCAGGTCGAGCCAGAAGCGCAGGGCGGCCAGGATCTCTTCCTGGACAGCCGGGTTCTCGTAGTTCAGGTCCGGCTGGTGGGAGAAGAAGCGGTGGAAGAAGTACTGCCCCCGGACCGGGTCGTAGGTCCAGTTGGAGGGTTCGGTGTCGACGAAGATGATGCGGGCGTCGGCGTACTGCTTGTCGTCGTCGGCCCACATGTAGTAGTCGCCGTAGGGGCCGTCGGGGTCCTTTCTGGACTCCTGGAACCACGGGTGCTGGTCGCTGGTGTGGTTCATGACGAAGTCGATGATGACTCGCATGCCGCGCTGGTGGGCGGAGTCGACGAATTCGACGAAGTCGGCGAGGTCTCCGAATTCCGGCAGGACGGAGGTGTAGTCGGAGACGTCGTAGCCGCCGTCGCGCAGCGGGGATTTGAAGAAGGGCGGCAGCCACAGGCAGTCGACGCCGAGCCATTGCAGGTAGTCGAGTTTGGCGGTCAGGCCCTTGAGGTCGCCGACGCCGTCGCCGTTGCTGTCCTGGAAGGAGCGGACCAGGACCTCGTAGAAGACGGCACGCTTGAACCAGTCGGGGTCACGATCCTTGGCAGGGGTGTCCTCGAAGGTGTCCAGCACGGGCTCGTTGACGGTCATGACGCTCAAGACCCTCCGATCTGCGGTGGCGATGCCTGGACGTGGAACACGTGCGCGGGCGCCCTGCCGGGCTCCAGGCGTACGTAGTTGCCCTGGCCCCAGCGGTAGGACTCACCCGTCAGTTCGTCGTGCACGGACAGGGAGGCGTGCCAGTCCAGGCCGAGTTGCGGCATGTCCAACGAGACCGTGGCTTCCTGGGTGTGGTGTGGATCAAGGTTGGCGACCACCAGGACCGTGTCCTGACCGGTGCGTTTGCTGTACGCGATGACGGCGTCGTTGTCGGTCTGGTGGAAGCGCAGGTTGCGCAGCCGGTGGAGAGCGGGGTGGCACCGCCGGATGGCGTTGAGGCGGGTGATCAGGGGCGTGATGGTCCTGCCCTCTCGCTCGCTGGTCTCCCAGTCGCGGGGGCGGATCTGGTACTTCTCCGAGTCGAGGTATTCCTCGCTGCCCTGGCGCAGGGGGGTGTTCTCGCACAGTTCGTAGCCGCTGTAGAGGCCCCAGGTCGGGGAGAGGGTGGCGGCGAGCACGGCGCGGACCTCGAAGGCGGGGCGGCCGCCCTGCTGGAGGTAGGCGTGCAGGATGTCGGGGGTGTTGGCGAAGAAGTTGGGCCGCATGTAGGAGGCGGCCTCGCCGGAGAGTTCGGTGAGGTACTCGGTCAGTTCCTGCTTGGTGTTGCGCCAGGTGAAGTACGTGTAGGACTGCTGGAAGCCGATCTGGGCGAGGGTGTGCATCATCGCCGGGCGGGTGAAGGCCTCGGCCAGGAAGATCACGTCCGGGTCGGTGCGGTTGATGTCGGCGATCACCCGCTGCCAGAAGACGACCGGTTTGGTGTGCGGGTTGTCGACGCGGAAGATCCGCACGCCGTGGGACATCCAGTGCCGCAGCACCCGCAGGGTCTCGGTGATCAGGCCGTCCATGTCGGCGTCGAAGGCGATGGGGTAGATGTCCTGGTACTTCTTCGGCGGGTTCTCGGCGTAGGCGATGGTGCCGTCGGGCCGGTGGTGGAACCACTCGGGGTGTTTGTCGACCCAGGGGTGGTCCGGGGAGCACTGGAGGGCGAAGTCCAGGGCGATCTCCAGGCCCAGCTCGCCCGCCTTCGCGACGAAGCGGTCGAAGTCGTCGAGGGTGCCCAGGTCGGGGTGGACGGCGTCGTGGCCGCCCTCGGGGGAGCCGATGGCCCAGGGCACGCCGACGTCGTCGGGGCCGGCGGAGAGGGTGTTGTTGGGGCCCTTGCGGAAGGTGGTGCCGATCGGGTGGATCGGCGGGAGGTAGACGACGTCGAAGCCCATAGCGGCGATCGCCGGGAGCCGGCGCGCGGCGGTCTCGAAGGTGCCGTGCGGCTGGGCGGCCGTCCCCTCGGAGCGGGGGAAGAACTCGTACCAGGAGCCGTACAGGGCGCGTTCACGCTCCACCAGCAGCGGCAACGGATCCGACGCGGAGACCAGGTCCCGCAACGGATACCGCCCGAGCACCCCGTCCACGTTCGCCGCGAACGCCGCCGCGAGCCGTGACACCGGCGGCAGCGAATCGTCCCGCAACGCCTCCGACGCGGCCAGCAGGGTCGCCCGCTCGGCCTTCTCGGGCACGCCGGCGGCGGCGCGCTCGTACAACTCGCCGCCCTCCTCCAGCACCAGCCCGACGTCGATCCCGGCGGGGACCTTGATCCGGGCGGTGCGGCGCCAGGTGGCCACCGGATCGCTCCAGGCCTCCACATGGAACGTCCAGCGGCCCACCGCGGACGGCGTCACCTTGGCGCCCCAGCGGTCGCTGCCGGGGGCCAGTTCGTGCATACGGGTCCACGGGCCGGGACGGCCGTCCGGGCCGGTCAGCACGACATTGGCGGCCACGGCGTCATGGCCCTCGCGGAACACGGTGGCGGTGACCTCGAAGGTCTCACCCACGACCGCCTTCGCCGGATGCCTGCCGCCCTCCACGGCCGGGCGTACGTCCCGTACCGGGAAACGGCCGATGGTCCCGGTGCCGGCACCGGCCCTGCTCTTGGTCCTGCCCATGGTTCACCTCCACCGTGCTCGAGGCCGGGCACAAGGCCCGGCCGGAAATTTCGATCTGTGCCGGAAGCCGCTCTACCTCCCGGCGTGGAAACGCCGCCGCCGCTTGCTCGGGGGGCCGCGTCGCGCGGAGACGCTCGCCGCGCGCGGCCGTTCGTCCTGCTCCCGGAGATAGGCGGCCGGAGTGATGCGCAGATAGCGCTCGGCGGCGTCCGCGGCCTCTCGGGCGCAGCGCTTTCCCATCAGAACGCAGAGGGTGTAGCCGGTGTCCTCGAAGGTGGCGCGCACCGTGAGGTCGGCCGGGGCCGCGAGCATGGCTCGTTCCCAGGCCCGGTATCGCCGCAGTTGCCGGGCGACTTCGGCTTTGGCCGGTAGCAGCATGGCCCCGTTCACCTTCCGGGCTCGATGGCGCGTTTCCCGACCGTCGGGCGGAAAACCCGTGCGCGCACACGCACGGGTTCCGTTACGGGCATCGAGGTCTTCACACATGGTGCACGCTTGACCACTCAACGTCCTGTTGGATCTTCAACCATTCGTGCCGTGTCCTCCTGTTGCACGAATGGCGTACCGCCCCCACCCTGAAGTGACTCAGAAGCGATCAGCGCTCACGCTCCGTATTCGGGGCCCGTCCCGCAGGGGCGAGGAGAGCGGGAGCTTTCGCGGTGAGGAGGTAACGACGGTGAAGACCGCAGTGCCCTGCTACTACCACCTCGACGTGGAAGTCAGCCCCGAACGGGTGGGTCAGGTCAGCCGAATTCTGGCCGCCCACCTCCGGTACTGGGACCTGGAGACGCTTGTCGAGCCCGTCTGCCACAGCACGGAGATGCTGTTGCGGGCGATCGACGAGCACGCGACGGACAAGAGCACCTCGATCGAGATGTGGTGGAACCGTCACCACCTCATCACCGCCATCGGCGACAACGACCGGGCCCTGCGCCCGGACCAGGAACTGCGCGACTGCCTGCGGCGCCTCGCCGCGGTGAGCGACGGCTGGGGTTGCTGCGCCACCGCGAGCGGCGGCAAGGTCATCTGGTTCTCGCAGCGGGCCCGCGCCGGCGAGCGCGCCCCGCTCGTGCCGACGGCCCCGACGCCCAACCTGCGCGAGGCCCTTCAGGTGCCCCGCGAGGTACCCGTCACCACCATCGCCGACGCGGCCGGCATCCGGGACGGCGTCCTGGAGGAGGCCCGGTGACGGCGCGACGCAGCCGCAAAGGGGTGCCCGCCTGGAGTGGGCACCCCTACCCGCTGGGCGCCTCCTACGACGGGCAGGGCACCAACTTCGCCCTGTTCAGCGAGGTCGCCCAACGCGTCGAACTGGTCCTGGTCGACGACAAGGGCCGGTCGAGTGCCGTACCGCTGACCGAGGTCGACGGGTTCGTGTGGCACGGCTATCTGCCCGACGTGGGCCCGGGACAGCGCTACGGCTACCGGGTGCACGGCCCCTGGGACCCCGGCCTCGGCCACCGCTGCAACGCGGCGAAGCTGCTGCTCGACCCGTACAGCCGGGCGGTGGACGGACAGGTCGACAACCACGCCTCGCTCTTCGAGCGCACCCCGGGCGGCCCGTCCCCGGCGGACAGCACCGGGCACACGATGCTCGGCGTGGTGACCGAGCCGACCTTCGACTGGGGCGACGACCGGCCGCCCAGACGGGCGTACGCCGACACCGTCATCTACGAGGCACACGTACGGGGCCTGACCCGGAGCCACCCCGACGTCCCGCCCGAACTGCGCGGCACCTACGCCGGTCTGGCGCACCCCGCGGTCGTCGAGCACCTCACCTCCCTCGGCGTGACGGCCGTGGAACTGATGCCGGTGCACCAGTACGTCCAGGACGGCGTACTGCTCGACCGGGGACTGGCCAACTACTGGGGCTACAACACGATCGGCTTCTTCGCCCCGCACAACGCCTACGCCGCCCACGGCACCCGCGGTCAGCAGGTGGACGAGTTCAAGTCCATGGTGAAGGCGCTGCACGAGGCCGGGCTCGAAGTGATCCTCGACGTCGTCTACAACCACACCGCCGAAGGCAACGAGCGCGGCCCGACCCTGTCCTTCCGGGGCATCGACAACGCCTCGTACTACCGCCTGGTGGACGGCGACTGGGCGCACTACTACGACACCACCGGCACCGGCAACAGCCTGCTGATGCGCCACCCCTACGTGCTTCAGCTGATCATGGACTCGCTGCGGTACTGGGTCACCGAGATGCACGTCGACGGCTTCCGCTTCGACCTCGCGGCCACCCTGGCCCGGCAGTTCCACGAGGTGGACCGGCTCTCGGCGTTCTTCGACCTGATCCAGCAGGACCCGGTGATCAGCCGGGTCAAGCTGATCGCGGAGCCGTGGGACGTGGGGGAGGGCGGCTACCAGGTGGGCAACTTCCCGCCGCTGTGGTCCGAGTGGAACGGCAAGTACCGGGACGCCGTACGGGACTTCTGGCGCGCCGAGCCCGGCTCGCTCGGTGAGTTCGCCTCCCGGCTGACCGGCTCGTCCGACCTGTACGCGCACAGCCGGCGCCGCCCGCGGGCCAGCGTCAACTTCGTGACCGCGCACGACGGCTTCACCCTGCGCGACCTGGTGTCGTACAACGACAAGCACAACGAGGCCAACGGCGAGGGCAACCGGGACGGCGAGAGCCACAACCGGTCCTGGAACTGCGGTGCCGAGGGCGACACCCGCGACCCGGCCGTGCTCGCGCTGCGCGCCCGCCAGCAGCGCAACTTCCTCGCCACACTGCTGCTGTCCCAGGGCATCCCGATGCTCTGCCACGGCGACGAACTCGGCCGCACCCAGGGCGGCAACAACAACGCCTACTGCCAGGACAACGAGGTCTCCTGGATCGACTGGCGGCTCACCGACGAACAGCGCGCGCTCAGCGACTTCACCCGTTACGTGATCGCCCTGCGCGCCGCCCACCCCGTCCTGCGCCGCCGCCGCTTCTTCCAAGGCGAGACACCGACCAACCCCGAGCAGCCGCTGCCCGACCTGGTGTGGTTCCTGCCCGACGGCGGCGAGATGACGGCCGACGACTGGGACCGCTCCGACGCGCACGCCGTCGCCGCCTTCCTCAACGGCGACGCCATCGCCGAACCCGACTGGTGCGGACAGCCCGTCGTGGACGACTCGTTCCTGCTGCTGTTCAACGGCTACTGGGAGCCGGTGGAGTTCCAGCTCCCGGACATCGCCTACGGGGACCGCTGGACGACACTGATCGACACGGCCGAACAGCAGGGCCCGCCGGACGAGTCGGAACACAAGGCGGGCACGGCCCTGCTCATCGAACGCCGCAGCCTGGTACTCCTGTCGAGACCGTCGCGTGCGGCGCGCCGGTAGCCGATGGGGGGAGCGGGCCGGATCGGCCTACCGTTCACGCCTTGAAGTCACCGTGAACTGTGCCCCGTCCGCGTCCCGCAGCACCGCCTCGTCGCTGCCCTTGGACAGCACGCTCCCCCCGTGCAACTCGGCGGCCCGCGCGCACTCCGACACATCCTCGACGGCGAAGTGCACCTGCCAGTGCGGCCGGATCGTGGGATCGGGCGCGGCCTCCAATGCCCCCGACTCGATCCGCGCCACCACATCGCCGCCGCTGCGCAGCACGACCTCGCCACCCTCGTAGCGGACCTCGCAGCAGCCCTCCTGCCCCGACGCCCAGTCGAAGACCTCGCCGTAGAACAGGGCGGCGTCGAAGGCGTCACGGGTGTGCAGCCGGATGAAGGTGGGTGCGGCGCGGCGCCAGGTCTCCCAGTTGGAGATGAGTTCGCCCTCCCAGATGCCGAACGTGGCCCCGTCCCGGTCGGCGAGCAGCGCGGCCCGCCCGGGCGGCAGGGACAGCGGCCCGACGGCCGCGGTGCCGCCGCGCTCCTGCACCCGGGCCACCGCCTCGTCCGCACTGCGCACGGCGAAGTACGGCGTCCAGGCGACGGCCATCTGCCACATCGTGGCGACCGCGCCGATGCCGGCCACCGGCACGTTGTGGGCCAGCGCGACCCGGAAGCGGTCCCCGAGCTTGGCCGGCCGCCAGCGCCAGCCCAGCACGGCCGAGTAGAACGCCTCGGTCGCCTCCACATCACGGCTGGTGAGGCTCACCCAGCAGGGTGCGCCGAACACGGAGTGTGTGGACACGACGTCGGCCGTGCTCCCGGGAGTTCTCGCATCGTTCATGGCAGTCGCGTCCTGGTCTCGCCCGACCGGCGGCCACCGGTCTGCTCCCAGTGTCCGGCCGGATGGGCCCGTGGGCCTGCCGAGTACCCCCGGCCGTGCGCCGAAACGGCCGATGCCGGGCCGCACGTCACTGGCAGCCGACCCGGGAAAGAACGAGGATGGGGGCGTGGCACCGGTACCTGGCGAGCCCGCCGACGAGACTCGACGCATCGTTGAGCTGGAAGAGGAAGTCGACCAGCTCAAAAGGGCGCTGTTCTCGCACGCCGTGGTCGACCAGGCCATCGGGATGATCGTGGCGCTCGGCCGGGTCGCCCCGGACCAGGGCTGGTCGGTGCTCAAGGACGTCTCCCAGCACACCAACATCAAGCTCCGCAATGTGGCGGAGCTGATCCTCATCTGGGGCCGGGACGGACAGATGCCGACCGAGATCCGCGTCGAACTCGAAGACGCCCTGGAGCGCTACGGCCCGACACAGATCCCGGGGTCGGCCAAGGAGTGACGCACCCCTTCCGGGTCAGGTCACCGTACTTCGGCGAGCAGCTCCTCACGCAGCTGGGCGAAACAGCCGCTGAGCAACCGCGAGACATGCATCTGGGAGATGCCCAGCTGTCGCGCGATGCGGCTCTGGGTCATCCCGACGAAGAAGCGGAGATAGAGGATCGTCCGCTCCCGCTCGGGGAGCCGTTGCAGATACGGGGACGCGGACACGCGGTCCACGACCACGTCGTACGCCGGATCCGGGCCGCCGATCGCGTCCCCGAGCGCGTAGCCGTCGGTGCCGGGCATCTCCGCCTCCAGCGACAGCGCGGAGAAGCAGTCCAGGGCCTCCATGCCGGTGCGCACCTCGCTCTCGCTCAGTTGCGCGTGCTCGGCGATCTCGGCGACGGTGGGCGCCCGGCCGGGCGTCAGCTGGGACAGCTCCTTGACCGAGCCGCGCACCCGGTTGCGCAGGTCCTGCACCCGGCGCGGCACATGCAGGGTCCACATGTGGTCGCGGAAGTGCCGCTTGATCTCGCCGGTGATGGTGGGGACCGCGTACGCCTCGAAGGCGTGACCACGTGCCGGGTCGTAGTGGTCGACGGCCTTCACCAGGCCGAGGGCGGCCACCTGGTACAGGTCCTCCAGGGACTCGCCGCGGCCCTTGAACCGGACGGCGATCCGCTCGGCCATGGGGAGCCAGGCCTCGGTCAGTTCGTCCTTGAGCGCCTTGCGCTCCGGCCCGTCGGGCAGGCCCACGAGCCGGCCGAAGGCTTCTGCGGTGTCAGGGGCGTCGTCGTGGGGATGCTGCTTCGTCCTGGTGGTGGCACTCATCCGAGTGCACCTCCTCAAGCAGGTGCCGATTGGACAGACACCATGGGAGGCGCGGACTCGGACCACGGAGGACACCCAGGGGGCGGACCGGCTCCCACGGAAGTGCCTCCTGTCCGAAGCACAGGGGAATGAATTCCCACCCATATGGTACACGAAACGTATTTCATGAATGCGACTACATGTTGCTGCCGCCGGTGACAGTCAGTCCGACCCGACCCGTGACCTTGACTTTTCCTTGGGCTCATTACCTCTGCTACAGAGGTAATCTCACCAGGGTGGAAACCGGTGCGGAACGGGAGAATCTTCCGGAGGAACTGGCCGACGCGCTCGTCGGCGTCCAGCGGCTGATCCGACGCAGACTGCGCCGGGAGATGCCCGCTCCGCCGCTGCGCAGCGGCGAGGTGGAGCTGCTGCGGCTGGTCGCGGAGCGCCCCGGCATCCGGATCTCGGAGGCCGCCAAGGAGCTGTATCTGGCGGGCAACTCGGTCTCCACGCTCGTCAACCAGCTGGCCCGGCAGGGCTATCTGGCCCGCGAGACGGACCCGGCCGACCGGCGGGCCGCCCGGCTGCTGCCCACCGCGGCGGCCGAGGCACGGCTGGGCGAGTGGCGCGAACGACGCGCGGACCTCGTACGGCGTCAGATGTCCCGGCTGGACGAGGCGGACCGAGCGGCGCTGCTAGCGGCGGTGCCTGCGCTGCGCAGACTGGCCGGCAGCCTGCGTGAGGAGACGGAGGGACCATGACACGACACTCCACCGAGGCCGTGGCCTGCACCGGGCTCGCCTACTCCTTCGGTGAGACCAACGCGGTCGACGGACTCGATCTGACGGTGCGGGAGGGCGAGGTCTTCGGTCTCCTCGGTCCCAACGGAGCCGGGAAGACCACCGCGATCCGCTGCATCACGACCCTGCTGCCGGTGCCGGCCGGGATGGTCCGCGTCTTCGGGCACGACGCGGCGGACGACCGTATGGCGGTACGCCGGCTGCTCGGCTACGTCCCGCAGCAGCTGTCCGCCGACGCGAGCCTCACCGGCCGGGAGAACGTCGCCCTGTTCGCCCGCGTCTTCGACGTACCCCGCCGCGAACGCGCCGCACGGGTCGGCCAGGCCCTCGGCGCCGTCGGCCTCACCGACGCCGCGGACCGGCTCGCCGGCACCTACTCCGGCGGTATGGTCCGCCGCCTCGAACTCGCCCAGGCCCTGGTCAGCGCGCCCCGGCTGCTGATCCTCGACGAGCCGACCATCGGCCTCGACCCGATCGCCCGTACCGGAGTGTGGGAGCACATCGGCGCCGTCCGCGCCGCCACCGGCATGACGGTCCTGGTCACCACCCACTACATGGACGAGGCCGACCAGTACTGCGACCGGGTCGGCCTGATGCACCACGGCCGTATCCGCGCCCTCGGTACCCCGGCCGAGCTCAGGGCGGGCCTCGGTGCCCGCCGGCGGGCCGAGGGGGCCGCCGTCACCGACCCGCTGCCCACGCTGGAGGACGTCTTCCGCGAGATCGCCGGCAGCGGCCTCGACGAGAGTTCAGGAGACTTCCGCGATGTCCGAAGCACCCGCCGCACCGCCCGCCGCGTCGGCTGACCGGAACCGCGCCGCCGGCATCGACCTGCTGCTGCGGCCACCCGAGCCACGGGCCGGCTGGCGACTGCTGCCCGCCCGGGTCGTGGCGATGTGCGCCGTCGAACTCCAGAAGCTGCGCCACGACCGGACCGAGCTCTACACCCGCGCGGTCCAGCCCGCGCTCTGGCTGCTGATCTTCGGCCAGACCTTCACCCGCATCAAGGCCATCCCCACCGGCGGCATCCCCTACATCGATTACCTCGCGCCCGGCATCATCGCCCAGTCCGCGATGTTCATCGCCATCTTCTACGGCATCCAGATCATCTGGGAGCGCGACGCCGGCATCCTCAACAAGCTGCTGGTCACCCCGACGCCGCGGTCGGCCCTGATCACCGGCAAGGCGTTCGCGGCCGGGGTGAAGTCCCTGGTCCAGGCGGTCGTCGTGATCCTGATCGCCGCCGTGCTCGGCGTCGCGCTGACCTGGAACCCGCTGAAGCTGCTCGGTGTCGGCGCGGTCGTCGTCCTGGGCTCCGCGTTCTTCTCCTGCCTGTCGATGACCATCGCCGGGATCGTCCTCAGCCGCGACCGGCTGATGGGGTTCGGACAGGCCATCACGATGCCGCTGTTCTTCGGCTCCAACGCCCTGTACCCGCTGTCCGTGATGCCGGGCTGGCTCCAGGCGGTCAGCAAGGCCAACCCGCTCAGCTACCAGGTCGACGCGCTGCGCGGACTCCTCCTCGGCACCCCCGCCCACCTGGCGCTCGACTTCGCCGTCCTGCTCGTCGCCGCCGCGCTCGGCATCACCGCGGCCTCCTCGCTGCTGGGCCGGCTGGCCCGCTGATCCTGGCGCGTAACAAGGTGCACGGAACAAGGTGCGCGGAACGTGATGTGCGGCACGTGGGTGACACCCTCCGCACCACCCGTCGGCGGATTGTTCCTGCCCACGGCTTGATCGGTGATCAAGGGGGCGAATGGGCTGGCCACAGCGCATTCTGCTCATTTGACAGTGCACTGAGCACGAAGATAGGAAGCAGCTCTCTGGGTCGAGAGGTGGATTGTGTACGAGCCGAACGTGGTCGGGGACTGGCACGAGTACGACGAGCATGCCGGTCTGCGTGTCCGCGTCCACCGCCTGGAAGCCGCCGAGCCGCCGCGCGGACGGGACGACGCCGCTGAGGGGCTGACGTACTTCAGGGTCCGCGTCACCGTCGAGAACCGCGGCGAGCGGCACCTCGGCATCCACCTGGAGGACGGCCAGATCGACGTGCGGATCGGCGGCGACGGCGAGGCCGCGTTCATCGACTGGCGCAACTCGCAGTTCATCGAGGGCTTCGACGTCTACCCGCTGCGCCGGGCCACGGCCGTGCTCTACGCGGCCGGCCCGGAGGCGGGCCTGGGGCAGGTCGACGTCCAGATCCAGCTGCGGGTGGAGGAGGAGTGGTCCGACCGCCGGTTGTGGACCGGTGGCCTCGGCCTCCAGGAGAACTCCGTCGGCGCCCACGCGGCCACCCTGCGCGACGGCCTCGCGCTCCAGGTCAGCAACTTCCTGCGGGAGCAGGCCGAAGAGGGCACCGCCTGACCGGTGGGCGCCCTCCGGGCCGTCCGGCTCAGTGCGGGATGCCGTCGATGATCTCGCGGGCGCCCTGACGCAGCAGCGCGACCGCCACCGACGTACCCAGCGTCGCCGGGTCCAGCCGGCCCGCCCACTCGTGGGCGTTGAGGCGCGTCTTGCCGTCCGGGGTGAACACACACGCCCGCAGGGACAGTTCGCCGCCGCGGTCCACGCGTGCGTACCCGGCGATGGGGCTGTTGCAGTGCCCTTGCAGGACATGCAGGAACATGCGCTCGGCGGTGGCCTCCCGATGGGTGTCGGGGTCCCCGAGTCCGCTGACGGCGTCGATGAGCTCGGCGTCGCCCTCCCGGCACTGGAGGGCGAGGATGCCCGCGCCGATCGGCGGCATCATCACCTCGGGGGAGAGGACCTCGCTGATCACGTCACGGCGGTCGATGCGCTCCAGACCCGCCACCGCCAGCAGCAGCGCGTCCGCCTCACCGGCGGCGAGCTTGGCCAGCCGCCGGTTGGCGTTGCCCCGGAACGGCACACACTCCAGCTCCGGATGGGTGGCGGCCAGCTGGGCGACCCGGCGCACCGAGGAGGTGCCGACGCGAGTCCCGGCGGGCAGCTCGTCCAGCGTGAGTCCGCCCGGATGCACCAGCGCGTCCCGGATGTCGTCCCGCTTCAGGAACGCGGCGAACGTCGTCCCGGCGGGCAGCGGACGGTCGGCGGGGATGTCCTTGACGCAGTGCACGGCCAGGTCGGCCTCGCCCGCCAGCAGGGCGGCGTCCACCTCCTTGGTGAACGCGCCCTTGCCCTCGACCTTGGACAGGTCGCCCATCCACTTGTCACCGGTCGTCTTCACGGGCACGACCTCGGTGCGCACACCGGGGTGCAGGGCCGTCAACTCGGCACGGACACGCTCCACTTGAGCGAGTGCCATCGGCGAGTCGCGGGAGACGATACGGATCAGTTCAGGCACGGACATGCGGACACGATAGACCGTCAGAACCCCGCGTTCGCACGCCACCACCCGATTACCGCGCCGTCCCGCGCCGGCCGCGGCGAGGTGAGTACCATCAGCGCCGCCACCGTGCACAGCCCCCCGACCAGGAACGTGCCGCGCACCCCGACCAGGGGCAGCAGGCCGCCCCCGAGCAGCGCACCCGCGGCGATGCCCACGTTGTAGGCGGCCGAGTTGGCGGCGAGGGCGATCTCGGTGCGGCCCGGGGCCACCTGGAGCATCAGGCTCTGCGTCGCCAGGAACGCGGTCGCGACCGAGGCGCCCAGCATCATGATCAGCGCGACGCTCGCCACCGGGTCAGGGCCGGCCGCCCAGAGGCCGAGCAGCGCCACCGCCTGGGCCGCCACCGGCAGGGTCAGCGTGGCACGCGGGTGGCGGTCGAGCAGCGGCCCGGTCACGGTGACCCCCGCCAGCGCCGCCCCGCCGAACGCGAACAGCACGGCGCCGACGGCGTCCTCGCCGAATCCGCTCACCTCGGTGAGGAAGGCGACGACGTAGGTGAACCCGGTGAAGGCACCGGTCACCGACAGGACGGTCACCGCCAGCACGACGCGGAACCCGCGCCGGTCCGGGGCGGCGCCGTACGCGCAGTGGCCGTCCTGCGGGCGGGCGGACGGCAGCAGGACGGCCACGGTCACCAGCGAGACGAGCGCCAGCACGCCGAGCAGCGCGAAGGGCGTGCGCCAGCCGGCGTGACCGCCGAGCCACGTCCCCGCCGGAACCCCGGCCACCGTGGCCAGCGAGCCCCCGACGGACAGCAGCCCGATGACCCGCCCCCGGCGTTCGGGCGGGAACATGCCGACCGCGACCGGCCCCATCACCGACCAGAACACCGCCTGCCCCACAGCGGTCGCCACCCGCGCCGCCAGCAACGACCCGTACGACACACCTCCCAGCGCCGACACCCAACTGGCCAGGGCCAGCAGTCCCAGAATCCCCGTGAGCAGATACCGGCGCGGCACCGAGCGGGTGGCCTGCGCGAGCGGCAGCGAGGCCACGGCCACCGTCAGGCCGTAGCCGGTGACCAGAGCGCCCACCGCCGTGAGCGACACCCGCAGATCGTCCGCCATGAGGGCGAGCAGCCCGACCGGCAGGTTCTCCGTGGTGTTGAAGGTGAACGCCGCCAGCATCAGCGCCGCGACGACGGCGGAACGCCGCCAAGGTGCCGGATGTACGCCGTCCATCCAACTGCCTTTCCGTCAGGGGGATTTGGGGACAGCGTGTCGGGCCGATGCGGACGGCCTCTACTCTTTCGGTCCAGGACGAATCGACGCGCACGACGGGGGTCGCCATGCCGCTCGCCCTGCACCTCGGCACCGACGACCTCACCCGCTGCCGGTTCGCGATCTCACCGCTGTGCCAGACCCACGAGGCGCTGCGCATGCTCCGCAGGACCGGTCGGCACGGCTACCACCGCGGCTGGCTGCGCCGGTTCCGCCGTACGGTCGCCGGACTCGACCTGGCGCCGCTGTGGCTGTTCGTCCCGCCGGCCGGCGGCTACACACCCGACTTCCTCGGCGCGCCTCCCGAGGAGCCGTACCCGTCCTTCGACGACGAGCTCGCCCGGATGCGGGCCACCGACCCCGCCCTGGCGCACGCGGAGATGACCCGCTCCCTCGGCTGCACCCCGGGCCTGATCGAGTCACCCCAGGGGCGTGCCGTGCTCGACGACCCGGCCGCCACCGTCCAGCGGCTGGCCGACCTCACCGAACGGGCCTGGCGTGCCTTGCTCGCCCCGGACTGGCCGCGTCATCGGGCGGTGCTGGAGGCGGACATCGCGCAGCGCTCGCGCGGGGCGGCCGACGGTGGCCTCGACGCACTGCTGACGGGCCTGCACCCGGCCGTCGAATGGGCCGGTCGTACGCTCACCCTGCGCCGGTACGAGGATCTGCCGGACGCGCAACGCCCGGACGGCAGGGGCGTGCTGCTCATGCCGAGTGTGTTCGTGTGGCCGGACGTGGTGAGCGGGTTCGCCCGGCCCTGGCAGCCGACCGTCCTCTATCCGGCCCGGGGCATGGGCCGCGCCCACGCCGCACCGCCGGCGCGCCCGGCGGAGGCATTGGGCCGGCTGCTCGGCCGGCAGCGCGCCGCCGTCCTCGCCGGTCTCACGGCGCCGTCGTCGACGACCGCGCTGGCCCGTCGGCACGGCCTGGCCGCGTCGACCGTCTCGGCCCACCTCGCGGTGCTGCGGGAGGCCGGTCTGCTGGAGTCACGGCGCCAGGGCCACCACGTCCTGTACGCGCGAACGGCCCTGGGCGACGCCCTCGTCGAGGGGGACGTCGGCCCAGGGGCCGCTTGACGTCGATCGCCGCCCGGATCAGGCGTTCGGGTCGAAGGCGATGCCGGACGGCTTCGCCGAGGCCAGGTGGGAGGCGAAGCTGCCGTCCTTCAGGCCGAAGTTGGCGCTGCCCCAGTTGGCCGCGACCAGCTTGTCGCGGATGCCCGACGGGTAGCCGTTCCAGCCGACCAGCGGCGGGTACTGCCAGGTGCCCTCGTGGTTCTCCGGCGGCTCGTCGTTGGAGTTGGCGAGGCGGAAGCAGTGCGTGCTGATGCCGTCCTTGTGGTAGACGACCTTCGCGTGCGTGCCGTCGAAGCGCACCGAGGACGCGGCGTGCACCGTGAACGAACCGTGGTTGGACGTCGACACGTACTGCACCGCGTTGTTCTGCACCCACACCACGACGTGCTCCCAGTCGTGCCGGTGCCCGCCGATGCTGCTGCCGGAGATCGCCTGGTCCTTCTCGAAGTACAGGCCGTACATGTAGGCGCACCAGCCGTTGTTGCACTTGTAGCGCGAGTACCCGTTGGTGTTGTTCAGGTCCGAGGCGTCACGGCAGTTGCCGTTGAGCGCGCCCGTCGGGTTGAGGCCCCCATTCAGGGTGCCGTCCGGGCCGATCGCGGGCGTCGAGTAGCAGCCGTCGGTGTCGTAGTCGAACGCGGGCTGGTACGTGTTCTCGGCCGCCTCGGCGTTGGCGGGCAGCGCGGTGGGAGGGGCGGCGAGGGCGACGCTGGGGAAGGCGATGACGAGCGCGGCGGCACCGGCGAGACCGGTGAGCAATCTGTTGCGGTGCGTGCGGAACTTCTGTGACGACACTGCGTCTCCTCGGGGGTCCGGGCGCAGCCCAACGGCTGTGGGGGAAAGGGGAGTTCAGGATCCCGAGGATTGACTTACGCGCCAAGAGTCACGGGCGTACCAACGGTGAAGGCCAGCACAATAGTTGCCGCCGAACCTGTGCGTCAGGCGTCGTCGGGCAGGTGGGCCGCCGACTCCTCCGGCATCAGGTCCGGCCGCAGCCGCTGCCACGACGGCTGGCGCAGCAGTCCGGCCCGGGTGCGGACGCTGTAGCGCACCTCGCCGACCAGCCGGGGCAGCACCCAGTGCGCGCCCGCCACATGGGGCACCGGGTCGAAGGGGCACACGTCCGTCGCGTCGGCCCGCAGCAGTTCGGCGAGTTCGGTCCGCTCGGCCTCGCTCCAGCCGGTGCCCACGCCGCCGACGTACCGCAGCCGCCCCCCGGCCGTGAACTGTCCGACCAGCAGCGAGCCGGGCAGGCCCGTGATCCGTCCCTTGCCGGGCAGCCAGCCGCCGACCACCACGTCCTCGTTGTGCATGTTGCGGATCTTGATCCAGGCGCGGGAGCGCAGCCCGGGCTCGTACAGCGAGTCCAGCCGCTTGCACACCAGCCCCTCCAGGCCGTGCTCACGGGTGGCCTCCAGGGCCTCGGCGCCGTGGCCCACGATGGCTCCCGGCGTCGACCAGTACGACCCGCCGAGGTCCAGGTCCTCCAGCCGTCCGCGGCGCCGGGAGTAGGGGACCTTGAGCAGCGAGCGGCCCGCCAGGTGCATCACGTCGAACAGCACCAGGTGGACGGGAGTGCGCGCGGCCATCCTGGCGGCCCGTGCGGGCGCGTGCACCAGGCCCATACGGGACTGGAGCAACTGGAAGTTCGCGCGCCCCTGTTCGTCCAGCGCCAGGATCTCCCCGTCCAGCACGGCGCGCGTCGTGCCGAGCGCGTCACCGAGCGGCCGCAGCTCGGGGTAGGCGGCCGTGATGTCCTCGCCCGACCGGGCGCGCAGCAGCAGGGTGCCGTCCCCTTCCAGATAGACCACCGCGCGCTGGCCGTCCTGCTTGGTCTCGTACGCCCAGCGCGCGTCCTGCGCGGCGGGCGGCAGGGTGCCGGGAGTGGCGAGCATGGGCGGGATCAGCGGCAGGGTCACGGGTCAGTTCTCGACGGACCCGCCCTCCCTCACGCGCCCCGGCGGTCGTTTTCCCCTGATCGGAGGCCCGGACGTCACTGGTCCGCGCTCGGCGGCACGGCGCGCACCAGGCCCGACTGGTAGGCCATCACGACGAGTTGGGCACGATCGCGGGCGCCCAGCTTGGTCATGGCGCGGTGCACATGGGTGCGTACGGTCAGCGGGCTGACGAAGAGCTTCTCGGCGATCTCCTCGTTGGAGTGCCCCTCGGCCGCCCAGGCCATCACCTCACGCTCCCGCGCGGTCAGGGCGGCGAGGCCGTCCGGGGCGGCGGACTGGGAGCTCTCGGCGGGAGAGGCCAGGAACCGGGTGATCAGGGTGCGGGTCGCCGTGGGGGAGAGCAGGGAGTCGCCGGCGGCCACGGTCCGGATGCCGTCGAGCAGCACGTCCGCGGTGACGTCCTTGCCGAGGAAGCCGCTCGCCCCGGCCCGCAGCGCCTGCGCCACGTACTCGTCGATCTCGAACGTGGTCAGGATCAGCACCCGTACCGCCGCGAGGCCCGGGTCCGCGCAGATCGCGGAGGTGGCGGCGAGTCCGTCGGTGCCGGGCATGCGGATGTCCATCAGGACCAGGTCGGGGCGATGGGTCCGGGCGAGGTCGGCGGCCTCGGCGCCGTCGGCGGCCTCGGCGACCACCTCCATGTCCGCGCAGGAGTCGATCAGGATCCGAAAGGTGGCCCGCAGCAGGGCCTGGTCGTCGGCGAGCAGTACGCGGATGGTCATGAGCGGGTTCTTCCGGTTCCGGGGCGGTCGGCTACAGCATCCAGGGAACACCGCGGCATGTCGTCGTGCGTGCGCCGACAAGCCGGTACTCGGAACGCAGTACGGCGCCACGGGCGAGGTCATCCGCGAGGGGGAGCGGAACCGCCCCGCTCACCACACGCACGGCAGCTCCACCTCGACCAGCGTCGGCCCCCCGGCCGGACTCGACACCCGTACGCGCCCGTCGAGCGCCGCCACCCGCCGCCGCACCCCGAGCAGACCGGAGCCGCCCGACTCGTCCACCCCGCCCCGGCCCTCGTCGGCCACGGCGACCCGCAGGCCCCGTCCGGTCCGGGTCAGCCGGACGGTGGCCGTGCGGGAGCCGCTGTGCTTGGCCACGTTGGTGAGCGCCTCGGCGACCACGAAGTAGCCGGCCGCCTCCACCGCGGCGGGCGCCCTGGGACCGTGGTCCGCCAGCCCGTCCACGTCCACCGTCACCCGAAGCCCGCTGCTCGCCGCGAGCGCCCGTACCGCGCCGGTCAGCCCGCGGTCGGTCAGGATCGGCGGATGGATGCCGCGGACCACCTGCCGCAGCTCGGTCAGCGCCTCCTCGGCCTGCTCCTGGGCGTCGTCCAGCAGTTTGCGCGCGCCGTCCGGATCACGGTCATAGGCCCGTTTGGCCAGCCCGATCCGCATGGACAGCGCCACCAGCCGGGCCTGCGCGCCGTCGTGCAGGTCGCGCTCGATGCGGCGCAGCTCGGCGCCGTGCGCGGCGATGGCGTCCGCCCGGGTCGCGCTCAGCTGCTCGACCCGTGCGGCCAGCAGGGCCTCAGGGGACGGCCTGAGCAGCGCGGTCGACCAGCCGGCCTCCAGATCCGCCAGGCGCACGATCCAGGGCAGGACGACGGCCCGTCGGCGCAGCAGCCCGCACCGCACACCGTCCACGACGAGTCCGGCCGGCCACAGCGGCAGGGCGAGCACGATCAGCGTGCCGTAGACGTAGTGGGCGAGCATCCAGCGCAGATCGGTGCGGGTGCCGGGGTCGCGCAGAGCCGTGCGCAGCCGTTCAGTCAGCGGTCCGTCGATCGTCCGGTACGCCTCGGGGATCCCCCGCCCCGTCCAGGCGGTGGTCAGCCGCCGCTTCGCCCCGGCGATGCGCCGGACGAGCAGCACGGTCTCCGGCAGCAGCCAGGCGCCGACCACGGCGAGCGTGCCGACGACCGTGATCAGCAGCACGGTGATGAACAGGTACGTTCCGAAGGCCATGGCGGCCGCAATGAGGAGATGGACCGTCGCGCGCCCGGCCCGCCGTACCGCGGTCCGCATGTCCCGCACGCCTGGCGCCCGGGGTGCGGTCGTGGTCGGCTCCACCATGCTCACGTCCTGTTCAATCACGTGACTTAGATTGTACGGAGGTGAAACCGCGGCGGCCTGAGGGACTGGCCGCCGACCTGCGGTGCGAAGTCCCGGTGCGGTGGTGATCATGGCAGGCAGGACGCTGCGAGAGGAACAGGCGGGCGCGACCCGGGAGCTGCTGCTGACCGCCGCCGAGCGGCTCTTCGCCGAGCACGGCGTGTACGCGGTCTCCAACCGCCAGGTCAGCGAGGCCGCGGGCCAGGGCAACAACACCGCCGTCGGCTACCACTTCGGCACCAAGACCGACCTGGTCCGCGCCATCGTCCGCCGGCACTCGGTGCGCATCGAGGAGATCCGCGCCCGTCTGGTGGCCGACCTGGCCGACCCGGACGACATCCGCGGCTGGGTTGACTGCCTGGTCCGGCCCTCCCTCGAACATCTCGCCGCGCTCGGCAGCCCCACCTGGTACGCGCGGTTCTGCGCCCAGGTCGTCGCGGATCCCGCGCTGCACCGGATCATGGTCGAGGAGGCCCTCACCGCCCCCTCCCTCCAGACGATCATCGAGGGCCTGAACCGGTGCCTGCCCGACCTCCCGGCCGAGGTCCGCGCCGAGCGCGGCGACATGGTCCGCCACCTGATCGTGCACGTGGCCTCCGAACGCGAGCGGGCCCTCGCCGAGCACACCCCCACGGCCCGCCCCACCTGGGACGCGGCAGCCACCGGCCTCACCGACGCCGTCGTCGGCATGTGGCTGGCACCCGTCACACCCACCCGCTGACACCACCGCCCGAGGAGCAACGAGCGTGAAAGCGACCACCGGCGGACGGGGCGGGTTATGAGCACCCGGCGCACGCCCCCGCTCGCGGACGACATCACCCCCGACAGGCCCGCCCTCGCACGCGGCGCCGGCCAGCACGTCCTGGTCGTCACCGGCGCTACCGACCTCGCCGAACTCCTCGCCACCACCCTGGAGTTGGCCGGCTACCGGATCAGCCTCAGCGGCAGCGGCGCCGACGCGCTCGCGCGGGTCGTCAAACGCCGTTTCGACCTGGTCGTCTTCGACACCGACGTGCCGGACCAGCCCAGGTTCGGCGGGGAGCGCCGGCCCCGGCTCCCGCACCGCCCGCCCGTCCTCCTCCTCACCGGGTGCGACTCCCTGCCCCGGCTCGTGCCCGAACTCGGCCTGGGGGAGCGGGACTACGTCACCAAGCCGTTCCGGGTGGCCGAGGTCCTCGCCCGGATCCAGGTCCTGATGCGCGACGCCCGGCCCGGCCGGGCCAGGGGCAATCCACTGCACTACGGCGACCTGGTCCTGGACGACTCCGTGTGCCGTGCACGCCGTGGGACGCGGGCGCTCGACCTCACGCCCGCGGAGTACCGGCTGCTGCGCCATCTGCTGGTCAACGCGCACCGGGTGCTGTCCAAGGAGCAGATCGGCCGGCATGTCTGGGGCGAGCACCGCGGCGACAACGCGATCGAGCAACTCGTCTCCAGGCTTCGCCGCAAGGTGGACCGGGGCGCCCCGGCGCTGATCCACACCCGTCGGGGCTTCGGGTACTGGCTGGGCCGGTCCGAACCCGATCCGCCTGAGAAGGACGGCAGTTGAGGCCATCCGTCATGTGATCTGGGCCACGTCAGGCTCCTGTCAGGAAACTGACCGGAAGGCGTCAGACCCCTCTGTTTGCATGTGCTCATCGACACCGCCCCCCACAGCCGAGGTGAGCCATGGCCGACACCCAGACCGACGTCAACCGCCAAGCACCCGACGCCATCCCCGAGTTCCCCATGCCCAGGGAGCCGCGCTGCCCCTTCGACCCGCCGCCCGCCCTCAAGGGTCTGCAAGAAGCGGGGCCGCTCAGCAAAGTGCGGCTGTGGGACGGCAGCGAGTCCTGGCTCGTCACCCGGTACGCCGAGCAGCGCGCCCTGCTGGGCGACCCGCGCGTCAGCGCCGACACCGACCGGCCCGGGTATCCGACCAAGGCCAGCCCCGAGGGCGGCGAGGGCAAGCTCAGCTTCATCATGATGGACGACCCCGAACACGCCCGACTGCGCCGGATGGTGACGGCGCCGTTCGCCGTGAAGAAGGTCGAGGCCCTGCGGCCCGCCGTGCAGCGCATCGTGGACGGACTGATCGACGGCATGCTGGCCGGTCCGGCCCCGGTGGACCTGGTGGACGCCTTCGCCCTGCCGATCCCGTCCCTGGTGATCTGCGAGCTGCTGGGCGTGCCGTACGAGGAGCACGACTTCTTCCAGGAGAACACCAAAACCATGGTCCGCACGACCGCGACGCCCGCGGAACGGGGCGCGGCGAGCCGTGAGGTCGCGGGCTACCTCGCCGGACTGCTGGGCCAGCGGATCGCCGCCCCGAAGGACGACCTGCTGTCGAGCATTGCCGCGCGGATCACCGCCGGTGAACTCACCCACCAGCAGGCCACCGAGATGGCCCTGCTCCTGCTGATCGCGGGGCACGAGACCACCGCGAACATGATCGCGCTCGGCACCCTGGCCCTGCTCCGGCACCCCGACCAGCTCGCCCTCCTGCGCGAGAGCGACGAACCGAAACTCGTCGCGTCGGCGGTCGAGGAACTCCTGCGCTACCTGCACATCACCCACCTCGGCCGACGCCGGGCGGTGACCGAGGACATCGAGATCGCCGGCCAGGTGCTCAGGGCCGGCGAGGGCGTGATCATGGTCAACGAGATCGGCAACCGCGACCCCGAGGCCTTCGCCGACCCCGACCGCCTCGACCTCACCCGCGACGCCCGCCGGCACGTCGCCTTCGGCTTCGGCGTCCACCAGTGCCTGGGCCAGCCGCTGGCCCGGATGGAGCTCCAGGTCGTCTACGGAACCCTCTACCGGCGCATTCCGACGCTGAAGCTCGCCTGCGACCTTCAGGACGTCCGGTTCAGGACCGACGCGTTCATCTACGGCGTCCACGCACTGCCCGTGTCCTGGTGACCGCTCATCCACCACCCGCACACCGCACGACCGAGGAAGGGAACCCGATCATGAAGGTGGAGCTGGAAGCCGACAAGTGCGTCGCCTCCGGGCAGTGCGTGCTCGCCGCGACGGACGTCTTCGACCAGGACGACGACGGCATCGCGATCCTCCTCGAGGAGCAGCCCCCCGCCGAACAGCTCGACGACGTACGGGAAGCAGTGGCGGTCTGCCCGGCCGCCGCGATCCGACTGGTCGACCGGTGAGGCGCATCGTCGTCGTGGGTGCCTCGGCCGCCGGACTGGCGGCGGCCGAGACGCTCCGCCGTGAGGGCTACGACGGCACCCTCACCCTCGTCGGGGACGAACCGCTCGCCCCGTACGACCGCCCGCCCCTGTCCAAGCAGGTGCTGTCCGGCGCCTGGGAACCCGGGCGGCTCGCCCTGCGCACCCCCGACGACCTGGCCGGACTCGACCTCGACCTGAGGCTCGGCACACCCGCGACGGGTCTGCGGCTCGCCGACGGCGAGGTCGAGTTGGCCGACGGCTCGACGGCCGCGTACGACGGACTGATCGTGGCCACCGGGGTACGGCCGCGCCGGCTGCCCGGCGAGGGCGGGCATGTGCTGCGCACCCTGGACGACGCCGTGCGGCTGCGGGACCGGCTGACGCCGGGCAGCCGGCTCGTGGTCGTCGGTGCCGGGTTCCTCGGGGCCGAGGCCGCCGCCGTCGCCCGGCTGGCGGGCTGCGAGGTGACCCTCCTCGAACCCGCCCCGGTGCCGCTGGCCCACGCCGTCGGCACCGAGGTCGGCGAGATGCTGACGCGCGCCCACCTGGAGCGGGGGATCGACCTGCGCTGCGGGGTCACCGTCACCGAGGTGGCCGAGGGCGGGGTGCGGCTCGCCGACGGCCGACTCGTCGACGCCGACGAGGTGTTGATCGCGGCCGGCTCGCTGCCCAACACGGACTGGCTGGACGGCAGCGGGCTCACCGTCGGCGACGGCGTGGTGTGCGACGCGTACTGCGAGGCGGCGCGCCAGGTGTACGCCGCCGGGGACGTCGCCCGCTGGTACAACCCGCTGTTCGGGCGGTCGATGCGGATCGAGCACCGCACCAACGCCGCCGAGCAGGGCATGGCCGCCGCCCGCAATCTGCTCCACCCGGAGGCCCGCAAGCCGTTCGCGCCGGTGCCGTACTTCTGGTCCGACCAGTACGACCTGAAGATCCAGGCGTACGGCTACCTGCGCGGCCACGACGAAGTCGCCGTGGTGGAGGGCGACTTGACGGAACGCCGGTTCGTGGCCGCCTACCGCGCCGGCGACCGGGTGACCGGCGCGCTCGCGGTGGGCATGCCGCCCAAGGCGATCCGGCGGTGGCGGCAGGCCATCGCGTCCGGTGCGAGCTGGACGGAGGCGCTGGGGGTCGATGCCATCGCAAATTAATTGAGTTACGCAACGAGCTGGTAAAGTGGCCGGCATGCCCCCACCACCGCTCCCCGAACTCCCCGCCACACCCGCGTCCCCGGAAGTGGTCGAGATCGAGCGCGCGCTCACCCGCATCACCTATCTGAGTACGCGGGCCCGGCAGCACGACCGGCTGATGACCCTGGCCGGCGTGCCACTCGACCGGGCCGCCGTGGCCCTGCTGCGCCAGGTCGCCGACACCGAGCCGCTGCGCCCCGGGGAACTCGCCGCGCGGCTGGGTGTGGAGGCCTCGCACGTCACGCGCACGGTGCAGCAGTTGCAGAAGTCCGGCTACGTCACCCGGGTCCCGGACCCGCAGGACCGCCGCGCCCAGCGCATCGAGCTGACCGAGGCCGGGCGGGAGGCCATCGCCCGGGTCCGCGAGGCCGGCGCCCGGGGCATGCAGCTCGCCCTGGCCGACTGGAAGCCCGAGGAACTGCGTCAGCTGGCCACCCTCTTCCACCGCATGGTCGACGACTTCCTGTCCCACGCCGTCGACGAGGACGGCGAACAGCGGCCGACGGCACCGGCCGCTCAGGCGGAGGCCGCGCGACGGCCCTGACCGGCCGGGCCGGCGGCGGGGGTGGCCCGTCCGGGCGCGGCCGGCTCCCGCAACCCGCTCAGCAGCAGCCGGCCCAGCGCCGGCAGGGCGATCAGCGGGAGCAGCGCCGTCCGCAGCGAGGTGGCGTCGGCCAGCGCGCCGAGGGCCGGCGCGGCGAGCCCGCCGACACTCACGGCCAGCCCCAGCGTGACACCGCTCGCGGTGCCCACCCGCCGGGGCAGGTAGTCCTGGCCGAGGGTGACGTGCAGCGAGAACGGGACGTACAGGCCGGCCGACGTCAGCGCCACGAACGGATACACCGCCGGCCCGGGCGCGAACACCACGCCGGCCACCGCGAGCACCGACAGCGCGTACGCGTGGCGCACGACCGTGAGCCGGCCGAACCGCTCGGCGAGCCGGCCACCGGCCACGGTGCCCACCGCTCCGCCCGCGTAGAGCAGGCACAGCGCGGCCGTGCCGGCACCCGCCCCGCCGCCGGTCCGCTGACGCACGTGGAGCGAGACGAAGGCGCTCAGGCCGACGAACACGATCGACCGGCACATGATCGCGCCCGACAGCCGCAGGAACGACGGCCAGTCGTCGGTGCCGGCGCCCTCGTCCCTTCCGGCGGCGGTCCCACGGCCCGCCGCGGTCGAACGCACCGCGGCCGCGCACAGGGCCGCCCCCACGACGGCGGGCGCGAAGAGGAGGGGAGTGGCGCCGAGTCCGCCGGTGGCGACCACCGCCGCCACCAGCAGCGGCGCGAGGGCGAAACCGAGATTGCCGCCGAGGGAGAACCAGCCCATCGCCGTATGGCTGCCCTGCGAGGCGGCGCGGGCCGCGCGGGCCGCCTCCGGGTGGTACGCGGCGACCCCGATGCCCGACACCGCCACGACCGCCAGCGTGAGCGCGTAGGACCCCGTGACCCCGCTGAGCGCCACCCCCGCACCCCCGGCCAGCGCGCTCAGCGGCAGCAGCCAGGGCATCGCCCAGCGGTCGGTGAGGGCCCCGAACAGCGGCTGCACCACCGACGACAGCAAGGACGCCGCGAGGACGACACCCGAGGCGGCGGCATAGCTGTAGGCGCGCTCGGCGACGAAGTAGGGGACGAGGGCCGCGACGGCACCTTGGTACACGTCGACACAGGCATGGCCCAGGGACATCAGGGTGATGGCTCCACGGCGTTTCACGGTCACCCCGTGATCGTCGCCGTCCCCGGCTCTGGCCCGCTTCCGATAATCTGCCCAACTGTGTCGAACATCCGCCAATCGCACCCCGACCGGCCGACCGTCCGCCACACCCCGACCGCGCCGACGCGCGCCAAGGTCCTGGCCGCCGGGGAACGCATCGACGCGCACCGGCACGACGACCACCAGATCGTCTACGCCGGCTCCGGCGTCCTCGCCGTCACCACCGACGCCGGCACCTGGTTCGCGCCCGGCAACCGCGCCATCTGGGTCCCGGCCGGAACCGCGCACGCGCATCGCGCCCACGGCCACCTCGACCTGCACCTCGTCGGCCTGCCCGCCGACGACAACCCTCCCCCGGACTCCCTGGACGCCCCCACCGTGCTCGCCGTCAGCCCGCTCCTGCGCGAGCTGATCCTGGCCTACACCCGCGACCCCGACGACGACAGCCCCGAGCGCCGCAGGCTGCTCGCCGTGCTGCGAGACGAGCTGCGGGCCTCGCCCCAGCAGCCGCTGCGGCTGCCGACGCCCGGCGATCCACGGCTGGCCGCGGTCTGCGCGCTCGTCCACGCCGACCCGGCCGACACCCGCACCCTCGCCGCGCTCGGCGCCGCCACCGGTGTCGGCGAACGCACCCTGAGCAGGCTCTTCCGCGGCGAGTTCGGCATGACCTTCCCGCAGTGGCGCACCCAGTCCCGCCTGTACCACGCGCTGCGTCTGCTCGCCGAGGACACACCCGTCACCACGGTCGCCCACCGCTGCGGCTGGTCCTCCGCCAGCGCCTTCATCGATGTCTTCCACCGCTCCTTCGGATACACCCCCGGCGCCCACAACCGCCGGGCGCGGCAGGGCGGATGAACAGACGGGGGCGACCGGCGGACCTCGACCTACCCTCCGGTAGCATCCGGCGGCAGGTCATCCAAGGAGGAACCGTGCCCCGGTCCCAACGCTCGCCCCTGCTGCTCGCCGGCCTGCTGGCCGCCGCCGGGGTCGCCCACCTCACCGTCCCGCGCCCGTACGACGCGATCGTGCCGCGCAGCCTGCCGGGGAACCCCCGGACCTGGACGTACGCCAGTGGCGTCGCCGAGCTCGCCCTCGCCGCCGGAGTCGCCCTCCCGCGCACCCGCAAGGCCGCCGCGACAGCCGCGGCGGCCTTCTTCGTCGGCGTGCTCCCCGCGAACGTCAAGATGGCCGTCGACTGGCGCCACCGCCCCGCCCCGCAGCGGGCAGCCGCCTTCGGCCGGCTGCCGCTCCAGATCCCCCTCGTGCTCTGGGCCCGAGGCGTCGCGAAGAGCGCGGAGGACAAGTCATGAGCGCACAGCTGAAGATCGGCGACAAGGTCGAGGACTTCGAGCTGCCGGACGAGACCGGCACGCTCCGCAGCCTCACCGAACTGCTCGCCGAGGGACCGGTGGTGCTCTTCTTCTACCCCGCCGCCCTCAGCCCCGGCTGCACCGCCGAGGCCTGCCACTTCCGTGATCTCGCCGCCGAGTTCGCCGCCGTCGGCGCCCGGCCCGTCGGCATCAGCGGCGACGCGGTCGCCCGCCAGCAGGAGTTCGCCGACCGCCACACCCTCGGCATGCCGCTGCTGTCCGACGCGGACGGCACGGTCCGCGACCGGTTCGGGGTGACCCGCGGCTTCTCGCTGGCCCCCACCAAGCGGGCCACCTTCGTCATCGGGCAGGACCACACCGTCCTGGAGGTCGTCCGCAGCGAACTGCGGATGAACACCCACGCCGACCGGGCCCTGGCCGCGCTGCGCAAGTGAGCGCCCGGTCACCCCGGGCGGGCGTCGCGGTTGATGCGGTGCGGCACAGGACTCATGCTGGACGACATGGAGCGCGTCTCCGCCGCGGTGATCCTCGATGCCCAGGGTGTGGTGAAGGGGTGGAGCGAGGGTGCCCGGCGGCTCACCGGCCTGGAAGCCGCGGACGCGGTGGGCAGACCTGCGCGGGACCTGCTCGCCGAGCAGCCGACGCCCGAGGCCGTGGCGGCGCTGGCCGGGGCCGCCGTACTACGCCACCGGGACGGCTCGACCAGCACCGTGAACGTGTCCGCGTGCGCCGTGCTGGGCGACGACGGCCGCCCCGACGGCTACGTGATCACGGCGGACCCACCCGACGCCGACCAGCTCACGCTGGCGGAGCGGGCCTTCCAACAGGCCTCCATGTCCATGTCCGTCTTCGACAGCCGGCAGCGCTACCTGCGGCTCAACGAGGCCGCCTGCAAGGTCATGGGCGTACCCGAGGAGACGCTGGTCGGCCGTCACTTCCCGGAGACCGTGGCGGACGAGGTCCACAGCCGTGGCTTCCTGTGGCATCTGCGCCAGGTCGCGGAGACGGGCAGGCCGCTGCGCTACGAGAGCTTCACCGGAGCGCCGGCCCTCAACCGCGATCACGCCTGGACCACCGACATGTGGCCGGTGCGGGACTCCTCCGGTGAGCTGATCGGGACCGCGCTCGCCGCGTTCGACAGCTCCGAGCAGTACTGGGCGAGACAGCGGCTGGCCCTGCTGAACGAGGCGGCCGCCACCATCGGTACCACCCTCGACGTGGTGCGCACCGCCGAGGAGCTGGTCGAGGTCGTGGTGCCCCGGTTCGCCGACTTCGCCAGCGTCGACCTGTTCGACTGGGTGTTGGGCTCGGAGGAGCCGCCCGCGCTGGCCGGCACCGACATCGCCCTGCGCCGGATCGCCCACGGCTCCGGCACCGAGGGCACCCCCGAGGCGGCCGTGCACCTGGGCGAGGTCGACTACTACCCGCCGTTCTCGCCGCCGGCGCGGGCGATCCTGGAAAGCCGGGTCATGCAGAGCCAGGCCGGCGAGCCGGCGTTCATGCGCTGGATCGCGGAACGCGACTCCCGCGCCCCGGACGGCCGGCGCCACCGCGTGGGCGCCCACTCGATGATGGCGGTGCCGCTGCGCGCCCGTGGCACCACACTCGGCGTCGCGGTCGTCGTCCGGATCAGACAGTCCGACGACTACTGCGACGAAGACGCCGTGTTCGCCGAGGAACTCGCCAGCCGGGCCGCCGTCTGCATCGACAACTCCCGCCGCTTCGCCCGCGAACGCACCACCGCGCTGGCCCTCCAGCACAACCTGCTGCCCCGGGGCCTGTCCGGACAGGCGGCCGTCGAAGTGGCCCACCGCTACCGGCCCTCCGGGTCGCAGGCCGGGATCGGCGGCGACTGGTTCGACGTGATCCCGCTGTCCGGCAGCCGGGTCGCCCTCGTCGTCGGCGACGTCGTCGGACACGGCATCCCGTCGTCGGCCACCATGGGCCGGCTGTGCACGGCCGTACGCACCCTCGCCGACGTGGACCTGCCGCCCGACGAACTCCTCACCCACCTCGACGACCTCGTCACCCATCTGGCCGGGGACAACACGGAGGAGGTCGCCGAACTCGGCGCCACCTGCCTGTACTCCGTCTACGACCCCGTCACCCGCCGCCTGAGCTTCGCCGCCGCGGGCCATCCGCCCCCTGCCGTCGTCCTGCCCGACGGCACCGCGAGGGTCGTCGACATGAACGCCGGGCCGCCCCTCGGGGTCGGCGGACTGCCCTTCGAGGCCATGGAGGTGGAGCTGCCCGAGGGCGCCCTGGTGGCCCTGTACACGGACGGTCTGATCGAGGACCGCGACCGCGACATCGACCACGCCACCGCCGAACTGTGCCGGGCCCTGACCGCGCCCGCCGAGACCCTCGACGCGCTGTGCGACGGCGTGCTCAAGGCCGTCCTGCCCGAGGACCCCAGCGACGACGTGGCCCTGCTGCTGGCCCGCACCCGGGCCCTGGGCGCCGACCGCATCGCCACCTGGGACGTGGATCCCGACCCCGAGCGGGTGGCGGCCACCCGGCAGGCGGCCACGGACCAGCTGACCGCGTGGGGACTGGACGAGGCCGCCTTCGTCACCGAACTCGTCGTCAGCGAACTCGTCACCAACGCCATCCGGTACGGCGCCCCGCCCATCCAGCTCCGGCTGATCCGTGACCGCACCCTCATCTGCGAGGTCTCCGACGGCAGTTCGACCTCCCCGCATCTGCGCCGGGCCCACGCCTACGACGAGGGCGGCCGCGGGCTGCTGCTGGTCGCCCAGCTCACCAAGCGCTGGGGCAGCCGGCAGACCGGCAGCGGCAAGACGATCTGGGCGGAGCAGCCGCTGCCGCCGGTGTGATCACTCGAACGGGCAGCCGGGGTTCGGCGCGTCCTGGGAGAACGGCGCGCCGTGCGGCAGGACATAGAGCACGTCGAGGACGACCGGCGTGGTGCCCTCGTTGCGCCCTATGTGCACATTGCCGGGCCCGGCCGGCTCCTGGATGAAGCTGCCCTTGGGGTAGACGCCGTCGGAGGCGCAGGTGGAGTCGTAGTGGCTCAGCGTGCCCTGCTGCGCGAAGGCGTACAGCGGGCCGTCGTGGTAGTGCCAGCCGGTGGCCTGACCCGGCGGAATGGTGATCTCCCGAAGGATGTAGTCGGTACCGCCGACGGTCTTCTGACTGATCGTCCGGGCGGAGACGCCGGGTCCGGGCGGAGTGGCCTGGGCGGGCGCGGCGACGAGAGCGGTGGCGGCAAGGACGGCGCCGGTCACGGCGGTGCGGAGCGCGGAGCGCATACGAGGAGCCTCCTGGGGCGAGAGCGGCTGTCGCCGTGAACATAGAGGCCCCGCACGGAAGTTGAGGGCTGAACCGGAACATCCGCCGATCCCGGCAGTCCCGGTCCGCGCTCAGGCCCGCCCCGCCGGCCGCTCCCGTACGACGTCCTCGGCCGCCTTGTCGTCCCGCAGCCCCAGATAGCGCGGGTGCCGCAGCATGCCGTCCCGCGTCCACTCGGTGAAGTCGATCTGCGCCACCAGCTCGGGACTCGCCCACCGTGCGCCCGCCTCACGCACCGGCCCGTCGAACGGCGAGCGCGACACCCGCATCCCGTCCAGCCGCTCGCGCAGCTCCAGCAGCGTGCGCCGGTCGAAGCCGGTGCCCACCTTCCCGGCGTACCGCAGCCGCCCGCGCTCGTGGTAGCCGAGCAGCAGCGCGCCGAGCCCCACCCGGCTCCCGGCGGGCTCGGTGAACCCGCCCACGACGAACTCCTGCCCCTGCGCGCACTTGAGTTTGAGCCAGTCCCTGGACCGGCGCGGCTGGTACTGCGCGTCGGCCCGCTTGGCGATCAGCCCCTCCCAGCCCCGGGAGCAGGCGTCGGCCAGCAGGTCCGCCCCGCCCTCGTTGCGGTGGGCCGACAGCCGCAGCGGTGTGCCGTAGGACAGCGCCCGCCGCAGCAGCGACTTGCGGGCCCTGAGCGGCAGCCCGGTGGTGTCCTGTCCGTCCACTCTGAGCAGGTCGAAGACGTAGTAAGTCACCGCGACACCGCTCGCCTCGACGTCCTCCGGCCGGGTCAGGCCCATCCGCTGCTGGAGCCGGGAGAAGTCGGTGCGGCCCCGCGAGAACGCGACCATCTCCCCGTCGACGGTGAAGTCCTTGCAGGACTGCTCGCCGAGCGCGGCCACGACCTCCGGGTAGCCGGCGTCGATCCGGCGACCCGAGCGGGACAGCAGCGAGGTCCGGCCGCCCTCACGCACCGCCAGCACTCGCATCCCGTCCAGCTTCCGCTCGAATACCCAGTCCTCGCCGGAGAAGTCCCGCCGGTCGCTCAGCGTGGCCAGCATCGGCCGCGCGGCCAGGTCCGCCCCGGGCCGCGCCGTGCGCAGCAGCCGGCGCTGCTCGTCGGGGAGCGTGTCCAGCAGTCCGGCCGCCACCGGTCAGCCCTCGTCGCCGTCCGCCGCGACTTGGGCGAGGGTGCGGCCGGTCCGGGACGAACGGGCCCGGTACGGATCGGGGGTGCCGTGCGCACCGGAGTGCCCCTTGCCGGCCTTCACCAGCAGCCATGCCTCCCGGTCGTCCTGGCTGCCGCGGATCCGGGTGAGGGCGTACTCGCCGTGCAGCTTCGACCCGCTCAGCCGGAACGTGGCATGACCGCGCTCCAGCGACTCGCCGAAGTCGACGGGCCTGCCCTTGCGGTCGTGACTGAGCGGCTCGTACGTGCCGTGGTCCCAGACGATCACCGTGCCGCCGCCGTACTCGCCCTTCGGGATCACGCCCTCGAAGTCCTCGTACTCCAGCGGATGGTCCTCGGTCGGCATCGCCAGCCGCTTGTCGTGGGGGTCGTCGGAGGGCCCCTTCGGCACCGACCAGGACTTCAGTACGTCGTCCACCTGGAGCCGGAAGTCGAAGTGCAGCGTGCGGGCGTCATGGATCTGCACGACGAACCGCGGCGCCTCACCGGCGGCGGCGGAGCGTCCCTCCGGCTCCCGCGTCCGACCGAAGTCACGCTTGCCGTGGTACTCCCGCAGATGGTCCTTCTTCTCCACCACGAGCGCCTCCTATCCGAGCGCTCCGAGTACCCAGGGGCGGCGCCCACGACTCCCGCCGCCCGTGGCTCTCGCTCCCGCTCAGAACTCCTCGTGCGTCTCGGGGTCGCCGCCCAGCCGGCGAGGGGCCCGGTCGGCGACGGCGGCCATCTGTGTGGCGTCCAGGGTGAACCCGAAGACGTCGAGGTTCTCGCGCTGCCGTTCCGGGTTCTGCGACTTCGGGATGGGCAGGGCGCCCAGCTGGGTGTGCCAGCGCAGCACGACCTGGCCGGGGGTGACCTTGAGGGTGTCGGCGATGCCCTTGACGACCGGGTCGTCCAGGAGGCTCGTGCCGCGGCCGAGCGGGCTCCAGCTCTCGGTGACGATGCCCTTGCCGGAGTGGAACGCGCGCAGCTCGTCCTGCGGGAACAGCGGGTGCAGTTCGATCTGGTTGACGGAGGGCAGGACCCCGGTCTCCCGCTCCAGCCGTTCGATGTGCTCGGGCGTGAAGTTGGAGACGCCGATCGAGCGGACCAGGCCTTCCTCCCGCAGCTTGATCATGGCCCGCCAGGAGTCGACGTACTTGTCGACGCGGGGGAGCGGCCAGTGGATCAGGTACAGGTCGACATAGTCGAGGCCCAGTCGGCCGCGGGACTCCTCGAAGGAGGCGAGGGTCTCGTCGTAGCCGTGGTGCCGGCCCGGGAGCTTCGTGGTCACGACCACGTCCTCACGCGGCACGTCACTGCGGGCGACGCCCCGGCCGACCCCCGTCTCGTTGCGGTAGTTCGTCGCGGTGTCGACCAGCCGGTAGCCCGTCTCCAGGGCGTCGACAACCGCCTGTTCCGCCTGGGCGTCGTCCATCGGCCAGGTGCCCAGGCCGATGCCGGGGATCGTCGTACCGTCGTTGAGCGTGTGGAGCGGAATGCCGATCACTGTGGGACCTTCCCTCGACTGTGCCGTACACCCAGCGTCACGGATAGGGTGAGGATCGATCAACCTGGCGGGTGGGGACGAGGGCGGCGGACGGCATGGGCGGCACCGAGGAGAAGCAGCCGGCGGGACCCGGGCGTCCCACGTCACGTGACGTCGCCCGGCTGGCCGGGGTGTCCCACACGGCGGTCTCCTTCGTCTTCAACGGCCGCGCCGACGGCAATCTGTCGCCCGCCACCCAGGAACGCATCCGCCGCGCCGCCACCGAGCTCGGCTACCGCCCCGACCCCGTGGCCCGCGGTCTGCGCCGCCGCCGTACCGCCGTCATCGGCCTGGTCACGGACGAGATCGCCTCCTCACCCTTCGCGGGCCGGCTGCTGCGCGGCGCCATGGAGACGGCCTGGGACAGCGAGCACCTCGTCCTGACCATCGACTCCGGTGGCGACCCGGCCAAGGAGGACGCGGCCGTCGCCGAACTCCTCGACCGGCGCGTGGACGGCATCATCTACGCCGCGATGTCGCTGCGCCGCGTCCGTGTCCCCGAGGGACTGCACCGCACCCACTCGGTCCTCGCCAACTGTCTGCCCGAGGACGACTCGCTGCCCGCCGTCATCCCCGCCGAGCGCGCGGGCGGCCGTACGGCGGCGCGGCTGCTGCTGGACCAGGGGCACCGCAGGGTCGCCATGGTGGGCGGGCAGGACGACATCGCCTCCGTCGACCGGCTGCGCGGCTTCCGGGACGCGCTGCGCGCCGAGGGGATCACCGTCCCCAAGGAGTGGGTCGTGCGCAGCGGCGGCGAGATCGCCGGCGGATACGAGGGCGCGAGGCGCGTCCTCGACGGCATCCCCGCCGACCGGCGTCCCACCGGGGTCTTCTGCTACAACGACCGGGTCGCGGCGGGCGCCCTGCACGCCGCGACCCGGCTCGGCATCGGCGTCCCGGCCGAGCTGTCGGTGGTCGGCTACGACGACCAGGAACACATGGCGGCCTTCCTCACGCCGCCCCTGACCACCATCGCCCTGCCCCACCGGGCGATGGGCGAGGCCGCCACGCGCCTGCTCCTGGAGGCCATCGACACGGGCCGGACGCCGCCCGCGACGGTACGGCGCCTGGCCTGTCCGGTGATCAGCCGGGCGTCGGTGGGACCAGCGCCCAGCCGGTGACGGTGGCCCCGGCCCCGGTCACGAAGAGTTCCGCGACGTCGTCCGCCCGCCGGTAGACCCGCTCGGTCACCATCGCCCGGTCGCCGACGAACAGTTCGAACAGCGACCCGTCGACCAGGATCCGTACCTCGCCGGCCGGCGCCCGCACCACGATCGGGGCGCAGCCGTCGGGCCGGGTCCGGGGCCAGCCACCCCGGTCGAGCGTCACGGTGCCCTCGTCCGGGTCCAGCACGACCGTCAGTTCCGCGCCCGAGGCGGACCGCAGCAGACTCACGGCGGTGCGGCCGGGCGCGGTCACCGTCAGGTCGTAGGCCTCCGGCAGGGCGGCGCGCAGGTCGGGTGCGGAGACGAACGGCTCGGCGGCACGCAGCGATTCGAGCTCCGGCGCCGGAGCGACACACAGGGAACCGTCGGCATGGACATCCACCACGCGGGGGGCGGTGAGGACGCCGGCCCAGCCCGCACGGTCGATGTCCTCCCGCTCCCGCGCCTCCCACGACCAGCCCCACATCAACGCCCGGTCCCGCTCCTGGAGTACGGCGGGCGCGTAGAAGTCCCGGCCGTGGTCCAGTCGCCCGCCCGCGCGGGGTTCGAAGCGCAACTCGCCCTGGGCGTGCGGCCGTAGACGGCCGGTCAGATACCCGGTCTCGCACGGGTTCCCGTCCCACAGCGACAGCACCAGCACCCATTCCCCCCTGCCCGTCTCGAAGAGCTGCGGGCACTCCCAGCCGACCGCCTTGTCGCCGAAGGCATCCGCGGCGACGGGGTCATGGCCGTCGAGCAGCACCCCGGCGAACCGCCAGTCGGCCAGGTCGTCGCAGTCGTACAGCAGGGCCGACGGGGTCCCGTCCGCATGTCCCGCGCCGACCAGCGCCCACCGTCGCCCGCCGCTGCTGAAGACGAACGGGTCGCGGAACATCACCACGTCCAGCCCGGGCGGCGGCCCGGTCACGACCGGCTCGGGCAGCGGCCGCCAGTCGGTGAGTGTCTCGTCCTGAGGCATCAGGGACCGCGCCAGGCAGATCGAGCCGAGGCCGGTGTGGTGCCGGTCGACGCCCGTGTAGACGGCCGTCGGCACGCCGTCGTCGTCGACCACACAGCCCGACCAGCAGCCCGCCTCGTCCGGCCCGCCGGGTGTCGGGGTGAGCGCGATCGGATGGTGTTCCCAGTGGACGAGGTCGGGGCTGGAGGCATGGCCCCAGTGGACGTTCGTGTGCACGGGCGCGTCGGGGTTGTGCTGGTAGAAGAGATGATGACGGCCGCGCCAACGGAAGGGCCCGTTCGGGTCGTTGATCCAGTTGGCGGGGGGACGGACCCGGAAGCGCGGGGCGCCGGGATCCGTGGACCGGGCTGCGAGGCTCAACGGTTGACTCCTGCGGACGTGATGCCCTCACGCAGAGGGCGCTGACCGACGACGAACACGGCGACGGCGGGGATCATGGAGAGGACCACACCGGCGAGCACCACCGAGATGGAGCCGGTGCCCAGGTTGCCCTGGAGGGAGACCAGGCCCAGCGGAAGGGTGTAGTTCTGCGCCGAGGTCTCCAGGATCAGGGGGCGGAAGAACTCGTTCCAGTGGTAGTTGAAGGCCAGTACGCCGACGATCGCGAGGCCGGGCGCGGCGAGCGGGGCGTACACGGACCGGAAGGTCCGCCAGGGCCCGCAGCCGTCCAGCATCGCCGCCTCGCCCAGGTCCTTGGGCATGCCCAGGAAGTACTGGCGCATCAGGAACGTCCCGAACGCGGTCGGAAAGGCCGGGACGATCAGACCCAGCAGGGTGTCGGTCAGGCCCATCGACTTCAGCACCAGGAACACCGGCACGATGGTCACCTGGAGCGGCACCATCATGGTCGCCAGGACCAGCCCGAACAGCGGCTTCTTGAACCGGAATTCGAGGCGCGCGAAGGCGTACCCGGCCAGGCCGGCCGTGATCATCTGACCCACGGCTATGAGCGCGGTCACCAGCGTCGAGTTCAGGGCGAGCAGCCAGACGTCGATCTGGCCGAAGACCCCGCGGTAGGCCTCGGTGGACGGGTCGGTCGGGATGATGCTCGGCGGCAGGTCGAAGGCCTCGGCCGGGGTGCGCAGCGAGGTGGACACCGTCCACAGGACCGGCCCGAGGGTGAGGAGCGCGCACACGGTGAGGCCGGCGATCCGGGCCCAGGGCGCGAGGGAGTGCCGGGTGCGGCTCAGGGAGTAGGTCGCTTGGCTCATCAGGGACTCACCGGCTCACTGGTAGTGGACGAAACGCCGGCTGAGCCGGAACTGGAGGGCGGTGACCGCCATGATCAGCACGAACAGCAGCACGCCCACGGCCGAGGCGGCGCCGAAGCGGAGCTGCTCGAACGCGCTCTCGTAGATGACCATCACCACGGTGCGGGTGGCGTCGCCGGGACCGCCGTTGGTGAGGACGTACGGCTGCTCGAAGACCTGGAGCGCGTTGATGATGCCGACCACCGACGCGACCAGCAGCGTGGGTGACAGCAGCGGCAGCGTGATGCTCAGGTGCTTGCGCAGCCCGGTCGCGCCGTCGAGCGAGGCGGCCTCGTGGATCTCCTTGGGAATGTTGTTCAGACCGCCCACGAACAGCAGGAACGAGAACCCGAACTGCTGCCAGACATAGACCAGGACCACCGTGACCATCGCCGCGTTCTCGGACGTCAGCCAGGGCACCGGCGCTACGCCGACCAGACCGAGCAGCCAGTTCACTACGCCGAAGTCCTGGTTGAACAGGTACTTCATTACCACCGAGATCGACGCGGCGGACAGCACCAGCGGGAAGAAGAACGCCGACCGGAACACCGAGCGCAGCCACACCGGCATCCGCCCGTTCACGGCCAGCGCCAGGGTGAGCGCGATCAGCAGCTGGAGGGCGACTGCGAACACCATGAACACCAGCGTGTTGCCGAAGGAGACCAGCACGGTCGAATCGGTGAAGACCTCACGGTAGTTGGCGGCGCCCGCGAAGCTCGGATCGTCGATCACGTTCCAGTGGAACAGGCTGAGCACCACCGAGCCGACGATCGGGACCACCGTGAAGACGACGATGCCGACGATCGTGGGCGCGAGGAACAGCGTGGCCAGCAACCGGGAGCCGCGGTCGCGGGCCGAGGGCCGGGGCGCGGAGCCGGCCGGCGGCCGGGCCGGTCGCTCCGGCCGTACGGCGGGCGGTGTCCGGGTGTTCGTCATACGTCACGCTCCATGGCCTTCTCCAGATCGCTCTGCATCCTGCGCAGCGCGGGCGCCACCGAGCGGCGCGAGGCGAGCGCGGTGCCGGTGTGCTTGAGCAGCACCTGCTCGACCTCGGCGACCTGCGGCGGAGCCGGGATCGGCCCGGTGTCGGGAAACTTGTCGAGGGTGTCGTAGAAGACCGGCCAGTTGCTCGGGCCGGTCTCGCGGTAGCGCTCGGCGGTCAGCATCGAGCGGCGCGCCGGGGTGGTCTGATTCGTGGAGAACAGCCGCATCAGGGTGTCCCTGCGGGCGGCGTACTTGATGAACTCCCAGGCTTCCTCCTGCCGTTGGGAGGTGCGCAGCAGCGCGTAGCCGGCGGCTCCGTACTGCATGCGCTGGGTGCGCCAGCGGGGGAAGTACTGCACGTCGAAGCCGTTCGCCTCCATGCCGGCCAGATGCAGACCGCCCGCCCAGAAGCCACCCGCGGGCGTGACCCCGACCCGTCCGGTGGAGAACACGCCGATGAGGTTCTGCCCGTTGCCGCCCTCGGGCCGGGTGCACAGCCCGTCCTCGATGAGCGAGGCGAGATAGTCGTACGTCTCCTCCACACGCGCGTCCGTGGCCTGCGGGGTCGTCCATCGGAAGCCGCCCCCGCGGCCGGCCCGGTCGGCGGCCGGGTAGAAGGAGTCCCACAGCCAGTCGCCGCCGGGCGCCTTGGACTCGGTGAGCAGATTGGTGTCGTTGGCGAACAGCCAGGGCACCACTCCGCCCCACAGCCGGTTGGTCCAGAAGTACGGCGTGAACTGGGCGCCGCTGGAGCTCTTCATGTCCCGCAGCAGCGCGGTGAAGTCGTCGCGGGTCCAGTCGGCGGCGGGGAAGTCCGCGCCCGCCCGCTTCAGCACCTGGTGGTTGAGGTAGATTTCGGCCGCGTTGAACTCGACCGGCAGCTGGTACAGGCTCCCCTCGTACATCATCGACTCCACCAGCGAGGGATGGACGTCGGCGAAGTACTCGCGCAGCTCCTCGGCGTCCCGCCGCACCCAGTCGTCCAGCGGGACCCCGAGGCGCTGCGCGAACAGCTGGACGCCCTCGGTGGCGACGTACACCAGATCGGGCGCGGTGCCCGCGGCGATCTGGGTGAGGATCTTCGCGAAGAAGTCCGACCAGTCGACGGCCTGCACCGCGTTGATCCGCAGCTTGATGTCGGGGTGGACCTTCTTGAAGCCCTCGGTGAGCGTACGGACGGCCGCCGGGCCGTAGGCGGGGCCGAGTGTGGCGACGACGAGCGAACCGTCGTCGCGGCCGGGGATGTCGGCTCCGGTGAGCCGCTCCCAGCTCGCGGCGGTACCGGCCAGCGCGGCGGCTCCCGCGCCGTAGGCGCCGTACCGCAGCAGGGTGCGGCGGGTGGGATGCGAGTCGGTCATACGGGGGCCTAACTCGTGTTAGTCGAGAGGTGATGCCCCAGATGATGGGAAGGGCGTCACGGCCCTGTCAATAGGCGTGAACCACTTGACCTTTAACGAGTTAGGTCCCACAGTCCTGGTCCCATGAGCCGCCCTCCCGACGTCCTGGACGTCCGACGAGAGGAACATCCGTGATGCGCGCCATGACCAGGAGAGCCCTGCTGGCCGGCTCGGCCGTGGGGGCCTCGGCCGCCCTCCTGCCGACCGCGACCCCGGCCGCCGCGAAACCCGCGAGAACCGCCGCCACCTGCGCGAGCTACCGGGCCGAATACCACTTCACGGTCCCCGACCAGTGGAAGAACGACCCGCAGCGCCCGGTGTGGATCGACGGCGAATACCGCTACTACTACCTGTACAACCCGGACTACTTCACCGGCGGCACCACCGCGGGGACCGCCTGGCGGCTGGCCACCAGCACCGACCTGGTGACCTTCACCGACCAGGGGATCGCCGTGCCGAAGGACACCACTCCCAACGGCGACCTGTGGTCGGGCTCGGCGGTGATCGACACGCAGAACACGGCCGGCTTCGGCGCGGGCGCGGTGATCGTCATCGCCACCATGGCGCCCGACGAGGTCACCCAGGCGCAGTACCTGTACCACTCGTCCGACGGTGGCCGGACCTTCGTGAACCACGGCACCGATCCGGTGCTGCCCAACCCCGGCGTCCGTGACTTCCGCGATCCCAAGGTGATCCGCGACGAGGAGCGCGGGCGATGGGTGATGGCCCTCGCGGAGAACGACAAGGTGGGCTTCTACCACTCCACCGACCTGAAGTCCTGGTCGTACGTCAGCGGCTTCGTCAAGGGCGGCATCGGCGTCCTGGAGTGCCCGGACCTGTTCCGCATCACCGCCGTCGACGGCACCGCGAAGTGGGTCCTCGGCGTCAGCGCGAACGGCAAAGGGGCCGGGCTGCCCAACACATACGCCTACTGGACGGGCTCCTTCGACGGCAGCGTCTTCACCGCCGATGCCGCCGACCCGCAATGGCTCGACCACGGCTGGGACTGGTACGCGGCCGTCACCTTCGACAGGCACCGCGGTGACGGCTCGGTCGACCCGTCCGTCCGCTACGCCCTGGGCTGGCTCAACAACTGGGACTACGCCGGCGTCACCCCCACGATCGACTGCGACGGCTTCAACGGCACCGACTCGATCGTCCGGCAACTCACCCTGCGGCGCGGCTCCGACGGGACCCACTACCTAGCCTCACAACCGGTCGCCGCGCTGGACGACCATGTCTCCCGCACGGTGCACCTGGGCGACCTGGAGGTCAGCGGCACCCGAGTGCTCGACCACCGAGGCACGGCCTACGAAGTGACCTGCGAGATCACCTGGGACCAGCTCAGGGGCGCCGGCCTCCAACTGCGCCGGTCCCTCGACGGCACCCGTCACATCGACGCCGGGATCTACGAGGACTACGCGTTCCTCAACCGTCGCCCCACCGTCAACCCCGACGCCTCCGGCAGATGGCAGGAGAGCCACAGCCCGTTCGACCCGTCCGCCCGCACAGTCAAACTGCGGATCCTGGTCGACCGTACGTCCGTCGAGATGTTCGTGGACGACGGGCGTCACGTCCACTCCTCGGCGGTCTTCCCGTATCTGATCGACACCGGGCTCGCGCTGTTCACGATCGACGGCACGGCGGTCTTCCGGAACACGGTGATACGGGAGTTCGCCGGCTGAGGCCCTGTCGCCACGTTCGCCGAACGCTGTCACGATCTTCCTGGAACCGGCTCGCACCGGAGCCGGTCCGACGACCGACGGAGCGTGCGGATGACGATGGACAGGGCCACGGCGGACGGGACCAAGTCGCCCACCGGGATCGAGGTGAACCCGGTCGCCGGGTACATCGGGGCCGAGATCACGGGGGTCGACCTGGCGGGGGAGCTGGACGACGCGGTGGTCGCCGCGATCCGGGCGGCCGTGCTGCGCTGGAAGGTCGTGTTCTTCCGGGGGCAGCGGCTGGATCACACCGGCCATGTCGCGTTCGCGCGGCGGTTCGGGGAACCGGTCGTGCTGCGCAAGCGGGGGAGCGCGTCTCCGGCGGAGTTCCCCGAGGTGGAGACGACCGCCGACCGGCTGGAGCTGGGCGGGAAGTTCGGGATGGAGCACGACGAGTGGCTGCGGCGCCGCCGCCACACCCTGCTGCGCGGCTGGCACTGCGACCACGGCGCCCGCATCGACCCGCCCGCCGCGACGATCCTGCGCGCCGAGACCGTACCGCCCTACGGCGGCGACACCACGTGGTCCAACCTGGCGGCCGCGTACGCCGGACTGTCGGAGCCGGTGCGGGAGTTCGTGGACGGACTGCGTGCCGAGCACCGCCTGGGCGTCGGCTACCAGCCGCGGCCCGGCGAGGACACCTATGTCCGTCATCTGCTGGACCACCAGGTCGCCTCGCTGCATCCCCTGGTGCGCGTCCACCCGGAGACGGGGGAGCGGGTGCTCTACGTCAACGGCTACTACGTCGAGCAGATCGCCGGGCTCTCGCGGCCGGAGAGCCGGGCGATCCTCGACATGCTGCTGGAGCAGGCGGTGCGTCCCGAGTACACGGTCCGCTTCCGCTGGGAGCCCGGCAGCGTGGCCTTCTGGGACAACCGGGCCACCATCCACCTCGCGCCCGGCGACAACGCCCACCTCGACTTCCCCCGGATCATGCACCGGGTGATGCTCACCGGTGACGTACCGGTGGGGGTGGACGGCAAGCCGTCGGAGGCGGTGACCGGGACGGAACCGGGGCGCTGGTAGCAGCCGGCCGGGGCGGGGGGCGTGTGCTTCAGCGGGCGAACAGTTCCCGCAGCGCCTTCGCGACGTCGTCCGGCGCCTCCTCGGCCATGAAGTGGCCGCAGGAGACGGTCGTGTGCCGCAGATCCGGCGCCCAGGCACGCCACAGTGCTGCCGCGTCGAAGCCGAGTGCCGCGCCCCAGTCCTGCTGGAGCACGCTCACCGGCATCCGCAGCGTGCCTCCTGCCTCCCGGTCGGTCCGGTCGTGCTCGACGTCGACGCCGGCCGAAGCCCGGAAGTCGGCGACGATCGAGGGCACCGCCGCACGGCAGGCCGCCAGATAGGCGGCGCGCACCTCGTCCGGGATCGCGTGCCGGTCGGTGCTCCAGATGTCCAGGAAGTGGCCGAAGAAGGCGTCCGGGGCGGCGTTGATCATGTGTTCGGGCAGGCCGGGGGGTTGAGCCATGAGATAGAGGTGGAAGCCGACGGCGGCCGTCACGCCCCGCATCACGTCCCACATGTCCAGGGTCGGCAGGACGTCCAGACAGGCCAGATGGGTCACCGTGTCCGGGTGGTCGAGTCCGGCGCGGAACGCCACCAGGGCCCCGCGATCGTGCCCGGCCAGGGCGAAGCGCTCGTGCCCGAGTGCGCGGGCCAGGGCCACGATGTCCGCGGCCATGGTCCGCTTCGCGTAGCCGGTGCCGTCGGTCTCCGCAGGTTTGTCGCTGGCGCCGTAGCCGCGCAGGTCCGGGCAGATGACCGTGTGATCGGCCGCGAGGTCGGCGGCCACATGGCGCCACATCAGATGGGTCTGCGGAAAGCCGTGCAGCAGGACGACGGGCGGTCCCGAGCCGCCGACGGCCGTGTGCAGGGCCACGCCGTCGGCGACGGGGACGCGGTGCTGGTCGAAGCCGGGGATGACTGGGGGCATGGCCTGCTCTTTCCGCTGCTCATCGAGGGTGCTGGTGGGAGGGCTCGCGGAGGGGCCCGGGGACTCCTCCTGCTCCTGCCTTTGATCCTCCCGGCGGTGGATGAGCAGCGGATGAGCGGCGGGGTGGGGGCGGTCCGTGCTGCCGGTCACGGGGCTGGGCCGGCCGCCCCGGCTATCCGGGTGGCGCGGTGATCCGCCGTACGGCCTCGACGACGGCGGCGCGGTGCTGGGCCAGTCGTTTTGTCGACCGCGCGTGGCTTCCGTCCGTCGGGGTCATGTCCTCCGCGACGGTGAACCAGGCTTGGGTCAGCGCCAGCACCAGAGCCACCACATCGGCCGGATCGAGAGCGGGGTCGACGCGGCCCTGCTGCTGGGCCGTGGCCACGCCCGCGGTCTTGGCGCGGTACGTGGCGACCTCCTCGTCGGTGGCGCCAGGGCGCTCCAGTCGCTTCCAGAAGAGCAGCCGCATCAGGTCGGGGTGGGCGACCAGGTCGTCGAAGACCTGTCCCGCGAAGCCTGCGAGGTCCCCGGCGTCGAAGGACACTGTCTCCGCGCCCACGGCGAGCACCCGTTCGATCACGGCGTCGAACAGTTGCTCCTTGTTGCCGAAGTAGACGTAGATCAGCCGCTTGTTCGCGTTGGCCGCCTCGGCGATGCGGTCCACGCGCGCGCCGGCCAGGCCGTACGCGGCGAACTCGGCGGCGGCGGCGTCGAGCAGACGGGCTTTCGTCGCGGTGGAGTCTCGGGGCATGGGGCCACCCTAACAAGTAACTATCCAGTTATTGACATTCCCGGAGGCGTGCTCCACTCTGAATCTATCCAGTTAGTTACATACGGCTGGGCGAGCGCGACACAAGGAAGATCACGATGGAACTCCGCACACTCGGCAGCCAGGGCCTCACCGTCTCCACCCAAGGGCTCGGCTGCATGGGCATGAGCGCCTTCTACGGCAGCACCGACGACGCCGAATCGCTGGCCACCATCGAGCGGGCCCTGGAACTGGGCGTGACCCTGCTCGACACCGCCGAGATCTACGGCCCCTTCACCAACGAGCGGCTCATCGGCACGGCGCTCACCGGTCGGCGCGAGCGGGCCGTGATCGCCACCAAGACCGGAATCGAGATCGGCGACGACGGCTCGCCGGGCGGCCTCAACGGGCGCCCCGAGTACATCCGTCACGCTCTGGACCGCTCCCTGCGCCACTTGAACACCGACTACGTCGACCTCTACTACCTGCACCGGGTCGACCCGCAGGTGCCGATCGAGGAGACCGTCGGCGCCATGGGTGAGCTGGTGCATGCCGGCAAGGTCCGCCACATCGGCCTGTCCGAGGCCGCGCCGCAGACCATCCGCCGCGCGCACCGCACCCATCCGCTGAGCGCTGTCCAGACCGAGTACTCGCTCTTCGAGCGCGGCGTCGAGCACGACGGGGTCATGGACACCCTGAACGAACTCGGCATCGGCCTCGTCGCCAACTCGCCGCTGGGGCGCGGCTTCCTCTCCGGCACGATCACCGGCCCGGCGGACTTCGCCACCGACGACTACCGCCGCACCGACCCCCGCTTCCAGGGCGAGAACTTCCACCGCAACCTGGCGGTGGTCGACGAGGTCCGCCGAATCGCCGCCGCCAAGCAGGTCACACCGTCCCAGCTGGCCCTCGCCTGGGTCATCCACCAGGGCGCGGTCGCGATTCCCGGCACCAAGCGCCGCCGCTACCTGGAGGAGAACAGGGCCGCTGCCGCGATAGCGATCACCGCGGACGAACTGGCCGCGATCGACGCGGTCGCCCCGCACGGGATCGTCTCCGGGGACCGGTACGCCCCCGAGCAGATGCAGTTTCTCAACGGCTGAACAGCGGGCCGGCCGACCGGCGGCCGAGCGTTGGACGACTTCGACAATGGAGAGAGGCGTACAGACAATGATCGATCATGTTTTCCTGACCGTGAGCGACATGGACCGCTCGATCGAGTTCTACAACCGCACCTTGAAGCCACTGGGCCTGAGTCACGTGATCGACTTCGACGGCTCGACCGGTCCGGAAGGGCACCCCGACCTGAAGGGCTTCGGTACCGAGACGGCCTTCGTGTTCTGGTTGCGCGACGGCGTCAGCGAGGGCCGTGCCGCGCACGTCGGCTTCACCGCGCCCTCGAAGGAGGCGGTCGACGCGGCGTATGCGGCGGCCGTCGCGGCGGGCGCGACCGACAACGGCGCACCCGCGGAGCGCCCCTACTACGCTCCGGGGTACTACGCGGCCGGCGTCTTCGACCCCGATGGGTACAGCCTCGAGTTCACCTACAAGGCGTGGCAGAACCCGCAGGACTGAGCCGGGTTCTAGCGGACACCTCGACACCACCGCGTCGCACTCCGGTCCCGGGGCGAGCGGTGGTGTCGACGGTGGGTGGCTCGGGGCTCGGTTGTTGTGCCCTGCGTCCCGGAGCACACTGATCGCATGGAGCCCGCGCGGGAGGACGACGACCGGGCGCTGGTGGAGCAGGCGTTTCGCCAGGCGACCTTCTCGATGTCGCTCTTCGACCCGGACCAGCGCTACCTCCTGCTGAACCAGGAGGCCTGCCTGGTCATGGGGGTCGCGGAAGACGCGCTGCGCGGCCGCACCTACCCCCATGGCGTTCCGCTGGACGTGGATCAGAAGGGCATGCTCCAGGCCCTGCGGGCGGTGGCCGCGACGGGCGAGCCCACGCACTACGAGAGCTTCACCCGGGCCCCGTCCGGCATCCGCGAGCACGCCTGGAACGTCAAGCTCTGGCCCGTCCGCGACGGCGACGGCGCTGTGCGCGCGGTCGGCATGGCTGCCTTCGACAGCAGTGAGCAGCACTGGGCGCGGCAGCGCCCCGCGGTGCTCGACGAGGCGGCGGTCCGCATCGGCCGGAACCTCGACCTCACCCGTACCGCACAGGAACTCGTCGACCTCGTGGTGCCCCGGTTCGCGGACTTCGCCAGCGTGGACCTGTTCCAGTCGGTGACGGAGGGCGAGGAGCCCACGTCGTCCGAGGGCTGGGCCGACCTCGTCACCATGCGCCGCGTCGCCCACGCGTCCCTCGAACCCGGCACCCCCGAAGCGGCGATCGAACTGGGCGACACGGACGTGTACCCGCCGTACTCACCGCTTGTGCGGGCCCTGCGCACCGGGCAGGCGGTGCTCCGCACCGGCGGCGACGCGGACCTCGAACGCTGGTTGCAGGCCCTGCCGGCCCGGGCCGCGAAGCTGCGCGAGAGCAGGGCACGGGGTGTGACCGTCACAGCCGTCCTCGCGGTCCCGCTGATCGCGCGCGGCACCACGCTCGGCGTCGCGATCCTCGTGCGCACCCGGCCGGACCCGTTCAACGAGGACGACTCCACGCTGGCCCGGGAACTCGCCGGACGCGCGGCCCTGAGCGTGGACAACGCCCGCCGCTACACCCGCGAGCGCACCACCGCCCTGACCCTTCAGCGCAGCCTGCTGCCGCGCGGCTCCGTCCGGCAGTCCGCCGCGGACGTCGCCTGCCGCTATCTGCCCACCGACGCCCGGGCAGGCATCGGCGGCGACTGGTTCGACATCATCCCGCTCTCCGGAGCGCGCGTCGGTCTCGTGGTCGGTGACGTGGTCGGCCACGGCATCCAGGCATCGGCGACCATGGGGCGGCTCCGCACCGCCGTCCAGACCCTCGCCGACGTCGACCTCCCGCCCGACGAACTGCTGGCGCACCTGGACGACCTGGTGCTCCGGCTCACCGCCGACGACGCGGGCACCGGAGTGGATGAGACCGGCGCGACGGGCGCCACCTGCCTGTACGCCGTCTACGACCCGGTGTCGCGCGGACTCACCACCGCCAGCGCCGGGCACCCGCCGCCCGTGATCCTGGAACCCGGCGGCACCAGCCGCGTCCTCGACGTCGGCGTCGGCCCGGTACTCGGCGTCGGCGGTCTGCCCTTCGAGGCCACGGAGGTCCAACTGCCCGAGGACAGCCTCGTCGCGCTGTTCACGGACGGACTGGTGGGGGCCGCCGACCACGACCTGGACACCGGGATCGCCCGGCTGTGCGAGGTACTCGCGGACTCGGACAGCGGCACCTCCTTGGAGAGCCGTTGCGACACCGTGCTCACGGCGCTGCTGCCGGGACCTTCCCGTGACGACGTGGCCCTCGTCCTCGCGCGCACCAGGGCACTCACCGCCGGGCAGGTGCGGGTGTGGGACCTCGCCGCCGACGCCGAGGTGGTCTCCGAGGCACGCCGGCTCGCCCTGGCCCAACTCCAGGCCTGGGGCCTCGACGAGGCCGCGTTCGTCACCGAACTCGTGGTGAGCGAACTGGTCACCAACGCGATCCGCTACGGCGCCGAGCCGGTCCAACTGCGGCTCATCCACGACCGGACGCTCATCTGCGAGGTCTCCGACGGCAACTCCACCTCACCGCACCTGCGCCGGGCCCGTACTCTCGACGAGGGCGGCCGAGGGCTGCTGCTGGTCGCCCAGCTCACCAGCAGCTGGGGCACGCGGCACACGGCGACCGGTAAGACGATCTGGGCGGAACAGGCACTGACCTGACGTTCAGTCCCCCTCCTGCTGCCGGCCCTCCCGCCGACGGTTCAGGAAGGCGGTCACCAGGATCACCACGCCGATGGCGACGGGGATGCCGGCCTGGTAGAGGCCGGTCGCCAGGTTGTCCGGGGTGAAGGGCAGCGAGTCGAGTCCGGCCCGCGGAGCGACGACGGCCCAGGCTGCCGCGAGGACGCCGATGACGATCAGCGTGACAGCTCCTCGTGGCCCGAGATCGGCCCACCAGGGCTCCTCGACGTACGCAGGCTTCTCGTCGGTCTCAACGTCCTTGTCGGGCATGATCTCTTCTCCTGTGCGTTTCCCGGTCACCAGGTATAGAGGCGGATCGTCCCGCAAACGTTTCAGTTCACACCAGGGTCATCCGTTCACATCCGGCGTCTCCGACGGGCTCGCCCCGACCGCACCCGGTCGCGTATCAGTCGGAGTTGAACCAGACCAGCACTCCCGGCCCGTCCGGTGTGCGCACCGGCACCCAGGCCTCGTCCGCCTCACGCATCCGGCTCTCGTCCAGCCGAAGGTCATGCGGCTCCTCGTCGTGTCCGTCGCAGGCCCAGTACGTGACGTCCCTGACGATGCGGCCCAGCCGTTCCCGCTCGTCGTCCGGCCACGGGCGGTTCCGGATGCCGGCGCCCCGGAAGTCCTTCTCGAACAGGCGGCAGTCTTCAGGTGCGCCGTCCGCCGGATCAACGGCTTTTCGCCCCCAAGGATCAGCCGCGGGACACGGCCTAGTCTGGGAAGACGCCACGGAGATCGTGGAAGGCCCACGGAACCATGCAAGGTGCCTCGGACCCCCGTTCCGTCGGCAGCCGGTGACCCGCGACGTGGAGGGCGGTGGCAGACGTGGGCACTGGTTTCGGTGTGCTCGGGCCGGTCGCGGCCTGGGACGCGGACGGGAACGCGATCGCCCTGAAGGGGCCGAGACACCGGTCGGTACTGGCCCGCCTGATCCTCGCCCGGGGGCGCGTCGTGCCCGTCGCCCGCCTGGTCGACGACCTCTGGACGGACCCGCCCGGCGACGCCGTCGGCGCCGTACGGACCTTCGTCGCCGCTCTGCGCCGCGCCCTCGAACCCGACCGCCCGCCGCGCACCCCGGCCCGGCTGCTGGTCACCGACGGCCCGGGCTACGCCCTGCGGGTCGCCACGGACGCGGTCGACGCCCGTCGGTTCGAGCGGACGGTGGCCGACGCCCCGACGCTGCCGCCCAGGGAAGCGGTCGTACGGCTGGAGGAGGCACTCGGCTGGTGGCGCGGCCCCGCCTACGCGGAGTTCGCCGAGCAGCCGTGGGCCCGGGCGGAGAGCCGTCGCCTGGCCGAGCTGCGCCAGTACGCCGTGGAGGTACGCGCCGAGTCACTGCTGGCCCTCGGCCAGGCCGACCGCGCGGCGGCGGACCTGCGGGCGCACGCCGCCGAGCACCCTTGGCGGGAGAACGCCTGGCGCCTGCTGGGCCTGGCGCTGTACCGCACGGGCCGCCAGGCCGACGCCCTGGACGTCCTGCGCAGGGCGCGCGGGCTGCTCGCCGAGCAGCTGGGCATCGACCCCGGCCCCGCCCTGCGCGCGTTGGAATCCGACATCCTCCGGCAGGCCGACCATCTGGGCCGGGCGGACAACTCCGCCGGCCGGGTCTGGGAGCAGGTCGCAGCGGCGTACGACCGCACCGTCGCCCCCGGCGCCCGCGCCCGCCTGGAGTCCACGGCCGGCCTGCTGCGCAACCTCGCCGTCACCGGTGGCAGCGGACTTCCGGCCGCCCGTGAACACCGGGTCGCCGCGGTCGAGGCCGCCGAGGAACTGGGCGACGCCGAACTGACCGCCCGGGTCATCGGCGCCTACGACGTCCCCGCGATCTGGACCCGCCTCGACGACCCGGAACACACCGCGCGCGTCGTGGCCGCCGCCGAACGCACCCTCACCGCCCTCCCCGCCGAGGGCCACGACGCGGACAAGGCCCGCCTGCTCGCCACGATCGCCTTGGAATCGCGCGGCACCCGGCTCGCGCGGGGCCCCCAGGCCGCCCGCCGGGCCGAGGAGATCGCCCGCCGACTGGACGACCCGGCATTGCTCGCGTTCGCCCTCAACGCATCGTTCATGCAGAGCTTCGACCGCACCGGCCTGGCGTCGCGCCGTGACGCGATCGGCGCGGAACTGATCGCGCTCTCCGCCCGGCACGGCCTGTCCACCTTCGAGATCCTCGGTCACCTCGTCCGCCTCCAGGCCCGCGGCGCTCTCGGCGACTTCACCACGGCCGACCACCACGCGGCCGCCGCGAACGCCCTGGCCGCACGCCACGAACACCCCCTCGTGGCCGTGTTCACCGGGTGGTACGCGGCGCTGCGGCTGGACGCCACCGGCCGGGCACCCGTACCAGAGGTCGAAGCGGGCTACCGGAACGCGGCCGCTCTGCTCGACGGGGCGGGCATGCCCGGCCTCGCCCACGGCCTGCCGCCCCTCGCCCTGCTGTGCCTGCGGGTACGGCACACCCTGCCGCTCGCCTTCGACGAACACACCGACTGGGGCCCGTACGCCCCCTGGGCGCACCCTCTGCTGCTCCTCGACCGGGGCCGCCGCGCCGAAGCCGCCGACGCCCTGCACGCGACCCCCGAACCGCCTCGCGACCTCCTCCAGGAAGCCCTCTGGTGCCTCACCGCCCGCGCCGCGTCGCTCCTCGACGACCGCCCCACCATGGCCCGCGCCCACGCCGCGCTCACCCCCGCGGCGCACGAACTGGCGGGCGCGGGCAGCGGGTTGCTCACCCTCGGGCCGGTCTCGGCCTACTTGGAGGAGCTCGCCGCGAACATTACGGACCACGAACAGGCGGCCGACCGATGAGCTCCCTGGTGAACCGATGAACGAGACTCGTCGTCGTACAGGTGAATGATCGACAACGCTCCCGCCGGGTACCCGCCGTCGGCAGAGCGCGCCCGCGTGCCCTCGCCGCGTGCGACGAGGAAGGAAGCACATGCCGTCTCCGGGGCCCCGTACCGCCGCCACGCTCCTCGACGTACTCCTGTACGCCGCCGAGGAGCACCCCGGTCAGGTCGTCGTCCATGTCCGGGGAGACGGCAGCGAACACACCGTGACCTTCGCCGAACTCCGCGACGACGCCCTGCGCGTGGCGGGCGGCCTGCGCGCGGCGGGACTGGCACCCGGCACGCCCGTCCCTGTCCTCGCCGCTCTCGGCGAGGACTTCCAGCCGATGTTCTGGGGAGCGCTGGCCGCGGGGCTGGTGCCCGTGCCGCTCGCCCCCGAGGCGCGACGGGCGGGGCCGGTGTGGGAGTTCCTGGGCAGGCCCGCCGTCCTAGTGGACGACGCCACCGAGGATCTGCTCGCCGAACTCCCCGCTCAGGTGCGCCCGCTGCGGCTGCGCGACCTGCGCGAGGGCCGCCCGCCGGGCACGCTGCCACGCCGCGACCCCCAGGATCTGGCGTTCCTCCAGTTCTCGTCGGGCAGCACGGGCGCCCCCAAGGGCGTGGAACTCACCCACGAGGCCGTCCTCGCGAACCTCCGGCAGATCCGCGCCGCCATGGCGATCACACCCGACGACGTCGTGGCCACGTGGATGCCCTACTTCCACGACATGGGCCTGATAGGCACGCACCTCGTCCCCATGGCGGCCGGCCTGAAGCAGGTACGGCTCGAACCCCTGACCTTCGCCAAACGCCCGGCCCTGTGGCTGGATTCGGTGGCACGGCACGGGGCGACCCTGCTGTCGGCGGCGAACTTCGCGCTGGCGCTCGCGGTGCGCCGCCTGCCGGAATCGGCCTGGGCCGCCCACGACCTGAGCCGCGTCCGTCTGATGCTGGTGGGTGCCGAACCCATCGCCCCGCGTGTGTGGCGGGAGTTCAGCGCCAGGGCGCAGTCGGCCGGGCTGGACGCCAGGGCCATGCTTCCGGTGTACGGACTGGCCGAGGCCACGCTCGCCGTGACCGTGCCCCCGCTGGGGGAGGTCGCCGCACCCCTGCGGCTGGACCGGCGGGCGCTGAGCCGCGGCCGGGCCGTCCCTTCCGGCCCCGGCCCGGACGCCGTCGAGTTCATGGACGTGGGCCGCCCCGTCCCGGACTGCGAGATCCGCGTCACCGACGATGCCGGTGCGCCGCTCGGCGAGAGCCGGGTCGGCCACATCGAGGTCCGCGGCCCCCAGGTGGCACGCGCCTACCACCGCGCACCCGAGGCCAGCACGGCCGCGTTCTGCGACGGCTGGCTGCGCACCGGTGACCTGGGCTTCCTGAGCGAGGGCCGGCTCTGTGTCACCGGCCGGCACAAGGACGTCGTGTTCGTCGGCGGCCGTACCTTCCACGCATCCGATCTGGAGCAGACCGCCGCCGCCACTCCGGGCCTGCCGGAGGGGGCGGTGGCGGCGATCGGGTCCCCGGACCCGGACACCGGGAGCGACCGGGTGGTGCTGTTCGTGCAGTGGGCAAGGCCCGCCCTGGCCACGGCACTTCCGGTGCTGGACCTGGCGGCGGCCCGGGTGCGGGAGGCGCTGGGCCACGACGACGTACGGGTGTTGCCCCTGCCGCCGGGGGCGTTTCCCCAGACGACCAGCGGCAAGCTGCGCCGAGCGCTGATGCGGGACCGGTTCGAGGCGGGCGCCTACACGGCGGTCGAGGAACGGGTGGCGAACGAGCGGGCCGTGGGTTCCTCCGGGCAGCAGCGGGGCGGTCCCGAGAGAGCCGGGTCGCCGCGTGACGTCGAGGAAGCGGTACGGCGGATCTGGGCCGAGGTGTTGGACCTCTCCCCGGTGGCCATCGACCGCGACGACCGTTTCTTCGCCCTCGGGGGCTCCTCGCTCAAGGCGATGGCGGTGCTCGCCGCCGTCGAGGACACTTTCTCCGTGAGGGTGGAGCCCCGGGTGCTCCGCGACCATGACACCGTGGCCGAACTGACCGGGCAGGTGCTGGCCCTCCTCACGGAAACTGACAGCGCGTCAGGGGCCGCGGGGGAGGCGCACCGGGCAGAGGTCCCGGCCCACGCGCACGACCGGCCCGCCGAGGATCGCGCCCCGGAACAGCCCGGCCGACGCGCGGAGAACAGCCCGATGGCCGTGCTCGGCATGGCCTGCCGCTTCCCCGGCGCGGACACGCCCGAAGCCTTCTGGGAACTGCTCCTCTCCGGCCGCGACACGCTGACGGCCGTACCCGACGACCGATGGCAGGGCGCCCCCGGCTTCCACGGCTCCTTCCTCCCCGACCCCGCGGACTTCGACGCCGCCCGCTTCGGCATGGACGACGAGGAGGCCGACGCCACCGACCCCCAGGCGCGGATCTTCCTGGAACTCGCCCACGAGGCGCTGGAGCGCGCCGGATACGCGGGAGCGCGCCGCGCCGGACGCCGGGTCGGCGTGTTCGCGGCTGTCGGCGACAGCGGCTACCGCGAGATCCTGGCCGAGGCCGCCGACGGTGATCTGGCCGCCCATCCAGGCGCCCTCACCGGCAACCTGCCCAATCTGATCGCCGCCCGTCTCTCCCAGGCACTCGACCTCGACGGCCCCGCCCTGGCCGTGGACACCGCCTGCTCCTCGGCGCTGGTGGCGCTCCACCTGGCCCGCCGCAGCCTTCAGAACGGCGAGTGCGACGTCGCCGTCGTCGGCGGCGTGCACCTCGCCCTCACCCCGACCGGCCACCGTCTGCTCGCCCGCGCGGGCGCCCTGTCCCCGACGGGCGGCAGCCGGCCCTTCGGCGCCACGGCCGACGGAATCGTGCCCGGCGAAGGCGGCGCCGCCCTCGTCCTCGCCCGCAGGGACGACGCGCTGCGGGACGGCGATCCGGTGCTCGCCCTGCTCCGGGGCACCGCCGTCAACAACGGCGGCCGGTCGCTGAGCCTGCTCGCCCCCAACCCGCGCACCCAGCGCGAGGTCATCACGCGGGCGTACGACGAGTGCGGTGTCGACCCCGGCACCGTGTCGTACGTCGAGGCGCACGGCACCGGCACCGCGGTCGGCGACCCCGTCGAGGCGCAGTCGCTCGGCCATGCCTTCCCGCCCCGCGCGGACGGACTTCCGCGCCTGCTCGGCTCGGTCAAGGCGAACATCGGCCACCTGCTCAACGCCGCCGGCATGCCTAGCCTGGTCAAGACCGTCCTCGCACTCCAGCACCGGCAGGTCCCGCCCTCCCCGGACACCACCGGGCCCGCCCCCTACCTGGAGCGCGTCGCCCCCGGCTTCCGGCTGGTCACCGAGGAGCGGGAGTGGCGGGCACCGGGACCGCTGGTCGCGGGTGTCAACGCCTTCGGCTTCGGCGGTACCAACGCGCACGCCGTCCTGGAGGAGGCACCCGCACCGATGGTGCCACCGGCGTCCGCCGCCGACGGCCCGCACCTCCTGACGCTGTCCGCCCACGGCCCCGACGCCCTGCGGGCGGCCGCCGCCGAACTCGCCGCGCATCTGCGTACACATCCGGAACTGCGGGAGGCGGACGTCTGCGCCACCGTCAACACCGCCCGCGACGAGGGCCCCCACCGGCTCGCAGTGGTCTCCGAAGGTGACCTCGCGGACCGACTCGACGCCGCCGGAGCGACCGACTTCACCCTCGCCAGGTCCCGGCCCCGGACGGTGTTCCTGCTGCCGGGCCAGGGAGCCCAGCGACCCGGCCAGGGGAGCGCGCTGTACCGGTCGGCACCGGTGTTCCGGGAGGTGCTCGACGAGGCGTCGTCGCTGACCGGGCCCGTGCTCGGGCGGTCGCTCGCCCAGTGGTGCCTCGACCCCCACACGAATCCTGAGGAGTTGGCCCGGACGGAGGTGGCCCAGCCGTTGCTCGTCGCGTTCGGGGTGGGCCTGGCCCGGCAGTTGACGGCGTGGGGCGTGCCCGTCGACGCCGTCGCCGGACACAGCGTGGGCGAGATCGCCGCGGCGTGTGTCGCCGGTTCGCTGAGCCTGGCCGAGGCGGTGGGATTCGCCGCGGAACGCGGGCGGTTGGTGGGCGAGCTGGCCCTGCCCGGAGCGATGGCCGCGGTGCGCGGCGACGAGGAGACCGTCGCCGATCTCCCTGGACCGGTCGACGTCGCCGCCGTCAACGGGCCCGGACAGGTGGTGATCTCGGGTGCCGAGGACGCCGTGGACCGTGCCCTCGCCGAGCTGACGCGACGCGGTGTGGCCACGCGCAGGCTCCGGGTCTCCCATGCCTTCCACTCACCGCTGCTGGAGCCGGTCCTCGACCCGCTGCGGGACGCCGCGAAGGCACTGACGGTCAAACCGGCGGTCGTACCGATGCTGAGCACGGTCACCGGGGACTGGCAGCCCGCTCTCACGCCCGCCTACTGGCAGGCGCACGCGGTCGAACCGGTGCGGTTCGGGGCGGCCGTGGCACGCCTGCTGGACGAGGGCTACGACACCTTCCTGGAACTCGGCCCCGGGAACACCCTGGGCGGAGCTGTCCGTGCCGTGGCCGGTGAGCGGGACGCCTCCGACGTGGCCGTGCTGTCGGCCGGCGTCTCCCCGGGGGCGGGCGACAGCGACGCCGACGGCGGCGCGGGACGGGCTCTGCTGGAGGCCGCCGGTCGCCTCTGGGCCCGTGGCGCGACCCTGGACCGGACCCCGGCTGCCGGGCGGCCCAGGGTGCCGGTACCGACGTACCCCTTCCAGCGCACCCGTCACTGGCCGCGCCGGACCGGCCCGGTGTCCGTGGTGCGGCGCCTCGACTGGGCGGACGCACCGCTCGCGCCCGGCACCGGGCCAGGCGTGGTCCGGCTGCTCGGCGGCGACCGGGCGCTCGGGCGGGCGCTGACCGAGCGGCTCGTCGGCCGCGGGGTGACGGTCCTGGGCGACGACGCCGCCCTCGCCACGCCGGCGGACACGGTGGTGTGGCTGGCAGACGAAGACGCCGCGCGGGACGGCGGCCCACAGGGCCTGGACGCCGCCACCAAGGCCGCCGTCACCTCCCTGCGCCACGTCCTCGACCTGGTGCGCGACTGCTCCCGCCTCCTGGTGGTCACCGAGGACGCCTACGTCACCGGCACCTCGGACCCTGAACGGCCGAACCCCGCGCAGGCACTCCCGCACGGCTTCGCCCTGGCGCTCCCGGACGAGCACCCGGGGCTCGCCGCACTCGGTGTCGACCTGTCCTCCGCCGACACACCAGCAGCCCGAGTCGACGCCCTGGTGGGGGAGTTGTACGCGGCTCAGGAGGCGGGCGCCGAGGGCACGGTCGCCTGGCGCTCGGGGCGCCGGCTCAGCCGTCGTCCGGCCGATGTGGTGGAGACGCAGACTCCCACGGACCTGCCTCCGGGCGGTACCTACCTCATCACCGGGGGAGCCGGAGGGCTCGGTTCCGGACTCGCCCGTGACCTGGCGGGGCGCGGTGCCCGCGAGTTGATCCTCACCGGACGTTCCGACCAGGAGCCCGACGAACTCCTCGCCGAGCTCAGGGCCCACGGCGCCCGGGCCCGGTACCACGCGGCCGACGTGGCCGACGAAGCCGCCGTCGACGCGCTGTTCGCCGTACTGCCCCCGCTGGACGGGGTCTTCCACGCCGCCGGAACGGTCCGGCCCGGCACCCTGCGCGCCAAGACGGACGAGGAGATCGGGCAGGTGCTCGCCGCGAAGGTGCGCGGCACCGTCCTGCTGGCCGAGGCGCTGCGCCGCCACGGCCAGGAACCGGCCGTGTGCGTCGCCTTCTCCTCCGTCTCCTCGGTCCTGCCCGGCCTGGCGGGCGCGCTCGGCGACTACGCGGCGGCCAACGCCTTCCTGGACGCCTTCGCCGCCGCCGAGCGCGCGGCGGACCGCCGCTGGCAGGCGGTCGGCTTCGGACCCGTCGCCGACGCGGGCCTGGCCGCCGGACCGGCGGCCGAGGCACGCATACGCGCCCGCGGTCTGAGCCCCATGAGCACGCGGGACGCGATCACGGCCCTGCGGACGGCGGTGGCCGCCGATGCCGCGCACTCGCTGGTGACGTCCGCACAGGCCGCCGTACCTCGCCCGGTGGCCTCCACGCCCGCGGCGCCGGACCGCCCGACCGTCATGACGGCCACGTCACTCGGCGAACCCGCCCGCGTCACCGAACTCATACGCCGCCTCCTGGCCGAGGCGCTCCATCGCGCCCCCGAGGACATTGGCGCGGACGAGCAGTTCCTCAGCCTCGGACTCGACTCCCTCACCGCCGTGGACCTCGCGCGCCGCCTGGAGAGGGAACTCGGCCTGCCGCTGCCCGCCACGCTGCTCTTCGAGTACCGGACGGTCGGCGAACTGGCCGCCCACCTGAGCACCCAGCGGCCCCAGGCCCCGGCCGGGCCCGCTCCCGTGGGCCGTCCCCGGACGAACGCGCCGAGCCCCCTCACGCCGCTGCAACTCGCCTTCCTCACCACCGAGGCGCTGTACGACGGCGTCACCGCCTACGGTTACATCCGCCAGACCGTCCGCGGCCCCCTCGACCCCGGCCTCCTCGGCCGGGCCCTCGCCCACCTCGCCGCACACCACCCCATGCTGCGCCTGCGCGTCACGGAGAGCGGCACGTCACGGCGGCAGTACACCGAGCCCGCCGAGCCCACCGACCAGGCTCCCGGCTGGTACGAGGTGCATGAGCAGGCGACCAGCACGCATGCCCTGCCCGAGCTCGAACAGCGGCTGTACAACCGCCCGTTCGACCTCACCGCCGAAGCCCCGGCCCGCGCGGTCCTCGTCCGCGACGGCGGGGACCCAGACCTCGCGCACCTGCTGCTCGTCGTGCACCACAGCGCGGCGGACGGCTACAGCCTCAAGATCCTCTGCGAGGACCTCTGGTCCCACTACAGTGCGCTCGTCCATGCCCGCCCCCTCGAACTCCCGCCCCCACGCACCGAGTTCACCGACTACGCCGCTCTCCTCACCGCCGGCCGCGAGTCACCGGCGTTCGCGACGGACCAGCGGTACTGGCGTGACCGCATCGCCCAGCACACGGCGGCGGGCACGGCTCCGGCACTGCCGTACGACGGCGACCCCGAAGCCCTTCCGGCGCCGCCCCTCACTCACCACCAGTCGACCGTCGACGCCTCGCTCACGGCCGCACTGCGGGAGACGGCCGCCCGGCACGAGGTCTCCCTCTTCCACCTTCTCCTCGCGGTGTACGGCCGCTGCCTGGCCCGTTGGGGCGGACAGCGGGCCGTCGCGGTGAACGTGGCGCGGGCCCGGCGGGAGGCGCCGCTGCCCGGGATCGACCGGCTCGTGGGGCCGCTGGCCGACACGCTCCCCGTCTTCGTCACCGTCGACCCGGACGAGCCCGTGACCGAGCTGGCCGGGCGGCTGCGGCACACCTGGGCCGAAGCGGAGTCGCACGGCACGCTCACCAGCCCCGACATCGCCGCACTCCTGCCCGCCACCGGCCCCGCCCCGCGCACGGTCGCCCCGGCCGGGTTCAGCTTCGCCCGCTTCCCCGTGAGCCACGGCCGGGACTGGCCGGTCACCGTGACCCCGACCGCCGCGGCCACCGCCTCCGCGTCGACCAGGCTCGGACTGCTGTGCTGGGAGTCGGACGAGGCACTGCACTTCTCCTGGAACCACCCCGAGCGCCTCTTCCGCCGCGAGACCGTCATGCGCCTGGCCGAGGAGTACGTGCGCGAACTGCGGGCCGCGACCGAGCGGTCCGCACCCGCACGGCCGCACGACGGCGACCGCGGGATCGTCGCCCGGCTCCGCTCCCGCTTCCGGGCGACACCGCAGGCCATCGCGGTGGACACCGGCAGCACCACGCTCACCTACGCCGAACTCGACGCCGCCTCCGCGTCCCTCGCGACCCGGCTGCGCACGAACGGCGTACGGCCCGGCGATCTGGTCGGCCTGCTCACCGAACCGGGCCCGGACGTCGTCGTGGGCGTGGTGGGCATTCTCCGGGCGGGCGCGGGCTGGGTCCCCCTGGACGCCGCCCATCCCGTAGCCCGGCTGCGGGACCAGGTGACGCGCACCGGCGTCGGCGCCGTGGTCTGCCAGGCCGAGACACGCGAGACGGCGGACGCGCTGGACGGCGTCACCCCGGTCACCGCCCAGGACGCGATCCCGCCCGCAGGGAGCGCGATCGAGCCGGTGCCGGCCGACCCGGACGCCATCGCCTACGTCATCTTCACGTCGGGTTCCACGGGACGGCCCAAGGCGGTCCCCATCACCCACCGGTCCATGCTGAACTACCTCGACTGGTCACTGGCGACCTTCGGCTACGGCCCCGGCGACCGCCTGGTGCAGACCGCGTCCGTCTGTTTCGACGCCTCCGTACGCCAGTTGCTGGCACCGCTGCTGTCCGGCGCCACCGTCCACACCCTCACCCGGGACCTGCTGCGCGATCCCGAGGCGCTCCTGGACCGTCTCGTCGCCGACCGGATCACGGTGTGGAGCTCGGTGCCCACGCTGTGGGAGCGGCTGCTGACGGCCGCCGAGGCACGGGCAGGGCAGGACGGCACCCCTGCGGACCTGTCGGCCCTGCGCTGGGTGCACGTCGGCGGTGAAGCGCTGTCCGCCGCTCATGTACGCCGGTGGTTCGACCTGCTGGACGCGCGCGGGGGAGCCGAGCACCGGATCTCCAACCTGTACGGCCCGACCGAGGCCACCATCAACGCCACCTGCCACATCATCGACGCCCGCCCGGCCGACGACGTACGGCACCTCCCCATCGGCCGCCCCGTCGCCGGCACCGAACTCGCCGTGGTCGCCGAGGACGGACGCCCGTGCGCCCCCGGCGAGTCCGGTGAACTGCTCATCGCCGGAACCGGACTGACCCCGGGCTACCTCGGCGACCCGCGGCTCACCGCGCAGGCCTTCGTCGAACGCGACGGCCGCCGCTGGTACCGCAGCGGAGACCGGGTGCGTCGACGCCCCGACGGCGTACTGGAGTTCCTCGGCCGCCGCGACGACCAGGTCAAGGTCCGCGGTCACCGAGTGGAACTCGGCGAGGTCGAGGCCGCGCTGCTCAGCCACCCCCGCGTCGCCCGCGCGGCCGTGCTCCTCACCGACGGACGGCTGGTGGCCCACATCGAGCCCCGGTCCGGGGCGGACGAGCCCGACACCCGCGAGGTGCGCGCCTTCCTGACCCGGCTGCTGCCGCCGTACATGCTGCCCGGACGCATCCGCGTCCAGTCGGCGTTGCCGCTGACCGGCACCGGCAAGATCGACCGGAAGCGGCTCGCCCCCGACAGCGCGGCGACCGACGCGCCCGCGCACCCGGAGCCCCCGAACGACGGACGACGAACCCCGCCCGCCACCCCGACCGAGCACACCGTGGCCCGCATCCTGTCGGCCCTGCTGGACGTACCGGACGTCACCCGCGAGGACGACTTCTTCGAGCTCGGCGGCGACTCCATCATGGTGCTGGAACTGTTCGCCCGGCTGCGCGCGGAACTGCCCGCCGTGCCCCGCCCGACCACCGTCTACACCCACCGCACGGTGACCGCCCTCGCGGCGGCCATCGACTCCGCCGCCGTCGACGCGGCGGCGCCCCGCCCGACGCCGGAGGCCGCCCCCGGGCAACCCGCCGGCCCCTACCCCCTCACGCCCTCCCAGCGGGGCTTCCTGCTCGCCGACACCATCGACCCCGACGCCGGTTCCGGCTGGCTCGCCCGGTTCCGGCTGAGCGGGCCGCTGCGCCAGGACGTGCTCCAGCGCGCGGTGGACGTGCTCGTGGCCCGGCATCCCATGCTGCGCACCCTCTTCCCCGCGGGCGCCCGTCCGCCCGTGCAGCAGGAGCTGCCGGACTCGCTGCGCCTGCCGGTCGAGTCGGAGACCCTCGCCCACCCCGACCTGCTGGAGGGGCGGATCGCCGAGGAGGCGCGGCGCCGACTGGAGCCGTGGGCCTGGCCGTTGCTCAGGCTGCGGCTGTTCACCGTGGCGCCCACCGAGCACGTCCTCGTCGTCCACGCCCACCACCTCATCGGCGACGGCTACAGCGCCGCGCTCCTCACCCGGGAACTCCTCACCGCCTACGACCACTTGGACCGCGGCCTGCCGCACGGTCTTCCGCCGCTCGACAGCACCTTCCGCGACCACGTGACCCGAGCGACGGCACGGCCCCGCCCGCAAGGACCCGAGGCCGAGGAGTACCGCGCCCGTCTCCGCGCGCCCTACACCCCGCCCGCGCTGCGCCGGCCGGCCACCGAGGACGCCGACGCGCAACCGGCGTTCCACACCGCGGGGTTCACTCTGGACGCGGCCGCGACCGGCGGGTTGCGACGACTCGCCCGAGCAGCGCACCGCACCATGTACGCGCCGCTGCTCACCGCCTACTACCGCGCGCTGGCGGACCTGACCGGCCGGCGCGACCTGATGCTCGGGCTCGCCGTCACCGGACGCGAGGACTCCACGGCGGACGCGCATCGGGTGTTCGGCCCGTTCGCGGAGGCGGTGGCCCTGCGCCCCGCCTCGCCAGACGCGGGTGTGACCGAGGGCCGGCCGGTCGCCTTCGCGGACGACCTGCGGCGGCTGGCCGCCGAGGTGGACCTCGCCCGTGCCGAGGGGCCCGTCGACACGCGCACGTCGGCGGGGCTGCCGTACCACGCCCAGTTCTTCTTCACCTTCCTCGACTTCACGGCCCTGGGCTCCGAGTCGGCCGGCGGTCTGACGCTGCACTCGGACGAGTCCGACACCTCCCTCGCTCCGCCGCCGCTCGGCACGGATGTGTTTCTCGCGGTGCGGCCGACGGCGGACGGCGAGGGGCTGCGTGTCACCGTCCGCGCCCGGGCGGCTGCCCTCACCTCGGCTGAAGTGACCCGGTTCGCCGAGGCGATGGGGCGACAGCTGAGCGATGCCGTCGCCGCTCCGGGCCGACGCCGGCGTCCCCGGCTCGACGCCGCCCTTGTCGGCTACCTGCCCGCCCCGCGGCACCTCGCCGCCCTGGCCGGACTCCCCTCCGACAGCCCCGGCTTCGGCCGCGAGGAGATCCGCTCACTCCTCTTCCCGGACGGTCGCGCCCGCCTGTTGGAGGAGACCGGAACTCCGCTGGGCACCTCCGGGTTCGTCGCCGTGCCGTTCTTCGCCGACGAACTGGCCCCGGCGGCCGATCTGGCGGCCCGCACCGCCCGCGCCGTCGAGCACGCCGCCTCACTCGGCGCGCGCTGTGTCTCGCTCGCGGGCATGATCCCGTCGCTCACCGGTTACGGCTACGACGTGCTGCGCGAGACCACGACCCGCGCGGCGATCACCACCGGACACGCGACCACGACCGTCGCCGTGGTGAAGACCGTCCAGGCCGCGCTCGCGGCGACGGGGCGTAGGCTCGACGAGTCGTGGCTCGCCGTCGTCGGCTGCGGTTCGATCGGGACCTCGTCCCTACGACTGCTGCTGGCCACGGCCTCGCACCCACCGGCCGGGCTCGTGCTGTGCGACGTACCGGGCAGTACCGCACGACTCCGACAGCTGGCGGCTGAGCTGTCGTCCGAGCGGCCGCAGACACGGGTCGAAGTCGTCGAGTCGGGGCGGACGCTGCCGCCGGCCGTCTACGCGGCCGACGTGATCGTCACCGCCGTCAGCGGCGCGACGGACATCCTGGACGTCGCTCGTCTGCGCCCCGGCACGATAGTCGTCGACGACTCCTTCCCGCACTGCTTCGACACCACGAGCGCCCTGGACCGGATGAGCCGGGACCGGGACGTCCTCGTCGTCGGCGGCGGACTGCTGGCCGTCGGCGCCACGCGGACACGGCTGAGCGAGGACCTGCCGGCGATGGCGAGCGCCGGCTTCGCCATGCGGCCGGGAATCCCGGGCACCCTGGCCTCGTGCCGACTGGAGTCACTGCTGCACGCCCACCTCACCCAGCCCGGCCGTCCCCCGGGCGAACTGCCCCTGATCCACGGCCTGGTGGACCTGCCCCGGGCCCTCGCCCACTGGGACGCGGCCGAGGCGGCCGGGATCCGGCCCGCCCCGCTGCACCTGTTGGACCGCGTCGTCGCCGAGGACGCGGTCCAGCCCCTCCTGCCGCCGGGCGCACGGCCCGGACCGGACCCGACCGGGCCGGGAGACCGGTGAGCATCCGCGCTCGGCTCTCGTACGGCCGACCCTTGATCTGACCGCCGCCCGCGGTCAGATCAAGGGGATCGTCACCTCGTCCTCGACCGGCGGGTCCACCTCCTGCGCGAGGGCCCCCGTCGCCGCGTAGCAGCGCAGATGGACGGCCTCCGGGGTGACGTCCAGGCGGAGGAACTGCTTGAAGAACGGCGGGCTGTACGTCGCCGAGCTCGGGGAGAACAGCTGGGTGTGAATCTTGCGCACGGGCAGGCGGAACCGCTTCGCCCGGTCGGGCCGGCGGCCGGTGCCGAGCAGGCCCGCGACCAGCCGGGTGCGCCAGGTGATGCGGGCGTCCGGGGGTGCGGCACGCCCCGGTTGGATCTCCAGCCGTTCCGCGATGACGGCCGTGGCCTGTGCCTCGCTGAGGGTGAAGAAGCGGCGCAGGCGCAGTCGGCGGCCGTAGAGCCTGCTGTAGAAGGCCAGGGAGTCGCCGCGCAGCGGATAGCAGCGGAACTCCTTCTCGGTGACGTTCTCTACGTCGACCCGGGGGATGGTGTGGGTGGCGTGCGTGAACGCGCCGCCGCCGCCCGAGACCACGTACTGGATCGTGCGGCCGTCGACGTCGACCGGGTAGCGCTGGTAGTTGTGGATGTCGCCGCCGATCGCCGCGACATAGCGGTGGGCCGGGTCACGGACGATCTCGTCGACGGTGCCGCCGCCCTCGATCGCACAGGGATGGTGCTCACCGTCCACGTACAGGGGCGAGCCGGTGACGAGGATCTTCGGGCGTGGGTCCTTCGACACCTCACGCAGCCACGCACCCTGTTCGGCGTCGATCGTGCCGAGCAGCCCCGTGTCGAGACCGATGATCCGGAGCGGCCCGGCGTCGATCGCCCAGTACGGCCCGGGCTGGACCGCCCGCTGACCGGCCTCGGACCGCAACTGCCGTGCCTGGTCCAGGCGTTGACCGTCGCCCTTGCGGGGGTGGTGCCACAGCAGTCGCCGCAGCCAGGCCCGGCTCAGCGGGCGTGCCGCGGGCTCCGGTTCGAGGGCCGGGGCGTCGTCGCAGAAGACGCGCATGAACGCGCCCAGGTCCTCGTACCAGTCGTGGTTGCCCGGTATCGCGTAGATGGGAGCCTGGTAGTCCTGGTACGGGCGGAAGAACTTGGGGCCGTAGTCGTCGGCGCTGCCGACGGGATAGATCACATCACTGGCGAGGACCGTGAACCTGGTGTCCTGCCCCACCTTCAAAAGCCCTGGCACGACGGCGTACTGGGAGTCGTCGCCCTCTCCGGTGTCACCGATGACGAGGAAGGAGAACCGGTCGGGGTCGTCCCGTCGGATCACCTTGTCGGCGGGCGCTCCGGCTGCCGCCCGCTGGGCCACCCAGCGGCTTCGGGTGCGGCCCGTGGGGTCCCCGAACCAGGACGCCAGCACACCGTTGCGCGCGGCCCACAGCAACTTGGGGTTGAGCCAGGAGATCTTCTCGACCTGGGGCGGCATCAGCCGCTGGTACGTGCCGAGTTCGGTGGCGCCCCAGCCGGCGCCTTCGGCGGTATCGCGTGAGGAGTCAGACACCGGTGCACCGTAACAATGATCTAGAGAACGCCGAGAGGGGGAGCGGGAACGCGGCGCGTCGCCCGCCCCCTCCTCCCTGGCGTCACCGTTCGCGGGCGTACGTCACGCCGCGGATACGCCGGTTGTCGGGCCGGTCGTTCAACACCCGTACCCGGCCGGGCGGTTGCCCCGTGGCTGTGTCCGCATCGGCCCGGCGGCCCATGCCCGGGCGGCTCCACTCGCCGTCGCCCAGCACCAGGAGCGGATCGAACATCACGACCACTCCGGCCAGCACCAGGAAGATGACGGGCCCCAACAGCATGGGGAGCAGCAGCGAACTGGGCGACTCACCCGCCCAGGACCCGCCGGTCGTGCCGTGGACGTGCACGCTGACGGCCGCCATGCCCGTGTAGTGCATCCCGGAGACGGCCACGCCCATGACCAGGCTCGCCCCCAGACTGGCCAGGAAGCCGCGGACGGTGACGGCAGCCCACAGCGCGGCGGTCGCGGCGACGATCGCGATCAGGACGGACAGTCCGACGGTGAGCGCGTCGTACCGGATGTCGCCGTCGAGGCGCAGCGCCGCCATGCCGAGGTAGTGCATGGCCGCCACACCGAGCCCCGTGGTGATGCCGGCGCCGGTCAGCGCGCTCCTTCCCGCGCCCCGGTAGCCCACCATGAACACGCCGATGCCCACGACGACGATCGCCACGGCGAGACTGAGCACCGTGAGCCCGGTGTCGTAGCCGATCCGGGTCTCCTCGACCTGGAAGCCGATCATGGCGATGAAGTGCATGGTCCAGATGCCGCAACCGATCGCCACGGCGCCCAGCGCCAGCCAACCCGGCTTCCACGACCGTTCGCCGACCAGGGACCGCACGATGCACCGCAGCCCCAACGCCCCGCCCAGGCAGGCCATCAGATAGGCCGCCACCGGGGTCACCGCACCGTAGCGGAACCCGTCAACCGTGCCTTGCATAAGCCAACTCCCCCCAGAGCCATGGCCAGTTGTGGAGCAAATGTGGACGGTGTGGGGGGAGTGAAGCAAGCCTTTGCTGTCAGTTGCAGTTGAATTCTTCATTACCGTGAGTCAACTTCGGCCGCGCAGGGACGAGATTCGGCCATATGGCGACCCGGTTCCGGTAGCGGGAGGGTGGAAGACGTACGCCGAAGGCAGTGGAAGGGGCCGGGCATGCGGGAACTGGTGATCATCGAAGCGCCGTCCGTGCTGGGCCTGCGCCCGTCCGGGGTCCAGGAACTGCCGGCCGCGCTGCTGGGGGCCGGACTGCTCACCGATCTCGACGCGGTACGGGCCGGAAGGGTCGAGCCGCCGCCGTACGACCCGACGAGGGACGCCACGACCGGCGTGCTCAATCCCCACGGCATCGCGGAGTACTCCGTCCGCCTGGCCGACGCCGTCGCGGACGCCGTCGACGGGGGCCGGTTCCCGGTCGTCCTCGGCGGGGACTGCACCGTCCTGCTCGGCAACCTCCTCGCCCTGCGCCGCCGTGGACGTCCGGGACTGCTGTTCCTCGACGGGCACACCGACTTCTACCAGCCCTCGGCGGAGCCGAACGGCGAAGCGGCCTCGATGGAACTCGCCCTGGCCACGGGGCGTGGCCCCCGGCTGCTCACCGACCTGGAGGGGCGCGGCCCGCTGCTGAGGGACGAGGACGTCGTCGCGTTCGGCTTCCGCGACGCCGACGAGTCCGCCGGGGCCGGAATGCAGCCGTTGCCCGCCGAACTGCACACGGCCGACCTCGACGCCGTGCGCGCGTCCGGTGCGGCCACGGCGGCGCGGCGGGCCGTCGAACGGCTCACCGCCGGACCGAACGACGGGTTCTGGGTGCACCTCGACGTCGATGTCCTGGACGACGCGATCATGCCCGCCGTCGACTACCGGCAGCCGGACGGGCTGACCTGGGAGGAACTGGAGATCGTGCTGACCACGGCACTGGGCGACCCCGCCGCCGTAGGGCTCGACGTGACGATCTTCAACCCCCGTCTCGACCCGGACGGCACGATCGCCGGCCGCCTGGCCCGGAGCCTGCGCCGGGCCCTGTCGGCACGCGCCGGATCCTGAGTCGGCAGACCGGCACGACTTTGCCGAACCGGCAAAGAGCCTCGCGAAGCTCCGCCGGGCCCGAGCAGGATGGCGGCACCCGCGCAGCCCGTAGGAAACCGGAGGAAACATGCCGCACCCAGCCCACCCGGAAGCGGACATCACCCACCGACTGGTGCCCGCACCCGCCGGCCGGCTCCATCTCGCCGAGCAGGGGACGGGCCCCCTCGTTCTCCTCGTGCACGGCTTCCCCGAGTGCTGGTACTCCTGGCGCCACCAGCTGCCGGCGCTGGCGGCGGCCGGATACCGGGCGGTCGCCCTGGACGTGCGGGGCTACGGCCGGTCCTCCAGGCCCGGGCCGGAGGACGCCTACCGGATGCTGGAGCTGGTGGCGGACAACGTCGCCGTCGTGGACGCGCTCGGCGAGCGGTCCGCCGTCATCGTCGGGCACGACTGGGGCGCCAACATCGCCGCCGCCTCCGCACTGCTGCGCCCCGATGTGTTCCGCGCGGTAGGGCTGCTGAGCGTGCCCTACACCCCGCCCGGCGGACCGAGGCCGAGCGAGGTGTTCGCGCGGATGGGCGGCCCCGAGGAGTTCTACGTCTCCTACTTCCAGCAGCCCGGCCGGGCCGAGGCGGAGATCGAGCCCGACGTGCGGGGCTGGCTCGCCGGCTTCTACGCCGCCCTGTCCGCCGACACCATGCCTGCCCCCGGGGCCCCCGACCCGCACTTCGTCACTCCCGGCGGCACCCTGCGCGACCGTTTCCCCGCCGGACGCCTGCCCGCCTGGCTCGACGAGTCGGACCTGGACATCTACGCCGGGGAGTTCGAACGCACCGGCATGACCGGAGCCCTGAACCGCTACCGGAACATGGACCGGGACTGGACCGACCTCGCCGCCCACGCCGGCGCCCCCGTCACCCAGCCCTCCCTGTTCCTCGGCGGTGCCCTGGACGCCTCCACCACCTGGCTGGCCGACGCGATCGACTCCTACCCCACCACCCTGCCCGGCCTGGTCTCCTCGCACGTCCTCGACGACTGCGGGCACTGGATCCAGCAGGAACGCCCGAAGGAGACCAACCGCCTGCTCCTCGACTGGCTCGCCGCCCTGCCGGACAGCTAGGGCCTGTCGTTTGGATCATGCCGGCGTCGCGGGGTCTGGTGCGCACATCTGCCGCGTTGTCGTCACTCGCCGACGCTCCGCGTCGACTCCCTCCTCCGCCTTGCAGCTGCACGCACCAGACCCCGCTCGGCTCGGCCGAGAGGCGCAGTCCCTCTCAGCCGACCTGATCCAAACGACAGGCCCTAGGCCGACCGACCGGCCGACGGCACCGGCCGCCGCAGCAGATACCCGGCCGCCGTCGCGACCAGGACCGTCATACAGGCGATGAACACCAGCCCCGCGCCCTCCAGACCGATGGGACCCGTCAGCACCCCCACCCCGACGACCGGGAGCGAGATGCCGCAGTACGCGACCACGAACAAGGTCGAGATGACCGCGGCCCGCCGGTCCGCCGGGGACGCACCGGCCACCGAGGACAGCGCCGCGCGGAACGACAGCCCCTGACCGGCGCCGCCGACGAGCGCGCTCGCCACCACCAAGGACAGCAGCTCCCAGAACAGCGCGCCCGCCAGCAGCGCCAGCCCGGCGAGGAGCGCGGCACAGCCCAGCGGCAGCGACCGGCTCACCCCGACGCGGCCGACGGCCAGTTGCCCGGCGGTCGAGGCGAAGAACGCCAGCGCCACGACCAGTCCGCTCACGGCGTGGTTGCGCTCGTGCAGGGACTCCGCGAGGAACGCCGGGCTGACCGACGTGAACACCCCGAACAGGGCGAACCCCACGAACGACGCGGTGGCCGCCGGTCCGAAGACCGACCGGACCTGCGGCGGCAGACTCGCCCCTTGCGGCCGTACGGTGTTCAGCGGGCGCCGCTCCCCGACGGTCTCCGGCAGCCGCAGCACGACGGCCGCCGAGCAGACCACCAGGGCGAGATGCACGGCGAACGGCAGATACAGCGGCCAGGAAGCGTACTGCGCCAGCACGCCGGCGAGCAGCGGACCGCAGCCCAGGCCACCCATGTTGGCGGCGGTCGCGACGAAGGTGGCGCGGGCGGCGCCCTCAGGAGGCGCCAGCTCCATCACATAGGCGGTGGCGGCTCCGGTGAGCAGACCGGCGGACAGTCCCGACAGCAGCCGGCCCACGTACAGCCAGCCGAGTGCGGTGGCGAGGAGGAAGCAGACGGCGCTGGCGGCGGCGAACCCCAGGGCCGCCATGATGACCGGACGTCTGCCCACGACGTCCGAGACGTTGCCCGCGAGCAGCAGGACACCGATGACTCCGAAGGCGTACACGGCGTACACGATGGTGACCGTCAGCTCGGAGAACCCGAACTTGTCCTGGTAGTGGCCGTAGAGCGGGGTCGGCAGCGTGGTGCCGGCCATGCCCACGGCGAACACGGCACCGCCGAGCAGACACGCCCGCCACCCCCGGCGAACGGCGAGGCCCCGGCCCCCGGCGACGTCGCTCCTCGCCATGCTCAGACGTCGTACTCGTCGGGCGGCAGCAATCCCGGCCCGCCGACCTGGAGTCCCAGCGGCTGTGCGCGGCCCCGGGGTTCCTCCCACTCCTCCTGGCGGCCGAGCGGGGTGAGGTCGAGCCACGGGTAGCCGTTGTGGAACTCCTCGATGCCCCGGCCGAACGTGGAGTACGTGTGGAACACCTCGTCCCCCACGCGCAGAAACGCGCTGATTCCCGGATAGTCGCCCCGCATCCACTCCTCCCACGGCTCTCCCGCCTCGGCGAGCTCGGAAGCGGTGCGATGGGCGACCTGCACCGGGGCGACGCGTTCGTCGACGGTCGCATGGAAGTCGTAGTTGAAGTGGCTGCCGGCCGAGGAGTACCAGGGGAACGTCCACCCCATCCGCTCGCGGTAGGCGGCGAGCTTCCCGTACGGCGCCCGGGTGACCGCGACCAGCGTGGTGTTGCGGACGTTCAGCTGCCGCAGCGAGGCCGGGATCTGGTCGGCCGCCGAGGAACAGCTGGTGCAGCCCGTGTCGCGGGGGTGCTCGGTGCCGTCGGCGTCGATGTCGTACGTCCACATGAAGTGGTGCATGACGAGCTGGGGCCGTCCCTCGAAGAGATCGAGCAGACCGACCTTCCCGCTGGGCCCCTCGAAGGCGTACGGCTTGTCGACGCGGACCATCGGCAGCCGCCGCCGCTCGGCGTTGACCCGGTCGCGCGCCCGCGTGAGCTCCTTCTCCTTGGCCAGCAGCTCCCTGCGGGCCGCCGTCCACTGCGCACGCGACACCACGTCCGGCAGGTTCGCCATCGAGGTCATCCGTTGCCTCCCCATGGGGCTCGTGCTGCGGGCGGGTGCGCCTCCAGCTTGCTCCCCCGCCAAGGGGGTCGCATGTCATCCGCACGACATCGGCCGCTGCCGCACACCGGGAACGGCCTACGGGGTGAGCGTCCCGGACGTTGCGCGCCGCCCGGAACACCCACCACGCGACGCCGCCTCCGGATCACCTGGTGAGCTCGACCAGCTCCTCCAGCCGTGTCAGCTTGCGCGGGTTCGCCGTCGCGTAGATGCGGGTCACCCGGCCGTGCTCGACCACGAGGCTCACCGCGGCCGACCGGCCGTCGGTCTCCACCCGTGCCGCGGGCGCGCCGTTGAGCCACACGGCCGTGGTCGAGAACGCGGACCGGTCCGAGCGCGCCAGCAGCCTCGCCACGAGCTCGGCCCCGTGGACCGGAGCCGACGCGGCGGCTGCCTCTCCGCCGCCGTCGGCGATCAGGACCACATCGGGCGCCATGACCTCCATGAGGTCCTGCAACCGACCGGTGCGCAGCGCGGCCAGGAACCGGTCCAGCACGGCCTGCTGCTCCGACCGGCTCACGCGCACCCGGGGCCGCCGGGCAGCCACGCGCTCGCGGGCCCGCCGCGCGATCTGCCGCACCGCCGGCGCGGACCTGCCGACGGCCTCGGCGATCTCGCCGTGCGGCAGGTCGAAGACCTCGCGGAGCACGAACACCGCCCGTTCCACCGGCCCGAGCGTCTCCAGCACGGTCAGCATCGCGATCGAGACGCTCTCCGCGAGTTCGACGTCCTCGGCGACGTCGGGACTGGTGAGCAGCGGCTCCGGCAGCCATTCGCCGACGTATTCCTCGCGGCTGCGGGCCAGCGACCGCAGCCGGTTCAGCGCCTGCCGGGTGACGGTCCTCACGAGGTACGCGCGCGGGTCACGGACCTGCGCCTGGTCGACCTCGGCCCACCGCAGCCAGGACTCCTGCAACACGTCCTCCGCGTCGGCCGCCGAGCCGAGCATCTCGTAGGCGAGCGTGAAGAGCAGGCTGCGGTGGGCGACGAAGGGATCCCCGGTCATCACGCCGACGTCGCACCGGACTTGCCGGGCCGTGCCGTGAGCGGGATCTCGCACGCGTGGGAGAAGCCCTGCGATGTGACGCCGTTCGCCACGTTGGCCCGCGTCGCGAGATTGACGAACGCGATGTACGCCGTGAGCTCGACCATCGCCGCCGCGCCGAGCCGCTCCAGGAGCGTCGCGTACTGCTCGTCGGTCACGGTCGGCGGTGTGTTCGTCATGGCCTCGGCATACCCCATCACGTCCCGCTCCAGCGGCGTGAACACCTCGGACTCGCGCCAGATCGGCACCTGGCTCGCCTTGCCGAGGTCCAGATTCTCGTTCCGCGCCTGGAAGTAGCCGACGTCGAGGCACCAGCTGCACCCGACCTGCGCGGCGACGGCCATGTGCGCGAACGTCTTCAGGCTCGCGTCAGCCGCCTTCCACGCGCCCACCTTGCCGCCGAACTCCAGGTTGTCCTGCGCGACTTCGGGGCTGTGCCACACCACCTCGATGTTCTCGGGCACGGCCCCGAGCTGTTCGATCAGGTTCTCCTTGAGCTCGACGGGAAGCTCGGCCTTCGGAAGGCGAAGCGCCATGGTGTCCTCCTTGTATGTCAGCGAGTTCGACATGAAGACACCGGCGGCCCGGCGAATGTGACAGCGGCTGCCGGACCACGGGACCGTGTGAGGTCTAGTCGCACAGCGCGCGCTCGATCAGCGTCCGCCGCGCCGCCGCTCGTACGTCCTCCGTTGCGGGGTCGAACGACCGGCTGAACTCCGCGACGGTCAGCCGCCGGGAGCCGTCGTCGCTCGCCACCACCTCGACGTTGTAGCCGAAGCCGTTGCCACCGTGGGTCCAGGAGCCACCGCCGCACGGCAGGGGGTGGTAGTACAGCCCGAGCCCGTATCCGGTGTGCCCCCGTGGATCGCTCGGGATGTCCACCAGGCTCCGCATGTCGGCGAGTTGGGCCGCTGGCAGCAGCCGGCCGCCGATCAGCGCCGCGATGAAGTCGTTCAGGTCCTCGGCCGTGCTGACGATCGACCCGTCCGCCCCGCTGTCCAGGGCCCGCACCGCGATCGTGGTGTCGACCAGCGGGCCGCCGGGCGTCCACTGCTGGTAGTTGTGGGCGTGCGGGTGGGGGAGGAACGGCCAGGTGCCGGGCGTGGTGGTGTGCCGCAGCCGCAGCGGCCCGACGATCCGCTCCTGGACCTCGGTGGTCCAGTCCTGGCCGGTGACGGACCTGATCAGCATCCCGGCGAGGACGTAGTTCGTGTTGGAGTAGGCCCAGGTCTGCTCCGCGGGCGCGTGCCGCATCGCCGTCGCGACGAGCTCGTCGGGGCGGGCGGTTCGCCAACGGTTGCGCCGGTAGTCCTCGGGCGTGGTGAGCGTCGGGTAGATGTCACCGGCGTAGTCGTGGAGCCCGCTGGTCTGCCGCAGCAGCTGCCGTACGGTGATCCGGCGGCCGTCGTTGCCGTTGCCGGTCACGACCCCCGGCAGCCACCGCTCCACGGAGTCGGACAGCGACAGCCTTCCCTCCGCGACCAGTTGCAGCACCACGGTGGCCACGAAGGTCTTCGTCACACTGCCGGCGCGCAGGAACGGATCCTCCGGCACGGGGCGGGCGGTTTCGAGTTCGGCCACGCCGCTGCGCACGGTCTCGGCACCGACGTCGGTCTCCAGACGCGCGAGCGCCCCGGTGACGCCCAGGTCGCGCAACGCGTCCAGGTCACGCTGGAGCCGGCTCTCGCGCGAGTCGGCGACCGCCGGCGGGCCGGGCAGGAGCAGCGCCCCGACCACCAGCAGCAGCACGGACATGATCCTCGGGCTCGATGGGGTCCTCATGGGTCGAGTGTGTCGAGGGCCGGTCGCCGGGGTCACTGGGGACAACCCGCGAAGACCGCTGGGGCAGGCCCCACCGTCGTCCAACGACCGCATGCCGTGGACCCGGTGACGCCGACCCGGACACGCAGGCATCGCGGGCGCGGTCGGAGTTCCGGCGGACCGTGCCCCGCGGACTCAGAAAGTCCGCTTCAGCAGATCGAGCAACGCCTCCCAGTGCCGCTCGTCGGCGCCGTGGTCGTACGCGCTGGTGTCGGCCTGCGTGTAGCCGTGGTGCGCGCCCTCGTAGACCTCGTACTGGTGGCGGACGCCGGCCGCGGTCAGCGCGGTCGCGAGGCGCTCCATCTGCTCGGGCGGCATCGAGTGGTCCGCGTCGGCGTGCCCGAAGTACAGCTCGGCCGTGATGTGTTCGGCAGCGAGGTGCGGGCTGTCCGGCGCGTCGGTCGCCAACTGCCCGCCGTGGAAACCGGCCGCGGCCGCCACCCGGTCGGGGTAGGCGCCGGCCGTCCGCAGCGCGAGCCGCGCGCCCATGCAGTAACCGGTGAGGGCGACCGGACCGTCGGCGACCTCGGGCCGCTCGGCCATCCAGCGCAGATAGGCACCGGCGTCGCGCATCGCGAGCTCGGGTGTCAGGGACTGGATGACGGGGGCGATCTTCTCCCACAGCTCCGGCCGCGCGGCGGGGTCGATGTGCTCGGGCAGGTCGAAGACCGGGCTGCGTCCGTGCCGGTAGAAGACGTTCGGCACCAGGACCGTGTAGCCGGCGCCGGCCAGCCGGTCGGCCATCGCGCTGAGATGAGGGCGCAGCCCGAAGGCGTCCTGGTAGAGGAGGACACCGGGGTGGGGGCCGTCGCCCGGATGAGCGAGGTAGGCGTCCGCTACGCCGTCCTCGGTGGGGACGTCCACGTCTGTTCCCTGTACGGAGGTCATGGGGCTTGCCTCTCTGCGCAGTCCACGGCGAACCGGTCGCCGACCCGGCGGAATCGGGCCGCACGCATGGTTGCACGTACCATCCAAACCGGCCGCCGCACCCCCTCCCACTTGGGCACGGCTTTACTCGAACCGGGACGTGTCACCCGCTCCCTTCCGCACGACCTCGGCCTCACCGGACGAGAAGTCGATCACCGTCGTGGGCTCGGTGCCGCAGTCCCCGGAGTCCACCACCGCGTCCAGCACGTGGTCGAGCCGGTCCTTGATCTCCCAGCCCTGGGTCATCGGCTCCTCCTCGTCGGGCAGCAGCAGCGTGCTGGACAGCAGTGGCTCCCCGAGCTCCGTGAGCAGCGCCTGGGTGACGACATGGTCGGGAATGCGCACGCCCACCGTCTTCTTCTTCGGATGCTGGAGCATGCGCGGCACCTCCCTCGTCGCGGGCAGGATGAACGTGTAGCTGCCCGGCGTCGATGCCTTGATCGCCCGGAACACGTCGTTGTCGATCCGCACGAACTGGCCCAGTTGCGCGAAGTCCTGGCAGACGAGGGTGAAGTGGTGCCGGTCGTCCAGACGGCGAATCGACCGGATCCGGTCGATGCCGTCACGGCTGCCCAGCCGACAGCCCAGTGCGTAACAGGAGTCCGTCGGATACGCGATCAGCGCGCCGGAGCGAATGCTGTCGGCCACCTGGGCGATGGTGCGCGGCTGGGGGTTGTCGGGGTGCACATCGAAGTACTTCGCCATTGGACGAGCCTATGCCCTGGATGCCCGGCGTCCGCGCAGGCCGGGTCCGGCGGGGGTCCGCGCGGACGAAAAATCGCTGGTGAACGGGTGCGGTCGGCAGCAGAATGACCCCGGCCCGGGTAACGGAGGGGGAGGGGGCGAGATGGCTGCGCTGTCGGCGGCGTACGACGCACAGGTGCGCGGACATGTCCCGTCGTGCCCGCCCGTCGGAGCGGTGCTCGCCCAGGACGGCCCGATCCTGCGCGTCCACTACGGCACCCACGCGACCGTGCGGCACGCACCCCTGCCTCGCACGACCACGCCGACGGAGGTGGCCGGATCGATCCGCCGGCAGCAGCAGGTGTGCGCCGGGCGGAACGAGCCGGTGGAGTGACGGGCCTACGCCCATGACGAGGTGTCACTGCACGAACCCCTGCGCACGGCCGGCTTCCGCCCCGGACCCGAACGGTCCCTGTTCATCGCCGGTCTGTCGTGTCTGAGCGTCGGTGCGCAGCCCCCGCCGCGCCACCGTGTGCGGGGGCTGCGTCACGGCGACCACCGGACCCGCGAGGTCGCGGCGATGGCGGCGCGCGGCGGCCGGTACCGCACGGCCTACGCGGAACTGCGGGCCGACCATGTGGGGTTGTACCACCAGGTCCACGTGCAGCTGCTGGAGTCGGAGACGCGACTCACCGGCGTGGGATGGGCCGAGCGGCTGCGGGATGCCGGCTTCCTCCTGATCCACGGGATGACCGGTCCGCACCCCGAGTTCCTGCCCCAGTGGGTGCGGTGGGCATCCGGCTCCGTCACACACGCCGCCGCCGAGACGGGGGACAGCGAGCTCAAGGCGGCGTTGATCGAAGCGGGGTTCGAGGAGGTGTCGAGCGTACGGACGTATCGCTGGGAGCCGCCCGGATCCACCCCGGCCACCACTCGCCCGGTGCGGGCACTGCTCGCCGAACCCGAGTACACCGCTCTGCTGGACGCCTTCGAGGAGAGGTTCTCGTTCAGGCCCAGCCTCACGCACCACCCGGGTATCGAGGAGCCGGCTGCCTCGGTGACCTGGCACGTGGGCGACCTCGGCGACACCGTGGTCGGGCGGCCGACCGACCTCCCGGACCAGCACCCGGTCCGGCTGGTGCAGGCGATCGTCGAGCGCGGCCTGCTCGCCCGCCTCCGCCCAGGCGAGCGGCTCTACTCCGCCGACCGGCACCACGAGGGTTACGTCTTCGACCCCGACCGCGTCGGTGGAACCGGTGCGCCGGCCTGGCCCAGGGCAGTCTGCCAACCGGGCGACTATCACCAGTACCTGACCGCGGACCTGCGCCTGGGCACCTTCTGGCACCCCGGGGAGGAGTCACTCTGTGTCTTCGGCGCCGAGCTGCTCGCCGAGGTCGAGACCGACCTCACCGCCGTGTTGGGCACCGTCATGCGCCGGGGTGGCCGAAACACCGGCAACGTCTGGACCTTCGAGTCGGCGTCCCGCCCATCCCATGGTCATGGACACGTGAGGTAACGTCCCCGACCGGTACGTCGTGGAACGGTGCAGGACGAGGTGAAGGCCGACGTGGCTGGCAGAGAGGACGGAAACCGTCAGGCCGGGATGAGGCACGCCGACGGCTCGGCGTGGGCGGAGGAGTTGCTGGGGCATCTGCGGCCGAACGGGCGGGACGTCCGTCAGGTCGTCAGCTGGCTGGCGGACGCCGTGCGCGGCGTCGTCTCGCTCCAGGACGACACCGGCACGCACCTCGCCGGCACCCGGCAGCCGCTCGACGACGATCTCGTCCAGGCCGTCGCCGCCGGCCGCATCGCCTCGGCCGCCTGGGACGGCCAGGGCCTGCACCTGCGGCTGGTCAGGGTGACGTGTCCGAACTCATCGGCGGCGGGCGTCCTCGCCGTGTCCCGTGAGTCACCGTTCGACCGGCGCGCCGCCGACATCGTCACCCACACCGTCCAGGTCATCGAACTGCTGCTGAGGGCCGACGAGACGACCGCCGCCGGGCTCCGGCTCGAACAGGCCACGTCCGACCTGCGGCTGGCGATCCTTCAGCTGCTGATGGTGGAGGACACCGTCTCGGCGCGCCGCGTCGCCGCGGGGCTGTGGCCCGGCCTGCTGGACACGGACACCGCGTCCGTCCACGTGGTCGAGGGCACGGTGGAGGAACGCGACCGGCTCGCCGAGGAATGCATCGACGCCACCGGCGAGCGGGCACTGGTCGTGCTGTGCCCGGCGGTCGACCAGCATGTGATCGTCGTGACGCCCGGCGAGGCCGAGGCCCGCGAACTGCGCTCGCTCATCGGCCCGCGCCCGCGCACCTTCCTCGGCGGCAGCGCCCGGCACAGCCTGGCCCGCACCGCCACCGCGTACGGACAGGCCGTGAGCGCCCTCGCCGTCGCCCACTTCCGGCCCGACAAGGCCGCCGTCTACGCCGAACGCACCCACCCCGAGCGCCTCGTCGACCCGGTGGCGCTGCGCGACTGGACCGACCGGCTGCTGCGACCGCTGGACGCCCTGCCGCACCACACCCGGGCGGAACTGCTCGCCACCACCCGGCTGGGCCTGGAGTTCACCGCCGTGAACGCGGCCAAGATCCTCGGCGTCAGCCGCAACACCGTCCGCGCCCGGATGGAACGCGTGGAGTCCCTGCTGTGCGCGGACTTCGCCGATCTGACCGCCCGGGCCGTGGTCCACCTCGCGCTCAACATCCAGGTGAGCCGGGGGGACGCCCCGGTCGGCACCGGCACCCGGGACGCTGCGTCCGCCTCCCTCGACCTGCTGTCCGGGCCCGCCATGCGGACGTGGGCGCAGGACCTCCTCGCCCGGCTGGACCGGGACACCAGGGATCTGCGGCGCACCCTGCGGACCTGGATCGCGGCGGGCGGCAACGCCGAACGCACCGCGCAGACCCTCGGGGTCCACGCCCAGACCGTCCGCGAGCACGTGCGCAGCGCCGAACCCGTCCTCGAACGCCAGCTCCTGGCCGGCGGCACCGACCTGTACGAGGTCGTCCTCGCGCATCTGGCGCTCGGCGACCTCGATCAGCCCGCCCTGCACGGTGCGAAACCGGGCCTTTAGGACTCATCTGTGCACGGGTGAGTCCCGCCGGCGGCACAGTGGGCATCGACGCGATACCCAATCCGGCCGCCGCAGACGTAGGTTCGTCTCTCCGCGGGGACACGACCGGAACGGGGGACCGGTCGGGTCCCCGTGCCCGAGCGCGTCAACCGCGGAGCCGGACCGGTATCTCCTGCCAGCCGAACGCGATGAACGACGGGACCTGGCGCAGCTCGTCCGCGCCGACGGTCAGTTCCATGCCGGGGAAGCGGTCGAAGAGCGCGGGCAGCGCCGTCAGGGCCTCGACGCGGGCCAGGGGCGCCCCGATGCACCGGTGCACACCGATCCCGAAGGCCAGATGGTCGTCGGCCCCGCGTGACGCGTCGAAGGTGTCCGCGTCCGGGCCGTAGTGAGCCGGGTCCACGCCCGCGGCGGCGAACGTCGTGATGATGGCGTCGCCGGCCGCGACGGTGACGTCCCCGACCTCGATGTCGCTCACCGCGAACCGCAGCGGCAGCGACGCGATCGACGGGTGCACCCGCAGCGTCTCGTCGATCACCGCGTCCCAGCCGATCTTGCCGGCGCGTACGAAGGCCAGCTGCTCGGGGTGGGACAGCAGGGCGACGACCGCGTTGCCGATGAGGTTGACCGTCGTTTCGAACCCGGCGCCGATCACCAGCAGCAGGGTGTAGAGCAGTTCCTCGTCGCTGAGCCGGTCGCCGTCCTCGTCCCGGACCCGGATCAGCTCGGTGGTCAGATCGTCCCCGGGGTGCTCGCTGCGGTAGCCGATCAGCGCGGGCAGCACCGTACCGATCTGCTCCTGCACGAACGCGGCGTGTTCCGGACTCGGGTCGGTGGTGTCCATGATCGCCGCGATGAGGGTCGCGGTCGACTCCTGCAACTCGTCGGGAACGCCGAAGAGTTCACAGATCATCCGCATCGGCAGGGGATGGGCGAACCCCGCCTTGAGATCGACCTCCGCCTCGCCCTTGTCGAGGACGTCGAGCAGCTCCGCCGTGATCGCCTCCACCCGTGGCCGCATCACCTCGGTGCGCCGCTGGGTGAAGCTCGGCGCGACCAGCTTGCGCAGCCGCGTGTGGTCGGTGCCGTACGTGGAGAGCATGTTGACCACGCCCACCCAGCCCAGGATCCAGCCCCAGGAGGGGTGTTCCCCGATCTGCGGCCACAGCCGCCAGTGCTGCCGCGGATCCTTGCTGACCCGGGGATCGAGGATGAGTCCCTTGAGCGTGTCGTAGCCCGTCGGCGCCCACGCGGGGATGCCGCCGGGCAGCTCCACGGGCACGATCGGGCCGAGGGCCCGCAGCCGGGCGCTCTCGGCGGGGATGTCGGCGCCGAACGGGTCGATGGCGACGCGGTCGATACGGTCGGACACGGTCACTGCGGAACTCCTGGCTGGTCGGGGGAGCGAGGGCTGAACCGGACGGGCAGCGAGGTCAGCGAGCGGTGGAAGGGGCCGGGACGCCAGGTCAGAAGCGCCCGGGGCAGCACCGGCTCCAGGTCGGGCAGCCACTGGGTGAGCCGCTCGATCGCCTCGGTGGCGATGAGCAGCGTGTGCTGCCGGACCGGGCAGGCGTGCGGACCGGCCGACCAGGACAGGTGCGAGGCGTCCCGGGGGTGCCGGTCGCCGGTGCTCTCCTTCTCGGCGAAGTGCGCGAGCGCCCCGTACGAGACGACCACCGGTACCGCTGCCCTCAGCCAGGTGCCGTGGAAGGACACCGGCCCGCGCGCGTAGTGGATGCCGTAGTTGGCCAGCGGTGTCTCGTGGCGGAGCACCTCCACCACCGCGTCCGTCACCGGGCGGGCGCCGCTGGTGAGGGTGGAGTAGTAGCGCGCGTCGCCGAGGATGCGGGACAGCGCGTTGGACACCAGGTTGGCCGTCGGCTCGTGCCCGGCGCCGAGGGTGAGGAAGACCTGCCAGGTGACTTCCTCGGGGGTGAGCCCGGCGGGGTGGTCGAGCAGCCGGCTCGGCAGGTCCTCGCCGCGCTGCTGTGTCTTGGCCGCGATGAGCTCCAGTACGTAGCCGCCGAACTCGGCCTCGCCCTCGGCGGCTTCGGCGCCGCCCTCCATCATCTTGCCGAGCGCGGTGTCGAGCCGGTCGCTCTGGCTGTCCGGCATCCCGAAGAGGCTGTTGAAGACCAGCGCCATCAGCGGCCGGGCGAAGTCGGCCACCAGATCGGCCTCCCCCTCGGGCCCGAACCGGCCCACCAGCACCCGCACCGCCCGGTGCACCCGGGCCCGCAGGTCGTGCGGCTCGATCCGGTCGAAGGTGTCGATCAGGGTGGTCCGGTACCGGACGTGGGCGGCCCCGTCCGCGAACAGCGTGTTGGGCCGCCAGCGCATCATGCCGAGGACCGGCGAGTCGTCGGCGACCGTGGCCTCCCACGGGCGCGGGTCGTGCGAGAACGTGTCCGTGTCGTGCAGCAGTTCCAGCGCCGCCCGCCGGTCGGTCACCACGTACGCGGGCACGCCCGGCGCCAACTCGGCCCAGCCGACCGGTCCCTGGGCGCGCAGGGCGTCGTAGTAGCGGTACGGATCCAGTGCGAAGCCGTCCTCCCACAGCCGCACGGGCGCCGAGCGGGAGAAGGCCTGCCGGTCGGGGGAGTGGGTGGTCAACGGCCCTCCGGAGCGTGACGGTCGATCAGATGCTGGACCAGCGCGAGCAGTGCGTCGACGGACGAGTCGGCGTCCCGCGCGTCACACGTCACCATCGGCGTGTCCGCCGCCAGGTCCAGGGCGGCGCGCAGTTGTTCCACGGTGTGGTGCCGGGGCGCGTCCGGGAACGCGTTCAGGGCGACGGCGTACGGCAGCGCCGATTCCTCCACCAGGCCCAGCACGTCGAACGACGCGTCGACCCGACGGCTGTCGACCAGCACCAGAGCGCCCAGCGCGCCGTAGGCGATGTCGTCCCACAGCGCCCTGAACCGCTCCTGCCCGGGTGTGCCGAACAGATACAGCACGACCCCGCCGGGCAGGCTGATCCGGCCGAAGTCGACGGCGACGGTGGTGGTCGCCTTGTCCCGCACCCCGGCGAGATCGTCCAGCGGCGCGGACGCCTCGCTGATCGGCTCCTCGGTGTGCAGCGGGCGGATCTCGGAGACGGAACCGATCAGGGTCGTCTTGCCCACGCCGAACGGCCCGGCGACCAGGATCTTGACCAGGTCGCGGGCGGTGTCGGGCAGGTGGACGTCCCCGGACCGGCCCGGGGGCGCGGCGCTAGGTGTGCTTGAGGGCGCGAAGGCCATCGGCCACTCTCTCCAGCAGGTCGGGGGCGAAGCGTTCGGCGGGCGGGATCGGCGGACGGGCCGACGCCAGGTCCCGGTCGATGAGTTCGCCCGCCAGGACACGCACGGCGGACACCGGCAGCCGCAGCAGCGCGGCGGCCTCCACGACCGTCAGCGAACCGTCGTCCAGGTTGTCCAGCAGGGCGAGTTGGGCGGCGGGCAGACCCGTGGGCGCGGATGCCTCGGTGCGCGTGAGCACCGACAGCCGCTCCAACTGGGGCCGGCTGGGCCGGGCCACACCGCCGGTCGAAAGATACGCGGGAACCAGGGGGCGGCCGGGACGGCGCCCCGTCATGCCGACGCGCCGCCGTCGGTACCTCTGGCCGCGGCGGCCATCGCCTTCTCACCCAGCCGCGCCACCTGCGAGTGCACCCGGTGCGCGAGCAGGTCCAGGCGCACCTCCTCGTCCCCGTAGGCCGCCACACAGGTGCCGTGGTCGGTCGGCACGATCAGCACGTACCCGTGGTCCGACTCGATCACGACCTGCCGCACCTCGGCCCCCTCCCGGTCGGCGAAGGCCGCCGCGGCCGTCCGGCACGCCCCCTGCACGGTGCTGGTGATCGCGGCCACCCGCTCGGCCGTGGGCCGGGTGAGCGCGTCCGTGTACCCGGTCACCAGTCCGTCCCGGGTGAGCAGTACGGCGGCCACCACGTGCGGCACCTGCACGATCGGATCGAGCACCCATGCGGTGTCCCCCGCATCGCGGCTGGTCATCGGGCCGTTCCCCCTTCGTGGTCATGTGCGGTTCGGTCTGGGTCGTCCCCGCTCGCTTCCGGTCGCCGCCCCTCCGGCCCCGCGGACTCCGGTACGGCGGCTGAGGCGTCGCCGTTCACCGGCTCCCCGGCCGCCGACCTCGCCGCCGCGGTGCCGGCCTGGAGCGCGCCCAGCGCCGCGGCGGCCCGCTCGGCGCCGCGTGCCGCGGTCCTCGGTGCCGGCGTGTCGGCGGAACCGGATGCGCCGGACACCCGTGTGCGGCGCCGGCGCTGCGGCAGGCCGCCGGTGTCCCGTGGCCCGTGGTGGCCGGACGGGGTGCCGGAGCCGTCCTCGTCGTGGTCGGGCCCGTATCCGTGAGAGGAGGTGGCAGGCCGGGCGGTCACCGGCGCGGGCGCGTCGGTCGGCGAGGAGTCGGGCGCGCCGGGTGTCCCGTTCCCTGAGACGACCTGTGTCTCGTCCCGGGAGGCCGGGCGCGTGGAGCGCGGTGCGCTGGCGGCGGGCGGCCGCTCGTCGGGGTCGATACGGCTGAGCAGCCCGCTGTCCACCCGCAGCACGGCCCGGACTCCGCCGTACGGCGAAGGCGAGGACAGATCGACTTCCAGGTCGAACTGCCGGGTCAGCTGCCCGATCGCGGCGAGGCCCATGCGCGGCGGATCGCCCAGCTCGGTCAGCAGAATCGGCTCGGAGCCGGCCACCAACCGCTGTGCGCGGGCGCGTTCGTCCTGGGTCATGCCGAGGCCCGCGTCGTCGATCGTGACGCAGACGCCGTGGTGGACGTGCTCCAGGTTGACCACGACGTCGGTGTCCGGCGCGGAGTGCCGCAGGGCGTTGTCGACGAGCTCGGCGACGATGATCGCGACGGGCTCCACCGCGTGCGACACCAGCGCGGTGCCCGCGGTGAGGTGGTGGTGGATCCGGACCCGGTGGTAGCCGTCGAGCCGGGACTGGCCGCCGGTCACCGCGTCCACCAGGTGCGACTCCTCGCGCGCCAGCCCCACCCAGGCGCCGCACACCACGGCCGCGACCTGCGCCCGCCGCAGCGACTGCTCGTTCTCGTGGTCCAGTTGGAACAGGGTCTGCGCCAACTCGGGGTCGTCGTACCGCTGCTGCAACCCGCGCAGCGCGTCCTGGAGCCGGTACAGGGCCGCCTGGATCTCACGGGTCGCACCGCGCATACCGGCCTGCGCGGCCGCGTCGATGCGTGTGCGCTGCCCGGCCAGCTCGGTGCGCAGCCCGGTCAGGACCTGCTCCAGGGCCGGGCCCAGCGGTGACGCGGCGGTCTGCGGACGCAGCGGACCGGGGACGGGGACGTGCGGGTGGGCGAGTTGCTGGGCGGTGGCCGGGACACGCCGGGTCGCCAGATGCTCGATCTCGGCGGTGAACGCGTGCACCGCGCCGTCGAGTTGCCTGCGCAGATCGGCGATCTCGGCGCGTCTGCGCGCCAGTTGCCGCTGTGCGCGCAGCAGCCCGCCGCCCAAGGCGAGTGCGGACACCATGCCGACGGCGAGACCGCCGGTGGCCAGGTCCGGTAATTCGATCATCGAGTCGGTCCAGAGGTCGGTTCGGGGCAGTCGGGCAGGGCTGGTTCCGAGGGCCGTCGGGCGAGCCGCTCGGAGCACAGTACACACCGTCATCGATCGATCTCGCACGGTGGACGGCTACTTCGCTTCGAAAGTGACGGGGTTCTGCTCGCTTCTGCGGTGACTATCTCGATTTCCTTACGCCACAGCCGAGTTGACGCCGATCGGTGGTTTCGCGAGCCCTGGCCGGAGGGTGTGGGAATGGCCGCTTCCGCGTCGTGTGCCGGGTCGGACGACGGGTACTGGCGACGGCTGAATCGAGCCCCGTTCTCAACGCCCGGACACCTCGAACACCGAGGGTGTCCGGGCTTTCGCCGGTCCGGACGGGCACCCGCTGCTGCCCGGAGGGCCTCGATGGCGAGGTCGGGTCGGCAAGGGAGCGGCCCTCGACGTGCCCGGGTCACATCCTTGACTTCCTGGGTGAACGCCGGTGACGGGAGCCGGGACGGACGGATACCGTACCGGTCAGTAACCGGTAGCGCACTCCAGGAGGCCAGCCATGCCGCAGCTCGAAGTCGACGCCGCGAGACTGACGTACGACGACGAGGGCCCCCGCGACAGCGAGGGTGTGCCCCTGGTGTTCGTCCACGGCTGGACGGCGGACCGGCACCGCTGGGACCACCAGCTGGCCCACTTCTCCAAGACGCGGCGCGTCGTCCGGCTCGACCTGCGCGGACACGGCGAGAGCAGCGGCGCGGGAGTGCGCACGATCGACGCCCTGGCCGAGGACGTCCTCGCGCTCCTCGGGCACCTGGAGATCGAGCGGTTCGTGATCGTCGGACACTCCATGGGCGGCATGATCGCCCAGACCATCGCGCTCGCCCACCCCGAGCGGGTCGAGCGCATGGTGCTGGTGAACTCCATCGGAAAGATGGCCTACAGCCGTGGCCGCGCCCTGCTGATGGCCGCCTCCACGCTCGTCCCGTTCAAGCTGTTCGTCGCCACCAACATCCAGCGCGCCTTCGCCCCCGGGTACCCGCGGGAGGAGATCCGCGAGTACATCCGCGCCTCCGCCGACACACCGCGGGACGTCGTCATGACGCTCTACGGCGCCATGCGCGCCTTCGACGTGCTGGACAAGGTCGGCGACATCACGACGCCCACGCTGATGGTGCACGGCTACCACGACATCCAGCTGCCCCTGTCCCAGATGCTGCGCATGGCCAAGGCCTACCCGGACGCGGTCGTCCGCGTCGTCGACGCCGGCCACGAACTGCCCGTGGAGAAGCCCGCCGAGCTGACGACGGCACTCGACCGCTTCCTCACCGACCGCGCATAGCCACTGCGCACCCCGTCCGGGCCCCGGCCCGCCCCCGGGTTCTATTTAAGCCTTGCCTTATATAAGCGGGTGCTGGCATAGTGGCATCCGTGCACGCCTTCGATGTGCTGGGTGATCCGGTGCGACGCCGGATATTGGAGCTGCTCGCGTCCGGCGAGCAGGCGTCGGGCGACATCAGTGCCGTGATCCAGGACGAGTTCGGGATCTCGCAGCCTGCCGTCTCGCAACACCTGCGGGTGCTGCGCGAGAGCGGCTTCGCGTCCGTGCGGGCGGAGGGCACCCGGCGGCTGTACGCCGTCGACGCCGCTCCGCTGCGCGAGGTGGACGCATGGCTGGAGAGGTTCCGGGGTTTCTGGGAGCAGCGACTGGACGCCCTCGGAACGGAACTCGCGCGAGGCAGGCGCGAGCGCAGACTGAGAAAGGAAGCGGACGAGGATGAGTGAGATCGTCGACGAGCTGAACCGACTGCACCGGCAGGTCGGTGTACGGCAGGTCGAGGCCGGCGAGGCCCGGACGGTGCTGATGCGGCGGACCTTCGACGCCGATGTCGCCGACGTGTGGGACGCGGTGACGTCGCCGGAGCGCATCGGCCGCTGGTTCCTGCCCGTGAGCGGGGAGTTCAAGGTGGGCGGGCGCTACCAGCTGGAGGGTCAGGCCGGCGGGGAGATCCTGGAGTGCCAGGAGCCGTCCAAGCTGCGCGTCAGCTGGCTGTTCGGGCCCGATCCGGGTTTCAGTGAGGTCGAGGTGCGGCTCACCCCGGAAGGGGCCGAGCGCACGGTGCTGGAGCTGGAGCATGTGGCCGTGGTGCCGCCCGACTTCTGGGACCGCTTCGGGCCGGGCGCCGTGGGTGTCGGCTGGGACGGCGCGCTGCTCGGCCTCGGCATGCACCTCGCCGGTGGTGGCGGGATGAGCAGGGAGGAATCCGAGGCCTGGCAGCTCTCGGACGAGGGCAAGGCGTACGCGACGAGGTCGGGCGAGCTGTGGGGCGAGGCCTACGCGGCGTCGGGCGCGGACGAGGAGGTCGTCGCGGCCACGACAGCGGCGACGATCGCGTTCTACACCGGGGCCGAGTCCTAGGCGGGGCCGAGTCCTACGCGGGGCCGAGTCCTACGCGGGGCCGAGTCCTACGCGGGACTGCGGATAGGTCGTCGAGGGGGTCGAAACTTTCGACCCCCTCGTGCGTGTCGTGGCTGGTGGTGCATTCTTCGGCCAACTCGGGCGAGCGGGTGTGACGTCTGTTGACGGCCGAGGGCAGGACTCCTAGGTTCTGCCGCGAAATTCGGAATGAGCTCCGAATGTTTCGGCTCCATGACCCCTGCCCCATCACCCGAAGAAGGGGACGAGATGGTGACCCGCACATCCTTACTGGCCCTCGGCATGGCCGGCCTCCTCGCCACGGCCGGCGTCACCGCCCTCGCGGGCACCGCCCAGGCAGCGAGCACTCTCGGCGCGGCAGCCGCCGAGAAGGGCCGCTACTTCGGTGCCGCGGTCGCGGCGAACCACCTGGGCGAAGCCGCCTACTCCTCGACGCTCGACACCGAGTTCAACTCGGTGACCCCGGAGAACGAGATGAAGTGGGACGCCACCGAGCGCACCCGCGGCACCTTCACCTTCGGCTCCGCCGACCAGATCGTGAACCACGCCCAGAGCCGGGGCATGAAGGTCCGCGGCCACACCCTGGTCTGGCACTCCCAGTTACCGAGCTGGGTCGCCGGCCTCGGCACGGCCGACCTCAGATCGGCGATGCACAACCACATCACCCAGGTCATGCAGCACTACAAGGGCAAGATCAACTCCTGGGACGTCGTCAACGAGGCCTTCCAGGACGGCGGTAGCGGCGCCCGCCGCAGCTCGCCCTTCCAGGACAAGCTCGGCGACGGCTTCATCGAGGAGGCGTTCCGCACCGCCCGCGCCGCGGACCCCGCCGCCAAGCTCTGCTACAACGACTACAACACCGACGGCGTCAACGCGAAGAGCACTGCCGTCTACAACCTGGTCAGGGACTTCAAGTCCCGTGGCGTGCCGATCGACTGCGTCGGCTTCCAGTCCCACTTCAACAGCGCCTCGCCGGTGCCGTCCGACTATCAGGCCAACCTCCAGCGCTTCGCCGACCTGGGCGTCGACGTGCAGATCACCGAGCTGGACATCGAGGGCTCGGGCACGGCACAGGCCAACAGCTACGGCGGCGTGGTGCGGGCCTGCCTCGCCGTCTCGCGCTGCACCGGCATCACCGTGTGGGGCGTCACCGACAAGTACTCCTGGCGTGCGAGCGGCACACCGCTGCTGTTCGACGGCAACTACGCCAAGAAGCCCGCGTACAGCGCGGTGCTGACCGCGCTCGGCGGCTCCTCCGGCGGCGGCACGCCGGGCACGGCCTGCACGGCCGGCTACAGCAAGGCCGAGGAATGGAGCGACCGCTTCAACGGCAAGGTCACCATCACGGCCGGGAGTTCGGCGATCAGCACCTGGAGCGTGAACGTCACGGTGACGGTCCCGCAGAAGGTCTCCGCGACCTGGAACGGCACGCCCAGCTGGGACAGCAGCGGCAACGTCATGACGGTGAGGCCGAACGGCAACGGGACACTGGCCGCCGGAGCGTCCACCAGCTTCGGTTTCACCGTCATGAAGAACGGCAACAGCGCGGCCCCCGCGATCGGTTCCTGCTCAGCATCCTGAGCGGCGCCGACCCACGACGGTGATCCGAGTCCGGCGCGGGCGCCCTTCGCCCGGTGCCCGTGCAGGACCCACACCGCTCAGCCGGCGCGCAGCGTCCGCTTGGCGAGCTCGTACGCCGGCAGCATCGCCCGGTGCTCGTCGGTGTCCATCCCGCCGAGGTGGATGACGACCGGCCCCTGCTTCGTCGCGACGGCCAGCGCGGCCTCCTCCTTCGTCTCCTCCAGGAGCTTGCTCGTGTAGAGGTACTTCACCTCCACACCCTTGAGACCTCCCGCTGCGAAGGCGCTGTACTTCGCCTTGCTCGCGCCCTTCTCCGCCGCGACGAAGTCCTCCAGCACGGCGCGGGCGTCGTCGCCGCCCTCTTCGCCCGTCCAGACGCGCAGGAAGCCGATGTTCCCCGCGGGCTTGGCGTCGACCTCGCAGGCGGCCGTGACCGGCCCCTGGTGCAGGAGCGCGTCGGCGACCTCCTGGGCCAACTCGCTCTCCGGCTCGGCGGAACCGTCACCCGTCCCGGTGTCGATGGCCTCCGCCTTCCAGTCCTCGGCGATGTCGAAGGTGACGGGAAGCTCGCAGGCCGAGCCGGCCGCGCCGATGCTCCCCGCGCTCCTGACCGCCGTATCGCTCGCACGCTCCGCGTCCGCCGACGCCGACGCACTCGTCGACGTCTTCGCGTCGCCGTCCGCCGCCCCCGCACAGCCCGTCAACACCCCGGCCAGCAAAGCCGCCTGGGCCAGTCTTCGCCGTACTCTTCCCGCCCCCACCTGCATGGTGTTCTCTCCCCACCCGATCTTGCTCAGGCGGCACACAGTATCCGAGACCACCGACAGGGCCGGTCCGGGTCCTCCGGCATCATGAGGTGATGACCTCGCTGAGCTTCGACCGTCACTGCGACGAGATCGTCTCCCAGACCGAACGGCTCACGGCCCATGTGCGCGGCGCGGACATGAAGACCCCGGTGATCTCCTGCCCCGGCTGGAACCTCGGCCAGTTGCTGCGGCACGTCGGCGGCGACCACCGCTGGGCGGAGGAGATCGTCCGTACCGGGGCCACCGGTCCGGTCCCCGACGACGGGGTCAACGACCTCACCGCGTACACCGACGAGGACGCCGCCGTCCTCGTCCCGTGGCTCACCGAGGGAGCGGCACGGCTCAGCGCCACCCTTCGCGCGGCCGGACCCGACGCCCTCGCCTGGAACCCCTCCGACGAGCGGTCGGCGCCCCTGACCTTCTGGGCCCGGCGGATGACGTACGAGACGGTCGTGCACCGGGCCGACGCGGCCCTCGCCGCCGGCGCCGAGTTCCGCCTGCACGCCGATCTCGCCATCGACGCGGTGGAGGAGTGGCTGGAGTACTCCACCTTCCCCGAGGCGTTCGAACCCCGGCCGGACCTGCCCGACCTGCTCGGTTCCGACCGCACGCTCCACTTCGACGCGCCCGGCGCCGGGCAGTGGCTGGTCGACCTCACCGGCGAGCGGCCCGTTCTGCGCGCTGGCTCCGACGCCGCGACCGCGACCGCGCGCGGCCCGGTGACCGACCTGCTGCTGTTCTTCTACAAGCGCCCCGCACCCGCCGTCGAGACGAAGGGGGACACGGCACTGCTCGACCTCTGGCGCACCCGCGCCGGCTTCTGGCTGGAGGCACCGCAGGAGTGAGCGGGCCGGCTGGGGCGGGGTGAACGACTTTGCCGAACCGGCAATACTCTTTGTCACTCCTGGGGTGCTTCGCGCAGGCTTCCTGAACGAGGCCCGGGCAGCCCGCGCTGCGACCCGGTCCCGCCGCTACGACACCTGCGCACCCGGAGGCGACATGACCGACACCCACCCCCTCGAGGCCGCCGAGTTCTGGGAGGCCCGCTACCGCGACAACGGCCGGCTGTGGAGTGGCCGCCCCAACTCGTTGCTCGTCCGTGAGGCCGGCGACCTCGCGCCCGGCCGCGCGCTCGACCTCGGATGCGGCGAAGGTGCCGACGCCGTGTGGCTCGCCTCGCGTGGCTGGCGGGTCACCGGCGCCGACATCTCCCACACGGCCCTGGAGCGCGCCGCACGGCATGCCGCGGAGGCCGGAGTGAGCGACCGTACGGTCTGGGAACGTCATGTGCTCGGGGAGACGTTCCCGGAGGGCTCGTTCGACCTGGTGAACGCCCAGTTCCTACAGTCGCCGGTGGAACTCGACCGGCGGCGCGTTCTGAAGCGGGCCGCCGACGCCGTGGCCGCCGGTGGCACGCTGCTGATCGTCATGCACGGCGGCTGGCCGTCGTGGCAGAGCGAACCGCCCTTCGAGGCGGATTTCCCGACGCTGGACGGCGTCCTGGCGGAGCTCGCGCTGCCCGAGGCGGAGTGGACCGTGGAGACGCTGGAGGCGGTGCGCAGCGCACACAAGTCGCCCGAGGGCGCGGAAGGCTTCCGGGAGGACAACGTGTGGCGTTTCCGGCGGGCTGATGCCTGACGCCTGATGCCCCAGGCCTGACGCCCGATGCCTGATGCCCGGCCTCGAATATCGCGTCCGGTATGAGAATTTTGCGGTCCGGGAGATCCGCCCGCCTCCCGGCGTCGAATCAAGTGCATGGGTGACAATCCGGCGGAAACGTTGCCCACCGCTCGGGAGCGATCCACGGCCCTCCTGGACGGTGGCGGTGAACCCTCCGCAATCGAGACGACCCTCGCCGCGGTCCTGGCCTCGGTCGTGCGCACCGAACAGGTGCCGGTGGACGGGAACTTCTTCGACGACCTGGGCGCCGACTCGCTGCTGATGGCGCACTTCTGCGCGCGTGTCAGAAAGCGGGCCGACCTGCCGTCGGTGTCGATGAAGGACGTCTATCGGTACCCGACGATCAGAAGCCTGGCGACGGCGCTCGCGGACGCCCCGCCCGTTCCGCGGGCGGAGCCGCCGGCCGGGGCACCGGCAGGAGAGCCGGCCCCCGCGCCGGTGGCGGCGCCGTCCCCGGCGGGCAGGCACCAGTACGTCCTGTGCGGTGCCCTGCAACTCCTCGCCTTCCTCGGATACGTCTACCTCATCGCCTTCGGCACCGCCCGAGGCTACGAGTGGATCTCCGCCGGATCCGGGGTGCTCGACACCTACCTGCGATCGGTCCTGTTCGGGGGCATCGCCTTCCTGGTCCTGTGTGCCCTCCCCGTCCTCGCGAAGTGGACACTCGTCGGCAGGTGGAAGACCCGGCACATCCCCGTCTGGAGCCTCGCGTACGTCCGCTTCTGGATCGTCAAGACACTGGTCCGGTCGGACCCCCTGGTGCTGTTCAGCGGCTCGCCGCTCTATCTGCTCTACCTCCGGGCACTGGGCGCGAAGGTCGGGCGGGGCGCCGTGGTCCTGTCCCGGAACGTGCCCGTGTGCACCGACCTGCTCGCCATCGGGGACGGCACGGTCATCCGCAAGGACTCGTTCTTCTCCTGCTACCGGGCGCACGCCGGAGTGATCCAGCCGGGCCCGGTCACCCTCGGCAGGGACGTGCTGGTCAGCGAGGCCACGGTGCTCGACATCGACACATCGCTGGGCGACGGGGCACAGCTCGGACACGCCTCCTCGCTGCACCGGGGGCAGGCGGTGCCCGACGGCGAGCACTGGCACGGATCCCCGGCACAGCCGACCGACGTGGACTACCAGGTGGTGGGGTCGGCCCGCTGCGGAGCGGTGCGCAGGGCCGCTCACAGCGTCGTCCAACTGCTGGTCGCGCTGGCCGTGTACATGCCGGTGGCGGTCGGTGGCGTGGTCGCGTTGCTCGTAGAGGTCCCGCAGCTCAGTACGGCTCTGGAGCCGGGACCCGCGGTCCTCGGCGACGGGACGTTCTACCTCGAAGCTCTGGTGATCTCCTTCACGCTCGTCTTCGGAGCCGTGCCCGCCGGTCTCCTCGTCCTGACCGCCGTTCCCCGTCTGCTCAGCCTGCTCCTCAAGCCGGGCAGAACCTACCGACTCTACGGAGTCCACTTCGAGGCCCACCGCACGATCGCGCTCCTGACCAACTGGAAGTTCCTCAAGCGCCTGTTCGGCGACAGCTCCGCCATCGTCCACTACCTGCGGGGCCTCGGCTACGACCTCTCCCGCGTCGAGCAGACCGGCTCGAACTTCGGCACGGAGATGAAGCACGAGACGCCTTACCTGAGCTCCGTCGGGCGCGGCACGATGATCGCGGACGGCCTGTCGATCATGAACGCAGACTTCTCCAGCACCGCGTTCCGTGTGTCCCGGGTGTCGATCGGGCCGCGCAACTTCCTCGGGAACCGGATCGCGTACCCCTCGCGGGGCAGGACCGGCGACAACTGCCTCCTCGCGACGAAGGTGATGGTGCCGGTCGACGGGGAGGTCCGCGAGGGCGTCGGGCTGCTGGGCTCACCCAGCTTCGAGATTCCGCGTTCGGTGCTGCGGGACAGTACCTTCGACCGGCTCAAGAGCCCCCAGGACCTGCGGCGCGGCCTTGCCGCCAAGAACCGGCACAACGCCGCCACCATGGCGTGGTACCTGCTGACGCGTTGGATCTACGTCTTCGGTCTCACCCTGCTCCTCACAGGCGCCGCGGAGCTGTACGGGCCCCTCGGCGTGACCGGGATCGTGCTGGCCGACCTGCTCGCCGTGCTGTTCACCCTCGCGTACTTCGTGCTCGTGGAACGCGTCGTCACGGCGGTCCGTCCCCTGAGGCCGCTGTTCTGCTCGATCTACACCCAGGACTTCTGGCAGCACGAGCGCTACTGGAAGGTGCCGTCGGAGACGTACATGAAGGCGCTCAACGGCACCCCCTTCAAGAACCTGATCTGGCGGCTGCTCGGGGTGCGGATCGGCCGCATGGTCTTCGACGACGGCTGTTTCCTGACGGAACGGGCCATGACCGCCATCGGGGACGGCTGCACGCTCAACTTCGGGAGCGTGGTCCAGTGCCACTCGCAGGAGGACGGCGCCTTCAAGTCCGACCGGAGCACGGTCGGCTCCCGGTGCACCCTCGGCGTCGGCGCCTTCGTCCACTACGGCGTGACGGTGGGCGACGGTGCCGTGCTCGGCCCCGACTCCTTCCTGATGAAGGGGGAGGTCGTCCCGCAGCAGGCGTCGTGGGGCGGGAATCCGGCGGTGCCGATCCGCCCGGACGGCGAGGACGAACTGCCGATCCGCCCCGACGGCGAGGACGAGAGGAGGCTGGGCGCATGTCGGCCATGACGACGTCCGCGCAGACCGGCCGGGACTTCTGGCGCGGCGTGCTCGCCGGCGGTGGGGTGACCACGGTCCCGCGGTGGACCCTGGACCCGGTGCCCCGCACCGCCGAGCACGAGGCGACGCTTCCCGGGGAGCTGACGAAGGCGTTGAGCCGCCTGATGGACGATCTCTCGGTGCCGCTGAGCTCGCTGTTGCTGGCCGCGCACGCCAAGGTGCTCGCCGCTCTGACCGGCGAGCAGGAGGTCACCACCGGGTACGTCGTCGAACCGGGCGGGAGGCCGCCGTTGCCCTGTCGGCTGACCGTCGCCGACGACTCGTGGCGGACGCTGGTGCACCACGCCCACCGGGCCGAGTCGGAGCTGCTGCTGCACAAGGACTTCCCCGTCGACGGACTCCGGCGTGAGCTGGACCTGCCGGGACCGTCCAGCGAGGCCGAGTTCGACCCGATCGGCGACGGGGGCGAGCTCGCCGAGAACGCCGTGCTGCGGGTGGGGACCACGCCACGCGGCGACGCGCTCACGCTGCGACTGGAGTACCGGGCCGACGCACTCGACGCGTCCTGCGCCGCGCGGATCGCGGGCTACCACCTCACCGCCCTCACCCTGATCGCCGCCGATCCGGACGCCGCGCACGGGCCGCAGAGCCTGCTCTCCACCGATGAGCGCCGCCACCAGCTCGAAGGACTCGCCGGACCCGACCGGGAACTGCCCGACCGCCGCTTCCACGAGCTGTTCGAGGAACGTGCCGGGGCGCATCCGGACGCCGTCGCGGCCGTACGGGGTGACGAGCGGTGGACCTACCGGGAGCTCAATGCGCGGGCCAACCGGCTCGCGCGGGCCCTTCGGACACGCGGGCTGGGCCGGGAAGGCGTCGTCGCGGTGGTCATGGAGCGGAACCTGGACTGGGCGGCCGCCGTCCTCGCGGTCTTCAAAGCCGGCGGGGTGTACCTGCCCGTCGAGCCGCACTTCCCGGCCGCGCGCATCGCGACCATGCTCTCCCGTGCCGGCTGCCGCCTCGCGCTTACCGAGCCGGGCAGCACCACGATGCTCGACCGGGCCCTCGACACGCTGCCCGCGGTCCGGGCGCTCTCCGTCGACGCGGCCTACGCGGAGGGCCACCCGGATGCCGACCTCGGCGTCGCCGTCGAGCCGGACCAACTGGCCTACATCTACTTCACGTCCGGCTCCACGGGGGAGCCCAAGGGAGCCATGTGTGAGCACGCGGGCATGCTCAACCACCTCCACGCCAAGATCGACGACCTGGGGATCGGCGAGGGGCACGTGGTCGCCCAGACCGCGCCCCAGTGCTTCGACATCTCACTGTGGCAACTGGCTTCCGCGCTTCTGACCGGCGGACGGACCGTGCTCGTCGAACAGGAAGCGATCCTCGACGTCCCGCGGTTCGTCGACACGATCGCCCGCGGCGGTGTCAACGTCCTCCAGGTCGTGCCGTCGTACCTGGACGCCGTCGTGGCCTATCTGGAACGGCATCCCCGCGCGCTGCCGGACCTGCGGTGTGTGTCGGTCACCGGCGAGGCGCTGAAACGGGAGCTCGTGCAGCGCTGGTTCGCCGCCGAGCCCGGAGTCAGGCTGGTCAACGCGTACGGACTGACCGAGACATCGGACGACACCAACCACGAAGTGATGGACCGGGCGCCGGACGACGGACGGATCTCCCTCGGCCCGCCCATCAGCAACGTGCGTGTCTACGTCGTGGACGAGCACCTGTCACCGGTGCCCCTCGGCGCCCCGGGTGCGATCGTCTTCTCCGGGATCTGCGTCGGCCGCGGCTACGTCAACGACCCCGAGCGCACCCGGCAGGCGTTCTCGGCTGATCCGCACCGACCCGGCCTACGGCTCTACCGGGGCGGCGACAACGGCCGCTGGACGCCCGAGGGCAAGCTGGAGTTCCTCGGCCGCAAGGACACCCAGGTCAAGATCCGCGGTTTCCGGATCGAGATCGGCGAGGTCGAGAGCGCCGTGCTGCGCACACCCGGGGTCCGCGACGCGGCGGTGGTGGCCGTCGACGGCTCCGGCGGCCAGGGCGGTCGCCTGGTGGCCTTCTACTCCGGGCCCGGCCCGCTGGAGGACGGCGTCCTCGGTGAACAGCTGGGCCGGTCGCTGCCCGCGTACATGGTCCCCTCGGAGTTCCACTGGCGGGAGAGCCTGCCGGTGACCGCCAACGGCAAGGTCGACAGGAGGGCCCTGACCGCGCTCGCGGCACAACTCGGTGCCGTGGCACCGGACCTCGCCCGCGCCGCCGACGAAGACCGCGACACGCCCAGCACGCCGACCGAACGGCGGCTGGCCGCCCTGTGGGCACAGGTGCTGGACATACCGGAACACACCATCCGCCGGCACGACCACTTCTTCGACCGTGGCGGCACCTCGCTCGCGGCGGTGCGGCTCGCGATCGCCCTGGACCGTGCCGTGGACATCAAAGACCTCACCCACCACCCGGTCCTCGCCGACCTGGCCCACGTCGTCAACGGCAGATCCCGGGCCGGCCGGCCGTCGGCCCCCGCCACGGTCGGCACCGCACCACCGGCTTCCTCCTGAACCGAGAACCGAAAGGAGACCGAGATGCCGTCCTCGCTGTCCCTGTCGATGCCGGGCGTCGACCTGGAGCCCGGCAAGCCCCCGATCCTTCGTGCCGACTCCGCCGGTGACGCGCCGAGTTGGGCCGCCGAGCACCGGGACGCGGTACGCGCCCTCGTCACCGAGCACGGCGCGGTCCTGATCCGCGGCCTCGGGCTGGGCGAACAGGACGAGACCGCGGCCGTCTTCCGGCGGCTGGCCACCGGTCTGATGACGGAGAAGGAGGCTTTCGCGTCCCGGCAGAACTATGCCGACGGCGTGTACTCCTCGTCCAAGTGGCCGCAGCAGCAGCCGATGTGCATGCACCACGAACTCAGCTACACCCTGGAATTCCCGGGCCTGATGCTGTTCGCCTGCCTCACCGCCCCCGCCGCCGGCGGGGCGACCGCGCTGGCCGACGCACCCACCGTGCTGGGCGCGCTGCCCACCGATCTCGTCGTTCGATTCCTGCGAGAGGGCTGGCTGCTCACCCGTAACTACAACGACGAGATCGGCGCGTCCCTGACCGACGCCTTCGGCAGTGACGACCCGGGCACGGTCGAGAGCTACTGCCGAGCGAGCGCCATCGAGTTCGAGTGGCAACCCGACGGCGGACTGCGGACCTGGCAGCGCCGCAGCGCCGTGGTGCGGCACCCGGTCTCCGGCCGGTCGTGCTGGTTCAACCAGATCGCGTTCCTCAACGAGTGGACGCTCGCCCCCGAGATACACGAGTACCTCGTGGACGTCTACGGCGCCGACGGGCTGCCGTTCAACACCCGCTACGGCAACGGCGCGCCGATCGGCGAGGACACCGTGCGGCTGCTCAACGAGGTCTATCAGTCCCACACCGTGCGCGAGCCGTGGCAGTCCGGCGATCTGATGCTCGTCGACAACATCCGCACCGCCCACAGCAGAGAGCCGTACGAGGGGCCCCGCGAAGTGCTCGTCGCGATGGCGGACCCGGTGCGGGCCGCCGACTGCCCGCCGAGCGAGGAGGTGACCACCCCATGACCGCCACCAGTTCCGGCACCTGGCACCCGGCACCGCCCGGGCCGGTCACCGTGCCGCCGTTCGCGGTCGTGCCGGGCGGCCAGGTCCAACGAGCGCTGCAAGGGCGGGAGAAGCAGATAGTGGACGTCGTCGAGGAAACCTACCGGCTGCACGACGCCGGTGATTCGGTGAACCCGCCGTCCCACTTCCTGCGCTTCCCCGACCGCCCGACGTCCCGGATCATCGCCCTGCCCGCCTCGATCGGCGGGGCGGCGGGGGTGGACGGCCTGAAGTGGATCTCCAGCTTCCCGCAGAACGTGGCGGCCGGGGTCCCGAGGGCCTCGGCGGTGCTCATCCTCAACGACCCTCACACGGGCTATCCGTTCGCCTGCATGGAAGCCTCGATCATCAGCGCCACGCGGACGGCCGCGTCGGCGGCGCTGGCGGCGGACACGCTCAGTCGTGGCCGAGGGCGCCCCACGCGCATCGGATTCGTCGGAACCGGTCTGATCGCCCGCTACATCCACACCCATCTCTCCGGTACCGGCTGGTCGTTCGACACCATCGGCATACACGACGTGTCCGCCGACAGCGCCGCCGGTTTCCGCTGCTACCTGGAGCAGTCCGGCGCCGACGGCTGGATCGTCGTGCACGACAGCCCCGAGGAGCTGATCCGCGGCAGCGACCTGGTCGTCTTCGCCACGGTCGCCGCCCGGCCGCACATCTTCGACCCGTCCTGGTTCGCGCACCATCCGCTCGTGCTGCACGTGTCGCTGCGCGACCTGGCTCCCGAGGTGGTGCTCGCCTCGGACAACATCGTCGACGACATCGAGCACTGTCTCAGGGCGGAGACCTCCGTCCACCTCGCCGAACGGCTCACGGGCAGCCGCGACTTCCTGACGGGAACGCTGGCGAACGTGATGGCCGGGCAGGTGACACCGTCGGCCGACCGGACGGTGGTGTTCTCGCCGTTCGGCCTCGGGGTGCTCGACCTGGCCGTCGGCAAGTACGTCTACGACGAGGTCGCCGGCTCCGGCGAACTGCACGTCGTGGACGGCTTCTTCCATGAGCTGCGCCGGTACGGATGAACAACCCCGGCCCGGCCCCTTCGATCCGCGGAGGCCATCGTGTCAGTCATATCCGCCCCCTACACCTTCAACGAGGAGGACCTCTACGTCGACCTCCAGTCGATCCTGGGACGCAGGCTTTTCCTGAAGTGCGAGGGCTTCAACTTCGCCGGCTCGATCAAGCTGAAGCCCGCCACGGAGATGATCGAGGCCGCCGAACAGTCGGGGGTCCTGACCCCGCGGTCGGTCCTCGTAGAGTCCTCGTCGGGAAACATGGGCGTGGCGCTCAGCATGATCGCGGCGAGCAAGGGCTACCGCTTCCTGTGCGTGACGGACTCCCGCTGCAACCTGTCGACCAGGCTGGTGATGGAGGCCCTGGGAGCCCAGGTGCACGTGGTCACCGAGCCGCGCGCCCACGGCGGCTTCCTGCGGGCGCGACTCGACTACGTCCGCGGGCTGTCCGACCTCGACGACCGCTACGTGTGGCTCAGCCAGTACACCAACCCGGGCAACTGGAGAGCGCACTACCGCAGGACGGGGCCGGCGATCGCCCGTTCGTTCCCAGGGCTGGACGTCCTGTTCGTCGGGGCCGGCACGACCGGGACGCTGATGGGCTGCGCCCGCTACTTCCGGCAGTGGCACCGGCGGGTCCACATCGTCGCGGTGGACACCGTCGGCTCGGTGACCTTCGGCGGTCCCCCCGGCCGTCGCATGCTTCCCGGCCTGGGTATGAGCGTCACCCCTCCGCTGCTCGACGAGTCCTTCGTCGACGAGGCGGTGCGGGTCGAGGAGGCCGACACCATCCGTGCCTGCCACCACCTGGCCCGCCGCGGCTACCTCTTCGGCGGTTCCACCGGCACCGTCGTCAGCGGGGCGATGCGCTGGCTGGCCGCGCACGACTCGGCCGGCCTCACCGCGGTGGCCATCGCCCCTGACCTGGGCGAGCGCTACCTGGAGACGGTCTACCAGGCCAACTGGGTCCAGGACCTCTACGGCGAGGACGTGCTCCGCCCCGACGGCTCGGACACCGCCGACCTGGTGCCCCCGGTGCTCGCGCCGGGACCCCGGCTGCGGGCCCGGCGCCCCGAGGACGAAGCGTGGACCGGTGACATCACGTCCGTAGGCCCAGGTCCGCGCTCACCCGGCTCCTTGCGGGATGCGAACGACGTCCGGGCCTCGGACACTGTGGAAGAGAGCGGGTGACACCCACCATGAGGGTTTGGGGCAAACACGCACACGGGAGAGGGTGTGGCGAAGCGGCAGGCGGCCGGGGCCAGGCACATCGGTACATCCGAGACGGACCGATTGCTGATGTCCGTCGCTGCCGGCAGCAAGGACGCCTTCAGCCGGTTGTACGACGTGGCGGTCGGCCCCATCTACGGAATCGCGTGCCGAGTCCTCCGGGACCCGGCACGCGCCGAGGAGGTCGCGCAGGAGGTCATGCTCGAGGTCTGGCAGAGCGCCCCCCGCTATCGACCCGAGAGCGGGCACGCCATGACCTGGATGCTGACCATCGCCCACCATCGCGCCGTCGACATCGTCCGGACCGTCCGAAGGTCCGCTGACCGCGAGCGTGCCGTCTCCGAGCACGAGTCGACTCCCGCCTTCGACGACGTCGTGGAGACGGTGGAGTCGCTCGGCGAACGCGAGCAGGTCCGCTCCTGCCTGAAGGAGCTCACCGCCGAGCTGCGGCAACCGGTGGTGCTCGCGTACTACCAGGGCCTGACCCACACCGAGATCGCCGCCGCGCTGTCGCTGCCGCTGGGCACCGTGAAGAGCCGCCTGCGCAGGGCACTCACCCGCCTGCGGCACTGTCTGGGAGCCCTCCCTTGATCCCCGACGACCCGCACGAGCTCGCGGGTGCCTACGCGGCTGACGCCCTCAGCCGGGCGGAGCGGGAGGCGTTCCGGCGACATCTCGCCGACTGCCCGGAATGCGCCGAGGAGACCGCGGGCCAGCAGGAGGCCGCGGCCTGGCTCGCCCTGGGGGCGGCCCGAACACCCCCACCGGGTCTGAAGGACCGCGTCCTCGACGCGGTGGACCGGACCCCCCAGCTCCCGCCGACGACCCCCCGCGAGCCGGGCGGGGCCGGCGGCCGGCGGTCCACGCCACGCCTGCTGTACTTCGCGCTGGCCGCGTGCCTGGCCGCGGCCGCCGCGTTCGGTGGTCTGGCGGCCTGGCAGCACCAGGAGGAGCGGCAGACACGCCAGGAGGCCCAGAGCCAGTCCGCCGATCTCGCCCGGCTCGTGGCGGCCCCCGACACGACTTTCGTCAAGCAGGACGTGGCCTACGGCGGCTCCGGCACCGTCGCGGTGTCACGCCGGCTGGACCAGGCGGCCTACTTCTGCCAGGACCTGGCTCCGCTGCCCGCGGACAAGACCTACCAGCTCTGGTACGTCGCCGCCGGGAACCACGTCCGCTCCGCCGGGCTCCTCCCGTCCCGATCCGCCCTCCAGGCCATGGCACTCCCCCCGCCAGGCCCCGCCGCCGCACTCGCCATCACCGTCGAACCGAGCGCGGGCTCCGCCCAACCCACCTCTAAGCCCCTCGCCACCTGGCGCCTGCCCGCATCCTGACGCCGTACGAGCCGGCGGGGCCCCTCCGCTCATGCCCCTAAGGCTCACCCACCTGCGCCGACACCTCACCCAGTGCCTCCCGTACGGCATCCAGTGCCGCCGCCCGGTCGGCCGGCACCAGCCCGATGCGGGTGCGTCGGTCCAGCAGGTCGGACTCGTCGAGGGCGCCTTCGTGACGTACGGCCCACAGGAGTTCGGCACGGGTGACGGGATGCCCCGGCAGGACGGGTTCGTCGAGCCGGGGATCGCGCGCGCCCAGCGCCTGAACGGCCGGTGCCTCCGTGCCGTAGCGCTGGACCAGGCGGCGCGGAGCCCGCAGGGTGCCCAGGGCGGCGTGTGACGCGGCGCCGACCAGAGGGAGGGAGGCCGTGGGCGAGGGGCCGGCCCCGAGGCGGTGGGTGGCGACGGCGGTGTCCACGGCGTCCTGTGCCATCCGGCGGTAGGTGGTGAGCTTGCCGCCGACCACCGTGATCACACCCTCGGAGGAGGTGAGGACCGCGTGCCGGCGTGAGATGTCGGAGGTCCGCGCGGACTCGCCGGAGCCTGCCGGCGCAGTGGTGTCGAGCAGGGGGCGCAGACCCGCGAACGCGCCGACGACGTCGTCCCGCCGGACGGGGACGTCCAGGACGGAACCGAGGACGTCGAGCAGGAACCCGACGTCCGTCTCGGGTACCTCCGGGACGTCCGGGATGTCTCCCTCGACGGGCTCGTCGGTGAGGCCGACGTAGACCCGGCCGTCGCCCTGGGGCAGGACGAGGACGAAGCGGTTGGTCTCGCCGGGGACCGGGACGTGCAGCCCCGCGGGGAGCGGGCCCAGGTGCTCGGAGCGCAGGACCAGATGGGTGCCGCGCGAAGGGCGGATCCGGATGCCGTCCACCAGGCCGTCCGCCCAGACGCCGGAGGCGTTGACGACGGCACGGGCCCTGATCTCGCCCTCCTCGCCGGTGAGTTCGTCGCGGATCCGGGCGCCGGACGCGGTGAGTTCCAGCGCCCTGACGCGGGTCAGGATCCGCGCGCCGCGCGCGGCGGCGGTGCGGGCGATCGCCGTCACCAGACGGGCGTCGTCGGTGAGCCGGCCGTCCCAGGACAGCAGGCCGCCGCGCAGGCCCTGGGTGCGCAGGGCGGGCGCGAGATGCCGGGTCTCGACGGTGGAGAGGCGGCGCGGTGCGGGCAGGGTGGCGCGGGCCGTGCGGGCGGCCAGGCGCAGGGCGTCGCCGGCCCGGAACCCGGCCCAGGCCAGGGTGGACTGGGCGCGGGAGACCAGGGGCGTCAGAGGGAGCACGAAGGGCTGGGCCCGCACCAGATGCGGTGCCGTCCGCTCCATCAGCACCCCGCGCTCCACGGCGCTCTCGTGGGCCACGTCCAGTTGCGCGGAGGCCAGATAGCGCAGCCCGCCGTGGATGAGCTTGCTGCTGAAGCGCGAGGTGCCGAAGGCCAGGTCGTGGGCGTCGACGGCGGCCACCGTCAGACCCCGGGCGGCGGCGTCCAGCGCGACTCCGGCGCCCGTGGCGCCCAGGCCGACGACGAGGACGTCCACCGCCGGGCCCCCGACGGTCTCGGCCAGTTCGCGCGCACGCCGGGCCGCGGACAGCGACGATCCGGGAACCGGGGGAGTGGCAGGGGTCATGGCGTGAGGGTCCTCTCCAGGATGCTGCGCAGTTCCGCCAGGAAGGCCTCACTGCCCAGGTCGGCGTCGTCCTCGTCGGTCATGGTCCGCAGGGACAGGGTGAAGGACTGCACGATCAGCAGCAGGGCCCGCGCCTGCCGTTCGACATGGCCGTCACGTACGGATCCGTCGGCGTGGCCCTCGCGCAGGGCGTCGGCGAGCAGGGCGAGGAGGGCCTGCTGGCTGGCGCCGCGGCGGTCGAGGACGTAAGGGAGCAGCAGTTCGGGGTCGACGTCGACGATCTTCCGGAAGAGCGGGTGGGCGCGGAAGGCCTCCACACCGGCCACCAGCCCGTCGACGATCAGACCGCGCGTGGGCGCGCCCGGCCGCCGTTCGGGCATCGCCCCGGTGGCGACCGCGACCCACTCACGGGTCATCAAGTCCCCCACCAGGGACCGTACATCGGGCCAGCGCCGGTACAGCGTCATCCGGGAGACACCCGCTCTGCGGGCCACGTCGGTCAGCGTCGTACGGCGGACCCCTACGGCCAGGACACAGTCGCGCACCGCGTCGAGGACCGCGTCGCTGTCCGAGTGGTTGTGACGAATAGGCGTCATGTGTCACAGTGTAACGCCTGCGGGGCCGACGAGAACACGGCATCGCTCGAATCGACCGGTGAGGACGAGATCCATGGACATGCTCTGGAGCGGCTGGGGCGACCCGGCCAAGGCGGCGCCGCTGCCCGAGAACGTGATCGGCCTCCTGCGCGACTTCCTCGGGGTCAAGCCCCGCTCCACCGCGCCGGTCGCCCTGGAGGACATCGCCGTACCGGAGCCGGGACTCGAACCCGCCGCACGCGAGGCACTCGCCGCCGCGGTCGGCGGCGAGGCGCACGTGCGCACCGACGCGGAGAGCCGGGTCCGGCACACCCGCGGCAAGTCCACTCCCGATCTGCTGCGCATCCGCGAGGGCGAGGTCGACGACATCCCCGCGGCCGTCGTGCTCCCCGGCGGCCACGACGAGGTGCTCGCCGCGCTGCGCGCATGCGCCGAACACGGCCTGGCCGTCGTCCCGTTCGGCGGCGGCACCTCCGTCGTCGGCGGCCTCGCGCCGTCCCGGCGCGGCCCCTTCGTCGCCCTGGACCTGCGCCGTATGAACCGGCTGCTCGCCCTCGACCCGGTCTCCCGCACCGCCACCCTGCAACCCGGCCTGCGCGCGCCCGACGCCGAGGCGCTGCTGGCCGAACAGGGCTTCACCCTCGGCCACTTCCCCCAGTCCTACGAGTGGGCCAGCATCGGCGGGTTCGCCGCCGCCCGTTCCAGCGGCCAGGCGTCCGCCGGTTACGGCCGCTTCGACGAGATGGTCCTCGGCATGACCGTCGCCACCCCCGAGGGCACCGTCGACACGGGCCGCGCACCGCGCTCGGCGGCCGGCCCCGACCTGCGGCAGCTGCTGCTCGGCTCGGAGGGCGCGTTCGGCGTCATCACGTCCGTCACCGTACGGATCCGGCCCGTCCCCGCGACGTGCGTGTACGAGGGCTGGCGCTTCGACTCCTTCGAGGCCGGCGCCGCCGCGCTGCGCCGCCTCGCCCAGGACGGCCCGCGCCCGACGGTGATGCGGCTGTCCGACGAGACCGAGACGCTGATCGGCCTCGCGCAGCCCGACGCGATCGGCGCCGGGCAGCAGTCCGTGGGATGCATGGCGATCGCCGGCTACGAGGGCACCGAGGAGGACACCTCGTACCGCAGGGAGCGGGCCGCCGCCGTCCTGCGCGCCTGCGGCGGCACCCCGCTGGGTGAGGAACCGGGCGAGCGCTGGGCGCACGGGCGCTACTCGGCGCCGTATCTGCGGGACTCGCTGCTGGACGCCGGGGCCTTCGTGGAGACCCTGGAGACGGCGACCTTCTGGTCGGGCGTGCCCGAGCTGTACGCGTCCGTCCGCGACGCCCTCAACGGCACGCTCACCGAGGCCGGCACCCCGCCCCTGGTCATGTGCCACATCTCGCACGTCTACGAGAACGGCGCCTCGCTGTACTTCACCGTCGTCTCGGCGCAGGGCGACGATCCCCTCCCGCACTGGGAGAAGGCCAAGCGCGCCGCCAACGAGGCGATCCTCGCGGCGGGCGGCACCATCAGCCACCACCACGGCGTGGGCACCGACCACCGGGACTGGTACGTCCGCGAAGCGGGCCCCCTGGGCATCGAGGCGCTGCGTGCCGTCAAGCGCCGCCTGGACCCGGCCGGCCTGCTGAACCCGGGCGTCCTGCTGCCCCTGGACTGACCCGGCTCACGTAGGTTTCACTCCCGCTCGCGCACCACTCCCGCTCATCCGTCACCCCGCCCGCCTCCGGCAGCGCCCGTCGGCCCGAAAGGCACACCGATGCGACAGTTCACCGCCATCGTCAACCCCACGGCCGGCGGATCCGCCTCGGCGGCCGCCCTGCTGGACGTCGCCCGGCCGTTGCGGGAGGCCGGGGCCGACCTGGAGACCCAGTACAGCCGCAGTCTGGTCCACGCCCAGGAGCTGGCGCGGGACGCCGGGGAGCGGGGCCGGGTGGTGCTCGCCGTCGGCGGCGACGGCATGGCCGGCGGCATCGGCGGCGCCCTCAGCGGCACCGACGTCCTGCTCGGCCTGGTCCCCGCCGGGCGCGGCAACGACTTCGCCCGCGCGCTGGAACTGCCGACCGAGCCCGAAGCCCTGGCCGAGGTGCTGCTGCACCACGAGCCGCGCAGGGTGGACACCATCGAGGTCGAGTCGGCCGTCCACCAGCGCACCGTGGTCCTCGGCAGCGTCTACGCGGGTGTCGACGCCCTGGCCAACCGCCATGCCAACAACGCCACTGTGCTGCGCGGCGCCGCCTCCTACTACGCGGGCGGACTGCGCGCCGTCACCACTTGGCGCGCCGCACGCTACCGGGTCACCGTCGACGGCCAGGAGCACCCGCACACCGGCTACACCGTCGTGGCCGCCAACTCCGGCTTCTACGGCTCCGGTCGCCTCATCGCCCCGGACGCGCGCGTGGACGACGGCCTGTTGGACGTCGTGATGATTCGAGAGGCACCGCGCCGCCTCTTCTTCGCCCTGATGAACGAACTCAAGACCGGCGCCCATGTCCGCCGCCCCCAGGTGGAGATCCTGCGCGGCAAGGAGATCCGCATCACCGCCGACCGCGAGGTGCCCTACGGCGCCGACGGCGAGGTCGAGGCGACCCTCCCGGTCACCGTCAGAGTCCTGCCGGGAGCCCTGCGCGTGCTGTGCTGAGCCCGACACGCGCGTGTCGCGCGCCGGCCCCCCTTCGGCGCACCACCCTCACGAGCCCTCGACGGGGATCCGCGGGCGGGCTGCGCTGAGCTGGTCGGGCGCGTCGCCTCGATCGTCGGCGTCCTGGATGAGCAGCGAGAGCAGCGCGGCCACCGGCAGCCCGGCCTCGGCGGGGTGCCGCAGCAGCTTGCCGGGCTCGATGCGGTAGGTGTTGGTGCGGCCCTCGCGGACATGCGAGAGATACCCGTCCCGCTCCAGGTCGGAAATGATCTTCTGAACGGCCCGTTCGGTGAGGCGGCAGTGGGCCGCGATCTGCCGGATTCGGACGTCCGGGTTGTCGGCGATGGTCGCGAGTACGCGAGCGTGATTGGTCAGGAATGTCCATCCGGTGTGCGGCTCAGGAACTGCATCCATGGCCCAAGACTACGACTTGGAGTTCACGTATACAAAAACACGCACTCCATTTCATGTATCTGTTGACGTGTTCCGCAGTTCGGGTCACCCTGGTGAGGAGACGGGGAGCAACTGTGGGAGAGAGGCGGTCATGCCCGAGCTCACGTCCTTCACGCAGCCCGCAGGGGACGCAGACGGCCGTGCGAACACCGCGGGGGCGGCACAGGCGCCATCGGCGCATGCGCTGACCACCGCGCTGCGCGCGGACGGCGACCGGATCATGGTGAAGGTGCGCGGAGAACTGGACCTCGACACCAGCGAACGGTTCCGCGGCGCCCTGCGTGAGGCGCTGAGCCGCTCGGTCCGCGGCGTGGATCTGGACCTGGAGAACGTCTCCTTCTGCGACTGCGCCGCCCTCAACATCCTGCTCGGCCTGCGCCAACGCGCGCTGAAGCAGGGCAAGACCGTGGCCATTCAGGCAAGCAGCGCGACCGTCGACCGGCTGTTCGCCCTGACCGGCACGCGGGCGCTGTTCGCCGGCCCGGACGGGCAGAGCGCGGCGGCCGAGGAGACGCGCAGCGCCGATGACTTCGACGACGACCTGCGGATCGAGGTCGCCCAGCTGCGCCGGGCCATGCAGACCCGGCCGGCCATCGACCTGGCCCGGGGCATCCTCATGGCCTCCTTCAACCTGAGCCCTGCCGACGCCTGGACGGTGCTGGTCACCGTCTCGCAGAACACCAACACCAAACTGCACACCCTCGCCGGGGACCTGGTCACCGCGGTGCAGGGCGAGGCGTTGCCGGACGGGATGCGTGATCAGCTGTCGACCGCGGTCGCGAGGGTCAACTCGGAGGCCGGAGAGTCGCGGTTGCGTTGATCGGCGGCGCGACGGCAGGGTTCTGGGTGTGCCTACCTTGCTGATCGTCCATCACACGCCCTCGCCCAACTGCCAGGCGATGCTCGAAGCCGTCGTCTCGGGCGCGACCGCACCCGAGATCGAGAACGTCGAGGTCGTGCGGCGGCCGGCGCTGTCGGCCACCGCCTCGGACGTGCTGGAGGCCGACGGCTACCTCCTGGGCACCCCGGCGAACCTCGGCTACATCTCCGGGGCCCTCAAGCACTTCCTCGACCAGATCTACTACCCGTGCCTGGACGCGACCCGGGGCCGGCCCTTCGGCTACTACGTCCACGGTGGCAGCGACGTGACCGGCGCCGTGCGGGCGATCGACTCGATCACGACCGGCCTCGCCTGGCGCCGCGCCGCCCAGCCCGTGACGGTGACGGGCGAGCCCGGCAAGGCCGACATCGAGGCCTGCTGGGAACTGGGAGCGACGCTCGCGGCCGGACTGATGGAGTGAGCGCGCCGCGTCCACCCGTGTGAGCAGGGGGGATGAGGGCACCGAACCTCCATGCTCGGGTGAGGTTTACGGAGCTCATAAGATATTTCTGTGAATTCCCGAGGCGGTTGAACACCATGGGGCCGGCCTCCGTATAGGGCCAGGGGATTTTGATGCCCTGACCGATCACGAGGCGTAGGAGTACTTCCTTGGGACGCAGCACGCGAAGACGCCCAACGGGCGCACGGCGCGCGACCTTTGCAGCGGTCGCGCTGATGTTGGGCGGCGGCGGCCTGGTAGGGGCCAACGTCTATGCCTCGGCGACGGAGGACGACGGAGCGGACTCCGCTCGGACGCTGTCCACTCCGGCAGGCACGATCGACTGCCCGGACGTCGGCGACAAGCTGACGGAGGTGCCCGACGGGGCCAAGGAGGACGTCGCGAAGGAGCTGGCCCTCTTGGACCAGCAGATCGCCGACGCCTACCAGCGGTTGCTCGACTCGGCCCAGGCGATCCAGCAGGACGCCGCCTTCGCCGACAACGCGATCATGAATCCGCTGAAGGAGAAGCGCGGCGCGACGATCGAGCGGATCGCCATCGCCGTGGACCGGGTGGCAGACCGGCCGGAGGGCCTGGACGCCCTCGCCGCCTGCACCCTGCGCGCACCGGAGAACGTCCCCGCGGACCAGGTCGGCGGCGGTGACGGCGCGGACGGCGCCCAGGACGGCGGCGAACAGGACGGCGCGGACCAGGGTGGCGCCGACCAGGGCGGTCAACAGCAGGGCGACGGCGGTCAGAACGGCAACGGCGGACAGGCCGGCAACGGCCCCGTCGCCGCGGACTACGTGGACATCAAGTCCGTGCAGCCGAACGTGGCCGCCCCGGCGCTGACGAACGACGCCTCCCGCGGCACCTTCGCCACCAGCTGCGGCGTCAACGAGAACGGCCTGTTCAACTCGGACAACGTCATCGTGGCCCCCGGTGTCTCCAACGGCGCCCACCACTTCCACGACTACATCGGCAACCAGTCCAACGACGCCTTCGCGAGCGACGACGACCTGGCGAACGCCGAGACGAGCTGTGTCGACCAGGGCGACAAGTCCACGTACTACTGGCCCGTGATCCGGCTCCAGAACGGAGCGCAGGAGCAGGACGCCAACTCGCCCGGCGGCGGCATCGAGGGCAACGCCGGCGAGATCGTCACTCCCAAGGAAGTGACGCTGAACTTCGTCGGCAACCCGCGCAGCAAGGTCACCGAGATGCCGCGTCTGCTGCGCATCATCACCGGTGACGCCAAGGCGTTCGTCAACGGCACCGCCAACGCCAACGCCTCCTGGAGCTGCACGGGCTTCGAGGACCGGCAGCTGAAGGACAAGTACCCGCTGTGCCCGCAGGGCAGTGACGTGGTGCGCACCTTCAAGTTCCAGAGCTGCTGGGACGGCCAGAACATCGACAGCGCCAACCACCGCACCCATGTGGCGTTCGCCGCGGCGGACGGCAGCTGCGCCAACGGCTTCAAGGCCATTCCGCAGCTGGTGCAGCGGATCGTCTACGACGTCGACACGCCGAGCCTCCAGGACGGCGGCAAGACGACTCCGCTGTTCGCGGTGGACTCCTTCCCGGAGCAGTTGCACAAGCCGGTCACCGACCACGGCGACTTCATCAACGTCTTCGACGAGGACCTGATGAGCGAGATGGTCGACTGCATCAACGCGGGCCGCGAGTGCGGCGTCGGCGCCGACGAGGGCGGCGACCCGGGCCAGGAGGAGCCGACCCAGGAGCCGACCGAGGCTCCCACGACTCCGCCGGCCGGGGACGACGACCCCGAGCCGGGCAACGGGAACGGCGACCAGGGAGGCGAGCAGACCGACCCGCCGGCGAACGACGACCCGGCGACCGAGGCGCCCGCCACCGAGGACCCGGCCACGGAGGACCCGGCGAACGACGAGCCGGCGACCGAAGAGCCCGGTGACGAGGCACCCGCCACCGACCAGCCGAAGGACGACAAGCCCACCGTGTCGAGCACGGTGGCGCCCAAGTCCTATGGCACGCCGTCGGCCAGTGCCGCCGCACAGGGCGGATCGGGCAACGACGACGCGGACGAGGGCGGCGCCGCGGCGCAGACGCAGCCCGTCGGCGGGGCCGACGACACCGAAGACAGTCTGGGGACGAAGCCGCAGGCGGTCTCCGGTGACCTGGCCGAGACGGGCACCACGCTGTGGCCGGCCGCGGCCGGCGCCGTCCTCCTCATGGGCGGCCTCCTGGTGCTGATCCGCAGCAGGCGCAGCGCCCGATGACGGGGACGACGCGCTGACGTCCCGACAGGGCCCGGACCGGCCTCCCCGGTCCGGGCCCTTCGCCTTCCCGGCCCTGACCCGTCGCCCGCGCCCTAGTCGACGATGGCGCCGCAGGAGATGTTCACGTCCGTCGCGGTGAGGGTGCGCGCCCGGTCGGAGGCGACGAAGGCGGCCACGTCCCCGACGTCCGCGAGGGTCGCGCCCCGGCCGAGCTGCGTCGCCTCGACCAGGCTGTCGACGATCGCGTCCCGGCCGGGCAACCCTTCGGGCAGGGTCTCCGGCACGCCGCCGGACTTCAGCGTCACGACCCGGATGCCGTGCGGACCCAAGTCGACGGCCCACTGGCGACGCAGGCCCTCCAACGCGTCCAGCGCGATCTTGAAACCGCCGAGTCCGGGCAGCGTCTGCGGGCCACCGCCGCCGAAGGAGAGGATCACTCCCGTGCGCCGGGCGATCATGTGCCGGGCCGCCGCCCGGGTCGTCAGGAACTGTGAGCGCGTCGCGGTCACGATGGGCTGGAGGAAGTCCGCCTCCGAGATCTCCATCAGCGGTTTCTGGACATCCCCGTAACCGATGGCGTTGAACGAGACGTCGACGCGCCCCGTCCTCGCGGCGATCCCGTCCACGAAGGAGTCCACCGCGGTCGCGTCCCGCGCGTCGACCACGGACGCCTCCGCCGTGCCGCCCTCGGCACGAATGTCCCCGGCAAGCCTCTCCAGCGCGGCCGAGTCGCGCGCCGCGAGGAAGACCCGCGCTCCCTCGCGGGCGAAAGCGCGCGCCGCGGCCCCGCCGATGGGACCACTCGCGCCGTACACCACCGCGACCTTGTCCTTGAGCAGCATGATCTCGATCTCCGTTCCGGTCGGGCCGTAGCCCCTCCGGGCCGCGCGGCGCGACCCAGCCCTCATCCGGTACGTCGGCGCCGGGACCCGGAATTCGACACCCGCGCGCGGATCAGGGTGTGGGGATGCCCGCGGGCCGCGCCGGACGACCCAGGCGGACGGGTACGCCGGGGGAGTACAGGACGCTCACCGGCGCGCCGCTGGGAGCGGGCAGCCCGGCCGCGCTGACCAGGTTCTCCTCGCAGGTCAGCAGCTCGGCCCGGTACAGCGGCCAGCGGGGGTGATGGTTGGGCAGGTACGCCACCGGCGTGGGCCCGCCGAAGAAGGCGTTGTGCATGCCCCAGCGGGCGGTGAGGAAGTGCTCCAGTTCGGTCGGCTCCTCGATGCGCTCGCCGGTGCGTACGGTGATACGGCTCGACGCGCCGCGCGGGCCGGGCCAGCGGCGGGAACTGGTGTAGGTGACGGTGTCGCCCTCGGTGCGGACGGTCATCCGGGACCACAGATACGGCAACCGGAACCCGACGCGCCCCATCATCACCGGGATCAGCCGTGCGGCGTCCATCGACCGGAACACGACGCCGCGCCGCCCGTGCTCGTCCACCGAGTACAGGCGCACGTTGGTCTCGGGGAAGGTCCCGAGATACGGCACCCCGGGCAGCCGCAGCCAGCCGACCCGATGCATCCGGAACGCGACCAGGCCGACGTAGGTGAGACCGTCGTGTGTGTCCGGAACCGTCCCGGTGGGCAGCAGCCCGGCCACGACGTCCGGTTCCACGGCCCAGTGGATGAAGGCGAGGTCGAGCCACTCCTGGGTGAGCAGGGGCATGCGTATGCCGGCGGGCGCGTCCGGTGTGACAGGTGTGGGTTGCAGCACCACGACAGCATGGCAGAGTCCCGATTCGTCGCGCCGGGGCCCCGACATCAGTGAGAGCGGGCGGCGATGGCGGCGAGGTACCCGCGCAGCATGAGCTTGGCCTCGCCGAGGAGCCCGGGATCGCCTTCGGGGTCCCGGCGGAACGCCTCCTGGGCCAGGGCGTCGGCGGCGAGGATCGCGGCGTGGCAGGCGCGGGCCAGCGCCTCGTCGTCGCGGCCGACGCCGAGCGCGAGCAGGACGCGCCGGATCCCGTCCGCCATACGGCGTTTGTGCTCGCGGTCGGCCGCGCGCGTCTGGTCGGTGAGACTGCTGCCGAACCACAGGGCCCGGAAGCCGTGTTCGGTACGGTAGATCCCGGCGTAGGTGTCGATGAGCACGTCCACGGGGTCGTCCCATCGCTCGGCCGCCGCCGCGCGGACCAGGTCGTCCATCGTGGCCTCCAGCCGAGCCAGGTAGCCGGCCGCCAGAGCGTCGATGATGGCGTCCCGGTCGGGCAGGTACTGGTACAGCGACCCGACCGAGACCTTGGCCTCCGCCGCGATCCGGGTCGTCGTCAGGGCCTGCGCACCCTCGCGGACCAGGACACGTTCCGCGGCCTGGAGGACCCGGGCCAACCGGGCCTTGCTGCGGGCCTGTTGCGGAGTGCGGCGCAGGGGGACCTGCCAGGTGTGGTCGGGCTCCGGGGTCGGGTCGCCCATGGATGCGGCCTCCGAAAGTGAACGTGACTTTGTTTCAGGTTTAGGCTAGCGTCGCGAACATGACAGGCTCAAGCTCGGTGCTGGGTCAGGAGCGTACGGCCGTGGCCGAGGCGTGCCGTCGGCTGGGGGCCGAGGGGCTGCTCATCGGAACGGCCGGGAACGTCAGCGTGCGCGTGCAGGACCGGGTCGCCGTCACGGCCACCGGAGCCGTGCTGGCCGAACTCACCGCCGACCAGGTGAGCGTGGTCGACCTCGATGGAAACGTGGTGGCCGGGACGTATCGGCCCACCTCCGAACTCGACCTGCACCTCGGCGTCTACCACCGCTACGGCGCGGGCGCGGTCGTCCACACCCACGCGCCGATGGCGACCGCGCTGTCCTGCGTGCTCGACGAACTACCCTGCGTTCATTACCAGTTGCTGGCGCTGGGCGGCTCGGTACGGGTGGCGCCCTACGCCACCTTCGGCACACCCGAGCTCGCCGAGTCCGTGCTGACGGCACTGGAAGGCCGTAGCGCCGCACTGATGGCCAGCCATGGCGCGCTCACGCACGCTCCGACGCTGGACAAGGCCGTGGAACACGCGCTGCTGCTGGAGTGGGCGTGCGGCGTCTACCAGCACGCCGCCGCCCTCGGCACACCCCGCGTCCTCGACGAACACCAGCAACTCGCGGTCATCGAGGCCGCGCTCGCCCGCGACTACGGCACCACTCACCCCGTACCACCCGTCCAGGAGGGAAAGCGATGAAGGTCGTCACGCTGGGCGTGCATGTGCTGGACGTACTCGTGCGGCCGGTGGAGGCCATACCCGAGGGCCAGGGCGCGACCCTGGTCGAGGACATCCGGATGACCGCGGCCGGGACGGCCGGCGGCACCGCGCTCACCCTCGCCAAGCTCGGAGCCTCGGTGCACAGCGCGGGGGCCATCGGATCCGACCCCACCGGTGACCTGCTGGTCCAACTGCTCGGCGCGGCCGGCATCGACACCACCCACCTCGTCCGCCGCACGGACACGGCGACCTCCGCGAGCGTCCTGCCCATCCGCCCCAACGGCGACCGCCCCTCGCTCCACCTCCTCGGCGCCAACATCACCTACGGCCCCGAGGACGTGCCCTGGGAGACGATCGCCGACGCGACCCACCTCCACCTCGGCGGCCCCGAACTGATCGGCGTCGACACCGCCACCCGCATCCTGTCGTACGCCAGGGAGCACGGCGTCACCACTTCGGTGGACCTGCTCGCACCAGGCGTCCTCGGCGGCTTCGAACAGATCGAGTCCGCGCTGCCGTACATCGACCACATGCTGCCCAACGACGACCAGGTCATCGGATTCACCGGCGAGACGGACCTGGTGGCAGGCGCGCGGAAACTCCTCGCGGCCGGCGCCGGTCTGGTGGCGGTCACGCTGGGCGGCGAAGGAGCGCTGCTGGTGACCCCGGACGGCACCCGGAAGGTGCCCGCCTTCGCGATCGACGTGGTGGACACGACCGGTTGCGGCGATGCGTTCTCGGCCGGCTTCGTGCGCGGCATGGGGCTGGGCCGCACGCCGTACGACTCCGCCGTCCTCGGCTGCGCGGCGGCGGCACTGGTCGCGCAGGGGCTCGGCAGCGACCACGGCGACTTCGACCTGGCGGGCGCGGACGAGTTCGCGGCGACGCACGAGCCCCGCACCTGACCCGCCACGCCCCTCAGTCGTCCCGATGGCTGACGATGTTGAGGACGTTCCCGTCGGGGGCGCGGACGTGGAAGCGCCGCAGACCCCACGGTTCGTCGGTGAGCGGGTGCACGATCTCGTATCCGAGCCGCAGCGCCTCGGCGTACGCCGCGTCGACGCCCGTCCCGACCCGGACCGAGACGGCGGCCAGTTCCGGGGCCGTCGCGTCGCGGGTCACCAGCTGGATCTGCGCCCGCCCGTCGGGTGACTGGTAGCGGGCGACCCAGCCGAGGTTCATGGCCTCGTCGCTCAGGCCGAGGTAGCCCAGGTAGAAGTCGCGTGCGGCCGTGATGTCCGGGACGTGGAGGTTGGCCGTGATGCCGGTGGGTTCCATCGTGGCTCCTTTCCGGGGCGGCTGCCCGCGACCGACGCTACTGCGTCCGCCCGCCCTCACGCGGGCGACGCGCGCCCGGCCTGCCGGGCGCGCGAACCACTCCAGGGGCCGTACGTGGAGATACGTACAGCCGGGCTCAGTTGAGAGCCGTCTCCGCGTCCGACTGCCAGTAGGTGACGCTCAGGGCGCTGTCGTAGTGGACGCCCTTGGCGGGCAGGGAGGGCTTGGCCGACGGGCCGCCGTCGCTGTTCGGGGTCCGGCCCTGGAAGGCGACGGTCAGCTCACGGCCGGTGTCGCCGCCCGTGCCGCTGCCGTCGGCCGCGCTGAGCAGGACGCCCGCATAGCCCGACGCACCCGGCTCCAGCGTCGGCACGGCCTGCGGCTTGGTGCCGTCGATCGCCTGCGGCACCCACTGCATCTCGTCGAAGCGGAGCACCGGGTAGTACATCAGGGCGCACGGCTTCGAGCCGGTGTTGGTGACCGTGAGCAGCATGTGGTTCAGCGGGCGGGGGACCGGCTGGGCCGTGGTCTTCGTGTTGGACCCGTTGCAGACGGCCAGGTCCTGCGGGGCGTCGCCGCCCTCGCTCCCGGCAGCCTGACCGGCGTTGCCGGTGGTGTTCTTCGGCGCCGACTCGCCCGGCTGAACGGACTTGTCCGAAGACTGTCCCGACCCGCTGTTCTGGCCCGTCTGCTGCGACGCCTGGTCCTGCCCGGGCTTCGACACGTTCGCGCTCGCTGTCGCCGACTCGGACGCGGCCGCGCCCTCGTCACGGGTGCCGGAGCCGTTCTGGCACGCGGTGAGGGCGAGGGCCGTGAGGGCCGCTCCGGTGGCGGCGAGAAGGCGGGCGTGGCGGAAGGTGCGCATGGCTGATTCCTTGTCCGTGCAAAGGGATTGAGGCATCCGCTCGACCGGTTGCCGGGAGCGGCGTGCTTGGATGACCAGAGCTTGATCCGGTTCCTGTCCCGGCCGCCATCCCCGGCGGACGATCAGGGACACTGGAACGGCTGGAACACGTCTGACCTGGCGCTATGTCCGTCCCCTGGAACGGGGGAACGGGACACGGGGGATGGAGGAACGGTGTCGGAAGGCACTGCGGCAGCCGATTTCGCGGCGCTGCTGCGACAGTTGAAGGACCGCTCGGGACTCAGTTACGGAGTCCTCGGCAAACGCTTGCACATGAGTACCTCGACGTTGCACCGGTACTGCAACGGGGACGCCGTCCCCACCGACTACGCGCCCGTGGAACGGCTGGCCCGGCTGTGCAAGGCCACGCCGGACGAACTCGTGGAGCTGCACCGGCGGTGGGTGCGGGCGGACGCGATGCGGGGGCAGAGGGCGGCGGGGGTGACCGCTCCGGAAGGCGCGGTGGCCCTCCCCGAAGACGGCGCGGTCCCGGCCACCCCACCCGAGGCCGAGGCCGAAGCCGGAGTCGAGACGAACGCCGAGTCCGTCCCTGCCGAGACCTCCGGCCCCGCCGAGTCGCCCGCGCCTCCCAAGCGCCCCGTCACCGCCCGCCGCCCCCGTCGCCGTACCGCCGTCATGGCCGCCGTGGGGGTGGCCGTCGTTCTCGGTGCCGTCGCGCTGGCCGTGAACCTCCCTTCGGGCGGGGCGCGAGGCGACGAGGACCGGCGCAGCCCCGTCGGTGCCGCCGCGTCGAAGGAAGCCACGGCCCAGCCGACGCGGACCGGGCCCAAGTCCCCTTCCAAGAGCGCCGAACCCGACGGGAAGAACTCCCCGTCCCGCTCGGCCCCTTCAGCGAGGAGCACCGCCGACGGCGGGGCCGGCACGGCCGACGAGTCGGACGCCGGGCCTCCGCTCACCGTCAACAGCGGTCCGTTCACCTGGGAACACCCGTGCTCCCAGCACTACTTGATCGACCGGCCCGAGACCGAGGTCGGCCCGCCCCCGGTGGAACAGGACGCGCCGGCCTGGGTCGGGGCCTACAAGGCCGTGTCGGCCGGGGAGCAGTTGGTGACGGTGACCGTCCAGGGAACGGGCCGGGAGACGGTGGTCCTGGACAGTCTGAAGGTCCGTGTGGTCGGCAAGGACAGGCCCCTGAACTGGAACGACTACGTCATGGGTGTCGGCTGCGGGGGAGATGTGCCGACCCGGCCCTTCACCGTCGCGCTGGATGCGGCGCGGCCCAGCGTCGAGGCCGGGGCCGGACAGCGGGACTTCCCGTTCAAGGTCAGCGAGTCGGAACCGGAGGTCCTGAAGATCACGGCCGACGCGTCGGCGTACGACGTGAGCTGGTATCTGGAGCTGGCGTGGTCGAGCGGCGGCCGGAAGGGCACGCTGGTCGTCGACGACGGCGGCAGGCCGTTCCGCACGAGCGGCAACAACGGCCGGCCGGCGTACGAGTTCCCCGTCGGCGGCGAGAAGTGGCTGGCGTCGACCGGCGGATGAGCGCGGCGAGGGGCGCTGGGCGAGGGCGGCGCACCCAAGGGTCCTTCCCCGACATGAGCCGAGGCGTACTCGGTGAGGCGAGCGCGCCCGCTCACACGGTGGCGAGCCTCGGTCTCACACGGTGGCGAGCGAGACCTCCGTCGACTTGAACAGCACGGTGACCGCGGAGCCCGCCGCCAGTCCGAGATCGGCCACCGCGTCCTGAGTGATCGCGGCGGTCACCTCGCCGCCGTCGACCGAGACCTTGACCGAGGCCATGGCGGCGCCCGCAGCGACCTCGCGCACGGTGCCGGGCAGCTGGTTGCGGATGGACAGGCCCTGCACCGGGCCGGTCGCCAGCGAGACCTCCGTGGCCTTGATCAGGGTGCGTACGGCAGACCCCTCCGCGAGGCCCAGGTCCTTGACGGCGTCGAGTGTGACGGCGGCGGTGACGTCCTGGCCGCCGTCGAGGCGGACCCTGACCGTCGCCATCGCCTCCCCCTGGGTGACGGAGGTGACGGTGCCGGGGATCTGGTTGCGGATGGTCAGGGTCATGGTCGTACGCCTCGCAGGTGAGAGTGTGGCGGCGATTTGCCCGCTTTGGGGGTGCTGTGAGGCCCACCGTAATCGGGCGGAGTCCCTCCCCGCGGGAACCCCGTCGCAACCGCGAGGCGAGACCCCGAGGGTCCCTCGCAACTCGGCCTCAGGCGGGGTACGCGTGCGTCTGGGCCGCCTTGACCGTCGCCCACACCGTGGCTCCGGGGTGGAGATCGAGTTCGGCGGCGGCGATGGTCGTGAGGTCGGCGGCCAGGGGCAGTTCGCCGGTCAGGTCCGCGCGGATCTGGTCGCCGTGGGTCTCCAGACCGGCCACCTCGCAGCGCCAGAGGTTGCGGGCGCTGGAGCCGGTGGGGTGATCGCGGTGCAGGGTGACCGCGCCGGGCGGGAAGGCGACGAAGACCGGGCCGGTGAGGTCCTCGGTGGTCGTGATCGCGGGACCGCCGTCGACACGGACCGTGTGCCCGTCGGCCTCGCCCCGGTAGAGGTTCAGACCGACCAGGTGTGCGATGTAGTCGGTGCGTGGACGGCGGGCGATGTCGGCCGGTGTGCCCTCCTGGACGACGTGGCCGTCCTCGACGACGACCAGCCGGTCGGCCAGCACCATCGCGTCCAGCGGGTCGTGTGTGACGAGTACCGCGACCGCCTCGAAGTCGGCCAGATGGTGCCGGAGCTGGGCGCGCACGTCGAGGCGGGTCCGGGCGTCGAGCGCGGCGAGCGGTTCGTCGAGGAGCAGCAGGCGCGGGTGGGTGGCAAGGGCCCGGGCGAGGGCGACGCGCTGGGCCTGACCGCCGGACAGCTTGCGGGGCTTGCTCCCGGCGTGGTCGGCGAGACCCATCCGCTCCAGCCACCCGGCGGCCTGGGCCCGGGCCTCCGCCTTGCCGACGCCGTGGCAGCGCGGCCCGAAGGCCACGTTGTCCAGAGCGGTGAGGTGCGGGAAGAGCAGGTAGTCCTGGAAGACCACGCCGACCGGACGCGACTCCGGTCGCGTACGGTCCAAGTCCTCGCCGTCCAGCCGGAGATGGCCGCCGGACAGCGGGACGAGACCGGCGAGGGCCCGCAGGGCGGTCGTCTTGCCCGCGCCGTTCGGGCCGAGGAGCGCCACCACGTCACCCGGCGCCGCGCCCAGCGCCACGTCGAGGCGGAACGAGCCGCGCTCCACCACGAGGCGGGCGTCGAGCCCCGCACCGGCCGGGACCGGGTGATCGGTGGTGATTCTCTCCAGGTCGGTCATGAGGCGGTCATCCATCGGTCACGCAACCCGGCCAGCACCGCGACCGACACGGCGAGCAGCACCAGGCTGAGGGCGATCGCCGCCTCCGGGTCGTTCTGGAGGGCGAGGTAGACGGCGAGCGGCATGGTCTGGGTACGGCCCGGGAAGTTCCCGGCGAAGGTGATCGTCGCGCCGAACTCGCCGAGCGCCCGCGCCCAGGCGAGGACGGCGCCGGCCGCGATACCGGGCGCGATGAGCGGCAGAGTGACCCGGCGGAACGCCGTGAAGCGCGACGCGCCCAAGGTCGTGGCGGCCTCCTCGTAGCGCGGATCGGCGGCTCGGAGGGTGCCCTCCACGCTGATGACGAGGAACGGCATCGCCACGAACGCCTCCGCCACCACCACGCCCGCCGTCGTGAAGGGCAGCGTCACCCCGAACCAGTCGTCCAGCCACCGGCCCACGACCCCGTTGCGGCCCAGCGCCATCAGCAGCGCCACACCGCCGACGACCGGCGGCAGGACGAGCGGCAGGGTGACCAGGGCCCGGACGATTCCGCGGCCCGGGAACTCGACCCGGGCCAGCAGCCAGGCCAGCGGCACCCCGATCACCAGGCTCACCGCGGTGGCGGCGGTGGCGCAGACCAGCGACAGCTGGAGCGCCTGCCACACCTCCGAACTGGTCAGCAGATCGGGCATGCTGCGCCAGGGGGCGCGGATCAACAGGGCGACGAGCGGGAGGACCAGGAAGGCCAGGCCGATCAGCGCGGGCACGAGCAGCGGCAAGGGGGCGCCGCCGCGGCCGCGCGGGCCGCGTCGGCCGTCCCCTCGCACGCGGCGGCGCCGCGGGCCACCGGTCAGGGTGTCCGCGGCGCCGGCCTTGCCCGGGGAGGACGAGGAGGTCACGGCTGGAGGAACCCTGCTCCGGTCAGGACCTTCTGGCCCTCGGGCGACCGCACCAGCGCCATGAACGCCTTGGCCGCCTCGGTGTTCCGCGACTCCTTGAGCAGGGTGATCGGGTAGTCGTTGATGGCGTCGGCCGACTCCGGGAACTCCACGCCCTCCACCTTCTCACCCGCCGCCTTCACATCGGTCTTGTAGACGACGGCCGCGTCGGCCTCCTTCAACACCACCTTGTTGAGGGCGGACTTGACGTCCTCCTCGTAGGAGACCGGCGTGAGCTTCAGCTTGCTCGCGTCCAGGGCCTTCTGGGCGGCGGCACCGCACGGCACCGTCTTGTCGCACAGCACGACCTTCAGATCCGACTTGGTGAGGTCCTTCAGGGAAGCGACCTTGCCGGGGTTGCCCGGCAGGGTGGCGATCTCCAGCTGGTTGCGGACGAAGGTCGCGGGCGTGCCCGAAGCGTCCCCGGCATCCGTGACGATCTTCATTGTCTTGGGGCTGGCGGAGGCGAAGACATCCGCGGGCGCACCGCCGGTGATGCTCGCGGCGAGGGCGTCGCTGCCGCCGAAGCTGAAGGTCACCTTCGTACCCGGGTGCTCCTTCTCGAACTGCTCGCCCAGTGTCGTGAAGCTCTCCTTCAGGGACGCCGCGGCGAAGACGATCACCTCGCCGGACAGCTTGTCCGAGGCGGAGGCCGACGCGGCCGAGTCCGAGTCGGCGGAGGAGTCCGAGTCGGAGGACGAGCAGGCGCTCAGGGCGAGCAGGGCGGCGGCACCTGCGCCGGTCACCTTCAGCATCCGGCGGGTCCGGCGCACGGAACGGGTCATCACGGGTCCACTCCCTCTGGGCCTGAACGGACTCGGCCAGGGTCCAGCGCCCCTGGCCACGCCCGGTAGGTGTGCATACGCCGATGATAGTGCCGCAAGTGCGAGGTGAAAGTCTCTTGTCGCATTGCATGAGCGGGATCATCCGGCGACAGGCGTGGCATGTGCGTTTGTACGGGAGTGCTGTTCCGGGACGTGCAGGGACAGGCCGCCCCCGCCTGCCCGCCTGCCCGCCTGCCAGCCTCAGACCCGGTCGATGTGCACGTTCGTCGACTTCACGCGGGCGGTGGCCTCCATCCCGACCTCCAGCCCCAGCTCCTCCACGGCCTCCCGGGTCAGCAGCGACACCAGCCGGTGCGGTCCGGCCTGGATCTCCACCTGGGCCGCCACGTCACCCAGCTTGATCGCGGTGACGATGCCGGGGAAGGCGTTGCGGACCGAGGTGTAGGAGGCGTCCTCCTCGCCGCCGCCCTTGGCCAGCTCCACCGAGAAGGCGGCCAGGTCCTTCCCGTCGATGAGCCGCCTGCCGCCCTCGTCCCGATGGGTCGCCACCCGCCCCGCGTCCGCCCACCGTCGCGCGGTGTCCGGACTGACGCCGAGCAGCCGTGCGGCCTGGCCGATCGTGTATGCCTGCATGCAGGCCAAGATAGGTCAGACGCCGAGGCCGGCGGCGCACCAGGGATCTGTACAGCCGTCCGTCGGGTGGCCTACGTTGCGAGCGGAATCGGGCCCGTCGGCGCGCTGGTGGCTGGGTAGCGCGTCTCCTCGACATGCCCGATGGAGACGTCCGTGTCCTATCGTTCCCTGCTGCGCGTTTCAGGCGTCGGCTTCTTCCCGCTGGGATTCCTGGCCCGGCTGCCGTACGCGTCCTCGGCCCTCGCCACGCTGGTCCTGCTCCAGTCGTCCACCCACAGTTACGCCTTCGCCGGGCTCGCCGCCGCGGCGCAGAGCATCGCCATCGCCGTCGGCGGGCCCGTGGTCGGTGTCCTGGCCGACCGCCACGGCCACCGGACCGTCGCGGCCCTCGCCACGCTCGCCAACTTCGCGGCCTGGGCAACCCTGTTGGCCGCGAGCCAGGGCACCCGGGCGGGGATGCTCGGCACCGCGGTCACAGTCGGGCTGACCCAGCCGCAGGTCGGCCCGCTCGTCCGAGTGCACTGGTCACGGCTTCTCCGGGCGCGCGGTGAGGGCCGGCTGCTGACCACGGCCCTCGCGTACGAGGCGTCCGCCGACGAGTTGAGCTTCGTCGCCGGACCGGCCCTCGTCGGCCTGCTGGCGGTGGCCGGCCCCCTCGCACCCGCGGCCCTGATCATGGCCCTGATCGCGACCACCACCCTGCCCTTCGCCCTGCTCCACTCCCACCGCGCCGTTCTCGGGCGACCCGGGGCGGATCGCCGCGCGGCGCGGCTGCCCCGCCGCCCCCTGACCGTCATGTTCCTGGCCATGGTGGCGATGGGCGCCGTCTTCGGTGCGCTCCAGACCGCCGTCACGGTCTACGCCGACAGCATCGGAGAGCCCGCCGCGTGGGGACTCCTCTACGCCGAGTTCGGCATCGGCAGCGCCCTGGCCGGAGCCGCATGTGCCTGGCTGCCCCAGAGGTTCTCGCCGCGCGCCCGCTATCTCACGTTCGCCGCGACCCTTCTCGCGGGAACGCTCGCACTGTTCGCCGGTGCGCGTCTGGTGTCCCTGCCCGCCGCCGTCGCCGTGGCCGGGTTCGCCGTGGCGCCGTACATGATCAGTCTCTACGCCCTGACCGAGCGACTCGCCCCCACGGAGCGGGCCGCCCTCGCGATGACCGTCCTGTGTGCCGGCGGTCCCCTCGGTACGGCGGTGGGACAGGCCGCCTCCGGCGCGCTCGCCGAGAGCCACGGCAGCGACGGCGCGCTCCTGGTGGCCGTCGCGGTCGCCGCCCTCGCGTTCCTGCTGGCGCTGTCGGCCGTGACGGCTGATCGAAGGCGCGGCATCTGGATCGTGGACAGCGCTCAGCCGGACGAAGCCCTCACCGAGTCCGCCTCCCTCGGCTAGCCGTGCAGTTCCCGGTACGCCACGACCGCCCCCGGATGCAGCGGCACGGCGCCCGTCGAGATCAGGCTTCGGGCGTCGAGGAACTGTGTCCCGAGGGCCGTCGCGGGGACGAGCCGGGTGGCCCGGCGTACCAGGACGTCGGTGAGGGCGGCCGCTATGGGGGAGGGGAGATCGGGGCCGCACAGAAGGAGGTTGGCCACCCCGATGGTGGCCACCTCTGGGGTGCCCCGGTACGCCCCGGCCGGCACCGTCACCGCCTCGAGGCCCGATCCGAATCGATCCGTGCCGGCGCGCAGCCGGGGGAGCAGATCGGCCAGCGGCAGCAGGCGGACGCCGTGCCGGCTGTCGAGGTCGGAGAGTGTCGGCAGCGGGATGCCGCCCGACACGAGGAGGGCGTCGATCGCGCCGTCCCCCATCGCCCGTGCCGCCTGCGGCAGCAACAGGTGACGGACCTGGACGTCGGCGCCCGGAGTCAGCCCGGCCGCGCGTATCAGGCGGTCGCCGAGCACGGCACCCCCGGAGGCGGGAGCGCCCAGGGAAACCGTGCGCCCCGCCAGGTCGGCGACGGTGTGGACCGGTGTGTCGGCGCGCACGGCCAGCTGGAGGTAGTTCTCGTAGACCCGGCCGATCGCCCGCAGGGGGACCGGGCGGGCGAAGGGCGCCGAACCGGCGTGCGCGGCCCACGCGATGTCGGCCAGGGCCAGCGCCACCTCGGCGCGGCCCTCCTGGAGCAGCCGTATGTTGGCCACGCTGGCCTCGCTGTTGACGACCTCGCAGGACAGCCGGGGGTACACGGCCCGCACCTGGTCGGCGAGCAGTCGCCCGAAGGCGGCGTAGAAGTTGCCGGACTCGCCCGTCGCGATCCGCACCCTGCCTTGCGGGCCACGGTCCGCGTGCCGTGCGTCGGCCGTCCCGGCGGCGGCGAGCACACCGGTGCACGCCGCCGCGAGGGCCGCGCGCAGGGCGGTGCGACGACCTGGGCGGCTCATGGCGTACGGCCCTTCGCCGAGGGCGGCCGTGGCGTGCGCGCGTCGGCGCGCGGCAGCACGACCCTGACCCGCAGGCCGTGCGGCTCGGCCGACGTGAACTCGACATGCCCGCCACGGCCGGCCGCGAGCTGTTCGGCGATGGCCAGGCCGAGACCGCTGCCACGCACGTCACGGTGGCGTTCCGAGCGCCAGAAACGGGTTCCCGCCTCGGAGAGTTCGGCCGCGACCAGGCCCGGGCCGTCGTCCCGTACCTCGAACACCGCGTCCGTGCCGTCGGTGAAGCAGTGGGTGGCGACGCGGGCCCCGCGCCCCGCGTACTTGATCGCGTTGTCGAGCAGGATGTCGGCGACCTGGGCCAGTTCGGGCTCCGCGCAGGCGACCAGGACGGGCGGGCCGGGCACGGTGTCGAGACGCACCCCGGCCTGCTCGGCCACCGGGTGCCACAGCTGTGCCTGGGCGACGGCGACCGCCACCGCGTCGCAGCACGCTTGCGCCGCCTCCGTGACGGCCAGCTCTCCCGCCCGGTGCTCGGCGTTCGCCAGGGCGAGCAGGTCGTCGAGGAGGTGCTCCATGCGCTCGAGTTCGGCCGTGACGCCCGTGTAGGTGCGGGTGGCGGAGTCGGGCAGACGGAGCTGGAGGGAGTCGATGCGCAGACGCAGCGCGGCGAGCGGGTTGCGCAGCTGATGGGAGGTGTCCGCCACCAGGCGGCGCTGCTGCTCCAGCGCGGTGGTCACGGCGTCGGCCATGCGGTTGAAGCCGGTGGCCAGCTGCCGCAGTTCGGGCGGCCCACCCGCGTGCGCGTGCTCGGCGGGCAGCCCGGCCGCCAGCGTGCCGACCGCCCGGTCCAGATGATGCAGGGGGCGTACGACCCACCGGGTGGCGGCGCGGGCGAGCAGCACGCAGGCCACGGCGAACAGACCCGCACCGGCCAGGACCAGCGCCCAGCGCAGCGCGATGTCGTCCGCGGCCGCCCGGACCGACGCCCGCAGCACCACCGCGCCGGACACCCGGGTGCCGGTGCCCACCGGGCGGGCGAGCAGCCGGGTGCCGCGGGACCAGGGGCGCAGCGTCCCGCCGGGCGCCACCCGCTGGTTGCGCAGCGCCGCGTCGACCAGGCGGGCCACGGCAGGGTCCGCCGCGCGCATGCCGCCGCTCCGCACGACCGGGGCGCGCCGCGTGTCGACGACCACGACCGCCTCGCCGTACAGCTCGGAGTACCGGTCCACCTCGGCGGCCAGCACCGCGGTGTCACCGCTCTGCGCGGCCTGCTCGGCCAGCCCGGCGAAGCGGTCGAGGTCCCCGGTGCGGGCCGCGACGAGCTGCTCGGTGCGCTGGGTGGCGGTGACGCCGAGCAGCGGCACGGCGAACCCGGCCACCGCGAGCACCGCGAAGGCCAGGACGACGGTCAGCACCCGAGTACGCATGGGCCCGCTCAGCCGCCGAACCGGTAGCCGAAACCGCGGATGGTGGTCAGCACCTCCGGCCGGCCGAGCTTGGCCCGCAGCTGGGTGAGATGGACGTCGAGCGAGCGGGACACCGCCAGATACGCGTCGCCCCACACCTCGTCCATCAGCTGCTGGCGGCTGACGGCCGTGCCGGCCCGGGCGGCCAGCGCGGCCAGCACCGCGAACTCCTTGGTGGTCAGCCGCACGTCGGCACCGCCCACGGTCACTCGCCGGGCGTCGAGATCGACTTCGACGTCGGCGGCGCACACCGTGCGCGGCGCCGGCGCGGCCCGGGTGGCGGCGCGGCGGGTGACGGCCTCGATCCGGGCCAGCAGCTCGGCCAGCCGTACCGGCTTGACCAGGTAGTCGTCGGCGCCCAGCCGCAGTCCCCGCACCACCGACCGCTCGTCGCCGCGCGCGGTGAGCACCACCACCGGAAGACCGCTCACCGCCCGCAGCTTGCGCAGCACGTCGAGGCCGTCGAGGTCGGGCAGGCCCAGGTCGAGCAGGAGCAGATCGGTCTGGCGGTGGCGGGCGAGGACGTCCTCGCCGCGCCGCACCCGGGTGGGCAGATGACCGTGCTCGTGCAGGACCTCGGTGAGCGCCGCGGCCACCCCGTCGTCGTCCTCGGCCAGCAGTACGCGCACGCTCGCCACCCTCCCGGTCAGTCCTTGGCCTCGCTCTCCAGCGGCGATCCGTCCGACGTCTCGCGCATCCGAATGTAGACGAGCAGCGAGACCAGGACACAGGCGGTGACGTAGTAGAAGTACCAGCTCTCGTGACCGGCGTCCTTGAACCACAGCGCGATGTACTCGGCGGTCCCGCCGAACACGGCCACGGTCAGCGCGTACGGCAGCCCGACGCCCAGCGCCCGGATCGACGTCGGGAACAGCTCGGCCTTCACCACCGCGCTGATCGAGGTGTACAGGGAGCTGACCGCGAGCGGACCGACCATCAGCAGGAACGCGTACACGGGATCGCTGGTGTGCGACAGGAGCGTGAGCGACGGCACCACGACGACGGCACCGAGCACGCCGAACGCGATCAGCATCGGACGCCGCCCCACCCGGTCGGACAGCAAGCCCATGACCGGCTGGAGCACCACGAACACCAGCAGCGCGAAGAAGTTGATCCAGGCCGCCGTGGGCTTCGCGATGCCACTGGTGTTGACCATGAACTTCTGCAAGTACGTGGTGTACGTGTAGAAGAACAGCGTGCCGCCCATGGTCAGCCCGACGACGACCAGGCACTGGCGAGGGTAGGACAGCAGCATCCGCAGACTGCCACGCGCCGGCCGTCCCTCTTCGACTTCCGCGTCCTCGGCAGCCACCCGCTCGAAGCTCTCCGACTCGTCCATGCCACGCCGCAGCCACAGCACGACGATCGCCCCGGCGGCACCGACGACGAACGCGATCCGCCAGCCCCACGCCTCCATCTGCGTTCCGCTGAGCGCCTGTTGGAGGACGATCTGAAGCCCGAGCGCCGTCAGCTGGCCGGCGATGAGCGTGACGTACTGGAAGCTGGAGTAGTAACCGCGCCGGCCGGGTGAGGCGACCTCGGACATATAGGTGGCCGACGTCGAGTACTCCCCGCCGACCGACAGGCCCTGCAACAGCCGTGCGGTCACCAGCAGCACCGGCGCGACGACACCGATCGCGTCGTACGACGGTGTCAACGCCACGATCAGCGAGCCGGCCGCCATCAGCGTCACCGACAGCGTCAGCGCGGCCCGGCGCCCCCGGCGGTCGGCGTACCGCCCCAGCACCCAGCCGCCGATCGGGCGCATCAGGAACCCGACGGCGAACACCGCGGCGGTGTTCAGCAACTGGGCGGTCTGGTCGCCGGAGGGAAAGAACGCGGCGGCGAAGTACACGCTGAACGCGGTGTACGCGTACCAGTCGTACCACTCGATCAGGTTGCCGATCGATCCGCGCAGGATGTTGCTGACGACTCTGCGTTCGCCGCGGCGCGAGCCCGCCGCGCCTTCGGTCGTGGTCTGTGTGGCCATCGAGAACTCCCTTGTCTGCGGCCCGGAGGCACACAGAGTCGGCGGAGCGAGACGGCCGTTCAAGATCGCGAACGAAGTCCTAACAGTCCCTTAGGACGGAGGGGGTGAGACCCGTGGAGATTCGGCCCCCCGGGACACCCGGGGGGACCGTCTCCGACAAGGGCTATCGGCGCTCAGGGCACCAGAATCAACTTGCCCGGCACATGGCCCGCTTCGCTGCGCTCGTGGACCTGGACGGCGTCCGCGAGGGGGCTGCTCTCGGCGACGCGGATCCGCAGCCGGCCCTCGGCCGCCAGCCGGGCGTGCTCGGCGAGGGCGTCCACGTGGGGCGCGCCGCCGGTGTGGAACGGGACGCCGTGCTCCGCGGCCTGTGGGTCGGCGATGGTGACGACGCGGTCCGTGGTCCCGCGCAGCTCGATCAGGGCGGGCAGATCGCCCGAGCCGGCCGCGTCGAACACCGCGTCCACGCCTTGCGGAGCGGCCGCCCTGACCCGGTCGGCCAGCCCCTCGCCGTAGGCCACGGGCACCGCGCCGAGCGACCGCAGATAATCGTGGTTGCCGGGCGACGCGGTGCCGATCACGGTCACGCCCCGGGCCACGGCCAACTGCACGGCGAGCGAACCGACCGCGCCCGCGGCCCCGTGCAACAGCAGCGTCTCGCCCTCCGTGACACCGAGCAGCTCCAGCACACCGATCGCCGCCTCGCCGGCCACCGGCAGGGCGGCGGCCGTCTCCCAGTCCAGCGCGGCCGGCTTGGCGGCGAAGTCGCTCAGCAGGGCGTACGGCGCGTAGGCGCCGGTCTCCGTCCAGCCGAGGATGTCGTCCCCGACCGCGACGCCGGTCACGCCCTCGCCCACCTCGTCGACGACGCCCGCGGCCTCCACACCGGGGATCGCGGGGAAGGTGGAGGGGGCCAGCACGGGCACCCAGCCGCGGCGGATCTTGTGGTCGATGGGGTTGACCGCCGCCGCCCTCACCCGGATCCGCACCTGGCCGGGGCCCGCGTGCGGCTCCTCGTACTCCGCGAGTCGCAACACGTCGGGGCCGCCGTACTCGTCGTAGACGATCGCCTTCATCTCAGCCACTCCTCATGATCGGTAAGTGTGCGGTCCGTCGGTTTCCGAGGACCGCGGGTCACGACTCCATGGTTGGTCGGCGCGCCCGGCACCGGGCTGTCCTTTCGGCCGGTTCGGGCTCGTCGAAAGGACAGGGTGAGGGGGGAAGCGGCTGGTTACGGTGGTGTGCATGGACCTCACCGGAGCAGTCGACGTGATCCGCGCACCGTTGAGCGAGACACTGCCGCGGCTGTCCGCCGTGCTCGGCGAGGAGATCCCGCACACGGCGGCGGCCGAGCTGGCGAGCAACTGCCCGCACTCGCCGTTCAAGACCCATGGCCCCCCACCGGGCCGGCCCGGATCCGTCATCACCACCGCCGACGTGGCAGCCCTGCGGGAGTTCGTCCCGGTGCGCGGCACCTGGCAGGGGCGGGCCCGGATCGCGGGCGCGGAGGTGCCCGTGCTGGTCCTCGCCAGCGACCTGACCGAACGGGGCGCCTGGCTGGTGCTCGTCCGCACCGAGGACAGCCCCGTGCCGGCGGACCGGCTCGCCGCCGCTCAGGCGCTGTGGGACCTGATGACCGCGCACCGCGAACGCATGGTCATGGAGGCGGTACCGGGCACCCTGGCGCCGTCCAGGGCGGCGGCCGCGGCCCGCGCGGCGGCCATCGCCGAACTCGGCGACGCGCACGGCGCCTCGCTCACCGCCCTGCTCGACGTCCTGCGCCGCCGCGACCTCGACGACGCGACGGCCCGGTCCCGCGCCATCGACCTGGCCTCCGTGGCGCTGATCGACCTGCGCGCCGAGGGCGAGCGGGACCAGGCGCTGGTGGAGCAGCGCACGGACCACGCGTTCGCCCGGCTCGCCGACTCACTGCGTCCGTCGCTGCGCGCCCGGGGCGTACGTCTCGACCTGGGCACGCCCGGCGCGGAGGAGGGCGCCGACCGGGTGCTGCCCGCCGACGTGTCCAACACCGCCCAGGCGGTGGTCCGAGCGGTCGTCCACGCCGCCCTGGACGACCAGGGAGCAGGGCCCGGGCCGACGGCGGACGGCGAGGAGCAGACCGTACGGCGGGTGCACATCGCCTTCAAGGCCGACTCCGACGAACTGCGCGCCACCGTACGGGACGACGGGCCCGGCATCCTTTCCCGCGCCGCCCTGGACCGGCGACGGGTCGGGGAGCGGCTGTCGGCCCTGGGCGGGAGCGTCGAACTCGACGCGGTACCCGGCTGGGGCACGACCGTGACGGTCCGGGTGCCGCTGGCCGCGCCCCAGACCCCGCGCGAGGACCCACTGACCGCGCTCGGCGAACGGGAACTGGAGGTGCTGCGCCATCTCGCGCGGGGCCGCCGCAACCGGGACATCGCCCAGGACCTGCACATCAGCGAGTCCACGGTGAAGTTCCATGTCGCGAACATCCTCGACAAGCTCGGCGTCAGCTCCCGCGGAGAGGCCGCCGCCCTCGCCCACGAGTGGGGCGCGGCCTCCTCCTGAGCCCGCCGACAGCCCGGTGCCCCGCACGGCCCGGTCACCGCGTGCGCCCACCCCGCAACTCCAGCCGTTCTCCCGGGAACTGCTCCCGGAAGCCGCGGTCGTGCGAGACCGCCACCACGGCTCCCGGATAGGCCGCCAGCGCCGCCTCCAGGCCCTCAACGAGGTCGAGCGCGAGATGGTTCGTCGGCTCGTCCAGTACGAGCAGGTCGGCGGGCCGGGTGACGAGACGGGCGAGCTGGAGCCGCCGTTGCTGCCCCGCGGACAGCGCCGCGACCGGTACGTGCAGGTCCTCCTCGCGGAACAGCCCCAGCGCCAGCAACCGCTCGGCGTACTCGTGCGGCAGCCCGGGCCGGCCGGCCGCGAAGGCCGCGAGCAGCGGAAGCCGCGTGGAGCGCGCCGGCAGCTCCTGCGCGAGGTACCCGATCCGGGCGGGGCGCCGTACGGTGCCCTCGTCCGGCTCCAGGTCACCGGCCAGGACACGCAGCAGTGTCGTCTTGCCCGCTCCGTTCTCGCCGGTGACCAGCAGCCGCTGACCCGGCCGCACGGTCAGCAGCCCGTCCAGGCGCAGCCGCTCACCCACGGCCACGCCGTCGAGCTCGGCCAGCGGGAGACGGGCCTCGGGCCGCTCGTCGCCGGCCACCGTCATGGCCGCGGTGAACCGCAGGGGTTGCGGTGGCGCCGGCACCGGGTTGCGGTGCAGGTGGGCCAGCCGCTCCCGGGCCGCGCGCACCTGCCCGCCGAGCTTGGCCTCGTGCGAGCGCCGGTGCTTGCCGAAGCCCTGCCGAGGGTCCTTGCCGGTGCCGGCCAGCCGCCTCCCGGCGTGGTCGAGCAGCTCCTCGATCCGGGCCACCTCCTCCAGCCACTCTCGGTGCTCCTGCTCCGCACCCCGTCGAGCGGCGGCTTTCGCGGCGCGGTACCCGGCCCAGCCGTCGCCGAAGCGACGCACCGCGCGTGCGTCCCGGTCCACCTCCAGGATCGTGGTGGCGACGCGCTCCAGGAACCCGCGGTCATGGGTGACCGCGACGACGGTGCCCCGGTGTGCGCGCAGATGCTCCTGGAGCCAGTGCACGGCCGCGGCGTCGAGGTGGTTCGTCGGTTCGTCCAGCAGCATCAGTTCGGGCGCGGCGGCCAGCACACAGGCGAGCGCCAGCCGCGACTGCTCGCCGCCGGACAGCGAGCCGAGCACCCGGTCGCGGGCGATCCCGGCCAGCCCGAGGCCGTGCATCGCGGCGTCGACGCGTACGTCCGCCTCGTACCCGCCGCGTTCCTCGTAGGCGATCAGCAGCTCACCGTAGGCGGCGAGCTCGTCCTGCGACGCCGCACCGAGCCCTTCCTCCGCCGCGCGCAGCCGTCGCTCCATGTCGCGCAGGTCGGCGAGGGCGAGGTCGACGGCGTCCTGCACGGTGCAGTCCGGGTCGAGGTCGAGGGTCTGGGCGAGATGGCCGACGCCACCCGGGAAGACGACGGTGAGGTCCCCGGCGTCGGGCGGCTCGGCTCCGGCGAGCAGCCGTAGCAGGGTGGACTTGCCGGAGCCGTTCTCACCGATGACGGCGGCCTTCTCGCCGGGGCGGACGGTGAAGGAGACCAGGTCGAGGACGGTGCGGGTGCCGTAGGTCTTGGTGACGTCCTTGACGGACAGCTGCGCCACGGCAGCGGGCATGGCGGTATGGGCGCGTTCGCGCATGTGACTTCCCCTGGGGATACGAAGGGTCTACGGGCGGCGGTGACGGCGACGCGGGCCGTGCCCGGGCTCAGAGGAAGTAGAAGAAAGCCATGCGCCCACCATAACAAAACGAACCGTCTCGTCTCCAGTGGAATTTCCGACATCGACTCCGTCGGTCCTGGTCCGAGTGAAAGCGGACGGGCTGGGGACTTGGCCATAAGGCCGGGCTCAGCGGCGTACCCCTTGGGGGCTGGTCCGGCCAGGCTCCTCTGGTTCAGACCGTGAGCCGGAGGAGCCGCAGGGGGAGTCAGGTGAGGCTGCCGCGCTCGCAGATCAGGCGCGCCACCTCACGGAGCTTGACGTTGTTCTCCTGCGAATAGCGGCGCAGCACGTCGAACGCCTGGTCCTCGGTGAGTTCATGGCTGCCCATGAGGATGCCCATGGCCTCACCGATCATGTGACGCGTGGCCACGGCGTGTTCCATCTGGGCATGCGTGCGGGCGCTGGAGAAGGCGACCGCGGCGTGGGAGGCCAGCAGCCAGCCGGCCAGTTCGCTGGCGTCCGTGAAGGACCCGGGCTTGTACGAGTAGATGTTCAGCGCGCCGAGGTCCTCGTCCTCCGTGTACAGCAGGAAACCCATCATGCTGCCCACGCCGAGCCGGTGGGCCGCGGGCCCGAACTTGGGCCATTTCGGCTGGTCCTTGGTGAAGTCCGGGATGCGGAACACCCGCTCGCCCTGCTTGGTGCGGGCGGCGTCGAAGCACGGCCCCTCACCCAGCCGCTCCTGAAGCATGTCACTGTCGACGACCAGTTGCTGTGTGGGCGCCAGCGTCTGGACCTTCTTGCTGTGCAGCACCAGAATCCCGGCCGCGTCACACCCCTCCACCAGCTCGATCGCCGAGCTGGTGATCCGCTCCAGAGTGGCGTCGACCGACTCCTGGGCCAGCAGATCCCGGGCCATCGACGCCATGTTCTGCGCGAACCGAGGCCAGTCCATCGCATCCACCTCTCGGTCCGACCCGGTCGGGCCCTGTTCCCAGCATGTCACGCGAGAGTCCGGGTGCCCCCGCCTGTCCGCGAAGCGGCCCTGACCGGCGGGTTCGACGGTCGTTGAGGCCCGGGTGGGGTTGCTGCGGGAAGCGCGACGCCCGGTCACCCTTCGTGCGGCGGCGCTTCGACCACCTCACCGTGGCCCTCGACCTGGACCGCCCCAGCGCCACCGACCGGACGCTCGGCCGGCTGTCTCAGTCCCCTGCCCATGACGCCGGGTGAGCTATCCACTGATATGCGGCATACGTCCCCTACTGTGGCCGTCGGGTACAGCACTGCCGTGGACGGATGGAGTTGGGGCCGTGGCCTTCGCGGATTCGGGCGGCAGAGGCGAGCCGGCGCCCCCCTCGAAGCCCGCCTCCGCCCCCGACACCGAACGCCGGTCCCGGGCCCCGCTGCTGGCCGTCTGCGCCGGGTACTTCATGGTCATCCTGGACGTCACCGTCATCAACGTCGCCGTGCCCGTGATCGGCCGGGAACTGTCCGCCTCACTCACCGGCATCCAGTGGATCACCGACGGATACACCCTGGTCTTCGCCGGATTCCTGCTGACCGGCGGCGCGCTGGGCGACCGGCTGGGCAACCGCAGGATCTTCTGCTCGGGCGTCGTGGTGTTCACGGCGTCCTCGGCCGCGTGCGCACTCGCGCCCAACGCCCCGTTCCTGGTGGTGTCCCGCCTCGTGGAGGGACTCGGCGCGGCACTCATCGTGCCCGGATCGCTCGCCCTGCTCCAGCAGGCGTACCCGGAATCGGCCGCACGCGCACGGGCCTTCGGACTGTGGGGCTCGATGGCCGGCATCGCGGCTTCCGCCGGCCCACTGCTGGGCGGGCTGCTGGTCTCCACGGTCGGCTGGCGCTGGGTGTTCCTCATCAACCTGCCCGTCGGCGCGGGCTGCGTCGCACTGACACTCCGGCACGTGGCACGCTCGCCCCGGCGCCCGGACCGGACCCTCGACTGGCCGGCCCAGTGCGCGGTCGTGGCGGCGGTGGCGCTGCTCACGGCGGCCCTGAACGAGGCCGGACGGCGGGGCTGGTCCGATCCCGCCGTGCTCGCCGGGCTGGGGCTGGCCGTGACGGCCGCCGTGGCGTTCGCGGTGCGCGAGCGGCTCGCCCGGTCACCCGCCCTGCCGCTGGACCTGCTGCGCTCCCGCGCGATGAGCGGGGGAGCCGTCATCGGCCTGCTGTTCAACTTCGGTTTCTACGGCATGGTGTTCACGGCCAGCCTGGACTTCCAGCACGAGCGCCACTACAGCGCCCTCGAAACCGGCGTGGCGCTGTTCCCGGCGGTGGCGATGACGATGTTCGCCTCCGTCCTGTCCGGACGGCTGACCCGCCGTACCGGCGACCGTCCACTGGTGATCTCCGGAATGCTGCTGGCCGCGCTGGGACTGGCCGGCTGGGCCGCGGCCGGAGCCGACCCCGCCTACGGTCTGCTCGTGGCCCCGATGATGGCCGCCGGATTCGGCACCTCCTTCGCCCTGACCGGCTCGACCGCCACCGTGATGGGCGCCGCGCCTCCCGGCTACTCGGGCACCGCGTCCGCACTGTTCAACACCACCCGGCAGATCGGCAGCGCCACCGGCGTCGCCCTCGGCGGCAGCCTGCTCGCCACGTCCGCCGACCCCGGCACCGGACTGCGCGTCAGCATGGCGATCGGCGCGCTCGCCTATCTGACCGCCGCAATCCTGGCGTACGCGAGCGTGCCGCCGAAGCCCGCGCGGACGTAGGCGGGCGGGCCGCGTGCGCCACCGGTCTCCCGGGTACTCGTCGATCACATCCGCACGCGAAAGGGGCTGCCAGGCATGCAGATCGATCTGAAGGGCCACACCGCGCTGGTCACCGGTTCCACCCAGGGCATCGGCGCGGCGATCGCCGCCGGTCTGGCCCGTGCCGGGGCCCGGGTGGGCGTCAACGGCCGCAACCCGGAGCGGGTGGAGCAGAGCGTCGCCGCACTGGCCCGGCAGGTGCCCGGCGCCGAGTGGGTGCCGGTGCCGGCGGACGTGACCACCCAGGAGGGCGCGGACAAGGTGGCCGAGACGCTGCCCGACGTGGACATCCTCGTCAACAACCTCGGTACGTTCGGCGCCGCCGACCCCCTGGAGATCACCGACGAGGAGTGGCGCCGCTACTTCGAGGTGAACGTGCTGTCCGCCGTCCGGCTGACGCGGCTCTTCCTGCCGGGCATGGCCGAACGCGGCTGGGGACGCGTGCAGTACATCGCCAGCGACTCGGCGATCGTCATCCCCGCCGAGATGATCCACTACGGCATGTCCAAGACGGCGCTGCTGGCGGTCAGCCGCGGCTTCGCCAAGCAGGCGGCCGGCACCGGAGTGACCGTGAACTCCGTCATCGCCGGGCCCACCCACACGGGCGGCGTCGAGGACTTCGTCTACGAACTCGTCGACCGCGACCTGCCCTGGGACGAGGCCCAGCGGGCGTTCATGCGGGAGTACCGCCCGCAGAGCCTGCTCCAGCGGCTGATCGAACCGGAGGAGATCGCCAACATGGTGGTGTACCTCGCTTCCGACCAGGCCTCCGCCACCACCGGCGGTGCGCTGCGCGTGGACGGCGGGTACGTCGACTCCATCCTTCCGTAGGCGGACGTCGGGCTGCGGTCCCCACCGGGTCGGCCGACAATGGGCAGTGGATCGCCTGCCCGGCCCGACCACGCCGCCGCGGCGGCGCGTCGGCACGAGAGGAACGTGCTCATGCGCGCTGAGTCTTCGCAGGCCGCGCGGACAGGAGCCTTCATCGCGGTGGCGATCGCCCTGTTCTGCATCCAGCTCGACTTCTTCGCGCTGAACCTGGCCGTGCCCGGGATCGCCGACGAGTTCGCCGTCACGCCGTCCGTCGCCCAGTGGACGCTGTCGGCGTACATGCTCGCCATCGGCTGCTGTTTCATCGTGGGCGGCCGCGTCGGCGATGTCTTCGGCCGCAGGGGAGCCCTGCTCGGCGGGACGGCGCTGTTCGCGGCCGGGTCGGTCGGCTGTGCGCTCGCGCCCGACCTGTGGGCGCTCGTCGGGGCACGGATCGTGCAGGGGGTCGGCGCGGGCTTCGTCTTCCCGGTGTCGGTCTCCGTGATCACCAACGCCTTCGCGGACACCGTCCGGGCACGCGCGCTGGGAGCGGTGTTCGGGATCGCCAACGTCGGCACGGCACTGGGGCCCTTCGTCGGCGGCGGTTTCACCGAGGGGCCCGGCTGGCGCTGGATCTTCTGGCTCCTGGCGCCCCTGAGCGTGCTGGCGCTGATCGTGGCGTACGCGTACGTCCCCGACTCCCGGGATCCCGCGGCCCCGCGCCAGCTCGATCTGACCGGCGCCCTGACCGTCGTTTGCGCCCTGGCGGCGATCACGCTGGCCGTGGAGCGGGGCAGCGTGTGGGGCTGGGACCACGCCCGCACGCTCACGCTGCTGGGCATCGCCGTGCTGGCCGGCGCCCTGTTCCTGCGACGGGAGCGACGCGCCCGGCACCCCCTCATCGACCTGAGCCTGTTCCGCAACACGCCCTATGTGCTGGTCACGGGCGCGGGAACCGTCACCAACATGGGCTACGCCGTCACCGTCTTCGTCTCGACGCTGTACCTCCAGCAGGTGCGCGGGCTCTCCCCGCTCGACGCGGGCGTGGTGTTCCTGGCGCCCGCCGTGCTCGTGGCGCTCAGCGGGCCGCTCGGCGCGCGGCTGTCCGCGCACCTGCGGCCGACGGTGGTGATGGCGCTGGCCGGAGCGGTCGCCGGCACCGGCATGATCGCGCTCGCCCAGGTCACCGACTGGTGGCTGTACGTACCGGTGCTCGCCTGGTGCGGCCTCGGCCTCGGACTCGGCTGGACCTTCGCCAGCGTCGCCACCCAGCAGGTCGTGCCGCCCGAGAGGGCCGGCGAGGCCTCGGGCGTGCTGCTGACGTTCCTGGTCACGCTCGGCGGCGTCGCGCTGGCCGCGGCGGCGGCCGCGATCACGGCGATGGTGCCGGAACGCTCGCCGGAAGCCGCCTACGACGCCGTCCTGCGCCTCGGAGGCCTGGTGATCCTGGCGGCTTCCGTGGTCGTCATGGCCGTACGGCACCGGCTCGTGGTCCTCGGCAGAGTCCCCCCGCTCGGCTCACGGGTGCCACGAGGCGGGCGCGTGCCGTGACGGGCCGGGCGCAGTGGACACCGATCCTGCACCGGTCCATCCGGGTGAGCCTCGCCGCGTCCGCGGGTTTCTACCTCTTCGTGTACGGACTCGACGAACCGGTGCCGGCGCTGTACTCCCTGTTCGCGGCGATCTCCCTCGGCCTGCTGTCACCGATCCCCGGCTCCGGGCGGCAGCGGGCCGAGGTGATGCTCAAGGCGCTTCCCGTCGGCCTGCTGCTGGTGACGCTGGGAACCGCGCTGGCGGTGCGGACCTGGGCGGCAGTGCTGGGCATGCTCGTCGTGGGCTTCCTGCTCGCCTTCGCCGCCGTCGCCGGCCCACGCCCGGCCGGAGCGGCGCCCGGCCTCCAGCTCTTCTACATCCTGGCCTGCTTCCCGCCCTACGAACCCGGCACCCTCTGGCTGCGCCTCGGGGGACTCACCTTCGGAGTACTGGTGCTGGCGCTGTGCGAGCTGTTCCTGCTGCCGCAGCCGCCCGACCCGACGTACCGGACCACCCTCGCCGAGGTCCTCACGACGGCGGGCGACACCATCGCCGGACGCACCGACCTCTCGCCCGAGGCTCTGCGGGCGGCGGGCGCGCGACTGCGCCTGTCATGCATCCCGCCCGCGGAACGTCCCGCGGGACCGGGGCGCGCGGTCCGTGGCCTCGCCCAAGCGGGGTCCGCCACCCGTCGGCTGCTCGAACAACTGGCCCATCTGACCGAGATGGGGGTGCTGCGCGAACTCGTCCGGTACGGCTCCGGGGCGGGCGCACCCGGCAGGAGCCGTACCGACCCCGCCTCCGGCTCGCTCCTGACGCAGGTGTCGGCACTGTGCGACCGGACCGTAGCCGCCCTGCGCACGGGCCGCACCGCCCCTGGCCCGCAACGCATGGACAAGGCCATCGACGCCTTCCAGCAGACGCGGAGCCGACAGGTGTCGGGCCCCGCCGACGAGGTGCCCCCCGTGGCGGTGCTGCGCCGGCAGGCGGCGCTGCTGGCCGTCGCCGAGTCGGTGCGCATCCTGGAGATCGCCGTACGGGTCGGCCTGGAGGGGCGGCGCACCCCGCCGATCGAACCCCGCGAGCTCTTCTGGTACACCCAGGCCGCCACGGTCCGGCTCTGGGCGCGGCGGATCAAGGGCAACATCACGCCGAGCTCGGTGCAGTTCCAGAACGCCGCGCGCATCGCGGTGGCGCTCGCCGCCGCCCGGCTGGTCGCCGGTTCACTCGATCTGGCCCATGGCTTCTGGGTGCTGCTGGCGGTGCTGACGCTGAGCCGGACCACGGTGGGGGCGACCTGGTCGGCCATCCGGTCGGCCGTCCTCGGCAACCTCGTGGGCGCGGTCGCGGCGGGGGCGCTGCTGCTGGGCCTCGACCGGCACACCGAGGCCTACGCGGCGATCCTCGCCCCGGCCATGCTGATCGCCTTCTCGGTCGGACCGCTGCTCGGCATCGCCTGGGCCCAGGGCCTGTTCACGCTGGTGGTGGCCACCGCGTTCGCCCAGATCGCGCCGGCCTCCTGGCTGCTGGCCGAGGCAAGGATCGTGGCCGTGGTGACCGGCAGCGCCATCGGACTGCTGTGCGCGACGCTCGCCTGGCCGGCGGGCGCCCACCGGGAGGTCCGCCGCACCATGGCGGGACTGCTGCGGGAGTGCGGTCCGCTGGTCAAGGGCGTCGTCGGCGCCCTGACCGCCCTGCCGCCGGGCTCCGCGCCCGCCCCGTCGACGTTCCCCCTCCTGCACCGGCTGCACCTCGCCGAGTCCGCCTACGCCCAGTTCCGCAGCGAACCGAGGAGCCAGGCGCCCGTCAGCGCCGACTGGCACGCCGTTCTGATCGCGTCCAACCAGATCCTGCTCGGCGCCGAGTGGCTGCCCCGGTTCGACCGACCCGCGACCCCACTGCCCCCGGCAGCCGCCGACCGGGCACGGGCCGGCGCCGACGCGCTCGCCGGGACCACCGACCGGCTCGCCGCCCTGTGCGACGGGGACCGGCCGCCGCCGCACCGCGCCCGGCCCATGCCGTCGGAGCCGACCCCGCTGCCGCTGCCCGCCTCGGTCGACCTCGATGTGTGGCTGCGCAGCCTCTCCCGCCAGTTCACCCGCGTCGAGGCCGAGCTGCCCGAAGCCGTCGGCCAGACACCACCCGGCCCGCCGGCCGCCGCCGGCACCCCCGGACCCCGGCACGGAAGCCAGGGCACGCCATGAGCGGCCCGAGCGTGCCCCCCGAGCTGCGGCCCCCGACGGTCCGCGGGTGGGTGTGGTGGCTGCCGCTGGCCGCGGTGGTCGTCGACGTGGCCGCCGAGTTCATCGTGCGGGGCCGCGAGCCGGTGAGTTTCATGCTCATCGCCGTACCGCCGCTGGCCGCCGCGACGCGCGGCCCGCGCGGCACCGCCCTGTCGACGGTGGTGTGCCTCGGACTACAGATGTGGATGGCCGGCCGCCGGCCCGGCCACCTCGACGAACAGCACCACGTCGCCGCCTACATCGCCACAGCCCTCATCGGCATCGCGAGCGTCGCGCTCGCCCGGCAGCGGGAGCGGGCCCGGCAGCATCTGATCCGGGCCAACTCCGTCGCGGAGGCCGTGCAGCGGACCCTGCTGCGCCCGGTACCGCGCAGACTCGGCCCGGTGCGCGCCGCCGGGTTCTACGAGGCGGGGGAGGGCGGCACGATGGTCGGCGGGGATCTGTACGACGTGTGCGAGACGCCCTTCGGGGTGCGGGTCATCATCGGTGACGTCCGCGGCAAAGGGCTGGACGCCGTTCAGACGGTCGCGGCGGTGCTGGGCAGCTTCCGGGTCTCGGCCCACGAATGGCGGAGCCTGAGCAGCCTGGCCGCGCGGCTGGAACTCAGCATCGCCCGCAACAGTCCGGCCGGCGACGGCGGCGACCCGGAACTCTTCGTGACCGCGCTGGTGCTGGAGTTCCCGCCGGACGGCGGCCAGGTACGCATCGTCGACCGCGGCCACCCCGCGCCCCTCGTGGTCGGCCCGCACGGCGCCCGGCGGTTGTCCACGGCGCCCGGACTGCCCCTGGGGCTGGGCGCGCTGGCGCCGGACGGGGACGCCACGACCGTGCACCGGCTGGAGCCGTCGGAGGTACTGGTCCTGCACACGGACGGGGTGAGCGAGGCCCGCGACGCCGACGGTGTCTTCTACCCGGTCCTGGACCGGCTCGACGAACGCTTCTCCGGCGAGCGCGCACCCGACCCGGAGACCGTGGTGTCCTTCGTACGGAGGGACGCGGAACGCTGGTCGGCCGCGTCCGACGAGGACGACCGAGCCGTCCTCGCCCTCTCCCTGGAGCCCGTGGCACCTCCACGACCGGACACCGCGGACCCGGGCGCGCAGGCCCGGGAACCGCGGCACGGTCCTTGAACCGCCCTGGTCAGTCCCGCCCCCAGGCGATGCAGCGGGCATGGGCCGCCAGCAGCGCCGGCATCGGGAGCAGCGGGCCGTCCGGGTCCTTTGCCGCGTCGTCCCAGCGGCGCAGCGCCACCGCCTCCTCGGCCAGCGGATGCGCCGCGAATTCGGCCACCTCGTCCTCGTCCATCGGGCCGCCCTGCACCTTCAGCGAGGCGATGGACACCGGGCTCAGCAGGGCGCGGTACGCCGGGTCGGTCGCCACCAGGTAACGCTTGGCCGGCACGTGCTGGGCGATGACCCACGCCGCCCGCTCACCCAGCCGGCGCCGGGCGAACGCGGCACCCGCCAACTCGTGCGGCAGGCCCGGGTGTTCGGTCCGCACGGGCCGGGCGCGTCCGATGTCGTGCAGCGCCGCCGCCACGACCAGTTCGTCGTCCGCTCCCGCGTCCGCCGCCAGCCAGGCCGTCTGGAGCGCGTGCGTGCGCTGGTCGACCGCCTCACCGCCGTACGGCAGGCCCGCCAGGCCGTCGATCAGCGCGGTCAGTTCCTCGTCCGAGAGCGGAGCCTGAGGGGTGTGGGTGGTCATCGTTCCTCCGTGGTGCGGATCGTCTCCGCGAGTTCCTCGGCGAGCCGCGGGGTCGCCGCGACCACGCCCGACCAGCGACGGGTGAGATCGGGGTCGATCTCCAGGGGGCGGCCGTGCACATCGATGACCGCGCCGCCCGCCGCGGGCACGGTGAGCATCGCGGCCGCCAGGTCCACGATCCGGTGCGTGTCGGAGCCGGCGTCGGCGAAGGCGTCCGTCGAGCCCTCGGCCACCAGTACCGCCTCCAGGCAACTCGTCGACAGGATGCGGATCCTGGCGGCCCGGTTCGCCACCCGCCACCAGGCGTCGGCGATGTGCGGCTGGGGGCGCAGGAGACTGACCGCGGCGCCGTCCAGCTCGGTGCGGCCGGTCGTGCGGTACGGCGACGGCTGACCGGCCACCGTGTGCCAGCAGCGCCCGGTGTCCAGCCAGCAGGTCAGCGCCTCGGTCGGCACGCCGTCCACGGCGATGACGCCCGCGAAGGCGGACAGCGGGACACCCGAGGCGGCGTTCGCCGTGCCGTCCACCGGGTCGGTGACGAGTGTGACGGCGGAGCCGTTGTCGATGTGCCCCAGTTCCTCGCTGAGCAGGTTGATCCGGTGGGCGTCCACGACCTCGGCGATCGCGGTGTCCACCAGGATGTCCAGCCGCATCGTCGGCGTCCCGTCCGCGCCCTGCTGCACCTTCTCGGCCAGCTGGGCCCGGTCGTACGTCTCGCGCGCCGTCCGGAACGCGCCCACGGCGGCCCGGGTGGCCTCGGCCAGCGCCGGGTGGACGCCGGACGGCAGCACCGGTTCGGGCACCGGCCAGGTGATAAGGCCGCTCATGCCGCACCACCTCCCGGGACCGCGCGCAGCACCGCCGCGACGACCGGCCAGGGGCGCCCCGGTTCCGCCAGCACCAGGTCGGCCCGCAGACCCGCCTCCAGCCGCCCCCGGTCACGCAGACCGGCGACGTCCGCGGCACCGCCGGTGACCAGACCGACCGCCTCCGGCAGCGGAGCCAGCCCCTCCTCGGCGAGCAGCAGCGCCGCCCCGAGCAGTCCCGACGGCAGATAGTCGGAGGCGAGCGCGGTGACCAGACCACGGGCGACCAGTTCCCGGCCCGAGGCGTTGCCGTTGTGCGAGTGGCCGCGCAGGACGTTCGGCGCGCCCATCACCACCGGCATGCCGTGCTCGCGCGCCGCCTTGGCGGCGTCCGTCGTGGTGGGGAACTCGGCGACCGAGCCACCCCGTTCGCACAGCTCCTCGATCTCCCGGGGCGAGCTGGGGTCGTGGCCCAGCAGCCGGATCCGGCCCGCGCGGGCCTGCTCGCCGAGCCAGTCCATCGCCTCCTCACGGACGTCGAGCCGGCCGTCCCGCTCCACGATCAGCCGGTCGACGTAGGCACGCGCCTCGTCCTCGGTGACCCCACGGGTGCCGACCAGATACCGCTCGTAGTAGGCCCGGTCCGCGTACTGGCCCTGGCCGGGCGTGTGGTCCTCGTGCGACACGAGCACCGGCTCCCCGTCGGCCTCCTCCAGCCGCTGCCGAAGCCCCGCCAGACCCTCGGGGCAGCGGACGTCCAGGCGGTGCAGGACCCGGTGGTCCACCAGCCCCTCGCCGCCCCGGCTCTCCACGGCCGTACAGATCCGCCGCGCGTTCTCCAGGGTGCGGCGCATCCCGCGCCCGCCGCTCTCCTCGAACGCCGCGCCGTGGAACGCGGTCGTGACCCCGGCCGCGCGCAGCTTGCCCTCGAAGGACAACAGCGCGAACTCCAGCGGCAGTTCGGCGCCGGGCCGGGGCAGCATCTCCTTCTCCAGGCCGTCGCTGTGCACGTCCACCAGGCCGGGCAGACACAGCAGGCCCTGCCCGTCGACGTCGGCCTCGACACCGGCCGGGTGCGGTTCGACGGCGGCGATCCGGCCGTCGCGCACGGCGACGAGCGCGTCGTCGAGCACCCGGTCGGGCAGCACCGCCCGTACGTGCCCGAGCACGTAGTCCGCGGGCGGGCCGCCCAGCGTCCATCCCTCGGCCGGTCGGCTGCCGATCAGTTGCGTGCTCATGCGGCTGCCTCCAGCATCTGCGCCGGCGTGCCCTGCCGGGCGATCCGTCCGTCGCTGACGAACACCACCCGGGACGCCAACTGCCGGATGGCGTCCATGTCGTGGAAGACGGCGAGCACGGCGACGCCCTGCCCCGCCAGTGAGTCGATCAGCTCCAGCGCGGCCTCCCGGTTGGCCGGGTCGAGCGCGGAGACCGGCTCGTCGAGCAGCAGCAGCCGGGGAGGCTGCACCGTGCCCGCGGCGAGGTTCACCCGCTGGCGCTCACCGCCGGACAGCACCCCGCAGTCGACGTCCCAGAGCGCTTCGTCCAGGTTCAGCCGGCGCAGCGCGGCCGCCGCGGCGTCGCGGGCCGCACCGCGGTCGAGTCCGCGGCGCCGGGCGGTCGCGGCGACCACCTCCAGCGGGCCGGTGCGCGGCGGAGCGGCGAGGAACTGCGAGACATAGCCGAACTCCCGGCCGCGCAGCCGGGCCATGGCCCGGTCCGGCAGCGTGGTCAGCTCGACCGGCCCGGCCGCCGTACGCAGCCGTACGGAACCGGAGTCCGGCAGATAGGTGCGGTACACGCAGCGCAGCAGCGAGGACTTGCCGGCCCCGGAGGGGCCCGCGAGGGCGACGTGCTCGCCCGTGGCGACGTCGAGGTCGACGCCGTGCAGGGACGGGACGACACGGCCGTCGATGCTGTGCAGGGTGAAGGACTTGGACAGGGCGCGTACGGAGAGGACGGCGTCCTGGGACGCGGCGGTACTCACCTGGCTCACCTCCGGGCGGCGGCGACGAGCCGCTGGGTGTAGGGGTGGTGGGGATCGTGGAAGAGCTGGTCGGTCAGGCCCTGTTCGACGACCCGGCCCGTCTGCATGACGAGCGTGCGGTCGGTCAGCGCCTCGATCACCGAGAAGTCGTGGCTGACGACCACGGCGGCGACGTCCCGTTCGGCGAGCAGGCCGCGCAGCAGGTCGAGCACGCCGGCGGCGACGGAGGCGTCGAGACCGGTGGTGGGCTCGTCGAGCAGCAGCACGGGCGGCTCGGTGGCCAGGGCCTTGGCGATCTGCACGCGCTGGCGCATACCGCCGGAGAAGGTGTGCACGGGGTCGTCCATCCGGGACAGCGGCACCTCGACCCGGTCGAGCAGCTCGGCCGCCCGGCGCCGGATGGCGTGGTAGCCGCGCCAGCCCGCCGCGGTCAGTCGCTCGGCGATGTTGCCGCCGGCGGAGACGCGCAGGTCGAGTCCGGCGGCCGGATCTTGGTAGACCACGGCCATCGAGTCGATGCGCAGCCGTCGCCGTACCGCCGCGGGCAGGGTCAGCACGTCGGTCGCGCCGCCGTCCACCGTGGCGAGGTGCACGCGGCCAGCCGTGGCCGGCTCGTCGCCGATGACGGAGCGCAGCACGGTGGACTTGCCGGAGCCCGACTCACCGATGACGCCCAGGGCCTCGCCCGGCGCGACGTCGAAGGAGACGTCCCAGGCGGCCACCACCGCACCCGTGGCCGGGCTGACCGCGGTGCCGTGCTCGGGACCCGTGCCCGGTACGGCCGAAGCGCCGCCCGCGCCGTGCACCTTGCCGATGCCGTCGACCCGCAGGGCCCATTCGGGGCCGCCCGCAGGGGCCTTGCGGGCCGGCGCGGGTGTGTCGTCCGCGGCGGCCGTCGGTGCCTCGGGGGCGGCGCGCCGCCCCGCCCGGGCCGCCGGATCGGGCAGCATGCCGAGCGGAGCGCGCTCACGGTGGGCGGCGGTGTCGGCGTCCCCCGCCTGGACCCGCGCGCACCACTCGGTGTCGCTGCACGCGAAGGCGCCCTCGGTCCCCGCGTTCACGAGGTAGACGTCGTCGCTGCCGCAGAACTTGCAGCGCCCGCCCGGCTCGTGCTCGACCTCGAAGGGCACGTCGTCGAAGGTGAGGGGCCGTACCTCGGTGTGCGGCGGCACGGCGTAGATGCGCTTCTCCCGGCCGGCGCCGAAGAGGTTGAGGTGCTCCGCCTGGTCCAGCCGGGGCACGTCCCAGCGCGGGATGGGACTGGTCGCCATCACATAGCGGCCGCCGACCAGCACCGGGTAGCCGGTGCTCGCGGTGATCATGCCGTTGCGGACGATGTCCTCGTACAGGCTGACCCACATCGCGGAGTAGTCGCCCTCGGCGTGCATCCGCGCGCACTCGGCCACCGACTTCTGCACGCCGCGCAGCGGTTCGGGCACCGGCACCTGGTAGACCACCACGTGCCGGTCGCCGAGCGCCTCCTCGGGAACCCGGTGCCGGGTCTGTACGACCGTCGCCTCACGGGTGTCGGCGGACTCTTCGCACCCGGTGCTCTGCGCGATCATCCGGCGCAGGTTGGTGGCGTTGACGCCGGCGTCGTCGCCCTGGTCGATCACCTTCACCGTGTCCTCGGCGCCGATCACACCGAGGGTGACCTGAAGTCCGCCCGAGCCCCAGCCCCGCGCGACCGGCATCTCCCGGGAGCCGAAAGGGACTTGGTAACCCGGCACGCAGACCGCGGCGAGCGAGGCACGGCGGATCTCGCGCTTGGCGTCCTCGTCGAGGATCCCGGCCGGCGGGCGACCCGCGTCCGCCTCGGCGACGAGCGCACTGATGGAGGCCTGGTGTGCCGTGGTCATCGGCATTCCTTTCCCGCGGGCTCGGCGGCCCGGTCCGGCAGGTCCTCGCCCGCCTCGACGGCCGCCCGCATGGCTTGCTTGCGCTCGACCATCGAGCGGAACGTGACGTAGTGGGGGAGCTTCAGGTGCTCCAGGAAGCCGCCCGAGTCGAGGCCGTCCAGCGTGAGCAGGAGCAGCTGCTCCAGCGGCCCGCTGCGGCCGAACCGGCGGTTGGCGATGTCCAGGTTGGCCATGGCGATCGCCTTGCGCTCGTTGTGCCCGAAGCACAGTCCGTAGCCGACGTCGAAGCGGGTACGGTCCTCCTCGGCGCCGTCCAGGTCCTCGATGGCCTCGGCCTCGGTGACCCGGAACTCGCCCACGGCCACCGGGTTTCCGGTGTACGGGTGCCGTACGCGCAGCGGCAGCCGGCCGTGCCTCAGCTCGCCCAGGGTGATCTCGTGCACGTCGCCGTCCGGACCGAGCACCGAGCGGTACCACAGGGCGATCAGCGCACCGGACTCCGCACGGGCCATGGCAGCCAGGACGGCGGACCGGTCGGCCGGCGGCCGGGCCGGCTTGCGGGTGATGTCGTGCGGCTCCGGGTCGTCACCGGTGCGGCCCTCGGCGACCAGCTCCATCTTGCGCAGCAGGTCGAGGAACCGGCGCGGGTTGCGCTGCTCGTCGGTGCGCTCGGCGGTGCCCACGGCGGCGGGACTTTCGGGCCGAACCTCCGGAGCGCCCTCGGGCTGCTCCAGCAGCCGGCCCGTGTAGTCGGAGGTACGGCCGAGGAGCTGAGGTCCGTCCGGCTCGCGGAACGCCGGCACGATCCGACGCAGCACGGTCATGTCGCCCGGGTCGACGGGCTCGCTGACCGCGAGGCGCGGCAGGGTGGACCGCTGGGCGCGCAACAGGTGCGAGGCCTCCAGCGTGTCGCCCTCGGCCTGGCGGAAAGCGGCGGCTGCGGTCGGCTCGTCGTACAGCCCGGCCTCGCCCATCACCCGGTCCACGGCCAGCCGGAACCGGGCCGTGATCTGCTCGGTGGACGCCCAGGGCGCGGGCGCGTGGTCGCGCTTGCGGCGGACGAGGTCCTCGGCGGCGAGGATCGCCTCCAGTCCTCCGCGTGCTCCCGAGTACCCCATCAGCTCTTCTCCTCGGACACGGCATCGGCGATGACGGTGACGCTGGTGCTGCGCGGCAGGCCCATCAGGCTGCCGTCCGGTGCGGCGAGCACCAGGTCGACCCCGGCGGGGAAACCGCCGACGGCCTCGGCGCGTGCCTCGACGAACCCGTCCGGCAGACCGGCGGGAGCCACGTCCCGCTCACCCGGGACGCCGGGCCCGGACAGCCGCCAGGTGTGCGGCCCGCCCTCCAGCGCGGTCACGGGCAGGCACAGCACGGCGCCGTCCTCCGGTGCCTGAGCGCCGCCCCGCGCCAGCCGCAGGATCTCGCCGGGCTCCACGGCCCGTACGGCGGCTACGAGCCGGGCCAGCTCCAGCGGCACCACCGGGGCGTTGGTCGCCAGGCCCACCACGTCCGACCAGCGCCGGACGCCGTCCTCCTCCAGGACGTGGATGCCACTGCCGAGATCCGCCAGCGCGAGCACCGGCAGCAGCGCGGGTGGAACCTCGGCGGCCACGGAGGCGGGGAAGCGGGTCACGGTGCCGGGCCGCGCGAGGGCGTCCAGCACGGCGCGGAAGACACCTTGCGCCTGGTCGGGGCGCAGCTTGGCCGCACTCACCAGCTCCGCGGTCCCGAAGGCGTCGTGGGCCGGCCTCGGCACGGTTTCGACGGCGGTCACGTCAGCTCCTCGAACTCGACTACGGTCGGGGCGAGTTCCGCCCACTCCTGGCTCTCCCGCCGCTCCCGGCGGTCCGCGACCCGTGCGCACAGCAGGTCGACGTCGGCGGCCCGGGACCGGCCGGCCTCCACCTCGGCGTCGAGCACCGCCGCGGCCAGCACGGCCGCGCGATCGTCACCGAGGCGCATGGCCCAGCCGCGATGACCGTCCAGCTCGACCTCGGCACGGCAGGCCAGGACGTCACCGAGCAGGAACCTCTGTTCCAGGACCGGTTCGCGGACCTGCGCGGTCACACAGCCGACCTCGGGGGCCACCAGGACCCGTACCCGGGCGCCGTCGGCGATGCAGGCGTCGGCCATTTCGATCAGTTCGGCCCTGTCGGCCTCGGCCAGCAGGGCACTGCGTCGCTCCCTGCTCAACTCGTGTGTCACCACTACTCCCAGTTCCTTGCGGTGCTCGCTGTCTGTGGCGCCGGAGCGCCCTGTGGTGCGACGGTCACGTCGGTCACGGCCTCTTCGTCGAGCTCGACGACGACGCGAAGGGCGTCGGCGCGGGTCCAGGTGCGGCTGCACATCAGGACGTTGCCGGACGTCTCGTCGCGGCTGACGCTCTCCACCAGCCACGCCGGCAGGCTGCTCTCCACCCGCAGGGCGCGCAGGGCCTCCGGCGGCGGGACGTCGATGCTGACCCGACACCAGGCCCGGGTCGGCCGCACCCGCCCCATCTGCCGGAGCACCACGTCGAGGGAGTCGACGGTGTGCAACGCCAGATCCAGGTCGGGCACCTCGTCCACCGGGATCCACTCATGGACCCAGGAGGCGAGGAGGTCGTCGATGTAGAACTCGCGCTCCACCTCGTGCACGGGCGTGCCGGCGGGTCGCTCGAACCGTTCCGCGAGGCCGGCGGGCAGAGGGATCCTGCGCACCGACTTGACCAGCGCCCGGGGCGTCGCGCCGGCCGCCGAGATCGTGGCGGACCACGACGGTGGGACGCTGCGCGAGATGACGTAGTCGATACGCCGGTTGACGTACGTGCCCGACCCCTGGGTCCGGCGGACGACGAACCGGCGTTCCAACTCCTGGACGGCCGCCCGTGCGGCGGCCCGGCCCACGCCGAACCGCCGGGCGATCTCTGCCTCGCTGGCGACCCGGGTGCCCCTGGGGCACTCGGCCAGCTCGGCGGACAACTGCTCCGCGATCTCCAGATACCTGGTCGCACTCACATGAGGAACTCTCGTCGGCCAAGTCGTCCGGACAACCTGCTGCCGACCAACGCCTCCGACCGGGAGTGTGAACAGCCGTGTCAGTTGTTTCGCGGTTCGGAACGGCCTTTTCCCTTGGATTCCATGGATGCCTTGACGGAAGACCTCGTGTCCAAGCGGAGCCGTACGACCGGTGGCCGTCCGTCAGCGGACGACCCGGCGCAACCACACCGCCAGCAGCTCCACGGCGAGCACGGTGGCGAACACCATCAGCAGCACGGTGGTGACGACCCCGAAGTCCAGGACGCGCGAGGCGTTGAGGAGGTCGAAACCGATACCGCCCGCGCCGACGATGCCCAGCAGCGTCGCGGAGCGGATGTTGACGTCGAGCTGGTAGAGGACGTGCCCGACGAACGCGGGCGCGGCCTGCGGCAGCGTCGCCGAGCAGAAGACCTGCCAGCGCCCGGCACCCGTGGCCCGCACCGCGGCCTCCACTCCCGGGTCGACCTCCTCCAGGGAGTCGGCGACGAGCTTGCCGAGCAGCCCCACCGCGCCGACGCCGAGAGCCAGCGCCCCGGCCACCGCGCCCAGACCCGTGATCACCACGAAGACGATCGCGAGGACGAGCTCCGGTATCCCGCGCACCAGCACCACCACGACCCGGAACACGGCGGCCGTGCCGGGCGACGGCGCGACATTGCGCGCGGCCAGCGCACCGATGGGCAGCGCCAGCACCGCGCCGATCAGGGTCGCCGCGAATGCGATCTTGATCGTGTCGAAGAGGTCGGACAGCAGAACGGGCATGATGCCGCCGGTCTGCGGCGGCCAGAACAGCCCGAGGGTGCCGCCGATGTTGCCGAGCGCCCCGAAGAACTGGCCCGGCGCCAGACCGGCGCCCCACACGGAGGCGACCAGCGCGAGCACGGTGACGCCCGCGTAGGCGGTACGGCGGACACGGCGGGCGTTCCACGGCGGACCGACGCGCCGTTCGGCGGCGGGGCCGACGGCGGACGGGACGGCGGCCAGGGAGGCGCCGGCGGGGACCGGCGCGGTACGCCCACCCGTCCCACGCCGCGTCCGGGCGCCCCGTTTGCGCCCGCCGGTGTCGGCGCCCCGCAGCAGCGCCCGGCGGATGGCCCCGGAGACCAGTTCCACCAGGACGCACAGCACCAGCACGACCAGCGCGAGCGCCATGCCCCGCCGGTAGTCGAGGGCGTTCAGCGCCCCGGCGATCTCGAAGCCGAGGCCGTTCACGCCGACGAATCCCAGGACGACCGAGATCCTCAGATTGATGTCGAGCCGGTGCAGGGCGTTGGCCACCAGCGACGGCAGCACCTGGGGCAGCACCCCGGAGACCAGCTGCTGGAGCCGGCCGGCGCCGGTGGCGCGTACGGCGGTCCGCGGTCCCTCGTCGATCTGCTCGATGGCGTCGGCGTACATCTTGCCGACCATGCCGACGGAGTGCAGGCCCATGGCCAGGACGCCGGTCAGCGCGCCGAGCCCGAAGACACGGAAGAAGACGATCGCCAGCACCACGTCCGGTACGGCCCGGGCGAGCACGACGACACCGCGCGCGGCGAACCGGGCGCTCGGATGCGGAGTGGTGTTGCCGGCGGCCAGCACCGCCACCGGGACGCTGAGCAGCACCGACAGCAGCGTCGCGCACACCACGACGGCCATCGTCTGCCCGCACAGCCGCAGCAGCTCGGCCGGGGGCGGGAAGTCGAGCGGGAACATCCGCCCGGCGAAGTCCGCCGCGTTCGAGGCGCTGTCCACGAGGGTGGCGGCGTTGATCCGCAGGTCGGCGAAGGCCCAGCAGGCGAAGCCGGTCAGCGCGGCCATGACGAGCAGCGCGACGAGGCCGCCCGCCCGGGGCCGGGGCGCGGTCCGGTGGGTGTCGGCGGTTCGCTTCGTCGGCGTGGGGGAGGGCGGCGTCGTGGTCGACACGGTCACGGCCTCAGCCCGCCGTCGCCGCGAGAACCGCCGGGGACGGGACGCCCAGCCCGGCGTACACCGACATCACATCGTCCCGGGTCAGACCGGACACGGCACGGTCCATCAGGACGCGGCCGCCGCGCAGGCCGACGATCCGGTGGCCCCAGGAGAGCGCCAGGTCGACCTGGTGGAGACTGCACAGCACCGTGAGCCGCTCCTCCTCGCCGATCTCCTTGATGAGCCGCATGATCTGCGCCGAGGACTCCGGGTCGAGCGAGGCGACGGGCTCGTCGGCGAGCAGGATCTCGGGTCGCTGCATCAGGGCCCGGGCGACGGCGACGCGCTGCTGCTGACCGCCGGAGAGGGTGTCCGCCCGCTGGAAGGCCTGGCCCATCAGACCCACGCGTTCCAGGTGCCGCAGCGCCTCGCGCCGCACCGACTGGGGGTAGGTGAGGAGCCCCAGGCGCGGGCCGCGCAGCCGGCCGAGCGCGCCGGTGCACACGTTCTCCAGCACCGTGAGGCTGCCGACGAGATGGAACTGCTGGAAGACGAAGCCGATCCGACGCCGCAGCCGGCGCAACTGCGTCCCCCGGGCGCGGCCCACGTCGGTGCCGAGCACGGCGACCGTGCCGTCGGTGGCCCGCTGGAGTCCGTCGACGTGGCGCAGCAGCGTCGACTTGCCGGACCCGGAGAGTCCGAGCAGCACGACCATCTCCCCGGCCCGCACGGTGAGCGAGACGTCGTCGAGTGCGCGCACATCGGAATCGAATTGTTTGCTCACACCCTCGAATCGCACGACGGTCTCGGGCAGATGGTCCGTGGTCATGGTCGCTCCGGCTCTTTCGGTGAACTGAACTGGCGTAGGGAAAACCGGAATTGCGGGGCCGAGTGGCACCGCAATCCCGGTCTGCCGCTTATGGGTGTCGCGCTGGATGGGAACCGCGGGTGCGGGTCAGGACTCCACGCACTGCTTGTCCCGCGTGACCTCGCAGACCTTGCGGACACCGTCGTAGTCGGCGTCGCCCACCGTCGCGTAACCCCAGTCGCCGGCGTCGTCGACCTCGCACTTTCCACCCTCGGCGCAGAAACCGTGGGCCTTCAGGTAGTCGACGTTGGCCATCGTCCGGAAGGCGTTCGTGATCTTCTGCTTCAGTTCGGCGTCGAGATCGTCACTGATCGCCACCGGGGAGCCGGGAATGAGGTCGGACTTCCACAGCGTGGTGATCTCGCCCTTCTTGAGCTGACCCTTTTCGATCAGCTGCTTGTCGACCATGGTGTCGTAGGCGAAACCGGCCTCGCACTGGCCGCTCTTCACGGCGAGCACGGACGCGTCGTGGCCACCGGCCATCACCGGGGTGATGCCCTTCTCCACGTCCACTCCGGCGTCCAGCAGCCCGGAGCGCGGGTACAGGTAGCCGGAGGTCGAGTTGGGGTCGACGAAGCAGACCTTCTTGCCCGCGAAACCCTTGAGATCCTTGATCGGAGAGCCCGACTTCACCATGGCGTAGGAACGGTAGCCGGGCTTGTCGCCCTTGTTCTCGACACCGGCGGCGACGGGCGTCGCCTTCACTCCGGAGCTCTTGGCCTGGACATAGGAGAACGGGCCGTAGGCCGCGATCTGGATCTTGCCGGAGCGCTGTCCCTCGATGACGGCCGCGTAATTCGTCGCCTTCTGGAAGGTGATGGTCTTACCGGTCTCCTTCTCCAGCATTTTGATCACGGATGCGTAGGAAGCCTTGAGGTCCGTGGAGTTCTCGGCCGGGACGGCGGCCATCACCAGCGTGTCACCGCCGTTTCCGTCCGACGAGGTGGTGGATTTCGTCGCCGCGCTCTCACCGCAGCCGGCCAGGACGAGAAGGGAAGTGGCACCGAGGGCGAGGACGCCGAGATTGCGCCGGATCACAGGAAGCATCGTTCGATTTCTCCTCAAACGGCCCCCTGGGGCGCCGCCGGAACGGGTCTTGAACGGGACCCAGGCTGAGTCCAGCCCATGCCATGGCGAAGAAGCGATGGTTACGACCCGTCGAACGAGGCCCGTCTCTTACGACCGGCCGACCGGACGACTCGGCGGCGTCGCCGGCACCGTCGGGCCCCGTCCGAGGCGGCGTCGTGCCGCGCCCCGGGCACCGCCGGCGGGCACGGGCACCGTCAGGAGGACTCCGGCAGGCGCTCGATCGCCACCATCGCGGCATCATCCCCGAGGTGTCCGCCGACGTGCCGCAACAGGTCCTTGCACAGGTTGGCGAGGAGGGCGTCGGGACCCTTGCCGGCCTTGCCCGCCATCCGCTCGGCGAGCGGGTAGAAGGTGCCGTCCCCGTCGCGGGCCTCGATGACACCGTCCGTGTACAGAAGGGCGATGTCGCCCGGCCGGAAGTCGAACGTCTCCTCGGCCAGCTCGGTCGTCACGAACTCGGTGAGACCCAGCGGCGGCGCCGGGCTGCGCACTTCCAGGGCGCTGATCCGGCCGTGGCGCAGCAGCAGAGGCGGGGGATGCCCGCAGTTGATCAGGTGGAGGAGCGGCTCCGCGTCGGGGAGGTCCAGCGCCGCGGCGGTGATGAACGCCTCGCCGCGGTCCTCGGTCGCGTCCTCGGGAGCCGCGGGGTCGTCCAGGTCCGAGGAGACGGTTCCCTCCAGGAACTCCATGAGCGCCGAGAGATCGGCCTGTCTGTGGGCCGCGCCCCGGAACGCGCCGAGCAGGAGGGCGGCATCGCCGACCGCTTCCAGGCCCTTGCCCCGGACATCGCCGATGACGATCCGGGTCCCGTGCTCGGTGCGAGCGGCGGCGTACAGATCGCCGCCGATCTGTGCCTCGGACTCGGCCGCCAGATAGACGGACGCGATGCGCAGCGGACCGACCCGCTGGGGGAGCGGCTTGAGGACGACCTCCTGCGCGGCTGTCGCAACCGACCGCAGCTGCACCAGCTCCCTTTCGTGGTTCTCCCGCCAGGCCGCGAAGTAGGTCACGAACGCGGACATCAGGATCAGAGTGATCAGCTGCACGGAGTGGTTCAGATCGACGAGGCTGGTGCGCACGGCCGCCACCACGGCCTGGGCCGTGACCGCGAGCGCGCCGATGCACGCGGTCGCGCGGGGACCGGCGAACGACGCGGTGACGGCGGGGGCGGCCACCAGGAACGGCCCGAGGTGAACGCGGGACGGAGCCAGGATGTCGACCGCCGTGACGATCACGATCAGCGCGATCGGCACTGCCATCAGCGCCATGCGTGGCTCCTGTGACCAACGATGATCTTTGAGGCGTCGCGGCACCATACGTTCTGGATACACCCTGCCGTGCCCCGGCGCCCGCAGCGACGCCACCCACCGGCCGCACGGCCGGTGGGTGGCGTCGGGCGAGGCGCCCCGTCAGTGCCCCGGGGACGGCGCCCCGGCCGACGACGCACGGCGGGTGGCGCTGCGGTACGTCGAGATGCCGAGCGCGAGCAGCCAGTAGCTGAGGAGCGCACCCATCGAGGCGGTGGTGCCCCAGCCGTTCGCGGCGTAGAAGTTCGCCGGCTCGTTGCCGAAGAACAGCGACGGTACGAAGACCAGGTTGATCCCGGCCAGGACGTAGGCGGAGCGCCCGGTCCAGCGGGGCAGGAGGTTCGTGCGGGAGATGCCGTAGCCCACGGCGGTCAGGAACAGCGCCAGCATCAGCCGCCCGATCGACCCGTAGAGGATGTAGGTGCCACTGACGCTGATGGTCGGATCGATGGCATGGTCGGCGGCGATGACCGCCCCGGCTTCCAGCCCGCTGGAGACCAGGGTGACCGTCGCGTAGACCAGGCCGGTGGCGAACGCCATCGAACCCACCCACTCATGGCCCGGGTCCACCCGCTTGATCAGCTCGCGGAAGGCCGTCACGAACACGATCAGGAACGCCAGCGCGACGATCGCGATCAGCAGCCTGGCCAGGACGTTGGAGTCCGGCGGCGGACCGGAGTAGACGAAGTACAGCGGCACCTCGATGATCAGCAGGGCCGCTGTGCAGAGGGCGGCCAGGCCCGACAGACGCCTGGCGAAGGTCTCGTTCATGGGATCCCCCGAAGTCCGGTGACGGGTTCATCTCGTCGGCTCGTTTCCGACGTCATGAATCCTCCCGGCCGCGGCGCCGCCCGTCCCTGGGCCTGGACACCGGACACGGGGTGGCCCTACCGACACCCCTCACCCAGGGCTACGGCGAACCGGGGCGGCGCATCCAGGATCGGGTGCCGAACGAGGTGCACGACTCGGATGCCACGAGGGCGGCGGCACGCAGAGCGCGGACGAACTGCTCTTCGGTCAGCTGTCGCTGCCCGGCCAGGTGATGCGTCAGGGCTCCGTGCAGGACGTCACCGGCGCCGAGGGTGTCCGCCACCGGCACGGCGGGCACCTCGATCGTCCCGCCGCCGTCGGGGCCGGCCCACACGAGGGGCTGCCCGCCCCGGGTGACCGCCGCCCACGCGACCCCCTGCCCGCGGAGGAACCGCAGCGTTCCGTCGGGGGAGCGGTCGGAACCGGGCGGGTGGAAGTCCGCGGAACAGACGGCGACGTCGATGTGGGGCAGGAGGCGCACCGTGCCCGGCTTCCAGCTGCCCGCGTCGAGGACGGTACGGCGGCCGGCGGCGCGTGCGGCCCGCGCGGTGGCGGTGGCCAGCGCCATGTGGTGGCCGTCGAGTTGGACGATGTCGCAGGCGGCCACCTGCGCGTCTAGGCCGCCGGGCGGGGCGAGCCGGTGTGCGGCGGCGTTGGTCGAGACGACGGCTCGTTGTCCGCCGGCGGCTGTGACCATGATGGACGACACGGCGGGCGGGTCGGCCGAGTGGGGCGCGAGGTCCGACACGGTCACGCCCGCCCGGTCGAGATCCGCCGTGACCGCCGGCGCCAGCGGATGGGAGCCGATGGCGGTGAGCAGCGTGGCGGTGCCGCCGAGGTGGGCGAAGGTGACGGCGGCGTTCGTGGCCGGGCCGCCCGCGGCCACGGTCTGTTCACGGGCGGTCAGCTTCTCGTCGGACGCCGGGACGTGATCGACGAGCTGGATGACATCCAGCGTGCACAGGCCGACGAACAGCCCCACCGGTCGTGTCACCCGTCGCGGTTCCATCCAGGCACACCTCCTCTCGGCCGGCCACCCCGGGCGGCGGCGCGGGCTCGCCGCCGCGGAGATCACCGAGGCCGGTGCCTTCAACCGTGCCCGCGCACGCCGTCGCCCACCCATCCGTCGCGCAGCGGGCGACAAGACGGTCAGGAATCGAGAAGCTCCCGCCGCCGGCTCGCGCCTAGCGTGTGAGCCATGGAAACCAACACAGCCACCGCGACCACCGCGTCCCTCGCCTCCGTCACCCTCGAGGTGGCGGACACCGAGGCCGCTCACCGCTTCTACGCCGCCTTCGGGGTGGACGGCCACATCCGCCTGCGGGAATCCGAGGCGCCCTCCACCGGTTTCCGCGGCTTCACCCTCGCGCTCACGGTGTCCCGCCCGGCCACCGTCGACCACTTCCTGGACACCGCCGTGAAAGCAGGCGCCACGGTCCTGAAGCCCGCCGCGAAGTCGCTGTGGGGCTACGGCGGAGTCGTCCAGGCACCCGACGGGACGATCTGGAAGGCCGCGACCCCGGCGAAGAAGGACACCGGACCCGCCACGGCCGAGATCGACGAGATCGTCCTGCTGCTGGGCGTGGAGGACGTGAAGGCGAGCAAGCAGTTCTACGTCGGCCGGGGCCTGACCGTGGCGAGAAGCTTCGGCGGCAAGTACGCCGAGTTCGAGTCCGCCGACGGCCCCGTCAAGTTCGCGCTGTACAAGCGCCGCGGCCTGGCGAAGGACCTCGGAGTCCCCGCCGACGGCACCGGTTCGCACCGGGTGATCCTCGGCGGCACCGCGGGCGCCTTCACTGACCCGGACGGATTCGAGTGGGAGCCGGCCAAGACGCCCTGACAGGCATGGGCCCGAGCCATGCTGGACACGATCTGTGACGATCCGAATACTTTTCGGAGTCGGCGGGCGTGGGACAAGGGGCAGCACATGGACTCGGGCAGGCGTCAGTTCATCGGAAGGTTCGCGGCCGCGCTGACGGGAGTCGCCGTGCCCTTCCCGGTCCCCGACGGCCCGCTCCCGGAAGGTCATGACCGCTTCATGCGGCTCGCCGTCGCAGAGGCACGGAAGAACCCTCAGTGGCCGTTCGGCGCGGTGATCGTCCACGCCCGGACCGGCGAGATCCTGGGCAGCGGGGTCAACACCGGGGACGTCAGCCCGGTCCTGCACGGCGAGATGGTCGCGATGAACGACTACGTAAGCCGGCAGGGCAACCAGGGCTGGTCCGACACCACCCTCTACACCACCGCGGAGCCCTGCTCGATGTGCATGAGCGCGATGGCATGGGCCAATCTGCGGCGCGTCGTCTGGGGCAGCTCGATCGACGAGATCCGCCGCACCGGAGTCATCCAGATCGACCTCACCGCACGGCAGGTGGCCGCCTCGGCAAGCTCCTTCTACTCTCCGGAGCTGCTCCTGGGTGGCGTGCTCGCCCAGCACACGAACCGCCTCTTCGAGGAGGCGCAACGACTGCGCCGGGAGAGCGCCCGCCCTGAGGTCCGGGCGGGCGCAGCCGGTCTCTGAAACCGCGACTCGCCCCTACCTGTCGTTATGCTCGCTCACTGTGAGTGACCCACGGGAAGGGCGAACCGGCGAGCAGCCGGCGCAACCACCGACCGAACCGGGCGTCGCCCTGCGACTGGCCGTCGTCCTTCTGGTCGCGGCCTCCGGCGCCGTGGAGGCCATCTCCTTCGTCGCGCTGGACCATGTCTTCGCCGGCGTCATGACGAGCAACATCGCGCTGCTCGGGATGGCGATCGGCCGGGGGCAGGGGACGGGGGTCACCGCTGCGGTGCTGGCGTTGACGGGCTTCGCCGTGGGCGCGGCCGTCACCGCGGCGTTCACCCGTCGGGGCGCGAGCGTGGTCACGCATTGGTCGCCGCCGGTGATGTTCTGCCTCGTCGCCGAGGTGCTCCTGCTGACCGTGGGCGCGGGGATCTGGGCCGCCCTGGGCGGGGAGCCGGGCCATACGGCGCGTGACGTCCTTCAGTTCGGGGCCGCGGCGACGATGGGCATCCAGTCGGCGGCGATGGTGGCGGCCGGACGGGCGGCGGCCCCGACCACCTATCTCACCGGCACGCTGGCGACGTACATCGTGAAGGGCGCGGGAGCGGGCCGTCCGGATCACTGGGTGCCGGTTCGGCTGGCAGCCCTGGTGGCGGGAGCCGGGTTCTCGGTGGCGCTGCTGCGGGCGGCTCCGGAGTGGGCCGGAGTGCTTCCCGTGGCGCTGGCGGTGTGCGCCGTCGCGGCTGCCGGTGTACCGCTGATGCGACTGGGCCGTAGGTCTGTCGGTCGCTGAGGCGTCTGCCGTTTCAGGGACTCACGTTCGGAAATCCACCCCCGCGTCGATGCGGCTCACGCCTCGTCGCCCTCGGCGGATCCGATGGACCGGGCCGCGGCGAAGAGCCGTGCGCAGCGTCGGGTCATGGCCTCGGGCGACTGGTCGGGATGGTTGATCCACCAGCGGACCAGGGCGGTGCACAGCCCGCGCCAGGCGTACTTGAGGGCGTCCGCGTCGAGGGGATCGGCGGATCCGGCCGTGTGCAGCAGATCGGCGGTGCCGCTCGCGGCGAGGTCGTCGATGGCGCCCCGGTAGTACGCCGCGCGGCGGGCGGCCTCACTGTCGGGCGGGAGCGTGGCGTCGTAGAGGACGAACCATGCCTCGCGCTGCCCGTCCAGCGCGGTGAACAGGGCGTCCAGTACGCGCAGGTGGGTGGGTGGCGCGTCCTGGGCGGGTTCGGTCATCGCGGTGCGGACGGCGTTCAGCAGGCGGTCGCCGACCGGGTCGAGGCAGGTGAGGTAGAGGTCCTGCTTGCTGCCGAAGTACTGGTGCAGCAGCGGCTTGGTGACACCCACGCGTGCGGCGACCGCGGCGACGGTGGTGGCCTCGTAGCCCCGGCGGCCGAACTCCTCGGTGGCCGCGGCCAGAACCTGCCGTTCGCGTGCGGCCCTCGGCACGCCCTTGGTGCCGGCTTTGGAGGGGAGCGTTGTCATGGCCTCGATCTTACCCTAGGGTAATTTACCGTTTGGTAAGTTCCCCCTGAGCCGCTGGGAGCACCCTTGATGTCCGCCACCGCGACCGACGCCGGCACCTCCCGTACCCGCTCCTGGTGGGGTTGGGGCTATGCCGACGCCCACCCCGACGACGCCGAATGTGCCGCGATGGGCGCCCTGCTGCCGGGCACCCTGCCTCGGCCACTGCCGATACCCCGGGTCGCCGACCTCGCCATCGGGCGCCCCGGCGCCACACCTCCGCGCAGCCTGGCGCACGTGGTCACCGCCGATCCCGAAGCGCGCGCATCCCACGCCATGGGCAAGGCGTACCGGGACGTGATCCGGGCCCTGCGCGGACAGCCCGGCCGTATCCCGGACCTGGTCGCCCGCCCGACCGACGACCAGGCAGTGGCCGACCTGCTGGACTGGGCGAGTGAGCACGGCGTGGCCGTCATCCCGTTCGGCGGCGGTTCCTCGGTGGTCGGCGGTGTGGAGTACCGCGGGGACACGCACGAGGCGGTCCTCTCGCTCGACATGACCGCGATGGACCGGGTCCTGGAGGTCGACACCGCAGGCCGTTCGGCGCTCATCCAGGCGGGGGCGCTCGGTCCGGTGCTGGAGGACCAGTTGCGGCCGCACGGCCTGACCCTGCGCCACTTCCCGCAGAGCTTCGAGTTCTCCACCCTCGGCGGCTGGCTGGCCACCCGGGCCGGCGGCCACTACGCCACCGTCCACACCCACATCGACGACTTCGTGCAGTCCCTGCGGGTGGTCACGCCCGCCGGCACCGGTGCGTCCTGGCGTCTGCCGGCCTCCGGTGCCGGTCCCTCGCCCGACCGGCTCTTCCTAGGCAGCGAAGGGGCGCTCGGCGTCATCACCGAGGCATGGATGCGTGTCCGGGAACGCCCCCGGCACAAGGCCTCCGCGTCCGTGACCTTCACCGACTTCCACCGCGCGCTGGACGCCGTTCGCGCCATCGCCCAGTCCGACCTCGCCCCGGCCAACTGCCGCCTGCTCGACCCCGGGGAGGCGCTGTTGTCCGGCGCTTCGAAAGACGGCTCCAGCGTCCTGGTCCTGGGCTTCGAGTCCGCGACCGCCCCCGTCGACGACCGCCTCGCGACCGCCCTTGAGCTGGCCCGCGACCACGGTGGCCACGGCGGGACCCCGAAAGCCGACACCGACGGCAAGTCCGACGCGGCGGTGAGTGCCTGGCGCTCGGCCTTCCTTCGCATGCCCTATCTGCGTGACGGCCTGGCCCGCATGGGTGCCGTCGTCGAGACCTTCGAGACCGCCGCCACCTGGGACAGGGTTCCGGCCCTGATCGACGCCGTTCGCACCGAGGTGAGCGCCGCGGCCCTCAAGGCGACCGGCCAGCAGGCCACCGTCAACTGCCGTCTCACCCACGTCTATCCCGACGGCGCCGCCCCCTACTTCACCGTGGCCGTCGCCGGCCGCCCGGGCGACGAGGTCCAGGTCTGGGACGAGATCAAGGCCGTGGCGAGCGACGTCCTGCACCGACACCGCGCGACGATCACCCACCACCACGCCGTCGGCCGCGACCACCGCCCCGGCTACGACCGCCAGCGCCCGGCTCCCTTCGCCCTGGCACTGCACGCGGTCAAGGACGCCCTGGACCCCCACCGCATCCTCAATCCGGGCGTTTTGCTCGACTGACGGCAGGGACGACAGAAACGCAAGCCCCCATTCGCGTGAACTGTGTGTTTCTTGTGCACTACTCCGTTAGCATGATCGAACTTACGAGCGAGCATGTGCGTTCGTGCTTCGCCGGAGAGTCCGTGCTGTCCGAATCGAAGTGTGCCCCTGTCAACTACATCGAAAATATCGGCTAAAGACAATTGATAAACAGATCATCGCGGTGGTTGTCGCATACGGCGCGAATAACGCGAAAAGACCGCAGAAGCAACTTCGCCCTGCGGTGGAACCCGCGGGTGATGGGGTGGGCCGGGGTCGCCGTGGTGGCCCTCGGGTTCCTGATCGCGCTGGAGGCGGCCGCACGCCGCTACGGCGTGCCGGGACCCCTCACCAACCAGGCGCGAGAGGTGGTGTTCCCGCCCAAGTCGGGCTTCCTGCTCTACGGCAGCCTGGCCCTGACGGCGGTGGTGCTCACCTGGCGGCAACGGCTCATCGCGGCCGCCGCCGCGATCGGCATCGACGTCGTCTTCCTCCTGGCCCGGTGGGCACTCGGCGTGAAGGTGACGGAAGGCCACCCCTTCGGCAACGGCGCGCTGCTGGTGATGCTGGGCTGTGCCGTCATCGCGCTCACCCGCCGCACCGGCCGGGAACGCACCCTGCTGCTCAAGGGCGTCGGGCTGGGCCTGCTGCTCGTGGCCGGCCGTAAGACGGGCGATGCCTGGCTGCTGATCACGTCGAAGACCCGCCCGATGGTGCTGGACCAGTACGTGGCGACCGCGGACAACGCGCTCGGCAACCCGTCGTGGCTCGTGGGCCGGCTCGTCCGGGCGACCGGTCCCGTCGGCGCCCACATCCTGGACTACGTCTACGTGCAACTGGCGCTGGCCGCGGTCGCCGTAGCCCTGTACCAACTGCGGCACGTGGCGGCCGAACGCCGTTTCCCCAGCCACCACCTGGTGCGCACCTTCCTGGTGATCGGCCTGCTGGGTCCGGCCTTCTACATGATCTTCCCGGTGGTCGGTCCGGTCTTCGCCTTCGGCGACGACGGCGGCCAGTGGGCGGCGAGCAACCTGTGGCCGGAAACACCGCCACCCTTCACCACGCCCCAGCCGATGCCCTTCGACGGGATCACACCCCGCAACTGCATGCCCAGCCTGCACACGGCCTGGGCGACCGCGCTGTTCCTGCATTCCCGCAAGGGCCCGCGGGCGCTGCGATACGCGGGCACGTTCTGGCTGATCGCCACGCTCGGCGCGACCCTGGGATTCGGCTACCACTACGGCGTCGACCTCGTGGCAGGCGTCGTGTTCGCGCTCACCATCGAAACGGCTCTGCGCTCACTCGCACGCGGCTGGGACCGGTCCGGAACCCAACTGGTCGCCTACGGCACGACGGTGTTCGCCGCGCTGTTGCTGTCCTACCGCTATCTGCCGATGGAGATGGCCAGACTTCCGTGGCTGTTCGGACCGTTGCTCATCGCGGCCATGGCGTCGGTGGTCTACGGCTACCTGCGGACGACCAGGCAGTGGGAACCGAAGGCCGGTACGGCACTCCAGCCGGCGCCGCAGCCCGAACTCGTCTGACCTGCGGGGCGAGGGCGTCACGTCGTCGCAGAAGGTTGCTCCGACGGCAGCGTCGTCGCGATGTTGCTGGTGATCGCGGCAAGGGCGGCGTCCGGGCGAGGGGCGCTGTCGTCCGTGGCCCAGCAGATGTAGCCGTCCGGGCGGACGAGCAGCGCTGTGGCGCCGAGGTCGTCGCTGGATTCGGCGTGGACGAGGTCGACGCGGGGTGGCAGCGGAAGGTCGGCCGGCAGGGTTCTGGTGAGGTCCAGCAGGACCGCGTGTCCGGAGCGGAAGAGTGACGAGAGCCGGACGGCACCGGTCTCCGTGATGAGGTCGGTGTCGGGTACGCGGTGTCCGGTGAGCGAGTGGTCGCCGGGCAGGGCGTACCGCAGCGACAGGCCGGACATCAGCCCCGCGATGTGCCGGTTGGTGTCGGGCAGACGCAGCAGGTCGATGACGATGTCGCGCAGCGCGGACACGTCCTCGCTCGGGTTCGGGCCCGCCAGGACGCGTTGTGCCGAGGTGTGGTGCAGGACCTGGGCCGCGGCGGGATGGCGCTCGGTGTGGTAGCTGTCCAGGAGGCCGTCCGGCGCCCGGTCCTGGATGACCGCGGCGAGCTTCCAGCCGAGGTTGAACGCGTCCTGTATGCCGAGGTTGAGGCCCTGGCCCCCGAGGGGGGAGTGGATGTGGGCCGCGTCGCCCGCGAACAGGACACGGCCGACGCGGTAGTGCTCCAGCTGGCGGGTCGCGTCACCGAAGCGGGAGGCGTTCTCCACCGTGCCGAGGGTGGTCTCGGGGCCGTAGACGGCGGTGAGCGCGGCGGCGATCTCCTCGGGGGCGACCGGGGTGTCGCGGTCGGTGTCCGTGCGGTCCGCGTGGCCGAAGGTGATCCGGTAGCGGTCCTCGCCGAGCGGCACCAGCATCGCCCAGTAGCCGCCCGCATGCCGGGTGAGACCGCTCATGTGCCCCATCCGACGTGGCACCAGTGACGACGTGGCGGTCAGACGGATGTCGGCCAGCACCGCCTGATGCGTGCCGGGCCTGCCGGGAAACGGCAGCCCGAGCAGCTTCCGCACCGTGCTGTGCCCGCCGTCGCACGCCACCAGATGGCCGGCCTGCACCCGCAGCCCGTCCGCCGTCACGACGACACCGTCCTCGCCGGCCTCGACCCCTGTGACGGCGGTCCCGCGCAGCGAACGTGCGCCGATGCCGATCGCCTGCTTCTCCAGCACCTCCTCGACTCCCCACTGCGGGATCGCGATCGGGAACGGGTGCTCGGTCCGCCAAGGTGCGCAGTCCAACGGCACCGGCAGGGCCGCGAAATGCCCACCCACCGGATCACGCGGCACGGCCCGTTCCAGCAACGGCTCCAGCAGCCCGCGCGAGTCCAGCAGCTCAGCGGTACGCGGCTGAACACCCCCGCCCTTCACCTGCTCGATCCGCCGGTCGAGCTTCTCCAGCACCAGGGTGTCGACCCCGGCCAACGCCAGCTCGTGCGCCAGCGTCAGCCCCGTCGGGCCGGCGCCCACGACCACGACCTCGGTCTCGATCTCGGACAGCACCTTCACTCCTCTGCAACTCTCGCCTCGGAGTAAATGTATACCAGGTGCAGAAATATCCTCGGGGAAGTGATCTGCTACGGTGACGCCGTGGACGGCAAGCCAGGGCTACGGGAACGAAAGAAGCAGCGGACCCACGCGGCGATCTCCGACGCGGCGATCGCGCTGTTCCTCGAACACGGCTTCAACCAGGTCTCGGTGGCCCAGGTGGCCGAGGCGGCCGAGGTGTCCAAGCGGACGCTGTTCGCCTACTTCCCGACGAAGGAAGACCTGGTGCTGGACCGCCTCGCCGACCACGAGAGCGAGATCGCGCGCGTGGTGCGCGCCCGTCCGCCCGGCACGGCGCCTCTGACAGCCGTGCGTGAGCATTTCCTCAGGGGCCTGCGCGACCGGGACCCGATCACCGGCCTCAACGACCACCCCGCGGTGCGCAAGCTCCACCGGATGATCCTCGACGCTCCGTCCCTGGTGGCCCGGATGGAGCGCTTCAAATCCGTCGCCGAACGGGCCCTGGCGCAGGCCTTGCGGGAGACGGCGGACACCCCCGAACTCACCGCACGGATCGCCGCCGTCCAGATCGTCGGGGTCCACTGGGCCCTCGCACAGGACAACGCCGACCGCCTGGCGCACGGTGAGTCGGCGGCGGAGGCCCGGTTCGACGGGGCGGTGGCGGACGCGGAGCAGGCGTTCGCGCTGCTGGAGAACGGGTTGCGGGAACTGGCCTGAGGCGTCCTGTGGCGACGCGTGACGGTGCCGGGGTGGGGCGGCGGGAGTCTTGGGGCGCTCTGCTACTGCGGTCGCATCACGTCCAGGTCCTCGCCCCACGCGTCCAGCACCGCGCCGTGCCCGGCCCGCCGGGCATGTGCCTCGACCTGGGCGAAGAGGCAACGCTGCGCTGATGCGTCGCCCGTTCCTGAGATGCGGCCGACCTCGTCGAGCAGTCTGCGGCCGTCCCAGCCGGGAAGCGGGAAGCGCTCGAGCTCCCATGCGAGGAACTTGTTGTAGGGGCGAGGGCGGCGGTCGAGAGCGAAGAGCAGCTCCAGCAGAAGACGCATGCTGTCCGCGGCATCGAGACGAGCCGCGAGCGCGTGTCCGTCGCGGTCGTTCTTGAGCGACCGGTAAAGCGAGTTGGCGTAGGCATCGAGCCACCCACCCGCCTCCCGGAACGCTTCATCGGCGTCGAGCCGTGCCTTGGCGGCCAGGATCGTCAGGATGGCTCCGTCAAGCCGGTCGAGCAAGATCCGGGCGCGGGCGAGGGCGTACCGCTCGAAGCCCGGCATTCCGGCGGCGCGGAACTCGTCCAAGGTGAGGACGACCACGTCGAGCTCCGGCGTGCGGTACCCCGCGTACCGGGTGAGAGCCGAGGTGGCGCCCTCGGCGAGGACGACGTACAGGTCGTGATCGGAGTGTTCGGTGACCATGCCCTCATGGGCGCGGGAGCCCTTGAGGACGAGTCCGACAACCGCCGGGTCAGTGGCGGCGAGCTCGACGAAAGCGTCGTAGCCGAGGTGCTGCTGAGCAGTCATGTGCGAGGGCTCCGGTGGCGTGATCGTGGACAGGCCGGATCGGCGCCCCGGCTGACCAGGGCGCCGGAATCATCCGCGGCGGCGCGTGGCCGTCGCCCGGAGGATCAACGCACAAGCGGACTCTATGCGGTGCCCGACCGCGCGGTCCCGCGTACCGGCCGTACACGAGACGACCAGTACGCGGGTGTGACTTGAGGGTGTGGGAGAGGCCCTGCGGGGCGCCGCTGGAGATCGGTGCCGGTCAGAAGTCGGTCGGCATCCCGCTCGCCTCGGCGATGCCCCGCAGTTCCTCCGTCTGCCTGTGCCTTTCCCTGATGTAGTCGGCGATCTCGTCCAGCCGATGGGGATCGGAAGCGGTGGCCGCGTCCGTGACGATCCTGACCGGGCCGGTCTCGTCCACGTCGATCTCGATCACTTCGTTGTCCAGGCGGCCGGTGGCAGCCGTGGCGATGACGAGGGCGGCCTCGTCACGCACCTCCTGCGGCAGTTCCTCGCCGGCGCCTGACTCGACCGGAAGATCGAGGCTGGACAGGCGTTCCTCCTCGATCGCCCTGAGTATCGGCTCGACCACATCCAGCAGAAGGCGGTAGTCCTTCGTGTCCATCCGGATGCGCAGGAACTCCAGGTACAGGTCCACGGGCCGTCCGTCGCCATGCGGAATCTCGGATTCACTCATGCCCCACGGGTTTCCCGAAGAACGCGATTCAGACCCGCCGCCAGCGAGCCATGGCGAAAGAGAACACACCGAACAGCACCAGCCCGGCCGCGACGCAGACCAGCAGCCAGGGGCCCAGCGGCGTGTCGACGAAAGTACGCAGCGTGTCGTCCAGCCCCTTGGCCTGGTCGGGCTCGTAGTCGATGGCCGCGCGAACGGCGAAGACACCGGCCACCGCGAACACCAGCCCACGGGCGGCGCCGCCGGCCACACCGGTGACATCCACCACCTGCCGGGTGCGCCGGCTCATCTGCCCGAGCCTGAGCTCATCGTGGTACTTGCGCAGGACCGCCCGTACACCGATCCAGCCGCCGGCCACGACGATGCCGATCCCCGCCGCCGCGACCAACCACTGACCGGCGGGTATCTCCAGCGCCCTCGCGGTGGCGTCCCGGGACTGCTGGTCGCTGGAACCGCTGTCGCTCTGGTCCCGGCTCACCGCGAACGACAGCACCGAGTAGGCGACGAAGACGTAGAACGCGAAGCGGACGGTCGCCAGCAGCCGCTTGCGCGCGCTGCGTCCGTCCCGCCCGACGGAGCCGAAGAGCGCCTCGGACAACCGCCACAGGGCCATCCCGACCAGGCCGATGCCCAGCGCCCACAGCAGCACCGCGCCGAACGGCTGCTTCGACAGCTCCTCCAAGGCCCCACCCCGGTCGGCCTGCTCGTTCGTGTCGCCGAAGCCGATCCGCAGGGCCAGGGCACCGACGAGCAGATAGATGACGCCCCGGGCGGCGAGCCCCGCTCGTGCCGCCCACTCGATGACCGAACCCCGCGCAACCCTCCGGGCCCGCAACCGACCGGTCCATGCCGACGCACTCGTGTTCATGCCTACCTCCCGGCAATCCGGATGCCCCGGCCCGGCCGCCGCACACGCGGCCGAGTCGCAGGTGGTGACAGGCGTGTCCCACGAGGCTGCGGATGTTCGGGGGAGAGGTTCGGAGGCAGGCGACGGCCTCACTGCTGTGCCGTGCCGTGCGATGTGAACGGCGGACACCGGAGGTGTCGGTCCGGCGGCCTGGAACGCCGCGTGCCGCGTCGCCGGCGTACGTCCCGGCCGCGCTAGGCGCGCATACCGACGTACCGCACGTTCGGACCCCATTCCGCCTGCGCCCGCGCCATGCACCAGTGGCACAGCGGAGCGCCGCCGCGGCCGTATCTGTGTGTCTTGCGGTGGCACACGGCGCACGGACCGACCCGGTCTCCGCCGCAGACGAGGGCGGACGGGTCCGGCTCGGTGACCGGGGGAGGGGAGGTCGTCATCGGGTGCGCCCTGTTCGGGGTGACGGCCGTCCGTCACCGCTCTGTCAGGGTACGCCGCGAATGGCACGTTCGTTCGAGTCCGGTTGGAGTCGGTGGCGCGAGACCGGTGACATTGCCGGTCCGCGTGCGGCGGCCGGTCCCCGACAGTGGCACGGCCAGCCCCACGGCGGTGCCATCGCCGGGGCACGCGGCCGACGTCCCCACGTCATGCGTGCTCGCGGCACGGTGCCCGCCACGACAGAGAGGACGACTCGTCGTGCAGCTTCACCCCCACACCACCCCGCGTACGCATGCCTCCGGCTCTCCCCGGCGCCGCACCGGTCGACTGGCGGGTGCCGCGGCGGCGCTCGCCGCGGTCGTCGGGCTCGGGACCCTGACCAGCCCGGGAGCCCATGCGGCGGACAACCCCTACGAGCGCGGCCCGGCCCCGACCACGTCCAGCATCGAGGCGGCGCGCGGCTCGTACGCCGTGTCGCAGACGTCGGTCTCCTCGCTGTCGGTCACCGGATTCGGCGGCGGCACGATCTACTACCCGACGAGCACCAGTGACGGCACCTTCGGGGCCGTGGCCGTCTCACCCGGCTACACCGCCTACGAGTCGTCCATTGCGTGGCTCGGACCGCGCCTCGCCTCGCAGGGCTTCGTGGTGTTCACCATCGACACGCTCACCACGCTCGACCAGCCCGACTCGCGCGGCCGTCAGCTGCTGGCCGCGCTGGACTATCTCACCGAGCGCAGTTCCGTGCGCAGCCGCGTCGACGCGAGCCGCCTCGGCGTGATGGGCCACTCCATGGGCGGTGGCGGCAGCCTGGAGGCCGCCAAGTCGCGTCCCGCCCTCCAGGCGGCGATTCCGCTGACTCCGTGGAACCTCGACAAGACCTGGCCCGAGGTCACCACACCGACCCTGATCTTCGGAGCCGACGGCGACACCATCGCCCCGGTCGCCTCCCACGCCGAACCGTTCTACTCCAGCCTGTCCTCCTCGCTGGACCGGGGCTATCTGGAGCTGAACTCGGCGACCCACTTCACGCCCAACTCGTCGAACACGACGATCGCGAAGTACAGCATTTCCTGGCTCAAGCGGTTCATCGACAACGACACCCGCTACGAGCAGTTCCTCTGCCCGCTGCCCAGGCCGAGCCTGACCATCGAGGAGTACCGGGGCAACTGCCCGCACACCTCCTGACCCGGCCCCGCGCTCCGGCGCCGAGGAGACGCGTCGACGCGACGCGCCCTCCTCGGCGCCGCTGTTGTGCCGGGGCACGGCTGTGGCGGTGGGCGGCTGGGCGGGCGCACAGTCCCTTCGGCCACCGTTTCCCGTCAACACGCAGGTGACGCCACCGATTTGGGCGTCGAGGGCGGTGGACCTCGGCCTTCCGGTCCTCGTTACGCGTAAGTAACGTCCCGGAGATGACCGGAGACAGGAGCAGTGTGCGGACGGCTCCGCGCCAACGGAGCCGGGACGGAGACGACAGTGCCGGGTCGGTCGTGGTCGACCGGGGGCATCTCGAACTCGCGCGTGGCAGACGGCAGTTGTTCGACGGGCCGGTGGGCGACGCCCGTGCGTCCCTGCTGCTGGCCGAGTCCCTGCTGGCCGCCGGCGCCCCCGAACAGGCCGAGGCCGCCCGCCTCTGCGCGGCCGACGCCGCCTGGGCGGCCGGGGACATCGCGGCCTGCCTGGGCACGCTGAACGGCACGGACGGCGCCGGGCACGCCGCGGGGTACGCAGGGCCGGACATCGCCGGCACCGAGAGAGCCACCGTCGCTTCCGTCCCCGTACCGGATGTCGACCGTACGCCCACGTCCGAAGCCACGACGCCGGCCGCCGTCCTGGACGAGGACGGCCCGCCGGATCCGGGCTGGGCCCGCGACGAATTCGTGCGGGACTACCGCGACGGCATGCGGGCGCTGCTGACCCGGCGTCCGGAACTCGCCGTCGAGCCGCTGCGCCGGGTGCTGGACCGCGCGCGCACCGACGCACGCCCCGAGCGGCTGCTGCGCGCCGCGTCGGCCGCCCTGCTGCTCGGGGACGTCCGCGCGGCCCGCGCCGCCGGAGCCCGCGCCCTCGCGGCGGCCCGCAACGCCGACTGTCCCGCGTTCCAGGCCCGGGCCCTGGAATACCTGGCCTACGGCGAACTGCGCGCCGGCCGCCATGCGCAGGCGCGCGGCCACGCCGAGGAGGGCGTCCGGGTCGCGCTGGCGGCCGGTCACCGCAACACGGCGGCGAGTCACCACGCGATGCTCGCCCTGGCGGCCTCGATCGAGGGGGAGACCGGCGCGGTCGAGGCGCACGCCTCCGCCGCCCTGACCACGGCCCGCCGCCATGGCCTGGCCCAGGCCGCGACCCTGGCCGAGTGGGCCGTCGCCCGCGCCGACCTGGCCCGTGGGCGTCCGGTGGACGCCGCCGACCGGCTCGGACCGCTCGTGGCGCCCGGCGCAGGGCGCGGCCACTTCGCCGTGTGGATGCTCGCCGTGCCCTGCTTCGTGGAGGCCGCGGTGCTCGCCGGGCACCCGGAGGCGGCACGGTCGGTCCTGAGCGACCTCGCCTTGTGGGCGGCTTTCGGCGCCGACCCGCACGCCCCGGCCCAACTCGCGCGCTGCCGCGCCCTGCTCGCGCCGGGCGACCGAGCCGACGCCCTCTACCTGCGGGCGCTCGCCCTGCACGACGACTCGGGCGGCGACTTCGAACGCGCCCGTACGGAACTCCTGTACGGCCGGTGGCTGCGACGCCGGCGCCGGCTGCGGGAGGCACGGAGCCGGCTCGGCGCCGCCCTGGTCGGCTTCGAGCGCTGCGGCTCCGGTGCCTGGGCCGACCAGACGCGCGGCGAACTGCGCGCCAACGGGGCCGTGTCCAGGACGGAGGCGGCCGGCGGCCTGTCGCGGCTGACCCCGCAACAACTGCGCATCGCACGGCATGTGGCCGACGGCGCCACCAACCGCGAGGTCGCCCAGCGGCTGGCCGTCAGCACCCGCACGGTCGACTACCACCTGCGCAACGTCTTCGCTGCCCTCGGCGTACGCTCCCGCGTCGAACTCGCCCGCATGGTCGACCAGGAGACCCGCTGAACCCCCGCCCGGCCGAGCCGGGTTCCCGAGCCCACGGGAGGACCCCAGTGGTACGCACGGAAGAATGCCGCTGCACACCCCTAGGGACCGACCGGACGGTATGCCATCCTTCGGAGCAGGACGAGTCGGGTGGCGGCCGCCGCATCAGCAGCGCACCCCGCCGGACCCCGCTCAGTCGGCCCGGCGCCGGGGCGGGGCCGGGAAGCCGAGGTTGGGGGAGGGACCGCGATGCATCCTGCCGTACGGACCCGCACGACGATCCGCACCGGGCCGAAGCCCGTTCCACAGCCCCGGACACGCCGCGTCCGGTCGCTGATCGACGCCGACGCGCTGCGGGCCCTGCACCGGGCGGCCCGCGTCCTGCTGGACGACCTGCCGGAGCTGACCGACCGTCTGCTGGCGGTCCTGAGCGAGCAGGAACCGGCGTACCGGACCGCCCTGGAGAACGACCGCACCGCCACCTGGGAGGAGGTGCACCGCTCGCTGCGGCACAGCGTGGCCTCGCTCCTCGACCCCCGCGGCACCCGCGACGCCGCCCAGCGCTGCACCTGGCGGATCGGCATCGCCAGGGCCGAGCAGGGGGTGCCGCTGGACGCCCTGCTGCACGCGTTCCGGCTGGGCGGGTCCCTGGTGTGGCAGCGGCTGGTGGAGGAGACCTCCCGCACGGCGCCCGAGGACATCCGGCTCCTGGTGCATGTGGCCACCGACGTGTGGAACTTCGTCGACGAGCATTGCAGCCTCGTGGCCGACGCCTACCGGCAGGCCGAACGGCAGCTGGCCTGGCGCCGCGAGAACCGGGTACGGCTGCTCGCGGCGGCCCTCCTGGACGGCACCAGCCGGATCGCCGATCTGCCCGAGACCGCCGAGGGACTGCGCCTGCCGGAGCACGGCCGGTACGTCGTCGTCGCGGTCACCGGCAGCCGGCCGCAGCTCCCCACGGGCGTCCGCGCCGCCGCCGTACCACCCGGCGCGAGTCTGTACTGGCACTCAGGAGTGGAAGTGGACTACGGCATCGTCCTGGTCGGCGACGAAGGGGACGGCGAGGACGACCGCGACCCCGTGGAAGCGCTGGGCCTGACCTCCGACGGTACGTCCGCCGACCGGATCGGCGTCGGCAGCGCCGTGTCGGGACTGGCCGCGGTGGGCGACGCCCGGCGCCTGGCCGACCTGGCCCTGAACATCTGCCCGCCCGAAGGCGGCACCGTCCGGCTCACCGAGCACCTGCCCGAGGCCCTGGTGGTCTCCTGCCCGGAGCTGGGCGCGACGCTCACCGAGCAGGTTCTCGGCCCCCTGCTACGGCTGGACCCGGCCGACCGGGACGTACTGCTGGACACCCTGGCCGCCTGGTTCGTCTGCGACGGCTCCGCCCAGCGTGCCGGTGAGCGCCTGTACTGCCATCGCAACACCGTCCTGAACCGGCTGCGCCGCTGCGAGCAGCTCACCGGCCGCTCCCTGGCCCGCCCGGTGGACGTGGTGCAGATCGGCCTGGCCCTGACGGCACGGCGGCTGCTGCGCGGCTGACCAGGCCTTTCGCCGGCTCGGGTGGGCGCCGCACACCCGTCGGAGATGCGTGTGACCGGTCCCGGTGGTGCACTCGGGGTGGGGGACCGGTCGGCGGGAGGCGCCATGACTGGCAGGCGAACGCGGCGTGGACCCGTCCCGCACCTGCGGCGGCCCTGGGTCCGCCTCGGCCTGATGGCCCGGATCAACGCGGTGGCCTCCAGGGTGTTCTCCTTCGGCGTGCGGCGCGAGGTCCGGCGGTTGCCCGAGGTGTTGCTGGAGGGCGAGACGGTGGAGATGCTCGCCACCGGGAGCTACGGCAGAGGCAACGGGCTGCTGGCGATGACGGATCAGCGGTTGGTCTTCTACTCCCACGGCGTGTTGTCGCAGAAGGTGGAGGACTTCCCGTACAGCCGCATCAGCTCGGTGCAGTGGTCGGGCGGACTGCTGATGGGGACGCTGAGTGTGATCGCGTCCGGCGACCGGACCGAGATCGGGCAGGTGCCGAGGGAGCAGGGGAAGGCACTCGCGGATCTGCTCGGGCAACGCCTTTCGGCCACCGCCGCGGGGCGGAGCGAGGTACGGCCCGCGCCGGTGCTCGGGTCGGCCGATCACATCGCCGCACGCCTGGGAACCCTGGACCAGTTGCGCGCGGCCGGCGCCATCACGGATCACGAGTACCGGGACCGCCGCAACACCATCCTGCACAGCCTGTAGGGGCGGCTTCGAGCGCAGGCCTCACCGTGGTCGTCGAGTCAGCCCGCCCCGGCCTCTGCTGATCCGCGTCCCGGCTGCTCCCGGCACTTCCCCTGGGCAGCCGCACAACCCCCGGCCGCCCCCGTTGGGACCACGCAGCGACCTGGCCCGAACACCTGTACCGCGCTCCCGCGCCCGTGCTGTCGTGGGCTGCCCTTCCCCCCGACGCAGCCGTGCCCGACGGCACGGATCCGAGGAGACGTGATGCCCCAAGCACCACCGGACGAAGAGCCCGCCCTGTACGTCGAGGGCCTCGACGTGACCTACGGCCGCGCCCTGTCCGCCCTTCGTTCCGTGTCCCTGACCGTCCCGCACGGCACGGTCGTCACCCTGCTCGGCGCCAACGGCGCGGGCAAGACGACGTTGCTGCGGGCGGTCTCGGGCACCCTGCGCCTGCACCGCGGTGCGATCACGGCCGGTCGCGTCCGCTACGGAACCACGGAACTCGACGGCCGGGACCCGGTCGCCGCGGTGCGCGCCGGAGTGGTCCAGGTCCCCGAGGGGCGCCGGGTCTTCGCCGGGCTCACCGTCGACGAGAACCTGCGCACCGGCGGCCTCGGCCTCGGGCGGCGCCGCCCGGGCCAGGTCGCCGAGGCCAGGGACCGGGTGCTCGCTCTCTTCCCGCGGCTGGCCGAGCGCACCCGGCAGGCCGCCGGGCTGCTCTCCGGCGGCGAGCAGCAGATGCTCGCCATCGGCCGCGCCCTGATGGCCCACCCGCGCCTGCTCCTGCTCGACGAGCCGTCGCTGGGCCTGGCCCCGCAGATGGTCCAGCGGATCGCCGAGGTCGTCCGCGAGATCAACACCCAGGGCACCTCCGTGCTGCTGGTCGAGCAGAACGCCGGCATGGCGCTGTCCCTCGCCGACACCGCCCACGTCCTGGAGGTCGGCGAGGTCCGCCTCTCCGGGCGCGCCGACGAACTCGCCCGCACCGACGCCGTACGCCGCCTGTACCTGGGCGAGACGACCGAGGACGCGAAGACGGGCGAGGCCACAACGAACCGCGGGGCCACCGAGGCCGCCGGGACCACCGAGGGGCAGGTATCCGCGTGACCGTCCGCACCACCGCACCGCCCGAGCTCGCCGTGACGGACGTGACCGTCAGGTTCGCCGGGCTCACCGCCCTGGACGCGGTGTCCTTCACCGTCGCCCCGGGCTCCGTCCACGCCCTCATCGGACCCAACGGAGCCGGCAAGTCCACCTGCTTCAACGTGCTGTCGGGGCTGTGCCGCCCGGCCACGGGCACCGTACGCCTCGGTGACGCGGACCTGACCCGGCTCGCCCCGCACCGCATCGCCGCCCTCGGTGTCGCCCGCACCTTCCAGAACATCGTCACCACCCAGGGCACGGTCGCCGACAACCTGATGCTCGGCCGTCACGCCCTGTCCCGCGCCGGGTTCGCCGCCAGCGCGCTGCGCCTGCCGCACGCGCGACGCGAACAGCGTGACCACCTCGCCCGGGCCCGTGAGATCGCCGAACTGACCGGTCTCGTCGGGCACTTCGACAGCCCCGTCGCCCTGCTCTCCTACGGCGACCGCAAGCGCGTGGAGTTCGCCCGCGCCCTGTGCCTGGAGCCCAGCGTCCTGCTGCTGGACGAGCCGGTCGCCGGGATGAACGCGGCCGAACGCGCCCGCACGGCCGAGGTCGTGCACACCGTACGCGCCGAACTCGGCCTGTCCGTCGTGCTGGTCGAGCACGACATGGGCCTGGTGATGCGGCTCGCCGACGAGGTCACCGTCCTCGACTTCGGCCGGGTCATCGCGCACGGCACCCCGGACGAGGTACGCGGCGACCGCGAAGTGCTGCGCGCCTACCTCGGCACCGGCGCCGAAGAGGAGGACGCGGCATGACGACCCTCCTGGACAACATCTTCAACGGCCTCGCCCTCGGCGCGGTCTACGCCCTCGTCGCCCTCGGCTTCGTCATCATCTTCAAGGCCTCCGGCGTCATGAACTTCGCCCACGGCTCGCTGCTCCTGCTCGGCGGCTACCTCACCGCCGTACTCCACGACGACCTCGGCTTCGCCGGCGCTCTCGCCGTGTCCGTCCTGGTCACCGCGGCCGTGGCCGGCGCCATGGACCGCTTCCTGCTCCAGGCCGGCGGGGGAGCGGACCCGCACGCCGCCCATGTGCAGACCATCGTCACCATCGGCGTCGACATCGTCATCCTCACCGACCTGTCCCGACGCATCGGCGGCGACCTGCTCACCCTCGGCGACCCCTGGGGCGACTCGGTCACCGGGCTCGGGCCGGTGACCGTCGCGGACAGCCGGATCGCCGCGATCGTCGTCTCCACCGTGGTCATCGCCGGTGTCTTCGCCCTGTTCCGGTACACCTCCTGGGGCCTGTCGCTGCGCGCCTCGGCCGAGGACGTCGAGGCGGCCGCCCTGATGGGCGTACGACTGGTCCGGGTACGCACCCTCGCCTGGTGCCTGGCCGGAGCGCTCGCGGCCCTGGCGGCGGTCTTCCTCGCCGCGTTCCCCGCGCCCGGCCTGGAGCGTACGACCGGACAGATCGCGCTCAAGGCGTTCCCGGCGGCGATCCTCGGCGGAATGGCCTCGCCGCCCGGCGCCCTCGCGGGCAGCCTGCTGATCGGCCTCACCGAGGCGCTCGTCGCCGGCTACCAGTCCGATCTGCACCTTCTCGGCGAGGGGTTCGGCGACGTCGCTCCCTACGCGGTGATGGTCCTGGTGCTGCTGGTGCGGCCCACCGGGCTGTTCGGCGGAAAGGCGGCGGTCCGTGTCTGAGCGACTCTCCCGGGCCCGCGCCGTCCGCCTCGGCTGGACCTTCGCGGCCGTCACCGTCCTGTGCGCGCTGCCCTTCTACCTCGACGCGTTCTGGCTGCGCATCGGCCTGTTCTCGATGGCGGCCGCCGTCGGCGCGGTGGGCCTGGGCCTGCTGGCCGGCACGGCGGGTCAACTCTCCCTCGGCCATGCCTTCTTCCTGGCCGTCGGCGCCTACGGCTACGTATGGCTGGCCGGTGAGCCGGGCCCCGGGCTGCCGACCGCAGTGGCCGCCGTACTCGCCGTGCTCCTCGCCGGGGCGGCGGGCGGGCTGTTCAGTCCGGTCGCCGGCCGGGTGCGCGGCATCTACCTCGGCGTCGCCACCCTGGCCCTGGTCTTCCTCGGGCACCATGTCCTGCTCACCGCCGACTCCGTCACCGGCGGATTCAACGGCCGCTCGGTGCCACCGCTGGACGTCGGCGGGTTCTCGTTCTCCGCGGACTCCGAACTGGTCCTGCTGGGTGTGCCGTTCGGCGCCGAGGAACGGCTGTGGTACCTGGGGCTCGCCCTGTTCGCGGTCACCTGGTTCACCGCCCGCGGACTGCTCCGCGGCCGCCCCGGACGCGCCCTGGTCGCGCTGCGCGACAGCGAGACCGCCGCCGCGGTCATGGGCGTCGACGTCTCCCGCTACCGCTCGGCCGCCTTCGTGGTCTCGTCCATGTACGCGGGCCTGGCCGGGGTGATGCTCGCGCTCTCCTTCCGCCGCGTGGTGCCCGACTACTTCGGCCTCGTGCTGTCGGTCGACTACCTCGCCATGATCGTCATCGGCGGACTCGGATCGGTGGCCGGAGCCACCGCGGGCGCCGTCTTCGTCACGGCGCTGCCCCTGCTGATGACCCGCTACGCCGACCAACTGCCGCTGGTCGCCGCCCCCGGCACCACCGACGGCACGGTCGGCCCCACCGAGGCGGCCCGCTACCTCTACGGAGCGGCGATCGTCCTGATCCTGCTCTTCGCCCCCGACGGCCTGCACGGCCTGGTCCGCCGCCTGCGCGCACGGCTGCGCACCCGTCGGGCCGGCCCACCAGCCGCTCCCCCTACCTCCCCGTCCCGACCACCAGCGTCAGCCGTACGAGCCAAGGAGCCCACCCCGTGAAGCCCACGCACGACCACCCGCACCGCTCCGCCCCGCGCACCAGGACGCTTCTGGCCGTGGCCCTCGCGGCCCTGCTGCTCGCGGGCACCGGATGCAGCTCCAAGGCCAACTCCTCCGGGAGCGCGGACGACGGCGCCGACGGCGTCAAGACCGGTCCAGGGGTGACCGACAAGGCCATCAAACTCGGCGCCCTGACGGACCTCACCGGCCCGTACGCGACCCTCGGCAAGAGCATCGTGCAGGCCCAGCAGATGTGGGCCGACGAGGTCAACGCCAAGGGCGGCATCTGCGACCGGCGCGTCGAGATCGTCGTCAAGGACCACGGCTACGACGTGCAGAAGGCCGTCACCGCCTACGCGGACATCTCCGCGGACGTCGTGGCGCTGCCCCAGGTCATCGGTTCGCCCGTGATGGCCGCGCTGCTCGACGACATCGAGCGCGACCAGGTGCTGACCTTCCCGCAGGCCTGGGCCGCCTCCCTGCTCGACCGGGAGTCCGTGCAGGTCCTGGGCACCACCTATGACATCGACATGATCGCCGCGGTCGACTTTCTCACCCGGACCAAGGGCCTGACGAAGGGTGACACGATCGGTCACGTCTACTTCGAGGGGGACTACGGCGCGAACGCCCTCGAAGGCTCGCAATGGGCCGGGAAGAAGGCGGGGTTGAAGGTCGTCGGCCAGAAGATCAAGGCCACCGACACCGACCTGTCCGCGCAGGTCTCGGCGCTGCGCAAGGAGGGCGTGAAGGCCATCCTGATCAGCGCGGGCCCCGCCCAGACCGCCTCGCTGGTCGGAGTCGCGGCCTCGCGCGGCCTGAAGGTGCCCGTCGTCAGCAGCGCCCCCGGATACGCCCCGCAGTTGATGAAGACGCCGGCCGCGCCCGCCCTCACCGCCATGCTGAACGTGGTCAGTGCCGCGCCCGCGGTCAGCTCCGACCTCGACGGGGTGCGCAAGATGGTCGCCTCGTACCAGAAGAAGTACCCGGACTCCCTCGTCGACTCCGGCGTGCTCTCCGGCTACAACGCCGCCCAACTGATGGGCGCCGACCTGAAGAAGGCCTGCGAGAAGGGCAGCCTCGCGCGCGAGGACGTGGTCAAGGCTCACCGTTCCCAGTCCAACGTCGACGTCGGTCTCGGTACCGCACAGAACTTCTCCGACAAGGCGCAGCCCGCGAGCACCTCGACCTACGTGCACAAGCCGGACGCCAAGGCGGTCGGTGCCGCGGTGAACGTGGAGGAAGCGCACACCGCGCCCGGTGTGGAGGAGTACCTCGCCTCCCGGACCTCCTGACCCCGGGTAATTCCCCCGACACGTCGGCCGGGCCGCGGCATCATCGCCGCGGCCCGGCCGCTTGACGCTCGCTGAGCCCTGGTGGCTCAGAAGGAGAATACCGAGGCGCCCTGGGTTTCCTTGAGGCATGAATTGGCGAACGTGTGCTCGTAGTTCACACGCGTGCCTCGCCAAACGCCTTGAATGGTGACGACAACGGGCCGGTATTCCTTTGTGCAGGGCCGTTCCGCCTCATTTCCGCGGAGCACGGCCAAGCGATCGAGGTCCCCGTTCACGCGGTCCAGATCGGCGCATCCCCGCCGCGGGTCCGGGTGGGTTCCGGAGGTGGTGTACGCACAGTTCAGCGTCACCGCGCGCTCGGGCGCCGTGGTGGCGGCGAATTCGCCGTGGCCGGTCGTGAGGACCAGGGCCGAGGGGGCGTACAGCGTGGCTGGGGCGCTATGGGCGGGCGTACTCAAAGGCGCCGCCAGGGCCGCGGTGAGAAGCCCTCCTGTCATTGCCCAGCGTGCCATCGGTCGCATGGTGTGTTCTCCCTTCTGGTCGGATGCTCAAGGCCTCGAAGTACCCGCCATATTGCTCCCGTTTCACGGAGGACAAAAAACGAACCGCTCGCGTCGCTGCAATCCGGACCAAATTGCCTATTGAAGCAGTGGCTTGATTGGCTGACCCTGCGTCATGTGTGCGGAGGTGAGCGGCTTTTCGGGGTGCTCATCGGTGGCGGGTGTGGCTGGGGGGCCCGGGGTGCGAATTGGCCTGAATGGGGCGAGTGTTCGGGTCTGGGCGAGAGCCCGACTACGCCCTCAACCGCCGGGCGTCCACGGCGAAATGGGTTCGAACGTCCCGGATCTCGGCCATCAACCCGCTCTCCGGGGATCGGTAGGTCTCGATCAGGCAACGCTCATGGTCATGACACCTGCTGTGGTGTGAAGATCCTCAACGCACAAATGATCTATCGATGGAGATGCGATGAGGGGTTCCCGCCTCAAGACGAAACTGGCCGCCTGCGCCACGTCCTTCGCGGCCGTGGCGGCCGTGATGGCGACCGCCGGCCCGGCGCACTCGGCCACCTACAACGTCACCGACAACTGCAAAGTCGCCTGGATCACCTGCTCGTACGGTGATTTGTGGCTGTTCTACAACTCGAAGGACATCGCCGTCCAGGACGGCTACTACAAGTCGGCATACACGCTGTTCTACGGCAACGTGAACGACCACTGGGGGACGAGCCAGTACCAGGGGTCGACGCTGACGACCTACCGGTACGTCTTCGGCAACGGTGGCAACGGCAACGGCCAGTACATGAAGAACAATGCGGCGTCCGTGCAGAACTGCGCCCGAGACGACAACTACCGCGTCTATTTCAACTCCGGCTACGGCGGCACATCTCAGTACTTCGCGAAGAACGGCCCCTACGGAGACTGCAACATCACCGACCTGATCTCCGCCCTGAAGAACAACAACGCCTCCTCCCACTTCGCGTAAGAAGGAACCCCTGTGCAGCATTTGAAGCGAACCGCCGCCGCAGTAGCCCTGACCGCTTCGGCACTCCTGGTCAGTGCCTGCTCCTCCGGCACGACTTCGGACGCCACGACGAACGCGGCTGACGGCAGACCGATCGTCAACAAGGAGAACTGGCCGAAGAAGACCCCCACCAGCGGCCTGACCAAGGATCTGACCCTTCCACTGGAGGCGTTCATGGCCTCCTACGAGGACCAAGTCACCGTCGAGCAGGCCGCCAACGACCTTCAGCAGTCGTGCATGAAGGACTACGGCTTCGACCTGACGCTGCCGCGAGCGGGCGCCAACCCGCCTCCCAGTGACAACGACGCCAACATCGAACGCCGATACGGCCTCACCGACCGAGCCGAGGCCGAGAAGTACGGCTACGAGCTTGCGCCGGCGCTGCGGGAGCACACCAGGCAGACCATGCGTGATCTGTCCGATGTCGAGGTCGAGGTCCTGACCGGCCACACCAAGCCCGAACTGCCCCAAGCGCCCGAGGGAGTCAAGGAGGGAGGCGCGTTCGCCGCCCCAGGCCAGGGCACGAAGCCCGCTCGGACCGAGTACAACGGAAAGAAGCTGAAGACGGGCGGCTGCATCGGCTGGTCCAAGGATCAACTCGGCGCGGCGGAAGCCGACCCGATCATCGTGGCGCAGCTGGCCGGCGACAGCCTGGTGCAATCGATGAAGGACGACGAGGTCATCAAGGCCCTCGCCGCGTGGTCCTCGTGCATGGACGGCAAGGGGCACACCGGACTTGCCGATCCGTACAAGGCGATGGACCAAGGTGTCACCAGCGATGGGGAACCGACGCAGGAGTCCATCGCTCTGGCGGTCGACGACATCGACTGCAAGAAGCAGACGGACCTGGTGAAGATCTGGTTCGGTGTGGAGTCGGCGATCCAGGACAAGCAGATCGCCGACAACAAGAGCGGGCTGACCGGCATCAAGGAGCGGCACGGCAAGGAAGTCGGCGCCGCGCGCGAGCAGATGGCGACTTCCGCCCAGTGAAGGCCGGTGCGGGAATGCCCGGACCGTGGAGGGTCCGGGGCCTGTACCTGATCGTGGCGTGTGCGCTGGCCGCCGGCTGTACGGACGACGCCGCTGACCGGGCCCCCGCGTCACGGCCGCCGAAGACACCGAGCGCGGAGCAGAGCACTCCACAAGCGCGGCCGTCCCCTGTGCCGTCGGTGCACTCCGAAGGCCGCACGCGTGTATTGGAGTACGGAGACCTGGTCGTACGTGCCACGCCGGAAAGCGGCGGCGTGCGGACCGAGATCGAGGTGGCCAACACCTACGAGCGGGATGCGACGTACTCGGTGCAGATAAGCATCGCTGACGGTGAGGGCTGGACCGCCCACAACCGGTTCTGGCTTCAGGATGTCCCTCCGGGCAAGAGCGGTAGGGAAGTTGCGGTGATCGGCTCACCAGACATGGGCCAGGTTCCGCAGGTTCCGAAGATCTACGTGGACGAATTCACGCCCATCGTCGACCGACAATAGAAAAGAGAACACCTCTACTGTGCGTATGAGACAGAGGAAACGCGCGGTCGTGATAGCGGCAGCGACTGCGCTTCTCGCCTCGTCACTGTCCATCTCCGCGAGGGCTCAGGGACCGAAGGTCCCCGACAACGCCGTTCAAGGCGGGCAGAGCCTGCCGAAAGCTACGAGCAAGCCCCGAGAGGTCGCCAAGAACGACCGCGCGGCCGTCCTGGGCAAGAACCACTCTTCTTCCAAGGACGTGGCCCTGTCCACTTCCGGCGACGGCGCGGGCTTCCATGTCCTGACGGGCAAGGAGAAGGACGGCTACCGGTTCACCACCGTAGCCACCCTGCGCGAGGACGGATTCGACGCTGACTCCTGGATCGGGAACGCGTGCGTGACCGAGTCCGGGAAGTACGCGGCCATCGCCTATGCACCGCGGACGTTCACCAACGACCCCGAGCTGATGGTGCGCGGCGCGTTCACCGCCGTCGTCGACCTGGGCAGCGCCAAGGTGACCAAGCTGCCGTTCACCGCGTCGCTGGCCTACTTCTCGCCGGGCTGCGGCACGGGGGATGACGTCGTGTTCACGCAGCTGACCTACGACGGGGACGATGAGCAGAAGACCCGTCTGATCACCGTGGACGCGGCCACCGGCAAGCAGTCGAAGCCGGTCGCCTTCCCCGGTCAGGTCACCTCGGCCGTCCCGACCCGGCACGGCATCGTGGCCGGCCACGGCAACAAGCTCGTCCGCATCAACGGACAGAGGGAAACCGTTCTCGCTGTCACGAAGCATGTGCCGTTCCAGATCGCGGCCGACAGCGGCGACGGCGTGACCTTCATCGACCGGGAAGCCGACACCGAGAAGGCCAAGGCGAAGTCCTGGGCCAAGCACCTGGACGCCACCCAGGTGAAGGGCAAGAAGACCACCCCGAAGACGGTGGCTGAAGGAAACCTCACCGACTGGGACCTGTCCGCCACGCCCGGCGGGACGGTGTTCCTCACGGGTAGGGCCAAGACCACGGGGACCCTGCCGGGAGCCGTGAAGAACCCCGGGCACCTCGCCAAGGGCGCCCGTATGTCGAGTCTGGGCCACGCGGGCGTGTCCACCTCCTGGGCGGACGGCAAGACCAGCCTGATCACCCCCGAGGAGTCCAAGGAGGTCCGGGACGCGCGGATCACGCTGGACGTGGTCGTCACCGGCAAGCGCACCGAGTTGGACGCCACACCTCAGCTGTCCGCCGAGCGGGCCGAGGCCGGAAGCCGTCTCTCCCCGGCGCTGGGCTTTCCGACGGGAGAGCGGCCGTCCTCGGATCGATCGGTCAGCGGCGACAGCGAGGGTCTGTCCACGCAGACGGTGCGCACCCAGGCTCTGACCGCGTCGGCGACCGGTCCGAGCGAGGGCACCGATGAACGCTACTGCGCGGTGGCCCGCAACGACGTCAGGAAGCAGGCATTCCAGCCCACCCCGCGGCAGGTGGAGTGGGCGGTGGACCAGGCCGTCGTCGGTGAGCTGGACTTCTACCGCTCGCCGAACTGGAAGAACACCGGCATGGGCGGCTACCAGCCGCAGGGCCTGTTCCCGCCGATCGTGCTGGCCGGCGACCCCAACGGCACCCTCGACAACGAGGACCCCGACGTCACCGACCGCTGGCACATCCCCTCGCAGGTGATGCTCGGCGTCACCGCGCAGGAATCCAACATGTGGCAGGCCACCCGGTTCGCCGTCCCCGGTGTCACCGCCAACAGCCTCGTCGGCAACTACTACGGCACCGAGTACACCTCGGACGGTACGCAGGCCGACCCGTGGCGCATCAACTTCTCCGAGGCCGACTGCGGCTACGGCATCACGCAGGCCACGGACGGCATGCGGCTGGCAGGCAAGGAGAAGGACGGCGAGACGGCTCTGTCTCCGCTCACCCAGGACGCCGTGGCGCTGGACTACACCGCCAACGTCGCCTACGGCGTGCAGATCCTCTCCGACAAGTGGAACCAGACCTACCGAGCCGGGATGAAGGTCAACGACGGCCACCCGCAGTGGATCGAGAACTGGTTCTTCGCCCTGTGGGCGTACAACTCCGGCTTCTACGAGACGGCTGACTCCGCCGGGCACAAGGGGCTGGGCTGGACCAACAACCCGGCCAACCCGCTGTGGAAGGCCAACCGTGTCCCCTTCCTGCAACACGCCACGGACCCGTCCCGGGACGACTACAGTCACGCCGCGCACCCGCAGGACTGGCCGTATGAGGAGAAGGTCCTCGGCTGGGCCGCCCGCCCGATCTCGGCGATGTTCGCTCCGGGCGACTTCAAGCCCGGCTACCTGGGTGCCTGGTGGAACACCAACGACTACCGCAGCAGCGTCAAGCCGCCGATCGACCTCTTCTGCGACGCCTCCAACAACTGCGACGCGTCCAAGATCGGCGACAACGACTCCAACGATCCCGGCCTCGGCGCCTGCCGGCTCGATGCGGGTGATTCCGACACCAACCCGCACTGGCTGCACTGCTGGTGGGACAAGTCGGCTCAGTGGAAGGACTGCGACCGGTCGGCCGAATGCGGCCACCAGGTTCACCGCTTCGACACGTCGTACCCGGAACAGGCGGACGCCAATTCCTACCCGCCGCGCTGTAGCAGTGGCTTGTCCTCGAACGCACTGATCGTGGACGACGTGCCCAACGCGACGACGCCGGCGGGATCGGATTCGCGCGGATGTGGGGCGGCGAAATCGGACGGAACGTTCACCCTCACGTATAAGCCCTCCGACATCATCGATGCCGATACCGGGCAGACGATCACTACCTATCCGGGGAAGATCGACACGCACCAGATCGGTGCGGGGTACGGAAACCACTTCTGGTTCACGCACACCCGTTCACCCGAGTCTTTTCCGGCGCCCGGCGACCGTATGAAGGTGACGGGAACGTGGAAGCTCGGGAGCCAGATCACCTCCAACGACGGCCAGGCCAAGGTGTACGCGCACATTCCCGATCACGGGGCGCAGACCTCCAAGGCCGAATACCGCATCACGCACGCGCACGGCACCACCGTCAAGGCGATCTCCCAGGATGCCAATCAGTCCAACAAGTGGGTCGACCTGGGTGCGTACTTCTTCACCGGGATGACTCCTGAAGTCACGTTGCACAACTTCAACGGAGGCAACGGAACCGCGGACATCGCCTACGATGCCGTCGCTTTCGTGCCCGGCGACTACTCGGGCATCCCCACGGATCTCACCTTCTCCGACCCGGACCCGAACGCCGCGGACCCGGTGCCGAACGAGACACCGAACACGGTTGAGGGCGGATTCTTCCCGTACGAGTCCGCTGCGAGTCAGTCCTCTGCGACGGCGCTCGCGGCGACCACCGCTTCGGCCGGCGACACCGCGGCGTGCTCGGTGACGGAGAAGTCCGTCACCTACACCCGGACCGATGCCTGTATTCACTCCGAACTCAGTGTGCTCCACGTCGACGGGCGAACAGGATCGCCTGACGGACAGGCGTTGTTCGACTACCGCAACGAGATCGACACGGACGTCAAGAGCGATACGTTCACCCAGACGACGACCATCAAGCTGAACAGCATGGCCGGTGTCATGACCACGGTCGATCTCGACCTCGGATACCAGTGCCGTGGCTACTGTTCCGTGGAGAGCGTGACATGGAGCGGGAGTGACAAGTGGGTCATGGGAGACACTCACACCGCGATCGTGACCACCAGGATGAAGTGGACCGAGTCAACGGGTGACAGCGGGCCGATCGTCCCGTACTGGACCTTCGGCGGCAGCACGAACGGTGACGTCATCAAGAACCCGATGACGGTCGAGAAGACCGGCCTCGACGTCCGCTGCGACAACGAGTTCAACACCGTCGGCGCGGGCTGCGTCTTCTCCTGGTTCAAGCCCACCTATGCCATGAACCACAAGAAGTTCCCGGCGGCCGCCGCGCACATCTGGCTGATCCGGAACAAGACCAAGGCCAAGTACGGCGTCCAGGGCGGCGAGCCGCTCACGTTCCTCAGCGACGACGTCCTCGTTCCCGATCCGCCGAACTCCAGCAAATCGATCTACGACTACAACCGGGACACCATATGCCCCGATCCCCCCAAGTATGTGCGCAGCCCGGACGCGACGCTGAGTACGGACATCTGGCCGGACGACAAGCCGAGCTGCGACGAGTTCCCCTTCGCCCGTTCCTGGCAGAGTGCCGCCACTCCGAAATCGTGGGGCGGCAAGAACTTCAAGCAGGTCACTTCCGGCGATGAGTGTGTGAACACCATTGCGAAGAAGGGGACGGACGGTAAGTGGCGCCTCGTTCCGGATGCGCGGTATCACGTGCCGACGTGGGATGAACCTTGTGGACGATCCAGCATGTCGAACTATCAGAACACGCAGTCGATGCAGCAGTTCCCCAACTGGCGTGCGAAGAACCGTGTGATCGAGGGAGACAACTACTGGCTCGACGCGCAGAAACCCAGCTGATCCGTAGGTGAAGGAAACGGTAGGGCGCCGACGACATCCGTCGGCGCCCTACCTGTTTCCGTCGTCACGCCCACTCGATCGCACCGTCCACGACGGACGCCGAACGTCCGGAGAAGGGAAGCTCCGGGTTGTTCTGTGTGCCGTGCAGAGCGTCGGCGAGGGCGTGCAGCAGCCAGGCCATCGAAGGGGTGTAAGGACGCGGATAGTCCGCCTCCGTGTACTTCAGGACCGGATGCGCCGGGTGTCCGGCATCGATCAGGAACCCTTCGTGCCCGTCGTAGCGTTCAGCGAAGGGAACCCACTCGGCCCGCCACCAATCCTGGTCCTCGTTCTGTCGGGCGATCTCCAGGTTCCTGCTGTGGGTACGTGCGATCTGCGCACCACTCAGCAGTCCTTCGCCCGTGGGAAACAACCTGTACCAGTCGAGGCCGTTCGAAAAGCGCAGCAGTGCCGCCAGCGGGGTCGGGGTCTCACGGCCGATCGCTCGACCGAGGGAGGTGATGTCCGCTTCCGAGGCAGGCGCGTTGAGCGGTGGCGTCGCCGCCAGTGGTTGAGAGCGGATCCACTGCGCGATGCGGCGCATGGAGTGATCCTGCGAATCCATGGTGATCATTGTTTCCTCAGGCTGGTGTGAGGCTCCCCAACATATCGGGGAGCCCTGGGCGGGCCCGGAGGGGTCTGTCGGCACAGGAAAGCCCCGGCCGCCCTACGACGGCCGGGGCTGCTTCGCGGCGGGTCAGGCCTTGGCGGCCTTGGCGCCGTCCTCCTCCGTCTCGGCCCGAGCCGTCGACAGCGTGCCGCCGGCGTTCTCCAGGTGGGCCCGGACGAACCACTGGAACTGTTCCAGGTCCCGCAGCTGTTCGATGAGCAGGTCCTCGGTCGCCGGGTCGATCTCCCCGACGACCTTGACCGCGGCGCGCACGTCCTCGACGAGGCCGGTGTAGACCACGTCGAGCGCACCGAGGTGGGCGATGGCGTCCTCGCGGCCGATGGAGTAGTCGTCCCAGGTCCGCTCCGTGACCAGCGAGCCCGGCGTGCCCTGCGCGACCCCACCGAGCGCGCCGATCCGCTCGGCGACGTCGTCGGCCATGTCGCGCACCCGGTCGATCTGCGGGTCGACCATCTGGTGCACGGCGATGAAGTGGGGACCCACGACATTCCAGTGGACGTGCTTCAGCGTGAGGTGGAGATCGTTGAGGGCGTGCAGCCGCAGGCGGAGGACGTCGATGAGCCGACCCGCCGCCTCGCGCTCGATGCCCGGCACCGTGTACTTGGGGGTGAGGTCCCGCGCCATGTTCGCAACTCCTCTTCCGTAGGGATGAAGTAGGAGTTCAGGTGCCCTGCTTTCGTGATCGCAGACCTGTGACGTCGGTTTCATTTCAGCCTGCATCGACTTTCGTCGAGGAAGGCTCGCCGCCGGCTAGGCGACCCGGACCCCCACGATGCAGGTGTCGTCATCCGTGTCGGACTTGCTGTAGGTCAGGAGCCGGTCCAATTGCTGCTCCAGCGTCGGCGGGACCGTCCGCGCGGCCACCAGGAGCTGCGTCAGGGATTCCTCCACCGACCGGTCGCGGCGTTCGATCAGGCCGTCCGTGTACATCAGCAGGGTGTCCTCGACGGCCAGCTGGACCTCGTGTTCCTCGTACGTCGCCTCGGGCACCGCACCCAACAGCAGGCCCTTGACCAGGGGCAACGGCGACGCTTCGCCGGCACGTACCAGGACGGGCGGCAGATGGCCTGCCCTGGCCCAGCGCAGGGTGCGGTGCTCGGGGTCGTACAGGCCGCAGACGGCCGTTGCGGTGATGCTGCCGGTCAGATGGTGGGCCACCATGTTCAGCCAGGACAGCAACTGCGCCGGCCCGGCGCCCGTCACCGCGAGGCCGCGCAGCGCGTTGCGCAGCACCACCATGGAGGTGGCCGCGTCGATACCGTGTCCGGCGACGTCCCCCACGCACAGCAGCACCAGCCGCGACGGCAGCACCACCGCGTCGTACCAGTCGCCGCCGACGAGATGCTGGGTCTCGGCCGGCCGGTAGCGGACGGCCACCCGCAGGCCCGGCGCCGCCAGGGGCGCTTGCGCCGGCGGCATGATCGCGTGCTGCAACTGGAGGGCGAGCCGGTTGCGTTCCACGGCCTGCTGCTCGGAGTGGGCCAGCTGGTCACGGGTGGCGGCGAGCGCGACCTCCGTCCAGTGGTGGGCGGAGATGTCCTGGTAGGCGCCCCGTACGACGAACAGCCGGCCGTCGGAGTCCAGCTCCGGTTCGGCCACCACCCGGATGTGCCGGGTCACGCCGTCGGGCCGCAGGAGCCGGAACGCCGCGGACGCGGGACGGCGGTGGTGCAGCACGGTACGGAGGAATCGACCGATGACGACCGCGTCGTCCGGGTGGGCGTGCGCCGACAGGTCCTCCAGCGGGATCGGGCCGCTCGCCGGGGACTTGCCGTACAGGCTGTAGAGCTGGACGTTCCAGGTGATCTCACCGGTGAGGAGGTTCTCCTCGAATCCCCCTATGCGGCCGAGGCGCTGGGCGTGCTGCAACAGGCTCGCCAGCCGTGCCGTCTCGTTCTCCGTGCGCCAGATCAGCAGCACGCACCCACCGTGCCTGCTGACGCTTATGTCGGCGACCGCGGCCAGCGGCACCTCGTCGACCAGCGCGGTCAGGCGCACCCGCTGGGCGCGGAACGGCTCGCCCGTGGCGTAGACCCGTTCGATCTGCCCGAACAGCTCGCTCTCCCCGGCCGCCATCGGGTACGCCTCCAGCAGCAGGGAACCGTTGACGACGCCACGGGGCCGGCCGCTGGGATCGAGGAAGTGGCTGTTGACGTGGTGGATACGGAAGTCGACGAGTTCCCCGGCGGCGTCCAGATGCGGGACGAGCACCAGGGCGGGGTCGTGCAGACCGTCGGCCAGGTCCATCAGCTCGGCGACGTCCGGCAGGACGGCGGGCCGCCAGTCGGCGTCGGCGTGTTGCGGCGCGGAGGTCTCCAGCGTGTGCGCGCACAGCTCGGCCAGGGCCTCGACCTGACGGACGATCTGCGGGGACTGCGGCTCCAGCGGCGCGGGCCAGACGATCTCCAGCACCCCGTGCATCCGCCCACCGGTGCCCGCCGGCACAGCGGCCCGGCCGCCGTCAGGGTGCTGGTGCTGGCCGATGGACGGCAGCCCGGTCTCCGACAGACAGCCGATCCAGTTCTCGCCGCGCTCACCGAGCCCGCGACGCGCCACGGTCGCCACGCCCGGCGGCACATAACGCCAGCGTCCCGCCTCCGCGACGGAGAACCCGGCGCTACCCGCCAGCGTGAGCGAGCCGTCGCCGCCCAGCGCCCAGATGGCCACCGCTTCCGCGCCGAGCGGCCTCAGGGCGTGCTCCATCAGGGACTCGGCGACCGCCTGCGCGTCGTGCGCGGCCAGTGCGCCGCTCTCGGCGGCCCGCAGCCGTACGGCGGAGGAGCCGGCCGCCGCCTGGCCGGTGGCGTCGGTGCCGCCCGCCGTGTTCGCGAGGAAGGCGGTGGTCACCTCCGAGAGCCGGTCGCGCGAGGCCTGGTTGATGACCTCGACGGCGAATTCGAGCGGGGTCATCCCCGCCTGCTCGGTCAGTTCGGCGAGCTGCCGCGCCGCCTGCGCCGGCCCGCACCCGAGCCGTTCGACGAGGATGCCCTTGGCCAGCTCGAGCAGCGCCCGCCCGTCCGCCTCGGCCTGGGCCTCCCGCACCTCCCGGCGCAGCCGCTCCACGGTCGCCGCCAGCCTGCCGACGGGGGAGTGCTGACCCTCCTCGTCCCGGCCGTCCCTGTCGAACCCGGCCAACGTGGTGGCCCGGTCGGCGGGAAGCAGTTCGGCGCTCGCCGGAGCACCGGCGGTCTCCGGCTCGGCCGGATGGTGGGGATGGCTCACGGGTGACCTGTTCCTCGGCTGGGACGTCCGGGGACGCCAGGCGGTCGGCTGGGGTGCACAGCGGTGTGACCGACCGTCACATGGACAGCCAGCGTTGGACGCGGCTGAGGAGGTCGTTGGTGTCGACGGGCTTGGTGACGTAGTCGTTCGCCCCGGACGCCAGGCTCTTCTCCTGGTCCCCCGGCATCGCCTTGGCGGTGACCGCGATGATGGGCAGGTCCGCGTACTGGGGCATCGAACGGATCTCCGCGGTGGCGGCGTAACCGTCCATCTCCGGCATCATCACGTCCATCAGGACCAGCGAGACGTCCTTGTGGGCGAGCAGCGTCTCGATGCCCTTGCGGCCGTTGTCGGCGTGCAGCACATGGAAGCCGTGGAGCTCCAACGCCCCGCTGAGCGCGAACAGATTGCGCGCGTCGTCGTCGACCACCAGCACCGTACGGCCGACGAGGGAGTTGTCGACGACCTGCGCGATCGCGTGCTGGGGTTCCTCGGCGCGCACCAGTTGCAGCACGTCACCGGGCTCCTCGGCGGACAGGTGCAGGGTGATCCGCTCGCGCAGCTCGTCCAGGCTGGAGAGGAAGTCCAGCGGGCGGCCGTCCGCACGCGAGCGCAACAGCTGCTCCTCAGCCAGGTCCATGTGATGACCGGTGTGCACCAGCACGGGCACGCTCGCCAGCGCCGAGTCGCCCTCGATGGCCTGGATCAGTCGCGCGCCCTCGTCGTCGGGCATCCCCAGCTCCAGGACGACACAGTGGCAGGGTTCGGCGGCCAGTGTGCTCGCCGCCTCCTGGGCCCCGACCGCGGTGATGATGTCGATCGCCGCGAGCGGGTCGTCGGAATCGGGCGCGATGTCCGCGACCGCCCGTTCGGCGACCAGCGTGAGCAGTCCCCGGGTACGGCCCTCGACGACGAGCAGACGGCGTCTGCGCTGCTCGGGAGCCTTGATGGAGGGTGCCTCCGACGGCGAGGCCGGTGGCAGTTCGGCGGTGGTGGTGTGCGGCTGCTCCGCCTGTCGGCCGCCGCCTTCGAGCAGGCCCTCGAAGTCGGCGCGGGCCACGGGAAGGTACAGCGTGAAGGTGCTGCCCTGGCCGGGCGTGCTGTCGACCGTGACGGCGCCGCCGAGCAGATGCGCGATCTCCCGCGTGATGGACAGGCCGAGGCCGGTGCCGCCGTACTTGCGGCTGGTGGTGCCGTCCGCCTGCTGGAACGCCCCGAAGATCGTTTCCAGTTGCTGCTGGGGGATGCCGATACCGGTGTCCTTGACGCGGAAGGCCACGACGGGACCGCCGCGCAGGACGCCCATGGGCACCTCCCGGTCGGCGGCGGGCTCGATACGCAGCTCGACGCCGCCCTGCTCGGTGAACTTCACCGCGTTCGACAGCAGGTTGCGCAGGACCTGCCGCAACCGCGAGCCGTCGGTCAAGAGATCGGCCGGCGTGCCCGGCGCGGTGGCCACCGAGAACTCCAGGCTCTTCTGCGAGGTCATCGGGCGGAACGTCGCCTCCACGTACTCCAGCAGCTCGCGCAGCGGGAGGCGTTCGGGAGTGACGTCCATCTTGCCGGCCTCGACCTTCGAGAGGTCGAGGATGTCGTTGATCAGCTGAAGCAGGTCCGAGCCCGCCGAGTGGATGATGCCCGCGTACTCGACCTGCTTCGGCGTGAGGTTGCGGGACGGGTTCTGCGCCAGCAACTGGGCCAGGATCAGCAGGCTGTTGAGCGGGGTGCGCAGCTCGTGGCTCATGTTCGCCAGGAACTCCGACTTGTACTTCGACGCCAGCGCCAGCTCCTGCGCGCGGGTCTCCAGCTCCTGCCGGGCCTGCTCGATCTGGAGGTTCTTGGCCTCGATGTCGCGGTTCTGCGAGGCCAGCAGCGACGCCTTCTCCTCCAGTTCGGCGTTGGAGCGCTGGAGTTCGTCCTGCTGGACCTGCAACTCCGCGGAACGGGCCTGAAGTTCGGCGGTCAGCCGCTGGGACTCGTCCAGCAGCTCGTCCGTGCGGGCGTTGGCCACGATGGTGTTGAGGTTGACACCGATGGTCGGCATCAGCTGGCCCAGGAAGTCCTGGTGGATCTGGGTGAAGCGGGTGACGGACGCCAGCTCGATGACACCGAGCACCTGGTCCTCGACGACGATGGGCAGTATCACCAGGGCGCTGGGCACTGCCTGCCCGAGGCTGGAGGAGATGGCCACGTAGCCCGGCGGCAGCTCCTCCACGCTGACAGGACGGCGGTTCCGGGCCGCCTGCCCGACCAACGAGCGTCCGAACCGGATGCGCTCCGGCCGGTCGGAGTCGTCGGGATAGCCGTACGAGCCCACGAGCCGCAGTTCGGGCCCGCTCGCGCTGTCCTCGGCGGCGTAGAAGGCGCCGTACTGCGCCGAGACCAGGGGAGCGAGCTCGTCCATGATGAGCTCGGCGACGACGGGCAGGTCACGGTGGCCCTGCATGAGCCCGGAGATCCGGGCGAGGTTGGTCTTCAGCCAGTCCTGCTCCTGGTTCGCCCGCGTGGTCTCCCGCAGGGACCCCACCATGGAGTTGATGTTGTCCTTCAGCTCGGCGACCTCGCCGGAAGCCTCCACCGTGATCGAGCGGGTCAGGTCGCCCTCGGCGACGGCGCTCGCGACCTCGGCGATCGCGCGGACCTGGCGGGTGAGGTTGCCGGCCAGCTCGTTGACGTTCTCCGTCAGCCGCTTCCAGGTGCCCTCGACTCCCTCGACCTCCGCCTGCCCGCCGAGCCGGCCCTCGCTGCCGACCTCGCGGGCGACGCGGGTGACCTCGGCGGCGAACGACGACAGCTGGTCGACCATCGTGTTGATGGTGGTCTTCAGCTCCAGGATCTCGCCGCGGGCATCGACGTCGATCTTCTTCGACAGGTCGCCGTTGGCCACCGCCGTGGTCACCAGCGCGATGTTGCGGACCTGGCCGGTGAGGTTGTTGGCCATGGAGTTGACGTTGTCGGTGAGGTCCTTCCACGTGCCCGCCACGTTCGGCACGTGCGCCTCACCGCCTAGGCGTCCCTCGGTGCCGACCTCGCGGGCGACGCGGGTGACTTCGTCGGCGAAGGCGGAGAGGGTGTCGACCATCGTGTTGATGACGTCCGCCAGGGCCGCGACCTCGCCCTTGGCCTCGACGGTGATCTTCTGGGAGAGGTCACCGCGTGCGACGGCCGTGGCGACCTTGGCGATCGAACGGACCTGACCGGTCAGATTCGACGCCATCACATTGACGTTGTCCGTCAGGTCCTTCCACGTCCCCGAGACGCCCCGGACGATCGCCTGGCCGCCCAGATTGCCCTCGGTGCCGACCTCACGGGCGACGCGGGTGACTTCGTCGGCGAACGCGGAGAGCTGGTCGACCATCGTGTTGATGGTGGTCTTGAGTTCCAGGATCTCGCCGCGGGCGTCCACGGTGATCTTCTGCGAGAGGTCGCCCTGCGCCACGGCCGTGGCCACTTGGGCGACATTGCGGACCTGCGCGGTGAGGTTGCCCGCCATGAAGTTCACGGAGTCCGTGAGGTCGCGCCAGGTGCCCTTCACACCCTTGACGTCCGCCTGACCGCCGAGACGTCCCTCGGTGCCGACCTCGCGGGCGACGCGGGTGACTTCGTCACCGAAGGCGGAGAGCTGGTCGACCATCGTGTTGATGGTGTTCTTCAACTGGAGGATCTCACCGCGGGCGTCCACGGTGATCTTCTGCGAGAGGTCGCCCTGCGCGACCGCGGTGGTCACCTGGGCGATGTTGCGGACCTGGGAAGTGAGGTTGCCCGCCATGAAGTTGACCGAGTCGGTCAGATCGCGCCACACACCGCCCACACCGGGCACCTGGGCCTGACCACCGAGGCGTCCCTCGCTGCCGACCTCACGGGCGACGCGGGTGACCTCGTCCGCGAACGCGGAGAGCTGGTCGACCATCGTGTTGACGGTCTCTTTGAGCTGGAGGATCTCGCCGCGCGCGGGCACATCGATCTTCTGCGACAGATCGCCCTTGGCCACGGCCGTCGCCACCTGCGCGATGTCCCGCACCTGGGTGGTCAGATTGCCCGCCATGGCATTGACCGAGTCGGTCAGATCGGCCCAGGTGCCCGAGACGCCCGGCACCTCGGCCTGGCCGCCCAGGGTGCCCTCGGTGCCGACCTCGCGCGCCACCCGGGTCACTTCCGAGGTGAACACCGACAGCTGGTCCACCATGCCGTTGAACACGGTGGCGATGTCGCCGAGCAGGCCCTCGCCGTCGGAGGGCAGCCGGGTGCCGAAGTCACCGTCCCGTACCGCGGTCAGTCCGGCCAGCAGCTGCCGTAGCTCCCGCTCGCCGGGGGCCCCGTCGACGGCCTCGATCGTCTTGCTCGTCATGCGCACCCTCGTTCCGCTCCCCAAGAGCCCCCACACCGAGGACTCGGAACCGCGCCATGCTGTGAAGGGCCCACTCACCAGCCGGTTTCCGCTGCTCACGGGTCCGATCGGATGAGAAGATCCGGTGAAGGTTAACTCAGTTGCCGGGCGACAACAAAAGCCTGGCCGGGGCGGGTACGGCAATACAGCGAACTCACCGACAGGGACGCATGACCTGGGAAATGCTGGGCACTCGGTCGGGTTCCCGGACGCCGTTACAGGATACGGGCGGAGGGCCTCTCCGACGGCGGCGAGGGCAGAGGTGCGGCGTCTCCTGCCGCCCCGTGACGCGCCACCCGGCCCTCCGCCGAAGGCCATGGGCTTCTCCCCACGCGAAGTGGGTACCCGGCCGGCTGTCTGGAGGGCCGGGTCCGTGGAACTCACCGAATGGCTGCTGACCTCACGCGAACGCGGCAACAGTGCCACACGCCTGGACAGGCGCCGCCCGGATCGAGCGGCCTGGTCGCGCGGAAACCTGGTGCGCCCGCTCGTCCACGGGGCGACGTACTTCCGGGAACTCCTCGGCGCGATCAGAGCACAGCGCGCCGGGGACCTGCTGTTGTTCACCGACTGGCGGGGCGACCCCGACGAGCGGCTGGACGGCCCCGGCAGCGAGATCGGCCGGGTCCTGGCCGAGGCGGCCGAGCGCAAGGTGATCGTCAAAGGGCTGCTGTGGCGCTCCCACCTGGACCGCTTCCAGTTCAGCGAGGCCGAGAACCGGCACCTCGGTGAGGAGATCGAGGCGGCCGGCGGCGAATGCCTGCTGGACATGCGCGTACGCCCCGGCGGCTCCCACCACCAGAAGCTCGTCGTGCTCCGCCACGTCGACCGTCCGGAGCTCGACGTCGCGTTCGTCGGCGGGATCGACCTCTGCCACAACCGCAACGACGACGCCACGCACCGCGGCGACCGGCAGTCGCTGCGCATCGCCGCCGCGTACGGACCGCACCCGCCCTGGCACGACGTCCAGCTCGCGATACGCGGACCCGCCGTCGGCGACATCGAGGCCGTCTTCCGCGAACGCTGGGAGGACCCCGCACCGCTCACCCGCAGTCCCTTCGTCCGCCTGCGGGAACTCGCCCACGACGAGGACACCCGCGCCGACCGCCTGCCACCCCAGACCCCGGACCCCGCGCCGTGCGGCACCCAGACCCTCCAGGTCCTGCGCACCTACCCCAACCGGTTGCTGCGCGGCTACGACTTCGCCCCCGACGGGGAGCGCAGCATCGCGCGCGGCTACCGCAAGGCACTCGCACGCGCCCGGACCCTGATCTACCTGGAGGACCAGTACCTGTGGTCACCGCACGTGGTGGACTGCTTCGCCGAGGCCCTGAACGCCCACCCGGACCTGCGGCTGATCGCCGTCATCCCCTCCGTCCCCGAGCAGGACGGCCGGCTCACCCTGCCAATGAACCTGATCGGCCGGATCACCGCCCTGGAGAGCCTGCGCCGCGCCGGGGGCGGACGCGTCGCGGTGTACGGGCTGGAGAACCACGCCGGGACACCGGTGTACGTACACGCCAAGGTGTGTGTGATCGACGACGTATGGGCCTCGGTCGGCTCGGACAACGTCAACCTCCGCTCCTGGACCCACGACTCGGAACTCACCTGCGCCGTACTGGACGAGACCGCCGACCCGCGCGAGCCCCGCGACCCGGCCGGTCTCGGGGACGGCGCCCGCGGCTTCGCCAGGGAACTGCGCCTGGAACTCTCCCGAGAGCATCTGGACCTGGAGGAATCCCCGGCACCGGACGCCGCCGACCCGCTGTGCGACCCCGAGCGGGCCTTCGAAGCCTTCGCCGCGAGCGCGGCGGCCCTGGACGCCTGGCACGACAACGGCCGTCGCGGTCCCAGGCCACCTGGACGCCTGCGCGCCTATCGCCCGCCGACCCTCCCCCGTACGACCAAGGCGCTCTGCACGCCTTTGCACCGCCTGCTCATCGACCCGGACGGCCGGCCCTTCGGGATGCGGCGCCGCAACGAGTACTGATGACTGGATGGACAAGCGGCCGTACGGGGCATCCGGACAGGGACCAGCCGCGCAGCGAGGAGCCTTGACGCCATGGGCACTGCCGTCCACGTCCCGCAGACCCGGGACATGATCGGGGACGAACTCTCCGGAGACGAGGCCTTCGCCGCGCTGCGCCACTACGGGGGACTGCGCCTGCTGACCGATTCGTTCGCCAGGTTCCGCTACGCCGACGGATTCACCAACGCGCGGGCTCTCGCCTTCCAGGTGGTGCTCGGGCTGGTGCCGTGCACCGTGGCGCTGGTCGGGCTGGCCACCTCGGTGCACACGGAGGGCGTGGGCCGGATCATCGAGCTCACACTCGGCCGGATCGTGCCGGGTGCCAGCGCGGAGATCGTCGAGGACGCGTTCCAGGGAACCCGGCGTACCGCTCACGGCGACGTCTGGAGCACGCTCGCCCTCTGGCTCGGTCTGGGCTTCGCCCTGCTGAACCTCGCCTCGGCCATGGGCCAGATCGAGCGCGGCGCCAACCGCATCTACGGCATCGAACGCGACCGGCCCTTCCCGCGCAAGTACGGCAGGGCGTTGGTGCTCGCGCTCGCCGCCGGTCTGCCCCTGGTGCTGGGTTTCGTCGTACTCGTCGCCGGAGAGGCCGTGGGCGACGCCGTGGCGGAATCCGCCGGTCGGGAAGGCGGCGGACCGCAGTGGTGGGGCGTGCTCGACATTCCCGTGGGGCTCGCCCTGGCCTGGGTGGCCTCCGCCGTGATCTTCCGCTGGTCGCCCCGCCGAGTCCAGCCGGGCTACACCTGGCTGGCGTTCGGCTCGGCCGTGCACCTCCTGCTGTGGGTGGCGGCCACCTGGCTGCTCGCGCTGTACGTCGAGGAGAGCGGCGCCTTCGGGGCCGTGTACGGCCCCCTGACCGCCTTCATCGCCCTGCTGCTGTGGGCCAACCTCACCGCCGTCGCACTCTTCCTCGGCATCGCGTTCGCCGCACAACTGGAAGCGGCCCGCGCCGGCATCGAATCAGCGGTCCGGCCGGATCCCGGGCCGGGGGAGTGAGACCGGACGCCGTCGTCTCCTTCGCGAAGACGGTGAAGGGCGGGCGACGTGTTCATCCCCTCAGCCCTTCACCGCCCCCGAAGTCAGACCCTGAACGATATGGCGGCTGGCGAAAGCGAACAGCAGCATGGTCGGCACAATGGTGAGCACGGCCGCCGCCGACATCGAACCCCAGTCGATGTTGAAACTGGAGATGAAGCCGTTCAGGGCCGTGGGCACGGTCTTGTTGCTGTCGCTGTTCATGAGCGTCACCGACAGGAAGAGCTCGTTCCAGCAGTTGACGAAATTGAAGATGAACGCGGCGATGATTCCCGGGCGCATCACCGGCAACAGAACCCGGAACAGCGCCCCGAACCGCGACAGACCGTCGATCATGGCGGCTTCCTCGAGCGCGTCCGGGATGTTCTCGAAGAACCCGCGCAGCATCACCGTGCAGAACGGAATGCACACCGCTACATAGACGAGGATCAGACCGAAGCGATTGTCGACCAGGCGCAGGTCGGTCATCAGCAGATAGAGCGGTCCCAGGGCGATGAACGAAGGGATCATCTGGGTCACCAGCGCGGCCATCAGCAGCGCGGACTTCGTGCGGAACTCGAAACGGGCCAGCACATACGCCGAGAGCATCGAGATCGCCGTCGCCGTCACCCCGGCCACGGTGGAGACCACCAGACTGTTGGTGAGATACGTCCCGAAGTCCGCGGTTCCGAACAGGCCGCTGTAGTTCTCCAGGGAGAACCGTTCGGGCCAGTAGGCGAGCGGGAAGTGGAAGATGTCACCGGGTGCCTTGAGCGAAGTGACGGTGATCCAGTACAGCGGGAACACGGTGAAGAGCAGCCACACGCCGAGGAAAGTGAACTTGACGGCCCGGCCGGCTGCGGACTCCTTGCCGATCACGGCCTCACCCCTTTCTTCTCACGCGTGGCCAGGAGGAAGAACACCGCGAACACCAGCAGCGCGGCCACCACGAGGAGGCCGAGCGCGGAGGCCCTGCCGTAGTCGCCCTGCTGAGTGATCTTGATCATCCAAGTGGTCACGATATGCGTCTCGTTGTTCGGCCCGCCCCCGGTCATGCCGAAGATCAGGTCGGGGAAGTTGAAGATCCAGATCACCCGCAGCAGCACGGTCAGCGCCAGCGTGGTGCGGATGTACGGAATGGTGATCTGGAACAGCGTGCGCGCCTTGCCCGCCCCGTCCAGCGCCGCCGCCTCGTAGAGTTCGTCGGGGATCGACTGGAGCGCGGCCAGGATCATGATCGCGAAGAACGTGACGCCGTACCAGATGTTGGCTACGAGCACCGCCACCATCGCCGTCTTCGGGTCGGCCAGCCAGGCGATCGGCTCGTCGATCAGACCGGCCTTCTGGAGCAGGTCGTTGACGACGCCGAACTCGCTGTTGAACAGCCAGCGGAAGAGGATCCCGATGAGGAACCCGGAGATCGCCCAGGGGAAGAAGATCAGCGCCTGGTAGAGCCCGCGCAGCCGGAACCGGCGGCGCAGCCACAGGGCGAGCGCGAACCCGATCACCAGCTGCGGGACGATCGAACCGATCACCCAGACCCCGGTGTTGCTCAGGACGGTGCCCCAGGCGGGGTCGGCGAAGACGTCACGGAAGTTCCCCAGCCCGACCCAGGAGGTGTCGGTCAGATCGGTCAACTTCCAGTTACGGAAGGCCATCTGGCCGCCCGCGATCACCGGGTAGTACGTGAAGACGGCCACGAAGACCGCGGCCGGCGCCATGAACGCGGCGATCTGAAGGCCGCGCCGGGTGGTGAACTCCCGCCGGCGGCCCCCGTGGGGGAGACCTCGCTTGCGGGAGGCCTCCCCACCGCCGGACGCCGTCGTCTTCGTCGCCGTTGTGGACGTGACGGACATGTCTACTGCTCCTGCTGCCACTTCTCGGTCCAATACGCGTCCCAGCCCGCCAGCAGCTCCTTGGGCGTCGTCTTGCCGAGGACCAGCTTCTGCACGTCGGCGTCCGCCTTCTGCTGCCACTCGGCCCACCAGGTGACGCCTCGCGGCTGGGTGACGACCAGGTACTTGTCCGGCTGCTCGGTCATCGTGACGTAGCTGGACCAGGGGCCGGTCTTGTAGAACGGGTCGCTGGTCGCGGACTTGAGGATCGGCACCAGGCTGTTCTTCTTGGTGAACGCCGTCGAAGCCTCGCCCTGCGAGAGGAACTCGACCAGCTTCACGGCCTCGGCCTTGTGCCCACTGCCCTGGGCGACACCCCACCCGGCGGTGGCCAGCGGCTGCACGGTCTTGCCCCCGGGCCCGGCCACCAGCGGCGCGGTGCCCCACTGCCCCTTCGAGATCGCCTTGGACTCCGAGACCGTGGCGATCACCTCGGGGTCCTGGAGCAGGAACGCCGTGGAGCCGTTGGAGAAGGCCTCGACCATCTCCGGATAGCCCCAGGAGACCGACGACTTGGGCGAGGCCTGCTTGAAGAGCTTGAGGTAGTTCTCCATGGCGTCCTGCGCCTCGGGGGCCGCGAAGATCGTACGGCCGTCCTTGAGCTTGAAGCCGTTCGCCGGGTCGACCTGGTCGGCGAGGTAGGCCTCGATCGCGGCGGTGGCGTTGCTGTTGGAGTTGGCGCCCCCACGGAAGGCGTAGCCGTAGCGACGCGCGGCCGGGTCGTGGATGGCGTCGGCCTGCTGAAGCAGCTCCTCCCATGTGCCCGGCGGCTTGCTGAAGCCCGCCTCCTTGATCAGGTCGGTGCGGTAGAAGAGGCTGAGCCCGTAGAAGCCGTAGGGGACGAAGTACGTCCTGCCCTTGGCGTCCTTGGAGGCGTTGACGGCGTTCTCCGTCATCGCCTCCCAGCCCTTCCAGCCGTCGAGGTCCTTCTTCATGTCGTACAGCCAGCCGTTGTTCGACCAGGGTCCGACGGTGATGTCGCGGACCTCCAGGACGTCCACCCCGCTGCCCGACTGGAGCATCTGCTGGAGCTTCTGGTCGGCCTGCTCGGTGGGCGGGGAGACCAGGTTGACCTTGATCTTGGGGTTCTGCTGCTCGAAGTCGGCTATGAGGTCCTTGAGCAGATCGGTGCGGGTGGGATTGGTCAGGCTCTCGACCATGTTGAGCGTGACGGTTCCGCTCGCACCGGGGCTCATCGTGGAACAGCCGGTCAGGACCATCGCGGCGGCGGTGCCGAGCGCGAGAACTGCCGTCCTTCTTCTCATTGTGCTGACCTCTTCCCTGAGTTCTCTCGTGCCCACGCGCCGAGGACGGGGACGCATTCCTCGGCGAAGTACTCGTAGTCGGCCGCGGTGTTGTAGACGTGCGCGGACAGGCGCAGGTAGCCGACGCCGTCGAAGCTGGTGAAGGCCGCCTCCACGCCGAGCTCGCCGGCCACCCGGTCGCGCAGCGCGTCGGCCTCGATCCGGTCGGCTGCGAGGCCGTCGGGAAGGCGCACCAGACGCATGCCGGGAACGGGCATACCGAGGTCCACCGCGCAGTCCACGCCGGTCAGTTCGGCCAGCGCGCCACCGATGACATGGGCGCCGTAGTCGGCCAGGTCGTCCATGTACCGGCGCGCGGCGGGCCAGCCCCAGGCGCTCTCGACGAAGGCGAGGGACGTCGGCGCGGCCAGGTAGGCGGTGGCGTCGACGGTGCCCTGCTGGTCGAAGCGGTCGGGGAAGGGCTCGCCCGCGGCCCAGGAGTCGATGAGGGGATACAGCAGATCGCGCAAGGGGCCGCGGGCGACCAGCGCGGCCGTGCCTCGCGGGGCGCAGCCCCACTTGTGCAGATTGCCGGTCCAGAAGTCGTACGTCGCGTCCGCGAGCGGCGCGGCGAGCAGTCCCGGCGCGTGCGCGGCGTCGACGAGGACGGGGATGCCGTGCCGGCGGGCCTCCGCCCCGATACGTTCCACGGGCAGCCGGCGCGCGGTGGCCGAGGTGATCTGGTCGACGACGACGAGCCCGGTGGCGTCACCGAGTTCGCGGGCCACTGCCTCGTACGCCTCGTCCTGGTCCGCGTCGAGCGGCACCCGGGCGGTACGGACCCGGCCGCCCCAGCGACGCGCCAGCCGCTCCGCCCCCATCGTGACCGCCCCGTAGCCGTGGTCGGTGACAACGATTTCCGCGCCGGGGCGGAGAGTGAGGGCGGCGTAGACGACACTCGCGCCGGCGCTGGCGTTCGGCACCAGGGCGAGGTCGCCGGCGTCGACCCGCAGGAACTCGGCGAGCTCGACACGGGCGCCGGCGATCCGCTGCGGCAGCGCCGGGAACCACACCACGGGCGAGCGTTCCATCTCCGCACGCAGCAGCTCCTGACGTTCCTGAGCCACCAGCGGAACCGCCCCGAAGGAGCCGTGGTTCAGGTGCCTCAGGTCAGGATCCAGCGACCACGCCCGGCCGGCGGGCCTGCCGTCTCCCAGCAGCAGGGGACGCGGCGCGGTGATCACCTCGGTCTCGCTCACAGGACTCCACATCTGAGCAGGACGGGTCCCCTGGAAGAGCAGTCGCCCTCCCGGGACTCATATGATGACTCGGCATCCTGCACGGCTTCCAGGGCGGAAACAAGGGTCGTACAGTGAAAGTCATCAGATGACTTTGGGGCGACACACATCCGCCACATCTGAGGCTCGCTAGAGTGCTCCGAGGGGACCGCGGCACGGTCGCGGGCCCGTCAGCGGAGGAAGAGGGAACGGATGTCCGCAGTCGAGAGGGCGTTCCACGGCCTACGGCACATGATCGCGACGGGGCGCCTCGGTCCGGGCGAGCGCATCCCCTCCGAGGGTGAACTCTGTGAGGAGTTGGGCGTCTCACGGGGGTCGCTGCGCGAGGCCGTACGGATGCTCGCCGCCCTCGGCGTCATCGAGCCGCGCCACGGCTCCGGTACGTACGTCTCGCAACTGAGACCCGAGGACGTGATCGGCAGCCTCTCCCTGACGCTCGAACTCCTCCCGCTGTCAGGCCTGTTGGAGGTCTACGAGATCCGACGCGTCCTCGAGGCGCACGTCGCCGCCCAGGCGGCGGCCCGCTGTACACCGGAGTCCGTGCGCACGCTCTTCTCCCTCATCGAGGACATGGAGGCCACCAGCGACCCCACCAAGGCCTCCGAACTCGACCACCGCTTCCACGCCGAGATCGCCCGCGTGGGCGGCAACCCCACCCTGGCCTCCCTGCTGGCGGTCTTCCGCGCCCGCTCCCGGAAGTACCAGGTCTTCACCCTGCCCGAAGGCCCCGACCTGCGCCGAAAGAGCGACGACGACCACCGCGTCCTGGCCACCGCCATCGCCGACCACGACCCCGTCGCCGCGGCGGGCGCGGCGCAGGCGCATGTCGCGCAGACGGAGAGGTGGTTGCGGGCGTTCATGCCGCCCGTGGAGGAGGGCGGGGGTGGGGCTGATGCGGGGGAGCGGGTGTCAGGGGTGGACGAGCGGGGCTGAGGTCATCGGAACCGTGCGTTCGACCTGGCCGACCTGATGGAATTGGCCTACGGGCCGGGCATCAGTGCCCGAACCGTGCGGGGCCGGCCGCGTCATCCTGATGCTCCTGTGACCGCGACGCCTGCCTCGACTATGTGGCGGTCTCAGCTCAATTGGCCAATCGGGCATTCCGGATCACTAAGTTCCGCTTTTCTCCGACAACACCTTGGAGTATCGGAGTTCCCAGCTTTCAACACCTTGCACCCACGAGATTGTCCTGAGGGCGATCCGAAAGCCCCGGATACCGGCCAATCCCTCATATCCGTGGGCGTATTGCGCCCGCTCAGGGGCACTCACGCTGCAAGCCGACGGCATGTCAGAGGCGGTCGGGCAACGTGAGGACAAGGGGAATTCATGCGGAGCAGAATGCTGAAGGCGTCCGCGATCGGAACGGCCCTAGTCGTGGGGAGTGTCGTTCTGACGGCTTGCGGTGACGACGGCGGTTCGAAGGCGGAAAAGCCCGCGGCCTCGGAAAGCGGGAGCGCCGGTGCCGAGGAACAGAGCACAGCAGCGGTACGCGGCGCCTACGACAAGACCGCCGAGGCCGAGACGGCGAAAATGACGGTCGAGGTCAAGGCCGCGGCGGGCGGCCAGTCCGTCACATCCGACGGCGAGGGAGCCATCGACCTCGCCGACGGCGACAGCACCATGACCCTCACCGCCGAGGGCAAGACCATCGAGCAGCGCGTCGTGGACCAGGTCCTCTACCAGAAGGCCCCCGGCCAGAAGTCGTCCGACGGCAAGTCCTGGATGAAGATCGACCTGAAGAAGGTCGCGGAACGGCAGGGCGCGAACCCGCAGCAGGTCGGCGACCCGGCCCAGTCCGCCGCCTACGCGAAGGCGATCACGGACGACGACGTCTCCAAGGTCGGCACGGAGAAGATCGACGGGGTCAACACCGACCGCTACAAGGTCTCGGTCGACGTCGCCCGGCTCCCCGGCGGCGCTCGACTCCGCCAACAAGTGGGCCCGACGTTGCCCATGCAGATCTGGCTGGACGACGAGGGCCGGATCCGGCGCCAGCAGGTCGACATGACGATCAAGGCCCCGGCCTCCGCACAGCCCGAGGCCAGCGCCTCACCCCAACAGGTCAAGGTCAGCACGCTGATGGAGTTCTCCGACTTCGGAACGGAGGTCGACGCCGAGGCCCCGCCCGCCGATCAGGTGGCCGACATGACCGACCAGGTGCTGCGGGGCGGTCAGAACCAGGGCTGACCTGATCCTGTCTGTTGTCCTCGCGCTCTCTCGTTCAAGTCGGCGTGACCCGAGCGATGACAGGCAGGTGGTCGCTTCCCGTGGCGGACAGAGTGCGGATGTGGGCAACGGTCGCTGAGCGGGCCATGACCTGGTCGATGCGTGCCAGGGGCAGGGCGACGGGGAAGCTGAAGGCGAAGCCCCGCACCGCTGGGTTCATACGTGAGGTCAGCGGAGCCAGCCCACGGTCGTCCACGGTGCCGTTGAGATCGCCGAGCAGCAGGACCGTCCTCAGCTCCTCGCCGGCGATGGCCTCACCCAGCAGGCGGGCGCTCTCGTCGCGCGCGGAGGAGGCGAGGCCGCTCGCCCGGATACGGACCGACGGCAGGTGTGCCACGTAGGCGGCGACCGCGCCGTGCGGGGTGTGGACCACGGTCCGCAGGCCGCGGCTCCAGGGCTCGGTGATCTGCCGGGGTTTGATGTCGATCGACCGGGCGCCGGTCAGCGGATGCTTCGACCAGAGCCCGACGGTGCCCCGGATGGCGTGGTACGGGTAGTCCGGGGCGAGCGTCTTCGCGTACACCGCCAGTGCCGGCGACACCAGTTCCTCCAGCGCGATCAGATCGGGCCGGGCGTCGGCCAGCGCGCGTGCCGTGCCTGCCGGGTCGGGGTTCTCGTCGCTGACGTTGTGCTGCACCACCAGCAGGTCACGTGGGTCAGGGGCTGATCCGGGCAGCAGCAGCCCGCCGAACAGGTGCGTCCAGATTCCCACCGGCAGCAGTAGCGCGATCAGCGCGGTGGCCGAGCGACGCAACAGGGCCAGGACGAGCAGCGTCGGCACCAACAAGCCGAGCCAGGCGAGAAACGCTTCCAGCAGACTGCCCAGTCGCCCCACGGAGTTGGGCACCGCTCCAGGGAAGGCCATCAGTCCGGCCGTGACGACCGCGAGCAGGGCGAGTGCATGCCCCCGTCCACAGGCCGTACGCCACGCTTGGGCGTGAGAAGTCTTCGTCTCCGCCATGCCGTCCCATCTGTTGACCTTGCTGCCCAAGACGGCTCATCAGCCGCATTCAGTTCCGTCGGCCCCGTTCAACGGGAGAGAGAACGCCGGTGAAGGGACGGGCGGGCCGACCCTTGCTCCGTACGGGGGTCTCCGGGGCCGTTTCAGGCGTAAATCCTTCAACGCTGGGCACTTGGGGTTCTGCTCGGCGCTGTTCGGTGCCGGGCAGTTGCGTGAGAAGCCCTGCATCCGGCCTGTTCGGCCTGCGACGCCGAACGGCATGCGGGCATGCGTTCTTGAGAGGGGACTTGCCATGATCCTTCCGGCTGAGAAGGAATTGCGCGCCGCGCTGGCCCGGTACGCCGAGTCGCGCATCGAGCACGACGTGCTTCCGACCGGTCGCACGAGCCGGGCTCTCGAGGACGCCACGTACACACTCTGCGTGCTGACCGGCGCCCGCACCGCGGACGAGGCTCTGGCCACGGCGGACGCGCTGCTTCAGCGGTACCGCGCCGATCGCACGAGCAACGGGCGGGACGACGAGACGCTGGCCGCATGACACGAGCGAGCGGCGGTAGCCCCGTGACAAGGCTCGGGAATGCGACGACCAGCGTTGTTGTTGAAACCGTCGCCTGACATGTTCGAGCCAATCGGCTCACGTGGCGGCGGAAAGGAGTCCCCCATGGCACGCAGCACCGCACGACCCGTAGTGAGGCTGACGTCGACGGCCGGCACCGGCGTCACGTACGTGACCCGCAAGAACCGGCTCAACGACCCCGACCGGCTCGTCCTGCGTAAGTACGACCCGGTCGCCGGCGCTCACGTCCTGTTCCGCGAGCAGCGCTGACGTCGGCATCCCGGTGCCCGGCGGCGGAGGCCGTGACGAACGCTCTCGTCGGCGAGCCACACGCACCGCACAGGCACCGGTCCGTCGAAAGGAGACCACGACGATGAAGGTGAAGAAGTCCCTGCGATCACTCAAGGCCAGGCCCGGCGCGCAGGTGGTGCGCAGACGGGGTGTGACCTTCGTGATCAACAAGAAGGAGCCGCGCTTCAAGGCCCGCCAGGGCTGACGGACCGCCTCTCCGCAGGCTTCGGCCCGACATCCGCGATCACGCTGGGTGCCGGGCCGGCTCCATGCACACACCGCCGGCCTCAGCTTGATCGCGACGCCGTCCATGACCGGCCGACGTGCAGACGGGCTTCGACAGTCACGCTGCCATTCACCGCTGCCATTCACCGCGGCTATCCACCGCGGCCATCGACCGCGGCCATCCACCTACGTGGGCAATTCCGTCCCGGCCCGCTCGCTGACCATGTAGCGGGCATACCAGTCCGGCCAGTCCGGGTCCTCCGCACCGATGCGCGCCTCGTGCTCGCCGTGCGCGGCCGCGGCGCGCCGCAGGGCGCCCGCGAGGTCCTCGGCCGACGCGAACGAGGTGGTCGCCGGATCCAGCCGCCCCGGCAGCCGGGTGGTGATCTCCTGCAAGAGCCAGCCGTTGCCGTCCGGGTCGTTGAACGACAGGAAAGAGCCGTAGCTGCCGTGCTGCGGAGCAGGACCGGACACGCGGGCTTCGCCGTCGGCGTGGTGGAAGACGCCGTCGGCGTCGTGGAACACATCGCTGGGCTCGGCGCCATGCCGCATCAGCTCGTCGCGGGAGGCGTCGATGTCGTCCACGACCAGGTGCAGGCCACGAGCTGAGCCCGGGGCCTGATCGGTGACCGAGTCACCGAAGATCACCGACGCCGGGGAGCCGGGAGGTGTCACCTGTACCACCCGGAAGTCATTCTCGGGAGCGACGTCCGCGTCGAGCCTCCAGCCCAGCGCCGTGTAGAAGTCCTTGGCCCGGTCGACGTCGGACACCGGCACGACGACGACCTCCAGTTTCATGTCCATGGCTTGCGCCTCCCACGTCGGAGGGGATATCGGCCACGACCAGATCCGCGATGGCGACGGGCTTGAAGGACGTATCCGACGGCACTCGATCGCGTCGTGCGCGTCTCGCCCCCATGTCCGACGCGGAGGCGCCCTCGGCGCCCGGCGGACTGGCTGTGCCCCGTCCAGCGTAGACACGGCGGCGATGAGGGCGCATGTGGACGCACGCCCGAACCTCCGGCGGCTACAGGAAGACCTTCACATCATCGTGCGACGAACTGCTGGCCGCCGTCGATGTCGTACGTGGCCCCCGTGACAGCGCCGTTGATCATGAGGTGCAGGGCGAGGGCGGCGACATCCGCCGGTCCCACCACCCTGCGGATGGGCAGGGTCGACCTCAACTCCTCGCGGCGTGCTTCGAGTTGGTCACCCAGAAGGGTGGCGGACAGAGGCGTGTCCACGAACCCGGCCGCGATGAGGTTGACCCGTACCGGGGCGACCTCCAGTGCCAGGCTGGCGGTCAGTGCCGGCAGCGCCGCCGTGAGGGCGCTCGTCACGGCCATCCCGGGTGCGGGTCGCCGGCCGCCCGTGCCGCCGATGAACAGCAGGGTGCCCCCGGGCTTCACCTTGTGCTTGCCGGCGCGTGCCACTGCCAGCACCATCGCGATACGCCCGCCGAAGTCAGGTCCGGCCTTGGCCAGGTCGAGTTCGGCGAGGGGGGTGTACGAGGGGCTGCCGGCCGTGACCATCACGTGGTCGACCTGCCCGGGCAGGTCGCCGAGGAACTGTTCCAGGCGGTCGGTGTCATGGGCGTCGAAAGCGGCCGTGCTCAGGGCGCTGAGTTCGTCCGCCACCTTCTTGAGTCGTTCGGCGTCGCGCGCCACGAGGACCACATCTCCGTCGGCCGCACGTACCTGGCGCGCGGTCTCCAGCCCGATGCCCGAAGTACCTCCGACCACCACGACCGTCTGCCCGGCCAGCTCTCCGCGCGCTCCACCGGCGTCTGCATCGGTCCCATTCACGGGGGTCACGCTCCTCAGAACACGGATTGAGTACGTACGTCCATCCGCTCACCGCGGCGTAGCGCGCCTCACCTGTTCCGGGTGCTCGGCCCGCATGAGTGGGCGGGGCGCGATGGGGACTCGAAGGCTTCTGCGAGTTTCGGCCGGCGTAGCGCCTGCGATCGATCGCCGCTGGAACGCAGGATGCATGGGACCGCCAGGGCGTGCAGGGCATGCCCGGTGCTCACCGGCGCAGACCCCCGAATCCAGAGCTTCAGTCTGTCATTCGTCCGGCTGCACGGCATCCGCGCCGACGGGGCGTGTTCCCTGACGTGCGGCGTCACCGCCACCGCGCACACCGACTTCGCCGCCCGTCCCCCTCGCGGCGGCCGGATGGTTTCCCCGACCCGCCGGGAACGCGGGGTAGGCGCGGCACCGGGCAGCGGCTAGCCTGCCCGTGCCCTGACCCGAGACCACCACGGGGGAGACCAATGCGTGTCCTGCGCGCTGCCCTTGCCGCGGCACTGATCGGATTAGCCGGACTGGCGGCAGCCCCGCCCGCTGCGGCCGCCGACCCGTGCGGCTTCTTCGCACGGACCGGCACCGCCTACTACAACCACTGCGCCGGGGACACCGGGACGTGGGTCGAGATCCGGATCGACATCCCCAACTGGCCCGATGACTACCGGTGCGTGGGCCCCGGCACGACCAAGCTCGGATCCACGCTCTCCATCCGCAACGCCTGGTACAACGGCCGACGTTGCCCCGTCGGCGGGGACTAGGGTCCGCCCGGCGGATCAGTCGGCGGACGGCCTGTCGCCCCTGTCTCCGCAGTTGCGAAGGGCGCCGACCCGAAGTTCGGCCGAGGCGTGATCAGCCGGGTGAGCATCGGCTGATCACGCCGCGTGCCGCAGCCGTACCTCCTTCGTGCGTCAACAGGTCACAACAGGTGACCCCACCGCGCCAATTGACAGGTCCATACCAGCGCGCAACGCTGAGAGCGCTCTCAGAACTCTGCATCGGCCACAGACGAACGGAGACAGAGCGTGTTACGGACACTCAAACGCCGTGCCACCGCCGCGGGGTTGTCCCTCGCCGCGGTCCTCGCCGGCACGCTGCTCGCGACCGGAGTGGAGACGCCGGCCCACGCCGCCGTCCCGGCGACGATCCCCCTGAAGATCACCAACAGCTCGGCGCGGGGCGAGCAGGTCTACATCTACAACCTCGGCACCGAACTGTCGTCCGGGCGCCAGGGATGGGCGGACGCGAACGGCACGTTCCACCCATGGCCCGCGGGCGGGAACCCGCCTACCCCCGCCCCGGACGCGGCGATCCCGGGGCCCGCGGCAGGCGGGTCCGCCACCATTCGCATGCCGAAGCTCTCGGGCCGGGTCTACTTCTCCTACGGTCAGAAACTCGTGTTCAAGCTCACCACCGGCGGCCTGGTCCAGCCCGCCGTGCAGAACCCCAGCGACCCCAACCGCAACATCCTGTTCAACTGGTCGGAGTACACACTGAACGACGCGGGCCTGTGGATCAACAGCACACAGGTCGACATGTTCTCCGCGCCGTACACCGTGGGAGTGCAGCGGGCGGACGGGAGCACCGCGAGCGCCGGCAGACTCAAGCCCGGCGGCTACAACGGCTTCTTCAATGCCCTCAGGGGGCAATCGGGAGGCTGGGCCAACCTGATCCAGACCCGCCCCGACGGCACCGTACTGCGCGCCCTGTCACCGCTGTACGGCCTGGAGACCGGCGCACTGCCCGCCTCCGTCATGGACGACTACATCAACCGCGTCTGGCAGAAGTACGCGTCCTCGACGCTGACGGTCATGCCGTTCGCCGACCAGCCCAACACCAAGTACTACGGCCGGGTCTCGGGCGGCGTCATGAACTTCACCAACAGTGCCGGCGCGGTCGTCACCAGCTTCGAGAAGCCCGACGCGTCTTCCGTCTTCGGCTGTCATCGCAGGCTCGACGCGCCGAACGACCTGGTGCGCGGCCCCATTTCGCGCACACTGTGCGCCGGGTTCAACCGTTCCACCCTGCTGGTCAACCCCAACCAGCCCGACTCCACGGCCGCCGCCTTCTACAAGGACGCCGTCACCAATCACTACGCTCGCACGATCCACGCCCAGATGGCCGACGGCAAGGCATACGCGTTCGCCTTCGACGACGTGGGCCACCACGAGTCGCTGGTCCATGACGGCAACCCGCGTGAGGCCTACCTCACCCTCGACCCGTTCAACTGAGCAGCGGGGGAAGGTGATCTGCCGACGACGATGTCGTCCCTCTCCCTTTCTCTTCCGCCTGCTGGCCACCGGCACCGAGGACACAAGGCCGTGCCGGTGGCCTCTGCGGCGGAGTACTGATGACGAGCCCAGCCCCGCCGGGAAAGAATCGCGGCATGATCGACCCCGACCCCGACCCCGACCTCGACGAGGAACCCGCCGAGCACCGACGCTTCGCCGACTACCTCCAAGCCCTGGAGGCCGTCGCCGAGGAGGACGAGGCCGACCTCGTGGCCGCCGTCCTACGCGACCAGGATGCGACGATGGCGAACAGCGCGGTGGTCCGCCACATCGACCGCCGTGCCGCCGACCTGCTCACCGACCCCGGCTTCACGAGCTCGGCCCGGACCCTGACCGAGGTCGTGGCGGGTCGCGACTTCCTCACCCTCCGCCTGCGCGAGTGGGCCCTCCTCAGAGCGATCTCCCTGGGCGACCCATGGACCGCGGAGGAGGTCACCGCAGCCACCGACTGGTTCCAGCGCAAGGCCGTGACGACGCAGCTCGCGACCCCGCGGATTGCGCCCTCGACCAGGGCTCTCAGCCTGCTCGCGGAACACGGACGAACCCGCCGCGTCCGCAACGCGGCGACTCGCCGGCTAGCGTCCCCGACCGCTTGAGTGCTGCCCGGGGGAGGGGGCCGGCTCGTCGTGGTGTGCCGAGGCTTCCGCGACCTGCTTGAGGGCCGAGGTGGTGGCGGGGTCACCGATCTTGGCGGGCTGCTCATGCGCGGGGTGCGCTTCAGGGTCGTGGCGGAAGTGGGCGGGGCCCAACTGGTCGCCGGGACCGTACCGCTCCGAGACGGGTACGGCGTCCGGCTGCGTGTCGGCACGCACGGCCTTCCTGCCGCTGTTCACCTGGCCCGCGTCCGCCTTCGCCCCTTGTCGGGCGTGCGGCTGCGTCACCCAGGCAATGGCCGCGCCGGTGATGGCCACGGGCCATTCCACCACCCCGGCCGCACCGAGCAGTCCCGCTCCGGTGTAGACCGCGATCCGACGACTGCGTGGCGAAACCGCTCCGATCCAGTCCAGCGCCCCGTCGGCGACCTTGCCCACCTGCTCAGCGCCGGGTATGCGACTGAGCGTGGAGCCGATGACCCGCAATGGTTGAGGAAGATCCGACGCACTCGTCCTGACCTGGCTCATATCGAACTCCCTCCGCGGGGGCACAACGCTTCACCGCCGGGTTTCCACTGTCGCACGGCATATGCGCGATTTCGTCCGCGGGTGCGCCCCCGGATCTGCCGGACCGAATGTCGTGTACCGACCCGAGTAGCACTTGGGCACCCCGGAACCGGAGCCGCTGCCGTACGAAGGACGCCCGATCGATCTGGTCCAACCAGTTGACCACTCCCACCCGCCACCGCCAGGCTGTGTGCATGACAGAACAGCGCATCCGGCGCGAGGCGGTCTCCGACCAGCTGTTCACGTTGCTTCGCGACCGCATCCTGAGCGGCGCGCTCGCGGCCGGCACGGCCCTGACCGCCGAACGCGATCTGGCCACGGAATTCGGAGTGAACCGGCACGCGGTACGTGAGGCGGTGAAGCGGCTTCAGCAGGCGAGGCTGGTCGAGGTCAGCCACGGCGAACGCACCACGGTGCTGGACTGGCGGCGGACCGCCGGCCTCGATCTGGCCCTGGAGCTCGCCCATACCGAGCAACTGTCCACGTCCTACGATCTTCGGCGCGACGTCCTGGAGATGCGGGCCTCCATCGGCGCGGACGCGGCCCGGCTGTGCGCCGCCCGGTGCCCGGACCAGAGCGTGGCCGAGATCGTCAGTGCCGCGGCCGCGTACATCAACCGCGGACCCGACCTCGCCGACCTGGCCGTGGCGGACGTCGACTGGTGGCGGCTGATCGTCGAGGGCTCCGGCAACATCGCCTACCTGCTCGCCTTCAACAGCCTGGTCGGAGACGGTTTCACCGCCGGCGAGGTGCCGACGGAACTGCGCGCCACCGAACTCCTCGACGTCGCCGGGCACATGAAGCTGGCCGCGCTCATCGCCTCACGCGACGAACAGGGCGCCGAGGCCGCGGCGCGCGCACTGCTGGCCCGCAGCCTTCCGGCCGCCCACCACACCCGGGAACCCGAGGGAGGCACGACGTGATACCCGCGGTCGTCTACGCGATACCCGCCTTCGTCCTGCTCGTCGCCGTGGAGGCGCTGTCGTACCGCTTCCTGCCGGACGACGACGAACGCGGCTACGAGACCCGCGACACCGTGACCAGCATGTCGATGGGCGCGGGCAGCCAGGTCATCGCGCTGCCGTGGAAGGCGGTGGTGATCGTCGCCTACGCCGCCCTCTACAGCCTGGCGCCCTGGCAGCTGTCTCCCACGTCGGTGGGGACCTGGGTCCTGCTGTTCTTCGCCGAGGACCTCGCCTACTACGTCTTCCACCGCTCCCACCACCGCGTCCGGGTGCTGTGGGCGAGCCACGTGGTCCACCACTCCAGCGTGCGGTTCAACCTCTCCACCGCCCTGCGTCAGAGCTGGACCCCGATGACGACCCTGCCGTTCTGGCTGCCGCTGGCCCTGCTCGGCATCCCGCCCTGGATGATCCTGCTCCAGCAGTCGGTCAGTCTGATCTACCAGTTCTTCCTGCACACCGAGCGGGTGGACCGCCTGTGGCGGCCGGTCGAGTTCTTCTTCAACACGCCCTCGCACCACCGCGTCCACCACGGGTCCAACAACGCCTACCTGGACCGCAACTACGGCGGCATCCTCATCATCTGGGACCGGCTCTTCGGCACGTTCCAAGCCGAGGGTGAGCGCGTCGTGTACGGCCTCACCAAGAACATCGACACCTACAACCCGCTGCGCGTCGCCTTCCACGAGTACGCGGCCACCTGGCACGACGTACGAGAGGCCACCCGCTGGCGCGACCGGGCGGGTTATGTCTTCGGGCCCCCGGGATGGGCGCCGGACGTGAGCCGGAACTGACCGGGAGAGCCGGCGAGCACGCAATCCCTCAACTGCGCGGTCACCGTGCCGTCTTGGCGATGTCGTCCGCCCTCGCCACGAAGCGGATCGCACGGTCCGTCACCCGGTAGAGGAAGTCGCCCGCGTCCTGTCGCGCCTCGAAGAACTCGGAGTCCGCGTCGTAACCGACCCTGCGGGTGATGCCCTGCCAGGGGCGGCGCAACAGTTCGGAGCGGAGCACGGAGCGGGCGTCGTCGCCTGCGGCGGTCAGGCCGTGAGCGGCGAAGCGGACGGTGTCGTAGGCCTCGGCGGCCCAGGGCGCGGGGGAGGTGCCGAAGCGCGCGCGGTGGGCTGTGTCGAACGCCTTGGTGCGCGGGTCGGCGGTGGCGTCCGTGTATCCCGTGCCGATCATCCAGCCGTCGGCCTCGGCCAGAAAACGGCCGCCGAGTACGTGTTCGTCGGCCACGCGCGGGCCGCCGTACCCCGCTTCGCGCAGCGCGCGAGCGCAGGACGCGGCCCGCTCGGGATGGACGCCCGCGAACAGGACCGCGTCGTCGCCACGGGCGGCGATCAGCCGGGCCACGGCCCCGAAGCCGCGGTCCGGGGCAACCTCCTCGACCCTGGCGTCGCCGTCGAGCTTCTTGTGCACGGTGACGATACGGACCGTCTGAACGCTCTCCGCCGCGTCGGTGAGATCGTGGACGATCGTCGTGCGTACCGGTTTCACCACCCGGTTCAGATAGCGCAGGATCGCCGGTGGTCCAGCGGTCCTGGTAGGACGCATCAGCAGGGTGGTGGTGAGGTTGACGGCGTCGAGTTCATCGGTGTCCGCCCGCGTCACCAACTGGGTGACCCGCGCCCGGGTGCAGGCCTCCACCGCCGCCGGTGCGGTGGCGTTGGTGCCGGCGCCGATGAGCAGGGACACTTCCGGGTCGACGGCCAGTCGGGCGGCCGCCGCGGCGGCACCCTTCGCCGTGCCGCCGTCGTCGGCGGTGCGCAGTACGAGATCGAACGCCCGCCCGGCGGTGCCGTTGTGTTCGCTCACCGCCACCTGGGCGCCGCGCTCATGGGCGGTGAAGGCGGAGTCGGACCGGTCGCCGAGGAGACCGATCACCCGGCGCGGCAAGGCTCCCGACCCTGCCGCGCCGGACGAGTTCGAGCGACCCCAACGCCACCAACTGCCCACCCCGACCACGCTCACCCCCAGCACCGCGCCGCCGGCGGCCAGGACCCGCCGGCGAGACGTCGGTGCCCCTGCCGTGGGTTCGGCGGCCTGCGTCACGGCGTTGGCCCACCCGTCCAGCGCGGGGCCGTCGGCCACCGTGCTCTGCGGCACGGGGAGCTCCAGCACCCGCGCCGCACGCTCCGCCACCAGGGCGGGCAGCCCTTCGGGCAGCCAGTTCCGTTCGTCGAACCGGCTGAAAGCGTCCCGGAGTTCGCCGACGTCCGGCCGCCGCTCCGGATCCTTCGCCAGACACCGCCGTACGATCCCGTCGAGCGCCCCGGGCACCGCGTCCAGGTCGGGTTCCTCGTGCACGGTTCGGTACAGGACACCCGCCGCGCCGCCGACCCCGAACACGGGGCTGCCGGTGGCCGCGTGGGCGAGGACGCAGCCCAGCGAGAAGACATCGCTCGGCGCACCCACCGTGCGGCCGCGAGCCTGCTCGGGGGAGAGGTAGCCGGGCGAGCCGATGACCGAGCCGTCGGCGGTCAGCGCGGTCACTCCGACCGCGCGGGCGATGCCGAAGTCGATCAGGCGCGGCCCGTCGGCGGCGAGCAGGATGTTGGCGGGTTTCACGTCCCGGTGGACGAGACCGCACGCGTGGACGCCTTCCAGTGCCTCGGCCAGAGCGGCCCCCAGGCAGAGCAACTGCGTGGTCGGCCAGGGGCCGTTGCGGGCGATGGCCTCGGCGAGGGAGGGGCCCGGCACATAGGCGGTGGCCAGCCAGGGCGAGCGGGCCTCGGCGTCGGCGGCGAGGACCGGCACCGTCCAGCGGCCCCTCAGCCGTGCCGCCAGCTCCGTCTCGCGCCGGAAGCGGGCCCGGAACCCGGGATCGTCGGCGTGCTCGGAGCGGATCGACTTCAGGGCGCACCAAGTGCCGTGCGGGGAGCGCGCCAGGTACACCACGCCCATCCCGCCCGCACCGAGCCGCGCCGCCAACCGATAGCCGCCGATCATCGACGGGTCGGAAGGCAGCAGCCGTTCCATCGCACGGACCCCCTTCGGTCACCCACCCGCACCGAGCCCCGACCTGGCACCCGCCCCTCAGCCCTGGGCACTGCCCGCGCTCTGAAGATCCGCCAGTGACCCCACCTGACGGAACCGCCCGCCCCGCACCTCGTGCACGTACGTGCTGCGCATCCACCCCTGCCCGCTGCTGTCGAACTGGTGGTACGCGCCGAAGGCGTACGTCCGGTCCATGCCCGCGTACTTGGCCTTCGCCATCCGCTCACCGAGTTCGGCCCGCGACGGCCGGGCACCCCCGCGCTCGGGCACCGTCCGGGCGAACTCGCCGAGCAGCAGGCGCACCGAGTCGTACGCCTCCGCGGCGTACGGCTCCGGAGCGGCCCCGTACCGAGTGCGCCACGCGGCGGTGAAGTCCCGGGCCGCCTTGGTGGTGAGGGCGGACGGATCGGCCGCCGAGTCGACCACGTACCAGCCCTCGCCCGCGGCTCCGGCGCGGCGCGGGAAGTCCGTGCCGTACAGCAGGTGCTGCATCCAGCGCGGGCCGTCGAAACCGGCCTCGGCGAGCTGGCCGGCAGCGGCGACGGTGGCGTCCATCGGCCCGAGGTAGGCGAAGGCCGTCACCCCGGAAGCCAGCAGGGCGCGTACCGCGTCCGGGCCCTCGCCGGTCTCCTCCGCCACGACCTGCGGCACCACTTGCCCGCCGAGGGAGTCCCGCCACTGCTGCACCAGCAAGGTGGCCTGGTCCTGGATGGTCGTACCGCCGGAGCGGTCCAGCACGACGCCGATGCGCCCCAGCCGGTTGGTGAGCATCGCGTGCAGGGCGATCCAGCCGCCGAGCGCGGTGTGGGCCATACCGGTCTGGAAGGACGCCCTGGGCGAGGTCACGAAGTAGTCCTGCTGGCCGGTCGTGCTCGACACATGGGTCAAGTCGGCCTGGCCGTACACCTTCGCGGCCGCGCGCATCGGGAGTTCGGTGACGGGCCCGAGGACGGCGACCACGTTCCGGTCGGCGGTGAACCGGCCGGCCACGTCCTGGGCGCCGGCCGCGTCGCCCCGATCACGCAGGACGCGGACCTTCAGGTCGTACGCACGATCCGGGACCGCGTTGTGCTGGGCGACGGCGAGCCGCGCCGCGCGCTCGCTGACCCGGCTGACGACCTCCGAGGACTCGGTGACATGCACACCCAGCACATAGACGGGACGGGCCTTTTCCGGCGGTGCCTCGTCGTCGTCCCGGGTCGCGAGCACCGCGGCGGCGCTCGCACCTCCCGCGGCCAGCAGCAGGGCCCCACCGGCCAGCAGAAGCCGACGCCGGCTCGGGCGCCGGTCCGCCGCGTCCCGCGGTTCGCCCTCGGCGGGCGCCGGTGCCGCGCCGGAGTCGTCCAGCTCGGTCGGCTCGATCTCGGGCAGCGCGAGACCCTCGGCGGAGCGGGCGGCGATCATGCGGGCGACCGCGTCGGGAAGGACCGGGGTGCCGCCGTCGGGCTCGGTCGACTCACCGGTGTCGTCCTGGCTGTCGTCCTCGGTCAGAAGGAGCCGTAGTTCCTCGGCGGTGGGCCGGTCTCCCGGCTCCTTGGAGAGGCACCGGGCCACCAGAGCCCGGGAGTCCTCATCGATTCCGTCGAGCGCGGGTTCGTCGTGGACGGTGCGGTACAGCAGGGCTTCGGGTGCGCCGCTCCCGAAGGGCGGGCGGCCGGTCATCGTGTACGCCAGGACGCAGCCGAGCGCGAAGACGTCGCTCGCCGGGGTGGCCGGTTCGCCGCGGGCCTGCTCGGGCGAGAGGAAGCCGGGACTGCCCACGACCACGCCGGATGCCGTGAGCGCCGTGTCGTCGTCGGCCCGCGCCACCCCGAAGTCGATCAGCCGGGGGCCGTCCAGGGCCAGCAGTACGTTGCCGGGCTTGACGTCCCGATGGACCAGGCCGGCCGCGTGCAGGTCGGTGAGCGCCTCGGCCAGCAACCGGCCGAGAGAACGTGCCGTCGCCCGGGGAAGCGGGCCGTGCGCGGCGACGGCCTCCACGAGCGAGGGACCGGGAACGAACGAGGTGGCCAGCCACGGTTCGGGCGCCTCCGCGTCCGCGCCGAGGACGGGCACAACCCAACGGCTCGTCACCCGCCGGGCCAGCCGCGCCTCTCGGGCGAACCGCTCCCGGAAGGCGGGGTCGTCCGCGCTCTCGCCGCGGATCACCTTGACCGCCGCGAGGGTGCCGTCGTCGTGGCGACCCAGATAGACCACGCCCATGCCGCCCGCGCCGAGCCGCCGCAGCAGCCGGAAGCCGGCGATGCGGGAGGGGTCGGTGGGCCTCAGCGGTTCACTCATCGCGAGCCCTCCGCTTCGTCTCTGGCGGTACTGTCCTTGCCGTCCGTGTCCGCGTCTTCCCGGGCCCGGTTCCCGCCGATGCTGTCGATCTCGGCGGCGGTGTAGGCCACGCCCTGCGCCACCTGCGAGGCGATCCGGGTCGCCTCCTCGTCGGCGTGGCCCGCTCCGATACGGTCCGTCGCGGCCACCGTCACCGGACCCAGCCGGTACTTGAACCAGTCGAAGGGCAGCGCGTCCCGCGCGCCGTCCACGAGGTATTTCCCGCTCTCGATGAGGTCGTCGTCGGTGACACCGTTGCGAGCCTCGGAGAACGGATCGGCCCGTGAGTACAGTCCCTGGACCCGCTCGGTGGCGTTCAGCTGCTGGTTCGGACAGCGCAACGCTTCCTCCAGGGACACCGCCATGTCCCGGCGGGCGGCCGTGGTGTCCTTGTGGACGGTGACCGTCAGCGACACATGCACCGGTCCCTTGTCCCCGCTGGCCGGGAGCACGAATCGCCTGGTGAGACTGGCCAGCGCCGTGCCGGGCAGCGGCCTTCGCTGCCACACGCAGTCCTCGTCGAGCACGGCCCACTCGGCCGGGTCGCTCTCGTAGGGCTGCGCCTTGCGGAAGCCGGGGCCGAAGTTGTCGGCACGCGCGGTCAATCCGCGTACGAAGGCCACGGCTTCGGGCCGGGTCCGCGGCGCCAGCTCGTCCGACATCGTGTACGGCTCATCGGTCGCCTCGGCGCTCCCGCCCTCGGGCTCGGCGGCAGCCGACGCCGAGGAGCCGCCACCGTCCGCCCCGCTCGTGGCCTGCGCGGGCCCGTCCGACCCCGTAGTCGCGTCGTCCCCGTCCGACCCATTGGTGCACCCGGCCAGCAGCAGTGTCCCCGCCACCGCTGCCACGACCGGTCTCCACTCGGTCATCCCAGCCCCCCACCCCTCTGGATGCGCTGCCGCCGTCGAGGCGGTGCGTCTGGAAGGGAGTCTGGCGCACACGGGCTTTCTCGAACACCAACTCGGGATGTCTGAACCGGACTTGGAGAATGGACACGGTCCGGTCGTGATGCTGTCGCCGAGCGGTGACGGACGGCCGAGCACGTGGGCCGCTCGCGCTCGGTTCAGCACTTCGGGTGAACGTCCGGTGGCATCGCCGCCCTCGGTCCCCGTCCGCGGCCCCTCGCTCGACCACACTCCAAGGCGGTGGGGCACGTCCCTCGGACGTTCGCCCCCACATCTGCCCGATGGTCGCTGAGAGGACTGCTTCCCATGATGCCGTTGTTGCTGTTCCTGGGAGGAGTCGGTGGCGCCGCCCTGCGCTTCGGCCTCGAAAAGGCACTCTTCAGGGTGTGGTCACGTGAGTCGATGCCACGGGCCGCCTTCGTGGTGAACTTCGGCGGCTGCTTCACCATCGGCGTGCTTCTGGGCGCCCTGATCGCGAGTGACCAGCCGAGTTCGGTCTACGTCTTCCTGGGCGGTGCGATCACGGCCTTCAGCATCTTCGGGCACGAGCTCCTGGGCCTGACGCAGAGCGGGCTGTACGGCATCGCCGGGCTGAGAGCGTTCACCGGCTGGCTGGTGGGGACAGGTGCGGCCACCGTCGGCGTGCTGACGGGGATGCAGGTCGCCTGACCACGTGAGGAGGGGCAGGGCCGACCGAGCCCTGCCCCCGATCGGCTACTCGTCGTCGGAGGTGGTGGGGAGCGTACGGCCCGGCTCCGGGCCCTCGCCCTGCTTCGCGCGGGCGTGGAGCACATCGCCGATGAAGAGGTCGTACACCAGAACTCCGATCACACCGCCGATGAGCGGCCCGACGATCGGAATCCACCAGTAGTCGCTGAACGCCCCGGCCAAGCTGCCCGGAAAAGCCAGATCCTGCCAACCCGCCATCCAGGTGAACAGACGGGGACCGAAATCGCGGGCCGGGTTGATGGCGTACCCCGCGTTCGCGCCGTAGGACATGCCGATCGCCGCCACCACGAAACCGATGACCAGCGGACCGAGATTGGCCTTCACGGCCGTGTTGCGCAGGTCGATGACCGCGACCACCGCCATGACCAGGAACGCGGTGCCGACCATCTGGTCGATGAGCGGGCCCCAGATCCCGCCGTTGAAATAAGGGGCCGGGAAGGTCGCGAAGATCGAGAACGTCGCGAGTGTGTGCCCGTTCGTCTTGGGCCCTTCCACGATGTCGTCGAAGGTGTTGATGGCGTCGTGGTACACGCCGTAGACCAGCGCCGCCCCGGCCAGAGCGCCGGCCACCTGTGAGATCCAATAGGGCACGACCTTGGCCCAGGAGAACCTGCGGCGAACGGCGAAGGCCAGTGTCACCGCCGGGTTGAGGTGCGCCCCGCTGACGCCGCCCGCCACGTAGATGCCGAGCATCACGGCCATGGCCCAGCCCCAGGTGATGAGCAGCCAGTCACCGGTGCCGAGGAAGAACGTGGTGGGCCCCTCGGTACGCCCCGAGCCGGGCAGCGCTGCCACTGCCATCGCCACCACGCCGGTACCGAAGGCGATGAGGACGAACGTCCCCAGGAACTCCGCCATGCACTCGCCTGGCAAGCCGGCGCGCTGCCGGAATTTGGATGGCTTCACCAGAGGTTTGATCTCCAAGGCCATGTGAACCTCCCAGGGCGTGCTGCGATCACGCTTGACAGTTGGTAGTCACGTGGTAACTCGGCTCGTGAGCCGCGGCAACCGCAGAAGTCTCCGGCAGCAACTCCGGCACGCCGCCTACCTCTTCCGCCGCACCCTGTCCAGCTGAGGGGGCATTTGGCCCTCAGGTCCAGGACCGACCGCACCCCCCGTGTCCACGACCTGCCGGTGCGCGGCGCGGAGCGCAGGTGCATCCTGAGAGGTGTGGGTCCTCCAGGCCCAAGGGCCTGCCCGATGAGCCCCCACGAGGCCGAGGCGCCGCAACTCGGGGTGGAGTGCGCCGGGCCGTCGGCGAACAGCGGTCTTCTCGAACCAAGGAGCAGGACATGCCATCCCTGCACTTTCATGTGAACTCCTCGATGACCCCCTCCGAGGTGATGGGGGTGCTGACCAACTTCAGCCCCTCACGTGTCGAGGAATGGCCTTCGATCGACGCCGATCACTTCCAGGTCCACGAGCGGGGCGACACCTGGGCCGAGGTCACCGAGGGAAACGACAAATCGTGGGAGCGCGCACGCTACGAGTGGGACCCGTCGGCGAACACCGTCACCGTCACCACGCACGACTCGAAGCCCTTCGGCTCGGGCGGATGGAACTTCCACATGACTCCGACGGACGACGGCACCCGCATCGACGTGGATCTCGAACGGCATCCCAGCTCGCTCAAGGCGAAGATGCTGTCGCCGATCATTCCCTTCGCCGGGTCGGTGTTCCGTAAGTCGTTCAAGGAACCCCTGCACACCACGTAGCGAACCCGCGACGCGAGGGCTGTTCAGGCTTCCTGGAGGACCAGGCGGTGCAGGCCCTTGCGGTCGTAGTAGCGGGTCATGGCGAAGCCGAACACCAGGGCCACGGCGAGGCCGATGACGATCATGGTCCAGCCGCGGGTCAGGCCGGCGTCGGCGCGGGCTTCGAAGTAGAGGATGGCGCGCACACCATCGGTCACCTGGCGGAACGGTTCGAAAAGGGCGAGGAAGCGGTAGAAGTCGGGGACCGCCTGGAGAGGCACCGTCGCTCCCGAGGACGGCAGTGCGAGGGCGATGAAGACGAACATGGACACCACCTGGCCGATCCCGCCGAAGGCCGCGTTGATGGCCTGCACGCCCAATCCGACGGCCAGGCTCGCGCAGTAGGAGAAGATCCACAGCAACGGCAGGTGCGAGGCGTCCATGCCGAGGATGGCGACCGTGGCGACCATGGTCAGACTGGTGGTGATCACCGCGATGCCCGCACTCATGATCATTTTCAGCAGCAGCGTCTGCGTACGGCTGATCGGGACCGTCGGGCGTCGCGAGTGCCAGGGTCCGATCTCGTTGTCCGTGTAGCCCAGGCCCGCGTCGACGCCGTTGTTGATGATGTTGCCGCCGACGAAGGCGGTGAGCACGAGGAGCAGCGTGTAGTAGAACGCGGTCAGACCCAGGCCGCTGTGGCGGCCGATGGGGTGGCCCACCCGGGTGGTGACGGTGACCGGGTCGGACAGCAGAACGCGGAGCGTCGAGTCGGTCCCTTGGGACGTCGCCCGAGCGGTCAGCTGACGGCCGATCTCCAGGGAGCTCCGGTGTGCGGCGCTCTGGGTGATCTGGCTGGCCAGCGCTGAACCGAGGCTGCCCAGGCCGGGGTTGGTGAGGACGCTGAGGGCGGGCCGTTCCGTGGCGCGCGACGTCGTCAGGGCCGCCACCGACGCGGTGAAGTCGTCAGGGATGACAAGGGCGCCGTAGATCTTCCCCGACGCCATCTGGTCCTCCATCTGGGCCTGGCTCAGCCTGCGCCACTTCACCTTGTCCGACGGAGTCGATGAGACGACCGCCTGGCTCAACTGCTTCCCCACGGTTTGTCGCTGGCCCGGCAGGGGCGGCCCCTGGTCCTTGTCGACCAGTGCGATGGGCAGATCGCGCAGGCTGTCGTTCGGATTGACAATGCCACCCATGTAGAGCAGCGACAGGAACAGCGCCACCAGGGCGGCCAGGACGGTCGGCACAAGCCAGAGCCTGGCGCGCCGCGCGACGACGACCGCGCGGACGCGCGACGGCTGCTGCCCGGACCCGGCTGATGTCATGACACTCCATCCGGCTTCGATCCAACGTCGGACCGGCCTGCCGTGATGTCGACGGTCACGCTGCGGCCGTCGCCCGAGGCCACGGCACACCCCACTGGATCGTCGGCGGCACCCGGGACGCTGCCAGCGACGATAACCTTCCCGCCGCCGACGTCCGCTCCACGACACGACCGCGTCCCCGGAAGCGTTCGAGCGTCGCTCCGCCGCGTCGTGCCGCGGCATACGACGGTCCACCGAACCTCTCGCGGCGCCGCTCACCGACCCCGATGACGCGGGTCAGTCGAAGAGAGCAACGACTCCGTTCACCCAGACCGCGAGAAACGCGAGCGCGCCCACCAGGCAGCCGACGCCCGCCAGCACCCCGCTCAACGACCACGGCTCGGAGGGCCCCTCGGACGCTTCCTCCAGGCCGTCCCGGTAGGAGTCCGGGTCGTCCCAGTCGACGGGATGCCCCAACTCCTCCGCGCAGGCGGTCCGCACGGCGACCAGCTGACCCTCCGCGAAGACAGTGGTCGCCATCGCCTCGGGGCCGCGCCAGGCGAGGGCCCTCATCCGCCGTGCCGGAGACCCGTACCGCGCCTCGAAAGCGGCGGCCTCGTCGGCATCGCGGTCCTCTTCGAGGTACATCCAGCGCCCCGCCTCGGCGGCATCGCCGTAGAGCCGGTACACCTCGGCCAGACGTCGCCGGAGCGTCAGGTCGTACGGGAAGGACGAGACGAGACCGCGCAAACGCTGGCGTGCGATCGGAACCCGGCCGGCGGCGAGGTCCGCGTCGACTCGGGCAAGAGTCTCCATCAGGGGCATGAACGCATGATCGAGTACCGCAACGATCTACGTCGACCCAGTTTCGGCGCTCTGAGCTCGCGGGCCGGCGGAGACGCCGAGCCGCGCTTCAACTGCCGCCCCGGTCCTGGCAGATGTCGTCGGGGCAAGGCGAGGACGCGGAACTCGCGGCCGTTCGCCGTCACTGATCGCAGCGCCATGCGGCGATCCCACGTGCAGGGATCCCCAGACCGGCTGAGGCGGTTTCCTGGAATGCAGCGACGGAGGAGCCTGATTATGCTGGATTGAACTCCATCGGGGGCTTGATCCAGGGTGCGGGCCCGAGCCGGCCGCCCCATATCTCGAGCGCGGCGCGACGCTTTTCACAGCGTCGTTCGCTCGTCACCAAGCGCGCTTCTCGAACTTCCAGGGAGTATTCCCATGGCCGCCCAGTCCGCCTCAATCGTTCTAGAGCCCGAGGCACAGGAACTCGCCGACGCAACCTCGCAACACCCGTTCCTCTACGAGATGGAGCCGCCCGCGGCGCGCAAGGTCCTCGACGACCTCCAGGCCGCACCCGTCGACAAACTGCCGGTCGACGAGGAGTGGATCACCGTACCGGCCGCCGTGGGCGACGTACGGGTGCGCATCGTCAAACCGCAGGGCACCACCGACATGCTGCCCGTCGTGGTGTACATGCACGGCGGCGGCTGGGTTCTGGGCAACGCCGGCACCCACGACCGCCTGGTGCGGGAACTGGCGGTCGGCGCACAAGTGGCGGTGGCCTTCGTGGAGTACACGCCGTCGCCCGACGCCCACTACCCCGTGGCGATCGAGCAGGGCTACGCCACCGCGCAGTGGATCGTCCGCGACGGAGCGTCCAAGGGGCTGGACGCCCAGCGGATGGTCGTGGCCGGGGACTCGGTCGGCGGGAACATGACCGCCGCACTCGCCCTCATGGCCAAGGAACGCGGTGACGTGAACTTCCTGCACCAGTCGATGTACTACCCCGTCACGGACGCGGCCATGGACACCGGCTCCTACGAGCAGTTCGCCACCGGCTACTACCTGCGCCGCGAGGCGATGGAATGGTTCTGGGACGCCTACACCACCGACCCGAACGAGCGCGCGCAGATCACCGCGTCCCCCAACCGAGCCACCACGGAACAGCTCTCGGGCCTGCCGCCCGCCCTGCTGCTCGTCGACGAGGCCGATGTGCTGCGCGACGAGGGCGAGGCGTACGCGGCCAAGCTCCGCAGCGCCGGTGTTCCGGTCACCACGGTGCGCTACGACGGCACGGTCCACGACTTCATGATGATCAACTCCCTGAGTCAGTCCGAAGCCGCCCGTGGCGCGATCGACCAGGCCACGGTCGTCCTGCGCAACGTTTTCGGAACCGAGCAGGGCTAGCGGCCGCGGCCACCGGAGGCCGTGTGCCGCGACCGACAGGGGCCGGCGCCCCGGGCACAGCCCTAAGCGTCCCGGCACCGGTCCCGAAGCTCGGCGCGTCGCCGGAAACCGGCCGACTCGTAGGTGGCGACCGCAGCGGTATTGGAGCTCGGCGTGCAGACGTTCGCGCTCGACGAGCCCAGCTGCCGGAGTGCCGCCGCCGCGGCCACGGTGATCGCCCTGCCGTAGCCATGACGGCGATGCTCCCGGTGCACGCCCATCGGTTCGAGCAACCCAGGTCTGCCCGGACCGGCCGACCACACCGTGACCGCCGCCACCGCATGGCCCCGGTCGTCGTGGGCGACCAGACATCGGGCTTCGGCGTACGGCAGTCCGGCAGCCATCGCGTGCCACTGCTCGTCGGTGAACCGTGACCCGTCGAACGACGCCCGCTGTACGGCGGTCCGCACATGAGCCTGATCCGGGCCGATCACCTCGATCCGTACGCGGGGAACATCCACCGGCTCGCGGAGGCCGAGGCGCAGCGGTGTCCATGGCTCAGCTGTCTTCCAGCCGCCCGCGCACAGCAAATCTTGGACCAGCGCGCCCATCGGCGCCTCGATGTTCGCCCGCCCCTCGGGAAGCACGCAGCGCTCCGGCTCGGTCACGTCCTCGACCACTCTCCGCGCCAGTTCCTCGTCCCGGTGGGCGTCGGGTGCGATCGTCAGCCGTAGCAGTCCGGGACCGTCCAGCAGCCCGACGGCGAGAATCCGCCCGTCCCTGCTCCACGTCCTGACCGCCGCGGCGGTGGCTTCCGCACCCGACCGCCAGAACCAGCCCAGGTCCCCCGGGTGCAGTTGCGTCGGAGCCCCGTCGTCCTGCCACTCCCGCAGCGCGGCCACGGCCTGGCTCAGCCCGTCGACGTCCGGCTTGTCCAACACGATCGGCATGCGCCCGATCACACACCACGGCAGCGGCGGTACGCACCCGGTTTCGGACCGCCGACTCACCAGGCGTGCGCACGCAGGATCGCCGTCAGGAAACCGATGGGTGCCAGAGGTACTGGTTGGACCCGTGACGCGCGGGCACTCGGGGCCTGGTCGACGGACAACCCGGTCGAGGAAGCTGGAGGTCTCCGTGGCCATTCGCCATCGTCTGATCAAAGTCCCCCCGAGTGCTGTCTGGGCCGTCCTCGCCGACGGCCGCCGGTATGCGGACTGGGTGGTGGGAACCTCCCAGTCGCACCCGGTGCGCGGGCAGTGGCCGCACGTCGGTGCGGCGATCCGGTACAAGGTCCGGATCGGTCCCGTCCAGCTGGTCAACGACACCGTCGTCCGCCACTGCGAAGAGGGCGTCCGCCTGGAGCTGGAGGCCCACGCCGGCGCGCTGGGCACCGCGCGGATCGCCATCGAGCTACGGCCGTGGGGGGACCTGTGTCTGGTGATCGTGGATGAACACCCCCTCCAGGGAGCGGGCGGCCGACTGCACAACGTCGGCTTCGAGCCCTTCATCCAGTTGCGCCACCGTGCCATGCTCGCCCGCCTCGCGAGACTCTGTGAGAGCCAGGCACAAAAGGACGGTCCCGCGGTCGCCGCGGCGGCGGTGCGTGGAGTCGAGGGAGCCGGTCATGCCTGACGCCGTGGTGATCGGCGCCGGCCCCAACGGCCTGGTGGCCGCCAACGTGCTCGCGGACGCCGGGTGGAGCGTCGAGGTGCTGGAGGATCAGCCGGAGCCGGGCGGTGCCGTGCGCCACGACCGAGGCGTCGACCCCGCCTTCGTCAACGACCTCTTCAGCTCGTTCTACCCGCTGGCGGCCGCCTCACCGGTGCTGGCCGGCCTGCGCCTGACCGACCACGGCCTGCGGTGGAGCCACGCGCCCAGTGTGCTGGCGCACCCCCTCACCGACGGCAGCTGCGCCGTGCTGGACCGGGACGTCGACATCACGGCGGCGTCACTGGACGCCTTCGCACCGGGCGACGGGGACGCTTGGCGCCGGCTGGTCGGCCTGTGGCAACGCCTCCAGCCCGATCTGCTGAACTCGCTGTTCACTCCCTTCCCGCCGGTCCGCTCGGCGGCCCGACTGATGCTCCGGCTGCGGGGCGCGGGCGGCCTGCGCGTGGCGCGCTCCCTGGTCCTGCCGGTGCGCCGCCTGGGGGAGGAGGAGTTCAGCGGCCAGGGCGGCCGGCTGCTGCTGGCCGGCAACGCCCTGCACGCCGACCTCGCGCCCGAGTCGGCGGGCAGCGGCGGCTTCGGCTGGCTGATGGCCATGCTGGGACAGACGTACGGCTTCCCGGTCCCCGTCGGCGGCTCCGGCGCGCTGACCGAGGCGCTGACCCGACGCCTGCGGACCCGGGGCGGGCAGGTGCGCTGCGGTCAGCGCGTCGAGCGGATCGTCGTACGCGGCGGGCGGGCCCTGGGCGTGCGGACCGCGGCCGGTGACGCGGTGCGGGCCCGGCGGGCGGTGCTGGCCGACGTGTCCGTGCCCGCCCTGTACACGGATCTGCTCGACCCCGAGCACGTGCCCCCGCAGATTCTGGACGACCTGCGCCGCTTCCAGTGGGACTTCGCCACCTTCAAGGTGGACTGGGCGCTCGACGGCCCGGTGCCCTGGCAGGCCGAGCAGGCGTCCCGGGCAGGCACCGTCCACCTCGCCGACGGCCTGGACGAGCTCACCCGCTTCACCGCGCAGATCGCCATGAAGCAGGTCCCGGACCGCCCCTTCCTGCTGTTCGGCCAGATGACCACCTCGGACGCCACCCGGTCCCCGCTCGGCACCGAATCGGCGTGGGCCTACACCCACGTGTCCCGGGAGATCACCTCCGACGCCGCCGAGGAGGGCATCACCGGCCGCTGGGACACCAAGGACCAAGAGCTCATGGCCGACCGGGTCGAACGCCAGGTGGAGCGCTTCGCGCCCGGCTTCCGCAACCTGATCCGCGCCCGCCGCATCCTGGCACCCCCCACCCTCGAGGCGCTCGACGCCAATCTGTGCGGCGGCGCCATCAACGGGGGCACCACCGCGATCCACCAGCAGCTCGTCTTCCGCCCCGTGCCCGGCACCGGACGCCCCGAGACCCCCGTCCCCGGCCTCTTCCTGGCCTCCGCAGGGGCCCACCCGGGCGGCGGTGTGCACGGCGCCCCGGGCGCCAACGCCGCACGAGCCGCACTGCACCGCCGCCGACCGCCCGGCCTCACCCACGCCCAACGGCTCCTGACCCATCGCGACCGCACCGGAGCCAGGCCCTGACCGCCCACCGAGCCGCCGCGCCCCGACCGGCACATCGTGGCCGCGAGCGACCGTACGGCCGACCAGAAGCCCGCCCGAGCCCGAGGAGAGGAGCAGCCCGTGCACAGCAGTCCGCTCGCCGGCCGTACGGTCGCCGTCACCGGAGCCGCCCGCGGCCTCGGCGCGGCGCTGTCCCACGAAATCGCCCGGCGCGGAGCCCGCGTGGCACTGCTCGGCCACGAGCGAGCCTCCTTGGAGGCCGTGGCCGCGTCCCTGCCGGGCCCGGCACTGGCCGTCGAGGTCGACGTCACCGACCCCGACGCACTGCACGCCGCGGCCCGTACGGTGCGGGCTGGACTCGGGCGCCCCTCCGCCGTGGTGGCGAACGCGGGCATCGCCGAGGGCGGCCCCTTCCTCACCTCGGACCCGGCCGCCTGGCGCCGCGTCATCGACGTCAACCTCACCGGCAGCGCCCACACGGCCCGAGCGTTCCTGCCGGACCTGTACGACACGGCGGGGTACTTCCTCCAGATCGCCTCGCTGGCCTCGATCGGCGCCGCTCCGCTGATGAGCGCCTACTGCGCCTCCAAAGCGGGAGCTGAGGCCTTCGCGCACGCCCTGCGGTCGGAGGTGGCGCACCGAGGGGTCGCCGTGGGCATCGGCTACATCAACTGGACCGACACCGACATGATCCGCGACGCCGACCAGCACGCCGCCCTGCGCGAACTGCGCGCCCACATGCCCCCGCCGGCCCGCCGGGTCTACTCCGTCGACACGGTCGCCGCCCGCCTGGTGACGGGCCTGGAGCGCCGCCGTACGGCCGTGTACGCCCCGGCGTGGCTGCGTCTGACCCAGCCGGTGCGCGCGGCCCTGCCACCGGTGGTGCTGCGTGTGTCGCGGCGCGCGCTGCCCCGTATGGAGGCCGAGCAGCCGATCGAGTACACCGGACCACTCGGCGCCGGCGGCCAGGCCGACCGTGCCGCGTCCGAAGTGACCGGGTGAGCGATGCAGACGTTCCTGCCCGACCCCGGCTTCCGGCAGACCGCCCTGCTGCTGGACCGGCGCAGGCTCGGCAAGCAGCGCGTCGAGGCCTTGCAGGTCCTGCGCGGTCTGACCGTCCCCGGCTACGGATGGCGCCGGCATCCGGCCGTACGGATGTGGACGGGGTACGAGGAGGCACTCGTGCGCTACGGACTCGAGATCTGCCGGGTCTGGCGGGAGCGAGGGCATCAGGACAGTTGTGCCGCCTCGCTGGTCGCCGGGCTGGCCGCGGACCGACCGGGCGCGCCGGTGCGTGACCAGGAGGAACTGGCGGCAGCGGGGGAACTGCCGCCCTGGCTGGGCGACGCGGCCTTCCACGAAAGCCACCGCTCGGCACTGCTCCGCAAGGACCACGAGGCGTACGCCGACCTGTTTCCAGGCGTCCCCGACGACCTGCCGTACGTGTGGCCGGCGTCCGACCGTGCACCACGGCCCGAGCCCGCCGGTGGGTGAACCACTCGGCCATGCCCGGTTTCACCGCGTATCGCGGACACTGGGCTACAGGGAAGAGGGGAGGCCGACCGTGCTGACCGCAGTCCGAGAACAGCTGGGCCAGGCCCTGTTCCGCCGCGTCGCGGGCCCGGACGGATCGGCGACACGCGCCCGCATCCACCACACTCCCGGCCCGCGCTGGTTCACCCCCGACCGCCCGATCCGCACCGTGCACGGCGACGCCTCGATGTTCATCGGCGGGCTGAGCGCGCTGCTCCTGCAATCCCTGCATCCGCTCGCCATGGCGGCGGTGGCGGGCCACTCGGGCTATCGCGGCGATCCGTGGGGCCGCCTCCAGCGCACCAGCACCTTCCTGGCCGTGACCACGTTCGGCACCGCGGCGGACGCCCAGCGGGCGGTCGACCATGTGCGGGGTATCCACGAACGCATCCGCGGCACGACGGACGAGGGCACGCCCTACCACGCGGCCGATCCGCACCTGCTGGCCTGGGTGCACGCCGCCGAGACGGACAGTTTCCTGCGCGCCCACGAACGCTACGGAGCCCACCCCCTGGACGCCGCCGGCTACGACGCCTACGTCGCCGACACCGCCCGTGTCGCCGAGGCACTGGGGGTGATCGACCCACCACGCGACCGCCGCGAGCTGTCCGAGCGACTGACCGCCTACCGACCCGAACTGCGGGCCACACACCAGGCCAGGGCCGCCGCCCGGTTCCTGCTGTTCCAGCCTCCCCTGCCGCTCGTCGTACGGCCCTTCTACGGCGGGCTGGCCGCGAACGCCGTCGCGCTGCTCCCGCCCTGGGCCCGCGGCATGCTGTGGCTGCCCCGGGTGCCGGTCGTCGAGGACCTCGCCGTGCGCCCCACCGGCCGGGCCCTGACCCGGACCATCCGCTGGGCCATGACCCCCGTACGGCAGTCCCGCCCGACCTGAGCCTGGCCGGCGCCGAGGGGATGCCTTCCGAGGCCCATGCGATCAGCTGTCCGGGACGGCGTCACCGGCGGGGGCGTCCCCGCGGCCGTAGTGATGCGTGGTGAACATGTACAGCAGGCCGGTGCCCAGGACGACCGCGCCGCACAGCAGCACGATCCAGTTCTCCCACCAGGACTTCTCCGGGCTGCGCGCCCAGGAGATGTTGATGATGGCGAGGACGCCGTAGACCAGCGCCGCGACGTTCACCGCGAGGCCCCAGCGGCCCAGGGTGAACTCTCCCGCCGGGCGCCAGCCCTTGAGCCGGGCGCGCAGCGCGGCCAGGACCACCATCTGGAACGAGCCGTAGATGCCGAGGATCGCGAACGAGACGATGTTGGTGAGGGCGTCCTCGGACAGCAGTGAGGCGAAGGCGATGAGCAGCGGCACCGCGGCGGACACGAACAGCGCGTAGCCGGGTACCGCGCGGGCGTGGGAGAACCGCCGCAGGTACTGGTGCCCGACGATCATCTCGTCCCGGGCGTAGGAGTAGATGAGCCGTCCGGCGGCGGCCTGGAGGCTGATGGTGCACGACAGGAAGGAGATCAGGACCACAGCCATCACTAGCCGGGCCCCGGTCTCACCCATGGCGTCGAACAGCACGTCCACCACCGGGTCGGTCTGCTCGCCCGAGATGATCGCGTTGAAGTCCGTGACCGACAGCAGCAGCGACATGCAGGTGAACGTGGCCGCGGCGCCGCCGATGTAGATGGTGCGCCGCATCGCGCGGGGGATGACCCGCCCGGGGTGGGCGACCTCCTCGGCGGTGTCGCCGCACGCCTCGAAGCCGTAGTACTGGTAGAGGCCGATGATGGCGGCGGCGAGGAACGCGGGCAGGTAGGAGCCGTTGTCCTTGATGCCGTAGGTGTCGAAGATGACGCCGAGCCCGTGGTGACGGTGGGTGGACAGCAGGTAGATGCCGACGACCAGGGCGCCGATGAGCTCGCCGCCGAAACCGATGATGGCCGCCGCCGACAGTGCCTTGGTGCCCAGGTAGTTGATGAGGATGGCGACGACGATGAGCACGGCGGTGCACAGCACGGTCGTGTGCACGGTGGCGTCGAAGCCGAACAGGATGGCGATGTAGGGGCCGGCGCCGTACGCGACCGAGGTGATGGTCACCAGCAGCGCCCACATGTACACCCAGCCGGTCATCCACGCCCAGCGCTTGCCCCACAGCCGACGGGCCCAGGGGTAGACGCCGCCCGCGATGGGGTACTGGGCGACGATCTCGCCGAAGATCAGCGCGACCAGGAACTGACCGCAGCCGGCGATCAGGAACGCCCAGACCATCGGCGGACCGCCGTCGACGATCGCCGTGCCGAACAGGGTGTACGTGCTCACCACGGGGGAGAGGTAGGTGAAACCCAGGGCGAAGTTGGCCCAGGGGCCCATGTCCTTGCGGAACTCCGAGCCGGGTTCCCCTCCGGGGACTCCGGACGCGGCAGCGGGAGGCTGGGTACCGGTCATGGCCGCGCCCCCCGTCCCGCGGAGATCAGGTCGGCGGCGCGCTCGGCGACGAGCAGGACGGTCACCATGGGGTTGATGGTCGGCATCGACGGGAACACCGACGCATCGACGATCCGGACGCCCTCGAAGCCGCGCAGTCGCAACTCCGGGTCGCAGACGGCCATCGGGTCGTCCGGGGCACCCATGCGGCAGGTGCCGGCCGGGTGGTAGACGGTGTGGGCCGCGCGGCGGCCGTACTCCGAGAGATCGGCGTCGGAGACGACGTCCGGTCCGGGCGCGACCTCGCGGACGAGCCACTCGCGCAGCGGGTCGGAGGCGGCGACCTCGCGGGCGATCCTCAGGCCGTCCACGATGGTGCGCTCGTCATGGCCCTCCGGGTCGGTGAAGTACCGGAAGTCCAGCGCCGGATGCTCGGCGGGGTCGGCGCTGCGCAGCCACATGCGCCCGACGGAGCGGGCCCGCGGCACGTTCGGCGTCATGCACACTCCGTACTGCGGCGCGGGGTAGCCCAGCCGTTCGGTGTTGACGGTGAACGGCACCTGGTAGAAGTGGAACATCAGGTCGGGACGCGGCTGGCTCTTGTCGCGGCGCAGGAACAGCCCGGCGTCGGAGTCCATCGCGGAGTTGGGCGGCAGCGGGCCGTCGGTCTCCCAGACGATCACCGACTCGGGGTGGTCCAGCAGGTTCTCCCCCACGCCGGGCAGGTCGGCCCGTACGTCGATTCCCAGGGCACGCAGGTCGTCGGCCGGGCCGATACCGGACAGCATCAGCAGGCGCGGGGTGTCGATGGCCCCGGCGCACAGCAGGAGTTCACGCTCGGCGCGTACGGTGGCCGGCTCGCCGTCGGCGCCGCGGACGGCCACGCGGGTCAGCCGCCCGGACTCGTCGGTGAGCAACTGGTGGGCCCAGGTCTCCAGCAGGACCGTGAGGTTGGGCCGGTCCAGGACCGGGTGGAGGTAGGCGACGGACGCGGAGGAGCGCAGATTGCCCTCCGGCTGGTAGGCCAGCGAGAAGAAGCCGGTTCCGTCGGCGAAGGGTTCGGCGTTGAAGTCGTCGACGACGGGGACGCCCAGGGCGCGGGAGGCCGCGGTGACGAAGTCCTTGGCGATGGGATTGCGGTCGGCCTCGGCCACCGGGACGATCTCGGTGAGCAGCTGGTCGCGGTAGGGGAGGATCGTCGCCGGGTCCCAGCCCGAACAGCCCCGGCTGACCCAGTCGTCGAGGTCCTGCGGCAGCGGCAGGAAGCTGATCAGCGTGTTGTGGGAGGAGCAGCCGCCGAGCACCCGGGCACGCGAGTGCAGGATGTGGGAGTTGCCGCGCGGCTGCTCGACGGTCGTGTAGCCGTAGTCGAACTCCGAGCCGAGCAGGTTGATCCAGTTGCGCAGGCGCAGGATGCGCTCGTCGCCGACGTCGCTCGGGCCGCCCTCGACGACGCAGACGCGGCAGTCGGGGTCCTCGCTCAGACGGGCGGCGAGCACACAGCCGGCGGTGCCGCCGCCGACGATGACGTAGTCGTAGGCGGACTCGGCGCCGTACGCGGTGGTGGGGGCCATGCGGTGCCCTTCTTCCTGGGCCGTTGCGCAACGGGCGTACGGCCGGTCGGTGGTGGTCGTCGCGCCACGGACGGGCGCCGAGTTGCCCGAAGGTCAGCCTTTGAACCAGCCGGAGCGCGCGGGGGCGAGGTTCTGGTAGATGTGCTTGGCCTCCTGGTACTCGCGAAGCCCGGTGGGGCCCAGCTCGCGCCCGACGCCGGAGCGGCCGAAGCCGCCCCACTCGGCCTGCGGCAGATAGGGATGGAAGTCGTTGATCCAGACGGTGCCGTGCCGCAGCCGCTGGGCGACCCGCTGGGCGCGGCTCGCGTCCGAGGTCCACACGCCCCCGGCCAGGCCGTATCGGGTGTCGTTGGCCAGTGCCACCGCCTCGTCCTCGGTGCGGAAGCGCTCCACGGTGACCACCGGTCCGAACACCTCCTCCTGCACGATGCGCATGGACCGGTCGCAGTCCGCGAAGATCGTCGGCAGCACGAAGTAGCCGCGGCTCAGGGCGGGATCGTCAGGGCGGGTGCCGCCGGTGACGAGCCGAGCGCCCTCCTTCTGGCCCAGGGCGATGTAGCTCTCGACCTTCTCGCGGTGCTGGGCGGAGCTGAGCGGGCCGCTCTCGGTGCCCTCCTCCAGGCCGTTGCCCAGCCTGATCGCCCGCGCGCGGTCGGCGTAGGCCTCGACGAACCGGTCGTGCAGCGAGTCCTCGACCATCAGCCGCGATCCGGCCGAGCAGACCTGCCCGGAGTGCAGGAAGGCGGCGTCCAGCGCGTAGTCCACGGCGGCGTCGAAGTCGGCGTCAGCGAACACGATGTTCGGGTTCTTGCCGCCCAGCTCCAGCGCGATGTTCCTGGGCCCCTGGGCGGCGCTAGCCATGATGGACCGTCCGGTCGACAGGCCGCCGGTGAAGGACACCAGGTCGACCTCGGGGTGACTGGTGAGCGCGGCGCCGACGGTGGTCCCGGACCCCAGCACCAGATTGGCGACGCCCGGCGGTGCGCCGGCCTCCTCGATGAGCCGGACCATGGCGATCGTGGTGAGCGGTGTGATCTCGCTGGGCTTGAGGACGAAGGTGTTGCCGGCGGCCAGCGCCGGGGCCACCTTCCAGGAGGCCTGGAGCAGCGGGTAGTTCCAGGGGGCGATCAGCGCGCACACCCCGACCGGCTGATAGACGACCCGGCTGAGGACGTCCGGGCCCACGTCCACGACCCGGCCGCCGTCCTTGCCCACGAGTTCGGCGAAGTAGCGGAAGGCGTTCGCCACGTCCTCCACGTCGATCCGGCCCTCGGTCAGCGTCTTGCCGGTGTCCAGGGTCTCGGTGCGGGCGATGTCCTCCTTGTCCCGCAGCAGCAGATCGCGGACGCGCAGCAGGAGGTCGGCCCGGTCACGGGAGGGGGCGTTCGCCCAGTCCCCTTTGTCGAAGGCCCGCCGGGCGGCGCGTACGGCGCGGTCCACGTCGGTGGCGTCGGCCTCGTCGACCGTGGTGACGACGGAGGCGTCGTACGGGTTGACCACCTCCCGCCGCGCACCGGCCGTTGCCTGTGTCCACTCACCGTCGATGTACAGCTCACCCACCGCGGGGCCTCCTTCGCGTCCGGCCGGTGCCGATCGGTTCGACGTTGAGCAACATGGCCCATCGAACGGTCGGCGGCCGCGGGACGCACCGCCGAGGTTGCGTCCGGGTGGCCCAGAGGACCCAGGTGGGCTAGGGACGTCGCCGGCGGGGTTCGGCCAGGTAGGTGGTGGTCTTGTGCCGAGGGGGTACCTCTGTCCCGGCCGCGACCCGGTTCGGCCGGGTGGTGCGAGGCCCCGGCCGGCGGGATGCCGGCCGGGGCCGTATGCCTGACGTGCAGGGGGAGGGGCGGCGCCGCTCAGTCCCGCCTCGACGAGGCGCTCATGAGGTCTCCTGGGCCCGGCTGAAGAAGTTGATCACTTCCTCCAGTGCGGGGTTGTCCGGGACCTCCGCTTCGGCCTCGCCCACAGCGGTACTGCGGGGGAACATCGCCCGCTCGTACTCGGCGAGGGCGGCACTGCTGTCGTCGGGATGCGCGGCGAGGGCCTGGGCGAGTTCGGCGCCGTCCAGCATGGCCAGGTTGGCGCCTTCGCCGTTCGGGGGCATGAGGTGGGCGGCGTCGCCGACCAGGGTCACCCCCGGCACCGGATCCCAGCGGTGCCCGACCGGCAGCGTGTACAGGGGCCGCAGGACCGGGGCGGTGTCGCTGTCGGTGATCAGAGCGGTGAGCTCCGGGGCCCAGCCGTCGAACTCCTTCGCGACCCTGGCGAGAGCCGCGGAAGAGTCGGTGAAGTCCATGTCGGCGAACCAGTCCTGAGGCTTGGTCAGCATCACATAGGCGTGCAGCGTGCCGCCCTTCTCCCGGTGAGCTGCGATCTGCCTCTTTCCCGGTTCGAGTGCGAACGTCGACCCGGCGCCGACCGCCTTCGCCACGGCGGGATGCCGCGTGTCGGCGTCGAACAGGTAGGTCTCGACGAACGCCGTGCCCGTGTACTCGGGAACGTCGTCGGAGACCGACGGCCGGACCCGTGACCAGGCGCCGTCCGCGCCGACCAGCAGGGTCGTGACGACGGTGCCGCCGTCGCCGAAGGTCACCTCATGACGGCCCTCACCGAGGCGGCGCACTCCGCTGACCTTGTGGCCCCACCGGACGGTGCCGTCCGGGAGCGAGTCGAGGAGTATCTGGCGCAGGTCGCCGCGCTGCACCTCGGGGCGTCCGCCCGTACCGTCGTCGGGTTCGTCGAAAAGGACGTTCCCGTCCCGGTCGAGCACCCGGGTAGCCTGTCGGCCCTCCAGGACGATGCCGCGGAACTCGTCCATCAAGCCGGCCGCCTGGACGGCCAGTTGGCCGTTGTAGTCGTGGATGTCGAGCATGCCGCCCTGCGCTCGGGCCGTCGGTGAGGGCTCCGCCTCGTAGACGGTGGCGGGGATGCCGTTCACATGCAGGACCCGGGCGAGCGTGAGGCCGCCGAGTCCGGCACCGATGATCGTGACGTCAGTGGTCATGCTGACTCCTTGCTTGTCGTACGGCTGCCGGACGGGCACCCGGCAGGATCTCCAGCAAGGCTCCGGAGCACTGCCGACAAAGCTCTGACATCGCACCGACAGCGCTTACAGCCGACCGATACGTCCGGCGCGGCCACTTCGCCGAGCGGCACACCCCTGGCTGACCACACGTCAGTCATGGCCCTCCGATACGCCTCCCCTCCACCGGTCTGCGAGCGCCGCCGAGAACCGAACGAGTCCCGTGCGCGTGATACCGGTGACCACGTTGGCATGCACACGAGGCGGGGGAACACGAGTGGGATCGACAGCACGCGCGAGAACGGCGGCATTGGCCGCGGTGTTAGCCGGAGCGCTGGTAACAGGGGCGGTAGCGGCCGGGGGCCCGCCGGCGCAGGCAGCCGGCTCCGCCGCACAGGACGGGACGAAGGGCCCGGCGACGGCGAAGCCGTCGACCACCGTCACGCTGATCACCGGCGACCGCGTGGCCGTCGGCGAAGACGGCAAGGTGGTTCGGCTCGAGCGCGGCAAGGGCCGCGAGCGGATCGGCTTCTCGGTGCGGCGCGAGGCGGGGCACACGTACGTCGTTCCGCAGGACGCCCTGCGCCCGGTCGCCGACGGCGTGCTCGACCGGCGCCTCTTCGACGTCGCGCAACTGGTCAGGGACGGGTACGACGACGCGCATCGCACCACGCTGCCGCTGATCGTCGGCTACCGGCAGGACGGAGCCGGACGAGGTTCCCTCGCCGCCGCCCGCGACCCGTTCGCGGGCGTGCCCGTACGGGATCGCCGTGCGCTGCCCGCGGTCGACGGCGAGGCCTTCGAAGCGTCCAAGTCCGGTGCCCCGGCGCTGTGGGCGACCCTCACCGACCGCACCGCGGGCGGCAGGGCCACGTCCGCTCGGCCCGTCGCCCATGTCTGGCTGGACGCCAAGGTCAGGGCCACCCTGGCCGAGAGCGTGCCGCAGATCGGTGCGCCCGCGATGTGGGACGCGGGCTACACCGGCAAGGGCGTCAAGGTCGCCGTACTCGACACGGGTGTGGACGAAACCCACCCGGACCTCCAGGGCGTCGAGATCGCGCAGAAGAACTTCTCGACGGCCCCCGACAGCAAGGACCGCGCCGGACACGGAACGCACGTGGCCTCCATCATCGCCGGGAAGGGCACGAAGTCCGGCGGCCGCTACACGGGCGTGGCGCCCGGCGTCCAACTGCTGGACGGCAAGGTGCTCGACGACAACTCGCTCGGCAGCGACTCGGAGATCATCAGCGGCATGCAGTGGGCCGTCGACCAGGGCGCGAAAATCGTCAGCATGAGCCTGGGAAGCCTCGACACCGCGGGGGTGGACGCGAAGGAGGCGGCCGTCGCCCGGCTCTCCGGCAAGGCCCTGTTCGTGGTGGCCGCCGGCAACTCCGGTGACCAGCCCCGCACGATCTGGTCGCCCGGCAGCGCCCCCGCGGCCCTCACCGTCGGTGCCGTGGACAAGCAGGACGGGATCGCCGAGTTCTCCAGCCGTGGCCCGAACGTCGACGGCGTGTCCAAGCCGGACATCACCGCCCCCGGCGTGGACATCACCGCCGCGCTGACCACGCAGGGCGCCGAGCCCCCGAGCGACGACTACGTCTCCATGAGCGGCACGTCCATGGCCACTCCGCATGTCGCCGGCGCCGCCGCCCTGGTGCTCCAGCAGCACCCGGACTGGAGCGGAGCACGATTGAAGGCCCTGCTGACCGGTTCGGCGAAGCCCAACCCGCTGCTGAACGCCCATCAACAGGGCGCGGGCCGGGTGGACTTGGCGCGAGCGGCCACGGCCGTGGTCGTCTCCGAGCCCGGCTCCCTCGGCTTCGGCACGCAGGCCTGGCCGCACGCCGACGACAAGCCGCTCTCCAAGACCCTGACCTACCGCAATTACGGCACCCAGCCCGTCACCCTGAAGCTCAGCACGTCCGGCACCGATGCGTCGGGCGGCCCCGCACCGGCCGGCATGTTCACCGTCAAGGACGCCCAGCTCACGGTCCCGGCCGGCGGCAGCGCGAGCACCACCGTCACCGCGGACACCCGCGAGGGCACCGTCGACGGCGCCTTCGGCGGCACGGTGCTGGCGTCGGGCGACGGCCAGCAGGTGCGTACCGGTCTCTTCGTCGACCGGGAGGTGGAGTCGTACGACGTCACGGTGCGGCACATCGACGCCGCCGGGGCGACGCCCTCCACGTATGCGACGACGATCACCCAGGTCGGCGGGGGCGGCGAGCGGGTGGAGCTTCCGTACCGCGAGAACGGCACGGTGGTCCAGCGGCTGCCCAAGGGCTCCTACCAGTTGGAGAGCCTCGTCTTCGGCAAGGGCAACGAACTGGGCTTCTTCGTCCAGCCGGTCCTGAAGGTGACGGGGAACGTGGCCGTCACCCTCGACTCCCGCAAGGCCAAGCCGTTCGCCGTGAAGGCCCCGGACCCGGCCGCGAAGCTCGTCACCTCCATCGTCGGCTACGACGACGAGGCGGCGGGTGTGTCCAACTCCTGGTCCAGCAACGGCGTGCCACCGATGCGCACAGCCGCCCTCGGCCCGGCCTCCGACTCGATGCGGGCTCAGTTCAACGGGGTGTGGAAGAACCCCGGCGCGGCCGGCAAGAACGTCGACCACCGACTCGCCTTCAACCGCAAGGGCAGCTTCTTCACCGGCCTGAACCGCACCGTCACCCGGGCCGAGGTCGCGGAGGTGAAACTCGGCTTCGGCGCCTCCGTCACCGGGGCCAAGGGCCAGGTCCACATCACGCCCATGGACGACCGCGGCATCAGCGTCGGCATACAGGAACCACCGGCCCAGAACCTGCCGCAGGCCACCACGCACTACCTCAGCACGGCCGGCGTGCACTGGTCCTGGACGGCCGCGCAGCTCAACGCCGGTGGCGAGGTGCGGATGCTGTACACGAAGGACTGGGTGACCTACCGGCCCGGCTCCAGCCACACCTTGAAGTTCAACACCGGTGTGGTGGGCCCCGATCTCGCGGCCGGCAGCCCCGAACAGCAGGGCGCCGAGCGGACCGGCGACTACATCAGCGCCAGGGTCCCGCTGTTCAACGACGGCAGCGGAAACCCGGGATCCTCGGAGGTGACCGGCGGCTTCGCCCGGCTGGAATCCGGCGGGCGCATCCTCGCCGAGGGCTCGGCAACGGACTGGGTGGGCGCCGAAGTTCCCGCCACCTCCGCCGCGTACCGCCTCACGGTCGAGGCGAGCCGCTCCGCCGAGGACACCTCCACCAGCACGAAGGTGGCCGGGGTGTGGACGTTCACGTCGGCCCGACCGGCGTCGGACGGCACGGTCAGGCTGCCGCTGTCCACGGTGCGCCTCACGCCGAAGCTGAGCCTGCGCGGAACGGCTCCGGCGGGCGGCACGCTCACGGTGCCGCTGAAACTGAGCGGTGCGGCCGCCGCGGCCGGACAGGTGGCCGCCCTGACCGTGAACGTCTCCTACGACGGCGGCCGGACCTGGAAGCCGCTCACGGTGACGACCGACGCGCAGGGCGCCCGCTCGGTGAGCGTGAAGCACCCGGCGACCGCGAAGGCCGTGTCCTTCCGGGTGGACCTGAAGGACAAGGGCGGCAACACCGTGCGCGAGACGATCACGAACGCCTACCGGCTGGCTCCGTGACCTGACGGTACGACGGTGACCCTCGCCCGGCCCCGGTGAACTCTCCGGCCTGGTCCCGCACTTGTGGGGCCAGGCCGGTACGGCGTCGGGTGACGCACCTGGCACCTCGGCCACGGCATCACCGGCAGGCCGCGGCATCACCGGGAGGCCACGGCACCACCCGCAACAGGGGCGAAGGGACCGTGCAGCGCCGCCCATTGCAGCAGAAGGATGGTCTTGCCGTCGGTGATGCGGCCGTCGCCGGTCATGGCGAGGGCCTCGGCGAAAGGCAGCTCCAGGACCTCGATGTCCTCGCCGTCTTCCTCAAGGCCGCCACCGGGCCCGGTCCGGTCGGCCGGGGTGTAGGGCGCGGCGAAGAAGTGGAGACGTTCGGTGACGGACCCGGGGCTCATGTAGGCGTCGAGGACGTGGGTGAGCGGGCCGAGGGTGACACCGAGTTCCTCGGCGCTCTCGCGTCGGACGGCGGAGGGCGGGTCGTCGGCGTCGAGTAGCCCGGCGGCCGCTTCGATGAGCATGCCGTCCGGGTGGTCGTTGACGTAGGCGGGGTAGCGGAACTGACGGGTGAGCAGGACGCGGGCACGCTCGGTGTCGTAGGGCAGGACGACGGCGCCGTTGCCGCGGTCGTAGGTCTCGCGCTGCTGTGTTTCCCAGCGTCCGTCGCGGCGCCGGTACTCGAAGGTGGTGCGGCGCAGGACGTGCCAGCCCTGGGAGGTGAGCTCGACGTCGCGGACGACGACATCGGGGTTGCGGTCCAGGTCCCGCCCTGCCCGGTCGAGTCCGGTGCGTCCGCGGTGGTCGAGGGCGTCGATGCCGGGACGGCCCGTCACGCGTTGACCTGCCGGCTGCGATGGGGGATCTCGGCGACGTCGTGGTAGACGGGCAGGCCGCGTCGGCGGGCGGTGGCGACGTCCTGGTCGGCGCCGGTGGATGCGCCGGGCAGGCGGAGAACGGCGTCGCAATGGGCCAGCAGGCGGTCCGCGGTCGGGTAGAGCACTTGGTCAGCGAGGGGGTCGGACGGGCCCGCGCCCGCGGAGCGCAGAACAGGCAGGGCGATCCATTCCCCGATCACGGGGATGTGGCCGGCGGCGAAGACCGGCCAGGCGGCGGCTTCGAGGCGGGCGAGGTTGGCCGCCATGGCCTGTGGGTCGCCGTCGGTACCGGAGCGATACGGCCCCGCGATCAGGATGAGCATCGGCTTCTCGGTCATGGCGCGCTACGATACACGCAGAAACGTGCAAGAACAGGAGAGAGTGTGCATGCTGGCTGCTGAACGACGCGACCATCTGCTCGGCCTGCTCGCCCGCGAGGGCAAGATCGTGGCCAAGCAAGTCGCGGCCGAACTGGGAATCTCCGAGGACAGCGTGCGGCGCGATCTGCGCGACCTCGCCGCCGAGGGGCTGTGCCAACGGGTGTACGGCGGTGCGCTGCCCGTCTCACCGGCGGTGGTGGACTACGCGGCCCGGCAGAGCGTCGCCCCGGACGGCAAGCGGAAGGTCGCCGCGGTGGCCGCCGGGCTGGTCCGGCCGGGCGGCTCGCTGATTCTCGACGGCGGAACGACAGCCCTGGCCGTGGCCCACGCACTCCCGCGCGATCTGGCCTGCACCGTGATCACGCACAGCCCGACGATCGTCGCGGCGCTCATCGACCACCCTCAGGCGGAACTCTTCCTGGTCGGCGGCCGTATCTTCAAACACTCGGCGGTGGCCTGCGGCGCCACCGCGGTCGAGGCGGCGCAGAACGTCTCGGCCGACCTGTGCCTGCTGGGCGTCACCGGAGTGCACCCGGAGGCCGGACTGACCACCGGGGACGCCGAGGAGGCGGCGATGAAACGTGCCCTCGCCGCACGCGCGGCGGACACGTACATCCTTGCCTCCTCCGAAAAGATCGGCACGGCCTCGCAGTTCCGCGTGCTGCCCTGGGAGAAGGTCAGCGGACTGATCACCGACGCCGACCCTCGCGACGCCATGGTTGGGCAACTCAGGAAGCTCGGTGTGGAGGTCCTGGCGGCTGCATGACGTGCCCGCTCGAGCAGGAGATCGCCAGCGCGTTTCGTCCCTTTGGCAAATTCACAGGTGCGTACATCGCGCGTCGGATGTAAAGCATCCGTGGCTGTTTGGCGAGGTTTCTCTGGGGAGTTGGGTCGAAGGTCGACTCCTGATGGGCGCCCGGGACAACGTTCGCTAGTGCGACCCCCGCCTGGGGGGCGGTCAGTCGATCACTCTAGGCTGTGCCCGACATCAAGTTGATCGGAGCACGACATGCGTCGCCTTGCCGCCGCCCTCATGGCAGTCAGCACCCTCGTCCTTGCCGGGTGCGCGCAGAACTTCGACCGGGGTCCCGAGGGGAAGGTCACCGACAAGATCAAGGACGGGAAGAAGTTCTATCTCGTCGTCGATCCGAACAAGGCAGGCGCCGAGCAGAAGTTCCGGGTGAGCAAGTACGACTACCACGACTGCAACCGGGGGTCGAAGTACCCCAAGTGTGTGGACGACTAGGCAGCGAGCGGCCTCAGTAGCGACAGTGGCGGTCGGTTCGCGCGCGGCATCACGCTCAACCGCGCCCTCACATCCGGGACCTCAGCACATCGACCTCACAGCCCGGCGCGAACGGGTCGAAGCCGTGCTCGACCAGCCAGCGAACTGCCAGCAGGCTGCGCAACGACCACCACGCGCGGATCACGTCGAGGTCGACGTCGTCGCCATAGCCGGCGACGACGTCGGCGAGGTGCTCCTCGTGCCCGAGCGTGAAGGTGGCGAGGTCGTACAGGGCATCACCCCGGCCCGCCTCGGACCAGTCGATGATGCCGGTGATCTCGTCGCCGTCGCCGAACACATGGGCGATCTGTAGGTCGCCGTGCGTGAACGCCGGAGTCCACGGCCGGAGCGCGGCCTCGGCCACCTGGCGGTTGCGGGTGACCAGGTCGGCGGGCAGGACACCGTTCGTCACGAGCCACTCGCACTCGCCGTCGAGGGCCGTCACCCACTCGTCCGGCTCCCGGCCCGCCCGGCCGGGCCAGGTCGGCAACGGGCCATCGTGCAACTTCCGGATCGCGGCACCCGCCGCGGCCCACCGCGCGGGCGACGCGGTCGACGGTTCGCCGAGCCGGCCGAGCACCTTCCCCGGGACAGCCGCGATGGCGAGCACGGGCGGCTCACGCCACAGGATCCTCGGGGTCGGCACCGGCGCCAGGGCCATCGCCTCGACCTCGATGTCGATGCGCGTCTGATCGGCATCCACCTTCAGGAACGTGTCGCCGACGCGCAGGGTCGCGCGCTCGGAATGGGCGACGACGACTTTGACCTCGTCCATGGGCGACCAGTATCCCGGGATGATCGTGGACGTCGCCGGGTTTTTCTCGTGCGGTCGTGCGGTCGTGCGGTCGCACGGTTGGCCGTCCCCCGCCAGGCGGCGGCCTCGTACCCGAGAAATAGCAAAGGCAAGGAGAAGACTCTCCTTGCCACTCTCAACTTATAGCGCGGTGGGGGGCTTGCCGCAAGGCCCCGGTAAGGGCGCAGAATCGTCGGCCGAAGCCACAACCTGCGGAAATGAGGGCACGGCGTGCGTGTGCTGGTGGAACTCCACGAGATCGACGAGAGGCAGGTCGACATCGTCGGCGGCAAGGCCGCGCACCTGGGCGCCCTGTGGCGGATCGAAGGCATCCGTGTGCCGGAGGGCTTCTGCGTGACGACGGACGCGTTCCGGCGGGTCATGGCCGAGGTGCCGTCGATCGACGACCGGCTCGACAGGTTGGCGCGCTTGACGCCGGACGACCGGGAGGCGATCCGCACCCTCAGCGCGCAACTCCGGCATGCCATCGAGGCCACCCCCATCCCGGGTGACCTCGTGGCGGCGATCACCCGAGCGCTCGCCCAGAACGGCGAGCAGGTCGCCTACGCCGTCCGATCCAGCGCGACGGCAGAGGACCTGCCGACGGCCTCCTTCGCAGGCCAGCAGGACACGTACCTGAACGTCGTGGGACCGACGGCGATCCTCCAGCACATCAGCCGGTGCTGGGCCTCGCTGTTCACCGAGCGGGCCGTGACCTACCGCCTGCGGAACGGCATCGACCACCGCACGGTCCACATGGCCGTGGTCGTACAGCGGATGGTCTTCGCGGACGCCTCCGGCATCCTGTTCACAGCCGACCCCGTCACGGGCAACCGGAAGGTCGCCACGGTGGACGCCGGCTACGGGCTCGGTGAGGCCCTGGTCTCCGGCCTGGTGAACCCGGACGTCTTCAAGGTGCGCCACGGCGAAGTCGTCGCCAAGTCGATCGCCGCCAAACAGCGGGCCGTTGAGCCTCTGCCGACGGGCGGCACGCGGGAGGTGGAGATCGACTCGCCACGGCAGGAGCAGCCGACGCTGACGGATGAGCAGGTCGTCCGGCTCGTTGAGCTCGGGCGCCGGATCGAAGCGCACTTCGGCCGGCCGCAGGACATCGAATGGTGCCTGGTCGACGACGGCTTCCAGATCGTCCAAAGCCGGCCGATCACGACGCTGTTCCCCATCCCCGAGACCGACGACCGGGAGAATCACGTCTACGTCTCCGTCGGTCACGGGCAGATGATGACCGACCCCATGAAGCCGCTCGGGCTCTCCATGTGGCGGCTCACGGCCATGGTGCCGATGCACGAGGCCGGCGGACGGCTGTTCGTCGACGTGACCCCGCGCCTGGCCTCGCCCGCGACGCGCGCCGGCCTCCTGGACGTCATGGGGAAGGGCGATCCGCTGATCAGGGACGCGCTGGAGACCGTCCTCCGCGAGGACTTCGTCCCGACGCTCCCGGACGCGGGCCCGGGCGGGCCGCCGACCGGCGGCGGTGCGCCCGCCCCCATCGAGACGGATCCGGCCGTCGTCGCGGAGCTGATCGAGCGCAGCAAGGCGTCCATCGCCGCCCTGGAGCGCGACATCCGGACCACGTCAGGACCGGCGCTGTTCGACTTCCTGCTGGAGGCGTTCCAGGAGCACAAACGAGTCCTCGGTGATCCGCTCAGCATGCGCGCGATCATGGCGGGCATGGAGGCCACCTGGTGGCTCAACGACAAGCTGCGCGAGTGGCTGGGCGAGAAGAACGCGGCGGACACCCTCACACTCTCCGCACCCGACAACGTCACCTCGGAGATGGGCCTGGCGTTGCTCGATGTCGCGGACGTGATCCGCCCTCATCCGGAGGTCGTGACGTTCCTTCAGAACGTCAGCGGCGAGGACTTCTTGGACGAGCTGCCGAAGCTCGCGGGCGGCACCGAGGCACGCGACGCCATTGAGGCCTACCTGGACCGCTACGGCATGCGCTGTGTCGGTGAGATCGACATCACGAGGCCACGCTGGCGTGAACGACCGAGCACCCTCGTGCCCGTGATCCTCGACCACATCAGGCACTTCGAGCCGGGCGCCGCCGAGCGGCGCTTCGAGCAAGGGCGTCAGAAGGCACAGCTGAAGGAACAAGAGGTGCTGTCACGCCTGCGGGACCTGCCGGACGGGGACCGGAAAGCCGACGAGACCAAACGGATGATCGACAGGGTCAGAACCTTCATCGGGTACCGGGAGTACCCGAAGTACGGCATCGTCAGCCGCTACTTCGTCTACAAGCAGGCCCTGTGGGCGGAGGCCGAACGTCTCGTGCAGGCCGAAGTGCTGCGTGACCGGGAGGACATCTGCTACCTCACCTTCCACGAACTCCACGACGTCGTGCGCTCGCACCAGGTCGACGCCCAGCTCATCCAGGAGCGCAAGGACGCGTTCCGGTCGTACCACGCGCTCACACCACCCCGGGTCCTCACCTCGGACGGCGAGGCCGTGACCGGGGTGTACCGGCGTGACGACGTACCGGCCGGCGCCTTGATCGGCGTACCGGTGTCAGCCGGGACCATCGAGGGAAGAGCCCGCGTCATCCTCGACATGGCGGATGCCGACCTCGCAGCGGGCGACATCCTCGTCACCGCCTTCACCGACCCCAGCTGGTCGCCGTTGTTCGTCGGAATCGCGGGCCTGGTCACGGAGGTGGGCGGCCTGATGACGCATGGCGCCGTGATCGCCCGGGAGTACGGTCTGCCGGCGGTCGTCGGCGTGGAGCAGGCCACCCGGCTGATCCGTGACGGGCAGCGGATCCGCGTCCACGGAACCGAGGGTTACGTGGAGATCCTGTCCTGACGGACGGACCGCGCCTCCGATGGCGGAAGGCGCCGGGCGTGATGGCAGGATGGGAGAAATGTTGGCGAACCAGTCCTGGGCAGGGCTCCACCATGACCTGCTCGCGGCGAAGACACTGCTGTACGACCCTTATGGCTTCGCCTGCTCCCAGCCGGTACCCGAACCGGAGAGTGCCGAGTACTCGGCTCACGGCTTCACGCTCGACGGGCTGTCGGTCAGGTTCCGCGTGGCGAAGACGACCCCGACGAAGGTTGGCCAGTTCGTCACGGTGTGGCAGCGATCCACGGAGGGCCCGATCCGGCCCTTCGACGTCGAGGACGGAATTGATCTCTTCGTCATCAGCAGCCGCGACAGCGGCCACTTCGGACAGTTCGTGTTCCCGCGCGAGGTGTTGTGCCGTCACGGCATCGTGTCCCGTGACGGCACCGGCGGCAAGCGAGGGTTCCGCGTCTATCCGCCCTGGGTGACCACGACCAATCGCCAGGCCCGCAGCTCTCAGGCGTGGCAGGCGAACCACTTCCTGCCCCTCGGGGAGACGGAGCCGGTCGACGCGAGACGCGCCCGAGCCCTGTACCACCCGTAGTGGGGCATCCGGACGCGGCCGTGGGACAGGGAGTTGTGCGAATTTCGCTGGAGGAATGACGGGAGAGCCCAGTCGGCACGACCATCTCCCGGCAGGGAGAGATTTCACCGAAGCGGCGAAGAGCCTTCCGGCGTCGTCAACAAGGCCAGATGCGCGAGGTCATCAGGTGGAGGAGTCGTCACCGACCACAGAGGCGCGGGTGATCCGTCGGCGATCGCCGCGGGCGCGTCGGTGAGGTTCATCCGGTCACGCAGGCGGCCGTAGAAATCCATCGGCCCCAGCCGTACGGCCCTCAGCCGGCGACGTGCGGCGTACACGCCGATCCAGTCCCCGGGCCCCAGGACGCCGCGCAGCTGTCCGTCGATGCTCACAGCGGCCTGCCCGGACCGTTCCAGGATGCGCAGCCCGACAGGTTCGTCGGGCGCGGTGACGACCGATCTGTCGAACGCCATGTGCGGAGCGACCGGTGTGAAGACGAGAGCCTCCGCGCGCGGCGAGACGACGGGCCCACCGGCGGCGAAGCTGTACGCGGTCGAACCCGTGGGCGTGGCGACCAGCAACGCGTCGGCGGAGTAGGAGGCCAGGAGTCTGCCGGAGACGTAGACCCCGACCGAGACCTGGCGATCTCTGGCCAGTTTCTCCAGCACCACGTCGTTGAGCGCGGTCACGTCCAGCGGCACACCCCAATCGACGTCGATACGGCAGTCGGAGCGGACCTGCGGGGGAGGCAGCAGGGGGCCGCGACCGTACTCCATGAGGGCCTCCATCCCCGGCGGCACCTCCAGGCGACGCGAGGCACGCAGGGCAAGAAGCATGCGGCTGTCGACATGGAAGCGGTCCTCCCGCACCGCGTCCAGCGCGGACCGCAGCCCGGCTGCCGAAGCCTCCGTCAGGAATCCCACCCGGCCCAGGTCCACTCCGAGGACGAGGGCATCGTTGTCCGTGGCCAGCCTGGCACCCCGCAGGAAGGTGCCGTCCCCACCCAGGGTGACGATGAGGTCGGGATCGCCGGCTGCTTCGACCTCCTCGTGTGCGCTGTGCCGGGCGCCGTCGTGCCACACGTCGATGTCCGTGCACCGTACGGCGTGCTCCTCGCACCACGCCCGCACCGCCCCGGCCGCGTCCACTGCCTCCGCGCGCCCGCCGTGCACCACCAGACCCAACCGGTTCACTGCCACATTCCCTCCTGCATCCAGGTCACCAGGTCGTGTCGAGGGAGCGAGCGGACATCACCGGTGGAACCCCGGTCCGGAACCAGCCGTGATTGTTGCAGTCGCCCACCCGCCCCAACTCGTGCGACCTGCGCGAGTCCGCTGCAAATCACCGGAAATGTCGTCAGCGGTGGTCCGAACGGAGGGGCGGACGGAGGGGACGAGCGTCGCCGCCGCCCCCTGTCAGCCGTCCGACGGACGACCTGCTGTCATGCGGAGTGCTGGTACGCCGAGTAGGTGAGATAGCCGTTGTCGCCACCCTGGAAGTACGTGGCCTCGTCGGCGGGAGCGATCGGGAGGCCGGTGCGCAGACGCTCGACCAGATCGGGGTTGGCGAGGAAGGCGCGACCGAAGCTGATGAGGTCCGCTCCCAGGTCCAGCCAGTGGTCCGCGTCGGCGCGGCCGGTCTGCTTGGCGCCCATCGGGAGCACCGGGTTCATCACGAGGGTGCCGGGCCAGATCCGGCGCAGACCGACCAGGGTCTCCTCGTCGATGGTGGCTTCGAGGTGGATGTAGGCCAGACCGAGCCGGGACAGTTCGGTCAGGAGGGCGGCGTAGAGCTCGGCGATCTCCGTCTCCTCGACGCCCCAGAAGGGACCACCGGGGGAGAGGCGGATACCGGTCCGCTCCGCGCCGACGGCCTCGGCGGTCGCCGTGGCCGCCTCGACGGCGAACCGGATCCGGTTGGCGATGGAGCCGCCGTAGCGGTCCGTGCGCAGGTTGGCGTTGGAGGAGAGGAACTGCGAGATCAGATAGCCGTTGGCGCCGTGGAGTTCCACACCGTCGAAGCCGGCGTCCACGGCCCGGCGGGCGGCGTCCGCGTACGACTGGACGTGCTCGGGAACCTCGGCCGTGTCCAGGGCACGCGGAGTCGGCGCCGGCTGTGGGCCGGTGGGGGTGAACACCTCGCCGACGGCGGGCAGGGCCGAAGGACCGACGGGCCGCATCCCGGTGGTGTCGGGATGGGACACCCGCCCGCCGTGCATGATCTGGGCGAAGATCCGGCCGCCGTTGGTGTGCACGGCATCGGTCACCGTGCGCCAGGCCGTCACCTGATCGTCGGTGTGCAGGCCCGGAGTTCCCGGGTTGGACTGGCCGATCAGGCTCGGCTGCACCCCTTCGCTGACGATCAGGCCGGCCGTGGCCCGCTGGGCGTAGTAGCGGGCCATCGAGGGCGTCGCCAGACCGCCCGCCGCGGCGCGGACCCGGGTCATCGGGGCCATCACCACCCGGTTGGGAAGTGCCAGGTCGCCGAGCTGGTAGCCGGTGAAAAGGGTCGTCACGTCATGTCTCCTTCAGCTGTCCCGCGTGCTGCCTCGTGCCCGGATCCCGGGCACGACGGTTACGCTAGAACCTGACATTGACGTCAGAGGCAAGTGTTGTGCCTCGGATCACAGCAGGGAGGTCGGCATGCGCATCGGCGAGCTCGCCGCACGGGCAGGAGTGAGCGTCCGGTCCCTGCGCTACTACGAGGAGCAGGGCCTGCTCACGAGCACCCGCAGCACCAGCGGGCAGCGGCACTACACGGAGCACCATGTCGAGCGGGTGACGTTCCTTCAGCGCATGTACGCCGCGGGCCTGTCCAGCCGGACCATCGCCGAACTCCTGCCCTGTGTCGACTCGCCCAGCGAGACCACGTCGGATGCCGCGCTGGAACGGATGGCCGAGGAGCGGGACCGACTCTCCGCACACATCGAAGAGCTCATCCGCACCCGGGAAGCGCTCGACGCCCTGATGGCCACCAACCGGGCCCATCGCGAGCGTCTGAAGTCGGTGGTCTTCCGCTGAGCCGCCTGCCACGTCAGCAGGCGCATGATGAAGGCATGACCGATCGGGAAGACTTCCTGGCGTGGGTCAGGACCGCCCTGTACGAGGCGGAGTTCGCGCTGCACAACGGCGACACGGCCCCTCGCCGTGCCCTCTGGTCGCGCAACGAGCCCGTGAGCGTGATGGGAGCCTGGCGCAACGCCCACGGCCAGCAGGAACTCGCCGAGCTCTTCGCCACCCTCGGCAGGAGCTTCTCCGACTGCACGTCCTACGTGTTCGAACTGCACGCGTACGACGTCTCCGGCGACATGGCCTACACGGCCGGCCTGGAGCACACCACCGCCTCCGTCGACGGAGAGCCGCGCACCTATACGTTGCGGGCCACTCAGGTGTACCGCCGCGAGGACGGCGAGTGGAGGGTGGCCCATCGGCATGCCGACACAGTGACCGGGTGAAGGTGCGGGCGGGGCGGGCTCCCGTGTCTGCGTCCGCCGCGGCCTCGCCGCCTCCGGCCGCGGGTCTCACCGGTCCCGAATGCGCTGCCACCACCAGCACCCCGCTGCCCAATCGCTCACCGGGCCCGGGTCCGGGAGCGTGCGGCGCTCGAACTCCGAGTCGATCCGCTCCACCAGGCGCCCCAGGTCGGCTCGGGCTCCTTGGGGGAGGTGGGTCAGCGCCACTTCCAGGTCGTCTCGGGCGTCTTCGATCTCGATGCCGGGACTCTCATAGGGACCAGCCAGATACCGTCCCGGCTGTCTGAAAGCCCACTTGAACCGGCTGAGAGCGTCGGCGACAGCGTCCGGCCACAAGTGCTCGGCCTCAACACGTCGTATCGCCGCCCGAGTTCGGGCTGACACGCAGGGAATCCGACGGACCGGCATGTGGTGGCATGGCCGCCACCGCTCGGCGCGGACGGTCTTCGGGCGCCTACGCGGCATTGCCCTTTCGGCTCAGAGTCATCTCGGGATTCTTTCATGTGCATCGCCTTCGTAGCGGGTCACTTTCCTGGGTGCGGGGGTGACACATGGGTGAGGGTGGATCTGGTCGGGCGACGGGGAGTCGTGGGTCGTTCGGTTGACGGGCGGCGTGGCTCGGCTGTGCGGCCTTGCCGGTGGCGGATCGTGGGGGTGGCGGTCTCGAGTCAGGGGCCGTCCGGTTTCGTTCCGTCGCGTGGTGAGGTCTGGCCGTGAAGTTCATCGAGGACCCGCTGGTGCGGTGCATGAGGTGTGAGGTCACGTGCGGTGTCGGGCGGGTGGCGAGGTGATGGCCGGTTCGCACAGCGGCACGCCGGACGGCACCCCGGACGACGGTCGTTACGGTGAGGCGGTCTTCCGCCCGGAAGCGGTGGGGGAGGGCGAGCGCATCGACTTTGGTGCTCTCGCCTACGACGATTTCACTCTGGCGAGGCTTCGGGCGCTCGGTGTCGGTCCGGGGTGGCGCTGTCTCGACGTGGGTGCGGGCACGGGCACGGTCTCAGGCCGGTTGCTGGATGAGGCCGGGGTGGAGGCGGTGCTTGCCGTGGACCGCGATGTGCGCTTCCTCCCGCAGCGGCCCGGGCTGGAGGTGCGTGAGGCCGATGTCACTGCGCCAGATTTCGTCCGCGGTCAATTCAGGCTGGTGCACGCGCGTTTCGTGCTGATGCATCTGCCCGAGCGCGACCGACTTGTCACGGCATTGGCCGAACTCGTCGCGCCCGGTGGTGTGCTGGTGTTGAGCGACGCGGTCGACCTGACGAGTGAGCGGGCGCCCGGCACGCCGTATGCCCTGGTGATGCGGGCGATGTGGGAGGGGCTTAGGGCCACTATCGGTACGGATGTTTCCTGGGTGCCGTCCTATCCGCAGCTTCTGCGCGGGGCGGGGCTCGTGCCGGTTGCCGCTGAGATGTACGCGCCGCCGCTGATGCCTGGGAGTGCCATCAGCCGCTTCTGGGGCGACACTTGGGAGCGGAGCCGTGCGGCGATGGTCGCCACCGGTCTGGTCGACGATGCCGCCGTTGACGCGGCGGTCGAGTATCTGGACTCCGACGACTGCGCCGCGTTGTCCGCCGGCATGCTCACGGCCTGGGGGTGGAAACCCGGGGAGGGATCCTTGCGCTGACGATCCGCGGTGCCGGGGCCGATGTGGGGAAGTGGGCGTGGCCGGTCGAGCTCTAGTCCTCGACGGTGAGCACGATCTTGCCCTGAATGTGTCCTCGGGCGGCGCGCTCGTGTGCCGCACGGGCTTCCGCGAGGGCGAAAGTGCTGTCGATCGCGACGCTGACGGTGCCCTTCTCGAGCAGACGTCCGAGTTCGGCGAGCTGCGCGCCGTTCGAGCGGACCTGGGCGGTCGAGACCGTGATGCCGAGCTTCGCGGTCTCCTCCTCGTCGAAGTCCCCGGGGAACACGGGGAAGTGGGAGCCGCCGCGCTTGAGCGTGCGCAGGAAGCGCCGGCTGTCAGGCCCGCCCACGGTGTCGAGAACGAGATCGATGTCGTGCACGACTTCCTCGGGGCGGGTCTTGGTGTAGTCGATGAACTGGTCAGCGCCGAGGTCGCGAAGGAAGGATTCGTGCGCGCCCGATGCCACCGCGATGACGCGCGCGCCCTTCCACTTCGCCAGTTGCACGGCCATGTGCCCCACGCCGCCCGCGGCGCCGTTGACGAGCACCGTGGTGCCGGCGCCGAGTGCCGTCGGGCGGTGCCGTGCCGTCTGGAAGGGCGAGGGGTGATCGTGACCGAGGTCGATCAGGAACTGCCACGCCGTGAGCCCGGCCATGGGCGCCCCGGCGGCGTGCACGTGGTCGATGCCGGCCGGTTTGCGAGCGAGATCCGAGGCGGGCGCGGCCACGTACTCGGCGTAGGCACGGCCGTCGAAGCTGGGAAAGCGCAGAAGGCCGAAGACCTCATCACCTACGGCGAAGTCGTCCACGTCCGTGGCGACGGCTTCGACGACGCCTGACACGTCCGTCCCGGGAATCACCGGCAGGGTGACCGTCGATTCCGTCTCCCCGGGCATCTTGGTCAGCCCGCCGCGCAGGTACCAGTCCGGAGGATTGATGCCGACCGCGTGAACGCGGACGAGCACCTCGCCCGGCCCCGGCTCGGGAATCGGCGCCTCCTCGTAGCGCAGGACCTCGGGGCCGCCGTACTCATGGATCCGGACCGCCCTCATCGTGTGTGTCGGCATCGTCTTCTCCTGTCCGCGCTGCGGGATAGGCTTATTCGGATCAGCGATCCATATAAGTGGACCACTGATCCGAATATATGGACCACTGATCCGGATAGTCAAGAGGGACCGATGCGGGCCGACGCCAGGAAGAACCGCGACCACCTGCTCGCAGTAGCGGGCACCGCCATCACCGAGCAGGGTGTCGAGGTGTCCCTGCGTGACATCGCGCGCAGGGCCGATGTCGGGCTCGCGACACTGTTGCGGCACTTCCCGACGCGCGAGTCACTGCTGGAGGCGCTGCTCCACACGAGCTTCGACGAACTGACGGCCAAGGCGCGCGAGCTGGGGACGTCGGACTCGCCCGAGGATGCTCTCGTGTCGTGGCTGCGCGACTGCACGGCGTGGACGACCGAGTACCGGGGCGTGACGGTGCTGATGGCGGCCGCCATCGACGACACCGAATCCGCGCTCCACGCTTCTTGCGTCGCCCTTCGTTCGGCCGGTGCGCGGCTCCTCGCCCGGGCTCAGGAGGCAGGGGCGGCGCGCAGTGACATCGACGGCGACGACCTGTTCGCGATGGTGGCCATGCTCGCTTGGCTCGGCGATCAGCCCTCGCTGGCGCCACGCGCCGATCGTCTCTTCGAGGTTGTCGCCGGCGCGATTCTTGCGAGCGAGGGGAGCGGCGGTGCCGACGGGGAACGCCGCTCTCGGACCCGTACCTGAAGGGCCACGCTCCGGCCGGCGGACTCGGCCGCGCGCTCGGCACCATCGGAGGCCCAGCCGCTTCGCCTACGGCTTGAGGGGGATCGCTTCACCGGCGGGCTCGTCCGCGCGGCGGAAGGGGTCGCGACCTGTGACTGACGTGTGCGGTAGGGGAGTTGAGCAGGATCGGTCGTGGCGGCGCGGCGGTCTCCCACCTCTGCGGCGCCTCGGTTCCACGACCCCGAACGGAGTTCCTCCATGCCCGTATTCAGGTCCGAGCTGCCCCGCCGTGCCGTGGTGTTCCTTGCGGGAAGCGCCGTGGTGGCGGCCACCGCAGGGTTCGCCTCCGCATCGACAGCACCCGCATCCGAGCCCGGCCTTGCCGCACGGGCCTCCGCGTCCTCCGGAACCCTCGTCTCCAGCCTCAAGGGCTGGGGCCGGATGGACTACCCGGACGCCGGTCACGACATCCAGGTCACCGTCGACGCGCACGCAACGTTCAGGGGTGTGGGCTGGACCCGTCCCGACAAGTCCTGGGGCACCTTCCGCATCTACCACCGCATGCCGGCCGCCAACGGCGAGCCCGCCAAGGTCAATTGGGGCGACTTCGAGGTCGACTGCCTGACCAGCGGCGGCCCTACGGCCACCGTGACCGGACGCATCGTCCGAACCGGGGGCAACGCCGGGGCCTGGGACGACTACCTGAAGCGGCATGTCCGCATGGGGGTCAGCTTCTACGTGAGTGAGGGTCGCGACGGCGGCCCCAGCCGTATCGGGCTCTCCGGAGGCACCGAGGACGGCGAGCCACTGCTCAGCACGTGCATGGCTCCGGCCGCCAACTCCCAGGTGATCGAGGGTGGCTACGACGTCACGGACCGAGCTCCGTCGCGCTGAGAGCTGTCCGTGCAACGGGCCCCGGACGGACGGAGGTGGTCGGCGTGGGCGGCGCCCTGCGGCGCTGAATCCTTGCCCGGGCTCAGGGCCGTATCGTGCCGCGGGCGGCGTTCGCGAAGCGGGTGGCGAGTCGTGCGAAGGCGTCACTGAGTTCGCGTGGGCCGACGACTTCGATGTCGGCGTCGAAACGGCCGAGGGCGGCGGCCAGGCCGGTCCAGGACCAGGAGCCGAGGGTGAGTCTGCATCGGGCGGGGCCGAGTACTTCGACGGTGCCGTCCTGGGCGAAAGGAGCGACGGCGGCTGCGGGGAGATCGAGGATGACTTCGCCTTGGCAGGGCCAGTCGGTGGCGGTGCCGTCGTTGCCGCGGAACCGGCTGGTGATGAAGGCGGAGACGTCACCTCCGGGGATCTCGCGAGGCGTGAAGCGCGGCCCGGTGGGTGTGCGGGGGCGGATCCGGTCGACGCGGAAGACGCGCCAGTCCCCGCGGTCCAGGTCCCAGGCCAGGAGGTACCAGTGGCCGCCCCGCATGAGCAGGTGATGGGGCTGCGTCCGACGGGGACGCCCGTCGGTGGCGGCGCCCTCATGACCGTAGTCGAAGCGGAGTTCTGCGTGGCTGATGATGACGTCGCTCAGGTCCATGAGGAGCTGGGAGTCGACCGGGGCGGCGTCGTCCTTCTCGGGCGGTCGGACGGCGGTGACACGGAGCATGTCGATCCGATGGCGCAGCCGGGGCGGCATGACCTGACGGATGGTGGTCAGGGCGCGTGTCGCGTCCTCGCCGATCGTGGTGCTGGTGGCGGCGGCGGTCTGAAGGGCGAGGGCCAGGGCGACGGCCTGGTCGTCGTCGAACAGCAGCGGAGGCAGCTGGGAGCCCGCATCGAGGCGGTAACCGCCGGCAGGTCCTTTGAAGGTCAGGATCGGGTAGCCGAGGTCCCGCAGTCGGTCGATGTCGCGGCGCACCGTGCGCGGGGTGACGTCGAGGCGCCCGGCGAGGTCGTCGCCGGACCAGTCTCGGCGTGTCTGGAGCAGCGAGAGAAGCGAGAGCAGCCGCGAGGACGTTTTCTGCACGTCGACCATTGTGCCGCGAGTACAGGACACATCCTGTCCGCTACCTCTGTGACAGTGGTGTCCAAGCCCGCCGAGGAAAGAGATTCCCCAGGTCACGGCGGCTGCGCCGGGCCGATGTCCTCCGTCGCGGCGCACATTCGAACGAAGGCGAGGAGCAGCCCATGGCTGTCACGACCACCACCCACCTGAACTTCCGGGGCGCCGCTCGCGAGGCGCTCGACTTCTACCAGTCGGTCTTCGGCGGGCGCACCGTCGCCGTCACCTACAAGGACGCCGGCGCCGTGCAGGCCGACAGCGAGGCGGACTGGGTGATGTGGGGCGAGGTCGTCGCGGACGACGGTTTCCACATCATGGCCTACGACGTGCCCTCCCAACTGGCCTGGGACCAGGGCGACAACCCGTTCTTCGTCTCCGTACGCGGCGACGACGCGGACGAGATCAGCGCCCTGTGGCAGAAGCTGTCGTACGGCTCGACGGTGGTGCGGCCCCTGGAGGCCGCGCAGTGGGCGCCGCTGTACGGCATGCTCACCGACCGCTTCGGCGTGACCTGGGTCCTCGACGTCGCCGCCCCGTACAACGGCTGACCGGCCAGGTCACCACACCGCCCCAGGGTCCGCCGCGTTCTGGCGGCGGACCCTGGGAGCAGCACCGGAGACAGGTCACCGTCCGCAGCCGACCCCGTGAGAAGAGCATGACCGTCGTCGACACACGTGCCCTCAACCGTGCCACTCTCGCCCGTCAGTACCTGCTCGACCGCAAGGACGCATCAGTCCCCGCCGCCGTGGCGCACCTGTGCGGGATGCAGGCGCAGCAACCCCAGGAACCCTTCACCGGCCTCTGGTCCCGGCTGCGGGCCTTCGAGCCGCGGGAACTGGACGAGGCGCTGACCGGACGCCAGGTCGTGCGCACACACCTCATGCGCCGCACCGTCCACCTCGTCACCGCCGACGACGCCCTGGCCTGGCGGGCACGCCACGACACCATGCTGCGCCAACGGGTGATCGCCACCTACCGACGCGAGCTCGCGGGTGTCGACCCGGACGAGGTCGCCGCCGCGGGCAGAGCAGTCATGGCCGACCGGCAACCACGCACCATGACCGAGCTCGTCCAGGGACTCGAGGACCGCTGGCCCACGCCCCCGCGCCGGGTCCTGGGCGAACTGCTCGTCGCAGCCCTCATCCCGATGGCCCAGCTCCCGCCCCGAGGCCTGTGGCATGCCACGGCCGGCGTCCGCAACCTGCCCCTCGCCACCTGGTTGGGACGTGACATCGCCGAACTCCCTCGCGACGAGAGCGATCCGGTCGGACAGCAACTCGTACGGCGCTACCTCGCCGCCTACGGGCCCGCCGGCACAGCGGACATCCGCGCCTGGTGCGGTCTCGCCGGGCTGCCCGCCGCGGTGAGAGCCGTCCGAGAGGAACTCATCAGCTTCCGCGACGAACGAGGCCGCGAACTACTCGACCTGCCCGACGCACCACGCCCCCACCCCGACACTCCGGCGCCCGTGCGGTTCCTGCCGGCGTTCGACAACGCGATCCTCGGCTACCACGACCGCGCTCGCATCATCGACGACGCTCACCTCGGCCTGTCCGTCGCCGGCCAACGCGTGGTACTCGTCGACGGGCGCGTCGCCGCCACCTGGACCCTGCACGACGAACAACTCGACATCACCCCACTCCGTCCCTTGTCCGCCCGGGAACGAGAGGAGGTCCACGCCGAAGCCCAAGCCCTCGCCGCTTTCCACGGAGCGGACGTGCGTTCGACAGGGGTCACCGGACCACGGGTACAGGTGCGTTACCGCAGGAGGGCCGGACAGTCGTAGGCACGGCTGCGGGTGCAGGAAAGAGAGTGGCGCTGGACGGGGTTGTGCCACATGATCACGTCATGACGAATCCGGCTGCCTTCCGGGACCGGACCAACTGGTCGGACGGCTACTACGAGTTGGCCGTGGAGGTTGGGTCAACCGATGATGCCCGGCTCCAGGCTGTCCTGAGTGCCCTGTGGTCAGCCGCAGACGTTCAGGGGTGCTTCGGGTACGGCGACCGTGAACCTGACGAGCAGGACCCCGTGTCGTGCACGGTCGACTCCCTCACCGAGTTCGGGCACCTTCACGGTCAAGTCCGCCTGCCGACTGGCCACATGGTCGTCTGCGGTTGCGTGGCGATCCGCGGTGGTGACGAAAGCAGCGACTGGCTCGACTTCTACGTTCCCCTCGGTGCACTGGCCCATGCGGGACTTGCCTACTGGGACGGCCGGCCGTTCTTTCGGTCCAGGATGATGGACGACTGGCTGGCCGGCGTCGGAGCCAAGGTCTTCGAGAGAACCCCCTTCGCACTGGGGGTCATTGGCTTCGAAGTCTCCGGTTGTACCAGCGCCTCGACACTGGCGGGAAAGCTGCCGCAGACACGGGGCATCGGGTACCTGGTCCCACAGGGGGACCTTCTGCGGTACGGCGCCGCCAACACCTGAGTCGCGCCGATGCGCCAGCTACCGCTTCCCCACGGTGTAGGTCAGGTGCGTCACCCTGGATGACGCGTCCGCACGGGTCTGGTCGAGGGCGAGGTGGGCCGGGTCCACGCGGTCGAACAGGCGGATGCCGGTGCCGAACAGCACGGGCGCGAGGGTGATCGAGAACTCGTCGATCAGGCCGCTGTCCAGGTACTGCTGGATCGTCTCGGCGCCGCCGGCGATGCGGACGTCGCGGTCGCCGGCGGCCTCGCGGGCCTGGTCGAGCGCGTCGGCGATTCCGTCGTTGACGAAGTGGAAGGTCGTGCCGCCCGGCCGCTCCCACGGGTCACGCTCGGCGTGCGTGACGACGAACACCGGGGTGTGGAACGGCGCTTCCTCCGGCCACGCCAGCTCCCCGGCGTCGAACATGCGCCTGCCCATGATGCTCGAGCCGGTCCGCTCGTACGTCGCCCGAGCGATCTCGTTGTCGAGTCCTTCCTCGCCGCCCTCGCCGAGCTTGAGGTTCTCCCGGAACCACCGCTGCGGGAACAGCCACGCCTGGAGTTCCGACCACTTCGCCAACCAGCGGCGGACCGCTGGGTCGTTCTGACCTTCGGGCGAGAAGACGTCCTCGACGGGCACAGCATCGGGCGCCATGAAGCCGTCGAGCGACATCGTCACGCTGAAGAACACTTTTCCGGCCATCAGTCCTCCGCCCCCTTCGGTGTGGTCTCGTTCGAGGTGAGTTCGGCGACGTAGGTTGCCAGGTTGCGCAGGGTCTGCTCGCCGCCCTCCACCGCGTGGTACTTCTCCACCGCCTCGTCGCGCAGTGCCTTGGTGGGGAACACCGTGCGCAGCACGATGCGGGTCTCGTCGCCGGCCGGCTCGAAGGTCAGGACCGACTCGAAGGCGTTGGGGTCGTCGCGGGACTCGCCGTGCAGCAGTGCGATCCGCTCCGGCGGGACGATCTCCCTCCAGGTGATCCACTCCTGGTAGTCGGTCCCGTCCGGCCCGTGCATCACGAAGTCCCAGACTCCGCCCACGCGGAACTCGAAGGACCGCGTCGTGGTCGTGAACCCTTCCGGTCCCCACCACCGCGACAGGTGCCGGACCTGCGTGAATGCCTCGAACACCAGCTCCCGTGGGGCGCCGATGGCCCGGGAGACCACGATCTCGCGCTCCGCGGCCGTGCGGTCAGGGTTGCCGTCGCTACTGGTCGCCATCATTCGGTGGTTCTCCTGCATTCGGTGGTTCCTCCTGCCTTGCCTGTTGCAGATCTCGCACGTACTCGTCCAGTCGGTCGAAGGTCTCGTGCCAGAACTGTTCGAAGCCGCCCACCCACTCGTGGACCGGCCGCAGCCCGCGCGCGTCCAGGCCGTACAGCCGCTGCTTGCCCGCCCCGCGCACCCGCACGAGCCCGACCTCGCGCAGGACCCGCAGGTGCTTGGACGTCTGCGGCTGGGTCATCCCCAAGTCCCGCGCCAGTTCGGTCACGGGCCGCTCGCCGCCTCGCAGCAGCACCAGAATCTCCCGCCGCTGGGGTTCGGCGATCGCGTTGAACGCGTCCGAAGTCGTCGCCGCTCGTGCCATGGCGCCATCGTATGCCCATATAGGCATGTGTCAACGCGGGCCCTTCCTCCTGTGAGTTCCCCCACCTGTAGTACTCTGCGTGAAGTGGTGTGAATGTAGTGCTACATCTGGAGTGGTATCAGTGGTGAGGCGGAACGACCAGCGGCGCGCGGCCCTCGTGGATGCGGCGATCGAGGTGCTGGCCCGAGAAGGGGCCCGCGGCCTGACGTTCCGGGCGGTGGATGCCGAAGCCGCCGTTCCCGCCGGCACGGCGTCAAACTACTTCGCCAGCCGCGACGACCTGCTCACCCAGGCCGGCGCCCGGGTCTACGAGCGACTCCAGCCCGACGAGGCCACGATCGCCCGCCAGCAGGCGGCCGCCCGCGACCGGGAGACCTACGCCGCGCTGATGCGCGAGCTGGTGGGCCGTATCGCCTCCTTCCGCACCGGATACCTGGCCCTGCTGGAACTTCGCCTCGAAGCCACCCGCCGCCCCGAGCTGCGCAAGGTCCTCACCGAGCGGGTCCGAGCCGACGTCGACGCCAACGTCGCTTATCACGAGGCGTCCGGCCTCCCCGGCGACGCCACCGCGGTCAAACTGCTCATGCTGACTCTGAACTGGCTGATCGTTGAGCAGCTCACCCTGCCGGACGTCTTCTCGGAGGCGGAGCGGGAACAACTGGTGACGGCCGCGGTCGAGCGCATTGTGGCGGTGGAGTAGGTGACACGGCCTCAGAAGCCGTGCCTCCAGGCTGGAGTGGAATGGCGCCGGATCGGACCGGCCTCCTAGTTCTTGCCGGCGGGCGGGTCGGCGTAGACGCCGTGCAGCATGCCGGTGGCCTGTCCGACCTCGATGAGATAGCCGTCCGGGTCGCGCAGGTAGCACCGCACCTCGGCGGTGCGATCGATGGGGGGCGTGAGGAATTCGGCGCCCTTCGCACTCCACTCCCGGTGACATGCCTCGATGTCGGCGACGCGCAGGTTGAGGAAGCTGCTGACCGTGCTCGGATCGGTGGGCGGGCGCAGGGTGACGTCCGGCTTGTCCGGGGTGGGGCCGCCGCCGGGGTTCATGATGATCCATCCGTTGGCGAGCTTGACGGTGCAGGGGTTCTCCTCCAGTACCACCTCACCGCCGAGGACGTCGGCGTAGAAGGCGCGAGATCGGGCTACGTCGGCCACCGTCAGGAAGTGAGTGATGAGCATCCCGGAATCCGGGGCGGGGAAACCATCACGGCTCATGCGAGACCTCCAGGTGAATCGGGAGTTTTCCTTCCATAGTGGTGGATCGGTGGTCGGGAGCACGGAGGAACACGGCGGTGGGTCGGATGGTCGTCGAGCACCGTCGGCCTGTGGCGGTGCGGAGGGTCCCAGGTGGCGTTTGCTCCCCATTTGACACGGTCCCAGCCGGTGGCATGGTGGTAAACGGGGCCGATGGACGGGAGGCTCGGAGTGGTATCAGGTTCGGCATGGCGTTCCACCGCGCGGCAACTGCCGGTCAGGCTCAGTGTCGGTGCGTTCTTCCTCGATTCCAGTCTGTCGAAACTCAAGGCGGACGAGGCCACCGCCGAAGGGCTCCAGCAGTTCGCCGCAGCCACCTATCCCGACCTGGGCAAGCTCCCGCCGCAGAAGTTCGCCCGCCTGCTCGCAGCAGGGGAAATGGGCATTGCCGCCACGCTCCTCCTTCCGGTCGTGCCGGCCGCCGTCGCCGGGGCCGCGCTCACGGCATTCGCCTGCGGCACTCTGGGGCTCTACGTGCGTACGCCGGGCATGCGTAAGGAAGGCAGTCTGCGCCCCACCGAGCAGGGAATCACGCTGGCCAAGGACATCTGGCTCCTGGGCGCCGGCATCTCCCTCATGGTCCACGGCCTGACCGAGCAGAGCGGACCCGCGCCCACTCGTCACGGCTCTCGGCGGCGCATGCTGCGGCGCTGATCAGGCCTTGGCGTCAGAGGCCATGGCGTCAGAGGCGATGGCCCGGCGGGTGAAGGCGCGAGGGGAGCCGGCATGGCCTCGACCAGATGGTTCTTCGAGCCGGGTCACACCGGCGCGGAGTTTCGCGCCCGGCACATGATGGTCACCTACGTGCGCGGCCAGCTCAAGAACGTACAGGGGTGGCTGGAGGTCGATCCCGACGAGCCCGAGAAGGCCCGCGTCGAGGCGACCGTCGACGCGACCGAGGTGTACACCGGTCAGCCCCAGCGCGACGCGCATCTGCGCAGTTCCGACTTCTTCGATGTCGAGCACCACCCCACGTGGACCTTCGTCGCGTCACATGTGCAGCAACTCAGCACCACCGAATTCGAGGTCGGCGGAGATCTCACCGTACGGGGCATCACGCGTCCCGTCCTCTTCGACGTCTCCTACTTGGGGCAGTGGGACACCCCTTGGTGGGAGGACGGCCGGGATCTCGGCCCGAGGCGACGGGCGGGCTTCACGGCCACCACTCGTATCAACCGCCATGACTTCGAGGTGAACTGGAACGACGAGGTCGGACGGCGCGGGGTCGTCGTCAGCGCCATGGTCGATGTCGTGGTCGACATCGAGGCGGTACTTGAGGCGGGGTAGGCGGCTCCGCCCACAGTGCTTCGCGGCCGGACTCTCGTGCGGCTGGTCTATACCAAGCGGTCGAGTCCCAGTATCCTCTTCCGGAGCCGGCCTCGTACCTCGTTCTCTTTCCCCCCACCCGCACCAGGTGGCGTGTTGGCGCCAGCGGCACCGAACGACGAGCCTTGGGCCCCGCGCGACCTGATTCACCGCTTCCAGGAGGAACACGGTGAGAGTTCGCACCAGAAGCTCGGCGGTCATCGGCACGATCTGTCTCCTGGCTTCGCTCGCCTCACTCGCGCTGCCCGCGGCGTCGGCCGATGAGCCGGCCCTCGCACGGCAGGCGGCGAAGGTCACTCTCAAGAACGTGGCGACGGCGAAGAATCCGACGGCGGGTGCCGCCGGTCCCGGAGGCAGACTCTGGATCGCCGAACGCGCGGGCACCGTACGGGTTCTGGGCCCGGACGGGCTCGGCGAGCCCGTCCTCGACATCTCCGCCGAGACCACCATCGACGGCGAACGCGGGCTGCTGGGCATCGCGTTCGACAAGCGGTTCGCCCACTTCTACATCTCGTTCACCAACCTCGAAGGCACCAGTACCGTGGACGAGTTCGCCGTACGGCACGGCAGGATCCAGCCGCACACCCGGCGTACGGTCCTCACCCAGACGCAGCCCTACGCGAACCACAACGGCGGCGACATCAAGATCGGCCCCGACGGTTACCTCTACATCGGGCTAGGCGACGGGGGTGCGGGCGGCGACCCGCACGGCAACGGACAGAACCTCGACACCCTGCTCGGCAAGCTCCTGAGGATCGACCCGAGGGGCGGCAAGCCGTACGCGATCCCGTCCGACAACCCGTTCGTCGCCGACCCGAACGCGAGGGACGAAATCTGGGCGTACGGACTGCGCAACCCGTGGCGTTTCTCCTTCGACTCGGGCACGGGCGACCTGCTGATCGGTGACGTCGGCCAGAACGACTGGGAGGAGATCGACTGGGCCCCGGCCGGCAGCAAGGGCGGAGAGAACTACGGCTGGGCCCAGATGGAGGGCACCCACCCCTTCCGCGGCGGCACCGAACCCGCGAACCACGTGCCCCCGATCCACGAGTACGACCGCACCAACTTCGGCTGCTCGGTGACCGGCGGATACGTCTACCGGGGCAAGGCGATCCCGAGCCTCAAGGGGCAGTACGTGTACAGCGACTACTGCGACGGCACCATCCGCTCCTTGCGGCTGAAGAACGGCAAGGTGACCGCCGTCAACGACCTCGGCGTCAACGGCGGTGAGGTCATCTCCTTCGCGCAGGGCGGCAACGGCGAACTGTACGTATTCGCCATCGGCGGCAGCGTCTTCCGTATCGACCCGGCGTAACGACCACACCGGAAGCAGCCGCTGGGCAGCCACGGTCACCCACGGCGGGCCGGATCAACTCCCTGATCTCCGGCCCGCCCCCGGGTCTGCGACCTCCGATCGATTTCGCCTGCGCTACAACCACCGCGGTGTCCCAGGGGTCACACGGGTGTCCGCAGCATCCGCATCCGGGGGTCGAAGAACCCGGGTCCCGCACCCGAAGGCTGTTCCATGAGATTGCGTCCTGCTCTGGCGATCACCGCCGCGCTGGTCCCGGCGGCACTGCTGGCCGGAAGCCCCGCGCACGCCACCGCCTCGCCGACACCGTCCGCATCCGCTTCCGCTACGACGACCGAGTCTCCGGCCCCGACCGCGTCGCCGTCCCCATCCGTCTCCGTTCCGGCTTCCGAGCCCGCTTCGTCCACCGCTTCTGCGTCGGCGTCCACGTCCCCGTCGTCGCCGGCCTCCGCGTCGCCCACCGTTCCGCACACGTGCCCCAGCGAGCCGGGCGACGAGTTCCTGTCGGGCAACGTGTCCGGTGAGACCAGACGCTTCGTCGCGGGCGGCGGCTGGCACGGCCTCACGATCGAGCTGGAGAACATGTCCGACACCGCTCTGCGGGACATAACCGTCGGGGTGGTGAAGAACGCGTACGAGATGGCGCCCGACGCTCCCGCGGAGCAGCAGGAATACGTCAACATCCAGCGCTGGGACGAGCAGTCCCGCACCTGGGCGGAGATCCCCTGGGACAAGTACGAGATGGACGGGCGACTCCCGCCCGTCGACATAGCGCCCCGCAAGACCGTGACTCTCCAACTGCGTATGAGCGTCGAGGCGAACTTCCCGCACGGCACCTGGCCCGAGCTGGAAACCGAGTTCATCGGGAACGGCTACATCAGCCTCCAGGTCTCCGGTCTCGACGAGGAGGGAGTGTGCGGGTACGGAGGGCTCTGGTACTACAACATCGTCAAGCCGGGAACGGGAACCGGTGACGCAGGCGCGTCCGAGCCGCCGAGCAGCAGCGAGCCCGAGCCGCAGACCGGCGGAGCCGCAACGCCGACGACGACCGCCCCCGCCGGGGACCTCGCCCACACCGGCTCCTCCTCCGCGCTCCCGGTGCTCGGCCTCGTCGGCGGCACTGCCGTCGTGCTCGGCGCGGGTGCCGTGTATGCCGTACGCCGCCGAAGGGCGGGCACGGACGCAGCCTGACGGGATCGGCCGGCCGGCACCCACGGGACCGGGTGCCGGCCACACCGGAAGGGCATGTCCTGGCGGAGGTTAGGGTGGCCTAAGTGGAGTAGCCGCCCTGACGCACGGAGTCCGTCCGCATGCTCGTGTCCCCTCCCCTCGGGGAAGCACCGCACCACCCACCCCGCTTGGCACGCCCTCATCCGGTCCCGCGCATACGGACCCCGGAGTCGGCACTGCCCGGCCCGGCCGGTGTCGAGAAGTTCTGGGCCGATGTCCGCCGCGAGGGCACTCCGCTGCTGAGCCCGGACCCGCACGGCGGCGCCGACCACCTGGCCGTGACGTTCCTGTGGCGCGGCACTCCGGGCACGCGAGCCGTGCAGATCATGCCGAACAAGCTCGGCGACCCGAGCGATCCCGAGGGCAACCTCATGGAGCGCGTCCCCGGCACGGACGTCTGGCACTGGACGCTCCGCCTGCGCCAGGACTGGCGCGGCACCTACGCGCTCCACATCGACGAGGGCGACGGCCTCGACCAGGGCACCCCCGAGTACTGGGCACGGCTGCGCGGCCGTCGTCGCGCCGACCCCTTCAACAGCCGCACTCTGCCCCACCGTTGGGACGGCGAGCCCGTCTCGTACGCCGAACTCCCGGCCGCTCCCCGTGCGGCCGACCTGGATCCCCGGCCCGACACCGCACGCGGCACCGTCACCGAGCACCACGTGGACAGCGAGCGGCTGGGTGCCCGGCGGCGCGTGTGGCTGTACCGGCCGCCAGGGACCGTGGGGGAGTCGGCCGAACTGCCGGTCCTGGTCCTGCTCGACGGCGACCACTGGCAGCCCCGACTCGGGCTCTCCCGCCTGCTGGACACACTCATCGCCGACGGCCGCATCCCACCGGTCGCCGCGGTTCTGCCGGACGCCGTGGACGAGGCCACCCGCTGGGCGGAGCTGACCTGCCGGCCCGAGTATGTCGCCTTCCTCACCGACGAGTTGCTGCCCTGGGCGGCCGGACGTCTGCCCCTCACCGACGACCCGGAGCGCACCGTCATCGCCGGGCAGAGCCTCGGCGGACTCACCGCCGCCTACGCCGCGCTGACGGCCCCGCACCGGTTCGGCAACGCGCTCGCGCAGTCCGGCTCCTTCTGGTGGCCCGTCGGCCCCGACGCGGAGTGGCTCACCCACGCCATCGCACAACTGCCCCGCCTGCCCGTGCGCTTCCGGCTCTCCTTCGGGGAGCAGGAATGGGTGGCCCTGCCCGCGGCCCGCCGACTGCGCGACACCCTCGCCGCCCTCGGCTGTCACGACTCCTCCTACCAGGAGTTCAACGGCGGCCACGACTACCTGTGCTGGCGCACGGAACTGGCCGACGGCCTGGTGGAGTTGCTGGGCCGGTGAGCCTTTCGCCCGGGCCCGCACCACGCAGGTGCGGGCCCGGGCTCCAGGACTCAACGAACCGTGGCCGGTGGGCTCATGCCTCGCACTTCTCCGCCCCTGCGGCCAGACGCCCCGCGATCGCGTCGAGGTACTGGTCCCGCAGCAACTGCGGATGCGTGCAGTCCAGGTCGTGGTTCTCGATCGCGCCGCTCACGTACGGGCCCCATGCCCGCCGGGTCAGCCAGTGCTCGGCGCGTGGGGCGGCGGCCGTGAAGAACAGCACGTCGCCCTCGAAGCGGCGATGGTGATGTTCGCGCATCATGCGGGCGTGGTTCGGCACGATGTCGACGATCCGCGCCAGCGTGTGCTCGGACAGGCCGGCCAGCGGGCTGCCAGCCCGGCGCAGGGTGGCCAGCACGTCCTCCTTGGTGCGTTCATGCGTACGGTCGAATCCGGCCATGCGCAGTACCGCCGTGAGGGCGTCACCCTCCTCGGGCGCGGCCCGCTCCCGCCACTGTTCCGCCGGGAACGCGTCGAGCAGGGCCAGGAGTTCCACCCGCTCCCCGGCCTCCTGGAGCAGAACGGCCACGGTGTGCGCGAGGACCCCGCCGACCGACCAGCCCAGCAGCCGGTACGGCCCGTGCGGACGGACCTCGCGGATCTGGCGGACGTAGTCCTCGGCCTCCTCCTGGAGCGTGTGCGGCAGCGGCTCGTCACCGGTCAGCCCGCGGGCCTGGATGCCGTACACCGGCTGACCCGGGCCCAGGCGTGCGGCCAGCCCCGCGTAGCACCAGGCGATGCCGCCCGCCGGGTGGATCGCGAACAGCGGCGGCAGGTCTCCTTCGGCTTCGGCGCGTAGCGGCAGTACGACGTCCAGGGCGTCCCGCGAGGCCGGTCCCGTGTCCTCCAGCCGGGCGGCCAGCGCGGCCGGTGTCGGCGCCTCGAACAGCGAGCCCATGGTCAGCTCGACGCCGAACTCCTCACGCACCCGCGTCACCAGCCGCACCGCGAGCAGCGAGGTGCCGCCCAGGTCGAAGAACGCGTCGTCGGGACCCGCCCGGTCCACCCCGAGCACCTGGGCGAACAACAGCGTCAACGCCTCCTCACGGGCGGTGGACGGGCGTCGGGCGCCCTCCGCCCCGGCGAAGACCGGGGCGGGCAGCTCACGGCGGTCCAGCTTGCCGTTGGGGCTCAGCGGGAACGCGTCGAGCGCGACGACCGCCGCCGGGACCATGTGCTCGGGCAGCTCGCGCGCCAGCGCTGCGCGTACAGCGGCGGGGTCGGCACCGCCCGTCACATAGCCGACGAGCCGTTCGTCGAGCACCTGCGCGCAGGCGCCCTCGACGTCCGGCCGCGCCGCCAACGCCGCCTCGATCTCGCCGAGTTCGATGCGCTGTCCGCGCAGTTTCACCTGGTGGTCGGTCCGGCCGAGGTACTCCACCTCGCCCTGCTCCGTCCAGCGGGCCAGATCGCCCGTCCGGTACATCCGGCCGCCCGCCGGTCCGAACGGATCGGCCACGAACCGGGCCGCCGTGAGTTCCGGACGGTTGAGATAGCCGTCGGCCAACTGAGCCCCCGCCAAATAGAGTTCACCCGGAATCCCCGGCGGGCAGGGCTGGAGGCCCGCGTCGAGGACGTACAGCCGGGTGTTCCACACCGGCCTCCCGATGGGCACCGGGCCGCGGTCCCCCGCCACGCAGGCGTGGTACGTGACGTCGACGGCGGCCTCGGTCGGCCCGTACAGGTTGTGCAGCTCCACGCCGGGCAGCGTGCGCGCGAAGGCGTTCGCGGTCTCCCGCGGCAGGGCCTCACCGCTGCAGAACACCAGGCGCAGGGCGTCCGCGCATCCGGCCGCGTCCGGCCCGGCGAGGAAGACCTGGAGCATCGAAGGGACGAAGTGGCAAGTGGTGACGGCCTGTTCACGGATCAGTCGGGCGAGGTGGACGGGGTCCTTGTGGCCGCCGGGTTCGGCGACCACGAGGGTCGCGCCCTCGCGCAGCGGCCAGAAGAACTCCCAGACCGACACGTCGAAGGACGAGGGCGTCTTCTGGAGCACCCGGTCCCCGGGCGTCAGCCGGTACTCGTGCTGCATCCAGCGCAGCCGGTTGTCGATCGCCCCGTGCGAGACGACCACGCCCTTCGGCCGGCCCGTGGAACCGGACGTGTAGATGACGTAGGCGGGGTGAGCCGGTGTCAGCGCGCGTCCCGGATTGACCCAGGGGCGACCGGACACGTCCAGCCCCTCCAGCACGACCAGCGGCGTCCCGGTGTCCCGGGGGAGGCGGTCCGCATGGTCGGTGATCGCGCAGACGGGCGCGGCGTCCTGGAGCATGTACGCCAGCCGCTGGGCCGGATAGTCCGGATCCAGGGGCAGATAGGCGGCGCCCGCCTTGAGCACGGCCAGCAGCGTGATCACGAGCTCCGCCGATCGCGACACCGAGACCGCCACCACCGACCCCGGTTCGGCGCCCAGCGAGCGCAGATGGTGGGCGAGCCGGTTGGCCCGCGTGTTGAGGTCGGCATAGGTGAGGGTCGTACCCCCGTACACCAGCGCCGGTGCCTCGGGCGTCCGGTCGGCGCGTGACTCGATCGGGCCGATCAGGGTGGTCGGCGGCAGCGCGCGGTCGGTGCGGTTGAACTCCGTGACCACCAGGGCTCGTTCGTCCGGGGTGGCGATGGTGTGGGCGGCCAGGGGCAGGTGCGGGTCGGCCTGCGCGAGGCGCTCCAGCAGATGCGCGTACCGGTCCTGGTGCGCGGCCAGGGCGGCCTCGTCGTACAGGGCGGGGTTGCCGTCGTGGTCGATGCGCAGGCCCCGGCCGTCGGCGCGGTCGTAGATGTTGACCGTCAGGTCGTCGACGGGGCCGGCGGACAGGTTCCGGGCCCGGACCGGCGCTCCCGCGAAGTCGACGGCGTAGTCGAACGGCATGACGTTGACCAGCGGACCGACCAGGCCGCGCGCCTCGCCGAGCAGTCCGAGGTCGCGGCGGATGTCCTCGTAGCGGTAGCGCTGGTGGCGGCGTGTCTCTCGGATGCCGAGGACCACTTGGCGTACGAGGTCGGCGAAGGTTGCGTCCGCCGGGACCGACAGCCGCAGCGGCAGCACGTTCATGACCATGCCCGGGACGCGCAGCGCCGCCGAGCCCAGGCGGCCCATCATCGGCAGGCCCAGCACCACGTCCGGCCGATGGGTGGCGCGGGAGGTGTACAGGGCCTGGGCCGCGATCAGCACGTCAGGCCAGGTGGCGCGCAGGCGGCCGGCCAGGTCGCGCAGTCGCTCGGTGGCCGTCGGCGACAGATGGGTCGTTCGGCGCAGGGACGTCCACGAGGGCAGCGCACCGCGGCCCGCGAGCCGGGGCGCCTCGGGACGGTCGGCGAACCGCTCCCGCCAGTGGGCCCGGTCCGCCTCGAATGCGGGCGAGGCGCGATAGGCGGCGTCGTCCTCGACCAGGTCGGTCAGTCGGCCGAAGGTGCGGGGCGGGGGTGTCTCGCCGCGGGCGAGGGCCGAGTACACCTCGGCGGTGCGCCGCACGAGCAGCGAGTAGCCGAAGCCGTCCGTGGCCAGGTGGTGCACGCGCTGGTACCACAGCCAGCGTTCCGCACCGATGCGGAACAGGGCGTGCCGGAACAGCGGGCCCCTGGCCAGGTCGACCGGCTCGGCCAGATCCGCCCGCATCCACGCCTGGGCCGATTCCGAGGTGCTGTGCTCCAGCACGGCGAGCGGCGACTCGGCCAGGGGGCACAGGCGTTGGCGAGGGCCGTCTGGGGAGTCCTCCACGACGACGCGCAGCGCCTCCGCCTCCTCGGTGACCTGACGTACGGCGGTGGCGAAGAGGCCCGGATCGAGGGGCCCGTCGATCTCCAGGCACTCGGCGGTGTTCTGCGCGGGGCTGCGCGGATCGAGGGCCTGCGCGTACCACATGCCCGACTGGGCCGAGGTCAGCGGAAACACGGTTTCCGAGGCGAGGGCGGGGGTCATGCCACCCCCAGCTTCGACGCCCAGGCCTCGATGGCCGGCCGCTCGGCGAGATCGGCGAAGTCGGCCCGGACGCCGTGCTCGCGGCGCCAGCGTTCGAGCAGCGCCATGACACGGACGGAGTCGAGGCCGTAGTCGAGGAGGTTCTCGTCGACGGGGATGTCGGCGGGGTCCTCCCCGAGCGCGTCCGCTATGTCGGCGCGGATCCGGTCCAGGGTGAGCGGCATACTCAGGCCTCCTTGAAGAGCGCGTCGGTGGTGGTCACGACCGCGCAGCGGCCCGCGGCCCAGCGCAGCGCCATGTCGTGGTCCGCGCGGGAGAAGTCGGCGACCGCGTCGGCGACGACGAATGCCTGGATGTCCCGGCTCCACGCGTCGGCGGCGGTCATCAGTACGCCGATGTGCGCGTACACGCCGGCGATCACGAGCTGATCGCGGCCCGACTCCCGTATCAGCGCTTCGAGTTCGGTACGCGCGAACGCGCTGTACTTCCACTTGGTGAGTACGGTGTCGCCTGCCTGCGGCGCGACCTCGGCGGGCATGGCGAGGGCCTCGGGGTCGTCGGCGACACCGGGCCCCCAGAAGTCCAGCTGGAGTCCGCGTTCCTCGGGTGACTGCCCGCCGCGCTGGGCTGAGTAGACGACGGGCACACCGAGCCGGCGGGCCCGCCTCAGCAGCCGGGCGGTGTTGTCGAGCATGCCGGTGAGGGGCTGGCCGTCGGCCGGGAAGGCGGACAGGAAGTGGTGCTGGAGGTCGTGGACGAGGAGCGTGGCGCGCGCCGGGTCCGCGGTCCATGTCACGCGGTTCGCCGGCAGGTCGTCCGCGCTGGGGAGGGGATAGGACGGAATGGCGGGAAGTGCCATGGGAAGACTGGCCTTTCAGGGCTTTCAGGACTGCTCGGCGGTGGACCGCAGCTGCTTCTTGCTGACCTTGCCGACACCGGTCCGAGGGAAGGCGTCGACGAATTCGACGAGGTCGGGGACCTTGTGGTCGGCGACCCCGCGCTCGCGCACGAATCGTCTGACGGCGACCGGCTTGAGCGGTTCGGCGTCCGGCCGCAGGATCACGTAGGCCAGGGAGCGTTCCCCGAGGTACGCGTCGGGGACCGCGACCACGGACACGTCGTGGACGGACGGGTGGGCGAGGATGATGTTCTCGATCTCCTCCGGCGCGATCTTCTCGCCGCCTCGGTTGATCTGGTCCTTGGCCCGGCCCACGACGACCAGATGCCCGGTGGGGGTGCGGCGCACCAGGTCGCCGGTGCGGTAGAAGCCGTCCTCGGTGAAGGCCCGGGCGTTGTGTTCCGGTGCCCGCCAGTAGCCGCGGATCGTGTACGGGCCGCGTGTCAGGAGGTGGCCGGCCTCGCCCTCGGGCACCTCGCGCCCAAAGTCGTCCACGATCCGGATCTCGTCGTCCGGGGAGATCGGCCGTCCCTGGGTGGTGACGACCGTCGTGGTGTCGTCGTCCAGCCGTGTGTAGTTGACGAGTCCCTCGGCCATGCCGAACACCTGCATGAGCCGGCATCCCAGCGCCGGTTCGAGCCGACGGGCGGCCTCCTCGCTGTACTTGGCGCCGCCGACCAGCACCAGCCGAAGGCTGGACAGGTCGTACGGTGTCGTCGCGCCGGCCTCGGTCCACACCAGGGCGAGGGGTGGCACGAGCCCCGTCATGGTGATCCGCTCGCGCTCGACGAGCGGGAACGCCGTCGCCGGATCGGGCTTCGGACACAGCACCACGGTGCCCCCGGCATACAGCACGCCCAGCCAACCGGGCGAGCTCATGGGGAAGTTGTGGGCGGCGGGCAGCGCGACGAGGTACCGGGTGCCGGCGTCGACGCCGCAGATCTCGTCGGAGCCCCACAGCGAGTAGAGATAGTCGTCGTGGGTGCGCGGGATCAGCTTGGACACCCCGGTCGTGCCGCCCGACAGTTGCAGGAACGCCAGCTCGTGCGGCTCGGGCCCGATCAGCGGGCCGGCCTGATCGCACGGCACCTCGGACAGTGGAGTGTGCTCGCTCGGGTCACCCACCACGAAGACGTGCTTGAGGCTCGGCGTCCCTTTGCGTACCCGCGCGGCGAGGTCGCGGTGGTCGTAGCCGGCATGTACGGCCGGGACGACGTACGCCACCGCCTCCGCGAAGGCGCAGAAGTGGCCGATCTCCGTCTCACGGTGCGCGGGCAGGGCGTACACGGGCAGCGCGCCGATGCGGAACAGCGCGAAGACGACCTCGACGAACTCGCCGATGTTGGGGAGTTGTACGACGACCCGGTCGCCCTTGGCGATCCCGCGCGCCGCGAATCCGGCGGCCAGCCGGTCGGCGCGCTCGTCGAGTTCGCCGTACGTCCAGGTGCGGCGCACGGGGGCAGGGTCGATCAGGGCGATGCGGTCGGGATGGGCGGCGGCCCGCTCGCGCAGCATGCCGCCGAACGTCTCGCCCCTCCAGTAGCCGGCCGCCCGGTACCGCGCGGCGAACTCCTCGGGCCAGGTGGGCGCGTCGACCCCGGGTGTGACGGTCACAGCGAGGCCCCCACGGCGTGCAGGAACGTACGGAACTTGGCGGCGGTCTCCGCGGTCTCGGCCGCCGGCGACGACTCGGCGACCACACCGGCGCCCGCGAACAACCTGAGCGAGCGCCCCTCGGCTTCGGCACAGCGGATGGTCACGACCCACTCGCCGTCGCCGTCCGCGTCCTGCCAGCCGACCATGCCCGTGTACGGGCCACGGTCGAAGGGTTCCCACGCGGCGATCACGGCTCGCGCCACGTCGGTCGGGGTGCCGCACACGGCCGGCGTCGGGTGCAGCGCGGACGCCAGATCCAGGGCCGTCGTGTCCGGGTCGGTGAGCTCACCCGTGACCGTGGTCGACAGGTGCCACATCGCCGCCGTGCGTACCAGCGTGGGCCGCTCGGGCACCTCCAGACGGGAGCAGTACGGGGCGAGGGCCGCGCGGACGGCGGCGACGACCACGGCGTGCTCGTGCAGGTCCTTCGGGGACTCCAGCAGTGCCACCGCCCGGCGCACGTCCTCGGCGAGGTCGGTGCTGCGTGGCGCGGATCCGGCCAGCGGATTGGCGGTGAGGCGGCCTGCCCGCCGGGCGACGAGGAGTTCGGGGCTGGCGCCGATCAGGGTGCGGCCGGGGCCGCTGGGCACGGCGAAGGTGTAGCCGGCCGGGTCGCGGTGGGCCAGGCGGCGCAGCATGAGCCGCAGGTCGGGTTCACGCGCGGAGGTCAGCTCCAGGGTCCGGGCGAGCACGACCTTGTCGAACTCCCCGGCGCGCATGCGCTCGACGGCGGCGGCGACGGCCTCGCCGTACCGCTCGGGCGGCGGGACCTGGGTGACCTGCCAGTCGGGCCGGGTCTCGTCGTGGGGGAGGGGCAGGGCGACGAGCGGGTCCTCGCGGAGCGGTGGCGCCCAGTGCACCACGTCCGGGACCGCGAGCGCGGGCGGTGCGTCCGGGGCGAAGGGGAGCGAGCCCACGACGACCGGAGCCGTGGCGCCGGGACGGCGCAGCGCGTCCAGCGCCTCCCGTACGCGCTGTGCCAACGGGCGGGTGTCGTGGGGTATTTCGGCGCTGGTGCCACGGCCCAGCAAGGTGCGGTGGGGCGTGGCCAGGAACCGGTCCGTGGTGGCGCGGTAGGCGTCGAGGAGGGAGGTCGCCGCGCCGGGGGAGACCGGCGGGGCGGCGGGCACGTGCGCGGTGATGGACATGGGGTCTCCAGTGCTCCAGTGGGGGGACGGCACGAAGGACGGGGCGCGGGGGCGGTCAGGCCCGCAGGGTCGCGCCCCCGTCGACGTACAGGTCGTGCAGGGTGATGTGGCGGGCCCGGTCGGAGGCCAGGAAGACGACCGCGTCGGCGATGTCGGCGGGATCGGCGATCCGGCCGAGCGGAATGCCGGTGCGGTACGTGGCCGGGTCGCCCTCGATGACGCGCCGGGCGGAAGCCGCCTCGTCTCCGGGCGCCCACAGGGCGCGTTGCATGTCGGTCAGGGTCGAGCCGGGGCAGACGGTGTTGCAGCGGACGCCGCTGGCGGCCACCTCCAGCCCCAGGCACTTGGTGAACATCACGGCGGCGGCTTTGGAAGCGGCGTAGGCGGCCATGCCGGAGCGGGGGATGCCGGCCGCGTTCGAGGCGACCGTGACGATGCTGCCGTGGCCGCGCTGGGCCATGCGGCGGGCGGCCGCGCGGGAGACGTGGAAGACGCCGTCGGTGTTGACCGCGAAGGTGGCCGCCCAGTCCTGGTCGGTGAGGTCCACGACATGGGAACCGCGCAGCACTCCGGCGACGTTGACAGCGATGTCGACCGGACCGAGGGTGCGTTCGGTGTCGTCGACCAGGGCCTCGACGGCGTCGGCGTCGGTGACGTCGAGCGCGCGGGGCGTGATCCGGTCGCCGTATGTGTCCGCGAGAGCCTTGACGCCGTCCGCTGTGAGGTCGGTGGCGAGGACGCGGGCGCCCTGCTCGACGAGCGCGGCGGCCACCGCCTCGCCGATGCCCCGGCCCGCCCCGGTCACGAGGGCGAGCCGGCCGGCGAGTTCGGCGCTCATGAGGCGAGCGCCTTTGTGAGGTCGTCGAGCACGATCCGCGCCGCCAGGGGGCCTCCCGCGCTGTTCCAGGCGGACCCGTCGATGACGACGACGTGGCCCTCCTTCTCGGCCTTCAGCCTGCCGAAGTTCGGCACCTTCTTCGCCTCGGCGTACGCCTTCTCACCGGCGGTCCGGTCCCCGAGGGCGCCGAGGAACAGCCAGTTCCCGTCAATGGTGGCCAGCTTCTCCAGGCTGACCGGCTCACTGTGCCCGGCACTGGCGCCCCGCTGGTCCGCCGGCCGGGCGAGACCCAGCGCGGAGAGCGTGGAGCCGACGTGGCCGACGCCCTTGCCCACGACGGACGGAGCCCCGTTCTGCCAGCGCACCACGCTCACGGTCGCGCCCGCGTTCTCGCCGAGCTTCTTCTTCGTGGCAGCGGTGTCCGCGTCGAAGTCCGCCAGGAGCTTCTCGGCCCGGTCCTTGTGGTTCAGCGCGTCGGCCGTGGCGGTGAACGCCTTCTTCCAGTCCTCGTTGAGCTGGGCGGTGACCACCGTCGGGGCGATCCGCTGGAGCTTGGCCACCTCCTTCTTCGCCCCGGTCGTCTCGTCGAGCAGGATCAGATCGGGCCGGAGCGCGGCGAGCTTCTCCATGTCCGCCTCGGCGACGGTCGCCACGACCTCGGTCTTCGCGGCCCGGTCGGCCAGGTAGGAGGAGACGCTCCTCTGGCCGCGGCCCGCCGTGCCGCCGACGGGCTGGATGCCCAGCGCGAGGGCCGCGTCCAGGGTGGGTTCGCTCAGGGCCACGACCTTCCGGGGCGCCGAGGGCACCTTCACCTCGCGGCCCGTGGCATCGGTGATCTGACGGGTGCTCGACTTCCCGGAGGAGGCGGCACCGCCGGTGCCGTCGTCGTTGCCGCAGCCGGTCACGAGCAGTGCTCCGGTCACGGCGGCGGACATCAGGACCGCCCGGCGGGAGGGACGTGCAGAGGACATGAAGGAACAGCTCCTTGGAGGTGGGGTGAAGGGTGGCGTGGACGTCGGCGTCAGGTGCCCAGCAGGCGCACCAGGCCGTCGGCGAGCGCGCCGTGCCAGCAGACGTGGTCGTGGCCGCCGTTGAACTCGTCGCGGGTGACGCGGTAGCGGGCCGAGCGCAGGACGTCGTAGAGGGCACGGGTGTGCTCGACCATCGAGCCCTCGTGCAGCCCGACGTCCAGATGGACCGTGACGGGACGCGGCTCGGCGGCGGCGAAGCGGGTGACGAGCCAGGGTGCGCCGAGGACCAGCGGGGTGGGTCCGGTCCGTGGCGGCAGCGCCGGCCGCCACCAAAGGGAGGGCGACTGGGCGAGCACGTTGCCGAACCGGTCGGGCCGCAGGAACCCGGCGTACAGCGCGGTCATCGCGCCCAGGCTCTGTCCCGCGACGACGGTCCGCCGTGGGTCGGTGGACAGGGACCAGCGGCCCGCCGCCCAGGGCAGCAGCTCGTCCGCGAGGAAGGACACGAACTCCGCGCGGGCACCGAGTTCCCGGGCGCGGGTGTGCCGGTCCACGGCATCCGGTGCGACGACGGCCAGCGGCGGCAGGGACCCGTCGGCCAGGAGGGCGTCGAGCGTGTGGTGGAACCCGAGCCGGCCGAACCACATGTCACCGTCGCACAGCGCCAGCACGGGCAAGGGCGGCTGGCCGACCAGTTCATGACCCGGCGGCAGATAGATCCATGTGTCACGGTCCCCGCCGAGTGCGGCGGAGGCCACCCGGTGGCGTTCGACCCGTCCCGCACGCACCTTGCCGGGCCGTCCGCTGAGGGGTTGGGCCGGCGCCCGCGGCAGTGCGAAGACCGAATTGGGCACTGGGCTCCAACGGGTCGGCGCCGACAGCCGGTTGAGCGGATCGCCCGCCGCGTGGGCGGCCAGCGAGCGCAGCCGCTGCTGAAGGCCGTCAGGGTCCGTGGGCGGCGCCTTGGGGGAGATGTCGGCGGCGAGCCGGTAGGAACCGCGGTGGTCGGCCCGCAGGCGCAGACCCAGGTGCCAGACGTCCGTACCCGGTACGTGGTCCAGCAGGGCGTCGACGAGGCGGTCGCGGTCGAAGAGCCGGTTGGCCAGCAGCAGCACCTGCCGGGTCGCGCGGTGCCCCCGCCACAGGAAGGTGACGGCCCGATGGTCCGCGTCGCCCGCCAACTCCTCGACGAGCGGCGTGCCGTGACGCTCCGCCTCACTCCAGAAGGCCGTGACCGACGCCGTACGCCCAGCGGCGTCGGCGGTGGCCAGATCGGCGATGAGGCGTGCGATGCGAGGGCCGGTGACGCGGACCGGCCGGACATCGGAGACCGCGGTCGAGGCCGGCCGCTGTGACGCGGGCAGGACGGGCATGGCTCCACTTCCCAAGACAGACATGGTGGTGTCGACGAAATCGTCAACACCGCTATTTAGGTTAGCCTAAGCTAAGCACATGGTCATGAGAACGCCTCCCCGGGCCGGAGAGCACCGCTCCCCGGCCGACGTCACGGAAGCGCCCCGCGGCAGGGCATCGCCCGGACGATCGGCAAGCCTGCTGCTCGGGCTGTTCCTGCTGGTCACGGCGGCCGTCCTGTCGCTCGCCGTGGGCACCCAGCGGATTCCGCCCGACCAGGTGTGGTCGGCGCTCGTGTCGCCCTCGGGCACCGGCAACGACGAGATCGTGCGGGACTTGAGGCTGCCCCGCACCCTCCTCGGCGTCGCCGTCGGCGCGGCGCTCGGCCTCGCGGGCGCCGTCATGCAGACGTTGACCCGCAATCCGCTCGCCGACCCGGGCCTGCTCGGCGTGAACGCCGGCGCGTCCGCCGCGGTCGTCACGGCCATCAGCGTCCTGGGGATCACGTCGTTCGCCGGCTACCTGTGGTTCGCCCTCGCCGGTGCCGCCCTGGCCACCACCGCCGTCAGCGCCCTGGGCGGCGGACGCCTCGCCACTCCGGTCCGCCTCGCCCTCGCCGGAACCGCCGTCAACGCCGCCCTGTTCGGCTACGTCAACGGCCTCCAACTCTGGGATCTCAACACCCTTGACGAGATGCGGTTCTGGTCCGTGGGCACCCTCGCCAAACGGGACACCTCGCTGCTGCTCACGGTGGCACCGCTGCTCGCGGCCGGCGCACTCCTCGCCCTCGCCCTGGCCCGCCCGCTCGGGGCGATCGCCCTCGGCGAGGAGCACGCCCGCGCCCTCGGCACCCACGTCCGGCGCACCCGCCTGCTGTCCGTCCTCGCCGTCACGCTGCTGTGCGCAGGAGCGACCGCCGTGTGCGGACCCATCGGCTTCGTCGGCCTGATGATCCCTCATGCCGCCCGCGCGTTCTGCGGCCCCGACCCGCGCCAAATCTTCCCGCTCTGCGCCCTGTACGCACCGGCACTCCTGCTCGCCTCGGACGTGCTCGGGCGGCTGGTCGTCGCGCCCTCGGAGATCGAGGTCGGCACGGTCACCGCGTTTCTCGGCGGACTGGTCTTCATCCATCTGGTCCGGCGCCGGAAGGCGGCCCACCTGTGACTTCTACCCGGCCCACCAGGCCCGGTCTGCTGCGCACCGGCCGCTGGTCACTGCGCTACGACATGCGCGCGCTGCTCGTCTGCGCCGTGCTCGCCGTGTCGGCCGCCGGTGCGATGATCCTCGCCGTAGGCACCGGTGCCTACGAGCTGTCGCCGCCGGAGGTGGTGCGCACCCTCGCCGGACACGGCCCACCAGGCGCCGAATTCGTCGTGCTGGACCTCCGGCTGCCCCGGGCGCTCGTGGCACTCCTCGTCGGATTCGGGATGGGTGTGGCGGGTGCGGTGTTCCAGTCGCTGACCCGCAACCCGCTCGGCAGCCCCGACATCACCGGCTTCGGCAACGGCGCCTCGGCGGGCGCGCTGGTCGCGATCATCCTCTTCGACGCGGGCGACGCCCAGACCGCGATCGGCGCGGTGTGCGGCGGCTTCGCCACAGCCGCCGGTGTGTATCTGCTCGCCTGGCGGCAGGGCGTGCACGGATACCGGCTCGTCCTCGTCGGCATCGGCGCTTCCGCCGTGCTCGGAGCGGCAACCAGCTTCCTGTACGTCCGTGCCGACATCGGCAAGGCGGCCCAGTCGGCAAGCTGGCTGATCGGATCGCTCAACACCCGCGACTGGGGCGACGTCCGCATCGCCGCGCTGGGCCCGGTGGCCCTGGTCCCGGTCGTCCTTGGGTACGCCAGGCGGCTGACCGTGCTCGAAATGGGCGACGACACGGCCGCCGCGCTCGGAGTCCCGCCCGAACGCAGCCGCCTGGTGCTGCTGTGCGCGGGGACCGGGCTCACGGCCATGGCGGTGGCTGCCGCCGGCCCCGTCCCGTTCGTGGCGATGGCGGCACCCCAACTCGCCCGCCGGATCACCCGGGCCGCCGGTCCCAACCTCCTGCCGGCCGGGTGGACAGGCGCACTCCTGGTCACCGCCGCCGACCTCGCCACCCAACGCGTCACCGGCTCGGCACTCCTGCCGGTCGGTGTCGTGACGGGCGTGGCCGGGGGTGCGTATCTGGCATGGCTGCTGCGCGGGGAGAGGAAGGCGGGGCTCGTGTGAGGCCGTGCGCGCGCGTGCGCGCCGAAGCGGGGTCGACCCAAGTCACTTGTGAAGAAGGTCGACTGACAGAGCGTCACCACTCACCGCACCCTCTTTACATCGATGTAATCGCCGTGGTGCCATGGACAACCGCCGGTTCGACAGATGTGGGGGAGTCGCCGATGCGCGCCCGTTCCGTCACCACCTTGGTGACCGCCCTGTTCGCCCTGCTCGTGAGCCTGATCTGGGTACCGCAGACCCATGCCGCTGCCTCTGCCGCTTCGAGGGGCGTCGGCGGCGACCGCACGCCGGCAGCGGCACCGGTCGCCGCAGCGGCGGGAACCTTCCGCAACCCACTCAACACAGGTCCCGACCCGTTCGTCACCTACGCGAACGGCGCCTACCACCTCACCACCACGCAGGGCGACAGCATCAAGATGTGGCGCTCCTCCTCACTCAGCACCCTTCTCGCCGCCGACCCGATCACCGTGTGGAGAGACACCGACGCCTCACGTAACCAGCACATCTGGGCGGCCGAGTTCTACCGCTTCGACAACCGTTGGTACATGTACTACACGGCTGACGACGGAGTGGACGACCATCACCGGCTGTACGTCCTCGAATCGCAGGGCGACGACCCGACGGGGCCGTACCACTTCAAGGCGAAGCTCACCCCGCCCAACCACGCCGACGACTTCGCGATCGACCCCGGGATCCTCCAGCACAACGGCAAGCTCTACCTCGCCTACAGCGGCATCAACGCCTATCAGCACAACGGCCTGAACATCGCGCCCCTGTCGAACCCCTACACCGTCTCCGGCAACGCCATCGCGCTCGACGGGGCCGGAGGATGCCCCGAGGTCCGCGAGGGTCCCGAATTCCTGTACCGCAACGGCCGCACCTGGATGACGTACTCGGCGTGCGACACGGGCAAGCCCGACTACCAGGTGTGGATGATGTCCCTGCCCAACGGCGCCGACCCCTTGGTGCCCGGCAACTGGACCCAGCACAGCGGACCTGTCTTCTCGCGCAACGACACCAGGGGTGTGTTCGGTCCCGGCCACCACGCCTTCTTCCGTTCCCCTGACGGAACGGAGGACTGGATCGTCTACCACGCCAAGACCACGTCGGTGTTCACCTACACCAACCGCACGACCCGTGCCCAGAAGATCGGCTGGCGTGCCGACGGCAGTCCGGACCTCGGCACCCCGCTCGCCCTGGGCGCGACACAGGACCTGCCGTCCGGCGACCCCGGATCGGGCAACCACTGGATCAACGACGACGGCCGTTCGAGCGGCAGCGGCACGGTGACGTATCAGGGCGCCTGGAATGCGGGCACGGGCTGTGCGGCGCAGTGCTTCTGGAGCGACGATCACTGGAGTGACCGGGCGGGCAACACCGCGACGTTCCGTTTCACCGGCACCAGGATCGCGTTGCTGTCCGTGAAGGACACGGGCAACGGGATCGCGGCCATCCGTGTCGACGGGGGCGCCGAACAACGCGTCGACTTCTACGGAGCGATCCGCACCGGTGAGACGCTCCAGTACCTCAGCCCACGGCTGCCGTACGGCGCGCACACGCTACAGGTCCGCGTCACCGGGGAGCGCAACCCATCCTCCGCGGCAGCGTTCGTGAGCGTGGACCGCGCCGAGGTGTACACCGACTGACGGTCCTGTCACCGGGACGGCGTCGTCCGGCGACCGGGCCAGGGGTGGCAGCGGCTACCGTGGCGTGCGCCACGAAGGAGGCCCCACATGACGATCCAGCGGATGGACAACGTCCTCATCGTCGTCGACGACCTTGAGGCGGTCATCGCCTTCTTCGTCGAACTCGGCATGGAGCTCGAGGGGAAAGGACCACTGGAGTGGCGCGGGGCGGAGCGTGTCATCGGGCTCGATGACGTCCGGCAGGACGTCGCCATGCTGCGGGTTCCGGATGGTCACGGGCGGGTGGAGCTGGCGAAGTTCCACCGGCCGAAGGCCATCACCCCCGAGCCGAGAGACGCACCGGCGAACACGCTCGGCCTTCGTCGCATCATGTTCGCCGTGGACGACATCGAGGACGTCGTCTCCCGCGTGCTGCGGGGGCACGGCGCCGAACTCGTGGGCGAAATCGTGCAGTACGAGAACGTCTATCGGCTCTGCTACGTCCGTGGCCCCGAGGACATCGTCGTCGGACTGGCCGAGCAACTCGGCTGAGGCTTCCGCCCCGCCGCAGGGGCTGTGGACCGTTCCTCAACGTTTGATGGCCTTGCGTCGTATGTCCGGCCTGTAATGTCGGCACGCATGACAGCAGAGTCACCTGCTCAGACCGTGCAACGGTTGTTCCCGCTGCTCGCCGAGGGGAAGACTGCGGAGGCAGCGGCGCTGTTCGCCGACTCGGTGTCGTTCTCCATCCCGCACCCGCCGGGCATTCCGTGGGTGCCGGAGGTCGACTCGGCGCAGGGCATGCGGACGTTCTTCGAACTGCTGCGGACCCATGTGCAGGCCAAGGAGTTCGACCTCCACCAGGTCATCTCGGAAGGCGACGACGTCGTGCTCATCGGACGCCTGGTCTCCGAGGTGAAGAAGACGGGCCGGGACATCGACACCGCGTTCGCCCTGCACACCACGGTCCGGGACGGGCGGATCACCCGCTATCACCTCTACGAGGACACCTACGCCGTCGCCCAGGCCTACTTCGGCGACTGATCGTTCCGGTGGGCTTCCTCCGCCGCCCCGGCCGGACGGAGTACCCGGCGCACCGCGCCACGCAGCCATTGGTGGGCCCCGTCGGCGCTGTGGCGCGGATGCCAGGCCATGCCGATCGTCAAGGGTGGCAGCGGCAGCGGGATGTCCAACAGGCGCAGTCCCAAAGCGTGCGCCGCGCTGCTGAGCGGTGAAGCGGGCTCGCCCGGCAGCGAGGTCGGCACCAGGCAGACGACGTCACCAACCGCCGCCAGCGCCATCGCCGCCAGATGTCCGGGCAGGACGGCGCCGACCCGCCGGCTGAGGCCGCGCTCGGCCAAGGCCGCGTCCAGCGGGCCGGTGAAGCGTCCCCGGCGGCTGACCGCCACATGCTCGGCCGCGGCCAGCCGGGCGGGCGTCAGGAGACCTTCGGCGAGCGGGTGCCCGGCCCTGACAGCGGCGGCCATGCGTAGCGTGACCAGCTCTTCCACCCGGGTCTCCGGATCGACGTGGTCGATGGACCCGATCTCCAGGTCGATCCGGCCCTCGCGCAGCGCCGGGCCCGCCTCCCACTCCTCGGCGAGCACCCGCAGCGTGACACCCGGCGCCTGACGCCTGGCCAGCCCGAGCAGACCCGGCGCCAGCGCCGCGCCGACGAGGTCCGAGGCCTGGACGGTGAAGGTGCGCCGTAGCGCGCCGGGGTCGATCCCGCCGCTCGGCGTGAGCAGTGCCTCCAGCCGGCGCACCACCGCGGCGGCCTCGTCCCGCAGCGTCTCGGCGCGGGGTGTGGGCACCATCGTCTGTCCGGCCCTCACCAGGAGCGGATCCTGGAGCACCCGGCGCAGTCGGGCCAGGGTGCGGCTCATGGCCGCGGGGGAGGTGTGCAGCCGCGCGGCGGCACGGGTGACGCTCTGCTCGGTGAGCAGGGCGTCGAGAGCGACGGCGAGATTGGCGTCGAGGTTCGGGATTGGGCTGCTCACCTGCATTATTCCGTTTCAGGCAATGATTCGATGCTGAAGTTCCCATTGTGGCAACGTGGTTCGGGTTCGCACGATGGAGGGGTCATATCGATCCGACAAAGACCGCGAGGTTTTCATGATCGTCATCACCGCTCCCACCGGGAACATCGGCCGACGGCTGCTGTCGCTCCTGGTTGACGCCGCGCCCGCATGCGGAGAGGAACTGCGCGTCGTCGTCCGCGATCCCGCCCGGCTCCCGGAGTCCGTGCACGGACGAGTCGAGGTGATCACCGGCTCGCACGGCGACGCCTCCACCGTCGAGCGCGCCTTCAGCGGGGCCGACGCAGTCTTCTGGCTGGTACCGCCGGACGCCTCGGTCACCCCCGACGAGGCCTACAGCGGCTTCACCCGCCCGGCCGCGCGGGCGTTCGCCACCCACGGCGTCGGCCAGGTCGTCGGCGTCTCGGCGCTCGGCCGCGGCACACCACAGGCGGCCCGGGCCGGGCTGGTCACCGCGTCCCTGGCCATGGACGACCTGATCGCCGACTCCGGCGTCGCGTACCGGTCCCTGGCCTGCCCGTCCTTCTTCGAGAACCTGCTGGAGGACGCGGACTCGATCCGCACCGACGGGGTCTTCACCGACACGGCAGCCGCGGACCGTCCGGCCCCGATGGTGGCCGTCGCCGACATCGCCGCGACGGCGGCCGGCCTGCTGCTGGACCGCTCCTGGACCGGCGTCGGCAGTGTGCCGGTGCTCGGCCCGCAGAACCTGTCGCCCGACGACCTGGCCCGCATCATGACCGAGGAGCTGGGCCGTACGGTCCACTACCGGCGCCAGCCGCTCGACGAACTGCGATCCACACTGCTCGGATACGGTCTCAACGCGGCGTTCGTGGAAGGCATGGTCGCTATGAAGCGCGCCAAGGACAACGGCCTGGACGCGGGCCTCGACCCCTCGCCCCATGCACGCCAGGGGGCCACCGAATTCGCGCGGTGGTGCGCGCAGACCCTCAAGCCCGCCGTCCTCACCACACCGGAGGCAGCCGATGCCCACTGACCGAACCGAGCCGCCGGTCACCGCGTTCATGCTCGTCAAGACCACGCCCGAGTGGCTGGCGATGACGGTGGCCGAGCGCGTCCAGGCCTTCACCACCCGAGTCGTTCCGGTGATCGAGGCCCGTACCCGCGGCGTCCGATCGCGCTTCTACGACACGGAGTTCTACTCGGCGCGGGTCACCGACATCTGGGTCTGGGAGGCGGACGACCATGAGGCCTACCGGTTGTTGATCGACGCACTGCGGGAAACCCCCTTCTGGGACCGGTACTTCGAGGTCGTGGACCTGCTCGTGGGCACCGAGAACGGCTACGCCCGCACCTACGGCGTGGAACCGGTCGCCACCGTCACCACCTGACAGGTCACTGGGATTCGAGCCGGGCGGTGAGGTCCGTGAAGGCCGCGCGGACAGCGTCCGGGTTGTCGATCCAGGGGAAGTGGCCGGCCTGTTCGACCGTGTGCCGCAGGACATGTGGTTGCTCGAACCCGCGTGCTTGCTCCCAGAGTTGCTGGTCGACGACGTGGTCCTGGGCGCCGCTGATGAGGAGGGTCGGGAGTGCCTGCGGGCTCCAGAGCGCCCGGTACCGCTGGTCGAAGTGGGTACCCGCCCACGCGACCGCCTCGTGGCAGTAGGGAAGTGCGTCCAGGAGCGCTCGGCCCTGCGGCAGGCCGGCCGTGGTGAAGTTCCACGGTGCGGCGGCGAGGGTGAGTGCGCGCAGGGTCTCGTCACTTGGATCAGCGGCGTACCGTCCAGCCGCGTCCTCGAGTCCGGGTAGCGGGTGGGCCTGGGCCCACTGCTCGAATGCGGGGCGCCAGCCTGCGTGTGGAGCGCTGCTGACGAGCACGAGCGCGGACAGGTGCTGCTCCAGCTCCGGAACCGAGAGCAGGAACATGCCGCCGGTGGAATGCCCGACCATGACCACGTCCTCCAGGCTCGCGACGGCCTCGGTGAGAACGTGTGGCCATCGCCGGAACGGGTGCGTGGGGACGGCCGGGAAGCCCCGGTTGGACCCGTCGCCGGGCAGGTCGAGCAGCCACGCCGTGCCGGGCACCGCGGCGACCTGCACCAGCCCCGCCAGCGATTCGGATCCCAGTCCCGGGCCGCCGGCCAGGAAGAGCCAGTTCCATGGGCCTCGACGTGTGGTCGCCCTGCGCAGCCTCACTCCCGAAGCGGTCCAGTACTCGTCGGCCGAACGTTCCACCTGGGGGTCCTCCAAGTCGTGGTCCTGGAAGGAAGATATGTCCCGCGGGCTGTCGGGTGCCGTGCGCAAGGGGATGCCTGGCGTCGGACGCCGCGGGTCCGCGTACCTGGGAGGCCCTCTCACTCCCCGGAACGACACGGCCTGTCACCCGGCGCGTCCCTCGGACAGGCTGGACTCGGCAAGCCTCCCGTGGCGCGCGGCGGACGGCCGCCGCCGCAGCGGGATGCGCAGAGCGTGTCGGTGGTCACCGGCTCCGACGGCATCGAACCCCCGGAAAGACAAGCCATGTCGCACACACCCATGACCGTGCTCGTAGTCGGCGCGACCGGCAGCATCGGACGGCTCGTCGTCGCCGAGTCGATCGCGCGAGGGCACACGACCCGCGCGCTGGTGCGTGACGCGGCCAAGGCCCGACGTCAACTCCCCGCCGAGGCACAGCTGGTCGTCGCCGACGTCACCCGGCCCGAGACCCTGCCCCCGGCGGTGGCCGACGTCGACGCGCTCGTGCTGACACTCGGCTCGGACGGCAGCGGACACGCCTCGCCCGAGGCCGTCGACTACGCCGGGGTCCGCAACATCCTGACCGTGTTGGACGGCCGTACACCCCGCGTCGCGCTGATGACAGCCATCGGCGTCACCTCCCGAAGCAGCGTGTACGACCATCTCCTCGACTGGAAGCGCCGCTCCGAGCGTATTGTCCGCGCCGGCGGCCTGTCGTACACGATCGTGCGGCCGGGCTGGTTCGACATGAACGGCCCCGACGAGCAGCGGCTCGTCTTCCTGCAAGGAGACGAGCGGCGCTCCGGCACCCCCGATGACGGAGTCATCTCCCGCGCCCAGATCGCCCAGGTGCTGGTCCAGGCCCTCACCGCCCCGGAGGCCGAGGGCAAGACCTTCGAGCTCGTCGCGGAAGCCGGCCCCGAACCCGGCGACATGGGCCCGCTCTTCGCCGCCCTGGCACCGGACGCACCCGGCGCCCTGGACGCGGCCCGGGACGAGGCCAACATGCCCTTGGGCAAGGAGCCCCAGCGTGTGCGCGACGACCTGGACGCCGTCCGGGCCCGTGCGCACGCCTAGGGTCTTGGAGCCCCTGGCGCTCAGGGTGCCTCCGTTTCCCGGCGCGCATGACTCACGCGGCAGGAGGTGACCCGTGGCGGGTCTGGAGTTCGTCGTCGTCCTGGGAGTCGCGCTGCTGGTGTGCGGGGTGCTCGCTCACCGGCTGAAGGTGGCGCCGCCCGTCCTTCAGTCGGCCGCGGGCGTCCTGCTGGGCTTCGTGCCCTGGCTGCGCGAGACGGAGCTGCCGCCGGATGTGCTGCTGCTCGTCTTCCTGCCGCTGCTCCTGTACTGGGAGAGCGTGACGACCTCCCTGCGTGCCATCCGCCGGGATCTGCGCGGCATCGTGCTGACCGGCACCGTTCTCGTCGCGGTGACGGCCTGGGCGGTTGCCGTCGTCGCCCACGCGTTCGGGATGCCCTGGGGACCGGCCTGGGTGCTCGGCGCGGCGGTCGCCCCGACGGACGCGACCGCCGTCGGCGTGGCAAGTCGGCTTCTGCCACGGCGCAACGTCACCCTGTTGCGCGCCGAGAGCCTCATCAACGACGGCACGGCACTCGTCGTCTACAGCCTGGCCGTCGGCGTCACCGTCGGCGCCGAACACCTCAGCGTCCCGCACGTCGGCGGGCTGCTGCTGCTTTCGTACGGGGGCGGAATCGCGGCCGGTGTCGCCACGGCGTGGCTCGGCTTCCGGCTGCGCCGCCGCATCTTGCCCCTGGGCGACACGTTCCTGAGCAACCTCGCGATCATTCTGATCCCGTTCACCGCATACCTGCTCGCCGAACTGGTCGAGGCGTCCGGAGTTCTCGCCGTCGTGGTGAGCGGGCTGATTATGAGTCAGGTCGCGCCGCATTTGGGCCGGGCGGACGCCCGTATCCAGACCGAAGCCTTCTGGTCGCTCGCGATGTACCTGCTCAACGGCTTCTTGTTCGTCCTCGTCGGCCTTGAGGCGCAGGCGGCGGTGCGGGATCTGTCCGGTACGGATCTGACCGATGCGCTCCTGGCCGTGGCGGCGGTCGCCTTGACACTGGTCGTGGTCCGGGGCGCGTTCCTGTTCCTTGCGGCGTACACGATCCGGCTCGTGGACCGGCGCCCACAGCAACGCGAGCGCCGCATGAGCCACCGGGCCCGCTTGGTCAGCGCCCTGGCCGGGTTCCGGGGCGCGGTGTCCCTGGCCCTCGCGCTGTCGGTGCCGTACACGGTCGACTCGGGCGGCCCGTTCCCCGACCGTGACACGATCGTCTTCGTCACCGCCGGCGTCGTCGTGCTCCTGCTGGTGGTACAGGGTCTCGTCCTCCCCGGCGCCGCGCGCCGGGCCCGGCTGCCTCGTGACGCGGACGACGAACGCGAGATGCTCCTGGCCCGGACCACGGCTGCCGAGGCGGCCCTCTCGGCACTGTCCGACACCGCCGCCGAACTCGGCACCGACCCCGAGATCGCCGAGGGACTGCGGGGCGAGTGCGAGACGCACCTCGAAACCCTGCGGGCCCACGACGCCAGGGAGGAGACACAGCCGCTGCTGAGCCGCCGTAGGCAGGACACCGACCTGCGCCTCGCCCTCCTGCGTCACAAACGCGCCGCCGTCATCCGCCTCCGCGACGAACACCGCGTCGACGACACCGTGTTGCTCCGGATCCAGCAGCAACTCGACAGCGAGGAAGTACGCCTGGCCCGGCGGGAGGCAGTGCGGTGATCCGGTGCCGGAAGCCGGCCTGTCCCGGCCGTGCGAGACCCGTGTGGCTCCGTCAGCAGGGGTGCCGCACGGGTCTCGGATCCGGCCCGGCTCAGGCCAGCGTGGAAGTGTCGATCACGAAGCGGTAGCGCACGTCCGAGGCGAGGACGCGGTCGAACGCCTCGTTGATCTTGTCCGCCGCTATGACCTCGACGTCGGCGCCGATGCCGTGCTCGGCGGAGAAGTCGAGCATCTCCTGCGTCTCGCGGATGCCGCCGAAGAGCGAACCGGCATACGTGCGCCGGTTGGCGAACAGGGAGGGGACGTTGACCGGCAGCGGTTCGCCCGGGGCGCCGAGGCTGATGAGGGCGCCGTCGAGGGCCAGCAGGGACAGATAGGCGTCGACATCGATCTTGGCGCTGATCGTGTTGAGGATGATGTCGAAGCTTCCCGCGAGGCTCTCGAAGGTAGCCGGGTCGCTGGTGGCGTAGTAATGGTCGGCGCCGAGGCGCAGGCCGTCTTCCCTCTTCTTGAGCGACTGGGACAGGACGGTGACCTCGGCACCCATCGCCTTGGCCATCTTCACCGCGAGGTGGCCAAGGCCGCCGAGCCCGACAACGGCGACCTTCTTGCCGGGAGCGGCGCCCCAGTGCCGCAGCGGGGAGTAGGTGGTGATGCCCGCGCACAGCAGGGGCGCGGCGGCGTCGAGGGAGAGGCCGTCGGGTATCCGTACGACGAAGTCCTCGGTCACCACCATGTGGGTCGAGAACCCGCCCTGGGTGATCTTCCCGTCCCTGCCGACGCTGCCGAAGACCAGGGTGTGGCCCTTCAGGCAGTACTGCTCCTCGCCCTTGAGGCAGTTGGCGCACTCGCGGCAGGAGTCGGCCATGCAGCCCACGCCCACCCGGTCACCGACGGCGTGCTTGGTGACCTCGGAGCCGACCCGGATGACGCTGCCGACGACCTCGTGGCCGGGAACCAGGGGATTGGGGATGTCTCCGAACTCGCCGCGGGCGAAGTGGATGTCGGAGTGGCAGATGCCGCAGTAGGCGATCTCGATGAGCACGTCGTGCGGCCCGGGCTCCCGGCGGTCGATGGTCATCGGGACGAGCGGTTCGGCCACGGACGTGGCCCCGTAGGCGTTGACTGTGAGCATGGTTTCTCCCAAGGTGCGGTCTTCCACGCTCAAGGCTGCTGACCTGCGCCGACTCCAACCAGGGCGGGCTGTTCGGGGGAGCGCCGTTCGGGGGTGTGACAGGTCCTCCCAAACCGCACGGGCGCTGATTACGCTCACGCGCAGTTGCAGTTGCAGCGGCTGACGGCGAACGAAGAGAGCGGACCGTGGCGGGAACCGGCGAGAGACGAACGGACGGAGGGCCCAGCTCGGACAGCGTTGAGGTGACGGTAGGCCACCGGGTGACCACATTCGAGCTCTTCTTCGACCTGGTGTACGTCTTCGCGCTCACCCGAGTCACCGCGTACATGGCACACGAGCACAGTGCCATGGGCGTGGTCCAGGGCATGCTGCTGCTGGCGCTGTTGTGGTGGTCATGGTCGGCGTACGCGTGGCTCGGCAACCAGGCACGCGCCGACCTCGGGGTGGTACGGGCGGGCATGGGGCTGGCGATGGCCGGCATCTTCGTGGTCGCGCTCGCCGTGCCCGAGGCGTGGCACGACACGGACGGCGGTCTGGACGGCCCCCTGGTGCTGGCCGGCGCGTACCTGTTCGTCCGGTGCGTGCACCTGGTCCTGTACGGCTTCCTCGCCGGCGGGGACCGGGAACTGCGCCGCCAGGTCGCCGTGTCCTGGCCGCCGGTGCTCGCCGGGGGCGGGCTGCTGCTCGCGGGCGCTGCCATCGGCGGCGGCGCCCAGACCGCGCTGTTCGCGGCGGCGATCGTGGTCGACTGGGGCGTCGTGTACGCCACCGCGCGGCACGGCGGCTGGCGTATCCACAGCGCCGAGTACTTCGCCGAGCGGTACAACCTGTTCGTCATCATCGCCATCGGCGAATCGCTCACCGCGCTGGGCGTGGGCGCCTCAGAGCTGCCGGTCAGCGTGGCACTGATCGTCGCGGCCGCCCTCGGGGTCGGCGTCGCCATGGGTCTGTGGTGGCTGTACTTCGACCTGGTGACCCACCTGGTGGCGCGCAGACTGGACGAGGCCGGCAAGGAGACGAGGCTGGCCCTGGCGTCGAGCGCCTACGGCGTCGGGCACTTCCCGATCGTCGCGGGCGTCGTGCTGGTCGCGCTCGGCCTCGAAGGCGTCGTCGCGCACGCGGACAGCGATCACGGTCTGGGCTGGTTCTACGCCTGGGTGCTGTGCGGCGGGGCGGCCGTCTATCTGGCCGGGCTGCTGCTGTTCGGCTGGCTCGCCGTGCGGGTCTGGGGGCCCTTCCGGCTGGCGGCGCTCGTGGTGGTGATCGCCTGGGCTCCGGCGGCGGCCGCGCTGCCGCCGCTCGCCGCCCTGGCGGGTGTGGTCGTGATCCTCGGAGCCCTGGCCGCCCTGGAGACGTGGCACTTCGCGGAACTGCGGCGGACGGTGCGCGACTGAACGTCTCCTTCGCCGCGGGCGTATGCGAAGGACGCGGCCGGAACGGGGTTCGTCGGGCCCGGGCCGATGAGCCGGTCCCGACGAACTAGGCACGGTTCATCACCCCTGGTGGGGGAGGAGCGCCGAGATACTGATCTTGCCGCTCTGCAACTGGGCATTGTGCGGCGCGTCGAGTCCGCCGTCGATGACGTACAGCCGGTTGTCGCGGACCGCGGTGGCGCTGGGGGAGGCCGGGCCGTCGGCGGCGCTCAGGACCGGCTTGATCTTGCCGTCCGGGTAGATCACGGACACCTCGTCGGGCGCGTTCTGGGCGGCGAAGACCACGTCGGAGCGCTCGTCGAGGAAGCTGAAGTCGTCCACGCCTTCGATGTTCCTGGTGACGACGTGGACGCGGCCGGGCTTGCCGTCCGCCCTGACCGGGATGCGCAGCAGGCTGTCCTGGGCGAGGTTGGAGACCCAGACCGCTCCCTTGTGGAAGCGCAGGCCATTGGCGCCGAAGGGCACGTCCTCCGACGTGACCGGGGCCAGGGCCGGGTCGGTCAGCCACGCCTTCGCCTTCCCGCCTATGACGGGTACGGACCAGACGGTGCTCTTGAGGCTGTCGGCCACGTAGATGGTGCGGCCGCTGGGATCGAGGGCCATACCGTTGGGGAGGCCGTCGGTGGGGAGCGCGGCGAGTCGGGTCGGCTTGCCGCCGGGCGTGATCTTCCAGACGCCGGAGCGTGCCGCGTCGGAGGACCATATGTTGTAGTAGACCGTGCCGTCCGTGCCACGGATGTTGCCGGTGATGCCGTCGCCCTTCGCGGACGTGGCGAGGACGGTGCGCTGCCCGGCGGGGGAGATCCGCATCAGCGCGGGTGGCCGGCCGGCGGGGGCACCGATCATCGACAGGGTCACGGAGCGGTCCGGGTTGAAGGTGATGTTCTCCGGTATCTCCCCGGCGGCGTAGTCGAACGCGGCGACCGTGCGGATGTCGCTGATGACGGGCTGCTGGTGGTGCGGGCACGCGGCCGCCGTGGCGGCGGGCGCGGATCCCAGCACCGCCGTTGTCGCGGTGAGGGCGGCACCGATGCGAAGCCGGGTCTTCATGGATGTTGATCTTTCTGACATGAACGTTCCTTGCTGTGCTGTGGCCTTCCCGGCGGCTGTGAGGCCGTGCGTTCGGGCGGAGGGGGCGAGGGCGGTCGGAGGGCGGCCGCCCTCAACAGAGCGCGCTGCCAGGTCGGCTGCGCGCGGGGTCCTATTCGGCCGTGTTCCTGACGGATGATCAGGTCGACGACGATGCCGTGTCGTCCCGGCGAGGCGTCGACGTGGCGCGGGAGGTGGATCCGCGTTCGTGCGCCGCCAGGTCGAGCAGGACCAGTGCGTCGTGGTCGGGGGATCCGGGCTCGGCGTAGTACGCCGTGAGGCGGTGTCCCGCGGTGCCCTCCAGCTCCATGTTCTGGTAGCCGAGGGTGAGTGTGCCGACCTCCGGGTGGCGGAAGGTCTTGCGGCCGTGGGAGCGGCCCTTGACGTCGTAGCGCTTCCACAGCCGGGCGAAGTCGGGGCTCTTGAGCAGGAGTTCACCGGCCAGCTGAGCCAGATCGGGGGCGTCGGGGTCGGTGCCGGCGAGTGCGCGCAGCCGGGCCACCGCGCTGCGGACCTGGTTGTCCCAGTCGTCGAACAGGTCGCGGGCGGCCGGGTGCAGGAAGACGTAACGGATGATGTTGCGCTGGGCGGCCGGCCACTCCTCGATCCCGGGTAGCAGGCGCAGGCCGCTCGGATTGGCCGCCAGGATGTCGGTGGTGCGGCTGACGACGTAGGCAGGCCCTGGCCGCAGGGCTTCCAGCAACAGCTTCACGCCTGGCCGCAGAGTGCGGGAGGGCGCGGTCGGCGGCTGCGGCGCGCGACGGGCGGCGAGCGTCGCGAGGCTGCGCAGATGCTGGTGCTCGTCGTCCTCCAACTGAAGCGCCCGAGCGAGGGAGTCGACGACGGACGGGCTTGCCGGGTCTCCTTGCCCTGTTCGAGGCGGGTGTAGTAGTCGATGCTGATTCCGGCGAGGGTGGCCACCTCCTCGCGGCGCAGCCCGGCCGTGCGCCGCAGCCCGGAGCCTGCCGCGAGCCCGGCCTCGGTGGGGGACAGCCGAGCGCGACGGGCGCGCAGGAAGCGCCCGAGCTCGGTGCCGCTTCCGGCGGTCTGCTCACGTGTCATGCCCCCAGTGTTGCCGTGCGATGACCTGCGCGGGAGGCGACTGGGGGGCCCTGTCACTCCCCTGAACGGCATTCCCCGGCACCATGCGGCCGGCCACCCGCAGTGTGACCTACGCCGTCGCCCGGAGAGGTCTCGGCGTCCGTGGCAGCGACCTCTGGCCGACCTCGGCATGCCCTGGACAGCACGAGCGGTCAGTGCGTGTCCGTCGCAGGATGCGCTGCGGACTGCTCCACGCCCGCCATGTCGAGCAGGACCAGCTTGTCGTGGTCGGGGGTACCTGGCTCGGCGTAGTAGAAGGCGAGCCGTTGCGTCCGAGTGCCCTCGATCTGCATCTTCTGGTAGCCCGGGGTGAGGTCGCCGACCTCGGGGTGGTGGAAGGTCTTGCTGCCGTGGGTGTGCAACCGTACGTCGTAGCGCTCCCACAGATCCTTGAACTCCGGGCTTTTGCTCAGGAGTTCGTCGACGAGCGGGGCCAGGCCGGGGGCATCCGGTTCGAGGCTGTGCAGGGAGCGCAGGCGGCCGACGGCGGCGCGGATCTGGTCCTGCCAGTCGTCGAACAGCTTGGGCGCTTCCGGGTGCAGGAAGACATAGCGCACGACGTTGCGCTGCCCCGCCGGCCAGTCCGCCAGCCCGAAGAAGAGCCGCAGCCCGGCCGGGCTGCACGCGAGGACGTCCATGGTCCGACTGAGGACGTAGGCAGGGAAGGGCCTCAACTTCTCCAGCAGCAACTCGGCTCCCGGCAGGACCGGGTCCCCGTCGGCGGACGGCTGGTGCAGTGCGGCGGCGCCCGCGGCGCGGGCGACGAGTACACGTAGATGCTCGTGCTCCGCCGGGTCCAGCTGGAGTGCGCGGGCGAGGGCGTCGACGACGGACGGGCTGGGGTTGGCCTCCTTGCCGCGCTCCAGCCGGACGTAGTAGTCGACGCTGACCCCGGCGAGTGTCGCCAGCTCCTCCCGGCGAAGCCCGGGCGTGCGCCGCAGACCGGCACCGGTCGGCAGGCCGGCCTGTTCAGGGGTGACCCCCTCCCGGTGGGCGCGTAGGAAGGTCCCCAGTGGCGTTGCGCCGGTGCCGTTCTGCCGTTCCCGTGCCATGTGCCCATTGTGTCAGCCCGGCACCAACGAGGCCATGAGCTGGGCGGGAGCACCCTGGGGGCCCTGTCACACCCCCGAACAGCGCTCCCCGGCACAACGCGGCCTGCCACCTCACACGACCCGCGCGCAGGGGTGGAGTCCGGTGGCGGAACCGCTCGTCGGCGCCCCCTGCACCTCCGCACCGGAACCGTTCACCGACATCCCAGAGGAGACATTCGTGCCATCGTCCCTTGCGTTCGGCCCGCGATCCGCCGCCGCGGGCGTGCCGAAGGGAGCCGGCCCGGCACTGGCAGCCGCGGTGCTGGGCTTCTTCGTGATGACCTTGGACACCCTGATCGTCAACGTCGCCCTCCCTGCCGGCAGGCTCAGCCGGTGAACAGGGCTGTCAGGAAGGCTCTGGCGCCGCGATGGCACCCGCCATCCGAGAGATCAGTTCATTGGTGATCAGAGGGAGCACCGCATTCTCCTGGTCGCCACGTGTGGGCGGGGTGTTTCAGGCTGTGGGGAAACGGAAGGCGCCCGTTCCGCTGCCGAGGGTGAGCCAGAGGTGGTCTTCCTCGCGGACGAGTCGCAGCGCGATGTAGGTGCAGCCTGGGCAGCGGGCTGTGATTCCTGGTTCGGGTCCGTAGATGTGCAGTTGGGCCAGGGGCCCGGACCGGTGGCAGTTCGGGCAGCGCCACCAGGCTGCGGTGGGTTCCACGGAGAGGATCTCCGACAGCGGGCCGGCGAGGCTGTTGCCGTCGAGGTGGGTGGGGGGTTCGTTCATGTGGGTCTCCTGCGGCGTTGTGGGGGAGAGGCGGGAACGGGGCTACCCGAAGCGTTCGGTGCGGATGGTGGTGGGGTCTATCCCCTGCTTGTCGAGGAGCTCGGTGAGCAGGTCGCTCGCGGTCTCGACGAATCCGGTTGGGCCGCAGACGTAGACGGGGCTCTGTGGTTCCAGCCGGGTTGTGGCTTGTTCCAGATCTGCTGTGGTGATCCGGCCGGGCGCCCGAGTGCTGTCACCTTGTGGCGTGCGGCGGGTGTGGATGATCTGGGAGTGGAAGTGGGGGCCGGCGGAGGTGAGGTCTTCGCGGTACCAGATGTCTTCAGGGGTGCGTACGGAGTAGATCAGCTGGAAGAGGCTGGGCGAGCCGGCCGCGTGGTGCGCTCGGATCATCGCGACGAGGGGTACGACTCCGGAGCCGCCCGCGACCAGGAGCGCGGATTGCGTCTGTTCCGGCTGCCACACGAACCAGTTGCCGAGCGGCCCGCGCATCTCGACCTCCGCGTCCGGGGGTAGCTGGTCGGCGAGGTAGGGCGAGACTTCCCCGTCGGGCACGGGCTGCACGCCGAGCTCCAGGCGGTCGTCGTCGGCGGGTGCGGCGAGGGAGTAGCTGCGGACGGCCTGGTAGCCGTCGTCCGCGGTGAGTCGTACGTCGACGTGCTGTCCGGGCAGGTGACCGGGCCAGCCGGGCACGGCGAAGACCAGGGTGCGGGCGGTCGTCGTCTGCTCGGTCCGTTCGACCAGCCGTGCGGGCAGCCAGGCGAGCGTCACGGTCAGTCGCCCCAGTTCCGCTGCTCGCGCCAGGGGTCGCCGTAGTTGTGGTAGCCGACGGACTCCCAGAAGCCCGGCTCGTCGTCGTGGGTGAGCTGTAGTCCGTGCACCCACTTCGCCGACTTCCAGAGGTACAGGTGGGGGACCAGCAGCCGGGCGGGTCCGCCGTGCTCGGGCGAGAGGGGGTAGCCGTCGTAGGTGTGGGCGATCCATGCCTTGTTGTCGAGGAGGTCCTCGAGCGGGAGATTCGTGGTGTAGCCGCCGTGGCTGTGGACCACTGCGTACTCGGCGCTCGTCTCCACTTCCTCGAGGAAAGCGTCGAGGGACACTCCGCGCCACCGTGTGTCGAACTTGGACCAGCGGGTCACACAGTGGATGTCCGTCACCGTCTCCTGCTGGGGCAGATCCATCATCTGCCCCCAGGTCCAGCTGCGGGAGTCGCCGGACTCCGTCGTGATGGTGAAGGACCAGGTCTCGGTCGGCACCTGCGGGGTGGGACCGGTCGACAGCACGGGGAACGACTCGGTCGGGTACTGTCCGGGCGGCAGCCGGTCCGTCAACGGGTGAGCCCGTCCGTGGAAGCCGGGTGAGAAGGAAGTCAAGGTCACCTCCGGGCGACGTCCGGCCGCGGTGCTGGGGCGGGCCGGGGGCCCGTCTCCAGTGTCGGACCGTGGCGGCGGGCCGACCACTTGGTTGCGGGTGGGTGGAGCTGTGCGGCGGCGGGTGCCTGGGGCGGTTCACGGCGGTTCGGGGCTGTTCTTGCGGGTGAGCCGTTCTCGTGATGACGGTGAGGGAGCTCGGCCGCACAGGTCGGGGTGGCTGGGCGGCTGTGTTGATCGGTTGTGGATTGTCGTGCCGTTCCCTTGGCCGGGTTGCTTGGAAGAGTCCGGGGGTGGGTGGGGCGGGTGGGGGGTGCGGTCCGGGGCCGTCCCAGGGGCGGCTGGTGGCCCAGATCTACGTCAGGAAGCGGCGGGGCGGGGCGTCGGGAGCCTCATGGCAGCGTGCGGGGATGCCTCGGCGCTTTCTCCCGAGGGGGCTTGCCGGGAGGGGACTGATGGCAGGCCGGCATTCGGGGTACCCGCGTCGGCATGTCACTGGGAACTGATCACACTGAGTCCGTTCGAGCCCTGCGGCAGCTGCGCCGGATCCGCGCCCTCTATGCCGCGGGTGCCGGCTTGTGGGCGGCTTCTGCCGTGCTGGCGGCGTGGGATGACCCTGGAAGTCGGCAGATGTGGGTGTCGCTGGTGCTGCTGGTGATCTTTACGGTTCTGACGTCGATGGCGTCGTTGTGGCTGTGGCGTCGGCAGGCTGCCAGTCAGGGGGAACCCGTGCACCATGCGGCCCGGCAGAGGATGTCGTGGCGTGGCCACGCCAGCGCCTAGGAACTCCTGACCGTCACCGGACCTGCATACGGGTGCACGGAGGACGTGCTGCGTCCCTTAGAGATCATCTCAATTGGCAGACGGGCTCATCGGTGTAGATGAGCCAGGACCCCTTCGTTCACGGGGTAGGGACGTTCACGGGGCAGGAGTTGCCGTGCGGCGTCCGGGACTCCGTCCTGCACATGCGCGTGGATGGTGTGGGCGAGCGATGTGACGTCGGTGATCGAGACAGTCCACTCATCGGCGTAGAGACGTGCGGCTTCGCCGACGAGGCCAAGCTGGAGCGACCGGTGGGCAAGCGGCTGAAGGTGCAGGTCCCGTTCGGGGTCCCATTGCACCCGGGCCGGAGCCCGCTTCAACTGGCGCTTCCATGTTGCGCGGTCGGCATGGAGCCCATGCTCGTAGTGGGACAGGCAGGCATGTTCGAGTGCCCACTCGAAGCCTTCACGGGAGATCTCGACGGCGAGTACGGTCTCCTGTCCTTCCTTTGTGCCCCACCCGCAGCGGTACATCATCCACAGGAACGACGGCTTGATCCACGTCATCCGGTCCCGCTGCCACACCACCGGGAAACGGCCCTCCCGGGCCGCCGGCAGGCCGATCTCCGGGGCGTATGCCTGGTAGACGGTGACCGTAGAGTCCGTGTGCAGGGCTCGAATCTGATATTTGGGTTCTGCCACGGGCACTAGGGTGGGCACACCTGTTTCGCGCGCGCCATCGGATTACTGCGGTGCGAGGCCGCCGAGCCTGCGATAGCAGATGAGGGTGGCGGCGATACCGACGAAGGCGAGGAAGTGCGCGGCCTTGCGCTCGTAGCGGCGGTGCAAGCGGCGGCATCCGGCGAGCCAGGCCACCGTTCTCTCCACAGTCCAGCGGTGACGGCCCAACCGCTGGGAGGACTCGATGCCCTTGCGGGCGATGCGCGGCGTGATGTTTCGCGAGCGGAGCCATCGGCGCAGGTGGTCGTAGTCGTACCCTTTGTCGCCGTGGAGCTTGGCGGGCCGTCGCAGACAAGGCCGCGCCGGGAGCGGATGGGAGGTATGCCCCGCACGAGAGGCTCCAGCCCCTGGCTGTCGTGGGTGTTGGCAGCGGAGATGCCGAGCGAGAGGGGCAGACCGGTCCGCCTCGTGATCAAGTGGATCTTCGAGCCTTTCTTGCCCCGGTCTACAGGATTCGGGCCCGTCAGGTCCCCCCTTTCATTGCGCGCATGCTCACCGAATCGACGGCGCATCGCGACCAATCCAGTTCCCCGCGTGCGCCGAGCTCGTCCAGGACCAGGCGGTGAAGCTTGCCCCAGACCCGGGCCCTGCTCCACTCGGTGAACCGACGGTGCGCGGTCGGCTCAGATGGGCCGAAGACCGGCGGCAACTGCTGCCACGTGCACCCCGTCGTGGCCACGAACATGATCGCGGCCAGCCCCTCCCGATCACCGTGACGCCGCCGACCCCCGCCCTGCGGGCGCACCGGCGCTGGGGGCACCACCGGCTGGAACAACTCCCACAACCCGTCCGGAACCAGACGCTCCACCATCGTCAGCACGACGGTAGGACTAACGATCAAGCCTATTGAGATGGCCTCTTAGCGGATCGGCATCGTGATCACCAAGCGGTCCGAATGGCCTGGCCCGGAGACTTCGGCTTGTCGCGCGCCTTTCCTCGCGATCTGCGACTCAACGCCTCGACCTCGGCGTCGAGCGGCCCAGCAAGGGCCAGCGGCGAGGCTTGGGCGCGCATCGTGACGGCCTCGGTGGCCGCACGGCTCGCGGATCCGAAGGGCGGGCGACGCTTGACGGCCCGCGCAGCCTGCGGGCCGTGTCCGGGTCATACGGGTTCCTGCCGGCCGTCGCCGTTGACGGTCCTGCGCCAGGCGCACACCATGACCTGCATGCGTTTCCTGCGGCGCGTGCGCCGGGATCTCGCCCGCGGCGAGAACCTGGAGATCTACTCGACGGCACTGCTCTCCGTGACGTTGGCGGTGCTCGGAGCTTTCGATGTAGTCGGCGGCAAGGTGCTGGACGCGGCCACGCTCGCCACGCTGGCCCTGCTGGCCGGTGGGCTGCTCGGGAGCCGCAGGCAGGTGTCGGACTTGGCGCAGCAGGTGCGCTCCCATATGGCAGGAGAGGTCTCGGCGGAGGACTTCCTGACCCGCGACAAACCGGACCTCATCGGGCAGGTGCGTGACGCCCGGGACATCAGAATCGTCGGGGTCACGCTGTCGCGGACCCTTCGGAACCTGGTCGACGAATTGCAGAGCCGCGCTGCCGCCGGAGCGACCATCAAGGTGGCACTGATCGACCCGGCCACCTCAGCACCGGCCGAGGCAGCTCGTCGCAGTACGGTCTCCGGCCGGCCGGCTGTGTTCGAGAATCGGCTGCGCCCGTCCGTCGACCTGCTGCGGGAGTTGGTGGAGAGTCCGGGGACAGGCGGAAGGATCGCCGTTCGCTTTCTGCCGTTCGTCCCGGCCTTCGGTCTGGTACTGCTGGATCCGCAACGGCCCGGCGGGCGCATCCATGTCGACATCTACTCCCACAGTTCCGCCTCCGGGGACGCCGTGTTCACGGTCCTCCCGGACCGTGACGGCCACTGGTATCAGCACTTTCAGGCTGAATTCGATCGGATCTGGGCTTTTGGGCGACCGGCCGATGCCTCGGACGGCTTCCCTCCGCCTCCGCCTGCGTGAGCGTACGAAGGGCAGTTCAACTCTGAGCGCGTCCGACCTGCTCAGATAGGCTCGCCGCATGACCCGCGCCTCCCGCTTTCGCGCCCTGCTCGACACTGGATTCATGGACCGCCTAACGGCCCGCGAGAAGCGGGTACTTGAGCGGCGCGCCGATCTCGCCGGTGCGGGTGAGAAGGCGGCACCGGTGGATCCGCGGGGCTGGTGGTACGCGGTACCGGCCAACGCGTACGAGGGCGTGTTCGAGGTGTTGGGGCTGCATGACCGCTTCCCGTGCACGTTGGCGGAGGGTGCCGGCGTGGAGGACATGCGGCACAGGCCGGGAGCGATGCCCGTGTTCATCACCCCCGAACTGGACGGGTGGCGGCTCGTGTTCGGCAACCTCGACAGCGTGGTGGGAGTGGACTGGGACGACTGGATGGGGACGGTGGAACGCCTGAGTTCGCGTTGCGGCCAGGCACAGATGTTCTTCATGGACGACGCCGGCGGTTCGGACGTCTGGGTGGTTGCCGAGCAGGGAACGATCCGCCGGCGGTACGCGGCCGAAAGCGACCCGGAATGGATCGGCGCGCCCTTGGCCTGGGAGGAACCAGGCACTGAGGGCGAGGATTTCGACGGGGACGGGCTCGATGCCGAGGGGACCGCGGGAGCTGCGGAGGCCTGCGGCGCGCTCTCCGTCGACCCAGCGGAAATCGGCGCCACGACCGAGGTACGCGCGCATGGGTGGCTCGCGCTCAGCGCGCCGGGGATCGGTCATGAGGAGCTCGGCGTGCTGGTGTAAGCGCGTGGCAGAAGGCCGTGAGCTGGGCACTTCCGTTGTATGGCCGGGGAGTTGCGAGCCGAGCGGTTGGTGGAGGCGCTCACTGGGGTGGGCTGGGCTGCGCGTCGACCGGTTCAGACGGCTGCCGTTGCCCGGCTGGCGCTGCTGGGTGGCGGTCTACTACCGCACGATCCTTACGATGAAGCAGGGCGTGTTGAGGCGCCGCCGGCAGATCAGCGCACTTCCGAGGGCGCGAACGGTTCGTGGATTTCGTCGCGGATCTCCCCGCGGATCCGCAGGCGGCTTAGCCAGTGCAGATGGGCGAACTGGCCCTCGACGACCCGGTTGAGTGCCCATTCCGAAGCCGTGCTCGGCGTCTCGGTGGGCGACCAGTGGCCTCACGCACGTCATAAGGGACGGGCATGGCCCGAGGATGCGAGTGCATCCCGACCACGAACTGAGGCCCCGCGGCGCGGGGTTCCCAGGTAGATCAGCCGCCATCGGGCTCTGCGGGCGAGGAAACCACCGGGTCGACCTGGGCCGCACGGCGACGAGTGGCCCGGTGCACGCAGCACGCCGGGAGGCGCCGATGCTGCGGTCTCCTACGCGGTCGAGCAATGCTGCCGGGACTGCCTTGTGGTCAGATGTTCGCCAGTTCCCTCAGCGCTTTCATCGCCGGGTTCCGGGCCAGTGCCGGATGGTGAAGCTCGACGTACTCCACCCCGTCGGTGATGAACGACCGTACCCCGGACACGTATGAGTCGAACGAGCAGCTGGGATGCGGCGTCGGAACGCCGCGCGAAGAGGTGAACTGCACCTGATCGCCCACGTGTCGTATCCGGATGACGTAGGTGCTCTCCGTGAAGTCGACCTCTGCCGCTCCAGCAAACCGCAGGCGTTCCAGCGAGTGCCCCAGAGTGAACATGATGTCGATCAATGGCATCTGCCCACGCGAAAGGAACGCGTGACCGTCCACGACGAAGTCAACCGGGTACTCGAAGAAGGCGTAACGCAGATCGGTCGCGCTGATAGTCGCCAGGTCTACTCGGCCGGCCTGCCAGGCCTTCTCGAAGCCAGATCCGATGTCGCTGCTGCTGTCGGGCGTGAAGTTGATCTTCAAGGGAATGCTTCCGTCTCCTCTGGGCGTCTTCGCTGAGGATCACTCTGAGACCCGTCGAGATCCCGCCGCCCTGAGTCTCGGCGAGCCGTCCGACCGTCTTGCCGGGGCCGACATTGACCAGTCCCTGGCGATGGGAGAGGGCTGGTCGGACTTCTTCGCGCTCACCATCCCCAACTTCTCGGAGGAGCGGGAGCACACCGTCGTGGGCGACTGGGTCGTGGACGATCCTGGCGGAATCCGCCAGCGGCCGTATGACGACCGTTACCCCGGTGACTTCGGGGACATCGGGCAGGTCACGGGCGGACTCAACTACACCCGAATCCACAACGTCGGTGAGATCTGGTGTTCCGCCCTCATGGAGATGACCCGCCGGATCAGCGCGGTACTGGGCAGCAAGGAACGCGGCTACCAGGTCTCCTGGCAGGCCGTCGTCGACGGGCTCAAACTCACCCCGAAGAACCCATCGCTGCTCACGGCCCGCGGCGCGATCCTGCGTGCCCTCAAGGATCTCAAAGGCGGGGACCTCACCGAGGCCGAGTACCCAGAAGTCCGCAACGCGGCCTGGGGATCCTTCGCCCGCTACGGCATGGGTTTCGACGCCTTCTGCCCCAACGCCTCCTTCATCGGCTGCCGGGCCGGCTCCCAACTGCCTCCGGCCGGGCATGAGGACTGAGTCGGATCAGGTGTCCATGCAAGCGGGAGGTCGAGCTGGAGCTGTCTCCTCGGCCTCGGTTCGACGAGCCTGACGCGGCGGGGGCCCGGTGGGTCAGGAACGCACCTGGATGGATGAGGCGGCTGATCATCTGCTGTCAGCGAATCCGTCTGGCCGCGTGGTGATCTCGGTGCTTGTGTGTCGGTGTGGAGATTCTGGTTCTGGGCGGAACGGCATGGGTGGGTCGGGAACTGTCGCGGCAGGCGATCGAGCGGGGCCATCGGGTGACCTGCCTCGCGCGTGGGGAGAGCGGGGACGTGGCGGACGGCGCGACACTGGTCGCCGCAGACCGGCGCGATCCCACGGCCTACGAGCCCCTGCTCGACCGTGTTTGGGATGCCGTCGTCGAGGTGTCATGGCAGCCGGGCTTCGTTCGCGGGGCGCTCGACGCGCTGGCCGGCAAGGCCGGGCACTGGGTGTACGTCTCGTCCGCCAACGCCTACGCGTCCCACGCCACGGTGGGGGCGGACGAGTCCGCAGCCCTGCTCGCCCCGACCGACCGTAGCGAGGTCGATCGCGACTTGTACGGCGAGGCGAAGGTCGCCTGCGAGCAGGCGTCGAGGGACGCTGTGGGCGACCGCCTCCTCATCGCACGAGCCGGGCTCATCGGCGGCCCGGGCGATCACAGTGGGCGCTCCGGCTACTGGGTCGCCCGCGCCGCACGCGATCCGCAAGGGCCCCTGCTGGTCCCCGACACACCGGCCATGCCGACCCAGGTCGTCGATGCGAGGGACCTCACCACCTGGCTGCTCGACGCCGCGGAGACGGGAACCACCGGCACGTACGACGCGGTCGGTCCGGTAGTTCCGTTCGGAGAGTGGATCGAGATGTGCCGTTCCATTGGCGGGCACACGGGTCCCGTGGTGACCGCCGAATCGGCGTGGCTGCTCGCCAACGGCGTGGCCCAGTACATGGGGCCCGAATCGCTGGCCATGTGGCTGGTGGAGCCGGGCTGGGAAGGGTGGTCGGCCCGGGACGGGTCCATGGCGCGTGCCGTGGGGCTGCGGCATCGGCCCCGGGCGGAGATGCTGGCCGACACGCTGCGTTGGGAACGCGAGCAGGGGCTGGACCGGGAGAGGCGCGCAGGTCTCAGCGCTCGGCGTGAGTGCGAGTTGCTCGACGCCCTCGGCTGACGGCGCTGGACCTGCCGAGAACAAGGGGGGCCACCGCGTGACCTTCAGGGGTCGTGTGGACTCCTGAGGTTCGCGCGGTGGCCGCAGGCCACGCGAGACGAGATCCCAGTCCCGGCCCCTTGCGCGTGCAACCACGGTCGAACGTCCGCAGCCGCACACGGTCGGTGACGCCGCCCCCGTGTCTCGTCCGGACGGGCCGAGTCAGGGCTGCACGGACAAGCGGAAGCTCTGCGCAGCCGAGTTGTCACAGGGACGCTGCACGAGTTGCACGCCGTTCGCCGAACTACCCGTACTGCTCAGACACTTGCCACTGTGCCGTGCGACGAAGTGGTAGGCACCGGACGCCTCCCGCACGGGAAGCCATTGTTGGTTGGCGCCACCCCCGTAGGACCAAAGCTGCGTGGGCGCGTCGTCGGCGGTCGAGACGCCGGTGACATCAATGACCTGCTGCGGGTTGCCACGGATCGCGATGCGGCTGTGGCCGCTGTCGGTGGGACGGAACTGGAACTGCTGGGCCATGGTCCCGTTGCAGGTGTACTGCTGGATCGGGGTGCCGTTGGCCGTGGCGGCCGCCCTGGCGTCGACGCAGGCGCCGTTCGCGGTGTTGACCAGCGAGTACCAGGCCGTCTCGGAGATCGGGTCGGTGGGTGTGGGGCTGTCGCTCGCACCGGCGAGCCACTTGAGCCCGTCGATCAGGAAACGGTTCTGGGTCGGGCTGGCGAACGTGGACGACAGCCGGGTGTTGGAGGCGTAGTCCATGGCGTTGTGGCCGAAGTTCGCGTACAGCATCCGGTACTGGGTGTTGGTCCACAGGATGGGGTAGTAGCCGCTGTACCAGGACTGGTTGGGGTCGGTGCCCAGAGGGAAGCTCGAGGGATCGACCGAGGCGAGGATCTTGACATTCGGGTTGGTGCGCAGGTCGTTGGACCAGCTGTACCACTCGCTGACCGACGAGGTGAACGTCTGGGGCAGCCCGGCGGTGGACGGATGGCTCCGGTCTTCGGTGCGCAGTACGGAGGTTGTCGGGCCCCAGGTGTTGGAGCGGAAGTTTCCGCTGCCGAGGAAGGTGTTGTAGTACCAGGGCCAGGAACCGGCGTCGGTCGTGAACGCCGAGACATGGAAGCCCATCCAGCCGCCCCCGGCCCGCATGTACCGCTCGAAGCCGGCTCGCTGGGCCGCGGAGTGCGGGGCGTCGTCGAGGAAGAGGACGACCTGGTAGTCGTTCACGCCGCCGTTCGCCAGCAGATCCCAGTTGGTCGTGGCGGTGTAGGTGAAGTTGTTCTGAGCGGCGGTGCGCGGAAACCACTCATTGGCTTCCTTGACGAAGTCGATGTGTGCCGCGTCCCAGGTCCCGCTGTAGAAGGCGATGACCTTGAAGGTGGGCGCCTGCGGAGCGGCGGAGGCGTCGTGCACGAGGGGGGTCGGGGCCGCCGTAAGCCCCAGGACCAGCGCGAGTCCGGCCAGCAGGCGGGTCACGAGCCGTCTCACGGGTGACGCGCCCAGCGGTGTTCGAGGCATGTGTACTCCTGCGCCGACGACGCGGCATGTGTGGGGGAGTGGAGAGCGGGGCGTGCGCATGACAAGTCGGTTTGCGCCCGGGCGGCCGCCGACGGCCGCCCGGGTTTATTTCACTACATGATTTAAGGAGTGAGGGAAATCCCGTGTCAACCCTTTGGTATAGGCCAATCGACGGGGTGCTTCTGTCGTGACGTCACGCCCCTCACACTGGACCAATGGCCGGTTTCGGGGGGCGTGGCCGACGCCGCGCGGTGGTGGCGGCAGGTGCCGTGGTCGTGTTGGCGAGCTTGGTATGGAGCGGGCTCCACCTTGCCCGTGGCGCGTTGGGGCCGGCGGATGTGGCCGCGGTGATCGGTGTTCCTCTGGGCGTGCTCAGCGTGGTGCTGAGCTTGAGGACGCCGGTCGTCGCCGACCTGGCCGACCAGGCAAGGGCGGCAGCCACGACGCTGGCCGCCCAGGTCCTGGCGGCAGAAGCTCCCCAACTGCGCAGGCAGTTGGGCGATGACACAGAACGCATCAACCTCGAGTACTCACTAGTCGGCGGCCCGCGTCCCGCGCACACGCCGGCCGACAGGGGCCACCTGCTGTCCGGCGATGTCACCGCCTCGCTGCTGGACATCGCCACGTACTACCGCAGCACCAGGCCGCGCCGGCTGGTCGTCACCGGAAAGGCGGGCGCCGGCAAGACCACGCTGGCCATGGAGCTGATGCTGGCGCTGATCGAGGAGCGCGAGCCCGACGACCCCGTACCCGTGCGTCTGTCAGCCGGCGAATGGGACACCACCGTCTCGTTGGCGGACCACCTCATCGCGCACCTGGTCCGCGCCTACCAGTGGCCCAGAGCCATGGCGGTCCAACTGGTGCGCCAGCGCCTGGTTCTGCCGGTGATCGACGGCCTGGACGAGATGGACCCCACGCTCGCCGACGGCAGTCCCGACCCCGAGGCCTCCCGCGCGAGAGCAGCGCTCAAAGCCCTCAACCGCTATCAGGACGGCCGCAACGCCGCACCGCTCGTCCTCACTTGCCGAACCGGCCACTACGACGTCCTCGGCCAGACCACACGATTGGTCAAGGCCGCCCATATCGCCATCGAACCCGTCGGCGCCCACGATGCCCAGAGTTACCTCGCTGCCCGCACCGCTGACCCCAGCCGGTGGCAGCCACTCTTCGACCACCTCCGTAGCCACCCGCACGGAGTCCTCAGCCGGACTCTCAGCACCCCATGGAGACTCTGCCTCGCCGCTACGGTCTATGCCGAGGACGGCGATCCGACGGAACTGCTCACCCACACCTCCCCGGACAGCCTCGACGAGCACCTCCTCGCTCGCTACATCGCTGCCGCCACCGAGCGATGCCCCTCCCGGGGGTACCGTGCCGAAGAGATCCACTGCTGGCTCCACCACCTCGCCACTCACCTTGCCGCACAAGACGACCGCCCGGTGCCGGGCAGCAGCGCGGCGGGAACGAGCGGCGCGCCTGGAACCGACCTGATCCTTCACCGCCTCTGGCCCCTCGCGGGTGCGCGCCGCGTACGCTCCATCGACGCTGTCCTCACCACCGGGTTCTTCCTCGTGGCCTGTGTGGTGCCTGCCATGATGCTCAGCGTTCCTCCCTCGCTGCTCGGGCTTGCCGCGGCAGCGACCCTGGAAGTGGCACTCAGCGCGGCATCACCTGACGTACGACCACCTCGCCGGCCCAACTGGCATCAGTTCAGGGGCCGGAGCACCGTCCGCTTCATCGTCCTCGGGATCGCGCTGAGCAGTGTCGTCACCGCGATCAACGCAGTGATCGGCAAGTACCTCGGCGGCTTCGCGGGCGGAGCCCTGGGAGGGACCGTCGGCGGGCTCGGCGGACAGATAGCTCCCACCCTGGGCTACGGCGTCTTCTGCGGCCTCGCGATGGGACTGTACGCAGCGGTCGACGGACCGCCCTCTCCCGCGGCGCGGCCCGGGGACGTGCTCCGTGACGACTTCTTGTGGTCCGTGGCCGTCGGCCTGCTTCTCGGCACCGCCTCCGGCATGGCCCTCGGGCTGTCTGACGGCCCAGAGGCGGGGACCGCGGCCGCACTGATCATCGGCGTCTGGGGGACCTTGGGCCTGGCCGTGAGCGGAACCCGACCTGGCCGACGCTACCTGGCCTTTGTGCTCTGCTCTCGCATCTACCTGAAGACACCTCTGCGGCTACGCGCGTTCCTGGACTGGGCCACCGGGGCCGGCATACTGCGCATGTCCGGCCAGGCCTATCAATTCCGCCACCGAGAGCTTCAGCAATGGGTCACTGACCACCCCACCCCGGCAGAGACCCGGTGAAGCAGGCCCGAAAGCCCTGTGAAGCAGGCACGAATAGCTCCCACCTCACTTCACGGAGGCGACCGTGGCCGCGGGCTCTGGTAAGCGCTGCGGCGCTTGATTCCGCGTCTCACCGTCGACGCGGTTGCGGAATCGGCGTACCTGTACGAGGCGCCTTCGGAGCTGACACCGATCTGCGTCTTGTACCGGAGAGCACTTCCCGCGTCATTGCTGACGTTGCAGGCCACATGGATGCCGAACTCGCCGGGCGCGACCCACGCTTCGACATTGCCCAAGTGACGATCTGCGCCTTGCTGAGCTAACTGATCACCGGCGTCGGATCAGGCGTGGTTTCAGGCGCAGCTTCACTCGTATTCCGTGGCCCTGTCCAGAACGGCCTGACTGGCGGTGTATCCAGCCGCACCGATGGTGGCGGCGACGGCTGCGCCGTAAGCGATACGACGCAGCCCGCCATGAGTGAAGGTCAGTTACATCCGGACATCGTGAAGTAGTTGTCGACGACAACCCCGGAGCCGTCCAGCATGTAGGAGTACGCCTTACCGCAGCCGCCGCGCTTCTGGTACACGGGTCCCGCGTAGGTCTTGTAGTACCCGAAGTCCTCCTTGACGGCGTCAGCCGTGTAGTTGGACCAGAGCTTGATGCCCATGTTGCGGGTGTAGCCGGTGTCGTTGAACAGAACACCGCAGATGTACTTGTCGTACAGCTTGTTGGAGCCGCTGTACTTGCCGTTCCACCACAGGTAGAGGCTGGCGTTGTTCCCGTAGCGCGCGGCGCCGGCGGAGATGGTGTAGCCGGTGCCGCAAACGTTGGCGGCAGCCGCAGTCACCGTGGCTTGGCTTTCCAGAAGGGCCTTGCCGTCAGCGCCTTCGACCATCTTGAGGCCCTTGTTGCCTCGGAGTTCGACGATCTTCGGTTCCTTGGTACCGGTGTCAGCGGCGGCGTTGGCGCTCGTAGCGGTGACGGTGGTCAGGGTCAAGGCTACGGCGGCAAGCGTGGTACGTATGACGGAACGCGTGAACATAGATCCCCCTTGTCATGTTCCCGATTGGAATACGTGTGCGACCGTATCCCAACTGCCCCTCCTGTAACAGCGAATTGAGCTGGCCTTGAGCTGCGCAAATACGGAGCGTCTGCCTCCTTTTCCTCGTGGCGTAGTCCATGCGTCCCTCCCGGATCAACGCATCCGAGGAGGGGCGCCGTGAGCGGTCTGTAGCGCCGGGACGGCATGACGAAGACAGCTTTATTGGACCGCGTCCTACGTGGGGTGGCGGAAAGAAGCCGCGCTCGGCTGATGGTTCGCTGGGTCGGGGTGAGGTCGGCGAGATCCACAGCGGTCGCCCGGCGGGGTGGGTCACCACCTGTACGTTCACCCGTGTCGGCGGTGCTTGTGGGGGTAGTCGGCCCGGCTGCCGTCGCCCCGGTCGCACTCGGCGAGGGTGCCGTCGAGCTGGACGTGGTCCGGGTCCGTCTCGCGGAAAGCGCGCAGCAGGCCGGGAGCCCGGTCTGCGAGCAGCTTTGGCCGCCGACGCGGGCATGACGATCCCCACGCGAGTAGTGAAGACTGGATAGATGCGACCTCACGCCCCTGGCGGACTCCTGTTCGTAGCGCTCGGTCTCATCCTTGTCGCCGCCGGCTACGTCTGGAGGGGACGTGTCCTGCGTCCCCTCTCGGCGAAACGCGCCCAGGCAGCCGTGATCCGGGATCGCTCCAGAAACCTGCTGCGCTCTGCGGACATGGCCATCGCCGGAGCGCGTCGACGGGCCGCACACGGCGAACCAGCCATCGTCACGGTCGGAGACGTCACCAGGGTGGCGCGCCAGCACTACGGGTACCTCTCTGTGGAGCGCGAAGAAGCAGCTGCCGCCCTCCGCCAGCGCTACGAGGCTGCCGACTGCCGGGTGGACTGCATGACCGACGCTTTCAACTGACTGCCTCTCCGGCAAGTGCTTGACGCCAGAGGCGCCGGAGCTGCCACCTGATAGGTGGTCACGCTGAAATTGCTCGGTGTCGCTCACATCGCGTTTGACGCAAGCCGGAGCTGTCCTGCTGGGTGCGGGTGCCACTTCGGCTGGTGCAGCCATTGGGGGGCGAGCGGCCACGCGCGGCGGCGAACGGGCCGGAGGTGTCCTCCGGCACCGCCAGAGCCCGTCGCCATCGGGGTGTGCGCCTCGCACACCCCGATGGCGCCGTGATTACCGCACGCGGCTACAGCCGGAAGGGGCCCTCTCCGGGTAGTAGTTGCACACGTTGATCTGCACACCGTCCACGTTGGACAGCGGCGTGCTGTACGTACCGTTGACCTTGACCCGCTGCTGGGAGACCCAACTCCACTGGCCGTTCTGGTACTTCCAGTAGCTCAGGTAGAGGCCGCCTGCCCAGCCGTCGCCCGGGCACTGGTCCCGGACTGTGATGCTGAAGTAGGCGTTGTAGGTGTCACGCCCCTGGGCACTGCCGGTCCAGCTGTAGCTGTAGTTGCCCCCGGCGTCCGCGCAGCCATTGGTGCTCTCGCCGTAGACACTGGCCGCCTGCGCCGTGCCAGAAAAGGCGACGGTGGCCAGGGCCGCGAGGGTCACGCCGAGACCCGCTTTTCCGATCCGTGACGCCAAACCGGTCTTCTCCACTGCTGCTCCCTCGTTTCAGTCGTGCTCGGTGGTGCGAGCGCTTGGACGGAGACAGGCTTGCGGGTGCTGGGGCGGCGGCCCAGGGAGACCGTGTGTCCCGGACAGGCGCGAGCTGTCCGGGCTGGTGGGAGCCTTGCTGCAACCTCGTCCCGGACAGCTGGACATGACGGAATATGCCGTAGCCACCTTCGGCGGGGACGCACCAAGCTGACGCTCATGGGCAACGTCGGGGAGTTATCACTGGACGAGGACGAGGACGTGCCGCTGCACGACGTCCGTGACGCCGCCGGCTTCATCGCGGCGATGAAGCGGCTCAAGGCGCGTTCGGGGCTGACGTATCGAGAACTGGAGGAGCGAGCCGCCCGCAGAGGTGACGTCCTGGCACGCAGCACGCTCGCCGACATATTGCGGCGGACGAGCATGCCGCGGCCCGAGGTCCTGGCCGCGTTCGTCCGTGCCTGCGGGGACGGCGCGCGGCTCGACGCCTGGCTGGCCACCAGAGACAGGCTCGCCGCCGCTCACACCGTGGAAGCTTCCGTCCCGGCACGCGACGCTGAAACCTACGCTCCACGGCAGCCTGAAGGCGCCGCGCTCGTGCGGCTCCGCCGAACCAAGGGCTCCACCCTCGCCGGCGCGCTCACGCTCGCGATCGCGATGCTGGCCCTGGCCGCCTGGGTGCTGCTCCCTGGCGACACCGCCGAGCGCGGAACACAGGGTGCTCCTGTCGACGGCTGGGTGACCATCCACCCCGCCCGCACCGTCGATCTCTGCCTGACCGACGGACGCGACCGCGACGGCGCCTACGACAGCGCCGTGGCCGTCCAACTCCCCTGTGCGCAGGCGCCGGTGCCGCGCACGTACCTCGAACCGATGGGGGAGGGCCTCTACCGCATCCAGTGGCACCATCCCCAGATGGGAAAGGGATGTCTGACGGTCATGGGCGCCAATCAGATCAAGGGCATGCTCGAACCCCGTCAGGATTGCGCACAGGGCACCCTCTTTCGCTGGGAGGCCACGGCCGGGACCTTCCGCCTGCGTCCGGCCACCAGCGGCGGGTGCATCGGCATCGTAGGCAACGACACCACTGTGGGCGCCGAGGCGATCGAGGAACGCTGCTCCGGTGGTGCTGATCAGCGGTTCCTCATTCGGACGAGCTGACGGCCGGTTCGCCGACTCGGCGGGATACTGATCCGTTGGCGTGGGGGCGGCCGGCAGATATCCGCTCGGGTCTCTGCTCTCCCGCGGACGGAACCGAACCGCGTGCCCCGCACAGTCCTGGGTCGAGGAGGATTGTTCCTGCTCTGGCGGATCTGATGAAGACGGACCTGGGGCGTGTATCGAAAGTCGATCTTGGTGATGGTTTTGCATTACTTCAGAGGTAATGGTCTCAACTTGCTTGCGTGGGCAGGATTGGCCATCTCTCCGCGTCGACAGGGCGCGGGCCAGGACGGAGGGGGCGGCCATGTCCATAGCCGCATCTATGAACACGCGCACCGTCGTTGAAGAGCTGCTGCGCAGGATCGGTGAGGGCGAACCTGAGCGAATTGCCGAGCTGTACGCCGAGCAGGGCGACTGGAAGCTGGACTGGCCGGAGGCCGAGCATGGTCGTGCTGCCACGCCGTGGATCCGTTACCGGTCGACCCGGGCCGATGCGGCCGCACACTACCGCGAGCTTGCCGAGCACCATCTGCCGGAACATGTGGCGACTGAGGTCGAGCGCATCCTCATTGACGGAAACGACGCGGTCGTGCTCGGAGAGATCCGCCAGACCGCCCGGCCCACCAGACGCGCGTATCGCGCGCGGTTCGCCCTGCACCTCACTGTTGAAGACGGCTGTGTCACCCGGCACCACGTCTACGAGGACAGCCTCGCCGTCGCCCAGGCATTCGAGACTGAGGATCGGTGAAGCGCCAGGCCGATCGCGAGGATGATGGTCGCACCCACTCATTGATGGCTGCGGGGCTCTTACGAGCATGGTGAGGCGTTGGCGAGGGTGCTGAGTTCCCTTGACCGGCATGGCGCGGGCAAGCTCGGCTGGGTGGATCCGTACGGCGACACGCTGTTCAACGAACAGGAAGCTCAAGTCGCCCGCCAGGAAGTCGCCGCCCTGACACAGGGGTGTACCGACGACCAGCAGAAAGCGGCTCTACTCGACCTAGCTACACCTGTTCCTTGATCTTGTGGTTGGCCGGGCTGTTCGAGCTCGGCGTCGAGCGTGGCCGGCCTGCGGTTCACCAACGGGACGCGGCGGCTGTACCCGCATCTCACGCACCAGGATCCACAGGTCACGTTGCAGGTCCATCCGACGTCGGCGTGAGCCCCGGGAGATCCCTGTCCCGCCGGGCCCATCTCACCCGCTCGGCGGTTGGCGCCTGGGCTCGTTGGTCTGCGACAGCTCTTGAGTGATCCGTTGCCATACCGGACCCGCAGGCGCGATGGGCAGATCGGCAGGGTCGACGCTGCGAGCGAGGGCCACCACCCGTGTCATCCGCTCCAGTTGCTCCCGGCAGGGGCGACAGGTGGAGAGGTGCCGCAGGGCGTCGGTGTCCTCGCTGAGCGTGGTGCTCTCCAGTGCCAACTCCACCAGACGCGCGGGCTCGAGGTGGGCCACCGTTCGCTCCGATTCCCTTGCTGTGACTTGTCACCGATCGCGGCCGCGGCAGCGGCGGGGCGCTGGGTGCCTTCTCAGGGCGGTGAAGGCTTGGCGGTGACGATGAGATTGGACTGGTAGCCGCCCAGTTCGGGCCTGAACGGTGGCGCGCAGGTGATCAAGGTGAGGACCGGGGGGCCGGCCCGGCGGAACACGGAGGACGGGAGTTCGTCCTTGGGCACCGTCGAACGTGAGACGACACGGTATGTGGCGGACTCGGCGCCGACTCGGCGCACATCGACCCGGTCGTCGGGCCGTACGTCGGAGAGGGCCGCGAACTCGCCGAGGGCGCCGGTGTCGCTGTCCACGTGCCCGACGAGCACAGCCGATCCGTGGGCGCTTCCCGGGGCGGGGCCGAAGCGATACCACCCGGTCACGGTGGGATCGCCGGGTATGGAGAGGGCGCCTCGTGCGTCGACGCCGACCGGACGGATCGCCGCGTCGATCCCGACGCCGGGCACCTGAACACGGTCCGGCGGCGGGTCGGGACTGGGGCGTTCGGGCCGTTGCTCCGGCGGGTCCGCAGACCGCGTCGATGCGGCCACCTGGGCAGGTGGGGACGCGGCCGGTCCGAAGTCGGCAGGACGTGAGGCCGGACCGGTCGGTGACGGCTGAAGCGCGACTACTGCTGTCAGCGCGGCAGCTGCCACCGCGAGGCCGGTCAGCCGTCGAGCGGCGTCAGCCACGTCGGCCGGCGAGTTGCCGGGCCGTCAGTACGCCCGCCACCGTCAGTGACACCGCGCCGACGGCGGCCCAGGCCAGCCACTGGTCGGAGGAGTTGACGGCGAGGGCGGCACCGTTACCGCCGGCGTGGACGGCGTTGGGGGCCGATTCCATGCCGGTGAGGGTCTGCGTCTTCAGCGCCAGGTTCTTGTCGTCGGCGCTGCCCCAGGCGTAGACGACGTTGCTGGTGCCCTCCTTGAGGTTCAGGTCGGCCGGACCGATGGCGACGGTGTCCGTGCCGGCGAGCACGACATCGGCGGACAGAGTGCCGGCTTCGACCTCGGTGGTGGCCTCCTTGGGATTCTCCAGTCCCTTGAACACCGGTTGCCCGCCGGCCCGCACGTCCACGGCCGGCGCCGCGGCGACGTGACGTACGGTCAGCCGCGCTTCGCCTGCGGGGACGTTCGACACGTCGTTGACGAAAGCCGTCAGCTCCGGCCGGCCGTCGGCCGCGAGGTGGGCGGCGACGGTGGCGTTCGCCCCTGCGGGAACCTCGATCTTCTTGGCGATGGCCGGTGTGCCGTCCGGGCCCTTGCCGGCTTCGAAGACCTGGATGTCATAGGTGCCGGCGTCCAGGGACTGGGGGGCGGTGACGGTGCCGGGCTTGAAGTCGCTGAGGAGTTCGTCGCCGTTGGCGTAGACGTCGACCGTCAACCCGGGAACGCCGTGGAAGACCGACACCATGCCCTTGTCCTGGTTGTCGGAAGCGTCGGTCGCCAGGGCGGGTGCGGTGACACCGAGCGCCAGCGCGCAGGTGCCGGCCGTGGCGGCGATCGCGAGGGGGAGCCGGGAAGTCATGGGAATCATCCCTTCGGGGAGTGGGTCCGCCGAGTGCGAGGACTCATCCTTGGTTTCTGCGCCGGCGCCGAGACAGATGCGGACCGGGTCGTTTCGGCGCCCCGTTTTCGCTATGCGGGCGGTCCGTCCGTGCGGCCTTGTTCCAGCGCCTGGTGCAGACGGTGCAGGCCGCGGCGGGCGTGGCTCTTCACGGTGCCCAGGGGCATGCCGGTCCGCTCGGCGATCTGGGCGTGGGTCAGATCGTCGTAGAAGGCCAGACACAGCACCTGTCGTTGGGTCTGGGGGAGTCGTGACAGTTCGTCCACCAGCAGGACTCGGTCCACGACGTCGTCCGAGGACCTTCCGTCGGGCAACGGCGTTCCGGTCTTGCGGGCTGATGCGTCGATCAGGGTCATGCGCCTCGTCCTGGCCGCCAGGGCGTCGACGATCTTGCGGCGGGTGATGCCGACGAGCCAGGCGCCCAGGGCGCCGCGCTCCGCATGGAATCCGGCCCTCCCGCGCCACGCGCCGATGAAGACCTGCTGGGTGACGTCCTCGGCCTCATGAGAGTCGCCCAGCGAGCGGGCGGCCATGGTGTGGACGAGGGAGCCCCAGCGCCGGTAGATCGCGGCGAACGCGTCTTCGTCGGCGCCGAGCAGGCCACGGGCGAGTTCGTCCTCGTAGAGGGTCTCTTCCGGCGGTGGCGCGCCGATGGAGGACGCGAGGGAGGTGGCTGATCGCGTCTTCGTGCTCATGGCCCGGTTCCTCCTGCCGTTCGTCGTGTGCCGGGGATGGGTCAAGCCGTTCAGCGAGCCGTACCGGTCGCCGCGCGTGCCGTGCTGCCCGGCGGGCGTGCTTGCCAGTCTTGGAGGCAGAAACGACGCAATCAACATGCGTCGTTTGTGCGTCGTAAACTGCCGATGTGAGCAGTGGCGACGACGTGGAGCCGGGGCGCGCGGCCGGACTGACGACCGGCGAGGTGGCCCGGCGGCTCGGGGTGGCGCCCACCACGATCCGCTCGTGGGACCGCCGTTACGGCCTCGGTCCCGACGCCCGCATGGGCGGCAGGCACCGCCGCTGGAGCCCCGCGGACGTGGCGCGGCTGGAGCGCATGTGCGCGTTGACGGCGACCGGGCTTCCGCCCGCCGAAGCAGCCCGGCTGGCGCTTGACGAAGGGGCGCCGCGTGACGAAGGGTCGCCGCTCCACGAGAAGCCGATCCACGAAAGGCCGCGGCACGAAAAGCCGCCGCACCACGAAAGGCCACCGCACGACGAAGAGCCCCCGAAGGGCGACCAGGCCCGGCGGCGCCCCGCCCCGCCGTCACGACCGGCGGCCGCCCGCGGGCGCGGCAAAGCCGGCAGCGGCCTTCGCCTGGGCGACGTGCGCCAGGAGTGCAAGGGAGTCGCCCGTGCGGCACTGCGCCTCGACGCCAACGCTCTGGAGCAGCTGCTGGCGGGCACGATCGCGGAACACGGCCTCGTCACCGCCTGGACCGAGGTGATCATGCCGACGTTGCAGGCGGTCGGCCGCAAATGGGAGAGCTCGGGCGAGCGATACGTCGAGGTCGAACACTTCCTGTCGTGGCATGTCTCCGGCGCCCTCAGGCGCAGTGCACCGCCCGACGTGGCCGACCGGCCGGGCGCCGTCACACTGCTGGCCTGCGTGCCGGGGGAGACTCACACGCTGCCGTTGGAGGTGCTCGCGGCGGCACTCGCCGAGCGTGGCGTTCCGGTGCGCATGTTCGGCGGAGCCGTACCCGCCGAGTCACTGGTGGCCGCGGTGCGCAGGATCGGACCGGCCGCAGTGTGCCTCTGGGCGCAGTCGCGTACGACGGCCAGCTGGCCACTGGCTCAATACGTGGCCGCCATGGAGTGGGGGATACGTGGTGCCCGCAGGAGGCCTGCGGTACTGCCTCTCGGGCCCGGCTGGGCCGGTCGTACCGTGCCCGGCCTGGTGCCGCGCCCGACAGGGCTGGCGGAGGCCGTCACCGCGGTGGAGTCACTTGTGCCGGGGTGAGGTGCACTCCGGCGGGCGGCCGGTGTGGGGGCGCGTTGCCCGCGATGGTGCCGACTCGGCCGCTGTCGTACAGGCGCCCCGGCCCCTGCGTACGCCGCCCCGGCCGCAGTCGTACAGCCGCCCCGGCCCCTGTCGTACAGCCGCCTCAGCGCGGGCAGGCACTGCGCTCGGTTCACGCCGCGCCGGCCGGGTGCGGTCCGCGTGCATCCGGCAGCGATCGGGGAACGGAAGACACGACACGGATGAAGCCCGGGCCCCTGTCCGGGACCGACCTTCCGTGACGTCACTCAAGGTCCGGAGCGAGACGTGAACATCAACGGCGCACGTGTGCTGGTGGCCGGAGCCACCGGTGTCCTCGGCGGTGCCCTCACGGCGGAACTGGCCGCCCGGGGAGCCCACCCCGCACTTGCCGGGCGCGACGCGACACGGCTGGCCCAGGTCGCAGGCGCCTACCCCGGGGCTCCGACGACGCTGTTCGACGCCTATGACCCGTCGTCCTGCGCATGTGCCGTGCACGCTGTCGCCGCCGAGATGGGCGGCCTGGACGCCGTCATGACCGCGTTCGGTGCCGTGGGCTTCGGTACCTCCGAGGAGTTGGGCGACGCGGTGGCCGAGCATCTGATGGCGGTCAACTTCCTCGCCCCCGCCGCCTTCTTCCGTGCCGCCCTCCCGGTCCTGCCGCCCCACTCGGTGATCGCTGCCTTCACCGGAGTGGTCGCCGAGCGCCCACAGCCACGAATGGCCGACTACAGCGCGTCGAAGGCGGCACTGAGCGCATGGCTCGCCGCCGCACGCCGTGAGGCGCGGGGGACCGGCGTCCAGGTGCTGGACGTGCGGCCCGGCCATCTGGACACCGGCTTCGCCGACCGGCCCGTGGCGGGGGCGGCCCCGCCCATGCCCCCGGGCGGCGACCCCGGCCAGCTCGTGGAGGCGGTCGTCGACGCGATGGAGACGGACGCCGAACTCGTACGCACGGCTCCCGGTGGAGCGCCCGTCGTCGAGCGGCGGGACAGGTGAGCGGGCACGCCACCCGTCCCGACCTAAGGCCGGATGTGGTCATCGTGGGCGGCGGGGCAGCCGGCCTCTGTCTCGCCCATGAGCTGACCGCGACCACCTCCCGCTCCGTCACCGTCGTGGAGCCACCGGACGGACCTTCACGGCCTCCTGAACGCACCTGGTGCTTCTGGGAGGAAGGACCGAGTGCCTACGAGGAGGCGATCAGCGCCACCTGGTCGCGCCTGCGGGTCCACGGCACCGACGGCAGCGAGCTCAACGTCGATCCCGCTCCGCAGCGCTACCGCATGCTGCGATCGACGCGGTTCGAACAGCTCGTGCACGCTCGGCTGGCCGCACATCCGGGCGCGCGGGTCCTGCGGGCGACCGTCGGCGCCGTACACGAGACCGCCGACGGCGTGGACGTCAGCTGTGTGGCATCCGACGGCCGGACGCTGACACTGCGTACCCGTCACGTCTTCGACTCCCGCCCTCTGCCCGCCCTGCCGCCGGCGCGCACCTGCCTGGTGCAGCACTTCCGCGGCTGGTTCGTGCGCACGGCCGCGGACCGGTTCGACCCGGCGGTCGCCGACCTGATGGACTTCCGGGTGCCGCAGCCTCGCCACGGACTTGCGTTCGGCTATGTCCTGCCCCTCACCCCCAACTGCGCACTCGTCGAGTACACCGAGTTCTCCCGCACCCCACTGACCACAGCGGCGTACGAGGGCGCGCTCGGCGCCTACTGCCGAGAGGTGCTGCGCCTGGACGCGTTCACGGTGGAAGCGGCGGAGCAAGGCGCCATCCCCATGACCGACGCCCGCTTCCCACGCCGCATCGGCTCCGCCGTCTTCCGGATCGGCACGGCCGGCGGTGCCACCCGACCCGCGACCGGCTACACCTTCGCCGCCGCGCAGCGCCAGAGCCGGGCCATCGCCGCCGCCCTCGACGCGGGGCGTCCCCTCGTGCCCCCGCCTCACGGGCGACGGGCGCTGGCCATGGACGCGGTACTCCTGCGGGCCCTGGACACCGAACGGATCGACGGCCCCGCCTTCTTCACGGACCTGTTCAGACGCGTCCCCGCGGAACGGCTGCTGCGTTTCCTGGACGGGGCGACCTCGCTGCGGGAGGAGTGGGGCATCGGACTGCGCACCCCCGTCGGACCGATGCTGCGCACCGCCGTCGAACTCCCCTTTCTGCCCCGCCGCTTCCGTCCCACCCCACGACCCGCGGAGAGCGCCTCATGACACCGCTGCGCGATGACGACCTGGCACGCGCCTTCGACCACGCGTCCCACACCTACGACCGGCTCACGGCGCTCAACCCCGGATACCGCACCGAACTCCTGCGCTCCGCACGCCGGCTTCGCCTGCCCGACGACGGTGACGGTCTGCACGTACTCGATCTCGGCTGCGGAACCGGCGCCTCCACCCGCGCCTTGCTGCGTGCCGCGCCCCGGGCCCGCGTCACCGCCGTCGACGCCTCGTCCGGGATGCTGCGACGCGCGCTGGCCAAGCCGTGGCCGGCGAACGTGCGCTTCCGCCACCTGACGGCGGAGGACGTGGAGACGGCCGGCGAGGGGCCTTTCGACGCGGTTTTCGCGGCCTACCTGTTCCGCAACGTCACCGATCCCGACAAGGTCCTGCACACCCTCAGGACCTTGCTGCGACCGGGCGGACGCCTCGCCGTCCACGAGTACAGCCTCAGCGGCTCGCGTGCCGACCGCGCCGTGTGGAGTGCCGTGTGCCGAGGCGTGATCCTGCCGGCGGGCACACTCACCGGGGACGGCACGCTGTACCGCCACCTGTGGCGCAGCGTCCTCACCTTCGACACCGCGCCCGCCTTCACCGACCGGCTGTCCCGCAACGGGTTCACGGACGCGCGCGCCGTTCGGGTCGCCGGGTGGCAGACCGGCATCGTGCACACCTTCCTCGCCCGCAACAGCTGTACCGCGCACACGGAGCCGGCGTGACACGCCCCGGCGCCCGCAGGGGCCGCGACCGCAAGGCCGAGCGACTGATGCCCGTACCCGGGCGGGACCGGTTCGACCGTGGGGACGAGCCATCTGTCGCCGTGATCGGCGCAGGCATCGCCGGTCTCGCCGCGGCCACCCTGCTCGCCGAACGGGGTGCCCGCGTCACCCTCTACGAACGGGAGGAGTCCCTCGGCGGCCGTCTCGCCGGCCACCGCACCCGCCTCGCGGACGGTTCCGTCGTGACCATGAGCCGTGGCTTCCACGCGTTCTTCCGTCAGTACTACAACCTGCGCGGTCTGCTGAGGCGCACCGATCCCGCCCTCGCGCGCCTCACCCCGCTGCCCGACTACCCGCTGCGGCACAGCGGCGGCCTGACCGACAGCTTCGCCCGCGTCCCGCGAACACCTCCGTTCAGCGCCCTCGGATTCGTCGCGCTCAGCCCCACCTTCGGCTGGCGTGACCTCGCCGCCATGGACGCGAAGGCTGCTCTGCCGCTGCTCGACGTGCGCGTGCCCGAGGTGTACGACCGCTTCGACCACGTTGGTGCCACGCAGTTCCTGGAGGGCGTGCGCTTCCCGCGAGCCGCGCATCACCTGGCCTTCGAGGTGTTCTCGCGCAGCTTCTTCGCCGACCCGCGCGAACTGTCCGCCGCCGAACTGCTGCTGATGTTCCACATCTACTTCCTCGGCTCGGCCGAGGGACTGCTCTTCGACGTGCCGAACGAGCCCTTCCCACAAGCGCTCTGGGAGCCGCTGGCCGAGTACCTCCTGCGCCTCGGGACCACCGTCCGCACCGGCACCCCCGTCGACGCCGTCCAGCCGCGCGACGGCGGGGGAGCCACGGTGATGACCGGCACCGCTGCCACCGCTCACGACGCGGTGGTCCTCGCCCTCGACACCGCGGGGCTGCGCCAAGTCGTGGCCGCGTCCCCCGCCCTGGGCACCGCCCCCTGGCGCGACAGCATCGCCGCCCTGCGCAGCGCCCCGCCGTTCCTCGTCTCCCGGCTCTGGCTCGACCGGCCCGTACGCCAGGACCGACCGGGATTCCTCGGTACCAGCGGCTACGGCGGCCTGGACAACGTCAGCGTCCTGAACCGCTACGAGGGCGAGGCCGCCCGCTGGGCCGCCCGAAACGGGGGAGCGGTGGTGGAGTTGCACGCCTACGCCGTCGCCGATGCGCACCGGGGCCGGGTACAGGACCGGCTGGTGGAACGACTCCACGAGGTGTACCCGGAGACCCGCGAGGCGCACATCGTCGACGCCCGCCACGAATGGCGCTCCGACTGCCCGTTCTTCCCCGTCGGCTCCCACCAGGAGCGCCCCACGGTGCGGACGCCGCATGACTGGCTGACGCTGGCCGGCGACGCGATCCGCTGTGACCTGCCCGTCGCGCTGATGGAACGAGCGGCCACCACCGGCTTCCTGGCGGCCAACGCGCTGCTGGCGCGGCGGGGCGTACGGGGGCAGGTGCTGTGGACCGTGCCCCGGGCGGGGCGCTCCCCGGTGCTGCGCGCACTCGGTGGGCTGGCAGCACGTTGAGCCCAGCGGCAAGCCCGCACGCCGCCCGCCGAACGCCGCCGGGGTTCAGCCGGGGAAACGGCCCGTGCTTCGCAGCGCCCAGCGCCGCTCGGCGTACGCCAGATCGTCCCGCCACAACCGGCCGGCCGCGCGGCGCATGAGCGGGCGCAGGGCCGGTGCGGCGGCCCGTGCGAGCGCGAACCCTCTGCGGTCGGAGGCGGCGACGATCGCCTCGACCACGGCGGTCCGCGGCTGCCCGTGCCCCTCGGCGGTCAGCGGCGTGGCATGGGTTTCCACCACGGAGGTGGCCCCCTCGCCCTCGGTGATGCGCATGACGACCGTGCGCGGTTCGGGTGCGGTGAACTCGGCGCGCACAGGAACCACCAGAGCGCCCGTCACCCGGAAGGAGACGTCGACGACGAACGCGTCGTCACCGCCTCCTCTCGGCGTTTCGGCGACAGTGAGGTCGACGAAGGAGTACGGGTGGAACCACGAGCCGTGCCAGGGGTCGAGCCGGTTGGCGACGACGTCCTGCGGCTCGCACCGGCCCACCGTCGTGAAGACGGCGTCCAGCGCGTCGCCCGTCGCGGGCCGCGCCGGCACCACCGGCATGTCGAGCGGTTCCTCGCCACCGACCTGGTCCAGCCGTACCCAGAGGAGAATCCCGTCGTCGTGGACGGGATAGGGCTCCCAGCCGGCGAACGCCGCGCCGTCCAGGGCCAGTCCGTGCCAGTGGCACACCAGCGTGCCGCACACCACGCGGCTGTCCCGCAGAGGTGCCCCGAGGTGCGGGCAGGCGCCGGGACCCGCGTGCACCACACCCGAGTCCGAGCGCCACAGCACGATCTCGACACCGCCCACCGTCCTGCCGCGCGGGCGCTGGCCCGCCCGCACGTCTCGGGAGGCGCCGACGACGAACCAATTGCCGGAGGGACGCGCCGAGGCGGACTTGAGGACCTCGGCGATCAGGCCCGGCCGTGCGTCCCGCCAGGTGGGGGCCTGCGTCGCCCAGCCCGGTGTGCGGCGCCGCCGCAGCGGCGGCGTCCAGCGGGGCTTGCGGGCTCGGTCGGTCACCTTGCCTGTCCTTTCCCCTGTAGTGCCGGCTCACCCCGTACGAGGGTGGGGCTCGTGCCGCGGGCGCGCCATCGGGCCCCGATCACGCTCGCGGCTCCGGACGCGGCCGTGGCGACCCGGCGCCCGCGAGGTACCACCGCGCGGGTGTGCAGGACGGCGTAGTCCTGTTCGGCGATCGCGTCGAGGATGCCGCCGTACAGGGTGAACGCCGTGCGGATGCAGGGCCGTACCCGCGGGTCGAGCATGGCGATCCCGGGTTCCGCGACCCGGTACACGCCGCGGGTCATGACCTCGACGGCCACGAGAGCGGCACGGATCCGCGGGTCCGGGCAGCCGGTGCGGCGGCTCCACTCCAGCAGGGGCCGGTCCACGCCGTGCGCGGCGAGCAGGTCGCCCGGCAGATAGACACGGCCCCGGTCCAGGTCCTCGCCGACGTCGCGCAGAAAGTTGGTGAGCTGGAAGGCGACGCCCAGGGCCGCCGCGTGCGGTGCGGCCTCCTCGCGCGGTACGACGGTGCCGAGCACCGGCAGCATCTGGAGTCCGATCGCTGCCGCCGATCCCTGCATGTAGGCACGCAGATCGCTGTAGGTCGGATAGTCCGAGACGGTCAGGTCGGCCCGCATCGAGGCGAGGAACTCCGAGAACAGGCTGTGCGCGATGCCGTAGCGTGCGGCGGTGTCGGCCACCGCTCGGACCACGGGCTCGCCCGCACCGCCGCTGTGCAGTTGGTGTGCGAGGTCCCTCTCCAGGCGGGCCAGCAGCAGGTCGCGTTCGTCGGGTGTCCGGCCCCGGCCGAGGTCGTCCACGATGTCGTCCGCCCAGCGGGCGAAGCCGTACAAGGCGTGCACCGCGGAGCGTCGTTCCACCGGCAGCAGACGCGTGGCGAGGAAGTAGGTGCGCCCGTGACGAGCGTTGAGCTGCCGGCACCGGGTGTAGGCGGCACGCAGTGCGGGATCGGTGATCCCGCCGGCGTCCAGTTCACGACGTGTCATCAGGGACCTTCCGCGGTCGGGGCGGACGGGGCGCCGACGGCCGGCGAGGCCGGCCGGACAGCGCGGACGAGGTGGGTGGCGCGGCCGGCCGTGACGCCGGTGATACGGGCGGCGGCGAGCTTGCCGCTGATCAGCACCGTCGGCACGCCCACCCCGGGGGTGGTGCCGCAGCCGGCCAGCACGGCGTTGTCCACACCGCGTACCAGGTTGCGCGGCCGGAAAGGGCCTGTCTGGGCGAAGGTGTGGGAGACCGAGAAGGGGCTGCCCGCCGCGTGGCCCCGAGCCGTCCAGTCCAGCGGAGTCACCAACAGCTCCTCCTCGATGCTCTCCGCGAACCCGCCCAAGCCGCGCCGCTCCAGCTCGGCGACCAGACTGTCCCGGTAGCGCGGGCCGAGGTCCCGCCAGGCGGCGGCGGACGGCCCGACGGAGGTGTTCGGGCACGGGGCGAGCACGTAGTGCAGATGCCGGCCGGGCGGTGCCAGGGCGGGGTCGTGGGTCGTCGGGCGGGTGATGAGCAGGGAAGGGTCGCTCATCAGCGTTCCCGAGCGGGTCAGTTCCCTGAACGTGCTCTCCCAGGCCGCGCCGAACGAGAGCGTGTGGTGGGCCAGACCGGGCCAGGTGCGGTCCGTCCCGGCGTGCAGGACCACAGCGGACGGTGAGTGACGCAGCGGCACGGGGCGCCGGGGAGCGCGGCCCAGCAGCTGGTGGGCGGTGGACAGTTCACAACTCAGCACCACCGCGTCGCAGGCAATCCGCTCACCCGAGGTGAGGTGCACGGCGCGCACCCGGCCCGCCGATCGTTCCAGCGTCCCGACCTCGGCCGACCACCGCAGGTCGCCTCCCGCGTCGGCGACCGCGTCGGCCATCGCGCGGGGCAGCGCGTGCATGCCGCCCTTGGGGAACCAGACTCCGGCCACGGTGTCCATGTAGGCGATCACGGCGTAGGCCGCGAGCGCCCGGGCGGGGGCGACTCCGGCGTACAGGGCCTGGAAGGAGAAGACCCGGCGCAGCCGGGCGTCGGCGAGGAAGCGGCCGATGCGGCGGTCGAGCCTGCCGAAGCCGCCCAGGGCCGCCAGCCGCGCCAGGTCGGCGTTGAGGAGCTGGAGCGGCGAGTCGAAGTTGGCGTCGATGAAGCGCCGCATCTGCGCCTGGTGCAGCCGCTCCAGCCAGTCCCGCAGGTCGCGGTAGCCGGCCGCCTCGGTGGGTCCGGCGAAGCGCCGCACCTCCGCCTCCATGGCCTCGCCGTCGGTGTGGACGTCCAGCGACGTCCCGTCCGCGAAGCACGCCCGATAGGCCGGATGCAGCGCCACCAGCTCGATACGGCGGGCGAGGCTGTCGCCGACCGCCGCGAAGGCCTCGTCGGCGAGGTGCGGCATCGTCAACACCGTAGGCCCGGTGTCCAGTTCGTAGCCACCGAGGCGCGTCCGGCCGGCCCGGCCGCCCGGGGCCGCCTCCCGCTCGACGAGCGTGACCCGGCGGCCGGCGCCCAGCAGATGGAGGGCGCAGGCCAGGCCGGACAGCCCGGCACCCACAACCACGACATGGTCGGTCCGGCCCGCTACCGTCCTCACGCGTGCTCCCCGGTGCGATCAAGGGCGACGCCCGTGGCCCGTTCGAGCAGCGACGCGAACTCACGCAGTACGGCGGCCTCCGCGCCCGTCCGTTCGAAGTGCCGCAGACTCATGGCCGCCAACTCGGCGATCTTCGACTCCGTGACGGCCCGGGCCCCGGTCCGCTCCAGCGCCGCACGCATCCGCTCGACGACGAGCTGCGACCGCTGGGCCGCACCAGGGGCGAACGCTTCGGCTGCCGCGTCGTCCCCGGAGGCTTCGGCGAGTTCGACCGCGACGGCGAGCAGATACGTGAGCTTGCGCGACCGCAGGTCGTCGTCGACCGGTTTGCCGGTCAGCGAGGAATCTCCGAAGGCACCGAGCAGGTCGTCGCGGAGCTGGAAGGCCAGCCCCGCACACCGTCCGGCGGAACGCAGGGCGTCGAGGACGCGCGCGTCGGCGCCGGCCAGTGACGCGCCGAGGGTCAGGGGCCGCTCGACCGTGTACCGGGCGCTCTTGAGCGTGGCGACGGTCAGCGCCTCGCCCACCTCGGACGAGCCCGTCGCCTGCGCATACAGGTCGCGGTACTGCCCGGCGACCATCTCGCCGCGCATGGCCCGCCACTCGTCGTACAGGCGCGAACCGTGCGGCGAGCGCAGAGCCGTTTCCGTCATCAGGTCGTCGGCCCAGGTCAGCGCGAGATCCCCGGCGAGGACGGCGGCGCAGGCCCCGAACGACTCGGAGGATCCGGTCGTCCGCGCGGTCCCGAGGAGGCCCGCCAGTTCGACGTGCACCGCCGGACCGCCGCGACGCAGCTGTGCTCCGTCCATCACGTCGTCGTGTATGAGGGCACACGCCTGAAGAAGTTCGAGGGCGGCCCCCGTTTGCCACAGGGCCGTGGTGTCGCCCGAGCCACCGGCGGCACGCCAACCGCACCACACGAACGCGGTACGCAGCCGCTTCCCGCCCCGCCGGATCAGCCCGGCGACCCGGTCGGCCACATGCGCGGCGAACACGGGGTCCACCTCGCGGGCCTGGCACAGCCGGGTGTCGAGGACCTGCTCCAGGAGCGCTTCGACGTTTCTGATCGCGTTGGTCGCGTCGAGGGTCGTCGCGGGGGAGCCGGCACGTGCGGCCGGTCCGGCCGACACCGTCGGCCTCAGTCCAAGCATGCGCGGCCCCTTTCACTCTCGGTCACCCGCACGCGAGTACTTCTGCCGTCGCGACGGATGCGGATGCGGATGAGCCGGATTCCGCGCTGCGGGAAGCGGCCCTGCCCGTGGGCCCACGCCCACGGGCGGTGCGCCCCTACGGCGGGGTGTCGCCGCGTGACCGCTCCTGACGCCGGATCTCGTCGAGGTCCGTCAGGCGATCCAGCCCGCGCAGGGGCTGGGCCATGCGGTGATTGCGCTCCAGCCGGGAGCGGTGCCGGTCGAGGAAGGCCCAGTAGCCCGCCGTGTAGGGGCAGGCGTGTGGGCCCGTACGGTCCCCGGGACGGTAGGCGCACGGCCCGCACAGGTCGCTCATCCGGTTCACGTAGGCACCACCGGACGTGTACGGCTTCGTGGTCATACGGCCGCCGTCGGCGTACTGGGACATGCCGACGACGTTGGGCACCATCACCCAGTCGTAGCCGTCGACGAAGCACCGGTGGAACCAGTCGGTGACCGCGGCGGGGTCCCAGCCGCGCTGGAGGGCGTGACTGCCGAGGATCATCAGTCGCGGGATGTGATGGGTCCAGCCCGTGTCGCGGACCTGGGACAGGACCGTGCGCAGGCAGTGCGCGTCCACGTCGTCCGCGTCGAGGTCGTTCCACCAGCCGGGCAACGGGGCGGTGTGGCGCAGCGTGTTGGAGTGCCGGTAGTCCTCGCCGAAGTGCCAGTACAGCTGCCACACGTACTCCCGCCAGCCGGCGACCTGCCGGACGAAGCCCTCCACACTGTTCAGCGGAGCCCGTCCGTCCCGCCACGCCGACTCCGCCGACTCCACGCACTCGGCGGGATCGAGCAGGCCGAGGTTGAGCGAGGAGGACAGCAGGCTGTGGCTCATGACGGGGTCGGCGGCGAGCATGGCGTCCTCGTACGGCCCGAACGTGCCGAGCCGGTGTGCCACGAACCGGCGCAGGGCGGACCGGGCCTCGGTGCGGGTCGCGGGAAACAGGCGCGGCCCGTCCCGGCCGACGAAGGAGACGTCGCCGTCCTTCTCCCAGCGGTCGAGGTCGTGGCGGACCTCGTCGTCGATGTCGTCCTCGCGCGGGCGGTAGGGACGGCCGACCGGCAGGACGGTGGCGTCGCGGGGCGGCGGCTGCCGGTTGTCGTGGTCGAGGTTCCACCGGCCTCCGGCAGGCTGGTCGCCGTCCATCAGCAGATCGTGTTGGCGCCGGACCCAGTGGTAGAAGCTCTCCAGACGCAGCTGCTTGTCACCTTGGGCTTCCACCCATCCGGTGAAGGCGTCCCTCGGCACCAGGAATCCCCGCGCCGGCCCCACCCTGACGTGAGACAGCGAGCGCACCAGCCGCACCGCGGCATGCGAGGTGGGGTGATGCACGGTCAGCGGGTCCTCGCCCGCCGCTCGGGTGAGTCCTTCGCGGTAGGTGTCGCAGCGGACGTAGGTGACACGATCGCCGAGTTCGGCCGCCCGGTGACGCATCGCGGAGAGGACGAGGTGGGCCTTGGCCCGGTGAAAGCGCCGGCGCCGGAACACCGACCGGGCCTCGATCATCAGCAGCGGCGAGTCACGGCCGAGGCCGCTGTCCTCGGACGGGCGCAGGAAGTGCGGACCGAGCTGATCGCCGAAAAGCCAGTGCATGAGGCGCTCCCGCCGTCAGTCCCGGCCGCGCGGACGTCTGAACCGAGCCGGTCCGTCGCGGAGATGGATCGGCGGCCGCGGACGGCCCACCTGCGACCGTTCGTGGGTGTCGGTGTCCACGTCGGTACCGGGTTGTGGCGACCCAGTGCCGGTTGAGTACGGCCGCGTCGACGACCGGGTTGCCGGTGCGGCCGTCCGACTCCGCAGCGGACTCCGGGTGACCTGCATGGAACGACTCCTCTTCGCGCGGCGCCGACCCGGCCCACGCTAAACGCGGGCCGGGCCGACGGCACGTCGGCCACCCCTACGCGGAGGCACTCACCAGCGCCTCATCAGGCCCGGGCACGCGTCGCGCCACATCGCTGGGCCACCACGCCCAGCGACCGAGGTCGATGACCAGCGCGGGTACCAGCAGTGAGCGGACCACGAGGGTGTCCAGGAGAACGCCGAAGGCGACGATGAAGGCGATCTGTACCAGGAAGGCCAGGGGGATCACCATGAGGGCCGCGAAGGTGGCGGCGAGCACCACACCCGCGGAGGTGATCACTCCGCCGGTGGTGGTCAGCCCGTGCAGCACTCCCTGCCGACCGCCGTGCACGAGTGCCGACCTGGCCGCCGACACCACCACGCAGGCCCTCTGTACGCGCGAAAGTTGAAAGTTTACCCAACTTGACCAAATGCGGTGCGGGAGCATTCCTGTTGGCCATTTGCGTCACCCGGATCGGAAACCTGTGATCCGCCAAGCGGGTGTGCGGTGGTCGTGGGGGGGGGGGGGCCCCCCCCCCCCCCCCCCCCCGGCACAAACCACCACAAACAAAAGACCCCCCTGCCAGCCGCGGGGGGGGCGGGGCGCCCCCCCCCGGGCCCCCCCGCGGGG